>NZ_JBHVMZ010000010.1:0-267255 GCF_042796655.1 Paenibacillus sp. NPDC057886 | reverse complement strand
AAAACGGCCGTTTTTTGTCAACTACAAGAATGGATCTCTGGTTTACCCAGCTATATCAAGGGTTTGTTTGGAGATTTGAGCTGCGAAAGTTGAGTTAATTATTATAATGCAAAGATATACTTACTGAGATACGTCCTTATAACGTTGAGATGGTGTTCAACTAAGCTGCCCGTTAGTTAAATAAAAGCAGCCGATTATGTTGAATCGCCTGCCTCCTTGGTTTTATTGAGTTATCGTTTCCCGTTAGTTCAATGCCGATCCCATTCCGAGTAATGGTGATTATTAGGCCCCGTTAGAGCCTCGCGAACGTGATGTAATCGACTTGGACAGGCTCTGCCGATTCGATCCGAAGTGCCCGGTTGATCTGTCCCCGGTGATATTGCCCATGTAAGAGGACCTGCAACAGGATGTCCCGGACGGACGTTCGGAACGGAACCCCGTTCTGGTTCGCATAGTCGATCATCTCGTCCAACTCGGACTCCTCGAGCCCTTCGATATAGATGCGATATTGCTCGGCGTTTTCTTCGAACATCGTCCGGATCGCCGTCAGGTCTTCTGCTTCCTCCCACAACGAATATTGCGCGCTGTCCTTGCCCTGCAATCGGGACAGCCATACTCGTTCCGCGACCGCAACATGCCGAACGAGTTTCAGAAGGTCCTTGTTCTTCGTCTCACTCTCTTCGAGCGCGTCCAAGATACGTCCGTCTGCCCAGTACATGTGGTCCATCATACACTTGATCGTCTTCATTTCGATTCCCCCTCTTCGTCTCATCGATTACTTGAACCTACTGTCTCCCGTTAGTTTCATCAATGAAGCTTTTCATTTGATTTAACTGATCTCTGACCACATGCCGTAGTGTCTTGGTTGATCGCCATCGTTTAGCGTAAATCCATAAGGACTTGTTTCGCATAAACATTCCAGTCTGCTTCATCTGTGTCAATCTCTAAAGTTGGAATCAATGATTGTTTCGTAGCCATTCGAAGTTTTTCTTGATTATCTAAAAACGCTTCACATACTTGAGTAGCAGTAGACTTTCCCATCACATATGACTTCCAAGCTTCACCGCGACTTTCAATAAACCTAGGCTCAACAGCATCCTGGGACAAGGTTAAGAGTACACAATGTGCATTCATCCTGGATAGACGTTTCTCAAGCAACTCAATCTCAGGAGAGGCTTTAAATGCAGCTCTATGATTTACATGAAACCTCTCTAAAAGAAAGAATATACCTTTTGATGGTTTTGAATGACCAAGAGAGTTAATCCAATCGTATTGTTGTTCAAGATAATCAACATGTCGATTTAGAAGTGAAATATGTTCATCCTTATCCATTGATCTTAAAATACCTTGGCATGAATGCAATACTTGTGAATAGTGTTCACTTATTGCAATTATAGTTTTTTCACTATTCTGTGTTTGACTATGTAATCTCTTTATAGCAGAAAATAATGATGTTTTTCCTACAGTAGACATCCCTTCGATAATTACACCCCGAATCATCTTCCTACTCCTCCTAAGCTTCTGGGTATTCTACCCTTTAGTATACTTGGCCCCCGCTCAAATAGTAGATTTATTCGACGTAAGAATTAAACTAACCTTTCCCGTTAACGTAATATTCTATTAGTTACATCATTCGGAATTGAACCATCATTATAACGATAAGAGTAGAAATAAAGCTTAGTATTGCAATGAGAATATGAAGACAACTGAATGAGATTTTTTCCAGAAAAATTCTTTGTTTTTTTTGAATAAAGCACGAGTAAATTAACACAGTGATCACAATGGGCAAATATTGATGAAGATCCGGTCCATTCTTACTCGGTAATACTTTATTAATATATCCACCTATTGTTTCATCAATGATCATAAATGCATATATAACTCCGATTATCGCTGAAATAAAAAACTGAGATGCTAACTGAACTAGATTTTTCTTCAAAAAGAAAGGACCAAGTTTTCGGTATAGGTCATTGACCATTATATATTTGTTGCCTCCTCATTTTTTCTCGTTTCCCGTTAGTTCAATACACCATCCCTCGTACAACTAAACACTCCTTTGAAGCTTGATATTAAATTCTGTCGTTGACGCAGTGACATACTCCATATAATTCACAGAGCCGTTAAAGTTCAAATAAGCTTCATAACGCATGCGGATTCCAGGTAAAGTAATCAAATCCAGAACATTTTCCTTTGGAACCCATCTGCATTCGCTCGTTTCATTAGAAGTAGCTAAATCTCCACCCACAGCTTTACACACGAAATCAAACATGACCTTGGTAGGGACATCAGTCACACCGTCATACCACTTATGGATTGCTGTATTTGAAACAACACTAATTAAATGGCTAACCGTGGCGTCTATTCCACTTTCCTCTTTAATTTCACGAATCACACCATCAATCAGGTTTTCTCCAACTTCAGTGATCCCACCAGGATACACCCAACCATCGTCATGGGCTTTTACTAAAAGGATATTTCCAGTTCCATCTTCTACAATTCCGCCTGCAGATACAATATGTGTCGGGAACGCCATTTTACAACCTCCAAATAAGATAAAGTTGTATATTTATTCCACATAATTCCCGTACTTTCCTGCCTTTGTGAATTTCTAAAAGGTACTGTCGAACACGATTGAACTAACCTGCCCGTTAGCTTAATGAATCAAATTTGTAGCCTTAATGCAACCTACCACTTATTCCATTAATCTCCCATTACTTCATTATCATTCGGAATTAATTCATACAAGGCACGAACATCACAACCGATGGAATCGGCGATCGATATGGCAATTTTGAGTGGCATCACTCTTTTGTTTTCAATAAAGTCGTAAACTCGTTCCGGTTTAAAAAGCAATTCTTTTGCCAGCCATTCCGCTGACTTTCCGGATTCCATCAATCGTTCATTTAGTAAGCAACGTCCTAGTTCAAATTTCAAGAAACGATGACCTCCCTCATAAGATAATATTTAACCTTAAGAGTAGTCCATTAACAGCTTGAATATACTTCATAAAGGGGGCCATATTGATGAAATTCCTCATAAACTTGCCTCTGCCGCTCTGAGGACACCTTTGTAAGAATAATTTTTTGCAGAGACTTTAGTCACAAGAAAAACATCATTTCTAATACCATGGATGGCTTGACCAACAATTTTCTCTGCTCCTCCATTCCCATATTCTTCGGCAGTGTCAATCAGAGTAAGTCCATTCCTAATACCAAAACGCAACGCCTCTACTTCCTCTTTTTCTTTCTGCTTACCATATTTCCAAGTCACTTGACCATCGTTTCCCATTAGTTAAATCATGTTTCTTAGTATGTAATAACATTAAAAAGAGCTACCTTATAGCCATTAAGACCATCTCGTCGAAACGTCATTTGAACTTTTTCTGGCTGCTCTCCTTTCATTACTGTCATTTCCAAAATGATTCAAACTCAATGTTATCCGAACCTTTGATCGGCAACACATGGGCGTTCGCGAACAAAAAGTTGTCGTGATACTTTTTACGAAGAGTGCTCATTATTTTAGGATGCAACTCGATTATCAATGCCTCCTGCATTAGCGAAAATTGAGTTATGTCTATTACTGGAGTATTTTCCTTTCCAGAAGTTGGAGTTACGATTAGCGAAGTTAACCCAACAGCTAAAACAAACGTCAAAAATAACTTTATCAAATGCAAACACCTCGTAGTTGGGATATTTTATTTTTCCCAAAATGATGAGTTGAATGCAGTTTTAATTGAACTAACCTGCTCGTTACATCAATGAAAAACGGAAGCCAGTCGTGGTCAGCTGCCGTTATGTTGAGGTTGAACTATCGTTTCCCGTTAGAATTCCTGTAAAATAAATAATTTGGTCTTTGTAAAAAAACGAGCGCCTCGGTACGATGGGGTTGCACACGAGGTCATAGCCTCAAAAAGCCCATCATCTAGGAGGTCGCTCTACTATGAAGTTTAAAGCCCAGGATAAACAAAATCAACTCATTGAAAACATTTCCTCATCGCACATTGTCTTCCCGTTCTAACTACAGGACGAGATCCTGCGAATTCATGAGTTTGAGTGAGAAAACTAAATCATATTGAGGGAGCTTAATGAGAGAACCTAATTTTACTCTAGTAGAGCCCGCGTAATCTCAGGTTCTACTTGGGTTATCATTCGCTCCTCCTAGATCTTAAATGTTTTCCTTTATCCAAGAACGCAACTTATCAGCATAGAAAGAGCGTTCATCTGGATCGGATTGAGAACCCTTTGACAGATAAAGTTGATCATTCACATATCTAGGGTAAACATGGAGATGATAATGCCACACGTCTTGATTGCCAGCAGGCTCATTATGTTGGCGCGTAGAAATCCCATCACATCCATATGTACTTTTCATTGCAAATGCTGTAAGCTGAGCCGCGCGGTGAATTTCAACAGCGTAATCCGCAGGGAGTTCAAAGATGTTTTCGAAATGTTGATTAGGAATAACAAGAACATGTCCTTTATTGTTTGGCCACCATTTGCTCGCTATAAATGCCGTTACCTTTTCATTCTGATAGATGATATCCCTTTGTTTTGTTCCCTGATTAGGTTCCTCGATACCCCAAACACGACAAAATGGACATTCGTATCCTTCGGGCTTATGTGAAAATGATGCTGTCATCTTTCTCATTCAACTCCTCTCATTTTTTTCCAACAAGCTATTAGACGCAGGGCAACCTCTGTTCGTTGCGTTATTCTGCCCGTTAGCTTAATGAAGAAAAGGTAAATAGCAATTGAATACTTATCTAATCGTTACAAGCTGTTGTTTTTGACCCGTACAAAAAAATGTATCGATAAAACAAAAACCAGCCGCTATCTAAGCGACTTAAGTGGGGGAGTATTTTCCCCTCACAAGAGCTAATCCAAAAGATTCAATAATTGGATTTTTCACTATCTATCCAATATTTATCTCTTCTCTACCCTTATTACTGCGTCACTAATACTCTGCTAAATAATCTAAAAAGGGTTCGTACCTGCCGCTAGAATATCGGTATCCCAACGTCCTCTCCATTTGTTTAGATCCCACAATTAGATGGCGATTTTAATTTTTGTAGATCTTTGCTATGCTGAGTTAAATATTTGGATACGGGAGACTGAGCATTGATGCATAAAATACTGATTGTCGACGATGAAGTAGATCTTCGAAAGTTGCTGTCCGATTATTTTGAAATCAACGGATATTCCGTCCTAACGGCAAAGGACAGCAGAGAAGCGCTGCGGAAAGTGGAACAACAACCCGATCTTGTTTTGCTAGATATTAACATGCCTGATCAGAACGGCCTTCAATTATGCGAGAAGATCCGAGACTTTGTATCGTGCCCAATTTTATTTTTAACGGCTAGAATTGAAGATACCGATAAAATAGCCGGATTTCGGGCCGGAGGCGATGACTATATCCTGAAACCATTCAGCATTCACGAGCTGGGGGCCAGAGTCGAAGCGCATTTGCGTAGGGAGCAGCGAATTCACACCAAATCCTCGGTAAGGTTTAACAATGATTTGGTCATTGACTACACAGCCCGGGAGCTCTATTACCTAGATAAGCAAATTCCACTGGCCAAAAAAGAGTTCGACATTATCGAGTTGCTGTCCACTCATCCCAATATCGTGTTCGAAAAGGAACGCATGTACGAAAAAATTTGGGGGTTGAACAACCAAGGCGACGCAAGTGTAATCGCAGAACATATCCGGCGAATTCGCTCTAAATTAAAGGAACACGGCTGTGATGACCGAATCGAGACCGTTTGGGGAGTAGGATACAAATGGCCAAGCTCATGAATGGACTGCTGCTCAAGCGATTTACCTTACGGCAATCTTTTATTCTGTTATGCGTAGTCACGCTTATTGCCGTGCTTGCCGTCATAACTCTGGAGTTCACCTGGGCGGAAAAGCTACGGTTGCGTTTCGGAGAATCGGATTGGGCGCTTCCCTCTCTCGTCGCGGCGGTGATGCTAACCGTGGCAACCGGAATTGTCACCATGGCCATTCTATTTTACAGATGGAAACTAAAACATCCGCTGGATCTATTGAAGCAAGCCTCCGAGAAAATTTCGGCTAACGATCTAGACTTCCGCATTTCCTATGACAGCCGGGACGAGATGGGCGAGCTGATCGCGACATTTGAAAACATGCGCTCAACATTGGAGAAAAACGTAAGGTCACTCTGGCGTTCAGTTGAAGAGCGCAAAAAAATCAATGCAATTTTCGCTCATGACCTGAGAACGCCGCTGTCAGTGTTGAAAGGAAACACCGAGCTTCTCGCCGCCTATCTGCCCGAGAAAAAATTGTCAGAAGAAAAGGTGCTGGATCTAATCCATACCATGAACCTTCACATCGTGCGTCTGGAGAGCTATGCGGAGGCTATGAACTCGATTCAGAAACTGGAGGACGTCCCAGTACATCGCCAGCTGACGGATATAATCTCGTTGACAACTCTACTAAACGGCAGCGCCGAACAAATCGCAAGGCAAATCGG
The DNA here is from genome assembly GCF_042796655.1 of Paenibacillus sp. NPDC057886. Lineage (NCBI taxonomy): Bacteria > Bacillati > Bacillota > Bacilli > Caryophanales > Paenibacillaceae > Paenibacillus > Paenibacillus sp. NPDC057886. The sequence continues at coordinate 260,763 of NZ_JBHVMZ010000010.1, read as the reverse complement.
CAAAACCTTCGTGTCATCCATGGAATATGATAATGCCGCTATCAACGTGGACTCCTATATCGTCATGCAAATTTTCGAAAATATGGTGGCCAACGGGGTTCGATACGCTGCCAGTCAAGTGAACGTTCACTATGACATTCAGAAAAGCTTTATGAAAATTACCGTCTCAGACGACGGGCATGGTTTCTCAGATGAAGCCCTGCACAAGGCTGTGCTCCCTTTTTACCGTGGCGAGGTGTGGGATGCGACTGAACATCGCGGGCTGGGCCTTTACATTTGCAAGGTGTTTTGCGAAAAACATGCAGGGAGCCTACAGATCGAAAATGGACCTCAAGGCGGCGGGAGTGTTACGGCAAGTTTTGGGATCCAAGTTGATAAATAGTTGAAAATGTTCTGATAGCATTTCCTTATCTTGAATTCTAGGAGTGCTATGATGCTAAAAATGAAAAAAAGAATGTTTATTGCAATCAGCTGCTTACTATTGTTATGTGCTGTGTGGCCAAATCCTGTATCCGCCACGGAAGCCCGAGACAGGTCAGAAATCCTGCAAGACATCGACGAATACATGAATCGGAGCATGAAGGCCAATCACATCAAAGCTGCTTCACTCTCCATAGTCAAAGGCGATGAGGTCTACTACGCAAAAGGCTACGGAACATTCGAAGATGGCCAAAGCGTTACGAGCGACACGCAATTCCCCATTGCTTCGTTAAGCAAGTCCTTTACCGCATTGGCCGTGCTACAGCTAGCGGACAAGGGCCAGATTGACCTGGATGCGGCTTACGATTCTTACTTTCCAGTGCAATCTCCACAGGATTCCCGCGTTCATGACATCACGGTCCGCCATTTATTGAATCAAACCAGTGGTCTCAATGACACAATAAATCCCGATATGACGAGATTACCTCAATTCCAAACCCTGCATGAAGTGAACCGGTTGTTAACCCAGGTGCAACTTGCCCATAACCCTGGAACAGTCTACAGCTATCATAATCCCAATTACGTGCTGCTGGCGAACCTCGTAGAAAGCGTAAGCGGAGAGCGCTTTTCGGATTATCTGAGCAGCCATATTTTCAAACCGCTAGGAACGGACCATACCTTCAGTGTCAGCACGACGCAGCAATTCTATGGGAATGAAACTATTCCGCTAGGACATTACTTGATTTTGGGACGTGCCGTAGGCCAAACGGAACCGCTGTGGTTCATTGACGGCCCAGCCGGCATCGTTTCAACCGCGGAGGACATGTCTTTATGGATGCTTGCCCAATATCACGGACACCTACTTTCTCCTACCCTAATGAAACAATATCACGCAGCCGGCGCCATCGGTCCCTACGGCATGGGCTGGCTTGCAGACCAAGACGAATCCGGGGACCGAATGATCTCCCATAGCGGCATTTTCTGGACATACAAGTCGGAAGAAATGATTTATTTGGATGAGCAGCTGGGTATTGCGGTAATGTTTAATTCTGGTTTAAACGCTTTTGTGGATTACTCGACTTTTATCAATGAAATCGCGAATATTATGAGGGGGAAGAAGCTTGAAGCCTCATTTGTGAACGGTCGAAACATGGAAATGATCATGATTGCGCTGATCATCGCTACGCTCGTATGGGGCGTATATGCCTATTTTCGTATCCGCCGGAGAAACAAACGCCTAACGATCAGCAAAATGATTCTGATAACCGTCGGAAAGATGATCCCGATCCTAATTCTCTTGTCACTGTCCCCATTGATGACGTTTATCGGCGGAGGACGCGTGCTGCCTTGGTTCGGCATCTGGACTACTCTGTCGTCTCCAATCATATGGCTTGTTGTATGGTCGCTTGTCAATGTTGTGCATTTGGCTTGCTATTATTACGTTTATGTTCAGAATAAAAAGCGTCTCTCCATAGATTTTAGGATAATTCATGGTTAACCTTATTCGGCATTGATTTTTTTTCCAGAATAGGTTATTTTGTAGACAGCTTAGCGATAAGCAAGTTCCTGACACGAAGGGAGATGTGTTTTAATGGCTACTACTTATATGGTGGTTTCATCTTAAAACTGAATAGTAGGCATACGCGAAAAAAGCGGGATAACTTCCGTATTATTTGGTATGCCATCCAAAGTAACCTTTCGTGAATATTGCTGTTTGCAGATACGATGAAGGTCGTATCTTTTTTGCGTCCTGATGCCGCGCGACAGCAGCTTCTTTAGAGGCTGCTTGCCCGTGGCATTTTTGCGTCCAAAAAACAACATTAAAGGAGCTAACAAAAAAACATGATGGATTTGAAAACCTATGGCTATACAGAAATAGATGCAATTCCCGACGGATTATTACCCGGCAGGGTGACGGAACTTCGGCGCCAGCGCTTCACGGTCATGACTGGGTGCGGCGAAGTAACGGCGGTGCTCAAAGGTACGTTTTATCACAGCGCGGAAACACGCGTAGTATGCGTGAGCTTGGTCTTTTGGATGCTGACGAAGGCATACGCGCAAGCTTTACCGATGTGGAGGGACGGTTCCCGCAATGCCGATTTACGAATTGCCGCCATCAGTCCGAGCCGGGCTGTGCCATTCTTGCTGCGCTTGCCGATCGCCATACAGAGCAAGCAAACGAAGAAAAAAGGAGGTGGGAAGAAATGAATATAATTAATTTCGAAACGCTAATCCATGCCTTAAGCCGACGGTTCAAGAAGGATATCATCTCGGCCGACTGCCAAACCATGCCGTTACAAGGCGGAACTGTAGGAAATGTATATCTGGTTACAGGGATCGCCGAAGCCGCGGATGGCGAAAAATTGTCGTACCGTATCGTGCTGAAAATCCAGAAGAAATGGGAACGTTACGGCGATCCAGGTTCTTGGCGCCGGGAATATGATCTCTATGCGTCTGACTTTGGAGCAACGTTCACGGATGTCTTCCGCTGGCCGACATGTTATCTCGCCGAGATCAATGCCGAAGAAAATGAATTCCAGCTGTGGTTGGAATATATCGATGGTGTAACCGGTTTAGACTTGACTGGTGACATGTATGAACAGGCTGCACTGGAGTTAGGACGCTTTCAAGGCAAGCTGTATGTAGATCAGCCCGCTGTGCTGCAGAGTCTGACTAACCTGAGTCATGTGGATCTCATGAAGAATACGTATCTGCATTACCGGTCATGGCCGGTCGTCTACGATTATATACGCTCCGAGGACTGTGAATTCCCGCAGCATGTACAGCAAATGCTCATCGACATCGATGAGCACGCAGACGAAATACTTACCCGCATCGAAAAATTGCCCATCGTGTTATGCCACCGGGACTTCTGGGTGACCAACTTGATCTATGCCGATGGGAAAATCGCGCTCATCGACTGGGATACAGCCGGATGGGGCCATTTGGGCGAGGATCTCGCAAGCCTGATTGCGGATGAAGCGGATATTGATCACATGGTCGAATACTACCAGCGATGTGTCCCCGCGTATTACAAAGGCTTTTCGGAGTATGCAGATGTATCCCCAATCGCCAATCATTGCGTCTACGAGCTGATCCTTCTCGTATTCGGATACAGGCTTGTGGAGGGGTATCTCCATACAGAGAACGATAACGAAAAGACGAAGCTTGTCCATACGCTCCAAAAAGTCTATGAAATGAAGACCAGCTCGGCATTGGGTTAACCCTAAAAAAAGAACTCCGATAACCCTTGAATATAGTGGGTTTCGGAGTTCTTTTCATACTCCCTTACCATCCGTCGCCGCAGCCTGCTCGTGGTGTGGTAAGACGCAAGGCATTCAATCGTATCTTATTTTCAAATATTATAGCTGCGCTAACCTGTCCGTTAGCATAATAAAAAAAGCAGGATACTGAAGCACCTGCTCATCAATATGCATTATTCAACTATCAAAATGATAACTAAATCAGTTCCTGCTTCCGCTTTAAATACCCATACAACACCACTCCAGATGCAGCACAGATCACGGCGCATAGACCGATAAACCCATACCCCGCTTGAAGTCCGCGCAATAGCCCCAACTGAGTGGTTGGACCATACGCATTCTTCACGCCCTCAATCACCCAACCAATCACATAGTTACCAATAACACTGCCAATCCCCATCAGGGTAACCGTGAATGTAATGGCGGTGTCACTGCCGTTTGGATATCTGCGTGCGATAAATGCCATAACTGTTGGATAGATCATCGCAATACCCGCTCCCGATACGGCAAAGAAGAACGCCAGCCCCTCTCCGCCTGCAATCGCGACGAACGTGCATACCGCCGAGAAAGCAGAGAACAGAATCAGCGACAGTACGAATCCAATCCGGTCCGTCAATGGACCAAGCAGCAGACGCCCCAGCGAGAAGCTGAGGAAGAACGCAGACAGTAGCCCAGATGCTTTGACCGTGTCCCACGTATAGGCTTTCTCCAGGAAGTTAACGAGCCAACCCCCAACCGCCAGTTCCGATACCACGCCAAAAGAAAGAATGAGCACCATCAGCCAGATAGCTGGATCACGTGTTAACGTCTTCAGTGATGTCCGATCTTCATGAGGAAGATCATCCCCTGGAAACTTGCTGCGCATCGCCGCAATGATCGGCAGCAGACAGAGCGACAACATCACCAGATACATACCCCGCCAGTCCAGTTCGTGACCAAACACGTGCAACGACATCACACCTGTCGCCAGCAAAGGCGCAACCGTTGAACTCAACCCATAGAAAAAATGGGAGAGGTTCATCATCGTACCTGTGTTTTTCACAAAGATCCGCGCCCCCAGAATCGCCAGCGCAATCTCCAGCATGCCGTTTCCGATGTACATGAAGAAGTATGATGAAGCAAAGAGTGGATATGTATGAGACACATAAATGAACACACCCGAGAGAATCATCGATGCAAATGAAATGATGCTAACCGCCTTGATACCCCATTTGCGAACCAGGATGGCGGTGAAGGAGCAGGCGATCAGGTAACCCAGTGCATTCAGGGACAACAACGTCCCGAGCTGTTTCTCATCCAGATTGAAGTCGAATTGAATGCGCGGAATGGCTGGTCCCTTAATATTTTCCGATATCCCGAATACGATAAATCCCAGAAAAATCGTTGCCAGTTGCATGGCATACAGCTTGTTGAACTTTTTCTTGTTTCCTTGTGTACCTGCTTGCTGATTCAAATTAAGTTCCTCCATTGTGTTCGGAAAAATGGTTACACGTTATAACTACGATTACAGTACCATCTTCCGACCGCTGTTATCCCTGTATTTTTTTGAATCTTTCCTAAAGGTGAAAATACAGTGATAAAGGCGTTCTTCAGATTGGTTCTGCCCTCTCCGTTATCGTGTAAAATATTTTGCTTAACTTCATAAAGTAGTTGCTTACCATTGCTTCTCAATTACCTGAATGCGGTAGGTCAGGCTCTCCAGCGTCACCGCGACCAGCCCCGTAACATATTCGCGCCGAGTGTCTCTTTGGATGATCAACTCAGGCATATGCTCCTGTGGAATCAGATGATTCAGACAGCCTTGCGTCAGGCCATCCAGCATGGCCGGGTCCATCGTATCCCCTGTTACCACAATCGTGGCCGGGTTAATGATCGCGATAATGGATACCAGCGTCTGTACCACAAGTTCCTGCAACCCTTCAGTAGTTTTCAGCATTCTCAGCTGCTCTTCCCGTGACACGCCAAACGGCAGAAAAGATACCTCTCCCCCAAATTGCGTGTTCCCGGTCAGCGGACGACCATCAATGATAAAGCCCGCACCCGGAAAATGGTTCTCCGGGAAAGTCACCACCGCAAAGTTCTTCTCTTCCTCAAATTGCTGCTGGTTGTACAGTCCGTAGACGGTCAGGTTCATGTCGTTGCCAATGACCACTTCCACGTCTTCATATTGCTCCTTGAGCCTTGGGCCGAGCGGCTGATACATCAGCTCCGGTACGTCGCAAATCCCAATAACGCCGTTGTATGCCACCCCAGGTATGCCGATACCAATCGCCTGCACATTGTGGTGTTGTTCAATCAGGTTTGCAATAAGATCCTCTACCACCGGGACATTAATCTCATCCAAAATGAGTGTCTGTTCGTCGGCCATCTCTCCGTTCAGATTGGCATATGTATGTGTGATCGAGTGAATGCCGCCCTCTGTTCGAATAATCAGGCACAGTACACTGGCGTAGTCAGCATTAAACTGGTACCGACTCGCTGGTCTTCCGCCGCTCGATTCGTCTGGACCCAGATCGATAATCTCACCTGTTTGAAGCAACTCGTTCAGGATGGTGCCACATGTCGCAACGCTGAGTTTAGTCAGGTTCGCGATAGAAGCCTTTGTGCCTACGCCCATTGATCGGAGCGTATTCTTCACCAGTTCGACGTTGATGCGCTTCACCTGTTGGGTGTTGTGTGATTTAGGTAACATCTTTAGTTGTATGCCTCCTTCCGTTCATCTCGAACCATTCAATGAATGTTTTTAAAAGTATTTTAATAATTGAAGTGTAGGGGGATTTGGAAGGAAAGTCAATGCTTAATTGGGAGCGGGAAACGTTTGGGTGGGAAGGAAAAAAGACAGTTCAAGATCATCTTATATGATCCTGCACTGTCCTTTAGTTAAGGTGGTTTATGTAGACTGGCTCATTTGATTTGCCAAGATGCTTTTCTCCAGTCGAACTTCAAATAACTTTCTGTTTAGATCCTGTTCCATGGCATGTAGGTGATATGCTGCTTGTTTCACGGTATCCATCTCTAGCACACCTGCCTGCTTCGCAATGATGTCCATGGCGTCTAGAATAAGTTTGTTGCATGTGACCAGTTGGTTAACATAATCGTCTTCTAGTTCAATGAGTTGTGCGTACTGCAAAACGAGGTCTCCGCTGTTGGTACTTGTCATGTCACCACTCCTAAAATTGGTACGCATAAGAGTACCAGATATACAAAAAGTATATGGTACTCTCATGCGTAACGTCAAGACCATATGGGAATTTTAGGAGTGATTTAACATGGCAAAGAAAGTCGTTGTTAATATTCATAAACTCACAGAAAAACATAATATCTCGTTGCGTGAACTAGCACGATTGTCTGATATCCGCCACGCTGCGTTGAGTGAGTTGCAGTCTGGGAAACGAGAGAATATCAATTTTGCCCATATTGAGCGGATTGCAGAAGCGTTGGATATAGATGATATTAGGGAAATTATTGAGATTCGAGATTGTTAATCCCTCTATATTCACTATTATCGCCATTTCCGAAATTTTGTTCATAGTTAACTATTCAGCACTTTTTTGTAACTATGTGAGTGGTCATTAGTTAACCTAATACTATCAGAGGTTTGATCGAAATTGGTTGTGGAAATTAAGTAAATAATCAGATTTTTTATAAGTTCATAAAACAGAGGGTTACTGCTCCATAAATAAACTTTTAGATAATATTCTTTGTACTACAAAAATTGCCTTTTTTTTGTTATGGTAGAATGAAACTTCATCTTTTGAACGTTAGAAAAGGAGATTTAAAGAAATGAATTGGCAAATGACAGATGATGATTTCGAAGTTTTAAAAGGAAATATTCAAAAAGAATTAGAAGATATCAAGGTTTCTCCGCTCCATATTCTTGAGTTATTAGAAACGTTCGATAACCCCTATTCTACAGAAGAGGACTTCCACAGCATTCTTTTAAGGATTTTCAATAGTTTTTCTGATTTGGATTCCACGAAACTTTATTTCAATAATTCAAAAAAGAATGTTATTAAATATGTAGAAGATGAAATATATAAACTTATTTGTAAAAGTAACAAAGAATATTCAAAAGAGAGAACCTCTTTGGTTACAAAGTATGAAACTGTTATTACTCTTGTTTCAGCGTCAATGTCTGCAAAGTTCGGCATTGAATCAGGGCTGATTTCGGGGATTGTATCTTCTGTATTGTTAACAATTATAAAGTTGGGGAAAAATGCTTGGTGTATTCGAAAAACAGATACACTAAAAGGTACACAATAATGAGAGATCTTCTTGCACAATATAGTTTCCAAAACTTCACTCAAATTGAGTCAAATCAGTATCATTCTAACCCAGATGAATTATTTTCACTAAGCATACACGAATTATCTCATATGTTCTTGGCAAGAGGTACAAGCTTTGGAGCCTTTAATTTCATTATTGAAGAGGGAAAAAAGTATTGTTTGGAAAATTTCAAGCTTCAAGATATGGAAAAATTAAACTTACTTTCAAAAAGACTTATAGAAGCTTCTGATATTACTCACGAATGTTTATCCTATTATTCACAATTTGCTTATTTAAAAAGTAGCAATCCCGAAGAGTTCAGAGAAAGAATTATAGATTTAAAAAAAACAGATTCATATGTTGCCCATAAAATTCATTTAATCATAGACTTTCTAGAAGATGAGAACTGGCAAGAAATATTTAACTCTACGGTGTTATTCCGCACTGCTAGACTTGCTATGAATATACGAAGCGATCTCCTATTTAATGAAAATTTGCTACAAGAGGAGTATTTAGTTCAATCATTACTAATAAAACACGGTTTAGATTTTAATCCAAATAAGCGCTTCATTATGTTAGTTAATTCACTGAAAAAACTTTTGAAATCATACCCTGTAGGGTCAATAACAGATGAAATCTTGTTATCAGAAGCTGGCCTATACTCTATTGAATGCAGTAAAGAAACTGTATTAGATTTTTTTGCCTTTATGAGAAAACTCTTCATTAAATATTGCTTCCCTACTGAGCCAGTTGACACGGTAATTAACAATACAAGAAATGCTAAACCAACCAATATGAATGATCTGAATGAACCTACCGAAGATGATATTTTAGAAATACTTGATCTTATTAGACCTGCAGTTATTAATACTAATTATAATTATGAGTTCCATTTATCATTTGATGAGGTTCAAAGTATTGATGGGATAATAAGCTCTTTTTGGATTGTAATTATTGGTGATATGTACCAATTAATATTTGATGAAATAGCAAAAGGAACCCGTTACGTTATTTTCGCAGATAAGAATATCTGTAAATTATCTTTAGCAAAATACAATTTACCAATAATTATATATTCAGAGGATTATGAGAAACTTTTAATTGAATTTCCAGAAATTGATAAAAGGGAACTGTTTATATATACTGAGCAACCATATTTAAATAGTAAAGAATTCATTAAAACGTATTCTTCTGAACAACGAGAAATAATGTTTTACTTTTTAAATAATGAGATAATTGTAGTATTTATCAAACTAAAAAGTAACGCTATTTTTACCATGTTCCACACCAAATATTCAATTAAATTAATCTATAAAGATATAAAAAATAAATTTTTCAGATATATTAACACCGAAGGTATAATAGATGATGTTTTTTGGAAGGAGAATAGAGACTGGTGGAAATATGAAGATATAATTAAATCCTTAACACAGACTACTATGTTTAGGATCGATCCAGAGATTCCGCCTTTAGGACGAAGAATAAATTTAAATGACCTCTTATAAAAAAGGTAGAAGATATTCAATTAAATCATAATGATAAAAATCCTTATCTGTCAATATTTCCGGGAAATTTGCGATTTTAACGGAAGTATTGACCTACCCTAATGGGTAAAACACAGACACCAAGACTTTTGCCGCCAGTTTTTCCCCCTCCTGTCTATTATCAAATAAGGCTAACGGTAACTATATTAAAGCATCTTCAGCAAGATCTCATCCGTATAAAAACGCTGATTGTTTAATCTTAAAAACCTTGATGATCGATTAAAGAGATCTCTATTCAGAGTCGTTTTGAAGGAAGTATATTGAGTTCACTGTAGTCACTTTAAACAGCTTCATAGATATTTCTATTAGACTATTTCGAGTAAGTTTCCTCTTTATCTCAACTCTCCATAATCACAAATTGATGTCCAAATCGGCTTCCATCATCTCCGAATTTCTCAACAAAACTTTTATTAACTTTTCTACGTATCTAAGTTCCTTAATGCACTTTCAAAACTATATTTAGAATGTAGAAGCTCTAAATTAAAAACTATTAGTCAAAATTCCCTCTCATGTTTAAGATTGATTAAATAATGTACATAATAAAGATGGTGATAATCCTCGTTTTAATATACTTGATTACGGATGCGCGTAGCTTCAGAATACTTTTTCTTATTTGACACCCCTTCCAAAAAGTTCTATCCTAATAACGAACCAACCATTCGCTATTAAGGAGTCGTTCCCGATGGTGCAAGCCAAGAAAGACGAAGTCAGGAAAGAGATTGAATACGCGGCGCTCAAGGTCTTTTTTGAAAAAGGCTATGCGGATGCCAAGATGAGCGATATTGCGGATGAGATCAATATTTCCGTGGGCAATATCTATACTTATTTCAAGAACAAGAAAGAACTATTTTACGCCGTCGTGCCGCCGGATCTGGTGGATTATTTGAAAAATGTGCTAGTGGATACGATTCACTTTGATAATCAGACGTTGTTCGAAGAAACAGATAGCGAGCGAAAGTCGGCTCTGTTGCAGGAACAGGTGGACGTATTACGGAAGTATCGGAATCAGATCGTCATCATATTTGAAAAGAATAAAGGTACGATCTACACCAACGCCAAGAATGAACTTGTTGAGCTGATGATCGAAACCAAAAAAGCCTACCTGAAAAATCAATATAAACGGTATGAGATTGGTAACGAGGAGAACTTGATCTTGCTGAACATTCTCGCGCACAATGTAATCGACATGAACCTGGATCTGTTGAAGCGGGATATGAGTGAGGACAGCCGCAAGCAAATATTCGAAGCGTTGTATGTATACAGACTGTACGGCATGAAGAGTTTGAACGAATAACTGCCCATGCCCATACTGAGAAAGCAAAGCGTGCAGATCAGATCAACTCCACTTGATTTGCACGCAAAAAAAACTTCATCATAGATCAGCCTATTTTTTTGATCTAAAAATGAATTTATAATTCATTATTGAATCAGTTATCTATCTTAATCCTAATCTACTCACCACATCTACATTCTAAGGAGGAACACAACATGAACACCGCATATGCTTTAAAAAACGTTAATCTGATCCACGGAGATTTGAACCGCAATCTGCAAAAAAACATGACCATTCTCGTGAATGAACAAGGACTCATTCAGGATATCGGCCAAGATAATGAGCTACATATCCCAAGTCACTACACAACAATTGACCTCTCAGGAAAATATGCGATGCCAGGGCTGATCAATGCCCACGTGCACCTCTTTGCAGATGGTAAACCGTTCAGTCTCTCGGTCAGTGAAGGCTTGTTGCAGTTTGCCTATGATCGGATATTGAACACGAAGTTTGGCAGAAACGTTTTGAAAAAACGTATGAAACGTAACGCGCTGACCGCACTCCATGCGGGTGTGACGACGATGCGCAGTGTGGGGGAGTTCTTTTACACCGACGTCCAGCTGCGGGATGAGATTAATAACGATGAATTCGTTGGTCCCAATCTGCTTGTCTCTGGATTTTTCCTTAGCGTAACGGGAGGACATGGTGCTCCATTCCTAGCTCTGGTTGGTGACTCCCCGTGGGAAGCCAGAAAAAATGTACGGATCAATGTCAAACATGGCGTGGATCTGATCAAAATCTGTGTTACGGGTGGCGTGACGGATGCGAAAATGGTGGGCGAAGCTGGCCGTTTACAGATGACGGTAGACGAAGTTGCAGCGATCTGCGATGAAGCCCACAAGATCGGTTTGCGGGTGGCGGCCCATGTGGAAAGCACGGAAGGTGTAAGAGTCGCGTTACAAGGTGGCGTCGATACCATTAAGCACGGTTCGGAGATGGACGACGAAATCATTCATTTGTACAAGAACAATCCAAATGCCCTAAGTGGTTACACCGCACTCATCCCCACCCTGCAAGCCGCTTATCCATCCGCATCACTGGATACCAGCGTAACAAAGGTAAGTGCAACAGTAAAAGAAAACTCCAGACTGGTCTATGATTCCATGCTCAAAGGCGTGAAGCAAGCGATCGAAAACGACATCACCATAGGAATGGGCACTGATACCGCCATGCCATACGTGACTCACTATGACATGTGGAGAGAGATGGACCACTACATGAGACAGGCCAATCTGAACAACAAACAGGTCATCGACATGGTGACCTGAACCAATGCGAAGATCCTGGGTGTTGACGAAGTTACAGGAACGGTGGATATCGGAAAATATGCTGATCTGATTATCCTGGAACAAAATCCGCTGGAACATATCGAGGCCTTATCGGACATCCAAATGGTTATGGTCAAAGGAAATCTAATTCAAACACCATCTGTCACAAGAATCAAAGAAGTCGACGATGTTCTAAACTCAGTTTGGTGAATTCAGGAGTGAAATTATACTAGGCATATTATTCAATTGCTTTTCCATTATATGCGGAAGCACCATTGGAGCCATCTCCAAAAAGTTTATGAATAACGGATACAAGTCCATTTTAAATCAGGTTATTGGCATCAGCGCACTCATCATAGGCATTAGTACAACCATGAGCAGCATCTCCACAAGCCAATATCAGATTATGTTTATCATTTTCCATACCTTAGGCGGGATCATTGGACAACTGATTAATTTCGAGAACATCTTGTCCAACATCATGACCAAATTCTCGTCTAATGGCTTAAATGAAGGATTAACTGTTGCCATATCATTGTTGTGCGTAGGATCGATCCCAATTTTGGGACCACTACAAAGTGCATTACAGGGGGACAACACCTTTTTGCAAATCAATACGATCTTCTCTGGCATTACCTCATTGATTCTGGCATCCACCTTCGGGATCGGCATCATCTTCTCAGCGTTCATTCTTTTGGTGATCGAAGTCCTAGTCTTCTTCTCAGCTGATTTCTTATCTATCTGCTGCCTGCATTATTTATCCCGATCTTTTGGCTGTAGAATTAATCATTCAATCCCTTGCCCTCCAGGATCGGCTGCATATACTTCTCAATTCGTGACACTTTCGTCTTGGATTGCTTGGGTTGTGAGAAATAATAAAGATATGCTCGCTGCCGCCCAGGTGTCAAGTCTTCAAATGCAGCCTGGAAGGCAGGGTTCTCATCAAATTGCTGCTGAAGTTCTTCAGGAATGGTATATTCGGCCGTCTTTTTCATTTCCACTTGCAAACCAGCCTGTTCCACTTCAATAGCTTCCTGGATGTAGGCTTTCAAAATGTCTTCCTGCTCCACAATCTGCTCCATATTGGTAAAGCGAATCTGGCGAGCAGCCTGTACATTCTCCGTTTGCTGAACCAGGATACCATGCGTGTCCTTTAACAGGGCACCTTTGAAAAAAAGAACGGCAACGTACTCTTTAAATCCGTGGATTACAACGATGTTTTTCCCATTCAGCATGTAACAAGGATGCATCCATTTCATATCCTCAGTCAGTTCACAATCCAGGATAATCTCTCTCAGTTTCGTGGATTCCTCCTTCCACGTTTTTAATTTCTTTAGATAGCCTTCAACTTTGCGCGTTCCATTCGTATTGGTCATCAGTGAATACCTCGCTTCATTTCATCTATTTGTGTTTTGTTTTCATACCATTTTGAACCACGCTTCTTATGATCTCACAGGTTCAATTGTACTGGCTTTTAACAGATTGTACAGAACCACTTCCCAAGTTTGTATTGACCTGTATTCTTCAATTTAAACCTTAACGGCAGCAAAGGCCACCCCTCTCGGGACGGCCCTTGCTTTGCTTCATTATTTTGTGCGATTACACGTACAATGCGATTAACAATTTATAGATCATTGCCGCGGCTTCCGCCCGGGTCGTCATATTCCCCGCACGAACCGTATTGTCCGTATATCCGTTCAAAATCTTGGCCTGAACGGCTGCATTCAGTGCCTCTTGTGCCCAAGACGGAGTTTGCGATGCGTCAGTGAAGCTTGGTTTTACAGCATCCCCACTCGCTCCCGCCTGTGCATCTGCACTTGTTTTCAATGCATTCGCCATCATCACAGCCATCTCGGCACGAGTGATCGTCTGATTAGGCTTGAACGTGTTGTCTCCATAGCCCTTCACGATTCCGGCTTGCACAGCTGCGGCAATGTCACTCTTCGCCCAGTCTGGCAGACTGCCTTGATCTGCAAACGTCGTATCCGACTGAACAGACTTCAAAGCCAGTGCCTTACTGATCAACGTAACAAACTCTGCCCGTGTAATCTTCTTGGATGGTTGGAATGTACCATCTGTATATCCCTGGATAACGTCCATGCCAATCAAACGATCTGCATAGTCGGATGCCCAGTGACCGTTCAGATCGGACAGATTGGCTGGTACGTAACTGGACACCACGAAGGTTCCCAGATGATTCACATTCGTCGTCACCGTTCCTGCTGCGTCTGTCTTCCCGCCGACAAATACCCAGCTCTGACGAGCTTCATTATAATAGTAGATTGCTGGCTGCATTCCTTGGGGCAGCTTAGAAGCGTCATATTGCAAGCTAAGTGCTGCCTGCTCATTCAATGTCCGTCCGCCAGTACGGCTGATTTGTACCGCTTGACCCAGTACGTTCAGCGAAGCTGCATTCTGCAATTGTTCCTGAGATACAACAGACAGTTGCAACGTATCTTTTTCCCCAATGGCTCCAGCCGGAGCGTTGAATTGCACGACGTCTTTGAGACCCGTTTGTACAGGCTGATTCGCTCCTACTTCTACTTTCACTTCAGTAGTTGATTCTGAGCCCGCATCCGGGTTAGTTGGTGTGGTTGGAACGGTAGGCGTTGTTGGCACACTTGGTGTGCTTCCTCCAGAATTCCCACCAGAGCTGCCTCCATTACCTCCACCTGAACCCCCGCCATCATTGCCTGAGCGGGCTTGTACGGTAACCGTACGTGTGACTTCCTGTGCAGCATTGCCGGCAATATCTTTCACGTTATAATGAAGGGTGTAGATCCCCGCTGCTTGTGTGTTCACTGTGCCGTCAATCTGCACGGAACCACTGATGCCCACATTATCGGTAGCCTGTGCTCCGGGCTCGTTATACGTATCTCCCACGGTTAATGTCATCTGGCTGCTGCCTTGCAGGGTGATGACAGGGATTTCGCGGTCTATTTTGACCACCAAAGGTAAAGTATACGTTTCGCTCAGATCGTTTGTCGCTCTGAATAACAGCTTATGCTCTCCAGGCTCGGTTACCTCCAAAGGTGTATTCTCTGAATACGGCTTGTACGTCTGACCTCCATCAAGAGACAGCTCGATCGTCGCCGAAGTGGCAGGCGCGTATACTGCGCTGGTTACACTAACCGTTACGGACTGGTTTGTCCATGTATCCGTATGATACGGCTGGCCGTCAGCGGTGGTCATGTTGCTTTTTAACACCAATACCTGATTATTTGTTCCTTCCACAATGACAGTGAACGTT
Source organism: Paenibacillus sp. NPDC057886 (assembly GCF_042796655.1). Taxonomy (NCBI): domain Bacteria; kingdom Bacillati; phylum Bacillota; class Bacilli; order Caryophanales; family Paenibacillaceae; genus Paenibacillus; species Paenibacillus sp. NPDC057886. The sequence continues at coordinate 245,419 of NZ_JBHVMZ010000010.1, read as the reverse complement.
CTGGTATCCGTTTCGCTGCCACGTTGTACCGTTGCTGTCAATTCCAGTCGCTCATTATTCTCAGGCTGTGTAAGAAGTTTGCCCTGTTCATCCATCAATTCCGGGTTGGAGCTGGACCAGCTAATCGTGGCTCCATGTTTTCCTTCAACAGGAAGGGTAAGGTCGGAAGTGACCGCGTTCAGATCGCCCAGATCAATCGCTTGAAGCGTATCCGTTACCGCCTGTGCATCACTGTAAGGTGTGGCACTCATGAAGATTGGATTGGAGTAGAACCACAGATCGCCATAGTTCTTGTCATTGATCTCATTGAAGCGAGTCGTTGCATCAGCTGTTGTAATTTTCGGATCAAGCTGTGGTTCACCATTTACGGTTTCACCTGTAACGTTCATACCCAGATTCGTACCGCGCAGACGGAAATACTTATCCTGGTCTGTGGCTCTGATCTTGTACGTAATAACATTGTAACCTTCGGCGTCTGTCGTCCAATCGTTGGACGTGAAGGTAGCCAGCACTTGGGTGGAGTCGTTGGTGTCTTTGTTATATGCGGCTGTGCCCTTCTCGGCCTTGCCTGTCACATCTCCCGCGATGAGATCGACATGATCGACCACCGGTACTTGTCCAGCGGACGTGCCGCTGTTGATTGGTTTTTCATAATTGTTGCTTGTGGTTGGACTCTTGAAACGGATTTTCAGTTCCACTTCGTCACCTTGGGTCACACCCAGGTCTCCGCCCATTTCAGCCTGATTACCCGCGCCGGAAGCCGTGAAGTCCAGTGCGTTGATCAGATCACCGAATACGGAAAATGATTTCCCCGAACGCAGTCCTTCCAGCACGGCTTGCATTCCTGTACCATCAACCCACGAATAGGTCTTGGCATATTCGCCCGGAAAATAACCGCTGGAATTCGTGTCAATCGTCTTGAAATGGTAATCCGAATTGCCATAGTTCCAGAAGTGACGCCCTTCTCCCAACAATGCATCCCACAGACCGCCCACCTTGGCGACCATATAGTCCACACCGCCGTATGTACGGTATTTGTATCCATCATCTGCAATTGGATCGGCTACGTTGTATGTTGTATTATACCCGCCACGATCCGGTTCCATCTGGTTCCCCAGCATACCTTCGATACCGAATACGACTTGTGGGGCCAGATCGTTGAATTCACGGAAGTCCGCGATGGTATATTTGTTTTTGCCCCGTGAAGGGTGATTGATCATCGCATAACTCGTCGTTGGATACTTGGTTGCCAGCCAATTGATAGCAGCCAGTGCATCCTTATGAGTCGTATAGGCACGTCCCCCCGACAGATCCCAATTCGCTACATCAGCCGCATTGAACAGGTTCGCTGCGCGATTGGTAAAACGATATTCAAATTCGTTTGCAGCTTCCAGCGCCTCGGTCGAATTCGGTTCATCCGTAAGAATCCCAACCCCAACATGTTCGTGCGTCGGCATGTCCCATTCGAAACCGGAGAAAATTGTCTTGCCTGCGTATTTGCCTGCTCCCTGAAGTGCTTTGATCTGTGGCACCTGATATTCGTTCATCCCTTTGGACATCGGAATCGATCCACCTGGAATGTCTGCTCCGTTGTGATCCCGCTTGGATAACCGCAAATGATCCGTAAGCGCGATCCAGTCCAGACCATACTTCGTCAGTCCCGCGTCGAGTACATTTTCCAACGAATTCTGCGCATCATCGGACTCAAACGTATGTACATGCAGATCTCCCGTTTGCCATGAACCTGTTGCCGAGCTGTTGGTTGGTGTGTTATCTCCCGCATCCGCATAAGTTACCGCAGCAGGGAAAGCTCCCATTACAAGGCCCGTAGCCAGTGGTATAAGCGTAAGTATAGCAAGCATTTTCTTTCCTTTATCGTTGAACAAAATCATCCCACCACCGTTCTGAGTTGTTGTGTCGGGAGTAAATATAAGAGACTTTGAGGGCAGGGTCAACGCAATGAAAGCGCCTATTAAAAATTTGACATATATCTGCATTGCTTTACATTTCGTTAACGATTTCATTTACTTTGTATATGAAGATCATGCTCAGTCTTACTCCATATTAAGGTCTTGAAATGTGCTAGAGAGAAGTTGCAAGAGGGTGAAGCAAAATTCGGATTTTGTTCACCATTCAGGGAATTTCCACCAATGCTAGTGGTCTATTAGGAATATGGGACACGAACTTGTACCGATAAAATAAAAAATCCGCTAAATTAGCGACTTCAATGGGAGTATGTTCTTGTCCCTCGACAAATCGTGCGTGTTCTGAAATAAATGGCTCCCTTTCACTTCTGTGTTTTAATTTTGCATACCTCGGTCTGTCCTGTTGCAAACCTCGACACCTCGACAATCGATTACAAGTTCTTGTCCACACGAAGAAGCCTTTCCTCCTGGCAACAGGCTCAAATGAGAATGCCAATGGTCTTTTGCGAGAATTCTTTCCTAAAGGCACGGATTTCGCTCAAATGACAGACGAAGCTTTATGCCGTTTTCTTTATCTGATAAGCCACAGCCCACGGAATTGTCTGGGCTGGAGGATGAAAAAAGAAGCTGCAACCAAAGGTCCGGGTAACGCTAAACCTCTTGATGCAGCTTCTTTTGTATTTCTACTCGCTTTGCACAGCGAATTCATAATAACTTAAGCCTTGCGAAGCATTTGTCTCTCGCTTAGCTGTGAAAGCATATCCTTCGTCATGGCCTTCAGGTCGTAGCGGGCATGAAATCCCCATTCTGTTTTCGCTGCCGTCGCATCAATGGAATGCGGCCAGCTATCGGCAATCGCCTGTCTCTTCGGATCAACGTCATAATCGAGGATAAAGCCGGGAAACTCATCCCGAATCGCTGCAGCGATCGCCTCCGGATCCACGCTCATTGCGGTGACATTAAATGAATTTCGGTGCATCAACCGGGAAGAATCCGCTTCCATCAATTCGATGATAGCGTTCAGGGCATCCGGCATATACATCATGTCCATGTTTGAGTCCTTGGCGATATAAGATGTATACCGGCCAGCCGTCACGGCTGCGTAATAAATTTCCACCGCGTAATCCGTCGTTCCTCCGCCGGGAGGCGTCATATAAGATATCAAACCCGGGAATCGCAGCCCCCTAGTATCCAGGCCGTATTTGTGAAAATAATAATCACAAAGCAGTTCGCCGGACACTTTGTTCACGCCGTACATCGTATTGGGCCTCTGGATCGTATCCTGCGGGGTATTGTCTTTCGGAGTCGAAGGACCAAAAGATCCAATCGAGCTTGGAGTGAAAAATTGGCAGCCGAGCTCCCTGGATATTTCAAGTGCATTCATCAATCCGCCCATATTCAAATTCCAGGCAAGCAGCGGTTTCTCCTCTGCGGTAGCCGACAGCAGCGCAGCCAAATGGATGACGGTATCAACTTCGTACCGCCTGGCGATTTCGAACATCGCCTTATCATTCGTCACGTCCAGCAGCTCGAATGGCCCGGATCGGGTAATTTCGTGGGCTGATGACCTGAGATCCGTAGCAACGACGTGATCCGCACCATAAATTTCACGTAATTTAACAACTAACTCAGAACCGATTTGGCCCAGTGCTCCGGTCACCAAAATCTTGTTCATAAGACATTCCTCCCGAAATATACTCCCGCGAATGCAGCTAAATCAGTTTCATTTCCTTGCCAACTTTCTCATAAACGGAGATCACCTGGTCGAGCATCTCCTTGGTATGGGCAGCTGTCGGCATGTTGCGTATTCTTCCGGTTCCTTTCGGAACCGTCGGAAACAGGATTGCCTTGGCGTAAATGCCTTCTTCATAGAGCCGTTTGCTGAACTGTTGGGTGGTTACTTCATCGCCAATGATACAAGGTGTGATCGGCGTTTCGCTTTGGCCTACATCATATCCAAGCCGGCTCAAGCCATTTTTCAAATCATTGCCGTTCTCCCACAGCTTCTCGATCAGCTCTTTGTCATTCATCAAAATGTCGACAGAAGCGCTGCAAGAAGCGATTGCAGCCGGAGGTAGCGATGTCGAGAACAGAAACGGACGGCTTCTCAGCTTCAACCATTCGATCAGTTGTTTTTTACCCGCCACATAACCGCCGACAACGCCGATCGCCTTGGAAAGAGTACCAATTTGAAAGTCAATGCGGTCGGACAATCCAAAATGCTTCACGGTTCCCGCACCTGCTCCGAGAACGCCCGAACCGTGGGCATCATCCACATAAGTAATCAGATCGAATTCTTCTGCTATTTTCACGATTTCGGGCAGCTTTGCTATATCACCATCCATGGAGAAAACCCCGTCGGTGATGACCATAATTTTATGGTACTGACCGGATTCCTTGGCATCTTTCGCCTGCTGTCTTAAATCATTCATATCCGAATGCTTAAAGCGAATCACCTTGGCTCTCGACAGGCGGCAGCCATCAATAATCGAAGCGTGGTTCAGCTCATCTGATAAAATCGCATCATGCTGGTCCATTACCGCGGATATAGCAGCCATATTGCAGTTAAATCCCGATTGATACACGATAACGGCTTCCGTTTTTTTGAAACGGGCCAGTTTTTCTTCAAGCTCAATATGAAGATCCATCGTACCATTAATTGTTCTTACAGCCCCTGCGCCTGCCCCGTATGTCTGCGACGCCTTAACTGAAGCATCAATCAGGCGGTAATCTGTTGCCAGTCCCAAATAGTTATTGGAAGACAGATTGATTAGGGACTTTCCGTCGATACGAATAACAGGACCATTTGCACCCTGCAGCGTATCGATGACGTTATATAGACCTTTAGTCTTTAGATCTTCGATGTTCGAACTTAAAAATTGGTCCAATGCTTGACTTGACATTCCATTCCCTCCTCGATATACGTATGTCCTCGTACAGGAGACATAGTATTCTCCAAAAAACCCTGTTATAAAAGGAATTAAACTAATTTCAATGTATCATCTTTTTTATTTTTTGTACACATGTGGCGGACAAAAAATAAAAATATCCGCAAAAAAACATAGCGATTGCTTCCCCCATTCCCGGAAGCAATCGCTACTAAATCTTTGCTTAATATCTTTTGCTGCTCGGTAACTTCTTGTGCAGCCATTATTTCTTTTGCTTATTCCTTTAAATCAATCGATTTACCCCGGTTCAAACGGGATTCTTCCGAGGCAAACGCAATGAGATGACTCCGTACGGAAGCGCTTGCCGAGGTTAGGCTCTCCTGACCACTATAGTTCCATAGCTACAAACTCCTTAAGGTGCTAGCATTACCCATGCCAACAGCGCTGTTCGGATGATCATGTTTGCCTGTAGCAAAGGCTGCCTCTTCAATATAATAGACACTCGTTTCTTCCGAAAAATGTCGACGCCATCATGCGATAAACGGGCGGCCGCGGAGTCGATGTCGTGTTCGACACCATCGGCGGCAACACATTGTCGCGCAGCCCCGACACGCAAGCACTCCTTGAACGAAGCTATTTTTCAAGCCCTTGCGCAAAGGGATACTGCCTTAGCAAAAAAAATCATGCAGCAGTCCCAATGGAATATCAATGAAGGTGTCGTCAGCATCGCGAAGGCCTGACAACGGCGAAGCACTTATACGCTCATCAATATTACCAATGAAGTAACAGCTCTACCTTGAAATGGTGAAAAAAAGACCTACAACATTGGTGTAGGTCTTTTTTTAATGCAGCGTTTACTCGTACGCGGACACAAATCGCCCATACCAAGTCTACAGCATCACCCCCCCGTCGATCTCAACATTTGCTGCCGTATTCCATGTCATTATAATCGGGTTGCCGACGCAGTATTTTGCTTGAACCAATGGACCTGCTTTACTAGATCATTTCGTTGATAGTGACATAGATATATACCCTCCTTCTTTACAGCTCTTTTATGATGAATATACACGGGTAAAAACACAAAATATCAATATCACCCGGGTATATTTATTAAATCCTATAGATTCTGTGCACTCTTTCTAGAGCATCACATTACTTTTTTGGTTCGTATCACTGACCACTCGTATTTGTATTTTCTTAATATTGGACTGGATATTAATACTATTTTGCCCATTAGATTTACAAAAGAAAAAATAATTAAATATATGCCTATTCGGTAATCGGACTAAGTTCTTGTCCTCAGATTGGTGAATGGAACAATTTCTTGTTTGCGACACCATACCGATTAGATACACGACTAATCGGTAATAGGAACAGGTTCTTGTCCAATACGGTAATCGGTACAAGTTCTTGACTTCGGCTCGGGACACGAACTTGTACCGATAAAATTAAAAAGCCGCTAAAATAGCGACTTCAATGGGAATATGTTCTTGTCCCTCGACAATTGTCGTGCCGCCCCGCCCTATTCATTTGGCACAGGGTCGAGCTTGGAAAAGAAAAGCCACACATTTAAAGACCGAGTAAATGCACCTGAATGAAATAAAGCAGAGGTTGAAAACCAAGTAAGCTAAGCGAATATATTCAGTTCTACAACCTGGACCGATTCCAGAAGAAACAAAACAACCGTTCCACGGTGAATACCGAGAAACGGCCGCAGCTTAAATGTTTGCATTTTATACTGTCTACTTGACAGGGTTTGACCAAATAGTGACTTTTAATGGGAATATGTTCTTGAACCCCGACATTTGATCGTCCTCATTCTTCTACTTCATATAAATTATATGAATCATCCCTTCTTCGGTGCGGCGATCTGGCGTGCTACCCTTTCGGCTAATGTTGCATCAGCCTCGAATAAATAGCCTAACACAATCCTCTGGATCTCATGAGAAGCCGCCGATAAGTCATCAGCGAGGTTCTGAACAAGATGATCCTGCTGAACTTGTGTTAGCGATTGGTAGAATTGTCCCGCTTGCGTGAAATTATCGGCCTTCGAAATATCGGATCGAACGAGCCGGCCGGCTACATAGCGCCCTTCCCCGTTCGTTACCTGATCCGTAGGTGACCAGTTTGCTTGATGGTTAATCGGAATTTTGCGAAAATCCGATCCAAGGCGATGCCGCTGTGAATCCCAATAAATATTGCTACGGCCTTGCAGCATTTTATCATCGGACAGCTCAGCACCATCCAGAAGATTGGACGGGGAGAATGCCAGCTTCTCGACCTGCTCCTGATAATTCGTAGGGTTCGTATCCAAGACGAGTCGACCAACTGGCAGCAGCGGGAAATGACATACATCCCACACTTTCGTGTCATCCAACGGATCGAACGACAGCATTGCCTCATCCTGTGGGTTCATCAACTGCACATATAGCCCATATTGGACTGGTGTACCTTGGGCGATCGTGTCATATAGATCTTTACCCGAATAATCGGGGTTCTCGCTGGCCAAACGAGCCGCTTCTTCCGCATCGATATATTGCTCTCCAGCAAGCGGAATCCAGCGATATTTGACGTAGAAGCGTTCGTTTTGTGCATTTCTCCAAACATAGGTGTTAACACTGTGCCCTGGCGTATGGCGGAGACTCTTGAGCGTCCCTTCGTCCGAGTATAGTCGTACAACGAAATGGGTTGCCTCTGGTGCTCTAGCAACGAAACCCCAGAATCGATTCGGATCGATGAGATTGTTAACGGGTGATGGCAGAAAAGCATGAATTGACTCAGGAAACCGGATCGGGTCTCGTACGAGGAATACAGGGATATGATTACAGAGCAGGTCGAAAACGCCTTGCTCGGTATAAAATTTCGTCGAGAATCCACGCACGTTGCGGGATGTATCGGGTGTCCCTTTGTTGCTGACCGCAAGTGAGAAACGCACGGTAACGGGTACCCGTTTTCCCGGCTGCTGTAAGAAGCACAGGTTCGTATAAGCGGCCATCGAGTGAAGGGTTTCAAAATAACCCAAGGCTCCAAATCCCTTTACGTGTACCGGGCGCTCTAATATCTTTTCGTGGACAAAGGTTTCAAGTGTTTCATGCAGCATGCTGTCCTGTTCCAAAATCGGTCCCCGTTCTCCTACTGTCTGTGAATGGTGTTCCGGCGACTGCTTAGCATGCCATTGTGATTGTACGTTGCCTCCCTGCCAGTTTCCACCGTTTGCGTGATTGTTAGCTTTGTTACCGTCCATTGATCCGCCCCCCATATCTACATTGTCGGGGATATATATGCATGGCTATGTACGGATATGTCAGCATGTCATATTCGGTGACCGTGTCTCAAACTTATAACGAGTAAATACTGGGACGATCCTTGGTTTGAACGACGATGCGTCTTATTCAGAACAGTGCCGAAGTACTTGCTCAGGCGATTTTCGTACTATGGTACTTTTGAGAATCGAATAACATGTGCTTCTTATTTAGATATACATCTAATCGGCAATCGGTACAAGTTCTTGTCCTTGGCTTGGGACTAGAACTTGTACCGATAAAATAAAAAAGCCGCTAAAATAGCGACTTCAATGGGACCATGTTCTTGTCCCTGGACAAATTTTTATATTACTACATACCGAAGCTCTCGATATCCCCTTCAAAAAGCCCACTAGTAAACATTCCAACCAAAGGTGTTTACTAGTGCGCTTCTGATCACTTCATCACAAAAAAAGAAAGGATTCTGTCAAAGTGTTAACGGTTCGCACGGTAACGCAACCCATCTACAAGAAGAGAAACAATATTTTTTGCATGTTCTATATCACCATTGTCTACTGCCGTACATAGGCTTGCTACCGCCCACAACAATTCATCTGGTGTAATCTTGGTACGTACTTCTTCTGCAGCTGTTGCTTTTTCAATCAAAGTCTTCAGAACTGGACTTAATTCCTCTACAAAGCAAATAGGTAAGGATTCGTATGCCGGATCACTAGAATGTAGAGCTGCAGCGAGTCCGCGTTTAGTTGCTATGAACTCCAAGTAACGCAACATCCATCGCTCCAGTGCCTCAACAGGTTTATATTTATCAGCTAAGTCTACTGCAGCATCTGCACAAGCATCGATCTCCTGACGAAAAACAGCTTCAATTAAGTCTGACCGTTGTGGAAAATGACGGTAAACAGTGCCTACCCCTACGCCAGCCATATCCGCAATCTCACGAACTGGAGCGTCTACCCCCGAAGTTGCGAACACTGTCATTGCTGATTGAAGCAAAGCATTAATGTTGCGTTGTGCATCGGCACGTACGCTTCGAACTGTCTGCTGACGAGGTTCCAATCCCTCACTGCGATCTTCCGTTTTGTCGTTCATATAAGTTATATCCCCCATAAGTTAATTCTACATTATGTCAATGGAATTTAGCTACTGTTCTATTCTTAATATTAACAAGACATAATCATAGCTTCAAACTAAAGAGTATTCCATATTCAAATTGGACATTGAAACAGGGCCTGTAGAATCCCCTCACATTACATAACTCAGGTGTTATAAGCTCATTGTCCATCAAGTCTTTCAGGGAAGTTTAATAAATATCTTGCAAATGGAACTATGTTCCGAATATAATAGGAACAACGTTCCACTTATGTTCTGTTGTAGCAGAACAAAGGCGAACTCATAAATACTAATTGTTTAAAGAGAAAGGAAGGAATATTTAATATGAAAATCAATATGAGCGTTCCCTCTACCATCGTCTCTGTGAAGTCGATAGCACTAAAAGCCCCAGGTCGTGGTGAGGATTTGTTAGTGAAAATATCCGCCCCAACAACTGGAGGTAATTTGCCAATTATTCTTTTCGCACACGGTAATGGATCTTCGCTTGACGGCTATAGCCCTTTGACCGACTTCTGGGCTGCTCACGGTTTCGTGGTCATTCAACCTACGTTCCTCGATTCAAGAACTGTTGGCCTTACTCATGACGATCCTCGTAAACCACGGATTTGGCGTTACCGAGTCGAGGACATGAAGCGAATCCTCGATAATTTAGACCTTATTGAATCTGCCGTACCGGGCCTCAGTGGACGCACTGACCGAAGCCGAATAGCAGCAGCCGGACATTCCTTCGGCGGCCAAACGGCGGGCAACCTCTTGGGATTGCGAGTCCTCGACCCAGAAACTAAGAAGGACGTGGACCTGTCCGACTCGCGTATCAAAGCGGGCGTGCTGTTCGCCACCGCTGGACAAGGTGGAGACAACCTGACACCATTCGCGGCCGAGAATATGCCGCACTTGAACGTGAGCTTCACGCACATGACCACGCCCACGCTTGTGATCGTCGGGGACCAGGACTACACCCCGCAAAAGTATCAGTTGACCGTCCGCGGTCCGGAATGGATGTCTGACCCCTACTTCTTAAGCCCGGGAGCCGAGAGCCTGCTCACCCTATTCGGTGCAGAGCACTCACTTGGCGGAATCCCAGGTTATGAGGTTACGGAAACAACAGATGAAAATCCAGAACATGTAGCCTTAATTCAGCTGGTCTCATGGGCTTATCTTTGTCATTCGCTCGATATTGAACATGACAGCTGGTTGGCAGTTCAAAAGTCTTTGTCAGAAGATACAAATCCAATCGGTCGAATTGAATCCAAGTAAACTTTAACAAGAGCTAGGTACGCTCCTTTACCCACCTCTCACTAGGAATGGAGCGTACCTACTTTACGTCTAACATAAAGGATAATATACAGCGAGGAAGGTATGAAATCATTTCGATCTGTATCCCAGATTTGGGGCAAAAATTGCTTCAGTTCTTGCCTACAGCCAAAGAAACCTGTTTTCTATACAAAGATCGTTAATTAAGTGCATTATGTGCTTCTATCTCACCACATCAGTTCTGTCATGATAATATTAGATAGCATTCTAATCCGAAATGACACAATGTTCTTGTCTTTTTCGGCAAAGTAACCAAGTTCTTGTCCTTAGCTTGGGACAAGAACTTGGTTACTTAAAACAGAAAAAGCCGCTATAATAGCGACTTGAATGGAATAATGTTCTTGTCCCGCGACAATGGCTGGCTTCCGTTCTGGCGTATTATACATACTCAATTTTTGACATATTTATCAACCGACTTTTGTAGCGTCTTTTTTTGTACAGTAATTATTACAACAGCGAAACTGCTTGTAGCTTAAGTCCCCTTATAAAGTTCCCTACCAAAACCCTGCCAGCAGAGCAGCTCCTGTTAAATAGGCCGAACTTAATACATGAAACACCTTGGAGAATGTTGCCGTACTCAGCATTGCTTGAACGGGGTCAACGGCTGTGAATTGTCCTCATTCAAACGTAAATCCCCCTGGTTGATTCATAAATCCGTTTACCATCGTGATAAATACTGCTGACATCCCTGCACCAACGACAATAGGAATCGTTAGTAACCAATGCATCATCGGGTTTTTAAACCGTTCCCACGTGTAAAGGTAAATCCCTAGGAAAATGGCTTCAAAAAAGAAGGCGAACATTCCATAAACAATGGAAGCGCAATAACATTTCCCGCAAGTTTCATGAAATTGGGCCATACCAAGGAGAGTTGTAACGAAATTGCTGTTCCTGTGACTACGCCTACTGCAACAGAGATAACGAACCCTCGTGACCACCTCTTTGCCATTAGAATATAGTAAAGATCTTTCTTACGAATACCGATAAACTCGGCGAGTGAAATCAGTAAAGGGATACCCACGCCAAGTGTCGCGAAAATAGCGTGAAATCCTAGTGTCATTTCAGTCACCAGTTTACTCCATAGTACGTATCGATACCCATATTTACTTCCTCCCTCCAACGCTGTTCCTTTCCACAAAATGAAAAATTGAAACATCAGGTTTAGACGTTAAACTTTACGACCTTCGGGGGCTAACAGAATGATTTGCTCCTTCGTGAATAAAAAGAGAACCTTTTCACATAGTAAGTTGGCATTTCCCCAAATTTGTGAGAAATGCAGTTGAAATATTACAAAACCTGATATTTAAAATTTATTATATATTCGACGTATAGCCTTGCAATCGTGGTCAAGCCTTCTCCTCTAAACGTTCAAGTAAAGATCCATCGAAAGTCAAAATTCTGAACTTGAGTTGTCATCGATGATGCCCAGCTCCATTTCGATGTGCCAGTACACCAGATTAACAGGTCTTTAAGCAGCATTGCTGCAAATAGGACGAGAAGATTTTTTTATTCATTAGCATGTGCTTGTTATCCCCATCCAACTTGCTGAGTAAAATCCCTCCCTCCAACAAGGAAAATGCAAATGATGCTAGCGCATCCACATCCAGATCCTCCCTAAACTCCCCAGCTTGAATGCCGTCACGAATAATACTTTTCATCATATCCAAGAAGCTATGCAGCCCTTGCCTTGCCTGACCACAAAGCTCCAAATGAGTATCGTCACTTTCTACAGCTGTATTCTGCATGGGACATCCGCCAATAAATGGTGGATCGTTGACGACATTCTCATAGACACGAAAAAAAGCAACCAACTTTCCTGACGCAGACTGCTCTTGATCGACCGCTTCAGAAAATTTTCTGCCGACCATACTGGCAGCATAATTGTAGGCTTCAAGCGCTATCTCGTCTTTACTGGCAAAATGTCGATAGATGCCCCCCTTCTTAATTCCTGTGTCGGCAATAATATCGTTTAGCGATGTACCGGCATATCCTCTCTGGTTAAAAATTTCAGCCGATTTCATAATGATATGTTCCCGTGTTCTGTCCCCTTTTTTCATGAGCTCCTCCGTATGAACCTTTTATTATTTCATTTGTTTTAAATGAATTACTCAATTCGTCTTGCAATTCACTAATATCATGCTAATATAAAGATACCGATCGGTCTCTTTTCACATTATACAACAGGCCATTCTAGAATGAAATAGCGCTGGCCCATTTTTATTTCATCACTGGCATCGCTTATTGGAATAAATAAAACTTATAGGGGGATTTTTCAATGACTGTAAAAGTAGGTATAAACGGTTTTGGACGAATCGGACGAATCGCTTTTCGCCGAATTCAAGATGTGGAAGGCGTCGAGGTTGTAGCGATTAACGACCTTACGAACGCTAAAATGTTAGCTCATCTGCTCAAATATGATACGACGCAAGGCACTTTTCACGGTGACATTGAAGTCCATGACGGAACCTTCAAAGTAAACGGCAAAGAGGTTAAGGTTTTAGCTAAGCGCAATCCTGAAGAGCTTCCTTGGGGAGAGCTTGGCGTTGATATTGTTCTCGAATGTACAGGCTTCTTCACCACGAAAGAAAAGGCCGAGCTTCACCTGAAAGGCGGAGCGAAGAAAGTCGTCATTTCCGCCCCTGCTACAGGCGACATGAAAACGATCGTATACAACGTGAACCATGACACACTGGACGGAACGGAAACCGTCATTTCCGGCGCTTCCTGCACAACCAACTGCCTGGCCCCTATGGCTAAAGCTCTGCACGACAAGTTTGGTATCCAATCCGGGCTGATGACGACCGTTCACGCTTACACGGGTAACCAAAACACGCTTGACGCTCCGGATCCAAAAGGCGATTTCCGAGCTGCGCGCGCCTCAGCGGAGAACATCGTTCCCTACTCCACCGGTGCCGCAAAAGCCATTGGTCTGGTTCTTCCGGAACTGAAGGGCAAACTGGATGGGGCATCTCAACGTGTACCTGTACCAACAGGTTCCGTGACTGAACTCGTTGCCGTTTTGAATACCAAGGTAACGGTTGAGCAAGTTAACGCTGCTATGAAAGAAGCTTCCGATCCAGAAACTTTCGGCTACACGGAAGACGAAATTGTATCTTCCGATATCAAAGGCATCACATTCGGTTCGCTCTTCGACGCCACGCAGACGAAAGTTCTGACAGTCGGTGACCAGCAATTGGTGAAAGCCGCAGCTTGGTACGATAACGAAATGTCTTATACAGCCCAATTAGTTCGTACGCTGGAGCACTTCGCTAAGATCGCTAGATAAATAATCAAAGGATGGAGAGAAGGAAAATCCCATGGAGGCTGAACTCCATTTACGATGATCGATTGTTCGGCATTAGTCTGATTTTGACGGGAGGCGAGTCTGTTGACGCTAGTGGGCGTCTGCGAATGCTGCATCCCTGCTTTCACGTCACAGATCGGCTACGCAAGGTGGAACCACCCACTTCTGCGGTTCTTGAGCAAATCCGCGGCGGCGCCATGCGGACTATCCTGAATTCCGAACCGAAAGGATGATCACATTGAAAATTCTCGTCACGGGAGGCACCGGCCTGCTCGGCGGCCGCCTGATCCCGAAGCTCGTGGAGGATGGTCACCAGATTTTCGCCCTCACACGCTCTGTATCATCTCACGCCAAACTCAAGGCCATGGGTGCGACGCCGGTTGATGCCGATCTCGAAAGCAGCACGCCAATCGTGTTACCGATGATCGATGCAGTTGTGCATGCGGCCGCCCTTTTCCGCTTTTCAGGGCCTCGCGAACCCTTCTTCCGTACCAACGTCGATGGCACCGTAGCCTTGCTGAAGGCAGCCGAGTCCGCCCGTGCGAAGACATTCGTCTACATCAGCGCGGCGGGGATCCACATGGATAACGGCGGTACGCTCATCCGCGACGCCGATGAAAGCGCGCCGACTTTCCCGAACCACTTCTCCGCCTACCTGGCGAGCAAGGCACGGGCCGATTCATTGGTTCTGGCAGCCAACAAACCCGGCTTTCGCACGATCGCGCTTCGCCCACCGGCTATCTGGGGGCCAGGTGATCCGTTTAGCCGAGCGCTTCCCGAAGCAGTCAAATCTGGACAGTTCGCGTTCATCGACCGCGGCGATTACCCTTTTTCAACCTGCCATGTGGACAATGTAGTTGAAGCCATACAATGCGCTCTTGAACGCGGAGAAGGCGGCCATGCCTTCTTCATCAAAGACCAGGATGGGCAGACTTTCCGTGAGTTCGTCGCCTCGCTTGCGAACTTGAAGGGCCTGTCCATCGATAAACTGCGTTCGATGCCCTACTGGCTCGCCTCTGCCATTGGCCGGCTGTTCGACACGATCTGGGGCGTCACGCGGAAAGACGGCGATCCGCCGATCTCACGCTCGATGATACGCATGATTGGGCGTGAGTTCACCGTCAACGATGCCGCTGCACGTCGGGAGTTGGGCTTTGTCGGAAGAACTTTGCGCGACGCCGGCTTGCACAGCTATGAGGAACCATCTGCTCGACGATAAGGCTTTGGAGGGCAAACGACGGCAATCGATGGTAAGTTGTTCTCTGGACTGGCTCTTTTGGCCAATTTGGTAGGCATGAGCACTACAAGATCATCAAAAGCCTATTAGCGTAATAAAAAAATGGAGCAGTCGCCGCCGGCGATACTGCTCCTTAATTTGTTGAACTAAAGTGCTCTGTTAGTTTAGTGATTACTTCATTAAGTATGGGATAATTGAATCAATCTGTATCCCTCGTGATGCTTTTAACAAAATTAAATCATTTTTCTTAATTGCTCGGTTTAGTGCATTTGCCAACCCCATTTTATCTTCAAATGTTTTTACTGCACCTGTTGGATATCTCTTTATTGCTTCTGATGCAATATGGTAACTGAGATCACCGAATGTATAAATATAGTTTATTTTATCCGGGTCAAGATTTCTACCAATTACTCGGTGGAACTCTTCTTCATGATAGTTGTTTTACCATTACTACCCGTAACACCAATAACTTTGACTTGTAATTCTCGTCGATATTGTGCCGCTAATTTTTGTAAAGCTTCTAAGCAATCATCTACAAAAATTATCGGTAAATGGTCTGGTGGGTTAGGGTGATCCTTTTGCCAAAAAGAAGCAATCGCTCCTTTAGATATTGCTTCATGAACATAATTATGCCCATCTAATTCTCTTATAATGGGGACAAATACTACCTGGCTTTACGGTTCTGGAGTCAATAGACACTCCTTGAATCAAAAGCCCTCAAACTCCAAAGATAATCCATCGCCTTCAGACATTCGTTTAATAACTTTGAGTTCAGGAGTAATCATCATTGCACCACCAAATAAATTCAATTTTAAATCAGTGCTTAATCTTGATAATTGGGAACAGTCTAGGCGCAAATCCTTCGAAGCTTACTGAGATCGTGATATATCGAAAAAACAAAGGACGGGTAGGTAGCTAAAGCCGAACCGTCTTTTCTCGTTTTCAGACGTCCATATTTACCGTGTATGTCGTTATAAGGCGTTCCCGACAATTCCCCGCTCAAAAGAAAAGACGCCCGTTATGGACGCCTGCCTACAGATACCTCTCACTAACCATTAAACCCATTAAACTGCCGAAGCATAGTGGTAAAACGTTCCAGTTCCTCTTCATTCCATCTCGATATGCGTTCATAAAAAGTTGACTCCTTCTCCTTGAGCGCACCCACCGTCGATTGTTGACCAAGCTCCGTCAAAGACAGCAAAACGCCGCGCCGATCTTCGGGGTCCGGCTCCTTGCTTACATACCCTGCCTTCTCAAGTTGTTTAATCAAACGGCTTACCGAACTGCGGTCCATGGCCGTCGCTTCTGCCAAAGCTGCTGCGCTTGTAGGACCGTAAGAATACAACCACCGCACCAGATGAAAGGCGGCAGGCTGCATAGTTGCATCAAAACGCTCGGCAGATCGGACATTAAGCGCATGCGAAGCACTAATTAGCGCATGGATCTGCTCACCAAGTGCCAGTTCCAGGGTTTCTCTGGCATTTGTTTTAACTGGATTTTCACTCATTATTGTGGTTCCCCTCTCCTCGATACATCAAAACAGAATGTTGAATATATAGTTGACAAATATCAATTAATATTTATAGTTGATTTATGTCCATTATATAATTTAACCCTATTCGTGTCAAAAGGAGACCTCATTATGAAAACAACACAACCCATTATTGTCATCACCGGAGCAACAAGCGGCTTAGGTCAGCTTGCTGCCATGGAACTCGCGAAACGCGGTGCACACCTTGTACTCACAGCCCGAAGCGAAGAACGCGCCGAGACCACCAGAAACAAAATCAGGGAAATTGCGCCATCCGCCAAGATCAACTTTTTCTTCGGAGATTTGTCCTTACTGAGCGATGTAAAACGTATAGGGCTTGAAATCGCAGATGCTTATCCGCGTATCAATGTACTTTTGAATAATGCGGGTCTTCATGCTTTTGAACAAAGAGTCACTTCCGAAGGGTTTGCCGAGATGATCACCGTGAACTATTTGGCACCTTGGCTGCTAACACACACATTGCAACCTTCCCTGATTCAGGCAGGCCACGCCCGAGTCGTCAATATTGCATCTGAAGCCTCGCGAAATCACGGCAAACTGGTGCTGCCCGATGACTTAACGGATACCGCCCCCTTTACTGCACGCGGCTCCTCCTCAATCTATGGCAAAACCAAACTGCTCAATATTATGTTTACAGGTGAACTTGCCCGTCAATGGGACGGAACCGGAATCCGAGTGAATGCTTTGAATCCAGGTTTTAATGTTACGGGTCTTGGGCGAGAGTTGTGGTTTGCGAGTATGCTTGAGCGCATTTTAACGTTTTTGCATATCGGCGACCCACGGCGGGGCGCAGAGATTATGACTCGTCTGGCAATGGAACCGGCATTTGGTGAGGTTTCGGGAGGATATTTCAATGTTGGAAGCGGTGCATCCATTACTCCTGTGTATCCGGGCGGAGATGCTGGAATGCAAAACAAGTTGTGGACCGTTACGACACAATTACTGGAGCAACGTGGTCTGTTGAAATAATCGAAAACAGAAAAAGTCTTTCAGATCATATCTGAAAGACTTCCACCTCTCTTAACGATTCACAATCAACCAAATCGACCACTAATATAATCCTGTGTACGCGAATCAACGGGCTCGGAGAACATGTCTTGGGTAGCGGAGTATTCCACGACCTCCCCATTCAGGAAGAACACCGTCTGTTGGGAGACCCGAGCTGCTTGCTGCATATTGTGTGTAACCATCACAATAGTATAATTTTCCTTCAATTCATGCGCAAGCTCCTCAATCTTGAAGGTGGAGACCGGATCAAGTGAAGCGGTAGCCTCATCCATTAGCAGAATATCCGGCTCGACCGCCAGTGCACGTGCGATGCATAGACGCTGCTGCTGACCACCGGACAGACTCAGGGCAGAGCGCTTCAGGTTATCCTTTACTTCATCCCACAGGACCGCAGAGCGCAGGCTCTGTTCCACGATTTCATCCAGCTTCTTTTTGCCATGAATGCCATGTTGGCGTGGACCGAAGGCTACATTATCGTAGATGGATTTTGGAAAGGGATTCGGCTGTTGAAAGACCATGCCGATCTTCTTGCGAATGGTTTCCACATGTACCTCGCCGCTGTATATATCTGTCCCACCTACAGCCACTTTACCTTCAATGCGTGTTCCGGGTATCCGATCATTCATGCGATTGAGGGTCCGCAGCAACGTGGATTTGCCACAGCCCGACGGTCCGATAAAAGCGGTAATGGCCCGCTCCGGAATTTCAATGGAGACATCCTTAAGCGCTTGAAACGGACCGTAATATAAATTCAACTTGTTAATCTCAATAATTGGCTGCACAATGGTTCCTCCCGGTGTTGAAATTGATCATGTTACTGGATCAGCCTGACACATCAGACTTGATTTTTGCGTGCATTCAGCCAAATTGGCACACGGAACAGAATATTAATGAGCAAGGCCACAAAGATCAGCACAGCCGTTGTTTTTTGCGCAATTTCCTCGGCATCCGGCACAATCGCTTCGGATTGGATGTACCACAGATGTACAGCAAGGGTTCCTCCCGGCGATAGCAAATTGAAGTCCCACATCTCCCCGGATGTAGACACCCCTGCGGTCAGAATAATGACGGCACTCTCACCGAATGCCCGGCCTGCGGTCAGACAGATGCCTGTCATGATTCCGTTTATAGCCACTGGCAGCAATACATTACGGATCGTCTGCAAATGGGTGGAGCCAAGTGCAAAGGATGCATTACGAAGTTCAACCGGAACCGCCCGGACCGATTCCTCGGTTACCCTGGTAAGCACAGGCAGATTCAGAAAGGCAAGGCTGACGGCGGCGCCCAGAATCGTAAGACCAATTTCGAAGAACTCCACAAACAGGGCAATACCAAACAATCCAAAGATGATGGATGGAACAGAAGACAGTCCCTCCACGCAAATCCGCACGATCTCCATGAGTTTGTTGTTTGGAGCAAATTCCGCCAGGTATATCCCTGCCGCCATGCCGATGGGAATAGAGATTAGTAGGGAGAGAATCAGAACATAGAACGAGTTGAACAGCGCCGGCCCAATCCCTCCTCCTTCTTCAATCTCGCTTGGGACACCATATAGAAAGTCCCAGCTCAGCAAAGGCAATCCTTTTTCCAGAAGAAGAAATAACAGTCCGACAATGAATAAAATGACGACAATCCCTACACCCCATACCATACCCGTAAAAATCCGGTCCATCAGCGTGGATGCACCTCTGCGTTTGCCGAACGAATAGGCGGGGACAGCGTTCGCCTGCTTCTTCATACTCATGAGTAGCGTCCCCCTTTCTTCTGAAGCATTCTTACAGCTACAATCATCAAGATGGAAATGGCAAGCAGGATAAAGCCCATCATGTACAGCCCATGATTCCAGGTGGAATCGAATTCAACGCTTGAGATTTGCATGACGATATTACTTGTCAATACGGCTGTTGGCGTGAACAGACTGTTAGCGAGCTGCGCCGTATTGCCGATGACCATCACCACCGCCATCGTTTCTCCAATGGCACGAGTCATCCCGAGAATGACGGCGTACATGATTCCGCCTCTTGCAGCAGGCAGGACCACACGAGTTATGGTTTGGAAGCGATTCGTACCAAGCGCATAAGCTGCATCCCGGTATTTGTTCGGTACAGCAGATATGGCATCATCACTGATCCGGCTAATGGTAGGCAGCACCATAATCGTCAGAACGATGGACGCTGCGAGCAAACCGTCCGCCAGATCATGTCCGCTGATATCCCTAAGCCAGGGGATGAGAATCGTCAGTCCCAAGAAACCGTATACCACAGAAGGAATACCCACCAACAGATCCAATACGGGTCTCAGAATATGGCGAAGCCATTTTGGCGTCATTTCGGCCAGAAACACCGCAATGATGACGGAGATTGGAATGGCAAACAGCATGGTGAGTCCCGTGAGTGCCAGCGTTCCCAGAATAAAGGTCAGCGCACCGTAATGCTCATTTTCCGGGTCCCAGTTGGTAGAGAAAAAGAATTCGCTGAGCGAAACATCCGCAAAGGTCAGAACCCCCGTACGAAGCATAAGGACCAGAATGCATAACAGAACCAGACAAACAAACAATGTACTGCCAATACAGATCATGCGAAACAGTTTATTGGACCATCTTAAACGCGCCTTACGGTCAAATCGGGTTCCCGATCCGGGAGCCTTGCCAATGCTTGGATCAAGCTCACTCGCAGCAGGGCTGTTCGTGGATGGATTTAAATCGATCATGAAGGGCTCTTCCTTTCACATAGAGAAGCCAGCTTGGCGACCGTGCGCAGAAGCTGGCTATCCCTTTCCTTATGAAATGCGAGAATGATGGACGTTCGTAGCTTTCGTTATTTAACGGCAGCAAGCGGAATGAATTTCAGCTTTTTCAGGGAACCGTTCTGGAACTTGCTGCTTTGGATATACTCGATGAACGCTTTGGTTGCTCCCGTAGGTTGGCCTTTGGTCATGTAATATCCAATGCCCCATACTTTGTATGTTTTGTTCAGGACGTTTTTCTCTGTTGGTGCCACGCCATTGATCGATACAGCCTTCATTTTGCTAGTTACATACGGAAGGTCAATATAACCGATTGCATTGGGTGTCGTTTCAATCGTAGTTTTCATATCACCGCTGGAGCCAACCTCTTTGTAGTTGTCCCCTTTGCTCATGAAGTCCTTGCCATCCAATGCTTTTTGTTGGAAGTTAACCCGTGTACCGGAACCAAACTTACGGTTAACCACAACAATGTTGGCATCCGATCCGCCGACTTCCTTCCAGTTTGTCACTTTGCCGGAGAAGATGTCCTGCAGTTGTTTTGTTGTCAGATTGCTTACACCCACATTGGTATTAACGACAGCCGTGAACACTGTTACAGCTACCGGATTGGCTACCAAGCCATCAAATTTCTTGAAGCCAGGTACATCTTTGGATGCATCCCAGTCTACAGCACCAATGTCCGCGATCCCTTTACGAACGGATTGAGGACCTGTGATGGAACCTGCTGCGGAAGCCGAGATTTTAACTTTTGGATTATCTTTTTTGAATTCGCTGGCAGCTTGAAGTGTCAGCGGAAGCAATGCGGAGGAACCGTTAATGACAATTTTACCTTTCTCCGTGCTCTTGGCAGCTGATGCCGTCGTTGCGCCACCCAGTCCACCAATCAGAGATACCGCCATAAGCATTGCTGTGAAGGGTTTGATCCATTTTTTCATGTTAACTAAACTCCTCTCGAATTAAAAAGCTTGTGATCATACTTGATAAAAAACATTACTTCGTAACGGCTCTCCAGCTTCCGCCAGCTTGTACCAGAACTCGGCCATTCTCAATCACAGCGATTTGCGATCCGGCAACTGCGATGGATGATACATCGGAAGATACCGTGTACAGCTTGGTTTGTTTTCCGGTTACCGTGTCGATCGAAAGGATCACGCTGTTGTTGTCATCCTGGGCCGCCAGTACATACAAGATGCCACCCGACAGAATAGCTTGTTCTACATCGTACTCGGTGTACACCGGCGTAGACTTTTGAGATGAATCCACAGTCAGCAACGATGCTTTACCGTCTTCAGAAGGTACACTCACGTAGTAGGCTTTTTGTCCGTCAGCAGACCATACAAATACCTTGTCGTCGGTTGATGTTGTGAGCTTCACAGCCTCCGGTTTTGAATCTCCTGTGTTATACGAAAATATTTGCTGTTGATTGGATGAGAAATCAATGGAGACATTGTCTTCATCCACATTCGTTGTATCCGAAGTTACGGTACCAAGTGTTGTTACGGTATAGATGAATTTCTTGCCGTCAGCAGAAACATTCAGATTTTCCTTATAGTCCACCTTGTCTTCGACCACTTTCGTAATCGCGCCATCCGCCACATTCAGCTTGGCAATCACGGACCCTTTATCTCCTTGCAGGAAGTAGATTGCGTTCCCGTCAGCAGACCATACCAACTCAGGCTTGATGCTGTTGTCGCTCGTGATCAGTTTGGAAGCCTTGGTCTTCAGATCAATAACATAAACGGCTCCTTCGGCATTCGTATACGCTGCTTGATCACCACTTGGCGAAATAACGAGATCCGATCCACCGTCTGTCGTTAATAACAACTCGTATTTGCCGCTTGTTGTATTCACGAGATAATCGTTTCTGCCATTGTTGTCGCTCTTGGAGACAATCAGCTTATCCGCTCCGGCAAAACGAGGATTCTCGACTTCATCGATCAAGGATACTGTACTGATCTCAAGCAGTCCGTTGCGCTTGACAATCGTACCGCCAACGCCCGACACCAGTGGACGAAGAGCGATGTAACTTGTACCACCGATGATGGTAACCGGTTGATTCAAATTCACTTTGACGTCATCTACCACGATTTGTTTGCTATTGTTTTGGAGCGTCACGCTGTGATCATTCAGCTTGATCACCGTCGTTCCGCTATGTACTTCTGCTTGTGCGCCGATGGCTTTGATCACATCACGAAGTGACACAAGTGTCTCGCCATTTTTAACAATGGAACGAACGACGACGCTGTTACCGTTTATTGTAAGCGTGGAATTTTGCACCTGAGCTGCATTAGCCGCAGGTTTCACTGCAGGAGCAGCCGATACTGCACTAACCACAGAAGTACCTAACACTGTTGCTACCATGGACACCACTAACACCTTTTTCATTGACATTGGCTCTTGTCACCCTTCTCTATTCCATTTAATTTGCCTTGTTTTGTCATGCCCTGCTGTCTGGTATTCTGCATGTATCGTCTTTATGAGAGCTTGTCCGGCTCATCCCCCCAAACTTCCACGTTCATAGTAAAAATGACCTATCACGATTGTAATTATAGGAGAGATTTGTAAACGGGAAATCCTGGAATTGTTAACGAATTGTCAATGTTTTCATAACACACAAAAAAAGAGTCACTGGAATAAGATCCATGACTCGTTTTTTGGGGTTATAATGCGGCTCCAGTATTTCAGAACATGTCGATTCCTCAGACCTCAATCTGTTCATATAATTGTCTCGTGACGGGGGAGGGCTGAATGCTAAGTTCGGTCAATCTTTCTTTGAGATTTTGATAGATTCGCAGCACATGATCGTGTTTACCCATGTACAAGTATGCCTGCATGGCATGACGATAGGCTTCTTCTTCATATGGCGATTGACTGATTGCACGCTCCGCTGCCTCTGCTGCTTTTCTGCCGTTATTAGAATCCAGATATTTCTCGGAAAGCTTCAGCCTGAGCTCCAAGGCAAATTGCTCCAGCCGATGGCTTAGCTCCACTACCCAGGGGTAATCCTCCTGAGGAAGCAGTTCGTCCTGATACAGATGTAAGGTTTGCTCGATTAGAGCAATCGGCACATCTGCTTGTTGCTCTATCTTGAACGAAACGTCCAGAAAATCAAATACGTCTGCTCTAATCCGTTCCTTATCTAGGATATAGTGCTCACTTTTATAGCTAAACAATTGTTCAATACCCATGTTCCGCAAGTTTTTTCGTAACAGGCTCACACAAGTGTGCAAATAAATTTTGGCTTTCTCATAAGGTTCATCAGGCCATAACTTTTCGATAATGCGATCCCGGTGAACTGCACTTGTCGCAGAGTTATTCAGCAGCAAGTATGCAAAAAGCTCCTTCTCCTTGGCTGTCCGCCACATCAGCGTCTTTCCGTTTGTGATTGCAACACGGAATGTTCCAAGCAATTGGACAAACAACTTGTCCGTATTATCGGTCTTGACGACAAGGGGATCCGGTGGCCTACTCTCCCGCTTTTCCTTCGTCAATCGTTCAATGGTCCGTGACAAGCGCCCCATCTCGATCGGCTTGAGCAGATAATCCAGTGCTTCATGTTCAAAAGCAGCTACAGCATACTGATCATAGGCGGTTGTGAACACGATCACGGCATCCGGTTCCACCTCGTGTATATTCGCTGCCAACTCCAGTCCGCTCATTCCTGGCATCTCAATATCCAGAAACCAGATATCCGGGCGTATGTTCCGAAGTGCATCAAGCGCATCGAAGCCATTAGCCGCACGCCCTGCGACGTGTACTTTACCTGTTCGAGCAAGGAACATTTCCAGCATATTCAAAGCATGAGGCTCGTCGTCCACCAAATACGCTTGCAGCACTACAGGTTCCCCTCCCCCTTCAATTACTGGTATGGAAATAATATCGTCACTTTCGTGCCCAATCCTTGCTCACTATGGATGACGGGTGCCAGACCATTCAGATGCTTCAATCGTCTCTGCACATTTTGCAAGCCGATGCCCTGCTCCCCAGGGCCTCTGTCCAGTATCCATTCAGCTTGCTGGATCGACATGCCCACACCATCATCCTCTACCACAACTTGCACCATGTCTCCGTGCCTATGAATAGATAGCCGAACGGTTCCCCCACTAATCTTTTGGGATACGCCATGCCGAATCGCATTTTCCACCAGCGGCTCAATGAGTAGGGGCATGACCTTGCATGAGTAGAGTGACGTATCTACATCCAATGCCACCTGAAGCCGGGAGCCGAACCGCTCTTTCTCAATCTCGACATAAGCCTGAACAAGCTCCATTTCCTTGCTGAGCGGAATCATCTCCTCTGAATTATCCAGATGAAAGAGAATGCGCAAATACCGACTGAAACTGCCCAGGAGCTCACCTGCTCTCGGACCATCTGTGAAGCACAATGACATAATCGTGCCCAAAGCATTATATAAAAAATGCGGTTTGATCTGTGAGCGCAGGAAAGCCATCTCATTAATAGCCGCTTCCTTGACCAACCGTTTCATGCCAAGAAGTGTATGTACTCGCACGAGAATTTCCCCTGCATCCAGTGGACGTGTGATGAAATCATTGCCGCCCGCTGTAATACAGGCCTCGATATCGGCTGGTGTACTGCGCATATTGATAAATAGAATCGGAAGATCTGCCTGGCTGAACTCCAGCCGAATCTGCTTGCACAGCTCATAGCCGGTCACCTCAGGCAGCATGGCGTCTACAATCACGAGATCGGGGAACCTGCCACCGGCCAAGGCAGTCCGCACCTTGACATCAGAGTCTGCGAAGCTCAGATTGAAGCCTTCCGTAGAAAGCAATGTATTCAATTGTTCCATGTCTACGAGATCAGACGTCGCAATTAATATGTGGGCTGAAGTCACGCTTCCCACCTTTTCCTCCTCCTTCACATCAGTCTCCTGCGTTGCGGCTGTCTCCGTCAAATCTTCCATATCGGCACGAACAGCGCACGAAAGCTCAATCATGATCGATGCAGCTTCATCGTTCACCACAAGTTTCCCTCTCATTGCGCTGACTATTTCCGCTGCAACAGACACCCCTGCTGCAATTCGATCCGCTTGCTGTGAACCAGAATCCACATCCTGACGTTGCCATGTAATCCGATCCGGATGGGCTTCCAAACGAAGGATAATCTGCACACTATCTAGATGTCTCTCGCACGCCAGAACAAGCTTGCCATTATGATGCTGTCCCATCATGTGATAGACCAGGTTATACAGCACTTGCAGCAGCCGACTCTCATCCGCCATGACGTAGCGTGCCTCAGGCTCCAGCCTGCGAATCATAACGATGCTTTTGCCAGACGCCAGAAACCCCAATACCTCCGTGACCAGCGAAAGGCAAGAGACAAGATCCACGCTCCCCATGGACAGATTCATGTTCCCATCCCTGAATCTTGACATGTCAATCAGATCATTGACCTGATTTGACATCCGGTACGCCGTATTGCGGATAAGCTGAAGCTTGCCTCGAACCTCTGGTTCATTAGCACGTCTAAGTGACGTCGTGAGAAGGGAACGGGACAGATGAATAATGCTGTGAAGCGGTGAGTTAAGCTCATGCGAAGTCAGCAGCAAAAACTCATCCTTGGCCTTGTCTGACAATTGAAGCTGATGGGCAAGTTGCTGCATTGAGGCATACGCCTGCGTATATTGATAGATTAGCAACATCGCAAAGGCGCACAAGATCACGAGCGTTGTACAGTTCAGCAGCACCTGACTGATCGGATACCACGTAACAATGATTCCAAGAACATAGTTTACCAGCATGAGCCAGATGCAGATGATAAGCAATTGTGCTTGGGATCGACTCCGGTTTCCGTACCTTTCCCGAATGTACTGATGAATGATGACCATAAAAGCCATAGCATAGGCACACAGATTGACGGCATACATGCTCTCTTGAATGAACGAATAGATACGAAATGGAGACATCGCTATGAATACCACGTATACAGCCAGCACCATGCTTGGCGCCTGAAGCCATTTTTTGAACAGGGGTGCGAGATCAGGAGTAAGTCTCCAGGTAATCATACTTACAATAATAGACACACCGTATACCGATATATATTTCAATTTATACGCCAGTTCAAAGGAAATGTCCGGCATCAGCTGTAACAGCAGACGCTCCCCGTTGGTCACCACCGTCAATGCGAAACCGATAAAGAACAACGCATACAGCAGCTGAATTCCATCCCGATGCAGGCGCACATACAGATAGAAAAACAACAATCCAAAGATCACCACAATGCCTATAATCAACAGCTCAAGTCCGGATTGAATGATCGTTCTCGCTTCCATATGACTGCCAAGTCCCAGATCAATCGAGTTATAAATGCCGCCACTGCGAAAATCAAAATTAGCTACCTGTAACACAATTTCAATCTCTGTACGTTCAGCGTGAAAATAGATTGTATATGGCTCATTACGCGGTTCGTAGGATGCAGCGGAGGTGCCCGGTTTGCCGGAGCGATTCATCAACTTTCCATCAACATACATCGCATCCGAAAAGCGGACATAACGCTTGGCTATCGCCAGCAGTTCTCCTTGCGGCACATTTCGTACAAGCAAGCGATAGGTTCCAAAACTTTTTCCGTTCATGGCATATCCATGGCTAATCCTCTTGTCGTCCCAATTGCCCGGGACCTGTATCATGATAGGCTGATCACTTGTGTGATGGATTTGTTGAGGGGAAAGTAACTGCTGCGGGTAGAATTCCCATTCCCCATCCAGCGGTACAACAAACTGTTTCGTCCACTCCAGACCTGTCACGTCCAGAACGCCCTTCTTGGCCAAAGGCTTCTCGCGTTCAGCCGAGATCTGCAATGCAACCACCAGCGCGAGCAACAAAGTCATGAATCCGATCCCTAACAAAAATCGATCCCTTCTGATGACCGTCATCTCTCTTTCTACAGTAACGTCTATCTTATAACTTGCAATATAGCGTTATTTTCCCACTCAAATCTTAAGCTGTCCATCCTTATTCCATGCTTAGTGCATAGCGATGAAAAGAAGGCATCCGAAGATGCCTTCTTTTCATAATCCGATCACGCCTGCCCCGATGAACTGGCAAACAGGATCAGCAAGCTTCATTCTAATTTTGAGATGCAGCCTGAATGGCACCATAAGCCCAATGGCTGACGGATACATCCTTCCACATTGGAGAACCGGTCTTAACCGATTCAATGTTCAGCAGGCGATTTATAATCGTGACGGCCTCTGCCCGTGTGACAGCATCATTTGGACGGAACTTGCCTTCTTGTGACACACTCATGATACCTGATGCCACTATCTGTTGAACAGCTTCTTTAGCCCATTGCTGCGTAATATCGACAGCTTCCGTTGTAGTTGCAGTTGCATCGGTGGCTGATCCCTGATTTTTCAGGATTCGTTCAATAATAACAGCCATTTCAGCACGTGTGATGGAACGCCCCGGCATGAAATCCCCGGCAGCATTGCCACGCATGTAACCTGATGCAGTAGCCTTTGTGATCGCTTCGCGTGCCCATTCAGCAACCGGCATATCCCGATATGATGTATTGAGCGCAGCCTCGTCGCTGCCAGACGGCAGTATTCGAGACAATAAGGCAGCCATTTCAGCACGTTGAACCGCCTGATTCGGTCTGAACGTGCCATCCGCATAACCTTGAATGTAGGCTGATGACTGGCCGCCGTTCATCAGAATAATGGAAAATGTGCTGAACTTGGTGACTTCAAACTCAATCCCCGGTTGGTCTGTTCCATTAAACTTAACGATTTTCCCCTTAACTAATTCCTTCGTTCCATCGCTATGTTCAATAAATACTTGCAGCTTGTCCAGTTCCTTCTTCGTCAGGTTCGTATCTCTGATCGGCAGCACAACCGTCACCGGACGGCTGCTCATATTCGTCTCAATGGTCATTGGACGACCTACCAGGCGGAAGTCGGCTGTATTAGTTAATGCACTGGATAATAACGGATCGTTCTGAATATGCTGCTTCACCACTTCCTGTCCCGCCTTGTCCTTAATCGGCACGAGATGGAAGAATACATCCGAGCTTAATCCCTGTAACGAAGCTGCCGGGAGCTGCAAGGAAGCGTTATCCGTTTCGATATACAGGTT
Source organism: Paenibacillus sp. NPDC057886 (assembly GCF_042796655.1). NCBI lineage: Bacteria > Bacillati > Bacillota > Bacilli > Caryophanales > Paenibacillaceae > Paenibacillus > Paenibacillus sp. NPDC057886. The sequence continues at coordinate 216,980 of NZ_JBHVMZ010000010.1, read as the reverse complement.
CATCTTCTCATCAGCCATCAGGGAAGTAGACTTGGATGGAAGTGTGACATTCAGTTCAGATACCTCATCCTTCGCATCTGGAATCAGGATTCGGGCAATCTTCGAACCGGCCTTCTTCAAGCTCTCAATCGCTCGAGAAGTCTGTTCGGCTGTCAGATTCACCTCGTCTTTTTTGCGTCCATCTGCCCCTGTTGTTCTCACTATAATCGTTTCCGAAACAACGGCATTAGTGTTCCGTTCATTGGTCACATTTACCGTGATCTTCTCGGAAGTGCTTGCAGGCGTGGATGGTGTTGAAGAACCACCGGACGAACCCGAATTGGATGGCGTTGTTGGCGTTGTTGGCGTTGTTGGTGTTGTTGGCGTAACTGGCTCACCAACGACCGTGACATCGCCTGATATTGCCTGTTTCTTCATTTCAATCGCATCGGTATCTGTCACCGTAAAGTATTCGGGTAGCGTCTCGTTGACGATCTGTACCGGATACTCTCCTGCGACAGCACTGGAGGCATTCTTGAATTCAATCTTGAACAGTGTCTGTGGGCTCTCGGATGCCGGAATAGGACTTAGACCTCCATCCTCATCACTCCAGCCCACGATGATTGATCCTGTTTCATTATTCACGTTATGCTGTACTCCCGGTCTGTTACCTGTAACATCAGTCACCTGCAGGACTGCCGGATTGAACTTCAAACGGATTCCGTAAGAGCCTATCGGTTGATCAAGCGACACCGTATCAACCGATAGCGTTACCTTGTCACCTGCTTTTCCTTGTGCAGATCCGATGTAAACAGCCACATTCCCAACCGGCTTCTCATCGGCCAGCACAGTAACTTGTCCATTTTCTCCAGTCGTCTGTATAGGATCAAATTCCTCTACTAATACGCCTCCATGCAGGGTTACTGAGCTTGAACCGGCAGCCGCATTCTCTTTAATTTTAAAATGAAGAGAGTACAGTGCGGTAGACTCATCAATGAGTTGTTGCGTCGTCATCACAACCTGAATATAACCTAGAGCAGACGTATCTTCGGTTAGGCTAACTCCCTGATAGTTTTCATAAGCCTGCCGGTTCACAACCTCGTCCTCGTCCACAAGTTCAAGCACTGCCGGGTCATAGGCAAAGGACAGTTCAGAGCGATAAAAAGAAAATTCCGAACCTTTTGAATCATAGGATACAGGTACTTCAACGATGTCACCTGGTTTTCCAGATACTTCTCCGATATGAATTACCGGATCTACATTGGCCTGTGCCTGAGGAAGCCACGAGAAGATCATAGACACCATGAGCAGCATAGCCAGAAGCGCCTTCATGGATCGTTTGGATTTTACAGAAATTAAATGTCCCTTATTGTTTGGCAAGATAGTCACTCCCTTCTAATTTTATGAATTAATCCCCAAGTATACGCCCATAATCAGGGCTGAATCTTTCGCATCGAGTACACCATCGTCATTCATGTCCAATGCTTCAATCTGACTTGGTGTTAACGTGATTAATCCTTTGATATATTTGTTGACCAGTAACGCATCCGCTGGTGTAATCACGCCGTCACCATTGGCATCACCTTTAATTCGAAGCATGATCGTTACCTCCACGCTATCCGAAAACACAGCTCCATTCTTGGCCTGCCAGCCGAACGTTGTCTTGATCCCTGTAAAAGCCGAAGAAGGAACGAAGGCCAATGTGTTCAACTCTGCGACAGGAACCACCTGATTCTTCACAACGTCTGTACCATTCAGTTGTAATTTACCGCTGTCAGGCAGGGATGCGATGCGAATATCCGTCATAGACCGGTTCTCTGGGTCGGCATAGTTACTGGTAAAATCCGTAGATGTAAAGGATACCGGGAGCCCCTGTTTTACCGTTTTGGTAAACGTGCCTACAACAGGTTTGGGGGTGTTATCCAGCGTTAGTCCCAAGATACGGGCAGAGCTACCATCTGCACTGAATACAACGATTCGGTCTCTCGCCGTATCAGCCATATACAATTCGCCTTCCGGTCCGAAGGCAATCTGATTAGTGAGGTCAATCGGATATGTCTCGTTTCCACTCGCCCACGTACTCAGGACAGGACGTTCAGGAGATACAAAGCCCTCGTAGCCACTCTGCATGATCTGGTTCTCGCTCACAACGTATACACGTTTGTTTACTGGATCCAGTGTCAAGTCTCCGAGTTTATCTGTTGAATTCAGTATACTTGTAACGGGGTAAAGCATCGCTCCCTGCCCATTGGTATACCATACCTGATCTCCAGTTCCCTGGGTTGCGCCAGAGTATTCTGAGAATGCGCCACTCAAACCTCCCCATCCTTCGTGTCCCAAAGCGAAGTTGGCCAATGTGCCATATCTCGCTGGAGCATTATTCATTTCTCTATACACGTTGAAGAAAACGTACAGTCTTTCATAATCGCCCTGCTTATATCGAATTAAGTTTCGAATGTAAGGCTGCTTATCCTCATCTGGATGCGGATACAACGAAAATTTACGCATAACGTCTATAGGCTGTCCGTTCACAGTACCATCCTGATTAAAAATATGTACTTTTGCGGCTGCTCCGGATTCAGCAGCGTAGATCAGCCCATCGTTCCCCATCGTAACCGCCGTCACCTGGTTGACCTCTATCGTCGATAGTACCTTGCCTTCCGGTGTAGACCGAATAACCCGATTGTTTCCAGTGTCTGCAATCAGCAACTCTGTTTCACCATTAGCCGTCTTATAGAACTCGATATCTGTAGGTCTGTTTAATGAAACGGGCTCTGTTGCAGCCAGAGCCGATGAAGCTGGAAAACCCACGCTTGTGAGTAATGTAATGACAAGAGCAAGCACACTCCATCGTGTTCTTTTGACTCTTGCACCCTTTTTAGTGTGTAAACTCAAATGGTCTCCTCCTTAGGTTTCTGATAACGTTCTGTACCAATATAGCAAGCAGTTCTTAACAATCACTGAACACCTAAGAACCAACAGAGTAGGGTGCAAAAGACCTTTTTCCTCAAAAAAAACGAAGGAATTAACGGATACACCCGTTAATCCCTATCGCAATTGTTTCATTCATATAAAATTAGATATGCCAATGCAACGGATCCTTCGTTCTACCGAATAAAAAGTTTCATCAATGTATTAAAAATCGGATTCACAATATAACCTGTCGGATGGATAGAATACCTCTTACCGGAGTTCAGACGGCTAATCTTTTCCATTTCCTCAGCGGACAGCTCAAAATCAAAGATCTCGCTGTTCTCTCTGATCCGCTTTGGATTGGATGATTTGGGAATCAGGATGACTCCCCGTTCCAGATGCCAACGCAAAATGACTTGAGCCACCGTCTTATGGTGATGATCAGCGATTTTCTTCAATACCGCATGCTGCAATAATACTTTATTCCCTTGCCCTAACGGACCCCACGCCTCATGCAAAATCTGATGTTTGTCCATATAGGCACGCAGTTCGTTCTGTGGAAATTCCGGGTGCGTCTCGATCTGATTGATCATCGGCAAGATTTTCGCGTGCTTCCTTAATTCTTCCAGATGCTGAATCTCAAAGTTCGCGACCCCAATGACTCTGATCTTGCCTTCCTCATATAATTCCTCCATGGCTTTCCACGTTTCTATATACTTTGGCGAGGCAAAATGGATTAAATACATGTCGAGGTAATCGACACCCAGCTTGTTTATCGTTTTCTGGAAAGCTTTCTTGGTTGCTTCATAGCCATGATCCGTATTCCAGACTTTCGACGTGATGAAGAATTGCTTGCGCGGGATCTGACTATGCCGGATCTCTGCCCCCAGCGCTTTCTCATTCCCATAGATTCGGGCGGTATCAAAATGTCGGTACCCGACCTGAATGGCCTCGCGAGTCGCTGTTGTAAATTCTGCTTCTTTCGTTATTTTGTAAACTCCAAAACCCAGTTGGGGAATGGGAACTCCGTTTCTGGCTTCAACCACTTTTGTATGCAAATTCATTTTGACTGCTCCTCTCAAAAAAAAAACGAAATATACTTGATATATATTATATCTAGTTAAACCCAAAAAAAGAGGTTAACCTTTTCTTTCTTCATGGAACAGATCGGTTAACCGTATTTCTTTTAAATAATTCTGCATTGCGATCTCCGCGCCTTCAAGATGATGAATGACCTTTTGTTTCACGTCGTCCACGTCTTGTCCCTGGAGTGTTACATCGGTATGAATTTTAAACAAGTCTTTGCCGGGTTCAACCGCCAGGAATACATCCAACATCGTAATTTCCGATAAAGGCTGAGCAAGTAATATGCCGCCCTTGGCACCTTCTTTTGCCATCGTCAGTTTGGCGTTATTCAGGTTTCGAATGACTTTTACCGTCGTAGGAACCGGAATATTTAGCTGCTCCGATATCACTTTGGTCGATAAATAGTTATGACAGTTCTTCTCGGTGTATGCGTGAACGTAGAGCAGAATGGAGATTCCCTGTGATAAGGCTGTAGAGTATGCCATTTCATTCATCCTAACTATTTCTTTTCTGAATATACTATATATCTTTTATGTTTAGTTAGCAACTATCAGCCTATTCCCACTATACCCTCGATTTCATCGCTGCATATTTACTGGGTGTGATGCCTACAGCAGCCTTAAAAGACCGACTGAACAGATGAATACTCGAAAAGCCAACCTCCTCGGCAATCCGGGTTAAATTATGTGTTCCTTCCATAATTCTTTTCTGGGACTGCTCTATTCGGATATGTGTCACATATTTGTGAAGGGTGGTCCCCAGCTTACTTTTGAACAAATGCGATAAATGGTTCGTCGATACACCGACATGTCTACTGATGGCAACATTATTTAATTGAGGGTCGGCGTAGCATTCATGAATATAACGAATCGACTTTTCGATGAATGCCCATCCCTTGGTCATGTTCCCCTCTTGGTCCTGATCTTCGGATTGATTTTTGAAAAACAGATGCAGCAATTCCAAACATATGGATTTCGTGATTAACGAAGATCCCCCCCGCTGCTCTTCAAACTCCTTATGCATGAGCGCAAATCTCTTTTTCCATTCGATTCGATCGGCTAGCTGCAAATGAGAGATTGGGCGTATGGAAGCCAGCTTCATTTCCCTATCCGCCATACCAGGTCTTTCACTATGAGTTGCACTCGTAGTCTTCAATAAACTACGCTCTTCCTCATAATACAGATCAAAATGAAAAATATATTGAATCAATGGCTGCGTAGAGGTGGACCGAATGATATGAGACATGAATGGATGCATCAGCACAATATCGCCTTCTTGGACCAGGTATTTCACACCACTCAAGAAGAACTCCGCTTCCCCTTGTTCAATGTATGTATACACATGATCGTGGTCTATCCATTCCCCTGCCAAAGAAAAGGATTCCGTCATTCTTGCCGCTCTTACGAATGGCGAAATGCTATTCATCCATGGCTCATACACATGTAATTCCTCCCAACTGCCTTCTCACTGATCCGGTTATATTTTCGCAAACACTTTATCGAAGCCTGCTTTGGACTTGGCAAACAATTCACTTGAATCGAGGGTTGGCGTTGGTGCCAGCACCTCTTGAGATACGACGCCAGTGTATCCAATTGTCTTCAAATTCTTCAAGAACCCCTGCAGATCAATTACTCCCTCGCCAGGGTATAAACGCTCATGATCCAGCAATGCTTCAATAGGTAGATCATAGGCATCATTGACATGAACATGGACAATCTGTTCCTTTTTAAGATTCAACACTTCTTCAATCTTTAATCCATTCGTATGCCAATGATAGGAATCCACCAATAAACCTACATTCGGAGCATGGATCGTTTCGATCCAGTCGAGCGTATCCTCCACACTCCAAATAAATGGATTCTTCCATTGGGTTCGCAGATGATGGCAACCGACAAACTCCAGACCCAGCCGAATTCCATATGCGCCCAGAATATCCGCACATAGTCTCAATCGTTTGGTAGCTGCCGCCATAAACGATGCTGCTGGCTGATCCGTGGAAGGTAAAATATAGGTACAACAGCTGTAACAGTTCAACGAAGCGGAGGCTTCTGCCATTTGAACCAGCGATTGAAGTCCTTCACGAAACTGTTCATCTGTGGTTCTCCAGTCCACCGTCAGATCGGATGAACCGATGATCATCTGATTGCTTTCCAACAGATGTTTGGCCTGTTCCTTGCCAACCTCTTGAATGAATGAGAGCGGATTCAAATCTACAGACTGAAATCCGTATTTTGCAGCATTCGTAATATATTGTTCATTGGACTCGATGTTCCCTAAACCTGCTCTTGTTAACCCTCTAATCATTCCAATCTCCTCCTAGGACCAGTCAAACAGTACACCGTTATACTGGTCTTTATTTATTCTAAGGCCCTCGTATGCTTCTTGCGCTTGTTCCGGCTTCATCACATGACTGATCAATGGTTCAATATGCAGCTTGTTCTTTAACATCAGTTCAAATACAATGTTCGAATTTCTCACCAGGGAATGCTTAACGAATTCGTTCGGCTCAACCGGGAAGCGCCATTCATGTGCCCCCTTAAACGTAATGCAGCCTCGTCCATACAGGTGGCAGTAGTTCAATATATCGGTGACATCCGTGTTATATTCGCCTCGTGGACTGCCGAGGAAAATAATCTCTCCCAGCTTCCCGATCCACTCCAGACTTTGAACACCTACACTGGGTACACCCGTCGCCTCAATATGAGTGGATACACCTGCTCCATTCGTTATGGCATGTATCTTTTCTTTTACTTTATCTTCTCCGCCACGAAGCGTATAGTCAACCCCACATGTCTGGGCAGTTCGGATTCGTTCTGGTGACAGGTCCACGCCAATCACAGTTGCACCTTGAAGGTGTGCCAATTGAGCAGCCAAATTCCCTACCAATCCAAGCCCCGTCACACCCACAACATCCCCAAGTTCAATATTGGATACACGAACTGAGGTGAATGCCACGGTTGCCATACGGGTGAAGGGAACCCACTTCAAATCCAAGTGCTCAGGCACCTTGATGAAAACATGATCTGTGGATACCACTTGATATTCAGCATGTTGACCATAATGGAACACAGCGTCCCCAGGCTGAACATGGTGTACACCCTGTCCCACCTCGATCACCTCACTTACACTCGCATACCCCGGACATACGGGAAGCTTGGCCCACTCTTCTTTTCCCGATAACATCGCCAGCTCCGTTCCTGGACTGATGAGGGAATAGATCAGTTTAACCAATACTTCCTTCTCACCTAAAGCTGGCAAAATAAAGTCCTCTTCTACCGTTTCCACTTGCAGCGGGCGAGCAAACATGATCTTTCTATTCTTCATCACCTTCACTCCTTTCTTATCTTTTTAATTACAATATAAGACTTTTCATTAGCATTGTCTTTGATTGCAAAACCGATTTTTTATCTAAAACAACGATTTTAAACCTTTTGCAAGCGAATCCAGCATAAACGTAAAAAGACTCACAAGATCCAAAGATCTGTGAGCCTCAAATTCAGTCATATTCAGCCGTAGTCTGATGCAGTGCGGTACACCCGTTAGACGACCGGCTACTTCAAGGATAGCCAGCCGTCATTGAAACCGGATTGACCGCATGGTTCCTTTTTTGCTAATTTCACAGCTACACTTGTAACTTTCCAACCGCCAACTACGGCTGCAACCCACGAACCTCAAACTCATAGATTCGGGCTGCCGTATTTCCTTTTACATGAACTACACCTGACCAATTCACACCATCAGCGCTGACCTGGATAGACCGGACAGACGTTTCCATGTCTACTTTATGTTCCAGGCTTATTGTGGATTTGCAGCTTTCCATTCATCGTATTGCTTTTGCGCTTCTGCAATCACTTTATCCAGACCTGCCGCTTTCAACTTCTCGATCGCTTTCGGCAGATGCTCATCCGGGTCAACTGCCCCCGTCATGATGGATGGGTAGAATTCCTTCACGATGGCGGAGATGGAAGCCACTTCTGTCTTCACCGGGTCAGGATTGAAGTTGAAGCCAAAGCTTGGAGCAACCTTCGCGGAATTGTTAAATTCCTTGAACGCTTCCCATTTATCGGCTGGATCTTCCTTGTGCATGTAGGTCAGGAAGAGGTTACCCAGGGCAAAACCAGGCATCTGGAATCCGTCCTTCATCGCTGGCAGATCCTCAATGACATTATCCGAAATCTTTTTGTAATGTGTTCCTTCGATACCGTAGTTGATCAGGTTACGCAGATATGGATCGGTATTCAGCAAGTTTAGAAACATCATGGCCCGTTCAGGGTTCTTGGAGTTCGCCGAGATAGCATGCATCGCACCTGTTGCCGAGCCAGTGAAAATAACCGGATCCTGCATCGGTGTAGTCACGATATCATAGCCCGCACTTCTGGACCATCCCAGCTCGGCGTACGGCTGTGTCTGTTCACGGTCAACAAACCATTTGCCTGTCTTGATGTTGTCGATGCCTTCCAGTGTCGCTACATCCTTGCGCAGATAACCAGCCTGATAGTATTTACGGATGGTTTTTAGCGAGCTTTTCAGCTCTTCGGATTCCAGCACATTAACGTATTTGCCGGTGTCACCATTCATGTTGATACCAACCGGGAATTCGTCACCCAACAGGAAGTCGAACGCCAGATAAGGCTTAAAGCCCTTCGGAACAGCCAGCGGAGTAATGTCGGCCGGTTCATTGTCCTTGATTTGCTGCAGGTAAGGCTCCAGATCCTCTAATGTGCGAATCTTGGTGATGTCCATGTTGTATTTATCAACGTACTGCTTGTTGAAGCGCCATACCCATTGGGAAGCCAACTCTTTGTTTACTGGCACGGCATAGTTTTGACCACCGATCTGCGATCCTGTAAGGAAGCGTGGATCAAGCTGCTCTTTAATGCCCTGACCGTACTTATCCAATAGATCATTGATTGGCAGGAACGCCCCTCTTGTAGCATTTGGCAGATAGTCATAAGCCCAGGAAGAGGTGAAAGCGATATCATAATTTTCGCCCGAAGCGGTAATAACCGGCATCCGCTTGGAATAGTCGCCCCAGTCAATCATCGTGATGTCGACGGTTGTATTTATTTTCTCCATTAAGTATTTGTTCATTTCATCCTGTACAATGGGCAGGTCGCGCTGTGGGCCACCGATCAGATAGACCTTGAGCTTCACCGTGTCCTTATCACCGGACTCTCCCCCGGATGCCGTATTCCCGCTAGTATCATTGGTGTTACCGCCCCCGCAGCCTGCTAGCATCGTAGCAAAAGCAAGCATTAAGGCAGCCATAAGCAGAGCAATTTTTCTTGTCTTCATGTGTATCCCCCTTATCAGTGTTATTGTTACTGCCCTTTGAGGGCAGGCACAACCAGACTTATTCTTTGACCGAACCAATCGTCAGGCCCTGTATAAAATACTTTTGGAAAAACGGATACGCCAGCGCAACTGGCAGTGTAGCCAGAACAACCATCGCCATGCGGACGGTCTCCGTTGGCAATGTAGAGGCAATGTCGTAGGACACGACACGGCTGCTGTTTTGCACAACAAAATCCATATTGTTCTGAATTCGAATCAGCAACGTCTGGAGCGGAATCAAATTCGCATTGTCGATATAGAGCAGCGCATTGAACCAGTCATTCCAGAATCCTAATGTACTGAACAATCCGATGGTTGCAATACCTGGCAACGAGATCGGCAGTACGATGCGCGTATAAATACCGAATTCAGTAGCTCCGTCGATTTTGGCCGACTCAATAACCGCATCCGGCACGGTGGTCGTGAAAAATGTACGCATAACGATAATGTAAAAAGCGTTCATGATCGACGGCAGGATCAGCGCCCATATCGAATCCCGCAAGTGCAGCACCTGCGTAACCACAATGTAACTGGGAACGAGACCGCCGGAAAATAGCATGGTGAAGAAGGCCAAAAAGCTGAAAAACCGACGCTGTGCAAAATTTTTGCGCGAGATGGCATACGCATACGTGGTGACCAAATACAGTGTCAGCGCGGTTCCGACAACCGTCACCGTTAAGGTAACCCCAAACGATTGGGCCATCTGCTGCCCGGATTCCATAAGGAATCGGTAGGCATCCAGCGTCCAGACTTCAGGGAATAACTTAAAACCATTGATCGCCAGCGTCTTCTCATCGGTAAATGAGATGATAACGATGAACAGAAACGGAAAGATACAAGATAAGGCAAACAGACCGATAGCTATATTAAAAATCACATTGGATAATGGCGAAATGGCATTCAGATCTCTCGATTTCTTTCTGCTCCTCTTCGCTTGGGCAGATGCCCGCTTTACCGGTTCGCTTAAATTACTCATGGACAGCACCCCCTTGCCGCAAGCCTAGAATACGGCATAATCCTTTTCAATTTTACGCACAGCATAGTTTGCCAGTAGGACAAGAATCAAACCAACGACCGATTGATACAATCCTGTAGCTGTACTCATTCCCGTATCGCCCATAATGGTCAAGCCGCGGTATACAAACGTGTCGATAACATTGGTGACCGGATACAGTGCACCAGAATCCCGCGGAACTTGATAGAACAGTCCAAAGTCGGAACGGAAGATCCCGCCGATCGCCAGAATGGTAAGGATGATCATTAGCGGTCTGAGCAGTGGCAGCGTTATGTACCGGATCTGTTTCCACTTGGTGGCTCCGTCGATCATCGCTGCTTCATAATAAGAACGATCGATACCTGCGATTGCCGCCAGATATACTACACTGCCATAACCTGCACCTTTCCACAGGCCGAGCAGAATGAGAAAATACGGCCAATACCCTGTCTCACTGTACCAACTAACCGGATCTCCACCAAAATAGGTAATGATCTGGTTGAACACACCCTTTTCCACACTCAGAAACGAGAAGACGAAATAACTGATAATAACCCAGGACAGGAAATAAGGCATAAACATCGCGGTCTGGTAGATCTTCGCCAGCCGTTTGTTCAATAGTTCGTTCATGATGATCGCAAGCGTCACCGCGAGCACCAACCCGAGAAAGATCAGACCCAGGTTATACAGAATGGTATTACGTGTGATGATATAGGCGTCACTGGTGGAGAACAGAAACTCAAAGTTCTTGAACCCGACCCATTCGCTTTTTAGAACGCTTTCAAGAAATCCGCCCGGATGAATCCGAAAGTCCTTAAAAGCAATAATCGTTCCGAACATTGGCAAATAGGCAAAAATGATAAACCAAGCTGCTCCCGGCAGTACCAGCAGAAGAAAAGCCTTGTTCTTCATCAGACTTTTGAAGATGCCCTGCACGGCTGTCCCTCCTTATAATCTCGTTCATTATCGCTTTAGCTGCATCCAGCATTAATCCCCTATAATCAACACTGGACCTAAGCCCTTTTGGTACTTTGGATTTCCTCGTTCACTCCTACCTCCATTATGCAAGCGCTACCAATTTTGAGATAGTTGAAAAACCCAATAAATTGATGGATTAATTAAAGATCGTACATTCATTCCATAACAAAAAAGACACCCCCACATGGGGAGTATCTTCATTCAGCCGGAGCCCCCGGCTTATTTTTTCATGTAGATCGAGCGCAGCTCCGTAGGAGAAACGCCAGCATATTTCTTAAACTGTCTGTAAAAATAAGTGGAGTCCCAATAGCCCACCTCGCCCGCTATTTCTGCCGTCTTTTTGTCCGAATATAACAGCAAATGAGTGGCACGCTCGATTCGGTACTGGTTCACATAATCAGAAAAAGTGGTACCGACCTCTTGCTGGAACAGTTGGCCGAGGTAGTTCGGATGAAGCTCCAGCCTCTGACTGAGCGTCTTAAGTGAAAGCTCATCCTGATAGTGATTTTTCACCACCTCCAGCACAGACATGATATGCGGGCTGTACGTTTTCTCGGCGGTATGATATGTATCCAGCGTGCGATGAACAACTTTTCTGACCAATTGTTTCAGTTTGCTGAGCGTATGAATTCTGGACAGGGGTCCGAAGATGTCCCCGTAGTCAGGCGTTTTCTCCAGTTCCTTGGCGGCCAGCATAAGCTGGATCGCAGAATTGAAGAACGGTGTTCTCGGGAGGCAGGGTTCCTTACCCTCAGCAATGAAGAATTCGTCGATGAACCGGTCCACCTCTGTACCTTCCCCATCCCGCAGCAGCTTGTGGAACTGCTCCATCGCAGGCCCTGGCTTCTCTTGATACTCATTGGCAGCTTCTTCGTTCTCCACTTGCATGATGAAGGTATTACAATCTATAAACAAATGATTCTGAAGCCACAGCTTTACGGACTTGCAGCTCTTCGGAAAACCCAGATAGGTCGACTCGGATTGACCCATGATCCCCCATACACGTGCACCTGTGTCCTCGGCGACCGCTTGCTTCATCCTGTTGAGTGCCTGAAGCTGCCATTCAGCACTACCTTCCGTACCATCTGAAACGAACAGCAGCATGATGTCTCCCTCCTGATCGGGAAAGCAGATAACACCGCAGCCATCCGGGAGGTCTTTGTTCCCGATCTGCTCACACTGCTCAGCAATTCCCGGCAGATACATCTGGGGATCATCCCCCTTATCATCGCCTACAATCCGCAGAGAAGCCGCACAATATGTGGACTTGTTCATGGGAATCTCAAGCATCTGCGCACGCTCACGGAATTCTTTGGCGTCAATGGTCTCGTTCGCCCATCGCTGCAAAATATTGTTGCGCAGAATCCTCCAGCTCTGATCCATTTGAATCTGGCGCATCTCTTCGTGCTCCCAATCCCGCTGCATATGCTTGATGGTCGCTTCCAGTTCATCCATATTGACTGGCTTGAGCAGGTAGTTCTCGACCCCAAGCGAGATGCCCTCCCGCACATATTTGAATTCTTCGTAACCGCTCAAAATAATGAATTTGGTATATGGATTGCGCGCTTTAGTCTCCCGGATCAGTTCAAGTCCGGTCATTTGCGGCATCATGATATCCGTAATAATCAGATCGACAGGAACCTCGTCCATCATTGCTAGCGCTTCCAACCCATTGCATGCCGTTCCGGCAATCTGCATGTTATTCTGATCCCAATCAATGATGGCTTGCATTCCTTTCACAATAAGCGGCTCATCATCGACCAACATTACACTTCTCATCCCGTTTCCTCCCTTGTAACTGGAATGCTGATGGTCACCTCACATCCTTCACCCTCCACACTGTTCAGGTGCAGACCATAATCACTGCCATAATTCAGACGTATGCGGTCGTGCACGTTCTTAAGACCCAAAGATCGGTCAGATGTCTCAGCAGCTTCATCGCCCTTATACAACCCATGTTGCAGTTCAAGCAATCTCTCCGCGGAAATCCCCTTTCCGTTATCCTTTACACGGATACGAATCACGCCGTTCTCTTCTTCGGCTGTGATTGAGATCCGGTTATCCTCATCATTCGTACGAAAACCGTGCACAATGTAATTCTCAATAATCGGCTGGACCAGCAACTTGACGACCATGCTTCCCGCCGCTGCATTCTCGATATGCGTCTCCACGTGCAGCTTGTCCTCATACCGATATTGGACCAAAGCCAGGTACATGCCGCACAGCTCTATTTCCTCCGCCAAGGTTACATGGGTCTGCTTTTTGATCAAATGACGGAACATCGTGGCGAGAATATAAATCATCTGCCCAACATCCCTGGCTCCCAAACTGATAGCTTTCATGCGGATGCTTTCCAGCGTATTGTACAGAAAATGGGGATTAATCTGGGCTTGCAAAGCGACAAGCTGCGCGTTCTTTTGTTTGATCTCCGACACATACACTGTTTCTATGTAAGACTCCAGCCGATCACACATATGATTAAATCTCTGCGAAATCTGCTGCAGCTCATCTTCCCCCTCCATCTCGATACGTTTACTCAAATCACCCTCCTGCCAGCGCCGCATGTAAAGCACGAGTCTGTGAATTTTTTTGGAATAACGGCGGATGATGGTGAACGTCACCGCGATGCTAACCATGATGCACAGAATCACAATCCCAATGAGGCTGAAACGAATCGCCTGAAGGCTCTGTTTGATTTGCGACTCCGGAATAATAGAAGCCACGACCATTCCCGTATTCCCGATATTCAGCAGCTGCACCTTGGAGCGCTCCTCCAGATCCACCCAATCCTCCGGCAAATTCATCTTCCCCCAGTACGGGTAGACGGTGTTGTCATACTTGCCCTGCGAATCGAAGATCACCTCACCTTCCCCTGTCATCAGCATGATCCGACTGTCCTTGCCATCGAGTCTATCTCGAAGAAGCCCTTTAATGCGGTCTGTATTCAGCTCAAACATAATTGCACCGTACTGCTTCAATGTCACGGAGTCTTTGAGCACATTTGCGTAGCTGTACGGGGTAGGCTCATCAGCCATTTTCCCTTCGAACAGCGGTTCGCTGCCCATGTACTGCCAAGGTGCACTCCTCAGACGCTGGAACCAGTCCTGATGCCCTGCAGACAGCTTGGGATGGTAGTAAAAGTGCTGAGTCTCCCGATTAAGAACATAGAAGAAATCCTGATCCGTGCTGTATAACACGACATTTGCAATCGAAGCCTCATCCTTTAGCAGCAGACGTAATTGATAATCGAAGTTCCCTCGCTCTGTACGGTAGCTGGAAGCATATTGATTCAGACGCCAATTGAGAAAATCCTCGTATTCATGAGTCAAAAAATACTTCAGATCATCGCCGATCATGGCGTCGGTATAAATCTGCTGCACGGCATTATACAGCCGTTCGTATTGCTGATTCAGGTTGATACTGACAATATCCAGCTCCTGCAAACTGGCATCCATTTGTTCCTGTACCACTCGCTGTTCATAATAGCGATAGGCCACCACCGATATGCTGATGAACAACAGGACCATCACCATGGAATAAAAGAGCAGGATTTTGTTGAACATTTTTTTCTTCAAGTAGTTCTTATACATGGTTCGTATCCTGGACATTCGCGCCTGAACACCTCCTCCAGACCAATTTCCAACTCAGTGTATCACCGTTTGGTTAAATTCGACAATCACCAGCCCTCAGAACCCGTAATCCATATTATGATTTGTCAAAATTGAATGGAAGCGCTATAATGGGCGCATTCCCCTATAAAAGTTATGTAATACATACTCGCTTTGGATGCTCTCTATATATGAATCACTCCCCGATAAAATGAACTGGGGGTTTTTAACGATGTTTCTTACTGAAAACAAACTACAAGCACGTATTCATGAATTATCCGAGCTCCGTTACCGGGATCGTTTGCCTTTAAATCATTTTCTTGCCTGCGAAGACCGCAGGGAAGAGATCAACCCGGTCCTGCCGGCAGATGATAGCCATTGGAAGCCTATGCATACAGGAGAAAGTTGGTCCGGTCGAGATCTCTATTTGTGGCTGCGTACAAAAGTCGAGTTCCCTGCCTCCTGGGCAGATAAACGGATTGTCGGACTGTTTGATTTTGGCGATACCGGGGGTGGTAACAATTCCGGCTTTGAATCACTGTTCTACTGGGATGGCAAGCCATTTCAAGGCGTAGATTCCAACCACAAGGAAGTGTTCTTTCCAGCCTCTGCCGCAGGTAGCACCAACGAGCTGGTCTTCCGCTTATGGTCCGGTCTGGAAGGTGGCGGTCAGCCCCGCAATCAGACGCATACGTTCAGACAAGCAGAACTGTGCTGGCTGGATGAAGCTGTTGATGATCTTGTATTTACAGGGTCGGCGATTCTGGAAACGGTCAACATTCTGGATGCCCATGCACCGGAACGCACAAAGCTGCTTCATGCGCTCCAGCAGTCCTTCCGCCTGATTGACTGGTCGCAGCCTAAGTCCGATGTGTTCTATTCCTCTGTGCATGACGCAAGGGATGACTTGAGCTCCCGATTGAGTGCGATGGACAAAGCCTCTGATGTGACTGTTACTTGTATCGGCCATACTCATATTGACGTTGCCTGGCTGTGGCGGTTGAAGCATACGCGCGAGAAATGCGCCCGCTCCTTCTCTACGGTCATGCGACTGATGGAGATGTTCCCGGAGTATGTTTTCCTTCAGACACAGCCCCAATTGTACGAATATGTGAAAGAGGACTACCCGGAACTGTACGAATCCATCAAGGAACGTGTCGCTGAAGGTCGCTGGGAAGCGGGCGGCGGCATGTGGCTGGAGGCTGACTGCAACCTGACTTCGGGCGAATCTCTGGTCCGGCAATTGCTGATCGGTACTCGTTTTCTCAAAGAAGAATTCGGGACGGATTGCCGATATCTCTGGTTGCCAGATGTATTCGGCTATAGCTGGTCCCTGCCGCAAATTCTGAAAAAATCCGGCATTCATACGTTCATGACGACCAAAATCAGCTGGAACCAATACAACCGCATGCCATTCGATACATTCCACTGGCGCGGAATTGACGGCTCAGAGGTGCTGACCCACTTCATTACCACGCCTGAGCCTTGGTCCGAGCCGGGTTCATGGTTCTATACCTATAACGGGAAAATCATTCCGAAGACGGTCAAGGGCATCTGGGATGCCTACCGCGATAAGGAGATGAACCAGGATCTGCTGCTGTCGTACGGATACGGAGACGGCGGAGGCGGAGTTAACCGTGAAATGCTGGAGATGAGACGACGGCTGGATCAACTGCCCGGACTGCCCAAGGTTAAGACAGGACGTGCAGATGATTATTTTGAAAAGCTGCAGGAGACAGTGGAGAAAACCGATTCGTACATCCATACATGGGATGGCGAACTGTATCTGGAGTATCACCGCGGAACGTATACCAGTCAGGCGTACAACAAACGGATGAACCGCAAGCTTGAGCTGGCTTACCGCGAAGCAGAATGGCTGAATGCATTGCAAAGTATTGTGCATAATGACTGGAATCTGTATCAAGCGAAGTCTCTGACTGCGGGTTGGAAAATCATTTTGCGCAACCAGTTCCATGACATCATTCCCGGTTCCTCCATCACAGAGGTGTATGAGGATAGCAGAATTGAATATGCAGAAGCTGAGCAGATTGGCAGTCACGTGGACACGCAGGCTCGGATGGCTATCGCTGGCAGCGGAGAATCTCCGCATACGTACACCATTTGGAACTCCTCCCCATGGGTCGTTACAGAAATTGTGAGCATTCCTGCGGCATCAGGTGAATTGGAAACGGGGACTTGGCTGAGCGATTCCGGTGAGATCCTGAACGCTCAATACCAGGATGCATGTTGGTCCGTCGAGGTGAAGGATATTCCTTCGCTGGGGTATACCACCATTCACTTCCAGATCAGTACGGTAAACGAAATCCCTGATCATTCGCCATTCATCCACACAGCCAATGGGATCGAAACACCGTTCTATCTGCTCGAGTGGAACGAGAATGGGCAGTTGACCCGCCTTTACGATAAAGAGTCACACCGTGAGGTGCTTGCCAAAGGCGCTAGAGGCAATGTGCTTCAGGTGTTCGAGGACAAACCGCTTGCCCACGAAGCCTGGGATATTGATATCTTCTATCAGGAGGATATGCGAGAGATTACGAAATGCACCAGCATTGAAGTCGTAGAGACTGGGCCGCTTCAGGCCGTGATTCGCTTCGCTTGGGAATACCTTGGCTCCACGATTACGCAGAACATGACTGTATATGCCGGGCAGCGGCGAATCGATTACGCCACAGAGGTGGATTGGCATGAACAGCAGCAACTGCTGAAAGTTGCCTTCCCAGTCGGCATCCGCTCTACCGAAGCCACCTATGATATTCAGTTCGGCAACGTTAAACGGCCGACGCACTGGAACACAAGTTGGGACTGGGCGCGTTTCGAATCCGTTGGCCATCAATGGGCGGATCTGTCCGACAGAGGTTATGGCGTCAGTTTGCTGAATGATTCCAAGTACGGTTATGACATTAAAGATAACGTCATGCGGCTGACCCTGATCAAGAGCGCTACGCACCCTGATCCACATGCCGATCAGGGACTGCACAGCTTCACCTATGCTCTTCTTCCGCATCAGGGAGATTGGCTGGTTGGCGGAACCGTGCAGCAAGCCTGGCTTCTAAATGCTCCAGCTCAATATACACAGGGACAATCAGAGCAGCCAAGTCGCTCCATGTTCACCTTGTCCGGCAGCACAGCCATGATCTCGGCAGTTAAGAAGGCGGAGGATTCCGATCGTGTCATCGTACGCGTTCATGATTATTCCGGCAGCATGAATATGCTTGAACTGACAAGCGATCTACGGATTCACGCGTGGAGAGAATGCAATCTTATGGAAGTACCGGAGGGCGAACTCCTGTATAATACACCGATAACTTTTGCTCTTGAACCTTATGAAATCAAGACGTTTGAGATTGATCTGAGAGTATAAGCCTATAACTGCAGCAGCTTAACCAAAGAAACCAGCAGGTCCCCAGATGATGGGTGACTTGCTGGTTTCTTCGTGTTGTGGTTATGATAGGAGCTTTCTGGATCGCTTTTATAGCATTTTGAACTGAAAGCAAGTTCGATGTACGATAATTGATTTATTTTACCGTCTCCAATGTATATCGATTGCGTGGAATCTCAAGACCCAGATTACCCCGCAGTGTCTCATGTTCATATTCGGTTCGGAACAGGCCGCGTTCTTGTAAGACAGGTACGACCAGATCCACGAAGTCCGCGAGTCCATTCGGCACAACTGTGCGAATATTGAAACCGTCCGCCGCTTCACCTTCGAACCACTCCTGAATCTGATCAGCGATCTGATCCGGTGTACCGATGAAGGATGTACGCGGCGTCGATGCAAGCAATGCCACTTGGCGGAGGGTCAGTCCCTGTTCTTGTGCCTGCTGCTTGATCTTGTCCGTTGTACTGCGGAAGCTGTTACTGCCCAAATCACCAATCTCCGGGAAAGGCTCATCCAATGGGAATTGGGCGAAGTCATAATGATCAAAGTAACGGCCCAAATAATTCAATGCCTGGTCAATACTGACCAACTCCGCAATCTCCTGATACTTGCGCTCGGCTTCTTCCTCCGTTCTGCCCACAATGGGACCGATGCCAGGGAAAATCAAGATATCTTCTGCCTTACGTCCATAAGCCACCGCTCTTGCCTTCACATCCGAATAGAACTCCTGAGCTTCCTCCAGCGTCTCATGCCCCGTATATACAGCATCGGCCGATCGGGCCGCCAGATCCTTGCCGGATTCGGAAGAACCTGCTTGGAAAACGACCGGATGTCCCTGTTTGGAACGTGCCACATTTAGTGGCCCCTGAACGGAGAAGTGATCTCCCTTGTGGTTCAGCGTATGCAGTTTGGATGGGTCGAAGAAAACACCGTTCTCTTTATCCCCGATAAACGCATCATCCTCCCAGGAGTCCCACAGGCCTTTAACCACATTCAGATGTTCTTCTGCAATTTCGTAGCGCAGCGCGTGGTTCGGATGTTCACCTTTGCCAAAATTCAGTGCCGAGCCTTCCAGTGGTGAAGTGACTACATTCCATCCGGCTCGTCCTCCACTAATATGGTCCAGAGAAGCAAATTGTCTTGCCACTGTGAACGGCTCACTGTATGAGGTGGACAACGTTGCAACCAGCCCGATGTGTGAGGTTGCTCCCGCGAGAACGGAGAGCAGGGTTAACGGTTCAAAACGATTCAGAAAATGGGGATTGGATTTCTCGTTAATAAAGAGGCCGTCCGCAATAAAGAGCAGATCGAACTTCCCTTCCTCCGCCTTAATCGCCTGCTTCTTGTAGAAATCCAGGCTTACGCTGGCATTGATCGGAATATCCGGGTGTCGCCAAAAAGAGATGCTATTTCCCACTCCATTCAAGTTTGCTCCCAATCTCAATCGTCGTTGTGACATATTAATTCCTCCCTATGTTGTGGTGATGACCAATTAATTCAGTCCGAGTAACCTTTTTTTCTCTGAGGATCATTTTCATCGTTTCATCATTTCTTTATGATGTTTCCGCCTGCTTCTGCTGGTGACATGCCCACTCCGGGTTTATTCGCTTGGTTCCTTTCGCTTACCCGGACTGTCCAGGCTGCTCCCAGAAGTACAATGCCTGTAAGGAGAAAAATAAAAGGAATCCCCGTCCATCCGCCCAGAAAACCCCCGAGTAACGGGCCGAGTACAATACCGAATTGATTCGCAGTCTGACTCAGACTAACAGCCCTTCCCCGGAAATCCCGGTCAGCATATTTGATGATTAACGCATTTAAGGCCGGATACACCGCAGCGAAGAACAGACCATAGACAAATCGCAGACTTCCAAAATAAATGAGGTTATGCGCCGTCAGTTGCAGTAAACTGCCCATGCCGCCGCCCAGCAGACCAATAAACAGCGTTTTCTCGTATCCGATCTTCCCGCCAATCCGTCCCCAGCGCGGCCCCATAATCACCGTTGCCACACCGATAGCCGAGAAGACGATTCCTGCACTGAGTGTTGCACTACTGACGTCTCCACCAATCTGGACCACATAAAGCGTGAGCACAGGTTCAATAATGAGCACGGAAGTTGAAACGAGCAAAATCAAACCATAGATCCGCATTAATCCCGGAGTGGAGGCTGCTTTTTTCAGATCACCCAGAATACTTGTCCGAACCACAGTGCGGGGACCGCGGGCTTCTTTTACCCAGATCACCATCACAGCCGAGAGCAGCGTAATGATTCCCGATGCGATAAAGCATCCGCGCAGCCCGATCCAATGGCTTAGTACACCACCCACAAGCGGTCCCAGAATTCCCCCGGCAGCCGTGGATGTGGAGATGACACCAAGCGCATAACCTACATGCTTCTCCGGTGTATTGGTGCCGACCAATGTAATGGATGCAGGATTGAAGCCGGCCATGAGTCCCTGAAATATCCGCACAGCAATAAACGTGTAAGGATCATAAACGAAATAATTAGCCAGGTGAGCAATGGCGAGACCAACGCCCGAACGAATCAGCATCAGTTTGCTGCCGTATCTATCAGCCAGCGATCCCCAGAATGGAGCACATAGTCCGCTGATCAGAAAGCTGATCGAGATCGAAATGCCGGACCAGACTTCCAATCCACTCTGAATACCGAGATCATTTTGCAGAAACAGCGGAAAGAACGGAACAGACAAGGTATAAGACATATGATTAAAAAACAGGCCAAACCACAGAATATACAGATTTCGCTTCCAATGCGGCATCTTGGTATTCTCCATACTATATAATTCCTATATAAAAAGTAGGTTATTATCCATATTAGGATACCATCACTGGAAAGTATAATAGAAAAGTTCAATAGACCCATTCAAGAATTAAATGAATGGGTCTGTTATATAACTTGAACTAAAGATTTTACACTGAACACTCCGATGACAGAATAACCTTCCAATCGCTGTTATCCCCAG
This sequence comes from Paenibacillus sp. NPDC057886, assembly GCF_042796655.1. NCBI lineage: Bacteria > Bacillati > Bacillota > Bacilli > Caryophanales > Paenibacillaceae > Paenibacillus > Paenibacillus sp. NPDC057886. The sequence continues at coordinate 195,706 of NZ_JBHVMZ010000010.1, read as the reverse complement.
ATTTTTTTGATTCCCTTTTCTCAAGGGAAAAATCCGCTGATAAGCCTATGCTTACGACGTAGCTTTCTTTCAGAAAGCTTTCAGGCGAACGCTTCGCTTTTCCAGGTTTTTTCTGTCCTCTCCGTTTCTGTGTAAAAGAATAGTTCAACTTATATAGATGTACAGTAACGGTTACTGCACTTGAACGGACATAAACACATCCACCTCATCTTCACTGTCCAAGACAAACCCAAAGCGTTCATACAAACGCCGAGCCGGACTGCCCTGCAACACATTTAAAATAACACGTTTGCCCTTGAGCTCATCCCGTTCCAGCAGTTTGTTCAGCACCTGAGTCCCTATTTGTTGACCCTGATAATCGGGATGGATATAGAAATGTTCCAGTAGAATCTCCTCCGACTTGGGCTTCAATGCCACACATCCCACCAGTGCACCCTCGACCTCAATAATCCACGTGTGGGCAGGGTCGAATGTATTACGGAAACGTTCACGAACCTTCACCTCATCGAACCTTCCCAACCTGTGTAGATCATCATATAGAACCAGGGCTCGCAACTCAGCAAGGTGCTCCTGATCTGCCTGCTTGGATTGACGCATCGTTATCTGGATCATTAAAAGGCCCCTTTTTTTCGATTATTTTATTCTTCATTCTAGCTATAAGGGTGACAAACCTGCAACCTAATGTTGACAATATATACAAATCACTTTAATATACCTAGTATTCTTATCAGCTTTTAATAGTTTCTCACATTCTACATCGAATGTGTACATTTCTGTGCGAGGCTTAATTGAACAGTAGTAGATTAATTGGGAAGAGTGCCTAGAGAAACAGAACAGGAGATTTGCACCATGTATATTGTTAAACGCTTTTTCACCATGCTTTTGACGCTCTGGATCATTGTGACGTTGACCTTTCTAATCATGCACATGATCCCTGGCGACCCTTTTTCCAACGATTCCAAAACGATACCTGAAGCTGTACTGCAAAATATGCGTGCAAGATATCATCTGGATGAACCACTTGCTGTCCAGTATGCACTGTATTTGAAAAATTTGCTGGTGCTGGACCTGGGGCCCTCCATCCAGTCCAAAACGACCGATGTCAACACGTTGATCGCACGAGGGTTTCCGCCCTCCGCCCTTCTTGGCATCCAGTCCATTGTCATTGCGCTAATTGCAGGCATTGCACTGGGTACGGTTGCCGCCCTGTTCCATAAAAGGCCGCTGGACTACATATCCATGTTCATTGCCATTATCGGGATATCAGTCCCGAGCTTCATTCTTGCACCGCTGCTCATTAAATACGCGGCCGTACAATGGAGACTCTTCCCCGTTGCATCCTGGGGGACCTGGCAGCATACGATACTGCCCTCGCTGGCTTTATCGGTGACGCCGCTGGCTGTCATCGCCCGCTTCATGCGGACCAGTATGCTGGATGTGTTACAGCAGGAATACATAAGAACAGCGGAAGCCAAAGGATTATCTACCTGGTCAGTCGTCATCCGGCACGGACTGCGAAACGCACTCATTCCGGTGTTGTCTTTTATCGGGCCGCTCTTCGCCTCCGTAATCACCGGCACCTTCGTGATTGAAAAGATATTTGCCATTCCGGGAATCGGCAAATATTTCGTGGACAGTATCTTCAATCGTGATTACCCGGTAATCATGGGAACGACGATCTTTTACAGCGTCATTCTGGTCGTCACCCTCTTCCTGATCGACCTGTCGTACCGGATCGTCGATCCGAGAATCAAGCTGTCCAGCAAAGGAGATTAGCATGAAAGCTACAACAACAGACCCCATTACGTCGGACCCCCGCTTCGCACCGGCAGATCGAAGCCAGTTGACTGCGAATCGCATAGCCAGCCCGGGTCTTCCCTTATGGAAACAACGTACATACAGTATTTTTCGCCATCGATTATCCTTGCTTGGCTTGTTGTTGCTCGTTGTCATTATTGCGCTGGCTCTGATAGGCCCGTTACTGGTTCCCTATTCGCCCAGCTCACAGTCCTTACTCAAGACTAATCTGCCACCCTCGGTCGATCACTGGTTTGGCACGGATGATCTCGGGCGGGATATGTGGGCCCGTACCTGGTCAGGCGCTCGTATATCGCTGCTCATCGGCTTTACCGCCGCAGCCATTGACCTCGTGCTTGGCGTTCTGATTGGCGGAATCGCCGGTTACTGCGCCGGACAGGGACGGACAGGCGATCGAATCGACAGCTTTTTGATGCGAATCATTGAAATTTTGTACAGTATCCCGTATTTGCTGGTTATCATTCTACTTCTTGTCATTATGAAACCGGGATTGCTAACGATGATTATTGCCCTGTCCATTACCGGTTGGGTTGGTATGGCACGCGTCGTCCGAGGTCAGATCCTGCAATTAAAACAACAGGAATACGTACTCGCAGCGCAGAAGCTCGGCACATCCCATGCCAAGATTATTTTCAGGCACCTGCTGCCTAACGCGGCTGGAATCATTATCGTCAATCTGACCTTCACGATTCCATCCGCTATTTTCTCCGAATCCTTTCTGAGCTTTTTGGGACTCGGTATCCAGTCACCCATCGCCAGCTTGGGGACAATGGCTAACGATTCGCTTGGGGTCATCCTGAGCGGACAATGGTGGAGACTGTTTTTTCCCGGTCTGATGATCTCGCTCACCATGTTTGCATTTAACGCTTTCGGTGATGGGCTGCAGGATGCTTTTGATCCGCGCTCCAACCGTTAAGGAGGTTCACACCATGAGTCATTTACTGGAGGTCAATCATTTGAAGGTCTCCTTTGCCACACGTGACAAAGAACTTGAAGCTGTAAGAGACGTTTCTTTTCACGTCGATGAAGGAGAGACGCTTGCTATCGTCGGCGAAAGTGGAAGCGGAAAAAGCGTAACCGCCCGTTCCCTGATAGGTATGTTCTCATCACCGAACGGCCGAATTCGCAGCGGCGAAATCCGCTTTGAGGGCCGGGTCATCAGCGGATTATCTGCTAAAGCCATGCGCCGAATCCGAGGCTCCGAGATCAGCATGGTGTTCCAGGACCCCATGTCTTCCCTGAATCCGACGATGAAGATCGGTATTCAGATTGGCGAGGGACTTCGTAAGCACCGCAAATTATCGCCCAAGGATGCTCGGGCCAGATCCATAGAACTGCTAAACCTCGTGGGCATTCCTGACGCACCAAGCCGCTATCATCAATATCCGCACGAATTCAGCGGCGGAATGCGTCAGCGGGTTGCCATTGCCATGGCGCTTGCCTGTGATCCCAAGCTGCTGATAGCCGATGAGCCAACGACCGCTCTCGACGTTACCATTCAGGCGCAAATTCTGGATATTCTAAGCAGCTTACAGCAGCAAACAGGCAGTTCAATTTTGCTGATTACCCATGATCTGGGCGTTGTCGCCGAAGTGGCTCACCGCGTTGCCGTCATGTATGCAGGCACCATTGTGGAGACTGGCACGGTGGAGGATATCTTTGATCGGCCACGCCATCCATATACGTGGGGACTGCTCCAGTCCACACCACGACTGGATGATACGGAACATGACAGGCTCATTCCTATTGAAGGTTCGCCCCCGGATATTGCTGCGCTCCCGCCTGGCTGTCCGTTCGCAGACCGATGTCCATACACGATGGATATCTGTTTGACGGAAATGCCTGACGCAACCCTATTTTCACCAAAACACAGTGCCAGATGCTGGCTGAACGATCCTCGAGCTCCACAAGTGGATGATCGTATCCCGGCAGAAAGGAATGAGCATGACCAAATCTATAATTGAAATTCGCAATGTGAAGAAACATTTTCACGGCCCGTCCAATCTGACCGTCAAATCGGTTGACGGCATCAGCCTGAACATCCGTCGGGGAGAGACACTCGGGCTTGTCGGCGAGAGTGGCAGCGGCAAATCCACACTAGGACGTACCATCGTGGGGCTGCTGAAAGCTACGGAAGGACAGATTTTGTTTAACGGACAGGATACCGGACAGGCAAAGCCGCGTGAGAAGCGGGAGCTGAACCGCCATCTGCAGATGATCTTTCAGGACCCGCACGCTTCGCTTAACCCGCGGCTTCGCATCGGGGATATTATCGCTGAGGGGCTTGACGCTTACAAGCTGGCACGAGGAGCAGCGCGAAAAGACATCATCGCGGACTTGTTGCTGCGCGTCGGGCTTCACCCGGATCATGCCCACCGCTTCCCCCATGAATTCAGTGGAGGACAGCGCCAGCGCATCGGGATTGCCCGGGCACTTGCCGTCAAGCCGCGTTTCATCGTAGCCGATGAACCCATTTCCGCGCTGGATGTGTCCATTCAGGCACAGATTGTCAATTTGCTGAAGGACCTGCAGCGCGAAGAGGAACTGACGTATCTATTTATTGCGCATGATCTGGCTATGGTGAAGCATATCAGCGATCGGATCGGAGTCATGTACCTGGGTAAAATGATGGAACTATCCGGACGGGACGATCTCTTTGCCAATCCGCTTCACCCCTACACTCAGGCGCTGCTGTCGGCCATTCCCGCCGCACATCCTCGTTTAAAAGGGCAAAGGGAGCGTATTCGGCTCCAAGGAAATCCGCCCAGTCCCATTCATCCCCCGGCGGGCTGTCCGTTTCATCAACGATGTTTCGCCGCGATGGATGTTTGCGCAAACCGCATGCCTGCCGGAAGGGAGGTCGAAACAGGACACTGGGTAGCATGTCATCTTTACGAGTAACACGAATTAATTATTAATGGAGGAATGAACAATGAACAAAACAAAAACGAATTGGGCCCTCTCTCTCTTACTGGCAGCATCCGTTGCCTTGAGCGCCTGCTCCAGTTCGACAACCGACAATGGTGCAACTGCTTCAAAACCGGACAATCAGGCAGCAGCGGCAAACGTTAAGCAAGTGCTGAACACCAATCTGGCCGGTGGAGAACCATACACACTGGACCCTGCACTGGCATCCGACACGACATCCTACTGGGTGATTGATAATCTGTATGAGGGACTGTATACATACGACAAATCAGGAAAAATCGTTGAAGGAGCAGCCAGCAAAGTCGATGTATCACCGGACGGCAAAACCTACACGTTTACCATCCGCGACGATGCAAAATGGTCGAATAACGAACCCGTAACTGCCAAGGATTTTGAATACTCTTGGAAACGTGTATTGAACCCTGCGACTGCCGCTTATGACCCCTCTTCTCTGTATTACATTAAAGGCGCAGAAGCTTATAACACGGGAAAAGGAAAAGCTGAGGATGTCGGTGTGACCGCCACAGACGACCATACACTGGTGGTTGAGCTGAAATCTCCGCTGGCCTTCTTCCCAACCATTGTCGTTGGCCATGCTTATCTGCCGGTTCAAGCTTCCGTTGTGGACAATAATGAGAAGTGGGCAGCAGAAGCCGATACGATCGTAGGTAATGGCCCTTACACTGCCAAGGAATGGAAGCACAATGAGCAAATTACGCTGGCTAAAAATGATCAATACTGGGATAAAGCCAACATCACGATGGATACCATCCACTTCAAAATGGTTCAGGATTCCAATACGTACTATCAGCTGTTCAAAACGGGTGAGCTTGACCTGATCCTCTCCCTGCCAGTGGATACGATCGATCAGGAGCGGAACAATGCGGATTTCCTGTCCCATCCTTCGTTTAGCGTATATACCTACTCCTTTAATGTGGAGGAAAAACCTTTTACGAACAAAAAAATCAGACAGGCCCTCGCTTATGCACTTGATCGTGAAGCGTTGACAACAAGTGTAACCAAGGGCGGTGAAACACCAGCTTTCGGATATGTGCCTTACGGCGTAACAGCACCATCCGGCAAAGATTTCAGGGAAGAGGCGCCAACCCAATATTATGCGTACGATCCGGCAAAAGCCAAAGCATTGCTGGCGGAAGGATTGAAAGAAGAAGGCTTGTCTGAACTCCCGACAGTTACCTTCAAATACAATACGTCCGACAAACACAAAAAAGTAGCCGAAGCCATTCAGGAAATGCTCAAAACCAATCTAGATATTGAAGTCAACTTGGAGAATCAGGAATGGAAAACATACATCGATACCTTCAAGCAAAAGAACTTCCAAGTCGCACGTATGGGCTGGGAAGGAAACTTCCTCGACCCGCTGGGTGTCCTGGAACACTACACATCGAAGAACTCCAACAACTTCACCAATTGGAGCAACCCGGAATATGACAAACTGATCAGCGAATCCACGTTTGAGCTTGATCCAGTTAAACGGTTTGAAGAGCTGCACCAAGCGGAGGCCATTCTAATGGACGAACTGCCAATTATACCGATCCTCTTCTCTGCCGACACTGCATTGATTAGTCCAAGTATTGAGGGCGTTATCTTTGACACTCGTTCCAACCCGGATCTCCGCTTCACCAAGCGGGTAGCCGAGTAATGTTTATCCGTTACGCTCTGTCCGGTCTGATAACGGCCCTGGCCGCCTATCTGCTGGACTTCTGCGGAATATTAGGCGGCTCCGGTAGCCTACATGAAGGTTCAGACCAGCTATTTGTCGCCGGTCTGATATGTCTCTTGGCCGGAACAGCAATCCATGTGCTCCAAAGCGGGTTCATGGACCCCTTTCTGCAAGGATTCGGCGGTCTCAAGCGCATGTTTGTCAGAGAATCCAACGCCCTGCAACGGGAAAATGAACGGATTCGCACCCAGACAGCTCTGCCGTTCTGGAAAAAGTCCTTACTCCGCCAGCTCACGGTCTATACCCTGGGCGGCGGTTCAGGTCTGATTCTATGTTCACTGCTACTGCTTTGGCCCGTATCCTACTAAATCCAACTAATAAAGAATCGCTCCATGGTGCGGCTTGATGCCTGCTCTCCGGGGAGCGATTTATTTTTCTTCAACCACTATTTTACACGGGAAATCTCTTTCTTCCGCTTAATGATTAAGAGGAACTGTTTGATTCGTCCTCTTCTTCTATACATTTCTGAATAAATTCAAATAATCCCGTAGCCTCAACCGACCGATGTCCCCAATCATGCCAAAAGTACACCACTTGTCCCACCATCCCCGTACTTGATGGATCGGTGTCCAAACACAGATAATCTCCACCACCATTTTCCGCAATCGGAATCCATCTGCAGTTCCACAGTACTGGCTTAATGGCATCATCCTCAATCTCTGGCTCCATCTCGTCCGGGTCGAATTCTTCCTGCAAAAACGCCCAGTTCTCCTTCACCTGATCCAGAGGTGACAATGTCAGGTTACGAACAAAGGAATCTATTCCAACATTCCAGGCTTGTCCGTTATGTACACGATACAGAGCCTTCATCTCTTCAGGCAATTTCACGCCAAGCTCGTCTTCCACGGAACGAAAATCTTCATCGCTCGCACCAGGTTGAAGGTTGAGCTCTACCTCAAAATCAGCATTTGCGCCCGTCCCTTTTGCAATAATACGTTTCCACAGCAGCTCTGCTTGCTTGATCATTCTACCTCCTCCTTCAGTACGATAACATACGTGAAAAATATAAGGGAGCTTGTGCCCATCTTCATCGTAAACGGATTGTTCAGCAAAGCAAAAAGCACTGCCCAACGGAAATTTTCCATCATGGGCAATGCCTCCTACACGAGTGCTTTGAAAGGAAAGCGCCCTCTCGATCACAAATTACATCTCTTTCAGAATACCTTTAACCAGTCCGATGAAGGTTGTTTTCACTTTTTCCGCGACTTCAATCACTTCATCATGACTTAACGGCTGGTCCAGAATGCCACAGGCCATATTGGTCAGACAGGAAATGCCCAGTACCTTCATGCCGCCATGAATGGCTACAATCGCTTCAGGTACCGTCGACATACCCACAGCATCCGCGCCCATCGTACGAATCATGCGAATCTCCGCTGGAGTCTCATACGCCGGACCACTCCACCATGCATACACACCTTGCTGCAAACCAACATTCTGCTCCTCCGCTACCTTCATAGCAATACTGCGCAATTCACGATTATATACCTGTGACACGTCCGGGAAACGCACGCCCAGCTCGGCATTATTCGGCCCCATCAGCGGATTATTGCCTACCAGATTGATATGATCGGTAATCAACATAAGCTGTCCAGGTTCGAAGCTGGTATTGATCGCTCCACAAGCATTGGTGATGATCAACTGCTCGACACCCAGCGCTTTCATAATCCGAACCGGGAACGTTACTTCATCCAGCGAAAATCCTTCATAATAATGAAGGCGTCCTTTCATCGCTACGACTGTCTTGCCCATCAGTTCTCCGATGACCAATTCGTTAGCATGACCAATAGCCTCGGATTGAGCAAAATAAGGAATGTCCGTATATGGAATGACGGTTGCATTCTCGATCTCGTCCGCGAGCGCTCCCAGCCCTGATCCCAGAATCATGCCCACGACAGGCTTGTTATTAATACGGTTTAATATGTAATCTCTGGCTTCCTGAATATGTGCGGATTGATGCATAAATATATTCCCCCTGAACATCTGAATTTGGATTAAGTAAGTACTATAAACCAAGTGTAATGAACAATAGTGATCAAGTAAATGGGAGCCGGATAAAGTGGTCTCTGCCTCTCCTCCCGAAGCCGGTTAAAGTTTGAGCCCGGACTGTAACACGTCGAAATATTGTCTCAAAATCTCATCAAAATCAGGTTCGTCTTCCTCCATGTTTTCAACATACTTCCATAAAAGCTGTTCTTCCGTCTCGATGTTCACAACCTCATATTCCATTTGTTTTGATGCCCAGACAGTCACCTGACCGATGGCATACTCGGACTCATAATGAATCCGGTTGAAGGATCAGGGATAAGTTGTTCATCGACGTCCCCCTGTTTGGCCTGCTCCGTCGAGATACCAACGTTTGCAGCCGTTCCGCCTGACACTTGGCCCATTGATTAAATTGGTTTCGGATCATATGAAACGCTCCCTGCCTTCTGACTTGACCAACATTCAGGTCATTCGGTCATTCATGCTTCAACTGTACACAAAAAACCGATCCTCTGTCGAGAATCGGTTCCAATATTAATTACGGACTAAATATTCCGCACTGACATGAAATGTTAAGCTGGCTCACTGCTGCTCCAACGAATGCTGCTTTTTGCTTTTCATGAAATCCATTCCCATGCTCAGGAACAGCATCAGTGCAGCAAACATCACTGATTTGACAGTAGTTCTTTCAGGAAAGATCATATAGGCAGCTAGAAAATTGCCTGCGAAAACAAACAGGTAATTGCGGATACGATCCATCTTCTCATCTCATTTCGGAATCAAATTTAGAATTCACTGTAATCTGCTGCTCTACCTTATCACATTTTTACATATTAATCCATAACACAACTTATCTCTCTCGCTCAATCCCCTCATAAACAGCCTCGCAAAGTTCCGTTGTGAACCTGCCCGACATGCCCTCCAGAGCTGTATTGGTGAACGCGACAACGCTCAGTTCTTCTGTTGGATCAACAAACCACGAATGACCATAGGTTCCTCCCATACGCCACGTTCCAGCAGACTCCGGTGTGCCTGCCTCTACCGGATCTTTCAGTAATGTGAATCCCAGGCCAAATCCTCTGCCTGGCCAATAAGGCATGTCCAGATCGCCAATCTGATTAGTTGTCATTTCGGTGACCAGCGCTTTAGGAAGAAGCGAACCTCCACCTTGACGCAGCGTTTCAAGCAATACTAGAAAGTCTCCCGCACTTCCTATCATGCCCGCACCACCCGAAAGGTAGGCCGATGGATCAAGGTATCTTTCTGGTGCAAGTTGGAAGCCCGCCGTTCCTTCAATAAAAGGAACATGGTCCTCATCACGCAAGCGACGAGGTTGCCCCGAACTGTTGGAACTGTCCGCATAGGCAGCTGTCATTCTCTTCGAATCCACAGCGACAAAATCCGTATCCTTCATGCCTAGTGGATGAGTCACGAGCAGTTGTACTGCCTTTCCCAGTGGCAGCCCGGTCACTTTCTCAATAACTGCACCGAGTACATCTGTTGCAATTGAATATCTCCACATCGTCCCTGGCTCATACAGCAGTGGAGCAGCAGCAATCCTCAGCAAATTTTCTTCCAGTGTAATGCCAGCGATATCCATTCCATCCGATACTCCGGCAAGTTCGTACGTTCCCCCGTTTTCCTGAAAAAAACGATACGTCAACCCCGCCGTATGTGTCATCAAATGATGAACCGTCATGGAGGAAACTTCCCCATTTGGCTGTTTGGGGCGGAATTCTGGCAGCCATTTGACAACCGGGTCATCCAGCTTTAATTTACCTTGGGATATCAATACCATGGCGGCGGTGGACACAATCGGTTTGGTTACAGAAGCATACCTGAATAGCGCATTTTCTTGCATTCGTCTGTTCTGCTCCCGATCGGCGAGGCCATCAGCGCTGTTATAGACCACTTCCCCTTTCCAGGCAATCTGAACAACGGAACCCACGATTCTTTTTTCTGCCAACGTACGGTTAATTACTTCTTCTACATATGCTGGGTTAAACTTCATATCTTTGTCTCCCATTTCACTATTCTCCTCCATGTGCAATAAGCTTGATTATTTAAAGTAAGTGTGCTTATTATATAAATGATCTCATCCGTATTACATAAGACAAGCAAGTTATCCGCTTTAATCAGCGATGAATATAAAGGCATTCACAAATCATTTCCTATAATTTAAAAGGGGGCTATCTCATGGACCAAATTGATACCAATATCCTCTTTCATTTGCAAAACCAGGCCAGGCTATCCATGACGGAACTGGGCAAGCTGGTAGGTTTATCTCAACCCGCCGTAACGGAACGCGTGAAGCGATTGGAAGAAAGCGGCGTAATTGAGGAGTACCGCACCATCATTTCCCCGCAGAAAATAGGGAGGTCGAGTACTTCCTATCTTCTTTTTCGCACACGGGATTGTCATGCCTTTCTTGATTTCTGCCGTTCGTCACCCGAAGTGGTCGAATGTCATCGCGTCAGCGGAGAGCATAATTACCTTTTGAAAATCATGACGGATTCGATTGCTGGTCTTGAAGCATTTGGGGACCGATGCGATCAATACGGTACTTACACCACCCTCATCGCAATGTCTTCACCTATTGCAACTAAAAATCTCATCGAAGGAACGAGTCCGGTGTAAATGGATTACTCAGTCATCGCTCCTTAGCCAGTCTTGGAAAACCATGTTTACTAGCCGGCCAGGCGACGAGCAAGGCCATAACGATCAATAGGATCAGGGAAATTGGCAGGAAACGAGCCCCTATCTGGTCCAGAAGGATGGCTCCAACGATCCCTCCTCCTCCGATCCCCAGGTTCCATGCTGTCACCAGCATGGATTGGGCAACATCGGCACTTTTGCCTCCGGCCTGCGCAATTGCAGTCTGTAATAACGTAGCCGCTCCGCCAAATGTAAGCCCCCAGACCACTACTCCCAGAATGATCATCATCGGTTGATGGATAAAGATCCCCATCGCCAGCGAGGCCAGCGCAAATAGGAAAAGGCTAGCCAGAATCAATAATCTCATGTGACGATCAATCAACAGCCCAATAATCCATATACCGATCACTGAAGTCACCCCAAAGATCATCAGAACCAGGTCCACCCGTTCGGACAGCATCGTCTCGCCCAGATAAGGAGAGATATACGTGTACAGAATGTTATGGGCCAGTACCCAGGTCAGAACAACAAACAATATGGGACGAACCCCCGGTATTACAAAAATCCGATGAAGCGCGAGCTGATGACGGGCAGGTTCCCCTTTATAGTCAGGTACTTTCCAGAGCACCCACAATACAAGCACTACCGTCAATAATGAGACTGTTCCGAAAATAAGACGCCATCCTGCGTAATTGCCCAAAAAGGTACCCAATGGAACGCCTAGCGCAAGAGCCAGCGGCGTGCCCACCATGGCGACAGCCATCGCTTTTCCCTTTAACGAGTCTGAAACCATTCGGCGTGCGTAACCTGCAGTCATTCCCCACAACACTCCAGCAGACACGCCCGCCATGAAGCGCGCAGCAAGGGTCAAACCATATACCGAAGATACAGCCGTAATTGAGTTAAAAATTAGAAAACCGAAGATGCATACTAGCAGCAGCGGCCTGCGTCTCCATCCACGAGTTGCTGTAGTCAGCGGAATTGCCGCCAGAAGAGATCCCACCGCATACAAAGTGACGAGCTGACCAGCCAAACCTTCCCCGATCTCCAGATCTTGCGCTATTTGCGGCAGCAGCCCCGCCGGCAGGCTTTCTGTAAGAATGCATATAAATCCAGCCATGGCCAAAGCGAGCAGAGCTGACCAGGGAAGGCGTTCTTTCGCTATTGTGTTCGGAATCACAAAAACTCTCCTTTATCCTTTATTTTTGTATAATCCAGAAGCCTCTGGCCTACAGAATAAGCTTATAAAATCGGACCAACATTTGGCATGCATAATCAACGGCAGATCGAGCGTTTTAGGAGGATAATCCGTTTTATTTCGGTGTTTCACTTTGAGTTTTATTGTAAACGCTATTAAACAGTTATCATTGCGTACTGGATCATTAAAGAGGACGGGAGAACATCGAAGGGAACATCGAAGATAATTGATAGCATTCCTGTTACTCGCTAGAATGATAAGATAATACATAGGCTTTGACTGCAATGCCTTTAAACACACACTGAAATCGGCTTTATAGAGGGGGACATCCCGATGTATAATCTTACATCCATTGAGCACCACACCAGGCTGCCCTCTAACGGCAACCCGTTCACACATACAGAAGGACAACTGTTCGTGCTGCTGGAGGATGGAGAGATCTGTCTGATCGCGAATCGTCAGCATCGCAATCTCAAGGCAGGGCATTTTATTTTTCTCCAGGATGGCAAACAGCTGCAGATTAGACAGACTTCCGCAGATCCATTACGCATCATCGCGTTGGAGATAGAGGGGCAAATCTCGCATAGAGAGGATTCCGAAGAGGCTCTTATTCTCCCTCCCCTTTTTGAGCATAACCGTGTTGGTATCCTGCAATCCCATGAACGCGAGTTAATTAAAGAGCTGCATATTCTCTGGCAGAAACATAATCATTGGCAGCGGATTCGTATCCAAGGACAATTTCTGCAATGGGTCGCAGATGTAGGAGAACGGCTTGAAGCCACCTCCGATTATGACTCGGCCAGTCTTGTACTGGACGCGCTGCGCTATATGGAGCAGAACTATCAGTCACCGATTACACGCCAACAGCTTGCCGAACGGGTAGGTTTCTCCGAGGGGTACTACTCCCGTTTTTTCAAGAAAAACGTGGGCAAAAGTCCGCAGGAATATCTGACCGACATTCGAATGCATCACGCCAAACGGCTGCTCACCAGACAACAAAGCTAAAAGCCGAAACCTCTCTGCTGGATCATACCCTTTTCATGAATGCCTATGAAGGTGAAGCACCCGATTCAACTACACTGCTCCGGGCTGAACCGGATCTGATTCTGACCAGTGAATATACAGACGAGGCACATGTTCAGCAGCTGCACCAAATTGCACCTACACGGACGATTGCTTTTCAATCCCAGGACTGGCGCAGTCAGTTCCTCGAAATTGCTGAGGCTACCGGACGAGATCAACATGCTTACAGCTGGCTGGATGAATATGATGAGAAATCCCATCAGGCTGCAACCCGTCTTCGTCAGCAGATCGGCTCTGCTTCAATCGTGTCGTTACTCGTTCGAAGTCAGGATTGTTTTGTTGCCGGCTACCGCCATATGGGCGCGGTCCTGTATCAGGATCTGCAATTGTCCACCCCTTCCCTGATCCATGAACAGCAAAGCCACTATATTGCTGAGGATTGGAAGATGGACGATCTGGACGCCGATTACATCATGTTGGTGTTCCACCCTTCGGTCAGTGATGCCGAGCGGCAGAGATGGTTGAACTCTCCCTGGTGGAAAGCGCGGGAAGCGGTGAAGCGAGGGCGGGTTTATTTGGATCAGATGAATTATGTACTCGGCAGCTATAATGCCTTCTCGCATGATCTGTTATTACGGGAAATTCCCGAGCGCCTTCGGTCACTATCGTGCATGTGAATGGTTCCTTTTGTGCCTCGACGCACTGAATCTTCTCTCCTATACTAGTAATTGAGAATGATAATCAGTAAAGGGGGACATGCACATATGAATACAGATAGAAGAAACAAACGAGGATTTAAAACCAATTTGAAGGCAAGCATCATGCTAATGCTGCTGCTTATTCTGGTTGCCGGGTGCTCCAAGGCCGAACAGGCTTCCACGAGTGAATCCACTTCCACAGCCAGTGAGTCAACAGAGAGCACCAACGGCACCTCATCGTCGGATAGCGAGGCAACCAATACGGAGACACGCACCGTTGAGGGTATTAAGGGTCCTGTTGATATTCCTGCTGAACCCAAGCGTATCGCTGGCTTGACCTATGCGTATGCCGATCACCTCGTGGCACTGGGCATGAAACCATACGCCATGGTGACCCAAGTCGGTCAGGAGATGCCTGCCTATCTGAAGGACAAGCTCGAAGGCGTCGTACCGCTAGGTTCCGTCAATGAATTCAACAAGGAAGCACTTCTGGACACAGAGCCGGATCTCATTCTGTCCAATGAAGTACTTGTTGATGAATACGAAGGGATCAGCGGGATTGGACCGGTCTATATGAGCAGCTACTTCAGCAATTCGCTTGAGTGGTTCAAGGATACAGCCAAAGTATTAGCCAAAGAAAAGGAGGCAGACGAAATCGTGGATCAATTGTATCAAAAGGCGAAGGATCTTGGCACCAAGGTTGCTGCCAGCGATGCCGCGGATGACACCATTCTGATTTTTCGTTTGACCGATAAGCAGATTCAGGTATTAGCCCCAAGTGACAAATCACCAGACGCCTTCTATTCTCCGAACCTGCTGTACGATATAGCCAGACTCCATGCACCTGATCTTGCCAAAGCAGGCATCGTCATGAATGAAGTTATTGAGAATGTGTCGCTCGAATTGTTGCCTGAATTGAATCCGGATCGTATTTTCATGATCATCTCCGGTAGTGAAGCAGAGAACGAACAAGCGCTCACCAAGCTGCGTGACAATGCAGTCTGGAAAGGCTTGAAGGCTGTGAAAAGCGACCAGGTTTACATGGTGGACAACACGGTCTGGGTAGCTGGATTTGGACCGATCGCTTATGGTCAGGTTCTGGATGAAGTAGAAAAAGCTTTGCTTGGAAACTGAACACAAGATTACTAGAGATTTGCAGCATAAATAAAAAAACAGGCATGTCGTTTACACAAGGGGAAAGCGATCTCCAAGGTAAATGCATGCCTGTTTTTGTTTATAATTTCTCATTTTAATGTATAGCCCCCGAGATAAGTTTCCATCAGTTCATTAGAGAGCTGAATGGCTTCGGAACGATTGGTTGCGGGCATGGAGAGCATGAGCCCATCTTCGGCGCTCCAGCTTTTACTGTTCTGCTCTCCGTTCGAATCCTCCTCCGAAATGGCGATGGTGAGTTTGCTGAATGCACGATCAACAAATAGTGTTCCGTATACGAAGATATCCGTTTTCCCATTTTCAAAAATGATGTATTCCATCAATCCGTATCCTTTATGAAAACGAATTTCGAGCCTCTTTTGATCTTCGGGTACGGGGAAAGGCTCACCTTCAATATCAATGGTTCCTCTGAATATGTAATCTCCCGAAGCTGTTAGATAACGTTTGCCATCCATGTTTATATGAACCGTTTGTTCTGGTTCCCTGTTGTCTTCTCCCAGCCGATATTTTACAGCCACACCATCAAGATGGATCGTTCTGGGCAGAAACAGAAGAACCACACTGATCACAATCATCAATACCCAGATGGCAAGCACGATCGAAATGATTTTTTTCCTCATAGTCCATCTCCTCAACTCATCGGTCTACAACTTTTGAAGATATACTGTCTCTTCCTGATCTTCATTCCATTGAATATCGACAGGGATGGGAAAGTCTTCATTCTCCAGATATTTCGGACCCGAGGCTTGCTTAATATCCCGGAAAGGCGTACCCAGATTTTCTACCAATCCGCTTGCCGTTAGATCTTTACCGCCAAATTGATAACCAACATCTTTCACCATATTTTCGCCACCGATGTATCGAATCGTAAATTCAACCATACCGGTTACTTAATCTTCATTTTTCTCCCCTCCTTATCAAAGATGGCACATGAATTAATTACAAATTATAACATATAAACTACTCGCATAACTGTTTAAAGCAAACCGTTTTCTTCCCATTCTGGCACTGAATCAGGCCTATGCTCACAAATGACTTAAAACGCACGGCTGAAATTGGCACACAATTTTACATAAAACAAAAACCGGCCACCACGTGACCGATTCAATCAGCTCCTCGGGGAGCGTTGGCATATATGTGCGAATGACAAGGAAAGTATGATTGCTACTGCTTAATGATGCGCCAGAAAGACTCCTTCGGCTGTAGCTGCTGATCGAACACAAAAGGCAAGCTTTTGCTTCCACGCAAAAACAAAAACACCTCCGTATTCCGTCGATGATGGCAACAGAGCAATATGCCGTGGAAGGTGCTTTGTGATGACGATTATAGAATGGTTAATATATAATGGCGTGCGAAGGGTTACAACTTGTCCACCTGTAATACTGTTACCGGCTTCACCGTACAAGCTGGACTAATCTGCTCCTCAGTCAGTATGTTCAGCTTGATCAGGCTTTTCAGCTTATGACTGTCCACCTTGGACAGCAGTCGCCAGATGTCCGGATCGGGAAGGGAAGCATACAGCTTCTGGTCATCATACTCCTTGCGGTGCTGAAGCACCGTTTTCACAGCGTATCCGCCAACTTGTGTCTCATAGACGCCCTGCTCCTCACAATACCCGACAATCTCATCTCGTAACACAGATAATCGTTGTTCAATTTCTTTTTGCTGCTGTTTCAGCTCAAAATAAGTTTGCACCTTCTGTTCCATACCTATCACGCTCCTCTATACCATAGGTATGCAACGAAGGACCGTTTAGGACAATACTACAGCAGTTCATCATTTAAATATGAATTATTGCCAGTAATCTTTTTAACCCGCTGCATAACACCCGGCCCCATAGGAACATCAGACACTCGCTTTAATAGAATCCAACGCAAACAAGCCATCGCTTCAAAAATCTCTGCATCGTCCGGTGTGTATTCCGTCAGACTCCTGAATAGAGCACTGTACATCGTTCCGTTTCGTTCCCCCGCATAGATTGTCATCAAAAAAATAGACCACGCCATATCGTATCTGGGATCACCGAGCTGCCCATTCGTCCAATCGATAATCGTATATTGGTCGCCTGCCTCCAGAACATTTCCCAGGTTATAATCACCGTGGATCAAATGATCTTGCCTAAATTCAGTCCGTTGAAGAAGGCTCGTCAGGATCTGATACATATCCTCATGCAGTTCAATGGAAGGAAAGAAATATCCAACGAAGTCGTATTGTGATATGAAATTTGCATCCGTGTTATCCGTATCATTTACATCATAACCATGGACTTGAATTAACATATGAGCCAAATGCTCCAGCTTGGTTTTGCTTAACTTGGCTATAGGCTCCCCGTCATAACTCGTTAACAGGACTTGATTAGAATCCACATCCATGCCCCAACCGTACGGTTGGGACACTTGTATTCCCCTCTGGTATAGTTCAGATAAAAGTTCATACTGCTTGCGAATATTGGGTTTGGAGTCCTTGTTCCATATCTTTAACACATAAGAGTGATCAGCGCATTCTATCTTCATAACGTCTGCCTCCAGCCCTGGTGACAGGGGAAGCATCTTGTATGGTTCTCCAAGCAGGCAGCGAATTTCTTCGCTCAACTCCACCCATCGGATACTTTCCAGAGTTAACCCCATTTTGCCCGACCCTCCTTTGTGAATTTAGAATTTGGATCATACTGTCTCCTCTTCACTTTAGTTATCAGGAGCAATAAGTCCTTTACCAATGAAATTGGCAGATACGGGCTTCTTGCCCAGTTCTCTGGACCATACCGATAATTGCCCCATATGGTGAATCTCATGAGCAATCACGTGGCGCATCACTTCTCCCCACGATTCCTTGACTGTGGTACGATCCAAATCAGGATCGATGTAGGGTCTCTTTTCCATGCCAGGATCCCAGGATAGAACAAATGCCTCCACTTCGGGTCGCAGTTTGCGCTCAAACTGTCGCACAGCTTCCAGTGTTTTATAGTCTTCAAAGTTCTCCATACCATCCGGTTTGCCCTGCAATACTTGGAGCCAGCTCCACTCTACATCAATGATATGAAAAAACGTTTGCAATATATTGCCTACTCCGCCTGTTCGAGGCCGAAGCAGCTCTTCAAGCGGTACATCCTTACACCACTGAAACCATTGCTCACGCACGATCCAGTTATAACGAAAGAAAGATTCCATTTAGCCATTCTCCTTTTCTATATAAATTGAACTAAAGATATTTACACTTGCCACTCCGTTGACAGAACAACCTTCCAATCGCTGTTATCCCCAGATTTTTTGGAATTCCTTTTTCAAAGGGGAAAATCCGGGGATAAAGGCGAACGCTCCGCTTCTTCAGGTTATTTCTGTCCTCTACGTTCTCGTGTAAATGTTTAGTTCAATTTATATATCATGCTTTTTAAGTGTTTTGATCAGTTCTATATTGGCAAAAGTCTTATCCGAATGTTCAAGTTCTCCGTAAATTCCGCTAATCTGATCAAATCCCGACTTGGTCCAAAATCGTAATGCAGGCCAATTTTTGAGTGCCACGTTGATTCTGATTTCCTTATAACCAAGCTCGAAAAATAATCGGGTCAACGCATGAATCATTTCTTGTCCATAACCTTGCTTCTGGGTCTCACTATGGATATATAAAAATTCGAGATAAACGGAATCCTCCATGGGGTAGCCATGGTACAGGCTCAGCACACCTATACTTTTGTTTTCCTCACTCGTACGAATGGTCTGAATTCGGTAGTTCTCCAGCCTTCCCCCAGGAGGCAGATTGCCTTCTTCAAAGCACGTTCTCACATAATCCGGCTCATGATCTCGTCCGTCCCATTCCTGCACATAGTTACTCGTATCAACAATGGATTGGATATCGAAAATCTCAGCTTCTTTCAAATCGGAAATGAAAAGTCGATCTGAATTCCATTCCGCTGGAATCTGTTTCATATCATCATCCCCAATCTATTCGTGCCTTCTATCATAACCCATGATATGGTAAAAACAAAAGAGCCGCGTTCGTCGCAGCTCCCTACTCTTTTGGCTTAGTCATTCTCTTCTTTACATAGAGTAGAACATGAATTCCAGCGTATATAAACAGGACATTAAACAGATAAAGAAGGGCATTCACATATACAGTGGAAAGGAACCAGATCGCATCGTCAATTCATCTCATCCATTCATTACATTTTCGGTATCCACCACATTCGCAAACATGCTCAGAACCGAATTGTGATGTTCTATAATCTGATCAGCTTGAAGAATGTTGGAATTCCAGGTGCTGTGAGCATCACGAACCAGGGTTAATGCATAGCCAAGGCTACTTGCTCTGCGACAAGTCGTATCCACGCATATCTCCGTCTGCATGCCAGTCAGAATAAGATCCTTAACTTCGTTTTCTTGCAATTTCAGATTCAGATCTGTTTCGTGAAACGAATCCGGGGTTTGCTTTTCAATAACAAGGTCACCAGTGATCGGCGCAATGGACGGATGAATCGCCCAACCTGCCGTTCCACGCTCAAGGGGACTCCCTGCTCCTTCACTGTGCTGAATGTAGATGACGGAGTGACCTTTTTGCCGAGCCTTGGAAATGACGTGTTGTATTCTCTGAAGCAATAAGTCCCCCTGATATACGGGATCTGATTCATCGAACATGGCTACCTGAACATCGATTACAAGAAGTGCACAGTGGGTTGGCATCTTATATTCCTCCTGAAAAATAATATTAAATCAGCACTTGTTATGACTCCTTCTTCCGTTTTCTCACCTTTAACAAACTTTCCAATCCCAGATCGATCAACACAAATATTATAGCAGCTTAGACGCCAAATAAGGTCAAAATCAATGAATCTTTAAAATTCAAAATTTCTTCTCCAGCGTCCATGAGCAAATAATAGATATACATACCTAAGACTCCAGCACATGCGTAACCCAGTATTCTCAAACTTAGATAAATAACATAATTTGTGAAACGAAATCTGCTCAACAGATAATCCAGCAATAGGGATAACGGTAGCCCGATCAATGTGATCAGGGGAGTCGAATATACAAGATAAACAAGAATATAAAAATCAAAGCTGTAAGATTCATTCATGGATATTATACTTGCAATTAAAGTAAAACTACTGATGGTTAGAACGGTCGTCAGCAGCTTTCTTCCAATGTTCATCTAACCACTCCCATAAGGTTACCCATATACAATGAATGTTCCTATGCGTCAGATTCTCCCGGTTGCCATCCGATTTCTTGGGACCATATATGAGCTTTCTCTAATATGCTCCACACCATCGGTCCTTTGCCTTCCACGTATTTTGGCCGCTGGTCCTTATATAATGCCATAAGCCTGTGCTTCTCTTCAGCATACTTCAATCGATCCTCTGGATGTTCCCTCAAATAATCTCTAAAAAGCAAGTTCATCTGCTCAGAGAAACTCCCTGCTTTTCTTACGTGTACGTGTGTTCTCCTGCATCCGGGTACTTCGCGAAAGTATCGCTTGGTTTTATCGGGATTTTCTTCTCTGAATACGAAGCCGACCGCTTCGATTCCATGCTTGTAGTTAAGCAAACCATCATAATTAGATACGGAAATTTGTATATCTATGATCGGCTTGGCATCCATTCCGACGATAGAAGTTGATCCGACATGGTCAATCCGCACGGCCTTTTCTCCCAACGCCTCTCTTAATTGCATCCCGGTTTCAATGAACATGTGCCTCCAAGCAGCATCATACGTTGCAATTCTCCATTGGTCTTCCATGAAGCCTCCCTTCAATTTCATTAAGTATAGTTTCTATCATCATTTCTCTGCACGATCTCTATAAACCAAGTGAGATGATTCCTCTCCTGAAAGAAAACCTAATTTGGTATATAAATAGTCAGCCTTATTTCCTATAGTAACGAACAAACGAATGGTTGGAGAGAAACCTTCCAGATGAGAAATCGCCTTGTATAACATATATCCTCCCAAACCCTGATTACTAAAGCCCGGCTTAACCGATATATCATACACAAGAGGCATATCCTCCCACATCGAAATCAAACAAAACCCAACGACCTCGTTCGTCTTTTTATCTACTAAAACCGATGATGCATTCAACAGCTCATCCTGACGGTTATGTTCAAAATAATAACTCACGTCATTCCGATATGTATCCAGATTTCCTTCATCCATTCCTCCACGATATGATTCGTTCATGACTTGAACAATGCTTGGCAAATGCACCAATTTGGGTTTAATAGAAATAAAATCAGCATGGAGGTCATGTTCAAGCTTCTCGGTAGGTCTGATCATACACTTTCTAGTGTCTAACACTTCGAAACCAGCCGACTTCAACACATTAATATGTTCAGCCAGAACATTGTAAGCTTCTACCTTTGACTGATCCCCTGAATTTGGAATGGCATAATTCTTTAAGAAATTAACCATATCTACAGTCAACGTAGACGGAGGAATCATGAAGAAAGATCCAAGTTCACTGCTTGTCAAAGAAATCGCGCCCACTCGTTTATTGTCTCGATAGATCCAATAACAATTACTTGCGTCTAGCATCATTTCTTGAAGAGATGCCCAGCTGGGTCTAAACCAGATATTCTTTCTATACGTCGCAAAGTACTTGGCATAGCTAGTTTGATTCGCCGCGACTAACGAATATGCAGTATTATCATTCATTGCCTTCTCCCTCTCATTACAACTTAAACATCCTCGGTGGTTTATCCGAATATGGTGTACTATGTATTCGATTCTCAGCATACAACTCATTATTTTATTTCATATAATACATAAACACGTGCTACTACACTTTTGTTTGAGAAATCACAAGAATTGACAAAAAAAAGAAGGAACCAAAGTCCCTCCTCTTACCTTTTCAAATATAATCACACTTAAATTTAGAAAACTCAGCCACAGAACCTTCTCCACTCGCGTACAAACCAATAAGTACCCCTGTAAATCCTCCAGCAACTTCCGAGGAAAGATATCTCGTCTGTGCTGTACCTAAAAGGATTTCCTTGCCATCTGCATGAATAAGGAAGCTGTAGCGCTCATGACTTGACCGTATAACCAATGTGGCATGATGCTCATTTCCCAGTTCCACTTCATTTTCGATTGATTTGATATCCCCAATATTCAGACGCTCAATCACCTTATACCCGCTCTGCTCTTTGCGAATTGCCAGGTCATAATGATGCTGTTCATCCATGTAGATGGTGATTCCTGCCTCTCCATTCGTAAGACTTACATCAACAGAGATGGTCGAGTCAAAGTCTTTTTGGCGTAGGCCAATGAATGTCGGGGATGCCGGAACATCCAGTGTCACTTCGGTTCCTTTCAACTTTATTTTGCCTTGCTCTAACAAGTAGTTTTCTGTATTGGGATGACGAAGATAACACCAGTCCAGATTCCAATCCGTGTTCTCAAATGTATAGCTTTTTTTCTCTTGTTGAATGACTGTGTCAGAGATACGATCAGTGTCAAAACTCATAAGTGTAGTACCTTTATGCCCTGCCGTAAACCAGCCATCCTCATCGAAGGTAACTGGCGTAAGAAATACTTCTCGGCCAAGATGATGATAGGTGAGCCACTGTCCAATCTGACGGAATCCCAAATGGAAAATCCACCAATTGCCTTCCTGGTCTTGAACCAGGTCGCCATGACCAACCCCCTGCAGTTCATAACCGCCCAAGTTACGATTGGTCAGAACAGGATTCTTGGCATAGGGTTCGAAAGGACCTGAAGGTGAATCTCCCCGGGCATACGTGACCATATGACCGTATTCGGTTCCACCTTCCGATGCCATGAGGTAATAGTATCCATTCATTTTATACAAATGCGGGCTTTCCAGATAACGGCCGCCTGAACCTTGCCATATTGAACGGCTCGGGGTCTTTTTGTCCCCCGTTTCAATGTCAATTTCACACTGGATGATTCCACCAATGCCTTCATCGTCGGTCCCATTGCTCATAAAGAAGGCCTTACCGTCCTCAAAATACAAATCCGGGTCGATTCCTCCTTGATTCACAATAATCGGTTCTGACCACTCTCCGTGTATATCGTCAGTCCATATATAGAAATTCTGACGCGTAGTATCGTTGGTCGTGGTCATATAGAATCGCCCGTTATTGTATCGTATTGTAGGGGCAAAGACGCCACCTGAGCTGCTCACCGTCTCCAGTTGAACCTGGCTTTTTCGGGTTAAACAATGACCGATTTGCGTCCAATTCACCAAATCTTTGCTCTCAAAAATCGGGACACCCGGAAAATACTGAAATGAACTGCACACCAGATAATAAATGTCATCCACCTTGCAAATGCTTGGATCTGGATAGAACCCTTTTATGACCGGATTATTGAATTTCATTTGAGCCACCTCTTTTTCTATAATTCACATATTTAAGAATCCAACTTCATAAGAGCAGATAAAAAAATTAAACACTATCGCAATCATACTTTCAATGCATTAGAGTTGAAGAGTCCAGTTAAATTCATTAAATTAATATATATATGATTTCAATAGACCTGGTTAGGAGATTGTTAAGGATGATCAAAGCGAACGGAGATCCAAAATTTATACCGTTATACGAAGCACTGGCAAGCGAGGTTAGATGGAGAATCATGGATTTGATTGCAGATAGTGAAATGAATGTTAAGGATATTGCGGCTGCGTTAGAACTTAGCCCCTCCATCGTCACGATGCACATACGTAAGCTTGAGCAAGCCGGACTGATCGATAGCCGCAGGATACGCCTGAATGGAGGCACGCACAAATTGTGTTTCCTCAAACAAAATAACATCGAGATTGAGCTGCCATCCGCCAATCAGACAGCAAGGATTAGAGAACAGACGATTTCAGTGGGTCACTATACTGCATTTGAAGTCCATCCTACCTGCGGTCTTGGAACGCATGAGAAGGAAATCGGAGTTTGGGACGACCCACGCTACTTTCTTGATCCTGAGCGGGTGCACGCTGCCATCCTCTGGTTTGGAAGGGGGTATGTCGAATATAAAACGCCTAACTATATGCTTCCCGATCAAACTGCTAACGCCATTGAAATCTCAGTGGAGATGGCTTCTGAGGCCCCGGGTTTACGAGATCATTGGCCATCAGATATCCGATTTACGTTTAACGGTATTTCGCTTGGAACCTGGACAAGCCCCGCTGACTTCGGACGAGCTGCTCGTGGCAAATATACGCCGACATGGTGGCATCGCAATGTAAATCAATATGGATTATTGAAGACAATTCGTGTTGATGACTCGGGTACGTATATGGATGGAGAGCGGATGTCGGACGTGACGATCGAGGATCTCAAACTGGAGGAACCATTCTGGACACTTCGTTTCACAGTTGACGAGGAGGGATCTAATGTCGGGGGATTGACACTCTATGGTTCTGGGTTCGGTAATCATGATCAGGATATTGTCATACGCGTACAACGTTAATCTTTCTTTATGTAGTACAGAATAATCCCGTTCATCTCTTCGAAATATATACCCCATTTGAATGAACGGGATACTTCTTAACACAGTTAAAGTAGCTTTCTATATTCAACCCCATGAACATGAATAAGCATGTTCTGGGCTGCCAACCTTTCGAAAAAATCCAACATATCCCCAAAGGGATTTTCAAAATACGCAATCAGGTGTTCAAAATGTGCAGTAGATTTCAAAAAGTTATAAAAAAAATAAGGGTCCATATTTCCCACATCATCTTTACTGCCGAGAGAAACCTCCAACGTTTGCCCTGTTTCCGCATTCTCGAACATGCAATGCTCTCCATGAACATCGAAATGCCAATTTCCACTCAGATGCTCTTCACCGTTCAAGACTTCCTCATTGGAAAGCAGGTAGTACGCTCCATCGATAATCTCTTCCTTTTCAGCCTGGCTGGTTTCCGAGATCAATTTATCGATCAGTTCTAGTGCAATTCTTTTGTACGTATCCATCGCTTCCAAAAATGTATCTGTTGTTTCTTTGGTTAACGCGTGCATCTCTTGCCTCCTGCCTGTAACGGTTGTCTTGAAATCCCTTCAATATAGCCCTATGACTGCTAAGCATTGGTTGTTAAATTATAACGCTATTGACGGCTTGAACGCATCGCCTTTACATGTTTTAAACTGCTATCATTTAGGAAGTCTTTATATTCTTTGGATTCAACAGCGTAGATCGCCACTTTTCCTTGTGAATTATGATGAATGCCCCAACCGTAACGTTTACCCAACGAAGAAGTACGAAGACAGGGTTGTCCCTTGGAGAAAAACTTGGTTCTCTCTATGGATCTTTGTTCATCGGGAATATCATTGCGCTGCGCAAATACTTCAAACATAACATCCTCTTGCGTATATTGATAAGGGTGGTTTGTTATCATTTCATACTGTATAACGGGAACGGTTTTGGCGCCATTTTTGGTTTTGGGGATCTCTGCCACTTTAACAGGACAATCTTCTGCTACTGCAATAAAGGTTTCATAATAGTTCATGTCTTTCATCTATATATCCTCCATCAATTCAGTAAAATATGGATACGAATATACAATCAACCTTGAACTCGTTTTATAAATATTTCTTAAAAGCCTTGCTGGATTCCCCGTCGTATTTTAATTTCGTGTAGAAGCCATGTGCCTCTTTCCTGGATGAACCGCTGGTGAGAAACACCTTTACACAATTTTTCTGTATGCATACATTCTCTATATACTTCATAAGTTCAGATCCATATCCCTTACTCTGTACATGCTTCGTAATGATAACCCGCTCAACCACGCCAAACGGTCTATTTTCCACCAAGGCATCCAGACAAATATGTAAATGCGCCGTCCCGATAACCTGATCACCAACTTCGTAAACAAATAAGAAACTGTTGGGATTGTTCCTTACTTCTTCAATCCGCTCTGCCAGTACCTTCGTATTCAGGTTGTTCGGCAATAATTCTTTGTACAACCTTTCAATACATTCGACATCCCTTGCTTCGGCCTCTCTGATCATCAGGTTCCACTCCTCAACTTAAATAGTAACTTAATATGATGTCACCATTATCCTCGAATTCACCTGTCTCCTCAAATCCGGATTTCTTATATAAAGCGTTTGCCACCATGTTGTGCGGTACATGAGATACCCTGATTTGCTTGCAATCGGTTCTCTCTTTTAACTTATGAATCACTTCTTTGATTGCCAGTTTGGCGTATCCTTTCCCCTGGTATTTCTCATCAATCATGAATCGAAGTATCCAATAATAACCGTCATTATATATCTCATTATCAAATAAAATAAAACCTACCATGCGGTCCTCTGCAAAAATTCCATATGGCTTTGACGTGATCTCCTTCGTCGAATGAATTAAGGAATCTGCATTGCTCGCTACCAAATTTAGTTGGTCTTCACGCGGTTTCAGCTGGATACACTCTAATTCGTTTTCTGGGGTTATAAGTTGTAGATTCACTTGCTCTGCTGACACATCAATCTCTCCTTGCGCTCAAATGATGACTACGTCCATCATAACCCAAAAAGTGGTATATGCGAACAGTTCCTTCCTCTTTTCTCACCTGCATTAAAGACTCTTACCTTAAAGATCTAGAACAAAAAACCACGGTTTCCCGTGGTCCATCCATTCCAGTATACTCTATTCTACCGACCCACTTACCAGTCTTCCTTCAAACCATACCCCTTGTCGCGCAGACCTTCTGGCAACCGCCTCTGCCGAGCAGCTGGCTTCTACCAGTACAAAACTAGCTGTGTCCCCTATCTTCGGCCATACCTGTTGTCCCTCTGAATCCAGTGGGGTGATACCACTTGTGACAAATGCAAGCGATTGAGACAAGGACAGTTCATCGTTATACCCGTACAGTTCGGCGAATCGGCCCGCTTTCTCCAGTTGATCTCCATTGCCAAACGGAGACCAGTGATCTGTCAAACTGTCTGTCGCCATTTTCACATTCACCCCATGTTTATGAAGCATCGGAAGTGGCATCATCATTTTACCGATAGGCACGGTCGAAGCAATGCTCATACCAAGGGAGGCCATTCGCTTGGCCATATCTTCCGCTTCTTGCTGCTCCGCACGGGCGAACCAGAACGCGTGACTTACAGTAACTTTACCCTGAAGTCCTGCTTCTTCGGTCAGATCAGCCAATTGCAGCAGCGTTTGTTTACCCGGTTCTCCAGAATCATGCAAATGAATATCGATACCTGCCTGATACTGAACAGCCAGTTCAACCATTGCGTTAAGCGATTTCTCGATATGTTCGTCCACGGTGTGAGGATCAAGTCCACCTACATGAGTGGCCCCTTCCGCCATGGCTTGACGCATGAGTTCAACCGAATTAGAGCGGAGAAGTCCATGCTGCGGGAAAGCGACGATTTCAGAGGATATTTTGCCCGAAAAGGTCTCCAATGCCTGCTTTGTCGCTTCCAGCCGTTTCAACCCGCTGACCGGTTCAATATTGCAATGACTGCGCACATGGGTAGACCCATACCCCTGAATCAGGCTCAGAATGCTCTCCGCCTGACGCTTCGCATCGGGTAATAGCTTGGGCAGCAATACTTTCTCTTCTTCGATACGTTCGAAAATGCTGGAGATGCGTCGCACCGCTTTCCATGGTGCATCATAATACGTTTTATCCAAATGAATGTGGGCTTCCTCGAACGAAGGCAGCAGCAGCAGTCTTTTACCATCAACCTGTGGCAACTCGCTTGTCAATGCCGTATCCCCATCCACAATAGCTGCAATGACTCCATCTTCAATCCGCAGATGACCAAGGCTCGTCCGGGTGCCCGTTACCTGCCCGTCTTCCATTAAATAACTTTGCTCCAATGATACGTTGGTTAACCAATATTCCTGCTTCAACATGGTCATTCCCTCTTTCCACTCGGTCTATCTTGCAACGAGTACCGATTCATCTGTGGTCAATGGTACCATAGGACTTCATTCAGCAAAAATAGTTAAAACGTTGGTGTTCCATACGATTATCGTCTAGATATTATTGGACTTCCCCATTAGTATACGAAGTGTAATATATCCAAAAACTTGAATCACAAATACCATAGCCACGAATTCAACCAGAATGCTGTTGCCTGCACTTAAATCAGTCATGATATCCTTCAAAATTAGGCCAGGCTGCTTCAGGACATCCCAACTATTCCATCGATTAAATCGCCCGATGTATACCCCTAGACTGCTCAGGAGTAAAATAACGCCTACAACCACCATGCTGCTAAATTGCCTTAATCGTTTTTTTAACAATCCGTGGATTTGATGAATCGAGCAAATGGAGAGAACTAAACCCAGTATAGCTACGACAAACGTTAGGGTGAGACTATACCAAAAATCAATATTAAACCAGAATTTAGGTTCCCCTTGAGAATCAAAGTATCTGAATGCATGCAGGATTTCTGTGAAAAGATATGCCGAATTCGGTAGAAAGAACAACCATCCTGCACACATCACCCCGACCAATGCGATACTCATTTTTGTAAGTTTCATATTGCATACATAACTAATCATTGATGAAATGATGAATGGAACCCATGCTAAGAAAATGTCCCATGTTAAAAATTGATACATGTTCGTGTTTGTTTTGGTACGCAAGTAGATAGCAACAAGTAGACAACCTATGGTAGCAACGATTAATAAACTACTCATTTTTAAATAAATTGTATTTTTATTATGGTTCATTTCTTCGCTTCAATTTCCCTCTCCTTGGTGGTATGCCTGAGCAGTCCCTGGTCCACTGATCATCGATTTCATAAAACGAACTGTGACTAAACCATCCTAGTAATCCACGTTCATCATAACCCAAAATGTGGTATATGCGAACATCTTATGATCGTTTGAACAAGTGACAGTGACATCTCTCAGACAATCGTTATTAGATTAACGAATCGACCACACCCTATTTAGCGAAATTCCACGGATCAAGCATCGTAATGAACCATAGACGCCTTATTGCCTTGCTTTGTGAGTCTTTGCGCATCAAGCTGCAGGTTTTTTACTGGAATAAGACGGCTGAGATTCGTTAGCTTTTGCATATCACACTATTACTCACAATAAGGTGTAGGAGATTCGTTAGCATCATTACTCAGAAAGAAAAGAAAAACTACCGCGATATTTGCGTTCATCTTCCATTCTCCTAACAGTAGAGAATGGAAAAAACAGGCACTAGGAGTGCCTGTACATATTTAGAACCAATTGAAGCACTTAGCTATAGTTCCCTGCTTCTTTTTTATATGAAAATATAATTGATCAGAAATTAAACCGCGCATGCCCGCCATCGGTCACGCCTTCGATTTGTTCAATATTTAGCAGTCTGCGCTTCATCTCCAGTCCTCCGCGAAAACCGGTCAGCTTGCGGTTGGCACCGATGATGCGGTGACACGGAAGCAGTACCGGAATGGGATTGGAGCCATTGGCGGCCCCAACAGCTCGCACCGCTGAAGGTCTTCCCACCGCCGTAGCAATGTCGCCATAGGTTCTTGTCTCACCATAAGGAACATTTCCAAGTTCGGTCCACACCTGCTGTTGGAACTGCGTTCCGATCAAATCAAGAGGAATTTCGTCTGTGAAAGCCACTTTGTCTCCGGCAAAGTAGGCTTGCAGCCAATCCGTCATGCCTGTCTGCTTCAACGCTGCTTCGTTCTCTTCGAGCGCCACTCCAGGAGCAATTCTGCCAATCCAACTGCTCCAATCTTCCAGCGTTTCATTGGGCATAATGACCCGGCATAACCCTTTTTCGGTGGCAAGCAATACCCACGGACGACCGTCCAGTTCCATTTTGGTCCACATGATGCTCTTTCTCATACGTCTATCGTCCTTCCCCTCGTAAGTTTATATCTGGTTTCTTTTCTCGTTATGCACACATACTACACACGAACCGGTTTTATCGCTTTCCGTTTCATGCTGCGGATGATCTGCTTCGTCTCCGGATCAACACGATAGGACTCCGTTATTTTCTGAAGAGCCTTATTATACGTAAAGTCGTCCAAGGTATTGTCCTGCAAATAACGCAGCGTGGCTTCAGGCTGTTTCACATAAGCGATGGAAATCGCCCAGGCTACTGCCATTTTCACATAGTAACCTTCGTGATGAATGGTATCTAATGCAGCCAGCACTTTGCTGATATATTGTTCTTCCATATAAAAGTTCAACAGCATCACAACCCCGAAGCGAATATCATACTCCTGGTTGGATACCAGATAAGGCTGCAAGAATTGCCACACCTCATCCTGATGAGCCTTGGTATATTTCAAACCGCCGCAAAAGCTGTCGCATACCGACCAGTTATCTATTTTGGGAACAAACCAGGCAATATGCTGCAGAAGTTCCTCAATATCTGCTTGGGCATGACCGATGACCATCGCTTGCAGCATCACTTCTTCAAAATAATCATCATCAGCGGTTTTCAGATAAGCACGCCAGTCCTCTTTGACGATTTGTTTCGCCATCTTGCGTATTTCAGGCAGTCTCACACCTAACAGATTGGTGATATTCGGAATGAGCGCAGCCGAGAATTTCTGATATTCCGGTTCGACCAGAGATAACAATTGTGTTCTTACAACCGTTTCCACATGTCTCCTCCTCATCGGGTTTTCTACATCAAGTATATCCCGGCAGCATCCATTTGTAAGCCCATATCGAATGTTTTAGCAAGATTACAATATCCATTTCCCGTAGTCGCTGTTTAACTTTCATCCCATTCCGTTTAAGAATACGGAGTTGAATCCATTTGAAATATGTTCAACCAAACATTTACACAATAACGGAGAGGACAGAAATAACTTTTCATAAAGGAATCAAAGAAATCTGGGGATAACAGCGATCGGAAGGTTGTTCTGTCATCGGAGTGCCAGTGTAAATATTCTTTAGTTGAACCCATCTAGAAAGGAGACTACATATGAACCGCTCCCATCCCAAAAAAGATTTTTCGGTTGAAGAGATTACGGAGCTCCTTGTGCAATTCGTGCAAACCCAAAACCTGACCGAATTTTATAAATGGGCCAAAGAACTGCATCCCTACGACCTTTCCCTCGTATATAAAAAGTTCCCTGAACAAGAGACAAAACGATTCTTGCTCTTATTCAAACCTGATATTCTCGCCGACATGGCAGAAGCGCTCACGCTTCACGAACAGGTGCATCTGTTCGAACAGTTAGGCCCGGAACGCACCCTTGAAGTCATGCAGCAAATGGACAAAAGTGATCTGATTCGCTTCATGCATGATCTGCCCCTCAAACGCCGGGAAGAACTGCTATCTACGATGAACCTGGATCACTCTTCGATCATCCGCTCCGTGCTGAACTATCCACCGGAGACGGCGGGACGAATCATGACCGATCGATACCGTACCCTGTTATCGCATGAAACCGCGAAGGAGGCGTTGAGAGAATCACAGGCTACGCTGCACATTCCTGCGACCAGTTATCTGTATGTCACCGATGGTGAAGGCAAACTGGTCGGAGTCGTGAGTTATCAATCCCTTGCTCAGGCAGATGACAACACCAAAGTGGAAGAGCTGATGACCCGGCGTGTCATCCATGCAACAGTCGATATGGACCAGGAAGAAGCTGCACAGCTGTTGCAGCGTTATGAGTTTATGGCTCTGCCTGTCGTGGATGAAAACCGCAGATTATGCGGTGTTATCCAAATGGATGATGTCATTGATATTATTATGGACGAGGCCAGTGAAGACATCGCCAAGATGGGTGGCGGCAGTAAAGACATCGATTTTGATACCAAACCGCTGGTTGCCGTCAGACGTCGCCTTCCTTGGCTGATCTTATTGTTATTCATCGGACTGATCTCCGGCAGCATCGTGGATTTTTTCGAGGACACGCTGAATCAGGTTGTGGCACTGGCGTTCTTCATGCCCATGATAGCCGGTATGACGGGGAATACGGGTACACAATCCCTTGCTGTCGTTGTGCGCGGACTGATTGGACGCAAGCTGGACAAGGCTACAGTGCTCGCGCTAATTGGCCGGGAGATTAAGGTAGGCACAATGATTGGACTTGTATGCGGCTTGATGATTACCGTCATCGCCTACTTCTGGCAAGGTGACTGGCTGCTCGGCGCCATTATTGGTGTATCCCTGTTTTTCACCCTCGTTATTGGTACACTTACGGGTACCTGTATTCCACTCTTGCTCAGCCGTTTCAACGTTGATCCAGCTGTTGCCTCCGGCCCGTTAATCACCACGCTGAATGATATCTTGTCCCTGTTTATCTATTTCGGCATCGCAACCCGCTTCCTAGGGGTATTGATGTAATTATCTGTTTTCCTATACCGAGAAAACCATAAAACAGACCAGATCCAGCGGATCGGTCTGTTCTATAGTTTGTACAAGACGTTCGCTTGCAGCAGGATTCTGCCAAATGCTAAGTCATTCTTTTGTTTTTATTATAGATATCGAAGGCTACTGCCAGCAACAGTACCAGACCCTTGATGCCCTGCTGCCAGTCTATCCCCAAACCGATCAGGGACATCCCGTTGTTCAGAACACCCATGACCAAACCACCGATGATCGCACCGAATACGGTCCCGATTCCTCCCGAAGCGGAAGCTCCGCCGATAAAGCAGGCTGCAATAGCATCCAGCTCAAAGTTGGTACCGGCTCTTGGGGTAGCCGCGTTCAGTCTTGCTGCGAAAATCAGGCCGGAAATGGCAGCCATCACGCCCATGTTTACAAATACCCAGAACGTCACTTTTTTCGTTTTCACTCCGGACAGACCTGCAGCCTTCTCATTGCCTCCAAGTGCATATACATGGCGTCCCATTACGGTGCGGTTCATGATGAAGGAGTAAACGACAATCAATACAAACAGCAGAATCAGAATATTCGGAATGCCTGCATAGCTCGCAAGCATAAAGGTGAACAGATTCGTCACTGCAGTCACGACCAGCAGCTTGAGCAGGAAGAGCCCCTGAGATACAACCTCGAATCCGTATTTACGCTGGGAACGGCGCTCCCGAAGTTCATTTACGATATACCAGACAGTGAGAACAAGACCAACGATGATCGACACCAGACCGAGGCCTGATAATTGAATATCGGGCAGGAAGCCTGAGCTTATTTTCTGAAACCCGCCTGGAAAAGGAGAGATCGACTGCCCCTCCAGCACAATCATTGTCAAGCCTCGGAAGAGCAGCATGCCGGCCAGGGTTACGATAAATGCCGGAATCCGCACATACGCAATCCAAAAGCCCTGCCACGCCCCAATCAGCGCGCCGACCACCAAAGCCGCAATGACCGCCAGCCAGGCCGGAAGCTGCCAATCGACCATCATGATCGCTGCAACCGCGCCTACAAAAGCAGCAATCGAACCTACTGACAAATCGATATGTCCGGTAATGATGACCAGCACCATTCCGATGGCCAACACCAGAATGTAGCTGTTTTGCAGAATCAGATTTGTAATGTTAATCGGCTTGAGCAGCAGTCCGCCAGTCAGCACCTCGAACAACAGCATAATTACAACCAGTGCGATAATCATGCCATATTGCCGTATATTGTTTTTGAACAGTCTAGTTAACATTTCCATGCTTCCCGCCTCCTGACTTCGTCATATATCTCATCAACGTCTCCTGCGATGCTTCTTCCCGGCTGACTTGCCCTGTAATGCGCCCGGCATTCATCACGTAAATCCGGTCACACAGGCCCAGTACCTCCGGAAGTTCGGAAGAAATCACCAGCACGCCTTTGCCCTCGGCGGCGAGCCGATGGATAATGGTATAGATTTCAAATTTGGCCCCGACATCGATCCCTCGTGTTGGTTCATCCAGAATGAGAATATCCGGACCGGCAAAAATCCACTTGCTCAGCACTACCTTCTGCTGGTTCCCGCCGCTCAAATTTCCCGTTTTCTGCAAAATGCTCGGTGCTTTGATATTCATGTTTTTTTTCATATCCTCGGCTACCAGCACTTCCTCTCGTTCGTTCACAACGGCATTTCTGGTCAGCTTGCCCAGACCCGTCAGCGAAATGTTCCGCTTGATATCGTCCATGAGAATCAGACCGTATTCCTTGCGGTCCTCCGTTACATAAGCGAAGCCGTTCTGAATCGCCTCTGTCACGCTGTTGTTCTGAATGGGTTTGCCATCCTTGATGAGTTGGCCCGTAATGCCGCGTCCATAAGATTTGCCAAATATGCTCATTGCAAGCTCCGTACGCCCGGCTCCCATCAGACCGGCAATACCTACAATTTCGCCTCGTCTGATGTTCATGTTGACCTGATCCAGCACCTTCCGATCAGCATGATGTTCGTGATACACGGTCCAGTCTTTCACTTCGAGGATAACTTCACCGATTTGCGCATGGCGCTCCGGATAGCGGCTGGTCAGATCGCGGCCTACCATTCCGCTGATAATCCGATCTTCCGTCACCATATCCTTTTTCATATCCAGCGTCTCAATGGTCTTGCCGTCCCGCAAGATCGTCACCGAATCGGACACCTTGGACACCTCGTTCAACTTGTGGGAAATCAGAATACAGGCGATGCCCTGCTTCTTGAATTCCAGCATCAACTGAAGCAAATTCTCACTGTCATGCTCGTTCAGTGCAGCAGTGGGCTCATCCAGAATGAGCAGTCGTACCTTTTTGGAGAGCGCCTTTGCAATCTCAACCAGCTGCTGCTTGCCCACACCGATGCTGGATACAAGACTGTTCGGATTTTCGCTCAGTCCCACTTTGGCGAGCAATTCCCGTGTCCCGACAAACGTTTCTTTCCAGTCGATAATCCCTTTGCTCGCGCGCTCGTTACCCAGATATATATTTTCCGCAATTGAAAGGTAGGGAATCAGTGCCAGCTCCTGGTGGATGATGACAATACCCAGATCCTCACTTTGTTTAATATCCTTGAACTCACACGGTTTGCCCTGAAATAAAATCTCTCCTTCATATGTTCCATGTGGATATACACCGCTAAGTACTTTCATCAACGTGGATTTCCCTGCTCCATTCTCACCGCAGAGTGCATGAATCTCGCCTTCTCTGACCTTGAGATTGACATTTTCCAGCGCTTTTACACCGGGGAAGGTTTTGGTGATGCCCTTCATTTCCAGAATAATTCCAGCCATGAGATCTACTCCTTTCCATCGCTAGTTCAATCCGATTTCTTCCTTGGTATAATATTGACTGCCTACAATATCCTTCTCTACGTTCGTCCGATCCACGGAAATCGGGTCAAGCAAATAGGCCGGAACGATCTTTATACCGTTGTTATAAGACTTATCGTCGTTCACTTCCGCCGATTTCCCTTGTAATATGCTATTGGCCATCTCTACCGTCTTCTCCGCCAGCTTGCGGGTATCCTTGAATACGGTCTGCGTCTGTTCTCCGGCCACAATGGATTTGATCGAAGCCAGTTCGGCATCCTGACCTGTAATCACCGGCAGCGGCTTGTTCGCTGTGCCGTAACCGATACCTTTCAACGATGAAATGATCCCGATACTGATCCCATCATAAGGGGATAACACCGCATCCAGGTTGTCTCCCGAGTAATAGGCACTGAGCAGATTATCCATACGCGATTGTGCCAGAGCGCCGTCCCAGCGCAGCGTTGCAATCTGGGCCATCGTCGTCTGCTTGCTTCGCACAACCAGCTTGCCGGAATCGATATATGGCTTGAGGATTGACATTGCACCGTCAAAGAAGAAATAGGCGTTGTTGTCATCGGGGGAGCCGCCAAACAACTCTATGTTATACGGTCCTTTCCCTTCCTTAAGCCCCAGCTTTTGCTCGATGTAGGATGCCTGCAGCACTCCCACCTTGAAATTATCAAACGTCGCATAATAGGTTAAATACGGCGTATTTCGGATAAGCCGATCGTATGAAATGACCTGTATGCCCTCGTCATGCGCTTTCTTGATTACATCTGTCAGCGTATTGCCATCCACAGAAGCAATCACCATCACGTCTACACCCTTGGTGATCATGTTCTCAATCTGAGAAATCTGATTCTCCACCACGTCCTCCGCATACTGCAGATCGGTTTTGTACCCCTGCTCCTGAAAGAGGCGGACCATATTCTCCCCATCCCCAACCCAGCGTTCGGAGGATTTGGTAGGCATCGAAATGCCGACATACCCTTTTTCCTTACTGCCTGTTCCACTCTCGGCCAGATTGCAGGCAGATAGCATTAAGGTCATCACCAGAAGCCAGATGAGCAGTGCTCCTTTTTTCATAAGAACTTCCCCTTTCCTCAAATCATGTGGACTTCAACGACTCATTAGGATAACGCCTACAATGTATCGCGTTTATGTAAGCGGTTATTTCTATCTGAATCCATCGTAGCATGCCGAAACAAGGGAGGTCTTTGCTGCATTTGAACCTTTTTTATAAAATTTCAACTTTTGTAACGAGCGGAACATGGGACTGAGGATGGGCAGACTTGCTGTGCAGAAGAAATGATGTGGACAGCAGCTAACAACAAAAAAAGGGACTTGCTCTGCTTGATACAGCAGAACAAATCCCTTAATGAATATCTCTTGTTCAACCAGCCTATTCTCCCTTGGATGACGTCACAATCCTCGAACCGCCGCTTTTGCGGTACTGTGCAGGTGAAATGCCCATCGTTTTTTTGAATGCGGTACTGAAATAATGCTGTGTATCGTAACCCACATGCTCAGCAATTTGGTGCACAGGCAGTACCGTAGAATCCAGCAGCTGTACTGCCTTCCGGATACGAGCATGCGTAACAAGTGTCACGAAGGAATCCAACTCTTTTTTGAGCACCCGACTCAAATATACCGGAGATACTTGCAGACGGGATGCAAGCGTGTCCAGTGTCAGATTCCGATCCGCATATTCCGCTTGAATAAGCTGTCTTGCCCGGCGCACCAGCGGTGACAGCCGAACTTCGCCATATACCAATTCACGACACTCGCGATACGTATTCGGCGCTTCCTCCACGGTACCGGTATGCATCTCCATATGAGCGTGGACAGCGATGTTCAGGCATGAAATGACGGTCTGCTCAATTGAAGACTCCAGATCTTCCGATGCCGCCTGCCATAAACAGATGCCAATCAGTCCATTCGGGTCCCGGAACAGTACATACGGCAGATCCCCCAGTAATTCGGCAACGATATTTTCCGTGGCAAAAAGGAATAATTGACGATCATTCTCCCGCATAATGGTCTGGCGTGTTTCTGCCGCGGGCCAGCGTACGATTCCAATCTGCACAGGCGGATCAGATGGCAGACGCAAAAATGCGAGCTGCTCGATCAGCCCTTTTCCCTCTGTTTGTCCCTCCAGCCAATCCAGGCAAAAACGCTGACGAAGCAGCGGAATATTGCGTTCAATCTGATCTGCAGCCTGTCTTACATATGCTGTTCGCTTATGCTCTTCATCCATACGCTGACGCAGACGTGCAAGTGCAGCATACAGCTGCTCCGATTGTACAGGCTTCAAGATGTAATCCTCCACCCCTAGCCGAACAGCCTCCTGTGCATAAGCAAATTCATCATGTCCAGACACGATCAGACAGCGGCAATTGGGGCAATTATCCTGAAGGCCGCGTATCAAGTCAATCCCGTTCAGAAAGGGCATGTTCATATCAACCAATACGATATCCACGCACAGATCTACAGCCAGTTCCAGCGCTTCCTCCCCGTCTTCAGCTTCTCCGGCAACCTCCATGCCCAGTGCAGTCCAGTTGATCGAATCCCGGATGCCCTCCCGAATAATGGGCTCATCATCAGCAATCAGAACCCGGTAATATCTCTCCAAAGGCTCTGTTTCTGTTGCAGCCGATGCTGTCATCCCTTCCGCGGAAGTCCATGTGGTTGATGCTGTAAAATGTTTCATTCGCTCCCCTCCCTCTCTTTACTGTCCAATAACTGCACCGCCGGAAGTTCTCGCAGTAACGGGTGAACGATCGTCACGCATGTACCATTTCCTTCCTTGCTGTCCAGTACAATACCGTATTCTTCGCCAAACGTCAGGCGAAGACGGGCCTGTACATTCAACATTCCGTAGCTTTTCCCTGCTTTTCCGGGCAGTGATGCCGTTTCTAAACTTTCCATAGGGGATGCTAGGAGCTGCTCCATCTCTGCCAGCCGCTCCCCGGACATGCCTGCTCCATCGTCCTGAATCAATAGCAACAGTTTGCCCTGTTCTGTTTTGGCCTCCACCCGAATCTTGCCAGGCCCTCGTCTGCCCTTGATCCCATGATAGATCGCGTTTTCTACCAGGGGCTGGAGCAGCAGTTTGAGCACAAACAACTCCCGTATATCATCGGGAACAATTAATTCATACTGCAAACGATCACGGTACCGTGTCTGCTGAATCTGTAAATAACTGGTAATATGTTCAAGCTCGGCGTGCAGCGTAAGGAAATCATTCCCTTTGCTGAGACCAATGCGAAAAAGTCGGGATAAGGCACCCACCATCTCGGATACATCATTCGCGCCTTCTTTGCGAGCCATCCAATGGATCGTATCCAGCGTATTGTATAAAAAATGAGGTTTAATATGCTCCTGCAAACTGCGCATCTCCGCCTCCCGCTTCTGCCGCTCCTTTAGTTCATTAAGGGATATGAGTTGCCGGATCTGTGCCAGCATGCGGTTAAAACTTCTGCCCAGCATACCGATCTCATCCGCACGGTCGCTCCAGCGGCCCGACATGAGATTTCCCGTCTCCGCCCTGCGCATGTAAGACATCAGCCGGAAGATTGGCTGCGCAATGGAGCGCGAAAACCACAGGGAGGTGCTCAGACCGAACAAACAGACCACGAATACAAAGCTCACTACATAAAACTGAATTTGGCGTACCTCTGTTATGGATTCCCGCGCGGGAAACACCCCTACCGTTCTCCACCCCGTGAACGTGGAGGATTGATACAGGAATAACAGCTCCTTCCCATCCGCTTCGGCGTTAAATGTCCCGCTGTCACCAGACTTGAACCAGTCTGCAGGAATCTGTTCCACCAGCGGATGCTCCGGCATATAGACGCTCCGTCCTTCTGCATCCGTCACCATCACATAGCCCGATTTTCCCAGGGTTACATTTCTGGCTGCCTGAGAGACAGATCGCAGCTTGAGGTCAATCATAATGACACCCAGTACACGACCTGACGCTTCATCCGTTATGGAGCGCGCAACCGATACAATTTCATTATCCTTATACCGTACATGTGTCGTAATATTGCGCTCCCTTGGCTGACCCAGCACCGTAAAAATACCAGGATTCGCCGAAGCCCTCTTGTACCAGTCCTCCCGGGTCAGGCTTTGCCTCGCGCGGGGGTACATCTCATTGCTGATATAGTCACCGCTCCCATTAGCAAGAACGATTCCGGCAATCTCAGGATACAACGTCGTGAAGCCCTGCAAGGTTTGCTTGATTCCATACAGCTGATCTTGCTCCGTGACATTTGGTTCCTTATCCGATGTAGTAGTGCCCGTGCCAGTATCGTTATCCGACGCCGTTTTTCCTTTCATAAAAGCGACAATGTCGGGATCAAATGCAATCAGGTACGTCATGTTTTGCAGGTTCTCCATCTTGCTGTCAAGCGCTTCATTTACTTTGCCAATAAGCTGCATCGTATGTCCCTCAACCTGTCGTTCCACAATCCGTTCTACGGTCCAATTCACAAGCAACCCCAGTCCTACAGAAGGCACGATTGCAAATAATAAAAAGAGCAGCATCAGCTGATAACGGAGCGGCATATTACGCAAGCGCAAACGGTGCAGGCTCTTCTTCATCCTGCTGCGGATCGCTTCCCTGCTCCGGCTGCTCCCCTGCCGATTGTGTTTATTTGGCATAATAATCATCCACATTCGCGCTTGTCACCACAGAGATTCCGGTATCCACCGTTACCGGCAGCGGTGCATTCTCACCGGAAGTGGATGGGGCAGGTACGGTTAGCTGATGATGCAGATGGAATAAATATTGAAGCGACCAGTACCCCATATTCCAGGTTCCCTGCGCAATTGTAGCCGAAATCGTGCCGCCCTTGATCATATCCAGCGTGGCCTTGTTTGTATCAAAAGATATAATTTTGAGCGAACGTCCATCCTTGGAATTCTGGACTGCTTCACCCGCGCCTGCTCCTCCGGTCGCCTCGGTCACAAAAATACCCGCCAGCTTCGGGTGTGCCTTCATCAGTCTAAGCGTCTCGTCTCTGGATACCATCGCATCTCCGTGTCCATCCGCAACTTCCACCACCTTCATGGATGGATAACGCTGCTCAATCGTATCGCGGAAGCCCTTGGCTCGCTCCTCATGATTCTGCTGCCCAGGCAGCGTCAGCACGGCGACTTCCCCTTCGCGGGCCATCAGCTCGGCCATCTTGTCAGCAGCCGTTACACCCGCCTTGTAATTGTCGGTCCCGAGAAAAGAATACGCCCGGCTTGCGGGTGCATCCGCATCAAACAATACGACAGGAATGTCCGCGTCGATGGCCTTGTTAATTGCGGGAATCAGCGATTGCGGATCGATCGCAGAGATGGCAATTCCCGCCGGTTTGCGTGCAATGGCCTGTTCGATCACCGTTGTCTGTTCCTTCGCATCGTACCGGGTAGCTCCGCGGTACTCCACGGTTACGCCAAGCGCATCCCCTGCATCCTCGAAGCCTTTCAGAGGACTCTTCCAATATTCCAGCCCGGACTGGAATGTGATCATCATGTACGTTTCACCAATATCCCCGCGCAATCCCCTGTCTTCCCAGGAGCCATTCACCTGGCTGGAGTATTCGAACCGGAGCACATACAACGCAAATGCCGAGATTAGCAAAATATAAACCAGCAGCATTTTTTTCATTCCGTTCACTTCCTCAAATGATCTGTCAGCTCAATCTGCTTAAATTGTAAACGCAATCATATAAAAAGGAAACCGTCTTCATATCCCGATTATTCTTTGTTACCCTTTCCTTGGTCATTTTGCTGCAATAATGTACTATAAGCCAATGCCTACTCGGAGTATGATCATGTAACTACAACTCGGGGAGGCACTATGAATCTTACATCCTTTTTCATCTATTGTATTGTCGTTACCTTTACACCTGGCCCCAGCAATATTGTGATTCTCACTTCCGTCGGGCAGGTTGGTCCCCGGAAAACGATGGAATATGTGTGGGGAGCCACAGTTGCATTTGGCTTGTTACTTACCGCTTCTGCTCTTCTCAATCATGCTCTCGCTGAGGTATTGCCTGGCATTCTCCATGTGATGCAGATTGTGGGTAGTGTCTATATGTTATATCTGGCTTATCAAGTCTATAAAATGGGTTCCACCGAGACAGCATCGAAGCAAGTTACGGGTTTTCTGAACGGTTTAATCATGCAGTTTGTGAATCCAAAGGTAGTTCTGTTCACGTTCACTGTCATTCCCAGCTATGTGCTGCCGTACTACGATAGCACCATGTCAACGCTTCTGTTCGTGATTATCATTACTATCATTGGCTTTCTGGCCTATTCCAGTTGGGTCGTTTTTGGCTCCGTCTTCAGAACGTTACTTAATCGTCATCAAAAAGCACTGAGTATCCTTATGGCCCTTTTTTTGTTATACTCAGCCATTATGGTATCGGGAATCATCTAACGCGCGGGAGGTGTGTGCAGCATGGAATTGTTTAACTATAAGAAATCACAGGACGTACTGGCTCTATCCGCCAGCTTTACGGATTTCACCTATAAAAAACATTGTCACGAGGAATATGCGGTTGGAGTAACGCTGCGCGGTATTCAGCAATACCATCTGGACGGACACTATCAGGCCTCCCACAAAAACGGCGTGATGCTGTTCAACCGGGAACAGTCCCACGATGGAAGCTCTTATGACAAGGCTGGCATAGACTATGTCATGCTTTATCTGAAGCCGGATTTGGTCCAAGAGATCCTCGGGAAGAAGGAATTGCGTTTTACCACTCCCATCGTCTATGACCCTGTGCTTGCACGAAGTATTCTAATGCTGAATGATGCCGTTCAAAACGGACAAGATGAAGCAAAGTGCAGTGAACTGCTCTTTGACCTGTTGCAACTGCTCTCCAAATCTGAAATGGACACCAAGCTTTGGCGACCTCAGGATAGTCTGGTCCGAAAAGCCAAAGAAATGATGTTTTGCAGTATTGAAGATGTGCTGAAACTGGACGATTTGTGTGCGGAATTTAACATGTCCAAGTTTCAATTTATCCGCGAGTTTAAGTCCCAGGCCGGCATATCCCCTTACCAGTTTTTTCTGAATTGCAAGGTGGAGCGTGCCAGACAGTCCATTGAAACGCATAAAGATATTTACTTTGCTGTAGCCGAATGTGGTTTTGTCGACCTGACTCATCTGAACAGACACTTTAAACGGGTATTCGGTATCACGGCTTATGAATACATGCTACAGTTAAACTAATTAAATCCGTACGATTATCCGACCAAATGTAGAAAATCCCCGCATGGAACGCGAGTTTACCTCAACGTTCCACACGGGGATTTGATTTTTTTCCTCCGTTGCCGAAATACCACTTTTCCTTCAATTAGACCTACATTAAGTACGCTTTTTCCTTCTCCAGATCCAGCCACTTACCAATACAAGCAATAAAATAAGTCCACCATACATAATGAGATAAAATGACCAGCTTCGTCCATAATCGATTTCTTTAAAATCATCCGGATTCACTACTTTTCCTGCACCTAACAGCTTTAACGCGTCTCCAGCCTGATCAACGGAAACATTGCCACTGCAAAGATTCGTATGCAGCCTATCGTCCACTTTATCCTGATAGGCAAAAATCAGATAGGATTGGTTCTTCTCCAATTGAATCCCGCAAGAATCTGAACCGGCATCATTTCCCATGACAGTCATTCGTTTAGAAGAAACACCCTTCCATGCGGTATCCACTTCAAAGGTATAGGCTCTCAATCGATCAGTGCTGAATATTTGCGTCCCACCCCTTTTCACCACTTTCCCTGTAAAAACCGACGCGTACGTCTCCAGCTTCTCTTGAGCGTTCGAATCGACACAACTGCAAGCATACGCTCGACCTTCCGGTACCAGCAGAAATCCGGCTGTAATGAACAACAGAGCTAACGTTACGATTATTGCACACTTCATTTCTTTTTCCCCTTCCCGTATTGAACATCACTCGTAATCCACCGGGTAATTTCTTTACATTTCACAATTATGGAATATTATAACACACTAAAAAACCCCCTTTATGGGGGTTCTTTTCGAGCTATCGCTTGGTTTTTGATTCAATGTCCTTATCATTATTTAAGAAAAGACTGAGAAATCTGTTTTGCTGTATCCAGCATAACCGAATCACCGGACATCACTGTTAAAATACTCGCTCGGGTATTCACATCCATCTTCTTCAGAATATCTATCGTTTTGGCGGAATCGGTCTGGAACAATTTTTGAATCAGTTTGGCTGCACTTGGGGAAGACATTTTCGATAAGGTATGTACCAGTTCCTTTA
The DNA here is from genome assembly GCF_042796655.1 of Paenibacillus sp. NPDC057886. Classification (NCBI taxonomy): domain Bacteria; kingdom Bacillati; phylum Bacillota; class Bacilli; order Caryophanales; family Paenibacillaceae; genus Paenibacillus; species Paenibacillus sp. NPDC057886. The sequence continues at coordinate 152,135 of NZ_JBHVMZ010000010.1, read as the reverse complement.
CTGATTGGCTGGTTATGTCGCTGTTTTGCTTATTGATTTTACGCTGAATGAGCGCAAGCTCACGATCCGTAACCACGGAGCGAGGCTTCATTTGCACCGAAAGGCTGCCAACCCGTTCCGGGTCCATTTTACTCCAGATTTTCGCTCTCTGTTCTGTGGACATCTCGGTCATTGCGTACACAATCTCCAGATCGGGCAATTGTACAAGTGCAGCAGCAGCCTTGCTTGGAGGCATATCGGCGTAAGTCCTGGCAATATCCTTGGCTGCGGCAATATGATCCGTTGAAGGTACAGCTGGCACCGTCGACGTTGTGGAAGCTGTGGCCTGTGACTGACTGGATTGCTGTGCTTGCGACGAAGCTCCTGATGGTGCTGTCTGAGCTTGACTGACTGGATTGGCAGATACAACAGGCGGTGTGGTACGAACTCCGGCTACACTTTCTACAGCATGCAATACGGTGTCCTTTACAGACGGAACCAGGAAAAATGCCACTGCTCCGGTAGCGCCAATGCAGATCAGGGTAACAAGCCACCCCCTCCCGGATGATTTTTTCTTCGTTGATGTTTTGGATGTGCTCTTGGCTGGTTCAGGTTTGATCTTGGGCTGGCTTATTATGATCACTTCTCTCTCGTACTGGGGTTAAGCCCATTCTAGACCTTCTGCATTAAAATTTGATAAGAAAACCGCATTACTTTTTTTAATCTTTTCCAATTTGAATGTTGTACACTGGACTTGGTAAGCTTAACCTGTAAGCTCGTTTTGACTGCTCCCAAATTTAAGGAATGGACCGATTCTGATGAGAAACATATTACTGATTGAAGATGAGAAAAATCTGGCTCGCTTTATAGAACTGGAATTGCAGCATGAAGCCTACACAGTCAGTGTAGCCTACGATGGAAGACACGGACTTAAACTGGCACTCGAAAAGGAGTGGGATCTGATCCTGCTCGATCTAATGTTGCCCGGCCTTAACGGCGTAGAGGTGTGCAGGAGAATACGCAACATCAAACAAACACCCATTATTATGATTACGGCTCGTGATGGTGTGATGGATCGCGTCATGGGACTCGACAGCGGAGCCGATGATTATATTCCGAAGCCTTTTGCTATTGAAGAGCTGCTTGCACGGATGAGGTCCTTATTTCGCCGTTCCAACATCGGCAGCGAACATTCCGTACTGATTCATTATGGATTGCATCTGGATCTGGAGGCGCGCATTTTCAAGAAAGACGGAGAGGTTATTGAATTAACCCGGCGCGAATTTGACCTGCTGGTGATCCTCATGCAAAATATGGGTCGTGTCATGACCCGGGAGATGCTGCTGGATCTGGTGTGGGGATACGATGCTGACGTGGAGACTAACGTGGTTGATGTCTACATCAGTTATTTGCGCAGTAAAATTGATGCTTCGGGCTCTCCCAGCTTTGTGCAGACGATACGAGGCTTGGGTTACGGGATTCAGAAATGATGCGCTGGATTCGAAAATATCTCCCCCGCTCCCATTGGTCTATCCGCTGGAAATTGACGATCTGGATTTCACTATTGTTGGGCACGCTGTTTATTGTATATAACATCGTTCAATACTTTGTAATTAACGAATGGCTCATTGATCAGGAACAGCAAAATATGGAGAAAAGCATGAATGAGATAGAAAGTTACCTTCAAGAGAAAGAAGTGTCATCAGCACAAATTGCAGACAACCGTTCTTTTATGACCAAGTTCAATCAGGAGAATCAGATGATCCGCATTCTGGATCAGGAAGGAACTGTACTTCTTGAAGTAACCAACCGCCTTCCTGAACAGTGGATCGACCCGCAAACGGTGCAAGAACGCATTCTGATCAATGCATGGCACTACGAAGATCACCTGCTCATTATGAGATCACCACTCATAACCACAAATTTCAGCGGGACTATTGAAATGGTGACCAACCTGGAAAATACGGATAAACTAAGCGATATGCTGCTGCTGGTCATGTTTGGCGGAGGGATTGCTGCTGTGGGTTTAAGCATTCTGGGCGCGATTGTCCTTTCACGCCAGTTCGTCAAGCCTATTACGACCATGAATGCAACGATGATCCAGATTCAGCAGAAGGGACTTCATGAACGGGTGGATGTGCCGGATCAGCATGATGAGTTGACCAACCTCGCACGAATGTTCAACCGACTGATGGATGAGCTGGAGCTTTCGTTTCAGCAACAAAAGCAGTTTGTGGAAGATGCCTCGCACGAGTTACGTACACCCATAGCCATTATTGAAGGACATATTTCCCTGTTGAACCGTTGGGGCAAGCATGATCCGGACATTTTGAATGAATCCCTGGATGTTTCCGCTCAGGAGCTTAAACGGTTAAAAACTATAGTTAATGAACTGTTATTACTTAGCCAAGCCGAGTCTGGGCACATTGCAGTTGAGACTGCGGTCGATCTTCGCCAGACGGTACAGCATGCGCTCACCAACGTTGTGCACTTGCACCCGGATGCTGCCTTTGACATTGATCTGGAGCACCTGTCTGATATTAAAGTGGAGATACTCCCTCAACATCTGGAGCAGATCCTGCGGATTTTGATTGATAATGCCGTTAAATATTCACCACTGACCAAAGAGATTCAAGTCCACGGAATGCGACGTGACAACGATGTATGTATTCAGGTTGCCGATAAAGGTATGGGCATTCCGGGAGAGGATTTGCCATATGTTTTTGACCGTTTCTACCGAGTTGATAAAGCCCGCAGTCGCGAACAAGGCGGTACCGGGCTGGGACTCGCCATTGCGGAACGCCTCGTCAAACGATACAACGGGCAGATATTCATCGATACCCATGTAAATGAAGGAACGACCGTAAGTGTCCTGCTTCCCACATCTGCATCCTGAATGTCGGAAACCAACACCGGACATGAATAAGGAGGGCTGCGCAACAGCCCTCTTTTTCACCACTACAGTGTGGCCTCTTTACTTCCAGCGGAACAGCTGATTCGCAGGTGAACAGCTGCTCATTTGCGGTTTTCTGATTGGAATGTTCTCGCTTGATGAGGGATGAACAGGGCTGGAAGTTTCATACGGATGAAAATCCGCCCGATTCCCCAGGCGCTTGCCACACCAATGAGTGCGCCGGCAGCTACATCCGAGGGATAGTGTACACCAGACCATACGCGAGCAATAGCAATGAAAGTGGCGATGAGAACCCACCCCCACCGATACCTGACGTGACCCAGCCAAAATGCAGTGGCACATGCAAAGGCAACCGTCGCATGATCACTTGGAAAGGAAGCATCAGCACTGTGGCTGATTAATTGAATCACCGAATGGGTCACAAATGGCCGGTCTCTGTGCAGCAAGTGACCTGTAACAAAGCTGACGGCGGTCCCCGCACATGCTGCCAAAATGGCTTGCAGCACAATCATGCGTCTTTTTTGACTCTTCGATGTCCAGTACACAAACATTCCCGCAGGAAACATAAAAAGAGCATATTTCGCAAAAAATATCATGATGCCATCCAGATACGAGAGCTGTACCGCCTGCTGGTTAATCCAATGAAAAAGCTGGTAATCAAATCGTATAAAAGACATAAGTAATCCCCTTTTCCCAGTTTAATGAGCCTGCATTTAATCATAGCCCACTTTTCTGGGAACAGCTTTAAGGGTAAATTAGAAAACGATAAGAAAACAGACACCCTGGAGGAACATAACCATTGAAACAAAATTTGAGAAAGAATATTTCCATACCGTTGCTCGCCGCAGCACTAAGCCTTGCTGTATTTGCAATCATTGCCCTGTCCATCAGCGATAACCAGATCCACCGGTTTGACGATACCCTGATGACGTGGCTTCAGGGCATGGAATCCCCGGGCATGACCCAGTGGATGGAGCTGTTCACCTGGATTGGCAGCGGCTTACCCGTCGTCGCAATTACCCTCATTTCGATGATCGTTTTGTATGTCTTTTTAGGGCACCGACGGGAGCTTCTATTTTTGGGCTGTGTCATCGCAGGCTCTGCAATACTAAACACCCTGCTGAAGCTCGTGTTTCAGCGTGCGAGACCCACCATTCACCGAATCATTGAAGAGACCGGGTACAGCTTCCCCAGCGGACACTCCATGGCAGCGTTCAGCCTATACGGCGGACTGGCCTTCCTGATCTGGAAGCATGTACCCACAACAGCCGGGCGAATAGCGATGATCATTGTGAGCGCAGCCTTCATTCTTACCATTGGCATGAGCCGCATCTATCTGGGTGTACATTATCCCAGTGATGTAGTCGGAGGTTACTTTTTAAGCGGATGCTGGCTTGCTACATGCATATGGTTCTACCAGCGCTATCTGGAACGAATCTCCCTGCTACAGTCTAAACCTCTGACTTGAACACACTGGAAGCTGTACTAGAATGCGGCTTCACAACTTCACATCGCGTGCATCTCCTGGTGAGCGGTTTAATGAGTGCTACGCATCACGATGACCAGCCGTACGAACAAGCCTGCGTGGTCCTGCCGGAGCCATCGCTGAATACGTTAAAGAACCTCACGGGTGCATCCTGCTCCGGTGAGGTTCTTTAACGTCATTATGAAGCCGTTTTATAGTGCAAAATCTAGAGCTCCTCGCCATTGGATTCAATGACTTTTTTGTACCAGTGGAAGCTCTTCTTCGGTGTTCTGCTCAGATCACCATTGCCATCATTGTCTTTGTTCACATGAATGAAGCCATAACGCTTCTTCATCTCTCCCGTGGATGCGCTGACCAGGTCGATACATCCCCACATGGTGTAAGCAATAAGCTCCACACCATCGGCAACAGCTTCTTTCATTTGTTCAATGTGACCTCTCAAATAATCAATACGATAGTCATCCTGAATGGAGCCATCTGCCTCCACTACATCCACTGCACCCAGCCCGTTCTCCACAACCATCAATGGAATTTGGTAACGGTCATACAGGTGGTTCAGGGTGTAACGCAATCCTTTCGGATCGATCTGCCAGCCCCAGTCGGAAGCTTCCAGATACGGATTTTTGATGCCGCCCAGCAGATTCCCCTCTGCTCTATCCAACGACTCATCCGCACTCTCGACCAAAGACATGTAATAGCTGAAGGAATAGAAGTCCACGCATCCTTCACGCAGAGTCTGTGCATCTTCCGGTTGCATCTCGATCTGGATGCCTTCTTCGGCGAAGAAACGCTTGGCGAATCCAGGGTATGCTCCACGAACCTGTACGTCACCACAGATCATGTTGGACAGTTGGTCCTTCTTCTGTGCAAGTAAAATATCGTCCGGGTTGCATGTATTCGGATAGGTTGTCATGAAAGCGACCATACAGCCGATTTGGAAGTCAGGATTGATTTCATGTCCCAGCTTCACCGCTTTCGCACTTGCAACAAATTGGTGATGAAGCGCCTGGAAGCGGGTCTGTGGATCATCAACGCCATCAATCAATGTCTCTTTACCTTCAAACAGGATACCTGCAGCCATATAAGCCCCCATTGGCATCGTCAGACAGTTGATCTCATTGAAGGTCAGCCAGTATTTCACCTGGTCTTTGTATCGGTTGAAGAGGGTTGTACAATATCTGATATAATAATCAATTACTTCGCGGGAAGCCCAGCCGTTATATTTCTCGGTCAGACCAAATGGCGTCTCGTAGTGAGAAATGGTCACGAGCGGCTCAATGTTGTACTTTTTCAACTCGGCAAAGACGTTGTCATAGAACTGCAATCCCTCTTCGTTTGGCTCCAGATCATAACCGTTCGGGTAGATTCTGGACCAGTTAATGGACATGCGGAACATTTTGAAGCCCATTTCGGCCATCAGGGCAATATCCTCTTTGTAATGACCGTAAAAATCAACCGCTTCATGGCTCGGATAATACGTGCCCTCTTCCAGTACAGGCGTAATCCGCCGCGGTGTCGTGTGCGTTCCACCTGTCATCATATCGGAAGTACTTGGGCCTTTGCCACCCTTGTCCCATCCACCTTCAAACTGATTGGCAGCCGTTGCGCCACCCCAGAAAAATCCGTCTTTCATCGACATCATCCATTCCTCCTTCATGATCTTCGTAACACTGTACATCCAGTGTACCACCCATACCCTGACACCTATTGTCATGGTATAATATAGGCATGGAAAATAACCGATTATTCAGAATGCTATTGCTGTTATTGGAGAAAAAGAAAGCTACCGCCCCCGAGCTCGCGCGTTTGTTCGAGATATCCGTGCGCACGGTGTACCGTGATATCGACAGACTGAGTGCGGCGGGGATTCCCGTATACACGACAACCGGAAAGCATGGCGGCATTCATCTAATGGATAACTTTGTGATGGACAAATCCCTGTTGTCCGAAGATGATCAGAATGAAATTTTGCTTGGATTATATAGCGTCAGCGCCATCCCTCACCTTAACACTGCCCATATGCTTAAACGTTTAACGGCCCTGTTTGATCACAAACTGGATTGGATCGAGTTCGATTTCTCGCCATGGGGCAGTATTCCACTGCAGGAGAGGGAACTGTTCAATCAGGTCAAGCAGGCGATTTTCACCAATCAATGGATTACGTTTCACTATGTCAATTCGGATGGAGAGAAGAGTGTTCCGACCGTTGAGCCTCTCAAACTTTTGTTTAAGAACAGTACTTGGTATTTCAAGGGGTACATTCACGACGAGCATGACCGGAACGAATTTCAGACATTCAAAATGAAACGCATTACCCAGCTGAAATTCCTGCCGAGGGTCCCCCGAAACAACATGAACATCGGATCAACGGAACATGAGACACCAGTCTCTATCAACCAAATCGCTTTGGAACTGTCGTTCTCCAACTCTATTGCATATAGGGTGTATGATTTTTTTGAACCGTCACGCGTTGAAAAAGAGCCCGATGGCAGGCTGCGCGTTGCCTTTGAACTCAATGAGGGAGAATGGCTGTACTCCTTCCTGATGTCATTTGGATCTGACCTGACTGTAATCAAACCTCCACACATTGGACAGGAACTGCTCAGACGACATATCAAAGCGGTAGAGCATTTGCATCAGGTCGTTAACAACAGGTTGGAAAATGAATGATATAATTGAGCTCTGATCATCTGTTGATTCTTTTGCTTTCGTATCCATCCATTTCCTGAAGGAGGTTTGTCCATGCAAGACATTAGACGTAACAATGTGGAACGATTCAAAGGTTTTGGTACGTTATATGACCAAAACCGGCCTGCTGCGCCCACCGAAGTTGTGGATATTTTGACGAATTATTTGGGCAACAAACCTCGCATGGTCGCGGATGTTGGCTGTGGTACCGGCTTATCGTCATGGATTTGGCTAAATGAGGCAGAACGTATTATTGGCGTCGAGCCAAGCGATGATATGAGAGCTGTCGCAGAGTCCAAATGGGAATTGGCAGGCCAACCGGATCATCTTCGCTTTGTCTTCGGCTTATCCCACGAACTGGGACTACCTGATGGCAGTGTGGATATCGTGACCTGCTCACAGTCGTTCCACTGGATGGAGCCCCAGTCCACATTATGCGAATTTGCTCGTGTACTGCGTCCAGGAGGCATATTTGCTGCCTACGACTGTGACTGGCCACCAGTGGTCGATTGGCAGCTGGAACAAGCCTATCTGCAGTTGAATACGGAGGCAGATCATCGAGCTGCCAGTCTGGCTCCCCAGGAAAATCAAGCACATAAATGGAGTAAAGACGGACATTTGCAGCAGATTCAGCAGTCCGGCTTATTCCGTTATTCGCGTGAAATTGTGTTTCATCACCGGGAAACATTCGATGCGGACCGATACGTCAATCTGGCACTAAGCCAAGGCGGCCTGCAAACGGCAGTGAAACTCGGAGCCACTGATCTGCTCGAGGTAGCAGACGAATTTAGACAGTTGGCTACACGCATATTTGATGGAGAATCGAGACAAGTCCTATTCTCTTATCGGATGCGCCTGGGCATCGTCTGATCTTAAGCAAAAAAACACTTGCACCTCCAGTTACGTTAGGAGATATGATGAATTCACCCCTGCAGGGTATTACGTCTATCACGTAGAAGGAGGACAAAACGCAATGTCAAAGGATTATGCGCCGCTTACCATCGGACTTTTTTCCAAAAAAACGGGCGTATCTGTGCGAACTCTCCATTATTACGATGAGATTGGATTGCTAACCCCACATAAAGATCCACAGTCCGGACACCGATTATATGACTATAATGAGATCATACGTCTTCAGCATATACTCTGCTTGAAAACATTGGGCTACAGTCTTGAACATATCTCTGAACTAATTAGTAAGCCAAAGTTCGATTCAGACTGGGCAGACACACTACAGTTGCAGAAAAACATGCTGGAGCAGAAACAGAAAGACATTGAAGTCACCCTGCATACTATGGATCGCATACTGAAACTGATTGCTTCGGAACAGGAAGTGGATCGTTCCGTGCTTCTAAGTCTTATTCACAGCATGCAGACGGAACAGGAGCAAAAAGACTGGCTTCATCAGAAGCTAGATCAGCAGTTGGACGCTAATGTCATCGACTTCATGTTTGAACGGACAACGGATGCACAAACTGAACTGGATCAACATTTTGTTCGACTGACCCAGGAAGTAAAGAACCTGGTCGGGTGCCCCGTGGAGCTTCCTGAAGTTCAGGAGCTAATTCGCAGGCAGCTACAGATAAATCTGGATATGATCGGCGGCCAAGCTTCGCTTGCAGACTATGCACCACTGGCAGAGATGGAGGAAGAAAGCTTGGAAGCACTGGCAAGATTGGCTCCCTCTCCATTCACGCCGGAAGAAGAGGAATGGCTTCAACAAGCCATGGCCTATTATATGAAACAACATGATTTTGAGCTGCCCGGACAGCAATGATCATGCTGCACATTCATTTTCAATGGAACATGATTGCTACGATAAAAGAACAAAAGAAGAAGCCGCCCTGCATGGGCGGCTTCTCGCATGAATTGCTTTTAGCTGGGGAGGAAGATGTCATCTCTCACGAAGACATGTGCATCAACAGCATCAGGATGAGAAGAGGTCACTTAATTGTCCCTCCTGTACATTCAGTGCCAGTACTACTTTTGATGGGTCCTGCTTCGAGTAGATCACGTTAATAATATGACCTTGCTGAACCTGAGGTAGGGTAGATGGATAAATTTCCTTTGGTGTGGTCACCTTAAACGTCTCTCCATTTGACTTCGTTACGCTAAGCGTAAGCTGAAGTTTAATTTTGCCATTCCCCCCGCTTCCAAGCGGAGTAACATCCAAAATCTTGGCCATCGCTTTCTCGCCCGTTCGTGCAATATCCATCATCTCAGGTGCCACGCCATGCTGCACCATCTTCTCATCCAGCAATTGCTGCATATCTTCCTGAGACAATCGTCCTTTCAGATCAAGCCCTACCTTGCGTTCATTCTTCACGGAGACCACTAACGGAATGAAGCTGCCCGGCTGAAACTGAGCCATGGACGTCAACGGTATAATCGTTCTCAACTCGGTATCGTATTTCTCACGTCCTTTACGCGAAACGGTCAGAACCAATCGAACTTCCGGCTGCTCATTAATATACGTGCCCGTCTGCTGGACGCTCTTAATGACGCCAACCGCTGATAAACCTGATTTCACCCGCCCTACGCCGAAGATATTAGCCAAAATGGAGGGAATAAAGATCAGCCCAAATCCGGCAAAAATGGCTGGTGTATACCACCATGCCTGCATAATAATAAAAGGATCATTCCACAACTGCTCTACCAGAAATGGGGAGAACCCTAACCCAAATACAGTCAACACACCTATTAATCTTAGGAAACCTACCATCTGCCCCACCCTCTCTATATCTCTATTATTCGTTGTTAGTTGTATTTACTGAATTATGAGCTTCCCCCTTGAAACACGATCACCTTCTAGACGGACAACAGCCCCATGTAGATCAGCTCGGACGGATTCGCCGGATTTTGACCCAATCCCACCCGATCTCCCACGCGCGGAATCTGCATCTTGGACACCAGTGTTTCCAATGTTCGCTGATACTGATTGCCATTCGTCTCTGTTACATCCAGAACAAGCACAACAATCGGGTCAAAATTGATCAGCTTGCCCGTATCGGTAATCGTGATTACCGTGGCTGTTGCGGTTAAGGGAAGGGAACCACTTGCCGCCAGTTGTGCCTGCTTAGCCGAATCCAGACTCTGGTTGATGGCTTCCCGATGCTCCTTCGATACAAAACCTTTCATCATCATGCCGGTAAGTCCTTTATTCATCATTTTATCCGCCTTTGCAATCGCATCTTCCTGCTTGTTCTTTTTACCAAACCATCCCATAATGGACACCTCGTTTTTTTGTTTTTGGTTATAGTTAAATTATAAACAGCACGGCTTGTCCTTGAATACCCTTTTGACTGCATACAAAAGAAACGAAAAATCCAGCGATTAAACCACTAGATTTTCGTTTCTTTAGCATACTTATCAGGTGATTCCACAAAAAAAGAGCCGTAAAACGACTCTTAAATGAAAGGTTGAGAGGCATATTTTGTGCCTATTGCAGTGGTATTGAACAAAATATTGAACAAAATCATGCCAAAAACGGCTGTTCCAAGCCGATTTTCGATCTATTTTTTGCGTAACAGGTAGACCAGCTTCCGATAATACATGGCGGCTTCCTTATATTTTCGCTGATCCTCGGACACCACCGCCATTCCCTCATATAACGGTTCAAGCCGCATGACATGCTGAACAGACTCAAAATAAGGCAGGCACGCGAGCGAACGCTCCATGAACACTTCACGATCCCCATGCGCAAGAGCCAGATGGCTCTGGTAGAAGGTTGCGCTCATCTGTTGATCCTGAGTCGTTGCACTATTCAACAGTTGATCCACACTCTGCGCAAGTACACCCCAGTTTTTTCGTGCCAGTGCCACTTCACACCGATACACACTCACTAACGGCTTCATGGCCTGCTGGGTTTCTTCGGGTTCCTGCTTCAACAGGGATTCGAATTGTTCGATCTCCGACTGCGCCTGATCCAGTTCCCCCGTCATGGTTAACATGACAATCCGATTATTCGCAATGGCGGTGACCAGATCGCCCTGATTGCCGGCATACACCAGATTCGCCTCTGCCATGGTCAATGCCGAGAGCGCCTCCTGTACCAGTCCCATTGCAAAGCAATATCCGCTGTACGCCAAATATAAACCGGACAAACGATGAAACAGCCGCTGATCATAGACATGTCTCATGGTGAGATCGAACACCTGCTTGGCCTCTTCGTACTGTTTGACCTGAATGTAGGCTTCCATCTTGATATTTTGCACAGACAGCCAGAATTCACTTCCAGGAAGGGCCAATTCACTTAGCCTGGTTGCATGCGTTAACACATCCACAGAGGCAAGCTTGGAACGATAGTACTGCACTTTGTAATATAATAACGCCTTGACTAACGGACGCGGCAGATCTACATCGTCAGGACGGCCGTATTTCTCCAGATAAAAATTCAGATAGGATGTATGTATATATTCATGAGCCGATGCATCATTTAATTGTTGGTAATAGACCGCCTTCATTAACGCCGTGGTCAGCTCTACTGTCAGCGCATCATCCCGATCCTCCAGCGTGTGCACGATATCTTCTGCTATCACCGAAGCTGGTACTGACATTTGTTCAAAAATAGCCTCTGCCCTCGCCAGTGTTTCCTCATCCTGTGCAGAAGCATTTAACAGATAGGAAGACGTAACGCCAAGACGTGACGCAATAGCCTCTGCCAGATCTTCAGGGAGTGGATAACGATCGGCTAGAATATTGGCAAAGTGAGCCTGCGTGACCAGACCTTCCACGAGGTCTTTGCGGGAGATTTGCTTTCTTTTGCTCAGAAATTCAATCCGTTCCTTCAGCATGGCTCGTATTCCTTTCGTTTCAGTCCTTAGAATCTACTATAAGTTGAACGAATGATTTTACACTAGAGCACTGCGTGGCCAGAACCATCTTCCGATCGCTGTTATCCCCGGATTTTTTGGAATCCCTTATAGAAGGGGAAAATCCGGGGATAAAGGCGAACGCGTCGCTTCTCCAGATTTGTTCTGTCCTCTCCGTTATCGTGTAAATGTTTAGTTCAAATTATATAATATCATCCCGGATGCGAAGCCGGATACCGTCTTTTAGCCAAATCCATCGAAACGGTTTCCGTTTCGGAGGCAATTGTTTTACAATAAGAAGGTATGTACAAGAGCATTATCCAATAATAATGAACAAGAGTTGAATATGAAAGGATGCAAATGAATGATTATTAAACCAAGAACACGTGGTTTTATTTGTACAACTTCCCATCCTCTAGGCTGTGCTGCACAAGTGCAGGAACAAATTGATTATGTAAAATCCCAACCGCAATTGAACGGACCCCGTAACGTACTCGTTATCGGAGCTTCCACTGGATATGGACTTGCTTCGCGCGTAGTATCCGCATTCGGTGCCGGAGCCAACACCATCGGCATTTACCGCCCAAGCAGCGCCACTGAAAAACGTACAGCTTCAGCAGGCTGGTACAACTCCGCTGCATTTGAGAAAGCTGCGGAAGAAGCAGGACTGAAATCATACAGCATCACAGGTGATGCCTTTGCCAACGAAACAAGAGAAAAGGCCGTTGAACTGATTCGCAGTGAACTCGGTCAGGTTGATTTGGTTGTCTACAGTGTAGCGTCGGCACGCCGTACCGATCCGAATACTGGTGAAGTATTCAACTCCGTGCTCAAACCGATTGGACAATCGTATACGAACAAAACAGTCAATTTCCATACGGGAGAAGTCACTTCCATTACGCTTGAACCGGCAACCGAAGAAGAAATTGGCCAGACCGTGACGGTCATGGGCGGAGATGATTGGGAACTGTGGATGGACGCCCTGCAAGAAGGCGGAGTACTCGCTGATGATGCGACTACCATTGCTTTCTCCTACATCGGTCCTGAACTTACTCATGCCATTTATCGCGATGGTTCCATTGGTCAGGCCAAGAATCATCTGGAAGCGACAGCACATAAGCTGAATGATCGTCTGAGTTCAACAGGTGGGCGTGCTTACCTCACTGTAGCCAAAGCGTTGGTAACCCAATCCAGCTCCGCAATTCCAGTGGTGCCGCTGTATATCTCTGCATTGTACAAAGTCATGAAAGAAAAAGGCTTGCACGAAGGCTGCATCGAGCAATTGCAACGCTTGTTCGCTGATCGCCTGTATGCGGGAGGAGAAGTTCCGACTGATGAAGCAGGGCGTATTCGTATCGATGATTGGGAGATGAGAGAGGACGTTCAGGAAGAAGTGGCGAAGCTCTGGAACGAGCTGACCACCGAAAATATCTACGATCTGTCCGATTTGGTAGGATACCGTCAGGAATTCTTCCAACTGTTTGGTTTCGAAACCGACGGCGTGGATTATGAAGCAGATGTTGATCCAAATGTTGAAGTACCACATCTGCGTTAATTGAAAACCAATTTTGCTATGGGACTGGCGTAACAAGCTTATTACATGTCCAGACCCAGCCTTAGGGGAGCGAGCTTTCGCTCCCTTTTTTGCCGTCTACCAGTATTATAAAATTGACTTGAGCTGCTTTTTCAACCCCTTGGGTACCGTCTTCTCTACCTTTATGGATCTCGCTCCATGCATCGTTGCAAAGAACTGGAGTCCCTCTCGAAAATCCGCGATCCATTCTTCTACTGGCGGAGCAGTCTCTTCCATCGATAACAACCGAACCGTTAGCACGCCCGTTTTGCGATCGAGTCGCGGGTCCATGCGTCCAATCAGCCGATCTCCGTGAAGAATAGGCATGGCGTAATATCCGTAGGTTCGTTTCACCTCTGGTGTGTAAATCTCCCACTTATAATGGAAATCAAATAAATCCACAATCCGTTCCCGTCTCCACAGCAGGTTGTCCAGCGGGGGCAGGAATCGTACCGGACCTGATGGATCATAATGCGTTTCTTCCCTTTCCATCTCACGCAACAAACCCTCATCTTCTGCACGGATGTAATAAGGCGTCGTAACGTCCTCTACCTCCAGTGGGATCATGCGACCATCTGCGACACGTGCAGCCATATCATTCCGACGTTCAGCAGCCGTGGATTTGATCCAGCCCAATCGTGGATCTCGCACGTCCACGACCCGATATGCGTAAATGTACTTGTCCATTAGAGCCTGCCTTTGAGTCAAAAGATCGATTTCCGCTGTCATGGATTGGCCCTGCTCCAGCAGTCCGGATTCCGTAATATGAAAATAACGCTCATTCCCCTGCCTTGCCACAACACGAATAGCAGCCGAATCCAGCAGCAAGTTCAACGCTAACGTGGTGTCCTTCGTTTTAGGCACATCTGCACTGTCCCAATATCCACTCACCCGTTCGACAGCACGGAAAGCTCTTGAGGGTAAAGGTCCCTCATCTTCCAAACGCTTCAGTACATGCTGCACCGTATTCTCCAGCCCTTGCAATGAAGGAGCCAGACGCTCGCGTAATCGGACACGTACAGGTTCAAACAAAGCATAGTCTTCGATCGGAATGACACATACAGCATTGGCAAAATATTCGAACACTTTATGATCACTCAGCAAGGTATGTAAATACTCGGAGGTATAGCCCGGATCACGAGCGCCCAGCACCAGATGCTGGTTTCCGGTTACGGCAGCGACAGGATCAATCTGCACGCAGCCAAGGGAGCGGATCAACTGCATCACCTGTTCAGGACCCGAAGGCAAGGAAGCGGCGGGCCAACGTCCTAATAAAGATTGAGTTTGCAGCAAAAAACGCCGAACGATTTTCTTATTCAAGCGAAGCGCTGTTGTCATATGTGAGATTCTTCCCTTCATCGAAGATAGGAGGAGGTGTTGTATTAGTAATCCAATTCAAAAGAGATACATTGATTTTAACAGTTCAAGGGATGTCATACCAATCGAAGGAAGAGCTTTTTTTAAATTTTGATGCTTAATCAGCACTCCGCACATCATAGACAAAATAAAAAGAAGCACCACCATCCTGGGTCCGCTTCTTGTGTTTGACCTTTTGCAATTTTTCCTGTTTTGTGGGCATGAGTCGAACATGCTGGGATAATGCTCCATAATCTCCGTTTACTCTTCGACTTTGCTCCGGACACCATTGTCCCGACCGCTCTGCTTTGCGCAATGCTTTTTGCGTTTGTGTACGTGCCATTATAATTGAACACACTCCCTTGGTTGGTATGCACTCAATATATCATGTGCAGGCAGACAAGTGAAGGTGATTAACGTGGAACTCTTTTCCGCCGTGATTGCCATGTTTCCACAGGTTCCTGATCGTCCTCCTCAATCAATTCCAGTGCTTCTTCCATTCTTCTGGATTTAAACAGCGTGATCAGGTCCAGCAGATCTTCCCGGTCCAGCAGCTTCACCCCGTTGACCGCGGCCAGCGTCCGGCATGCTTCCGTATATCTGGCTGAGGTGAGCACGATGGATCGATCTGCCTCATAATAACGCATGGACGTGTAGATCTCCTGCACCGCGCTGAGTCCAACCGGATGATTCGCTCCGTAGCGTTTGGCCTGAATTACATTACGTCTGCCTGCTCTATCCACAAATACAAGGTCAGCACCAAAATCACGGCTGCTTGTGGTCTTATGTACTTCGGCATAACCGAGTTGTTGGAATAAATGATATAGGTACAATTCAAATTCCGATCCATCCTGCATTTTATCGATATCCTTAATCGTAATCTTACGCGGATTGGCCTCACTTCGTATGCGCTGCCCTCGGCGAATTACACGGCGTATGATCCAGGCAATGAGCAGTAGAAGGACAATAACACCTATACCCACAGTGGTCATATTTTCATTCCAATTCATGTCTGTTCTCCTTGTCGTTCCTCTAATCTGGCAGGCTTGTACCCCTCTTAGCCCTCGTCACCCGACTAAATATAGCAGACTTCTCTCGTAACAGAAAGAAGATGAATTCCCTGTAACCCTCGAACTTCCCCAAACAACAATAATATTACATATTAATCATAAAAGGTTACAGACACTCAGGTTGAATTTCACATGTATGAAATGGTAGAATTCAACAATCGGTTCTATTTTGAATCGAAGAAAGGTGGTTTATAACTTGCATACATCCAACAAACGAAAATCCAAAACATGGGCTGCACTCATTCTCAGTGGCACGCTTCTCTTCAGCCTGCATACACCAAGCTACGCGGCCGCAGAACAAAATGCGCCATTGCCCAAGCCTGCGTGGACATCACCTTCTCTGGCACTCACACAAGTGAATACGGAGAAAGACGTTATCGTCAACGAATTGAACGCAGTACCTGCAAAAAACCTGGTGTACGTGCATTCTTCCCAGCCCGTGACCAAAACAAGCAGCAATACCAAGCTGGATTGGCAGCTGGATTCGCTTCAGGCGCTGGATGCCACGACCGGACAATTGAAATGGAACGTTATTTTTCATGAGAAAAGTGGGCCTTATACAACCTACTCCAATTCACTATATACCAGCAACGGCACAGCCTATGTATATATGGAATATTCAGACGGAACCAAGAAAGTATACTCGTTCAATACTTCCGGCAAAACCAACTGGGTCAAAAACGTGAGTAATTCATCATCCATGTATCTTCTGGACGACGATACGTTGTTGATTACTTCGAGCCCTGGTGTTCAATCGAACGGTTCCGTTCGTTCGGCCATCTCGTTGTACGACAAGAAGGGAAAACTGATTACAGAAAAAACAATCAACGGTGCTGTACTCAAAGCAGGCAGTGATCGAATCGTAGTCGATGCCAGCAAACAAACCAAAGTGGGCAGCTTCTGGCAGCCTGCCGCTAATCCCAAAGTGGAGATTTACGATCGTACGCTGAATCGTCTTTCCTTCTATCAGTTCCCGAGCAATGCCAACACTCTGGGAGACGGCGGCGGTGAATCGCTGGCCATTCTGGAAGATGGCTCCGTGATCATGCGTGCCAATTTTGCGAACACGGGTAACAAGCTGATGGGCTTTGGCACCGATGGCAAACTCGCCTGGGGCCGTGCTATTGCCGGTGATGCCTATGTTCAGACCGCAGGCAATGGTTATACGCTGTTTACAGGCCAAAAGCTGGAACTGTACACCATGAAAGGCCAAGTGACCGAACGTACTTTCAAGGAAGAGCAGCCTATACTTATGCAGGTTGATCGTACACAGGACGGGCAGTACAAACTTGATTTCGCCAAAAAAGGTTATATTCTCGATCCGCAAACATTGGATACGATACATGAATATGAGTTTGCATCCTCTCCTGGATTGCTCGATGGATATTCAACGTACAACGATCATATGATCTATCAGATCAATGACGATGCATTATCCAAGTATGTGTTGAAGACAGCCTCAGCTAAATAGTAAATGGAGCGCTCTGGTTGACCGACTAACGGTTAACAGGGCGCTCTGTTATTTCACACAACGATGTAGAGTCCCCTTCCGTTTATCCTCTCTAGGCAAACTGTTATAATAGTATCGTTCACTTTTTCACCCTACTCTTGATTGACAAAGGAGCGAGCCCTCCCATGATAATTCAATTCATTCGATACAGATAACTTGGGGCATAACCTAACCTCTTTTTTCAAAATGTACGATAGAGGTTTATTTGTTATGCCCTTTTCTTCAGTTATCCAGATCTGAATGAATGAGGTGCTATTCCATGTCAATCCATCGCAGAGAACGTAGTGCTGCGCTTATTTATCCATACATCCATATGCTTAAATGTCCCATCTGTCATCGCACTATGACAACGATTAGTCGGGACAATATTCAATGTAGTTCCAGGCATACCTTTGATTTGGCAAGACAAGGCTATATCAATTTCATGACACGTTTTTTCAAAGGCAGCTATGACAAACGCTTATTTACGGCCAAAAGGAATATTTTATCTCAAACTGCTATCTATACGCCTCTGATCGATATCATTCGCGATTGGATTGAAGGTTACTCCAATGGCAGCTGTCAGCCCTTGCATATTCTGGACGCAGGTGCAGGAGAAGGATCTCTTTTGAAGCAGATTACTCAGAATACTTCAGCTGTGGGCTGGGGGATCGACATCGCCAAAGAGGGTATTACCATGGCTTCTTCTGCCTACGAACAGCAAGTCTGGTTTGTTGGTGATCTTGCTTATAGTCCCTTTGCAGAGGGGCAACTGGACGTGATTCTGAATATTCTCTCCCCTTCGAATTATGAAGAGTTCGGGCGAGTGCTGAAGAAGGATGGCTGGATCATCAAGGTGATTCCCCGTGACCGATATCTAATGGAAATGAGAGAGCTTTTGTTTCGGGACCGATCTCACCAACTAGACAGCAGAGAGGATGTATTAAACCGATTTAGCAAGCATCATCATCTCATAGACAGCATTCCGCTAACATACATTCTGCCCGTAACGGAAGTCATGCTGAATTCACTCATTCATATGACACCACTCTCCTGGCATGGGACAGAATCAGCTATAGCCAGCGTTCAAGAGACCTTGTCGCAGATTACGATTGATTTAGAAATACTGGTGGGAAAACGCAGATAAGTTCTGTAACCTCCGAGGTAGCATTCTCTTGATCATTAAACAATCAAAAAACCGGGGAAGTTCCTGTTGGAACTTTTCCCGGCTTTTTCAATGTGATTTGATGTGAATTGGTCTAATGTAATGGAATTAATTATTCCAGTTTTCTTCAATAAATTCATCCCGTCCGGATATCGCACGGTCTTCCTTGTAATGTTTCTCATTTTTCTTGTGGTAATCCTGGTGGTAGTCTTCTGCCGGATAGAACACAACTGCATCCCGAATCTCCGTCACAATCGGTTGATTGAATCGCCCGCTTGCTGCCAGCTCCTGCTTGGAATGTTCTGCGAGCTCACGTTGCCGCTCATTATGGACAAAGATCGCTGTCCGGTACTGGCTCCCACGATCCTGAAATTGCCCTCCATCATCGGTTGGGTCCGTCTGGGGCCAATATAGCTCCAACAGACGTTCATACGGAAATACCTCTGGATCAAATGTAATTTCAACGACCTCTACATGACCGGTCTCCCCGGTTTTGACCTGCTCATATGTTGGATTATCGACGTGACCGCCGGTATAGCCAGATACAATACCATGAATGCCTGGTTGCTCTTCAAATGGTGTAACCATACACCAGAAGCATCCACCGGCAAATGTAGCTTTTTCCATGCACACTCATCCCTTTCTTTTGTACCTATATCTTAAAACAAAAAGAGGTTGATGGAAAGCCACCGCAGTGGACTTCCATCAACCTCTTCAGAAGCACCTGTTCTATTAAGCGTAATTCAAACTTGTTACCGACTCATTGTGAATTCAAGAGATCTTGAACTCGTTACCCACGGCTGCGACCCATAGAACGGAAAATCAAGCTCACGATCGCTACAAGTACAATGGCACCGATTAATGCCGGTACTATGTAGAATCCGCCCATTTCTGGACCCATTTTTCCCAGGATCACTCCACCTAACCATCCGCCGATAAAACCGGCAATGATGTTACCGATAACGCCGCCGGGAATGTCACGACCAACAATCAGACCTGCCAACCATCCAATGATACCACCGATAATTAATGACCATAACCAACCCATATCATTCACCTCTAATTAAAGTTTTTGTTGTTGTCTGTCTACTATTAACCGCTACAGAAGCATTTAAACAATTGGCATGAAAATTGTTGTATATTACCTTTTGTTCATATGCTCTTTTTTCTGTTAAACACCTATAACAAGGCATTTTGAACAGATCGCGGTCACTTCCCGGCGTCTTGCACAGTTCAAGACTGTGTTGTGTACCTCCCGAAAGTCATTGTATGTTAGTTCAGACAGCCTTAGTATAACCAATTGAGGTGAGAATATTTTTGGTCTATTTTAAAAAGTTAGCGTACAGAAAAGCAACCGTTCCGGTTACGAATCGTTCTTCCGATCGCTGTTATCCCCGGATTTTTTTGCATTCCCTTTATAGAAGGGAAAATCCGTTGATAAAGGAAAGATGATGCTTACGAAGTAGCTTTCTTCCAGAAATCTTTTAGCTTCGCTTCTTCAGAATCGATTTCGCACCCTCCACTACACTGTCCTCATCTGTCCAAAAATTTTTAAGGCCTCCACAATATTTAGGTATTAATAAAAACCTGCACGCCCCTTGCCTGGCTGGGTCAGCCAGTTATGCTTATGACTCTTGTCCAGCTCTCCTCGCATCGACTGAATGATCTGCACAATGTCCGTCTGGCCATTCTGGTGCCATTCCAGCGCTGCGCTGACATACAGCTCTCCAAGCTGGGCAAGAGAAAAGGTATCCGTCAATCGTGCAGCTTCCAGCGTACCTTCTTCCCCTGCGAAGACAGCAAAGCCACGTTGATTCAAATATTGCAGGCGTAGCCCCTCATCTGGTAGCGGTATTTCATAAGCACGATCGAATCGTCCGGCACGGTTCATGAGCCCTGGGTCTATTTTCTCCGGATAATTCGTGGTGCCAATTAGGAAAATTCCCTCTTTGGATGTTGCCCCATCCAGTGTATTCAGGAAAAAGGACCGGACTTCATCCGGCATGGAATCGATATCCTCAATAATCAACACCATGGGTGCCAAACGTTTGGCTGCTTCGAACACTTCACGCACCGATTCACTGTTTGTGTATTCGGTAATCTGCCAGTATGCCGCAGGCCCCGGAATGCTCCCCGCAATGGATTTGACGAGAGTGGTTTTCCCGTTTCCAGGATGACCATACAGCAGGATGCCGCGTTTGTACGGAATATCATAGTCTCGATAAAAGGAGCGATCCGCCTCGAAAAACTGGTCCAGCGAACGGAAAATATCCTGTTTAATTTGCGGAGAAAGCACTACCTCATCTCTCCCCACAGCGCGGGTAATGGATTCAACATGACGGTCACTGCCATTGCGGGCATCCGTGTACACCGTGACTTTTTTCATATTTTGCTGCCGTTCCCGTTCCCTTACACTGCCCAGAAATTGCTTCAATTCCTCTTCTCCTGTAGCAAAAACAAAATCCTCATTATAGATCCCATTCTCCCGGAAGAATGGAATGCGGACGAGAGCTACGCCCCACTGGGGATAGGCAAATACATTGTTGCGAATCGAATAATGCACACCATAGGTTGGTGCATCTCCATCATCCTCATAATGCAGTGTACGTAACTCCAGATCTTCGAAAATCCGGGCAACCAATTCCACTTCCGTACTGTTGCTTTGCAGATCTTCTTTTAGCAGATCCCAGTATTCACTGTTTGGATCATCGCTGGCATAGAGTTCATAACGAACGCCGTATCGATTGCCAAGCGCTTCAATGATGCCGCGAATCAAGCGGGCATATATGGCATAGCCTTCGTTTCGGATTTGACTGTCTTGTTGCTCTTCATAGGAATAGATGACTCTATTATTCAATTGTTCTTTATCTATGGTCATTACTTAGCTCCCTTCACAGCGGCAAGTGGTTTACATTTGGCTACAACTTGAGCCAGACCTGCGCCGGTAACACTATCAATAATTTCATCGACATTTTTATACGCTTGCGGCGATTCATCAATAATCGATTCAAGCGAACGCTGGTTCACCACAATCTCATCTTCAGTTCCCACACCCAGCGCCGAGGCAAAATCCTCCACGATAACCAGGCGCTTCGTTGCTGTGCGCGACCGAATGCGTCCTGCCCCATGACAGATCGAATAATAGTTATCCTTCCCCTCGGGTTGACCTACCATGATATATGAAGCAGTCCCCATTGAACCGGGAATAAGCGCCGGATGACCTGTTGCCAGATATGGCTTCGGATTATCCGGATGACCGGCAGGTAATGCACGTGTAGCTCCTTTGCGGTGCACAAAGACAGAGCCCTGATCCGCGTGGCATTCCTCCCATGCATAGTTGTGCATCAGATCATAGAGGGTACGGAATTCGCATTTTGGACCAAACACATCCCGAAAAGCTTCGCGAATTGCATAAGCAATCAGATGGCGGTTCGCCACAGCATAATTCAGCGCAGAATACATCATATTGATGTAATGGCGACCTTCCGCATGTTCAAGCGGAGCAAAAACCAGTCTTGGATCGGACGTCCCCAGGCCGTTTCGTTGCATTACTTTCGCAATCGCCGATGAACTGGTTTGGCTTACATACCCGCCCCAGGCCCGGGAACCGGAATGAATCATGACAACAATTTGTCCATCATACAGACCCCAGGCTTCCGCAATCTCCCGATTTTCCTCGGCAATCTCAATCGCTTGAATCTCGGCAAAATGATTGCCTCCACCCAAAGTTCCTAACTGACGATGAGCCCGATGCCAGGTCATATCCGGTACCAGATTTAACACTTCCTCATCAAAGGCAAACTTGCTGCTCTCTACATGAGTAATGGAAGTTGATTTTTTCGGTGTATAGCTGTCGGGGATATATTTTTTGGGTAAGCCATGCAGGCCCTTGCGCACAATATGCTCCAAACGAATATCCGAGTAATGACCGCGCTGATTTGCCTCCATCGGCAGCACTTTCTCAATGGACTTCACGAGTTTACGGCGCAGCTTCACGTCTTTCAGATCGTCTTTATGCAAATTGGTCATATGCACCCGCATGCCACAGCCGATATCACTGCCTACGATGGATGGAGATACATAGCCACTCTTGGCATCCCATACCGCCGTTGTGCCGATGCAGGTACCTACACCGACATGTACGTCAGGCGTATAGCTCATGTAGGAAATACCCGGAATTTGAAGATTGTTGTTCGCCATCTCGAACACCTTATAGTCCAATGACGAGAATAGTTGCTGTGCCGCATATACCGTTAAGTCCCCAGCAGGCAATTTGACTTCATGTCGGTAGCCACCTGTGGGTTCGTTTTGACTCGTAAATAAATTAGGTTGTGTATTCATAAATGTTTATTATTCCTTCCTGTACTTTCAGCTAATTCGGTTCATTTTAAAAATTGAACCCAACGTTATTCCGAATTCATATCCATCTTCAGTACAACAAAAAAAGAAGCCACGGACAGTTCGCCCGTGACTTCTTCATGACAATAACAGAAAACAAAAGCAGCATGAACATGCCGCGTCTGTTCTCCATTGCAATATACGCCGAGAGTAGCATATCGATTAATAACGTTCCAAGGATAAACGATATGCATCTTCCCCTATGTCGCCCGCATGAGGCCAAAGAGACGATGAACTGGATATACAATTGTGTCTGTGCTTCGTAGTGTCTTTGTGGATTGCAAATCATAACCAACCATCATATCTCTCGGCCTCCCTTCATTAATATTATGTTTATATTAAGCGGACTTGTTTCGATGTGTCAACCCTTTTCTTGGAAAATCCCCTATTTTGCATATGCATTAGATTTAACTTCGTGCCAATAACTTATATAAAAAAAGCAGAGTCTGTAAGGAACAGACCCTGCTAACTCAAGCATATCATGAGATTAGATATCGATTATTGATGGTACATGTTTTGACAGATTGGAATTTACAATTTATCATTTCCCTGCTTGTTTTTCCAATTCTTCCACAGGATTTTCATCTTCTTTTTCAGGCACCTTGGAAGACAGGAACCAACCGCATACTGCAATCGTAATCAGCACAATGTAGAATCCAAATTTCCAAATTTTATTTTCTGGGAAATGCTCATCCAGGACGCCCAGTGAAGGGTGTGCAAGTGTAATAACAGCCAACTTCACCCCTACCCAGCCGACGATAACGAAGGCTGCAACTTCAAGCCCCGGACGGGAATGAAGCAGTTTAACGAAGAAGGAAGCCGCAAATCTCATGATGACGAGACCGATAAATCCGCCGAGGAAGATGACGATAAACTGTCCACCGTCAAGTCCACCAATCGGAGGCAGACCACTTGGCGGCAAGGCAACAGCCAGGGCCACAGCTGCGAGAATGGAATCGACTGCGAACGCGATATCTGCCACTTCCACCTTGAATACAGTCATCCAGAAACCAGATTGTTTTTTTGGTTTTTTGGGAGCGGAATCAGCCGCTTCATCTGTTTTGTTTCGGCTACCCATAACTTTTTTAATAATGTGGTTAATGGAGATGTACAAGAGGTACAGGGCCCCAATCGCTTGAACCTGCCACACGTCCACCAGGAACGAGATCAGGAACAACGAACCCAATCGGAAAATGAATGCACCCATTAAACCATAAAACAACGCTTTTTTGCGTTTATCATCAGGTAAATGCTTAACCATAATGGCAAGAACCAATGCATTATCCGCAGCAAGTAACCCCTCCAGGACTACTAAGACGACAAGAACCCACCCATACTCCAATAATAACGATAACTCCAAATTTTACTCCTCCTTAGTATCCTTATCCTTATGATGTACAAAAAAAGGACCTTTACCATCGCTGGTAAGGTCCTTTATATTCACAAAAAGAGACCTTTACCCAGCATGAAAACTTGGTAAAGGTCTCGCTAACAACAAAATTGCTGCCAATAAAGCCGGGGATGTAATCCCGAACTGACGACTTTACTGTGAAAGCTACTCCCCTTTAACATCAGGAATATTTAGTTTTAAGTTGAATGAAACAGGTTCAATAATCTGCTCTCATCATATTCATAACGATAAGCAAAGTCAAGCTTTATTTGACTGACTGCGGTCCAGCTTGCGAAAGACCAGCAAATCATAGATGAAATTGCCCAGCGGGATAAACGAGACAAAAAATAAAGCAATTGGACGACGTAAACGCCATTTTTGCGTGGTATAAAGACTCACCATAAATAATAAATACATCAGAAATAAAAAGCCATAGATGTTGCCAAACCACGTGACAGCCTTAGGCATGATCCCTGATTCCCGCAATGGAAAAGCAACAAATAACAACAGCACATATGAAAGCCCCTGCAACCACAACAACAGTCGAAAGCGGCTGAGTGTTGAATGTAACATTTTTTTCCTCCTGCTTCTAAATACGCGCAACGAATTCACTGCATCCTATACAGTATATCACAAAAATGAAATTTACCCTCACGCGCAGTTCTACAGGAGCCAAATCCATCCGATGCACATAGGATATATGACCAAGATAGATTGTTGCGAATATGGACAAGGAGGAACCTGTTGATGAAAATAGCCCTGATTGCACCGGAAAAATTGCCAGTCCCAGGTAACGGATCAGTCGAAATCTGCATCCTCGGCATTGCTCGCGAACTTGCACTCCGTCACCAGGTGACGATCATAAGCCGTCAGATGCCCGGCCTTACCATTATAGAGCAAATAGACGGCATTACCATCCGGCGTGTGCCAGCAACCAGCCCCACCGAGTACACAAGGGCAGTTATCCGTTTTCTGAAAATAAAACCCTTCGATCTTATCCAGGTAGACAACAGACCTCATAGCATGGCTGCAATTAAACGAGCTTTCCCTACGTTACCTGTAGTGCTCTATCTTCACTCGTTAACCTTTGCACAGCCAGGGCCTGCAAGACTAGCGCTGTTAAAAAAAGCGAATTGGATTGCCGTCAACAGTGAATCCCTCAGACAAAGACTCGGTCGCCGATTCCCATCTTTGAAACGACGGATGGGTGTTGTGCCACTTGGCGTGGACCTAGGTCGCTTTTTCCCTGCAATAAAAGGAGAGCAGCAGCTTTTGCGGAAGCAGTTCGGTATTACAGGGCCATTCTCCATTCTGTATGTAGGTCGTTTGATTCCCGGCAAAGGTGTGGATGTTCTGATTCGTGCCGTAGCTCTTCTTCAGCAACAGGTATCTGTGCAACTGATCATTGCAGGGAAAGGACCTACTGTCTACGTCCGCAAATTGCGACATCTTGCCCGTAAATTAAAAGTTGATGCCGCCTTTCGAGGTCAGATTGCCCAT
This sequence comes from Paenibacillus sp. NPDC057886, assembly GCF_042796655.1. Lineage (NCBI taxonomy): Bacteria > Bacillati > Bacillota > Bacilli > Caryophanales > Paenibacillaceae > Paenibacillus > Paenibacillus sp. NPDC057886. The sequence goes on along the minus strand of NZ_JBHVMZ010000010.1, from coordinate 126,316 downwards.
GAACGCATTGACCGTTTGTACCGGGCTGTGGACTGCCTGGTGTGCCCTTCCCAAGAACATGAGGCCTTCGGGCTGGTTAATGTGGAAGCTATGGCTTCGGGACTACCCGTCATCGCTTCAGACAATGGAGGCATTCGTGAAATCATCGTATCGGGGAGTAATGGATACCTTGTGAGACAGTACCACACCCCCCGAAGTTTCGCTGCTCACCTGTATAAGCTGGCAGACAATCCTTCCCTCGCTCGTTCTCTTGGAGAAGCTGGTCGTGCCAGCGCAGTTGAACAGTTCAGTTGGGCTAGGACAGCCATGCATCTTGAAGCAGCCTATACAAGACTCATCCGTGGATAAATCTTGTTGCGACCTTGCTTTTCTTCATCAGGCTTTTTCACGTGACTGCCAGTCTGCAATAAAGCTATCCATATGCGGAACAGGGACATACACCATTTCAATTAACTCCACAATAATCATATCTTTCATGGCAAATCTCACCTTAGCACAGGTCTGTTGGCGGAAAGCATCGTAGATTCCCGAGCCTGTCCAGCAGCCGTGAGGAGCGAGCAGCGGATTATTAACAATATATCCAACCGTCCCAATTGGGGGGACCACTACCTTAATGGCTTTAGGGTCCACCCGATTGTCGGGATCTTTGACCAGAAACAGGGTATCGCCTACGTTTAAAGCTTCCACACCATGATAATGTTCCATTCCATACATGGCTACAAATAATTTGGTACTCATCTCAAAAGCTCCTTTTACACATTTTTTTAAATTTAGAAGGGTTGAAATTATTGATCTTCCTCATAATGCTTCATCCACTCTATGAGTTGTTTACGAATTTCTTTACGATATTCGCGGGGTTCAAGGACCTCCGCTTCGGGGCCAAATTGATATAACCATTTCAGGAATTCACGACTACTGTTCAGTGTTACTTCAAATAACAATCCGCCATCAGGCATATCCGTCATTCGTGGACGAACAAACATTTCTTCTTCTTTTATGTAGGGGGCCACCTCTTTATTGAACCTTACTTTAAAATGAATCAGTTTATCCCCACGATCAATGGACCACGTGTTTTTCATGAACTGCGTTATGTTGAAATCACCCATAACAAAATGGGTATTGGTCTGTATAACGTCCAGAAAGCGACTGATCCGAAACAAACGGACTTTCAACTGCAAGTGGCAATAACCAATCAAGTAGAAACGCTGATCGCGCGGAATGAGGTAATAGGGATCAATGTCGCGGACCGTTATTTCATTTTTCGTAAGCGTGTGATATTGGGTTCGAATCGTTTGTTGATCCAGAATGGCTTCAATGACTGGAATAAGCAAATTGGGATACTTCCCTTCTTCCCGGTATGCAGGTGTGCCCATACGAATAATACCTGCGATATTTTCTACGATGTCACTGTTTCTCGATTTCATTTTGGTATGGGCTGTCATCACCTTATCAAAAGCTGAATCGAATTCAGCCGGGAGTTGCGAAGTATCCACCACGGATGGAAGCATGGAGAACACCATCGCTTCCTGTTCGGTAAAATCCAGAGGATACATGGCAAATTCACCAATGAACCGATACCCCTTGCCATAACCTTCATTCATGATAGGGGCAACCCTGTCCAAAATTCGGAGATCGCGATAAATCGTGCGCACAGTTGTACCGCATTTCAACGCCAATTCTTTGGCGGAAATTCCGGGATTCGCTTGTATAGCCTGAAGTATACGCAGAAGACGAATTAATTTCTCTGTCATGTAGTTTCTCCCCTTCGATATTTTATCGGCAAGGAAAACTAGTTCCTTTAGTCCGGTACTAAATCTTTAGTCCTAAACTTATTTTCGCAATTTCACCTTATGTATATAGTTCAATTGCACTTATTCGGCTTATTAAATATACATTCTCTTACTTGCTTGCGTAAAATATTTACCTCAAGTCCTTATACCTACGCCTGATTGCCTAATTGGAATTCAAAAAAAATAAAAAAAGTCTTGTCTCTTTGACCAGAGACAAGACTTTTTCGCTTGTTTATTTGTGCAATTGCAATAATTGAGTCAGCACATTGACCATATGGTCACACAGATCAGGGATATCTCCCATCTGATCTTCATTCACACTGCGGTCAAAATGTACTTCAGCTGTGACGGCGTAAGTTGCTGGCTGATCTTCAAATATATAATGAACATGCTGCAACTTTCGTTGTTCCGGCCAGCTCTTTTGTAATATGGAGCTAATCGCGGGACATTGAGTCTCAGGCTCCTTAATAACCATCCCGAACCGCAGTCGCAAACGGCAGCCTGACGGACCACCTGGTGTCTCCAGAATCTCAGCCGCGAGATCCTCAAGCGACGTGCTAAGTACCACTTCTCCTGTAACGTCAGGGCAATCTCTCAGGCAGAATTGCAGCACGAACTCTCTGGACATACGCGCCATCTCAAGCTGATCCTTCCGATCCGTAATGGAAATAAGTTCGTCCAAATTATCAAGATCATACAGGTGATTTTCGAAGCCTACTTTCAAATTGTCATAAATCGTCGGATCAAACATCATGTGAAACCTGCCTTCTTGTGCAAATTATACCCGATTGCTCGGCTTCTCCATGGCAAAACGGCTTGCCATTTCTGCCGAATTGAATTGTTACTTCGAAATCATAGTATACTGTAACGCTGTTTCACGCAAACAAACCACCGTCATTATACCAATTAATACTAACTATGTGGCAATATGTCATGAGTCAAAGCGGCATTCGTTATCGCGCATCTCCCCGCGACTCCACTTGGTACCTTTCCAACATAAAAAAGCCCGGTCATCACGACCGGGCTTGGTTGAGGTTCAGAATATTTAATATTCTGACTCCCTATTCTTCTTTGGCTGGCTCTTCTGGTGCTGCCGGTTCCGCTTCATCAGCAGAAGCCGTAGGCTCTGCCTCAGCCGCTTGTGGCGGCATCACGGAAGCGATGATGGAATCAGCTGACGTCACCAGAGTCAGACCTTTATCCAGCTTGATATCTGCGGCCGTCAAACGATCACCAATTTCCAGTCCGCTAACATCCACCTCAATAGAGGTTGGCAGATCAGCTGGAAGTCCTTCGACCTCCAGTTGAGTTTCCTGTGTCTGGAACACACCGCCTGCTTTGGAGCCGGCTGCAGTGCCTTGGAAGTCGATCGATACACTAACGCTGATCGGCTTGTTCTTCGAAATCTGCAGGAAGTCCACATGCAGCAGACGTCCGTTGCGTTCCTGCTGATCCTTGATCAGCACTGGAACCGTTTTGCCACCCTCAAGATTGAGGTTGAACATCTCGGAGCGACCTGTACGTGCTACTTTCAGCATTTCTTTTTCATCTACATGTATCGCGGCACCTTCCAATCCCGGGCCATAAACGACAGCCGGAACACGTCCGCCTTGTCTTAACAGGCGCAATGCTGCACCTTTCTTTTCAGTTCTTGGTGTTGCCGTAAGTTGAGCCATTTTTCCGTTGGATTTCATGATTGAACATCCTCCTTCAAGGGATCCTTACTTCATATTTGTTAGGAAGCCATAAGCTTCTCTCTTAGACCAGAATGGCCTTTTCATGCGTGGCCGAATCTGGGGCCATATCTATATTTACCCCAATGAAAGACCATCTCAAACACTGACATGTACAGTTTTTTTATTTTCCGGGTGAAAATGTATCTTTCTGATGAACAAAAAAGCAGCCGGAATACCTTCCGACCGCTTGTTAAGCCTATACTTTTCAACCATTTGTATAAAGTTATAACCTGGCCCGCTATGCGCTGTTACGATCATCCTCTACTTCACTTTCACGGATAACCTGCATCTGATCCGACCCACTGTGAACGATAATCTGCACATCTCCGTCTTCAGGACCGATATCAACATAACGATCTCCGCAGGTATCTTTGGCTTCCCATTCATTCAGCCGAATGATTAAGCCCAGATGATGCAGTCCAGCAGCCACCCGAAAACGGGCTTCTGCTGCATTGCCCACCCGTTCAAGCTGGACAGCTCCATCCTCCATGCCTGTGCCCCATACCCAGACATCCCATCCCTCATAATGCTGATCTTCCCGTTCATATCGGAGAGTGACAATTCGCGAAATTGGTTTGTGGATTTTGATATTCATCGATGCCTGAATTCCCCCAGCCTCCGCGATAATCTGGGTAGACCCTGGTGTTAAAGCACGCACAATTCCTGCTGTACTAACTGCTGCATGATCCAGATGAGATGAGCTCCACCGTATATTCATACCTTGCAAAGGCTGGCCGAATTGATCCAGAACCAAGGCGCGGAATCGACTGACACGTGTCGTGTACATCACGGATTCCCCTATAATTTCAATTCGTTCCGGATGGAGGTGATCAACCTGCAACGTACACTCTGTGGTAATCGTGCCACATTGGACGCTGATCGTCGCTTCTCCGGTCTGCCCCGTATGAATTGTCCCATCGGATTGAATCGCAATAATCTGTGGGTTCGAAGAGCTCCAGGTAACAGATGCGTTCTCCACCACATTACCAAAACGGTCTCTGACCGATGCTCGCAAACCAGCAATCTCTCCGACACTATACACAAGACGCGGCGAATGAATCTCAATCACAGCCGGTTCAGCACCGCCAGCATACTCCGTGTCATACAGTACCATCAATGACCACCGTTCTACCGTTGCGGTTCCGCTCACCGTCTCAATGAGGTCTGTGCCTGCCTGATGATCATTCACCACGACATGCCAGTCTCCCTCCGGCAGACTCATTTGCTGCTGCTGACCCGATCCGTTGTAAATCACCACGATCTGATTCCAGGTATCCTGATTCGCTCCGTCATCCAGTGTAAATGCAACCACATTTCCTTCTGCACGCATCACGCGAAGATGATTCCGTACCTGCTCGGCGCTAATCATGCGAAAGGCCGGATGTGTACGCCGCAGATGAATCAGGCCCCGATAATAGTCAAAAACAGGTCTGAAACGAGCTTTATTAGCCCAAGTGATCGTATTCACGGCATCCCCGCTGCGATAACTGTTGTGATCTCCTGCTTTGGACCTCAGCATCTCATCCCCTGAATGGAGAAATGGAATCCCCTGTGAAGTAAGCAAAATTCCAGTTGAGAGCAAGGAACGACGGACCATCTCATGATCAAGTACATCATCCGCATCGACATAACGATAAGGGTCCGCCGCCTTAACTGCCGATTCCGCACTGCCTCCTTCCATAGGCTGTCCGTCCCTCCATACCGGGTAACCGAGATCATGCCTGAGGTACATCGTTGTTGCAATTTTGTCCCACAGGTTGAGATTATCATGTGCCGTCACATAATTGACGGATTCCACAGGTGAAGATGTGAAATCATCCAGCGCTCCGGCTACCCCCATGGCAATTTCGTACTCCTTACCGTCTGCTCCGGTAACAAAGCCTTTGCCGATATCATCACTATCCCCTTTGATGGCACTGCGGAAATGATCGTTAAATACGGCAAATCCCTGACCGCGTTGTGTTCCTTTTAACGTTTTCCGATCCAGAGGCGAATCTCCACCTGTCCACGGCTCCCCGTAGATCAGAAAAGCCGGATCAATCTGTTCTCTCAGCTCGCGGGTCAATTCGTTCATCGTGTCTGTATCAATCAGACCCATCAGGTCGAAGCGAAACCCGTCCACATGATATTCCTCTGCCCAGTACAGGAGAGAGTCCAAAATATATTTTCGCACCATGGGGCGCTCTGTAGCCAGTTCATTGCCTACACCCGAGCCATTGCTCAATGTGCCGTCCTCACGGTAACGATAATAGTAACCCGGTACAATCCGTTCAAAAGGTCCATCATCCACGCTATACGTATGGTTATAAACCACATCAAGCACGACACGTATGCCTTGTCGGTGCAAGGAATGAATGAGAGCCTTGAACTCCCTGATTCGAACCGCAGGGTCACGCGGGTTGGTCGCATAGGAACCTTCCGGCACGTTATAGTGCTGTGGATCATACCCCCAGTTGTATGGCAATTTGGCATTCGAGCCGACGTCCGTTGTCACTGCCAATTCATCAACCGTCTGATAATCCGCTACAGGCAGAAGATGCACATGCGTGATGCCGAGTTCGACAAGATGATCTACACCGATGGAGTTGCCACCTCTGTCCGTCAACCCGGAAGCCGTAAATGCCAAATATTTGCCCTTATAAGGAATATCGGCATGGGGGTCGGAGGAGAAGTCACGTACATGTAACTCATATAGAACTGCATCTGCCGGACGCAGAAATACGGGCTTTACATCCTCTTCCCAATCCACTGGATTGGTTGTATCCAGGTCAATTATGGCTGTTCGCTGTCCGTTCGCCGATACAGCATGAGCGTAAGGATCGGGTGCCACTGCAATATGCTGCTGATCATCATGCGTAATGTAATACATATAATAATGTCCGGCCCAATCCCCTTCAAGCTGCACACTCCATATTCCATCCGGGTCACGGGTCATCGACCGTTTCTGTCCGTCATCATGCTCGGTTACTTTACCACTTGCATCGTAATGTCCCTCATCATCAAAAATGAGTATGGAAACCTGCTGTGCTGTAGGTGCCCACAGCTTGAATGTACTTGCTGTACGCGTATATGTTAAGCCAAGATCGTTGCCTTCATAACGAAAAGATGTCCATTCCGGCATCGTTCCCACCGCCTTTATATCCATTGATTTCGTGTTGTCCCGATGTTACGGAGCAGGACGTCATTTGTCAACCCGGGGTTGTCTGTACTCAACATATCGGCTGAACAGAGGCTTTCAATTAGCAGATTGAATGTGAAGCAATTCCTCACAGCAATCGCTTTCAAGATACAGCATATGTAAACAAGCGCCATAGATTGACAGCATTTGTACCTGTCCTGATGAAAAAAAGACGGAGAAAAGCAAAACACCCTCGCCCCAAAATGGAGAAAGGGTGCAACATTAATGTTTTTAAACAACTAACTCTTGTTAGGTCGGCAAGGTACCCTGATGCCTGTTGAGGTTTAAGCGATTGGTATGAACGTTCATTCACCTGAATACATAACCGTCATAGATATAGCGGGAACGCTGACCTGACCGTCCTTGGCTGTACGCAGCGTTTCGGTGCCAGCCTGTCCCTGCTCTACGACCACATTCCATGTGCCTGAAGGAACGCAGGCTGCACGGGGTTCTTTGGAACCATTGTAGATAATGATTATCCGTCCCCATGCATCTCCGACAGCTGTTCCTGCCAGTTCATAGGCCAATAACCCTTTTCCCTTTTCTAGCAATCGAACATGCTTCTCAATCTCTTCCCGGGTGCGAAGACGAAAAGCAGGATGCTCGCGTCGAAGACGGATCAGGCCACGATAATAATCATAAACAGGCTTAAACGTCTGCTTTTGCTCCCACCGAATGGCATTGACTGAATCTCCACTCTCATGACTATTGGCATCGCCATATTTACTTCGCAAAAATTCATCTCCAGCCGCAAGCAATGGAACCCCCTGGGAAGTCAACACGATGCCATTAGCAAGCAGACAGCGCCGGACCGTTTCGTTCTCCAGTATGCGATCCGGGTCAACGTGCAAATACGGCTTCGCCTGCTGTACTGCCTCTTCCACGTTGGCACTGCCTTTCACACGACCATCCTCGCTATATGTGATAAATCCCAGTGTATCGTGCAATCCTTGTGTCTGGGCGACTTTGTCCCACAGGTTGAGATTATCATGTACGGTTACATAATTAATCGTTTCAGATGGGCCAGCCGTAAAATCGGTAATGGCTCCCCGTACGCCTGTCCATATATCATCTTCCTTTCCCTCCGCTCCTGTAGCAAATCCGGTTCCTGTTCCATCGCTATCGCCTTTGATCGTTCCACGGAGGTTATCGTTAAATACAGCAAATCCGGCATCACGCTGTGCTCCCTTAAGGGTCATTTGATCCCCAAGTGGTGATTCCAGTGCTCCCCAGGGTTCACCGTACAAGAGAATGGACGGAGAAACCTCGGTATGCAATTCTGCTGCGAGCTCTTTCATCGTTGCCGTGTCAATCAGACCCATCAGGTCAAAACGAAACCCGTCCACATGGTATTCCTCTGCCCAGTACCGTACGGAATCGATGATGAACTTGCGCACCATGGGGCGCTCCGTAGCCACTTCATTGCCTGTACCTGATCCATTGCTGTACGTGCCATCCGGATTCTGACGGTAGTAATACCCTGGAACAAGCTTCTCAAATGAACTGGCTGCCGTATCAAACGTATGATTGTACACCACATCCATAATGACTCCGATCCCTTTCTCATGAAGGGCGAGCACCATCGATTTGAACTCCCGAATTCTGGTCTCCGGCTCATCTGCACGTGAAGCATAGGAACCTTCTGGAACATTGTAGTGGAGCGGATCATATCCCCAGTTATAACGTGAGCAATCGGAAGTCCCGTCATCTGCCTTCGATTCATCCACTGTCGCAAAATCAAATACCGGTAGCAGATGTACATGAGTGATTCCCAGCTCAGCCAAATGATCGACCCCCAGCGTATTCCCGTTTGAATCTCGCAGACCTGTCTCGGTAAAAGCTAGATACTTTCCTTTATGCTTCATGCCGGATGACTGATGGATCGAGAAATCGCGCACATGCAGCTCATATAAGACCGCATCTACTGGGCTCGTCAGTTCTGGACGAATATCCTCATTCCAGCCATTCGGGTGGGTCTGTCCCAGCCTGACGATGACTCCCATTTCCCCATTCATGGTCACCGCCCGCGCATATGGATCAACCGCAATCTCCTGGCGTCCATCCTCAAAGGTGACCCTGTACATATAACGATAACCGTTCCACTCGCCGCCGATCTTCAGGAACCAGATGCCCTGATCCTGCCTGTTCATAGGTATTTCTTTCTGTACGTCCTGATTCTTATTTTCATTGGGAATTCCCCCTGTTGAAGGCGGGTATAACAGCACATCTACCTGCTTTGCGACAGGCGTCCATACTTTGAAACTACAGGCTTGTCGTTCCATCGTTACACCCAGATCTTTTCCTCGATATGTATCCACTACATTTAATGCGTCTAACTTGTGATGATCATCAATCATGCTGTATATCTCCTCTCGATGAGCAATAAATGGATGTGAACAAATGCTCCTTACCTTTTATACCCCTTCTGTCACCTAACCATAATCTCCGGGATGAAAAAGAACATTAAAAAACAAGCCATGCTTCACGTCATTTCACGTAAAACACAGCTCTTTTTGAGGGATTAGCCCTTTTCTCTAATGCGGCGCCTGGGATTGAAAATCGTTCCGGCTGGACTGATCCGCATGGTAAAACACAACATCACCATCCTTCAGCGGCCAGTTTCTGCCTTGGGTGTTTGCCGGACTGGGGTTGAAGCCCTCCATCTGCCATTGATTCATCAATGGGGCATGAATATATTGCAGGTGAGGGGCATCCGTATTGCCACCTCGCAAACTCTCAATATTGAAGTTGACCACGATATACCCATCCTTCTGGAAGATCGCCGACTTCTCATCCAGAGGATGTTGTCTGGCGAGTGCTTCGAGATCGGTTCCCTTCTGTACGGCGTACACATCGGCCGGCAGACTGTACTCTCCATACCAGCGCTGGATGGCTGCATTGGCACGGTCCGCGTTGACCCCAGGTGGGATGTCCGTCTTTGGTCCAATCAGTGTACGAATGGAAGCGGGCAGAATCATCCAATCATAGCGGCCTACCCACGTTTTCTGGTGAGAAGTCTGATCCACGAAACGGACCATGTATTCCGCAAGGGTGATCTGACTTTGTTCCTGCGTTGTCAGCTCATACGTATACTGATACCTAGCTGCATCCCCCAGCTCCGTACTGGGTACATTCCGCAGCCGCGCGTTCAGAACAACAAAGCGTTTCTCCAAATCCTGCGCCGATCCGATGCGAATGAGACGTTCCTGGCCCCGGTGATAGTACAGATCCACTTTCTGGCGGGAAGAACCATCCCGACTCACAAAATGGAAACTCGGTGTAATTCGTACACCATCCTGCTTGCCAAACATATTACCCTTTGTTTTGAGGTCAAACTTGATATGGTATCCCGTTTTGACTGCCACATTTTTGAACCCCTGCACCGGATGACTGCCTGGACGAATCGGAAGAATGAACGGAGCTATATTCCCTCTGGGGTCCCCATCAATACTGTTAAGGCCCGTCCAATAGCCGACTCCCGTAGGCTCTGGACGGCCCATCTGCTTACGGAATACGTTCTCCCAGTTATAATCGGAAATATCGGTCACACGAAAATCATACAACCGTCCGATGACTTCCACAGGTACCGTATCTGCCGCTACATGATGCGCCAGATTCGTATTGGCATCCTGCTGTTCAGTGAAGTTCACAGGTGCATTTTCGGCGATATTGCGGAACTCGACTTCATAGTCCCCCTCGTCCACCCAAACTGGAAGATAAAAGGGGGTATCCAGCTGATTCACCGGAATATCCACCCACGTTTTGGCGGGGATGAACTGGCTGCGGCCTTCGTTATATACATCAAACGGGAACCGCACCTGCTTGATGCGAAAATACTTGGCGTAGTCCCGGTTGCCATAACCGGGGTAACTCGCAGCATCCAGATGCTGGCCTGAAGTTGGGATTCGTACAATAAACGGACGCTCCAGAATGAGCGCTGCCCGGTTTGCATTCGGCACCGTCTTCTGGTTATGCGGCTGGTCATCCGATACCCAGGCGTAGTTTACGACAGGCGTATGTACCGTGACCGTATTTATGCCGTTGATTGGAAAAACTTTGTTGATTCCCCCATTTACATTGCCCGGCAACAATTCGTAATAGATTTCACCGGAACTCGTGGTATTTGCCTTATTTATGAGCGTATTGCTGATCATATTACTAGGCTTATACAGAACATCACGGTTAATAGTAGTCGGATTAGGAATATTAGACGGAATTGGCCCATCCTTCGTCGTTTCCGAAGAACTCATGATCGTTGAGCCATTAAAATTGACCATATCGTTATTCACTTTACTTTGGGGCGTATTGCTTTCAGCCATCCCTTTAAGCGTGGATGTGTGATCTGGAAGAGATGGCGGAGAGTTCAATCCCCCTGTTAGAAGTGGTGGAGAAAAAGTGATTGACGATGTATTAGCTGGTCTAACGTGACTATTAACATCCGTATCATTACTCGAATCAAGTGCTGGAGGCGTATACCCTGAAGGTGTCATGGTGACCTTCCCACCAGGCAAGGCATAGTTACTCATTTCAGCCTGATTTATCTTGTATACTTCCAAATTATTAATTTGCCAGTACGAGTAATCCCTGAATAATTGGAATGTATATGTTTTGGACTGAGTATCCGTTTTTGTCACCGGAGGTCCTGGAGTACAACCAGTTTCAGTACATACTTGAGGACCGGGTACTGTCCATTGACGTGCATACGTAACTTCAACGGTACAGTCATATGTGGTCTTTCCAGACATTTTTCCCCAATCCTGTTTGAACAAATATTCATCAGCTAACGCGTTGGTATAAAGAGATTCTGATGTTGGAATCCCTTTCAGAACATCGAATTTTTCGGAATCCCTATCGTCAGCCCGAATAACTCCATTGGCACCTGGGTCCATGTCACTTTGCCTCATAACGGTTCCTGGAGAAGGACTTCCAATCGTCCAACTGCATTGTCCCGATCCATTACCTTCAGGAATTTCAGGTTGATTGCCTCCTCCGCCAGTGTCGGTGCATGAAGCCCCCGAGCCAACTGTCATCTCAAAGGTATCCTTTTCATCAAGCGCTTGGGTAGCGTCAACAAAGTGTGCAGTAATCGTTGCTGTGCCAGTCGGGGCAACCGCTGTTACTAATCCAGAACTATTAACCGTCATTGTAGATGTGTTAGAACTTGACCACGTGAGTTTGCCATGGCTCTGTAGGGGCCAAACACTTCCATCTATCTTTGTCAAAGTTGCTGTTAACTGAGTTGTTCCGTTTGGAGCTACGCAAGTGTTACCGCTGATCTCGAGTCCGGATGTTCCATCTGCATACGTAACTTTCAATTTCTTATCCTTGTATACGTAGGTGTAGGAATCAAAGTCAGCTCTAAATTTGGAGAAATACCATACTTGTTTTGCACCTGGATTGGCCCAGTATTTACTATACGTATCATTGTTAAATGTTTGTTTAAAGCTGATCGTAATCAAGTTCAAGTTTGGTACGTCGATTACTTGACCTGCAACTGTACTTGGATCAGTATAACCTTGAGTTCCATGTACATCATTAATTGGAGTAGTGGAGTCAATTATGGTGCGTGATGCTTTTACATCAGTCTTAGAAATCCCTCCATCCCTAATCCATAAATCATGTAGAGAATCTCCATTAGCAACGATATAGAATGCTTCCGTTCGTGGAATATTGGCAGCCAAGTTAGGGTCTGTACACCCAGGATAACGTGGCAGATTCCCATTGAAACTTTGCCCCGTGTTAGGGTTTTTGTTTTCAGTTGGCACACCACCTGGACAGTTAGGGCCAGGTTCGCTGGTATAAACACTTACCTGTCCGCCCCCGGCGCGCCAATACTTACCATTAAAGTTTCCAGAATCACCAGCTGTCCATCTGTCCCAATAGTAAATTCCACCGTAATTAGAGTTATTTTTAGAACGCACAGTATACCTCGTGCCGTTTAAAGTATCTTTCAAATTATCAGATGCTTTAAATTCAGTTTTACCTGCAGGGATGGAAATTGAACGGAGTACCTTACCGTCCTTGTCTGTCCACTCCATCTTTTTAATGATTTTGCCAGGCTTTGAGGGCACTACGATTGGGACGGTTGGCAAGGTAGGCTTATCCGAGAAATAAAGCCCTCCATAAAGATAATCGTCAGCGTCCCCTTTCATCTCGTACGCTATGATTTCTGTAATTTCTCCTGCAGCTGATACAGTATTCAAAAAAATGCTAGTTGGTAGTAACTGTGAAAGGAGAACCATTAACAACACAAGGGGAAGAATTCTGTTCTTCAAAGAACCACTTCCTAACTTCTTAAAGCTCGGATTGTGCTAATTTTTTTTGATAGACAGTAACTCCAGGGGTAGTAATTGTTTCTACTAGAACTTGCAACGAGCCATCATAATAAAGAGCTTTTTTAGGGATCACTAAGCCGTATACTTCTTTTTTGGGATCGTTAGAGCGAATAGGCATTGCTTGATTAATTTTGTCTTTACTAGGTGTTCCGTCATAGCCCAGAACAGAAAGGGCAAGTCGGTTCGTTCTATATCCTTGTGGATTCTTATTAACTGTCAGTTCGGAGTCAAGTAACAAGATATAACACTCAGCATTATCAGCGAATTTCATTTCTTGTCCCCCGTAGAGCCAGAAGAACTTATCTTTGGATGGGAGCAGTTTTCGATTAGGGTCTTTCGGGTCATTCCAATCAATTGCAATCAGACTGTTTACGCGACCCTGAACAGAACCGTTAGGGGCTGAAATGGTAAGATTAGATTGTTTCCACGATTTAATACCAAATCTGTGATTGGAGTTTTTCGGACTATTAAAGATTTCTTCTGCAACAGTGAAAATATTGGTCTTGTGCCAGTACAGTTCCGCAGCCGCGACAGCATACTTATCAGATGCCAATGTTTTACCATCCTTTATCGACAAAACCCGTTCAATAACAGCAATTGCTTGAGCGCGAGTTGTAGTTCCCTCTGGCGAGATTTCCCCCGGTGCCGTGCCTGTGATAATACCGTTCTTGGTGGCCAAGTACATCCATTGTTTGTCTTTTACGTCGGTAACTCCAAGTGCTCGAACAGCTACTTTTGACATTTCCTCCCGAGACATTGGCTTTGTCCAATCCGAATTTGAAAAGTCGCCTGCTTTATAGATCCCTGCTGTTTGGGCAGCGTTGACGTACGAGGTATACCAACTCCCAGATGTAGAGCCGACCTCCAGATCTAAAGCAGATACCGTCATTTTCACGAATTCTGCCCTGGTAACTATATTGTTCGGAAGGAATTTCCCGTCTGGGAAACCATCGACATATCCTCGCTGAATAGCCTGAAGGATACTGGATTCTGCCCAATGGCCAGTAATGTCTTTGAATTTTTGTACAACCTTGATGTCATCGGTAATTGCAGCCTTTACGGGTTGTGGGCCGATAGATGCTTGTGCAGAAATTAGAGTAAGTGCAGCCACTCCTGTTAATAATACTTTTTTCATTTTCGTTTCCTCCTCCTATGTACCTTAATATGGGTATACTTCTGCTTAATTCTGCTTGTTCAGTATTCGTATTTCTTTTCAAACCAAAACCTAAATTTGTCATAATAATCAATATTCTACCATGTCGATCTAGGCGATTGGTATTGTTTTTTTTAGACACCCCTCCTCCTTAAGACCTATCTCATCTCTTAAAGCACAAAAAAAGGCCACGAATCCGTAGATTCATAGCCTTATACTTTAAGGTGTCATTCCTGTTTAATTTTGTAAAAATGTACTCCTTCATAGAATAAACGATTTTATGCCATTTGACCATTCTTTTTTTCTAACCTGTTCTACTACTTCCCATTCAGTTCTGCATAAGATGCTTCCAGCTCCTTGATAAGCTGGTCACCACCGGATTTTCTCCAGTTCGCCACTTCCTGCTCCCATCCAGCATCATCGACTTTGCCCATAATATACTTCGTCTGTGCATCCCAGATCATCTGGTCCAGCTCCTGGCCGCGCTCAGTATAGATGGCAGAGGATAGTGTCAGAGCAGGATTCGGAATGGCATACTGCTCATTCTCACGTGCCATCTTCGTGCCCTTCATACCGATCGGTACATCGACAAGCTCAGGCACGTTATAACCCTCAACGCTTAGCAGATTGTCACGATAAGGCTTCACTTCACGCTGATACCCATCGAAGTCCTTGAACTCGGTTTTGCCATCCGAAGTCTTCGTATAGTGCACATCTTCCAGACCTCGCAGCTGAAGCGTACTCAGCGGTTCGTCCATCAGTTGATCCAGGAATGTCAGCACCTGTTTTAACTGTTCTTCGTCTGGTACGGAAGCTTTGGGAATGACAAGCATGCCATAGTTCCCCGGTTCTCCGGCAATTCGAATGCCATCCGGTCCCTGGAACGGAGCCACATCAATCTCGCCATCAGGCACGTTTGGTGTCAACCGCTGCTGAAACGACTTTCCGTTTTGAGCAACACCGTTCAGCTTCATAGCTACGAGACCAGAGTCAATTTTTTTGTCCGCATCGGAAGGGTCCAGCGCAGGGAAATCACCGTTGATTAATCCCTCACTGAACAAACGCTTGAACAGCTTCATCGTGTCCACATATTCTGTGGTCAGGAATTCAGGGGTCAGTTTGCCCGCATCGTCCACACCCCACTTGTTCACCCCACCAATACTTACGGCGATCCGTGTCAGCGGAGAGGATACACCTTCATTGTACTTTTTGAACAGTACCGTTCCATACGTATCTTCCTTGCCATTACCATCAGGATCATCCTTGCGAATGGAACGCATCACTTCGTACCAGTCATCCAGCGTTTTCGGTACTTCCAGCTTCAGCTTGTCGAACCAGTCCTTGCGGTACACGATGGCTGTACGCCCGATATCGCGGAAGTTGGGTACCCCGTAGACCTTTCCTTCGATCTTGATATTGTCAAAATACGCCTCGGATTGGGCAGACAGGTTTTTATAATCCTTCAGGTAGGGTCCAATTTCCCAGAATAGCCCCGTTTTGGCTGCGTTAAATGTTGTGGGTACATAATTCACGCGCATGATGGTCGGCATCTCGCCCGAAGCAACCATAACGTTCACTTTATCATCAAAAGCAGACTGCGGAATCCACTGTACACTGACATCCGTATTGGTATATTCCTCAATCTTTTGTTCAATCCCGTTCTCCTTGGCTGGCACATCACCAACCTGCATCAAAGAAATCGAAATGGGCAGCTTGCCCTCCCCTGCCGCAGGCGCTTTTTCTCCCCCACAGCCTGCAAGCAGTCCGGCGGACATTGCACCCACCACGACCAATCCGCCTAAACGGGACATCCGACCTTTTGGACTCATGAACCATCTCTCCTTTGGATAAGGTTATGTACACAAACCACTCCAATGACAGAACAACCTTCCGATCGCTGTTATCCCCAGATTTTTTGATCCCCTTCTGAAAAGGGAAAATCCGGGGATAAGCGTATGCTTCCGATGCAGCTTTCTTTCAGAAAGCTTTTAGGCGAACGCTCCACTTCTTCAGGTTATTTCTGTCCTCTCCGTTCTCATATACATGTTAGTTGAACTTGTAAAGTTCCATCTCCACTCCTGCCAAAATAAATGGAGCAACCGATTTCGGATCATTGATCCGAATGGATTCAGTCACATAATACTCGTATGACCCGTCACGATACGGGGTACCGCCCAGACCTGCCCCGCCGTTACACTGAGTCAGGGACAATACACCTTCACGGTCTGTTTGCAGCAGATGCAGCAGCAGACCCTGATAACCCTTTTCTGCGATCGCTTTGAACTTGCCACTCAGGTAACCCTTACGTACTCCCTTAGCCAGTGCGTAAACAAACATTGAGCTTCCCGAAGCCTCCAAGTAATTACGCTCACGCCCCGGCTGATCGAGCAAATGAGGCCATAACCCGGACTGTTGGTCCTGTACATGTACAAGCGCATTCGCTACACGTTCGAAGATCCCCACAATCTGACCGCGCTGCTCATGATCTACAGGCAGATGATCCAGTGTATCCACTACCGCCATCACATACCAGCCCATCGCCCGGCTCCATACATGCGGAGAACATCCGGTTTCACCCGAGCTCCAGCGCTGTTCCTTGCTCTCATCCCAGGCATGGTACAGCAGACCGCTGCGTGGATCACGTGTACGTTTCTCCACCAACAGCAGCTGTAATGCCGCCTTATCAAACCACTTCTCCTCGCCTGTAACGGCACCATACTGCGTTAGGAACGGAGTGGCCATATAGAGCCCATCCAGCCACATCTGGAACGGATAGACCTTCTTATGCCAGAATCCGCCTTCATTCGTACGTGGCTGTCCCTTAAGCTGTACCATGAGCAAATCCGCGGCTTTACGGTACTTTTCTTTGCCCGTTTTGTCCAACAATAGGAACAGCGATTTCCCTTGATTAATCTGGTCCAGGTTATATTCCTCGACTGCATAGGAGCGAATTGAGCCATCTTCTTGAATAAAGTTATCCATAAGTTTACGAATGTAATCGAAATATTTCTGTTCTCCGGTATGGGTGTAAAGCTCTTCCAGCGCTTTCAGCAGACAACCATTTTCATAATGCCAGGTAGGATACAACTCATGATTGCGATAACTTTCCATGAACTGTTCGGCCATCCGTACCGGTGTGAATTGCAGGGTTTCTTTCATGGAGTTCCTCCGCTTCCGGCTTTTTATTTAGCCTGTTTTTTGTAGTCTTCGGCATATTCCTCACGAATTTTGGTACCGCCCGCATTGCCCCAATTCTCGATTTCCTGTTTCCAGCCATTTTCATCGATTTTGCCCATAATATATTTGGTCTGCGCATCTGCAATCATCTGATCCAGATCTGCCCCACGGTCGCCATAAGTAGACGAATACAAGGTTAATGCAGGGTTAGGCACAGCATGTTCCGCCAGTTCTTTGGCAAGTTCCGTACCCTTTTCACCCAGTTCGGTATCTTTCAATTTCGGTACATTGTATCCTTCTACGTAAGGCAAGTTATCACGATAAGGCTTCACTTCACGCTGGAATGCATCGAAGTCGCTCATCTCCACTTGGTCTTCGCCAGCCTTCTTATAATGTTTGTCTTCAATACCACGCATCAGCAGTGTCGCCATCTCCGGGTCCATCAGTTTATCCAGGAAAGACAACAGGTTTTTCAGCTCTTCTTCCGATTTCACCGTCGCTTTTGGGAAGGCCAGAATACCGGAGTTACCCGTCTGCCCTGCCACACGGTCGCCACTTACACCAAGCAAACCGGCAATGTCTACTACGCCATCCGGATCGTTCTTGGACAAACGCTCTTGCTGGCTCTTTCCGTTCTGAGCGACACCGATACGCATGCCGACAACACCTGTATCATATTTCTTCTCCGCTTCTGTGGAGTCAAATACGGCAAAGTCCTGATTCAGCAGTTTCTCGCTATACAAACGTTTCAGCAAATCCAACACCTGCATATATTCCGGTGTCATGAATTCCGGCGTAAAACTGCCGTCATCTTCTACCTTCCACTTGTTTGGAGCACCAAAGCTTACGCCAAGGCGCGTAGTGAACGAGTATTGATCCTCGTTATACTTTTTGAAAAGCATTAGTCCAAACGTATTCTCCTGACCGTCTCCATCCGGATCGGAGGTTGCCAGCGTCTTGATCGTTTCATACCATTCATCCGGTGTCGTTGGTACCTTGAGGTTCAACTTATCGAACCAGTCTTTACGGTAAATCACCGTTGCACGGGCAATATCAGAGAATACGGGTACCCCGTAGATTTTGCCTTCCACCTTGATATTGTCAAAGAAACGCTCGTTCTGTGCAGACAGATTTTTATAATCCTTCAGCAAAGGTCCAACTTCCCAGAATACATCGTTACGCATCGCACTGGTCACGGTTGGGTTATACTGTACTTTCACAATTTTGGGCATATCACTGGATGCAATCATGACATTAATTTTGTCATTGTAAGCCGAAGCCGGAATCCACTGAATGTCCAGTTTGGTGTTCGTATACGCCTCAATCTTTTGCTGGACCTCATTACCTTTGCTCGGTACGTCACCCACCTGTGCTATTGCAATGGACACGTTCTGTACGCCGCCCTCGGCAGCCTGACCTTCATCCGATCCGCATCCTGCCAGCAGACCTGTCACCAGTGCCAGTGTGCTCAAGACAGCTACGGCTTTCTTTTTTGTTGCTTTCATCAAACGAAAACCTCCCCTTTTTATACAGTCATGAACCAGTTCTGATATTCAAACGTGTCAACTTCAACCTTTTACCGATCCCAGCATCACTCCTTTGGCAAAGTGCTTTTGCAGGAACGGATACACCAGCATGATTGGAATCGTGGAGAACACGATAACGGCCATGCGAATGGTAAGCGGCTGAATCTCGGTCTCTTCGATACTGGTATCCCCGATCCGGCTTTGGGCCAGGATGACAATTTCACGCAGCCACACTTGTACGGGCCACTTTTCACTATCGTTGATATAAATAACAGCGTTGAAGAAGCTGTTCCAGTGAGCCACCGCGTAAAAGAGTGAGAATGTAGCCATTGCCGGCATCGACAAAGGCAGAACAATACGGAACAATACGCCCACATCGTTACATCCATCGATTTTAGCGGCATCCTCCAGTTCGTCCGGTATGGCTTGGAAGAAGTTCTTAAGTACGATTAGGTTGAACGCACTAATCGCGGTAGGCAGCATCAAAGACCATAATGTATCGGTCAGGTGCAATGATTTTACGACAAAGTAGGTTGGAATCATCCCGCCGCTGAACAGCATGGTGAACAGTACACCCAGCAAGATCGGCTGACGTCCACGCAAGTATTTTCTGGAGAGCGGATACGCCATAAGCGACGTGAACAACAGGTTAAGCAGTGTTCCGATTACGGTGATATAGATGGATACACCCAGACTGCGAATCAATGTGTCAGTAGAGAAGATGTAACGGTAAGCGGCGAGAGAGAATTCTTTCGGAAAAAGAATAAATCCTCCCTTGGCCACTTCATGCGGACTGGTAAACGAGACGGCCAAAATATAAATGAACGGGATAACGGTCACGATTCCGATCAATAATAGAAAGCCATGATTGAGGATATCAAAGATCCGGTTGCCCCACGTTTTATCCTGTTGCATCTTAATGTTCACTCCTGTCTGGTGAAGAACGTCTGCTGCCAAGCGTTAGTAGACGCCTTCCTCCCCGAATTTTTTGGCCATCGTGTTGGCACCTAGTACAAGCGCCAGCCCGACCACCGACTTGAACAAACCGACAGCAGCACTATAACTGTACTGTGCCTGTGTTAGACCTTTGGTGTAGACGTAGGTATCAAATACCTCACCCACATCCCGGTTCGTCGGCGTCAGCATCAGGAAGATCTGTTCAAAGCCTGTATCCAGGAAGTTGCCCAGACGCAGAATGAGCAAAATAATGATTGTACTGCGGATGGCAGGCAGCGTAATATGCCATGTCTGGCGCCAGCGATTGGCACCATCCATCCGTGCAGCTTCATAGAGCTGTGTATCTACACCGGAGAGTGCCGCCAGGAAAATAATTGTGCCCCAGCCTACCTCTTTCCAGATGGATTGTCCAACAATCATCGTTCGAAACCAGCCGGGCTCAAGCAGGAAAGCCACTTTTTGTCCCGTCAGGTTATAAAGTAATTCGTTAATAGCGCCACCCTCGGTTGTGAACAGCATGTAGAATACACCAACCACAACAACCCAGGAAACAAAGTGCGGAACATATACCAGCGTCTGTACAAATCGTTTGAACCGTTCACGGCGAACTTCATTCATCATGAGTGCCAATACAATGGGCAGTGGGAAGAAGAACACCATATTATAAATCGCTAGCAAAAACGTATTCCGGAACAAAGTCCAGAACTGCGGTTCCCCGAAGAAACGCTGAAAGTGCTTGAAGCCTACCCAGTCACTGCCCAGAATGCCCTTGTAAGGCGTGTAATCCTGAAAAGCCATCGTAATGCCGTACATGGGTATGTATTTGAAAATAACAAAGTAAAGCACGCCCGGTATCAACATAATATAGAGCCACCGGTTTTTGATGATGTCCCTCCACAGCAGGTTTTTGTCACTGCGGGTAGCGGGTCGTGTCCGAGCCGCCGTTTCGGCTTTCATAGTGTCTTCCTCCCCACATTGGAAACGATTACAAAATATCACTTCCTGAATTCATGTCTTCATTGTGGAGGATAAACGGGTAACTGGCTATCGTCTCGTTTTAGCTTCTTGTTTTCCCTTATGCTGCAAGGGTTTAAAGCATTTGTAACACAGGGCTTCGCCCCTCAATGAACCACATTTAACCTCCGATATTCCTGTCTTAACTCTGCTCCAATCACAGAATAAAGGCTGACCCTGAAACAAAGAAAAACCTGCCTGCCATGGCAGGCAGAGCAGGTTGCATTTATCGCTGCTGCTCCCGGTATTTTCCGGGGGTGGTTCCAGTAATTTTACGAAACGTGCGGATAAAAGCGGTAGGGTTCGTGTAATTGAGTTTCTCGGCAATCTCCGATATTTTCAGGTTGGTCGTCTGCAGCCAGATTTTGGCTTTTTCCATCCGGTATTCGGCAAGGTATTCCGTAAAGTTCACACCAGCCTCCTTCTTGAACACACGGCTCAGATAAACTGGATGAAAATTCAGTTCTTCTGCGCAAGCTTCCAGCGACAATTCACGATCATATCGCTCCTCGATCAGCCGAATCATGCGCCGGGCAATATTCAAATATTGAGACTCTTCCTGTTCGCGCCAGAATCGAATCACAGGTTGAAATAAACATTTGCGGAACCAGTTCGTCATTTCATCCAATGTGGACAACTTGAGCAGTCGAGCCATAGAGGCCTTTTCGCCCAACACTTCCGCCACATTTCCACCCTGCTCCTGCACAAGCTGATACACACGGGACAACAGTTGAACCATGATAACGGGATATTCGCTGAAGTGCAGCTTCTTGTCCGCAAGCAGACCGAGGTATTGCTTAAAGTACGCATCGGTTTTCTCCTCGTCCCCTTGCTTGAGCGCAGATGCCAACTGGTCTTCAATCATCCTGAGCTGTGTATATAACGCTGCCTCCGTCTGACCGCGCGGCTGAATATCTTCATAATGCAAAATAATACGGCTCCCCAGACTTACCCTGCCTTGCAGAGCCTCACGACTCTCCTGGTAAGCCCTTGGTGAATCACCTATTGCAGAATAGGAGCGACTAATACCGATACTTACAGGCAGATTCAGATAGGTCACGACCCGCTCACGGATCAATTCAGCTTGAGTGTGCATCCACTCTTTTAGCTGTACTTCATCATCCAGCACGGATGCCAGTACCGTAACCTGGGCGTCATCAATCATGACAGGTGCAAACCGAATCTCAGAGGGTAGCAGCTCACCGACCATATTGTTTAACGCGAACAGCAGCAGATCCCGGTCCTGCTCTTCATACCTTGTCCCTTCAAGGGTATCGATCTGAAGTGTAAGTAACCCAAGTCTGGACCATGTGGTCGGAAAATCGTACAACTGACCCTGATATCGGAAGTCATCTTCCGATATTTTGCCTGTAAGCAGTTTGGTCATAAAAAATTCCTGCAAATGAACATGCTGGCCCTTCATCTGCTCACGCATCGTTTTCTCCGAGCTGAACAAGGTCGATAATCGCTCTTCGATGTATATGAATTCATCCTGACGGCGTCCCGACGGAGCCAATGGAGAATCCAGTCCTTTCGTAAACTGCAGAAGTCTGGAAATGGGAGAATACATCTTGCGACTGCCATAGATGGCTACTAGTCCCGTCAAACATAACATGACGAGTGTAGCCACTCCCGTAACCAATGCAATTTTCTGTGACTGAGCGGTTATCTGACTCAGCGATACAACGGAGACATACAACCAGCCATTGAGTGGGGACTGCCTGTAGCTAACCGCCACCTGGCTTCCTTCCACCTCTGCGCTGAAGAAACCCTCCGATTGTCCCGTCGTTTGTACCTTTTCATGAATTTCCTGATTCAACGTGTCGTATTTCCCGTCTTGTTCTGTATCGTTGAGAAAATATTTCTGCTCCCGATCAAGGACGTACATATCCCCTGAATTCGGATTTCGGCTTAGAAATGTACTTAACTCTGTATCAGCTATGTCTATAACCAGAAACCCCTTTGGTTTCACATTCGTTGGTATCATCGGAATCTTGAATACCATGCTGACCACATTGTCGGATGAAATAAGGGTAGGCGCGGGTTCTTGTGCCGCTTCACCGACTCCGGCCGATACCGGTATACTTTCTTTGGATGAACTCACATTTTGCGTCACCCAAAACAGGCTGTTTGTATATTTCAAATAGGAACCAATCCGGTCCCGAATACTGAAATCATCCAATTTTCCAAAGGATCGCATCGATACAACCCAGTCTTCATCGAGATTCACAAGATAGGCCTGGTCAATATTTGTAACCGATTGCAAATTATTAAATCCGGAAGTTAGATCACGAATTTCCTGAAATTCGCTGCTGTCCAGCGGTTTTTTCATCGCTTGTAATACCAGTGGAGAATTCACATATTGGATGGACGATAATTGCAGGCTGCGTAATACTTGCTCTACCCGCATTTGAGTCTGATGCAGAATCTGCAAATTACTTTCCCGCACCTTCTGCTCAATGTCACGTGAAGCAATCGAATAGGAGACTGAACCAATAACAATGACCGGAAGGGCTCCGAGAATCATGGTAAAACAGAGCAAACGCAGCAGGTATTTAGGCAAAAAGAGCATCCTCCTTTGTGCATTTTGCGTTGTTTTGAACGAGAACGATTTCGGAATCGCTTCCCGATCTAATGCAAAACGTATGTATAATATCGCTTTCATTGGATTAATTTACTATTGTTATTTTAAAACCCATTGTTATTCAAGTCCACTATTTATTATTTAAGGTTGACTTCAAGGCAATTTCCAGTTTATATTAGTTGCATATTCCTCAATCAAAGGAGAGATTTTGATGTCGGTGAGCGTTCTTAACTAACAAGTTTCATATTCAGGAGTTTGGCCTTCGATTCACTTGTGCCTTGTGGCATACGTGTATTTCATGATGCGCCATTACCCTGTACTTAGTTAAGAACAGCGGATATCATAAATCGCCTCCGGGATTGTACGTGTCCGGGTCTATTTCCGCGCTGTGTTCAGCGTGGATTTTTTTGTATAGACCTATAACGGACCCTACTTTCCCCTACGTTAAGGGCGGAGAATGACGTTTGTTCATTCTCCGCCCTTTTTGCGTTTTTCGGGAATATGTTCCATCGCTTAAACCGAAATTCCATTTTATAACCAAGGAGAGATCAAGTATGAATGAAAACACAATAACCAGTCTGGGTTATCCCCAAATCCAAAAAAACGTTGCAGCCTGTGCCCTATCTTATTTGGGCAAACGTTATGCAAGAGACATGAAACCAATGGTGGACGCTCCTCTGATTCAAATTCGGCTGGAAGAGACCGCTGAAGCGGCTGCTTTGATTCGTAACGGCGCAAGTGTGCCTATTCCTTCACTGGATGGCATGGAGACCATTATGGATCTGCTAGGCACCGGTTATTTATTTTCGGAACGAGATTTCAGCCATCTCGCCCAGTTTCTGCGCAGCTGCGCACAGCTTATGAAATACATGGAGGGCAAAGCCGAAGTTGCCCCCACAGTTAGTCGCTACGCTTCATCCATGATATGGATGGAATCCCTGCTGAGTGAGATTGAACGCTGTATCCATAGTGGACGCATTCAGGATCAGGCGAGCAAGGAACTGATACGTATTCGCAAAAAAATGACAGTGAATGAGGAACGCATGAAGCGCAAGCTGGATTCTCTTATAAGCAAACATCGCTCCATCATGCAGGAAAATGTGATTAGTCAGCGTGGTGGAAGAACAGTGCTGCCCATTAAGAAAGAATTCCGCAAACACGTTAAAGGCAGTGTGCTGGATGAATCGGGTAGTGGCCAAACCGTATATATTGAACCTGCTGAATTAGTAGGTCTGCAAATGGAGATGGCTTCGTTGCAAGCCGAGGAATCACGGGAAGAAATGAAAATTCTTGGTGACTTAACCTCCTTGGCAGAGTCTTATAATCGTGAAATTGCGCTAAATACGGAAACGGTAGGGATTCTGGATTTCTTGTTCGCCAAAGCAAAATATGCGGCGACCATGGACGGACGGACTGTACGTGTCAATGCCAATGGACGGGTTCGGCTTCAGAATGCCCGCCATCCGTCTATGGGTGCATCCATGGTTCCGCTTGATTTTGCAATTGGTCAAACGTATTCCTCACTAATCATTACAGGGCCGAATACGGGTGGCAAAACGGTTGCGCTCAAAACATTGGGTCTGCTCACATTGATGATGCAATCCGGTCTGCTTGTCCCTGTCGCTGAAGATGGCGAGATGGCCGTGTATCATGAAATCGCTGTTGATATCGGCGATGGACAGAGCCTGGAGCAAGCACTCAGTACCTTTTCTGCACATATTCGCAACATGATTGGCATCCTGGATCAAGCCGATTCATCGACGCTTGTGCTTATTGATGAGATGGCCTCTGGTACCGATCCCGGTGAGGGAGTGGGACTCTCCATCGCCATGCTGGAGGAACTGCACAGTCGCGGAGCTACCGTTATCGCCACTACCCATTTTGGGGAAATCAAACATTTTGCAGCAGCCACGCCTGGCTTTGAGAATGCACGAATGGAATTCGATACGGTCTCTCTTCAACCTCTTTATCGATTGCGGATCGGAGAAGCCGGGGACAGCTATGCCTATTCCATTGCACTGAAACTGGGCATGCCACAGCGCATTATTGAGCGATCCAAGCTCATTTCGGATCAGGGTGTCTCGCAAAGTGTCTCTTCCAGCTTCACTCCATCCGTACCTAACGTAAATTCGTCGTCATCGCAAACAAACAGCACGGCTGAACAAAAACACTTGCATAAAGCAAGGAAGACAGTTCAACCTGTCAGCCCGTCCGTACAAACTGGAACAAGAAAGCAGTCCGGTGGGCCTGAAACATTAGAACCCATCTCCCCTGCCAAAGTATTCCGAAAAGGGGATCGCGTCTATGCAGCCTATCTGAACCAGTCAGGCATCGTCTGTGATCTGGAGGACAGTCGCGGAAATATCGGAGTCATGCTGCGTGGACGCAAAGTCAAAATTCACAAAAAACGCCTGACCTTGTATATCTCCGCAGATGAACTTTATCCGGGTGACTATGACCTCGACATTGTGCTGGAGACCAAAGAAAACCGCAAGAAACGCAAACTGATGAGTCGCAAGCATGTGGAAGGACTGAAGATTGAATTGCCTCCTGAAGAATAACCACGGGATTGAGGATTGATATAATGAGTTGAGTTGGTATACTTTAATGAACCTATCGATCGTTCGTGGTTAGAAATTCATCGGGGAAGGAAGACTCGTATGTCTGTTGAACAGGATACAAAGAAGTTTACTCCAGAAGTTCTTGTATGTCCTTTATGCGGTGAGGCCAATGGCTGCTCTTATGCCGCTGGCCGTCCTCATTCAGAATGCTGGTGTAACCAGGCTGTGTTCCCGGAAGGTGTATTTGACCCCATTCCGGCAGAACAGAGCAGGAAGTCTTGTATATGCGAGGCTTGTCTGGATACGTATAAAAAGAACGCAGAGCAAAATAAAGAGCCCCACAGTTAACCCTGTGAGGCTCTTCTTCTATTGATATTAATTTTGTATGGAAATGAAGATCGTTACTTCTGCAATTGTTGATAATGCGCTACAGCCTGTTTCAGTACAGGATGGCTCTCGTCCATGGACGTATACTGGCTGAGTGCTGCTTCAACCCCTTTTTGCTGGATCGCAGTCTGGAGTTCCACCGCTTCCGGGTCTTCGGAAATATCAAATTTGCAGGCAGCCGCCATGCCCATCGCCAAATGTGTTGTCTCCGTGCCATACTCATAAGCCTGGAGAGCCGGGCGTACCAAACGGTCATTCGGGGACAGTTTCCGCAGCGGTGAACGTCCTACACGAGTTACTTCGTCCGTCAGATGCGGGTTAACGAACCGTTCCAATATTTTGGCAATGTACAACTGATGATCATCGGCATTGAACCCAAAACGCTTCACCAAAACTGCTCCGGTTTCCTGCAGGGCCCCATATACGATGGATTTGACTTTTTCATCGGCAATAGCCTTCTGAATCGTATCAAACCCGTTCACATATCCAATATAAGCGGCAATACAGTGTCCGGTATTAACGGTAAACAGCTTCCGTTCGATATACGGCTCCAGATCATCCACATACATTACACCTTCAACCGGTTTGAATGCAGAAGCCATTTGTGAACGGTCAACAACCCATTCATAGAAAGGCTCTACCTGTACATGCAATGGATCTTCATGATGCTGAATTGGCACAATCCGATCTACGGCAGAATCCGGGAAATACACATACTGATCCGCAAGCAGGCGGGTACGCTCATCCAGCAGACCATATATATGTTCTTTCAACTGAGTGCTGGCTCCAATTGCATTTTCACAGGCAATAATGTGAAGGGGCTGGAAGACATCACCCGTTCCCAGTCTGGACGTAAGTCCTTTGGCAATACCGGGAGCAATATGTTTCAGAATACCCACACCTACTGCGGTTGTGATCAGTTCAGCTTCTGCAACGTTCTGGGCAACGGTATCCAGATTGGTTCCATCGATTGCACTCACACCGGTAACTGTCTCCAGGTCCTTGGCCTCGTTAGCCAGTTCAACCGTGTACTCTCCACGCTGCTCTAGAGCCGTAACCAGCTCCTGGTTAACGTCCGAGAAAACGACATTGTAGCCTGCACGGGACAAAATCAAACCGATAAAGCCACGTCCAATATTACCTGCTCCAAAGTGAAGGGCCTTCATAGTTCCATTTCACTTTCCAAAATAGTGATGACTTCCTCAGCGGTTTGAGCATGACGCAAAGCTTCCATGTTCTCTTCCTCGGCGCAGATGACTGCGATGCTGGTCAGGATCTCCATATGTTCTCCACCCTGAGCGGCGATACCAATCACCATATACGCTTTTTCTTCCCCAAAATCAACACCTTGCGGGAACTGAATGACCGATATGCCTGTGGACAGGATGAATGATTTGGATTCCTTCGTGCCGTGTGGAATTGCAAGTCCGTTGCCGACATACGTGGAGACAATCTCTTCACGCTCAAGCATTTTGTCAATGTATTCAGCGGTGATATGTCCCGCGTCTTTCAAAATTTGACCTGCCATACGAATCGCTTCGTATTTGTCCTGAGCCGTTGCATTCATGATGACTTTATCTTTAGTTAACACACTCATGTTTGAATACCTCCAATTTCGGTTTTGCTGCGGTAAAATCCCGCAAGTTCTTGGGACAAGTAATGAATAAGATCATCCCGGTTGCCTTTTTCAAGTAATGCAATCATTTCTTCCTGCAACAATAGCGCACTGATCTCACTCAGTACCTCCAAACTTTCCTTCGATAACTGTCTCGGTCCAAGCATCAAGAGCACATGACTAACACCTGCCGGGTCTTCCGGCGTGCGCAGAAGCGGCTTTGTCAATTGGAACAGCGTAATTGAAGGACTGTGAATGCCATCACTGCGTGTATGAAACAGCGCGAGGGAAGTCCCGGGAATCTTCTGGCTTCCAACCGCTTCACGCTCCTCCAGCAGCCTGGCAATCTCTTCTGGATTATTCAATACACCGGATTGATGTAAAACGTTGCACATGGCGTAGGCCGTTTCAAAAAATCCGATATCCTGATTATCCAGCGGGAACACCTGAAACTTGCCGATAATCTGTACGATTTCAATCAGGGTGGCTTCCAGTCCAACTGGATCGGAAATCCGTCCTGTTGTCCTTGAATCTGCTTCAGTTGGGGGACTATGTTCCCGCTGAAGCGTCGTTGTCCTGATAAAGTGCCTTAACCGTTCACTTTCTTCTGCCGTCAGCAGTGGGCTCACCTTGTAGTATTGATGTTTATCCATTGGAAGATCAACGGTAGAGAGAACGAGATCATATTCCGTCTTCGGTATACGTGCGGCTTCATACCAGGATACACTGTCCACAATTCGAATTTCGGGAATTTCCTTGGACAGGCGGCTTGATAACATCCGTGAAGATCCAATCCCGCTCGTACAGACGACGACAGCCCTGATTTCACGCTTGAGCACCCGCAACCGTTCTATGGAAGCACCGAAGTGCATCACCAAAAATCCGATCTCCTCATCCGGCACATCCGTATGGGGCCAGGCCTCTCGCACTGCTAACTTTACATCCTCAAATAGTGATTCATAATCCTTGCGGATCTGCTGAAGTAACGGATTACGGATAAGCTGTCGCCCATCCATTCGTTCCAGCACCGGCTCCATATGGGCAATCAGACCTTCACGGAGCAGACGATCCTCATGGAACGAATAATGAGTTTTCTCCTGCATCCGATCTGTGAGGGAACGAACCATGTCGAGTAGGACCAGATCATCTATGGGCAGCAAACGTGAGGAATGAATTGATTGCTCGATTTCAATCAACAGCCTGTGAAAATAAGCCTGCTCCTCGCCCACAAACTCCAGCCCAAGCTGGGCAGATAGAACTCCGCACAATCGGGAAGCCAAATATTCCGGCACCTTCCGCTCGTCTTGCAGAGGAGTTCCAACGTCTTTTTTGTCCTGTTGTGTGCCCCTACCTATGCCAAAGCCTTTGCGAATCCGCACAACAGCTACAGATAATTGAATCAGTAGCTTCATGTATTGACGCTCCGGGATGTTTTCCAACCACTCAATATCTGGCTGCCATAACGCATTTTCGACCGTAAGTACGTCCTCATGTCCTATCATTTCCAGAAGTTTGCTGTTTACTTTGGAAACTCCCTGATCCGCTTGTCTACCGAACAAATCGGATTCATCCAGATATTCAAGAGCGAGCGCCGAAATAGCCATGCGATGAGCCAGCTCGCTTCCATTGATCTTGACCCCATATCCACGCCTGCGAACCAGTTTCAATCCCGCCAGATGAATGCGTGGCTCCAGATCGTCCAGATCGTTGCTTGCCGTAGATACGGTAACCTTCAGATCTGAGGCCAGGGCAAGCAGCTTCACAGGCTCGGATTCATCCAGCAAAATACAAAGCATGAAGAGTTTACGCTCTTCGGGCGTAAACTCCACATATTCGTTAAGCTCAAGTTGTTGGCGCAATACGGCCAAATCATCGGAACCGGGATCAATTCGAACCCCGGTTCCCGATTTTTTTTCCAATCTCATGCCAAGGGGCTCAAGCCATTGTTCAATCATCTGCAACTCCCGATGTACGGTGCGAGTGCTTACTTTGACCGCAACAGCTATATCGCCAGCAGTTACCTCATGCGGATGCTCCAGCAGGAACTCCACGATCTCACGCTGTCTCCTTGTAATATTACTCATCAGGAGTCAGATTTGAGGCGCTCCACCAGTGCCTCATATTCAGGACTCTTCAGGAAGTTATCGATGGAAATATGTTCTGCATTTGGAGCCACGGATTTGGCCCGGTCTGTCAATGTTTTCTGTGTGATGACGATGTCGGCATCTTGTGGAATCTCACTGATCGCCGTGTTAGTTACAGCGACATCCACACCAGCTGCCTTCATTTTCTTCCGCAGTATCGAGGCCCCCATGGCACTTGAACCCATACCTGCATCACAGGAGAATACTATTTTATTGATATCCGTTTTTACTGCCGAAGAAGCAATATCAGCCGCACGGTCAGCTTCCCGATTATCTTTATCAACGGTGAGGTTGCCCGTTTTGCCCTGATTTTTCATATCCTTCATACGGTTGGAAGCACTATCCAGATCTTCGTCATCCTTCTGTTTGCCTGTTTTGAGCAGCACAGACGCCACAAGGAAGGAGATGATCGCAGCTACGGCTACCCCTGCAAACATGCCAAGATATCCACCCTTAGGTGTTAACAACGAGTAGGCAATGATACTTCCCGGTGACGGTGCTGAAACCAAACCAGCTCCTGTCAGCATGAAAGTCAATGTACCCGCTACGCCACCAGCCATCGCAGCCAGAATCAGTATCGGTCTCATCAGAATGTAAGGGAAATAAATCTCATGAATCCCGCCAAAGAAATGGATGATTACTGCACCTGGAGCGGAAGATTTGGCTGATCCCCGACCGAAGAAGCAGTATGCCAGCAAAATGCCGAGTCCAGGTCCTGGATTGGATTCAAGCATGAATAATACGGATTGACCCAGTTCTCTTGCTTGATCCGTACCAATCGGTGTCAGGATCCCATGGTTGATGGCATTGTTCAGGAACAATACTTTTCCTGGCTCAATGATCAGATTGACCAGTGGGAGAAGACCAGCATTCATCAACGTTTCTACCCCGGCCGATAACACCTTGCTAATTGCTTCAACAAAAGGCCCGATGCCTTTAAGGGCTAGAAGGGCCAAAATCCCACCAATAATACCAGCGGAAAAGTTGTTAACCAGCATCTCAAACCCTGATTTGATTTTGCCATCGACAGCCTTGTCAAATTTCTTAATGACCCAGGCTCCCAATGGACCGGCAATCATGGCGCCAAGAAACATTGGAATGTCACTGCCGACAATAACCCCGATGGTCATGATTGCGCCGACTACACCACCACGTTGGCCGTGTACCATGGTACCGCCTGTGTAACCGATAAGCAAAGGTAGCAAATATTTGATCATTGGATCAACCAGCAATGCAAAATCTGCGTTAGGGAACCATCCTTTTGGAATGAACAATGCCGTAATCAAACCCCAGGCGATAAATGCACCCATATTCGGCATAACCATACCGCTTAGGAAACGTCCAAACTTCTGAACGCCGACCCGTATTCCTCCGCTTTTTTCGGACTTTGCGTCCACTGAACTCATATTGAAAACCTCCTCAACATATTAAACCTTTATTCCCCTGAATTTGGACTACAATGATCCAGACGAACGAAGGTACAACTCTGCAATAAATCTTAATTTACAACCATATCGTAAATGAAAACGGTATCTTCTACAACGAAATGAAAACCTACTTCCGTCATGAACGTTGATGACAAGATTTAAATTTAAAGGATTCTTCCATATTTAAACCTGTATATGCATCGGAACCTGTTATTCCCTTTCATGTATCATTCCCACGAATTGCACCATTTTAATGACAAATAAAATTGTGAATTTATTCTATTTTGACAATCTGTTTCCAACTCATTTAGGGATGATGATGAAACACGTTAGAGTGATAATCATCCCGTCCGATTTATCCGTTAACAACGACAAAAGGCGCAATTGCTCATCCTGTGTCAGATGAGGCCATTGCGCCTAAGCATTCTCCGAATGAGCAGTATCACTATCCGGATCTATAATCAATCCATTCATTTTTTTTCGTTAAACGAACTTTTACATCAAGCTGAAACTCCCTGTTAGCCAGAGAATCGAACATTAATATTATTCCGTATGTTGACGATACGCATCCGCATTCATCAACGTGGACAGTGCTGCTGTCAGGTCGCCCTCAACACGAATCTCGATCATCCAGCCTTCGTCATATGGAGAGTTGTTAACCAGCTCCGGAGAATCCTGCAATGCATCATTTACAGCAATAATCGTTCCACTGACAGGAGAAAACAGATCCGAAACGGTTTTGACGGATTCAATCGTTCCAATACTATCTTCCGCTTTTACATCCGATTCCAGGTCAGGCAATTCCACAAACACAATGTCACCCAGCTGATGCTGTGCGAACTCGGTAATGCCAATACGTACGGTATCCTCCCCTACGGTCTGCACCCATTCGTGCTCTTCACTGTACAGGAAATCACTTTTCAATTCGCTCATCGATATCCGCCTCGCTTTTCATTAATGAGTGCATGCGTTTCTTTGACCTAAACCTTTTTCCCAGAACATAGCGTATGATATTTTTGAATCAAATGTCAAGATACCTTACAATTTATTTGATTTTCTTCCTTATATGCCTGTAACTCATTTGGACTCTCCCTACATATAATGGGGAATATTAGAAAAGTAAGCGCGCTCTTTATAAATAGACGAACATTATGATATTAATTAAAAATTTCATTCGGATTTTTTATTGTTTTCTATGATATCGTTCTTGACATCAATAGTCGATTCAGGCTTTAATGAGAGTAGTAAATGTGTTTATTGGTCTATGCAATACCCGCGGATGAATGTAAAGGGAGAGATTACCCTTGACACCCGAATCAGGGTGTACATGCGGTAACGCCGAAGGAGTAAGCCACCGACAAGCGGAGGTGAATCTCTCAGGCAAAAGGACTTTTACGGGACGCAACTCTGGAGAGCATCTATTCGCCCTGTGTGGGCGTTATGATCACCCAAGGGGAAACCTGCTGCATCAGGCGGCGGGGTAACTCTCAGGTACCAAGGACAGAGCCTAAGAATACAGCGTGCTTCTGGCATGCCGGTTCTTTGGCCTGTCCTTTTCCTTTTTCCCAAAAAAACGAAAACAGGTTATAGAGCGGCGCAGCCTATAGCGTCCTTACCTTACTTTTATCATAAAATATGATCCCAGATTCATTGATCCATGGTTATACACTCGGCCGGTTGACGGCCCATGACGAGGTGATTGGATGTCCGATTTGCTTAGAACCCCACTCTTTCCACTCTATCAGCAATATGAAGGCGTACGATGCATTGATTTTGGTGGCTGGGAGCTCCCGGTACAATTCAGCGGAATTCAGAAAGAGCATGAAGCGGTGCGAGAACGTGCCGGATTATTTGATGTATCCCACATGGGCGAATTCACTGTACAAGGTGAACACGCAGAAGCTTTTTTACAGCACATGACCACCAATGATGTAACAACACTCGTTCCCGGTCAGGCCCAATACACGTTAATGTGTTATCCGGATGGCGGCGTGGTCGATGATCTGCTGATCTATAAACTGAAAGACCAGCATTATATGCTGGTGGTTAATGCCTCCAACATCGACAAGGACTGGGCATGGCTGCAACAGCACATGACGCCAGGCGTAACGATGACCAATGATTCGGATCAAACGGCGCTGCTTGCTCTGCAAGGTCCGCTGGCAGTGGATATTCTCGGAACGGTGACAGACACTGATGTGTCTTCGATTGAGCCTTTCCGCTTTGTGGCAAATGCGACGGTCTGTGGCGTTACATTGCTGTTATCCCGCACCGGATATACAGGTGAAGATGGCTTTGAACTCTATGTTCCTGCGGAACAAGCTGCTGCGGTCTGGAACGGATTGATGCAAGCGGGAGAAGGTCACGGACTCGTTCCGACAGGACTGGGTGCCCGGGATACGCTGCGCTTTGAAGCCAAGCTGCCCCTGTATGGACAGGAATTGTCTGCAACCATCTCACCGCTGGAGGCTGGCGTTGGCATGTTTGTGAAGCTAAATGCCGGGCCGTTTATCGGACATGAAGCCTTGTTGCAGCAAAAAAATGATGGGCCTGCCCGCAAGCTGGTCGGCATCGAAGTGCTCGAGCGCGGTATTCCCCGCCCCCATTATCCGATTTACGCCGAAGGTGTTCAGATTGGTGAAGTGACCACAGGCACCCAATCCCCTACGCTGAAACGCAATCTGGGGCTGGCCCTGATTGACAGCAAATATGCTGC
Source organism: Paenibacillus sp. NPDC057886 (assembly GCF_042796655.1). Lineage (NCBI taxonomy): Bacteria > Bacillati > Bacillota > Bacilli > Caryophanales > Paenibacillaceae > Paenibacillus > Paenibacillus sp. NPDC057886. Next base: position 92,016 of record NZ_JBHVMZ010000010.1, on the reverse strand, counting down.
GCTGGGTACCCCGCTGGAGATTGAGATTCGTGGCAAGAAACTGAAAGCCGAGGTCGTAAAAACCCCTTTTCATAAACGGACACGTGCGCCAAAGACACCTACTCAAGGAGCTGATCAAGCATGAGCAAGCATCGCTACATTCCCATGACCGAGCAGGATCAGAGTGCCATGCTGGCAACCATCGGTGTGGAAACGATTGAGGATCTGTTCCATGACATTCCACAGGAGATTCGCTATCAGGGTGAACTGCCTGTTTCCTCCAAACTCGATGAATATGCACTGACACGTCATATGTCGAAGCAAGCGGGAGCGAATGCCAACTTCGAGACACACGCCAGTTTCCTGGGTGCAGGCATTTATGATCACCACGTTCCTTCCGTCATTAATCATGTCATCTCCCGTTCCGAGTTCTATACCGCCTATACACCTTATCAACCCGAGATCAGCCAGGGAGAATTGCAGGCGATTTTCGAGTTTCAATCCTACATCTGTGAGTTAACAGGCATGGCTGTAGCCAATGCCAGCATGTACGATGGTGCGACTGCATTCGCGGAAGCAGGCAATCTGGCCGCAGCGGCAACCCGCCGCAAACAGCTGATTGTGTCACGTACCGTGCACCCTGAATCCCGTCAGGTATTGCAAGCTTATGCACATGGCCTCAATTTGGAGATTGTTGAGATTGGATATCAAAATGGTGTAACAGACTGGGATGCCCTGCAAGCCGCCGTGTCCGATGACACCGCAGCCGTCATGATCCAAAGCCCGAACTTCTTCGGCGCCGTGGAAAATGTAAAACAGGCCGCAGATCTTGCGCATTCGCATAAAAGTCTGCTCGTAGTCAGCGCCAACCCGCTATCGCTGGGTCTGCTGGAAGCCCCAGGCAAGCTGGGTGCTGACATCGTCGTTGGCGACGCACAGCCCCTTGGTATCGCCGCTTCACTCGGCGGTCCAACATGCGGATACTTCGCCGTATCCCAGGCTCATATGCGCCGGATTCCTGGCCGAATTGTAGGCCAGACAACGGACCGCAACGGCAAGCGTGGTTTTGTACTCACGCTGCAAGCACGGGAACAGCATATCCGCCGTGAAAAGGCGACGTCCAACATCTGTTCCAATCAGGCTTTGCTCGCACTGAGCGCCTCTGTTTATATGTCCATCATGGGTAAACAAGGTATGATTGACGTCGCTGATTTGAATTTGCAAAAGAGCCATTATGCCCTTAACACGCTTACCGCTATTCGAGGGGTCTCTCTTACGTTTACCGCACCAACTTTCAATGAGTTTGTTATCCAACTGCCTGAAGGAATAAATGTGGAATCACTGCAACTGAAATTGCTCGATGCAGGTTTCATTGGTGGCTATGAGCTTGGACGTGATTATCCTGAGCTCGCCGGACATATGCTGATTGCGGTTACTGAACGGCGCAGCAAGGAAGAGATAGACGAATTCGCACGTGTATTGGAGGGATCGCTGTGACTCAGAAAACGACAACAAAGACAACGACGACATCAGCACAAGGACAATCGGAAACAGTAACCTCTTTCTCTACTTCGGGCCAACCTGAAACCATCACAACAGTCACTAACCAGGCTGTCTCTCCAGCACCGGAGCAATCGTTGATTTTTGAACTCAGCAGTCCGGGTCGGGTGGCGTATTCCTTGCCTGAGTGCGACGTTCCCCGTCAAGCTGTCGATTCCCTGATTCCCCGGGAAATGCTTCGGTCGGAAGCAGCGGCATTGCCTGAGGTTTTTGAAGTGGACGTCATTCGCCACTACACTGCCCTGTCCCGTCGTAATTTTGGGGTAGATAACGGATTCTATCCACTCGGCTCTTGTACGATGAAATATAATCCGAAGATTAATGAGGATGTGGCCCGTTACAACGGGTTCGCCAAAATTCATCCATATCAGCACGAATCCAGCATCCAAGGTGCACTTGAACTGCTCTACACGTTGCAAAATGACCTTGCCGGACTAACCGGTATGGACGCCGTTACGCTGCAACCGGCCGCTGGTGCACATGGCGAATGGACTGGGCTCATGATGATCCGTGCCTACCACGAAGGTCGTGGTGAACAGCGCACGAAGGTTATCGTACCGGACTCTTCTCACGGGACCAACCCGGCAAGTGCAACCGTAGCAGGTTTCGAAACGGTAACAATCCCTTCCCGCGCAGACGGTCTGGTAGATCTGGATGCACTTCGCGCAGCTGTTGGTTCGGATACCGCAGCACTGATGCTGACCAACCCGAACACACTCGGACTTTTTGAGAAAGACATTCAGGAGATTGCTTCCATTGTGCACCAGGCAGGTGGCTTGCTGTATTACGATGGAGCCAACTCCAATGCCATCATGGGCATCACCCGGCCTGGCGATATGGGCTTCGACGTGGTGCATCTGAACTTGCATAAAACGATGAGCACTCCGCACGGCGGGGGTGGACCTGGTGCCGGCCCGGTTGGCGTGAAGAGCCGCTTGATTCCGTTTCTACCGAAACCGCTGGTCATCAAAAATGATGAGGGCTTATATGCATTGGATCGCGAAGGTGATCAATCCATTGGCCGGGTCAAAGCGTATTACGGCAACTTCGGTATTCTGGTCCGTGCCTATGCCTACATTCGTACCTATGGACCTGAAGGCTTGCGCCGGGTATCTGAATGTGCCGTGCTCAACGCCAACTACATGATGGCCCGTCTCGCACCTTACTACGAGATTCCGTATCCAGGCGTGTGCAAACATGAATTTGTGATGTCTGGCCGGGGGTTGAAACAGTACGGTGTACGTACACTGGATGTTGCCAAACGATTGCTTGATTTTGGGTATCACCCGCCAACCGTGTACTTCCCGCTGAACGTGGAGGAGTGCATCATGATTGAGCCGACGGAAACGGAGAGCAAAGAAACACTTGATGGATTCATTGATACGATGATTCGCATTGCCAAGGAAGCAGAAGAGACACCTGAACTGGTACTCAATGCCCCTTATGGCACACCGGTTACCCGTCTGGATGAAACAACAGCAGCTCGTAAACCTGTATTGAACTGCGCTTGTAGTTAAAAGCTAACCTAATAAACTTGCATATGATCATGCCTGCAACCACATCCGAACTATGTTCTCATCCCAGGTTTGGACACGATCATTACAATGGAAACATATTCAGTCGTTGATACTCATTAATAAATGCCAAAAACAGCCGCTTTCTGCTTTCTGCGCGGCTGTTTTTTCTAATAGCTTTTTAACCTGTCAGCTTTATTTTATCTTTGTCGTTCTAAGGCTTCCAATTGGCTCGTTCCTTCTTGCCCAATCGCGGGCAAGTGTAACAATAGGAGCGAGCTTGTCGTAAATATTGCAGGCAACAGACATTTTTGATCGCAAGTCTCTTCGAAGGCTCCAGCGGATGATCAATCAATCGAACCCTGACGCGAAGCGGATTCTTGGCTAGACCAAATACATCAGCTTCCAGACCATTTTGCTCCACCTGTTCGTCAGCGGCAAACTGACGCAAGAGAGCTTCATCGTCTGGATACGTATCATAGGCTGTTGGAGTCTTTCCTGTATATTGTTGAAACGCCCACGAAAAAATATCCCGGGCTGAGGCCAGCGAGCTTGGCCAATTCATCTTGTTTTAACTCATGATCCAGATGATCATTCATATAATCGGCAACACGAGCAATCGCAGAAGCGGTTGGCTCAACGCTTTCCGGCTTGGCCTGCGCTTGAACAAGTAAAGTCATCAGACCGTATAATAGGGCCTGTCTATTGAAGTGTTCCTCGTCACCAGCGACCTCCATTTGAAGCAAACGTTCGCAAGAGTGAGCGAGTTGTTGCAGGTCTTTACACCAAAATAACCCTTCCGTGAAAGCATTGGTAGCAATCATCTGCTCTTCCCCGCCATTTTCGTATACTTCGAAACGGACCAAACATCCTTTTAACGCCTGTTCATCCGCCGCCAGCCTTGACCCTCTGCCCAGGAGTCAGCAAATAGACCTCTCCTTCGTTTAATCGAGATATGTGTTCGTTTGATACCAAAGTTCCGGAGCCACTTGTACAAAGAACAGCGGAATGTTCTGCTGTCGCAGCATGAACCATTTCTCCATTTCAGGACACTTCAAACGAATCGATACTGCTATATTTAAGCACCTTGCCTGCCTTCTTTTTATTGAGCTTCATGGTAACCCTACTTTCTCCCTCAGCATGATGTCCATTGATTGGAATATTTGATTACCTTAATGATAATGATTTTCAACCAAGATACAAACGGAAAAATGTAACTTCTCTGCAGAATAGAAATATCGGCTCAAACAAAAAAAGCCGGTATCTGCTGTAACAACAGATACCGGCAAAATCGCTGCACGACTGCAGCTCTTTCATCGGAAAAAGAAACCCTTAAAATCGGGTGGAAACCCCATAAAATTACATTACGCTTGAATGCTTTGAACCAATTCAACGACTTGCTCAGCCGTTTGCATATCCAGTGCTTTGGCAGCAAGCTCTTGCATGTCTGCACGGGACAGCTTGGTGATCTGACTGCGAGCTGGCAGAATGGATGTTGCGCTCATGCTGAACTCATCCAGTCCGAGACCGAGCAGCAATGGAATTGCTGTTTCGTCTCCGGCCATCTCTCCACACATGCCAACCCATTTGCCTTCACGGTGTGCTGCATCGATTACCATTTTAACCAAACGCAAGATGGCAGGGTTGTATGGTTGATACAGATACGCCACACGCTCGTTCATACGGTCAGCAGCCATGGTGTATTGAATCAGATCGTTCGTTCCGATACTGAAGAAATCCACTTCTTTGGCGAATTGATCCGCCAGAACCGCAGTCGAAGGAATTTCGACCATGATTCCCAGTTGGATGCTGTCTGAAACAGCAATACCTTCAGCAACTAGCTTTTCCTTCTCTTCGAGCAGGACAGCTTTGGCTTCACGGAATTCACCCAGTGTTGCGATCATTGGGAACATAACACGCAGGTTACCATGTACGCTTGCACGCAGCAATGCACGCAATTGAGTACGGAAAATATCCAGACGGTCCAGACACAGACGAACTGCGCGGAAACCGAGGAATGGATTCATTTCTTTTGGCAGATCCAGATATGGAAGCTCTTTGTCTCCACCGATGTCGAGTGTACGAACAACAACAGGTTTGCCTTCCATTTTTTCCAGTACAGCCTTGTAAGCATTATACTGAATGTCCTCGGAAGGAAGTTTGTCTCTGCCCATATACAGGAACTCGGTACGGTACAGGCCTACAGCCTCGCCGCCGTTCTCCAGAACACCGGCAACATCATTCGGTGTACCGATGTTGGCTGCCAGTTCCACATGAACGTTGTCCACCGTTACCGTTGGCTCATCACGCAGTTTTCTCCACTCCGCACGTTGTGCATCGTATTGCTCCTGTTTGGCACGATACTCAGCAATAACATCATCCGTCGGATTAACCAGTACGTGACCGTCCAAACCGTCAACGATAATCATATCGCCTTGTTTCGCTTGAGCCAGAATGTCCTTCGTCCCAACGACAGCCGGGATTTCAAGCGAACGAGCCATGATCGCGGAGTGAGAAGTACGTCCACCAATATTCGTTGCGAAACCTTTAACATATTGACGGTTCAGTTGAGCCGTGTCGGAAGGCGTAAGATCCTCCGCAAGCACGATCACTTCTTCACTGATCTCAGCCGGACTCATGAATTCGATACCAAGCAAGTGATTTAGCACACGTTTGGTTACATCACGCATATCCGCAGCACGTTCCTGCAGGTAAGCACTCTTCATGTTTTCGAACATTTCGATAAATTGCGTTGCTGTTTCGTTCAATGCGAATTCCGCATTAACCTTATCATCTGCAATTTTCGCTTTAACCGGATCAATCAGTTCCGGGTCATTCAGAATGAGCAAATGCGAAGCAAAAATCTCAGCTTTTTTCTCGCCAAGCTCTTGTAAGGTACGCTCTTTGATCGCCTCAAGCTCAGCCTGGGACTTGCCCAGAGCCGAGTCGAGTTTCGCGATCTCTGCGTCAACGTCGTTGATTTCGCGTTTTTCTACAGAGTAGTTGGGATGCTCCAAGATAAACGCCTTGGCGATAGCAATACCCGCCGAAGCCGCGATCCCAGAAACATTAAGCATTAATTTCGCCCAGCCCTTCGTTAACCATAACGTCTGTCAGAGCTTGAAGAGCTTCAGCTTCTCCTTCGCCTTCAACGATGATGTTGATGGTATCGCCTTGTTCCAGGCCCAGGGAAAGTACACCCAGGATGGATTTCAAAGTTACTTTTTTACCGTTAGCTTCTGCAAAGGATTCTGCACCTTTGAATTTGTTTGCTGTATTAACCAGGGCTGTCGCCGGACGTGCGTGGATACCATCTTCGTCTGTAATTCTGAATGTTTGTTGCATTACAATCATCTCACTTTCAATAATTTAGTTTAGGCATTGCATATATTTACACTTGCTTGCCATCGTCGTAACACTTCTTATTTTATCTCAATAATCGGCTGATCGCCAATTTTCAGTAACCCACTTTTCGTTAGTGTTACTGTCGAGCCTTCTGGCAGGTTGGTGAAAATGACCGGAGAGATGATCGACGGAGCATTAGCTTTCACATACTCCAGATCCACTTCCATAATCGGCTGTCCTGCCGATACCAGGTCGCCTTCCTGCACAAGCACGTTAAAGCCCTGACCTTTCAGCTTCACCGTGTTGACACCTATATGAACAAGCACTTCCTTGCCTCCGTCAGACATAATGCCCACGGCATGTTTGCTTGGAAATACGTTAAACACCTTACCATATACAGGAGAAGCAATCTTGCCATCATGAGGCAGAACAGCAAAGCCATCACCTGTCATTTTCTCAGCAAAGACCGGATCAGGAACGTTTGTGATATCCATCAATTCGCCGTTAACTGGCATAACGATGTCTTCCGAAATAATACGTTCGCCGTCTTCACCTTGCGCCTTTTCCTGTTCAGGAGCAGGTTTAACATTAGCTGCTGGTGCCGGTGTCCGTCCTGCAATAATATCCTGCATTTGGGATTTAATCGTATCTGAACGTGTACCGAAGATGGCCTGTACATTATTACCCACTTCAAGGACGCCAGATGCACCCAATTGTTTCAAACGATCTTTATTTACACTGGATTTCTCATTTACTTCAATCCGCAAACGAGTTATGCATGCATCCAGATGTTTGATATTCTGCTGCCCACCGAAGGCTGCAAGAATATTGTGAGGCAAATCATCGGTTGAACCTGAGCTTCCGCCGCCCGAAACTGTTTCAGGAGTAGCCTCTTCACGTCCTGGTGTTTTCAGATTGAATTTGCGAATGATGAATCGGAATCCGAAATAGTAAATCACTGCAAGAATCAAGCCTACGATAATAACATCCCACCAAGGCGTGCGATTCGGGATAATTCCGAAGATCAGGAAGTCAATGAATCCACCGGAGAACGTCATCCCGATTTTGACTCCAAGAATTTGCATCGTCATGAAAGACAAACCTGCAAAGATACAGTGTACTGCAAACAGGATTGGCGCTACAAACAGGAATGAGAACTCAAGCGGCTCTGTAATGCCTGTGAGGAACGAAGTCAGCGCAGCTGATCCCATGATCCCTGCAACATACTTTTTGTGCTCCGGTCTTGCTTCATGGTACATCGCAAGCGCCGCAGCTGGCAAACCGAACATCATGAAAGGGAATTTACCGACTTGGAACGTCCCCGCTGTAAGGTTCACACCATCTCGCAGTTGATTGAAGAAGATTTGCTGGTCTCCACGAATGACATCTCCAGCTTTATTCACATATTCGCCGAACTCAAACCAGAATGGCGAGTAGAAAATGTGATGCAGACCGAACGGAATAAGTGACCGTTCTACCACTCCGAAAATGAATGCCGATAATGTCGGACTTGTATCTACCATGAAATGAGATACAGCATTCAGCCCATTTTGAATCGGAGGCCAGATGATCACCAGAAGCAACCCGATTAAGAGGGAAACGACTGAAGTGATAATTGGGACAAAGCGTTTACCTGCAAAGAAGCCGAGGTAAGACGGCAGTTCGATTCTGAAAAATCGATTGTAACATAGCGCGGCGGTAATACCGATGATAATACCTCCGAACACGCCTGTACTCAAAGTAGGGATACCCAAGATGCTGGCATAACCCGGTACTTCACCGATCATGGCTGGCGTAACACCAACAGCCGTACCCAGAGTCACGTTCATGACCAAGTAACCGATGATGGCCGCAAGACCTGCGACACCTTCTCCTCCGGCCAGCCCGACGGCTACCCCGACAGCGAACAGCAATGCCAGATTATCAAATACGATTTGACCCGCATTCATCATAATCGTCGCAATTGAGCTTACCCATGGGGTATCTAGCACTGTAGCATATTGCAGAAAATCCGGATTCACAAGCATGTTACCGATCCCTAGCAATAAACCTGCCGCTGGCAAGATTGCTACAGGTAGCATAAGAGCTTTACCTACTCTTTGCAATACACCAAAAAGCTTTTTAAACATTGCATCGTATCCACCTTTCTTTTAAATTTTTATGTTGTGATGCAAGCAAGGGAAAACAAAAAAGGCATGAGTTAATAAAGCAAATTGGTCCAACCTTTGGGTATAGCATACCCGGTATAAGGTAAGAACAATCACGCTCTAGATAACTCATGCCTGATCGAATCAGTAACACGTCGTTTGTGTTTATTCAGTTGCTTGATTACGGAGACCATTGTAGCACCACTTCAAAAACGATGCAAGCCTTTACACGAAATTTCTCAAATTAGAGTTCCACTTGGGGAAAATATTTCACTTGCTCTCTTCTTCTTTCCTTTGATTCAAGCGCTGTAAATGAATGGTCAGATACCCTACTTCCGCAGGATATACAGGCAGATTCAACCTTTTTTCCATCACCTTCGTTAGCTTCCATGCAAGCGAGTACATTTCTGGATATTCCAACTTCAACAAGGAATCCAATTTATGAATTTCTTCCACTTTATCTCCCCGACGGACTCGCTCCAAGGCAAACCGAAGATGAGTTAGTAACCTGGAGTAATCCAGGGACTGAGTCTCAAACGAATAATCCAGTTGAGTGGACACCAGGCTCACCAAATCAGTAATCAATTGCGAATGCTCGCGAACTTGAGAAATATTTTGGTTGGTCATGGCACTGTAGATATGGAGTGCAATAAAACCGATTTCATCCATTCCCAGATCTACACCCAATTTTTCTTTTATCAAACGTACCGCATATTCCCCCATGCGATATTCGTCAGGATAAATTTCACGGGTCTCATAAAGAAAAGGATTCTGTATGACAATCCCTTGTTCTTTCCGTTTTAGCGCAAATGAAATATGATCAGTTAATGCGATATGAATATGTTCGTTTAAAGGTACGTCCGTATGTTCTGCAATATACGTAATGACTTCGTTGATAATTTCGATCAATGCTTCATCCACTTGTGGAAGAAGCTGTTTATACTGCTCTTGCTCCTGCTGGTTTCTCAAAATGAACATTTTCTCCACAGCCATCAGTGGAATAATGTCATTCGTTTTCCGATTGAAGCCGATGCCTTTACCAATCACGACAACTTCTCCATGTTCAGGATGCTGTGCAATAATTACATTATTATTTAGCGCTTTGGCTACTTGCAGGCTACTCAATGTTTGCACCTCTTTTTCGCACCATCTTAGGTGTGATTCAGTCACACCCTAGTAAGAAAGAAAAGACATCCGGAAGCGGGCAAACCGCGCCGGACGTCTCGCTTAAAAAGTAACAAAAATTCGCCTTAAGGTCAATAGAGCATGTGTGCTTTATGGATCATTGTCTTACTCGTCAACTCCAGCTTTTTCCACAATCTTATCGATTATAGAGGGGGTCGTTACAGGTTCACTCTGTTGAATAGCAACCGGTGCTGTTGTTTTAGGTTTGGTGAGACCTTTAATTAACTGCTCCACATCGATGCCGGAGACACTTTTGAGCATCTCGGGAGCCGTCGCCATGAGCTCAGTTACATAATTGCTTACACGAGTGGCGCCTTCGCCCTTCCCTGTATCCACAACGGTCAGCTTATCAATCGCGGAGATCGGCTCCGCAATTTTACCAGCAAGTTCAGGCAGCATTTTGACGATGATATCGAGCACGGCAGCTTCGCCAAACTTTTGGAACGCTTCGGCCAGTTTTTCCTTCGCTTCTGCTTCTGCCAGACCCCGGAGACGAATTACCTCTGCATCCGCTGTACCTTTGGCGCGTTCAGCATCCGCCATCGCCTGACCTTCAAGACGCTTCTGCTCGGCTGTTGCCTTCGCATGCGTTTCAATGGAGTATTGTACCGCATCGGCTTCACGCATTCTTTTGGCTTTATCCGCTTCGGCAGCCTGCTCGACCGCATAACGATCTGCTTCTGCCTTTTTCTTAACTTCAGCATCATACTGCTTCTCACGTACGATAATTTCTTTCTCTTGCAGATCAATCTCACGTTCCTTACGAACGAGTTCAACCTTCATCTCTTCTTCCACCACGGTTTGTCTCGCACGCGCTTCGTGGATATGATACGCCTGATCCGCTTCCGCTTTAGCTGTATCCTGATCCCGCTTAAACGTCGCTACTTTCAGTTCCTTCTCTTTTGCAGCTTCAGCGATATTCGTATCACGCAGCAACTCGGCTTTTTGCCCCTGCTCTTCCGCATTGGCCTTCTGAATACGCGCATCCCGCATCGCTTCCGCTTCCGCAATTTCAGCATCCCGCTTGACGGCTGCTATTCTTGGTTTACCGAGGGCATCCAGATAACCTTGTTTGTCACGAACGTCTTTGATCGTAAACGAAACAATCTGCAGTCCCATTTTTTTCAGATCTCTGGCAGCTACACCTTGGACCTCTTGGGCGAAGCGATCGCGGTTACGGTATACTTCTTCCACCGTCATTGTTCCGAGGATGGCCCGCAAATGCCCCTCCAGAACCTCCTGTGCTTCGCCTCTTAACGATTCTACGGGTTTGCCAATGAATTGCTCGGCTGCGGTGGCCACGTCTTCTACAGCGCTTCCCACTTTGATAATGGCGACACCATCGGCAATGACCGGTACACCCTGTTCCGTGTATACTTCCGGTGTGGAGACGTCGAGCTTATGGGACAACAGCGAGATAAACTCCGATTGCTGGAACACTGGCAAGATAAATGCGCCGCCTCCACGAACAATTTTAATCTTGCGACCGGAGTCATCATCGGAAATGTTTTTGCTGCCAAGGAATGAACCCGTAACGATCATGGCCTCATCCGGCCCAACCGTTTTGTACCTCGCCCAGAAAGCCAATCCAAGAATCAGAATGACACCAACCACAACTGCAGGAATCAACAACACATCCCAATTCAAATTCAAACTTTCCATTCCACATCTCTCCCCTTATTCATTCATGAGTGCTTAAACTACTTAGGTGATTAGACTACTTTATAAATCTTTAAGTACATCCTCATCCCATTCCGACACACGCAGTACGCCGTCTACAACATCCACCACTACAACACGCGCTCCCGCCGCAATGGGACGATGTTCAAAGCTGGATGCCGTGTGAATCGTATTACCGGAGGCAATTTTGATCATGACTTCACCAAAGCCTTTTTCCGGTACCGGAATGGTAATTTCTCCAATTTTCCCAGATAGCTCTTTCATTGAAAACGCAATGGAGACGTCACTGTTACGCATCGGCTTGATATATGCAAAGAATACCAGCATGGCTGCAGCAATACCTATAAGCAGGGATAGTATCAGTGCTGAAATCGCACTTATCGAGCTATAACGTGTCAGCATAATACCGGCCCCGCCAAAGGTTGTTATGGAACCGGCCAGCACAACAGGTTTGAAAAAATCAAGACCAGGCAATTCAAGGGCCCCGTCCAGCAAGCCATCAATCAAGTCACCTAGCACAAGGCTGACGACTGCAAATATGGCTCCTCCAATTAGACACCCCCAATAGATTGACTCCATTCCCCGTTCCTCCTCTCCTCTGCCGCAAGTTCATCCTAACTGAGCATTCCACATGTAAATAAATACGTAGCTAACGTCAAAATGTTTCAAAATCTTTCCTCATTTGTATTACAGACCCGATAATGGTTATTCTCATCGCCATATGTCCCCGTTGCTGGAACATTCTCCGATTCGCTCTTATTCACAACAAAAAAACCGCAAATCTCCGTTAAAGGAGACGTGCGGTTCCAGAACACATTTCTGCGACGATGTGTTTTGTTTTTACAGAGAAGCCTTGTAGATGGATACAACATCTTCACGCTGCAATTTTTTGAAGTTACCGAACGGGCCGAAGAGCATGGCTTTGTCAGCCATAACTTCGATTTGGCTGTCATCGATATCATAATCAGCCAGACGGTTAGGCGCACCAATGGATGTCCAGAATTTGCTCAACGCTTCAATGCCTTCTTCAGCAATCTGTTTGTCCGATTTACCTTCAGGGTTAACTTCGAACACATTGATTGCCAGACGTTTGAAACGATCCACATTGACGTCCACATTATGCTTCATCCAGTGCGGGAACAGAATTGCGAGCCCTCCGCCATGCGGAATATCATACACTGCGGATACCGCGTGTTCGATATTGTGAGTAGCCCAGTCACCAGCCAGACCCATGTTCAGTACGCCGTTCAATGCCATCGTTCCGCAGTACAGAATCGTTTCACGCAGTTCATAGTTCTCCAGGTCTTCGACCAGACGAGGGGCTGCATCCATAACTGTGCGCAGAATTGTCTCACAGAACCCGAGCTGAACCGGTGTGTTGGCATCCAAGTGGAAGTAATGCTCCAGTACGTGGGACATCATATCCACCATGCCGTAAACCGTTTGGTCCAGAGGAACGGTATATGTATTTACCGGATCAAGGATTGAGAACGCAGGGAATGAATACGCACTCCCCCAGCCTAACTTCTCCTGTGTATCCTGATTTGTAATAACCGAACCGGAGTTCATTTCCGAACCGGTTGCAGCCATGGTCAGCACGGTACCGAGCGGAAGAGCATCCTGTGCAACGGCTTTGCGCTGAGCAAAGTCCCACATGTCGCCATCATACTTGGCACCTACGGCAATTGCCTTGGCACAATCCAGTACACTGCCGCCGCCTACAGCGAGGATCAGGTCGATGTTGTTCGTTTTGCAGAGGTCTACACCTTTGTGCACAGTCGAGAGACGCGGGTTCGGTTCTACACCAGCCAGCTCCGTAACTTCAGCTCCAACTTCCTTGAGCAATCCGATCACCTGATCGTACAAACCGCTGCGTTTGATACTGCCGCCACCATATACAAGCAGAACCCGTTTGCCGTATTTCGGTACTTCGGTTTTCAGTGCTTCCAGCTGACCTTTACCGAAAATCAATCGGGTTGGATTATAAAATTGAAAAGATCTCATATCTATGTCGCCTCCAATGGAGATTCATATTTTAGTGCAACTCCCATTATAGTACCCCGATTATACAAAAACAAATCGATAGCCACTCACTTTATACCAACCCGTTGATTTGCAAGTGTGCACGTAACATTTCACATAAAACGACTTATACAGGACTCCCTTTCAATTTCACATTGTCAAACAAACCAAAACACCAGCCCTTGAATGGGCCGGTGTTCCTCGTTATACATGTTTATTCGGTGTATCCCATGCTGCTTACAAAACGACGGAAAGCTTGGCGACCTGCCTCATCATATTTGTATACACCTGCATGTTCCAGAATCTCGGCGAATTTCAAGCCTACTTCCTGTTGTACAAGCGCAACAGCTTGCTCTTTGTTTAGGTTGGGACCGAAACGTTCGATCAGTTCTTCTGCCCAGCCCAGATGTTTATTCAACACATGTTCGGAATCTTTGGCCGTCTCCGCAAGCTTGGTATCCCCAGCGAGAATATCCGCGATGCTGTCCAGCTCTTCTTTCAAACGGCCTGGCAGGATTGCAAGCCCCATCACTTCGATGAGTCCAATGTTCTCCTTCTTCAGATGATGCATTTCGCGGTGCGGGTGGAAAATTCCTTCGGGATGTTCGTCATTCGTGCGATTGTTCCGCAGAACAAGGTCCATCTCATATCCACCGTCTGCACTGCGACGAACGATTGGAGTCACTGTATTGTGTGGAATCTGTTCTCCGTCAACCTCACTGAATGCCTCGATCTCCACCGTAGAATCGCTGTAAACCTTCCACGCTTCATAAACGGCATTGCCCGCTTCGAGCAACTCAGCCGGATCCTGTGATACCAGTCGCAGTACGGACATTGGCCATTTCACAAGACTGAGCGTAAGTCCCGGTGAACCAGCGTGGCGGAATACCGCCTCTGGCTTCGCATTTTGAATGGCAAAGGTATGACGTCCACCCTGAAAATGATCATGGGTCAGGATGGAGCCGCCAACGATGGGCAGATCGGCATTGGAACCAATAAAGTAATGCGGATACTCCCCCACGAAGGCCAGCAGCCTACGCAGCGTATCCTTGGTCAATTTCATCGGCACATGATCGTGATGGAAAATAATGCAGTGCTCGTTGTAGTACACGTATGGCGAGTATTGGAAGAACCAAGGTTCGCCGTTCAATTCCAATGGAATGACACGCAGGTTTTGACGGGCCGGGTGGTTGACCCGACCGGCATAGCCCACATTTTCACGACAGAGTTGGCATTTCGGATATACCGGAGGCGGAAGCAGCTTGGCCATCGCGATTTCCTTCGGACTTTTCTCCGGCTTGGACAGGTTGATCGTAATCTCCATGTCGCCATAAGCTGTATCCTGTGTCCAATACACATTCTTGGAGATGCGGTCCATCCGAATGTAGTTGGAATGAATCGAAAGCTCATAAAATTGGGAGGTAGCCGCTTCAATGCCTTCGGTCTGTTCTGTATGACGAAATGCGCGCACCACCTCGGATGGACGGGCCATCAATTGACCCATAATTTTTGCATCGAGTAAATCACGGTACGTATCGGTATTTTCAGGGATAAGTCCAATTTCAAATCCATAGTCAATCAGCGTATCCAGCAATGATTGGGGTCCGTCCAAAACTGTCTCGTTCAATACTCCTGCATACGGCTCGGAGAACCCGAACTGTTCCAGCAGTAGATTACGGCTGTAATCGCGATCCGCTTCTTCAATCAGTTTGTTCTGCAAGGCAAATGCTACCAGACGTTCAATGGCATGCAGTGCTTCCTGCTGCTCCGGTGTCCGCTCTGTGGCACCTGCTGCAATATGAGTCTGTGACATATCGATGTTCGCCTCCTAGTTTTTGCCGTAGCCGTCAGGGTGAGACTGATGCCAGCTCCATGCGCTTTGAATGACATCTTCGAGATTCGTCCATTTTGGATTCCAGCCCAGTACGGATCTTGCTTTGGCAGACGAGGCCACCAGTACAGCCGGATCACCCGCACGACGTGGTTCCTGGACAACCGGAATGTCCAGTCCGGTTACTTTCTTAGCCGTCTCAATAACCTGTTTAACCGAGAAGCCTTGACCGTTGCCCAGGTTGAACACGTTGCTGTTCTCCCCTTTGCGGAGATAGTCTACAGCCCGCAGATGCGCATCCGCCAGATCACTTACGTGGATGTAATCACGTACACAGGTTCCGTCTTCTGTCGCGTAGTCGTCACCGAACACGGCGATATGTGGACGTTGTTTTAACGCCGTTTGCAGCACGAGTGGAATAAGATGGCTCTCCGGCTGGTGATCTTCACCGATTTTGCCGCTATCATGGGCTCCGGCTGCATTGAAGTAACGCAGGGAGACGTATTTGATTTCCTGTACTTTATCGAACCAAGACATCATGCGCTCCATCATCAGCTTGGTTTCACCGTATACGTTCGTAGGCTCTGTGCGGTCGCTCTCTTCAATCGGCACTTTCTCCGGCTCGCCGTAAGTAGCAGCCGTGGAAGAGAAGACGATGCGACGTACATTCGCTGCATTCATCGCTTCCAGCAGGCACAATGTACCAAACACGTTGTTATCATAGTATTTAACAGGATCTTTCATGCTCTCGCCAACCAGTGAGTTAGCTGCAAAGTGGATGACTGCATCAATGGAATTCTCAGCGAACAGCTTCGCCAGAAGTTCCTTGTCACGCAGATCACCTTCATACAATTTTCCGCCCAGCAGAGCTTCACGATGCCCTGTCTGCAAGTTATCCAGTACAACGACCTCTTCGCCACGCTCCAACAAAGCCGCTACCGTATGAGAACCAATATATCCTGCTCCACCTGTCACCAAAATTGCCATCTTACTTCGCCTCCTTCAATTCTTTAACGCCGTCGCCTACTCCGCACACATAGAAATCACCCTTAAGACTGGTACGTGCTTCATATGCCGCTCCAACTTCGTTTACAAAACGCTCTACATCGTCCTCATGGACGAGGGATACCGTACATCCGCCGAATCCTGCTCCGGTCATGCGTGCACCCAGAGTACCTGGAATTCGTCGAGCTTCTTCAACCATCACGTCCAGCTCTTCACAGCTCACTTCATATAGATAACGAAGGGATTCATGAGAAGCATTCATCAGCTTGCCGAAGGTTTCCAGATCGTTATCACGCAGTGCATCCACCGATGCAAGTACACGTGCATTCTCTTCCACGACGTGCTGGGCACGCTGTCTTACCTTCTCATCCTTGATGTGATCCTGCAGTGTAACGAATTGTTCAGGTGTAAGTTGCGCCAGATAGTTCAGTGCAGGCAGTTGTTCTTTCAAAATGGCAAGTGCCTGCTCACATTGGGAGCGACGTTCGTTGTAAGCCGAGTCCACCAACCCCCGACGTTTGTTCGTGTTACCAATGACCAGCTTGTAGGCGCCGGTACGGAATGGCACTTTTTCATATTCAAGGGTGTCACACATCAGCAGGATCGCATGATCCTCTGCTCCATTAGCTACAGCGAACTGATCCATGATGCCACAGTTGACGCCAACGAATTCGTTCTCTGCCTTTTGGGACAGCAGCGCCAGTTGTACCGTATCAATATCCTTAACACCTTCAAGCGACTGGATAGCAAACCCGGTAAGAACCTCCAGCGATGCGGAAGAGGAAAGTCCTGCGCCGTTCGGAATTTCTCCATGATAGAGGAAGTCATAACCTTTGGTTACTTTTACGCCTTTGCCTTGCAGTTCTACCATGACGCCTACCGGGTAATCCGTCCATTCCCCTGTTTTCTCCTTACCAATAGAGGACGTATCCAGCGTTCCTTCATAGGACATATTCGTGGAAGCCAACTGCAACTTGTTGTCCTCACGCTCACGGATAATCAATGTGGTACCGAATTCAAGCGCTGCCGGAAGCACGTATCCCCCGTTGTAGTCAATGTGCTCACCGATCAGATTCACCCGCCCAGGGGCATGGAACACACGGATGTCCGCTCCACTCTCTCCGTACTTGTCAATAAACTTTTGTTTCAATTCATTTATGTTCATTGCTGCTGCACCCCATCTCAATGTTGTTGGTTTTCTTAATGTTATTATACAAGAAGGCGGTTCCCCTTGAAATGCAACCATGTGTGTTCCATATGGATAAATGTGACCCTTCGACGTATAATGAATGGAACATCCAGGAAGGAAAGGAATGTCATCATGACTGAACAACGTAAGGAAGGTCCAACAGGAGCAACGGGGGATCTGATAAAACAAATTCCGGAAACCTCCGGCAAAAGTGGAGCACTCAGCTACTCGGTTGCCTCCAATCCTGTCTATTATGAAAAAGGGGCATTGCATGTCCTCTTTGCAGGCGCAAGCCAGACCCTTCCCGGTCACGCCCTTGGACCGAAGCTATACGATTATTATCTATTGCATTATGTAGAAAAAGGAGCCGGTACGTTCCGTACTGAACTACATACCTACGAACTATCCGCAGGAGATTGTTTCCTCATTCAACCAGGGCAGCTTGTAAGCTACCAATCCCATGCCCGGCATCCCTGGCAATACCGCTGGATGGCCTTTACCGGCAGCCAGGCTGCGAAGCATACAGAGGAAGCAGGCTTCCGTCCGGAGAAATCCGTCTTTCATGCCGGACCTTCCTGTGGTATTTCAGACTGGTTATCCGTGATGCAGACGGCTTTTGCCGAGCGGAAAGAAAGCTCTCATTTTACATCGCTGGGTACGTTATATATGATTCTAGCCGAGGCACAAAATCACCTTTCTCAGGGCCAAACCTTAATACCAGGTGAATCTTCCATACGACGAACGGTAAAACAGATGATTCAATACATGTCTACCCAATATGCCTATCCTGTCTCGATTGAGCAAATGTCGGCCAGTCTTAGCTATAACCGTGCGTATCTGTCCCGCATTTTCAAACAGGAAACCGGACTATCGCCAGTTACCTACCTGCTTAAACTGAGGATCGACAAATCGCGCCAGCTGCTGCGCGAACGTCCGGATCTGTCCATCGAACAGGTATCGGCCTCCGTGGGTTTGCCAGATGCGCTGTATTTCTCCAAACAGTTCAAGCGATTCCACGGGGAAGCCCCTAGTCTGTATCGGGAAAACATTCTTAACAGGCCCTTGCCTCAAGGGACACGCCAAACACCGCCGAACCATCGATAACCCTGTAATCAAAAGTAGGATCTTAAATTCCGTAGGTCTGCATAATTAAGGAACAAAAAAGGTGCATCCCGCCATTATGGCTAAGATGCACCTTTTGAACTTTATTTATGATCCGGCTCCGGACGAAGAATCGATTCAATGCGCTCCAATTCCTCTGTGGAGAATTCCAATTGGCTGAGAGCAGCCACATTCTCTTCAATCTGCGAAGGACGACTTGCACCAATCAAGGCAGAAGTTACCTTGCCATCACGCAATACCCAAGCCAGCGCAAATTGGGCCAGACTCTGACCACGCGATGCTGCAATCTGGTTCAGAGCACGCACTTTGCGCAATGTCTCTGGCGAGATGTTGTTTTCATTCAAGAATACAGACGGGCCCTTGGCACGTGAATCTTCTGGAATACCGTTCAGATACTTGTTGGTGAGCACGCCTTGTGCCAATGGACAAAAAGCGATGCTGCCTGTTCCATACTCATCAAGTACATCCTGTAGCCCATCCTCAATCCAGCGATCCAGCATTGAATATCTAGGTTGATGAATCAACAGAGGTGTACCCAGGCCTTTGAGAATCTCGGCTGCCTGCTTCGTCTGTTCTGCAGGATAATTGGAGATGCCGACATATAATGCTTTGCCGGAACGAACAATATGGTCCAGCGCCATCATCGTTTCTTCCAGAGGTGTTTCGGGATCATAACGATGAGAATAGAAGATGTCTACGTAATCGAGACCCATGCGCTTCAAGCTCTGATTGAGACTAGACACAAGGTTTTTACGAGAACCCCATTCACCGTAAGGTCCAGGCCACATATAGTACCCGGCTTTGGTGGAGATGACGAGTTCATCTCGATATGGCTTCAGGTCCTGTGCCAATACCTGACCGAATAACTGCTCTGCCGAACCTGCCGGCGGACCATAATTGTTGGCAAGGTCAAAATGCGTAATGCCCAGATCAAACGAACGGGTAATCATATTTCGGCCATTCTCCGCATTATTAATGCCACCAAAATTATGCCATAACCCAAGTGAAATCGCTGGCAGTTTCAAACCTGAACGTCCAACGCGGTTGTATTTCATTGTTTCGTAGCGTGCATCGCTGGCTACGTAGACCATCATGAATCCCTTCTTTCCCCAGGTTCCGCCTCTAGTACCCGGTCCGTATGCCGGAGAATGCGGTTATTCGGACAATGTTGACTTACGTTTAACCTAGAAGCTGGTCCACCTTATTCATTACCTCACCAATAGGATCTGTAATCAGCAAATCAGCCTGCCTGTCGTAAGCCGTAGGTGTAGCGTTAAGCAAGACCGTGTGTTTACCTTGAAAATACGTAATCAATTGTGCGGCAGGATAGACGGTTAGTGAAGTTCCGCCTACCAGCAGCAAATCCGCCGAGGACAGTGCCTCAACCGAACGATATAATATCGTCTGGTCCAGTTCTTCTTCATACAGCACAACATCCGGCTTGATCACGCCACCACACGCTGTGCAACGAGGAACCGTATCTTTTGCGGCAATAATATCATCCAACCCATAAAACCTCTTGCAATCCATACAAGCGTTCCGATGGATCGAACCATGAAGCTCCAGGACATTGCTGCTGCCAGCCTTCTGGTGCAACCCGTCGATATTTTGCGTTATAACCGCCTGAAGTTTTCCTTCCTGCTCCAATCTGGAGAGAAGTCGATGGCAGCCGTTGGGCACCGCATCAGGATGAAGCATTTTGCCTCGATAAAAATCATAAAAAATATCAGCATGCTGGTCAAAAAAATGTCGACTCAGCAGCTCTTCCGGTGGATAGGGTGAATGCTGCTCTGTCTGGTATAAACCAGCGGCAGAGCGGAAGTCGGGAATCCCGCTTTCCGTTGAAGTTCCGGCCCCTCCGAAAAAAACAATATTTGAACTTTCCTTAATCCAGGCAGCCAGTTGTTCTGTTGCGTTCATCCTCTCTCCTCCTTTACGAGATCACCCCTGTGAGGAACGTTCAGAGATGATTTTTAACTCATCATACCTTTGGATAATGGCATCGGCGTCATATAAATAGTGGCTTCCCTCGACTTCTGGACAGAAACCAATTCTACAGGACACCCCTGCGTTACGTCCCATCTGCATATCCCCATTGCTGTCACCAATTACAACAGCTTCCTCAGGAAGAATATGTAATTCGCGGCAAGCCAGAACCGCAGCCTCTCCATCCGGTTTGCCCCGAGTCACTCGGTCACTGCCTACAATTGATGTAAAATACGACCGGATTCCCATCCACTCCATATGTTCCTCTGCAGCAGCTGTGCTGTCCGAAGTGACAACTGCCATGGGAACAGATGCTTCCTGGCAGCTCTGCAAAAATGCAATTAATCCAGGCACCGGTTCAGCCATTCTTCTCTGCCTTACCTCACTCATGGCGACACTGGAAAAACGGCGAATCATCGTGATCGCTTCATTCCATGGCATGCCTGCTGCATACAACTGCCCAGCAAGCAAACCGTTGCTCTCGTCCACCGTGGCAATAGCCAATGGCCCTTGAAGATCATATCCGATCAGATGACCTTCACGATTGCGGACCGTACCCAGAACTTGCTCACGCTCCACCGTAAACGAGGAACCAAGCTCTGACAGTTGTGATTCCAGCTGATTCAGCAAAGACTCCGCCCATGGCCCCCATAGCTGTAAGAAATCCAGCAGCGTTCCATCTTTATCAAATAGAATGCCTCGGCAGGTAACTTGCTTGCCATGGATTTGAAGCATCGACATACATATCACCTCCAGTTCCCGTCTGTTATGGATTAGTACCATCACCGTTGAACCGGCAGCTTACTTGATTGTATCCAGCCAGCCCACAGTCGTTCTAACCGTTTGGGACAGTTGTTCCTCTTCACTGACCCCAGCTTCGCCGTCACCGCTCTGGTGGCCATAGTCACCGAACTGCGAATGGTTACCACCTTCAATGGTGTAATATACCGTATCTTCTGGCAAATATGCCCGACCATTCTGATACTTTGTGGCATTCACTACTTCATCATTAGTACCCAGTATGGATAACGCTGGTATCCCCAGTGACTTCACATCGCCTTTTTCATCCGGATAGGATGCGAGGAAAAAGATGCCCTGAAGTGCATCCGGATGGGAAGCCGCGTAACGTGCCGCCATTGATCCACCAAGAGAATGCCCTCCCATAACAAATTGTTCATCCGGATAGGCTTTAATAATATCATCTGCAAGATTCTGCTTAAGTACCGCCAGATTAACCGGCATTTTTGCAATAATGGTATGATGTCCTGCTGCCGCAAGTTCATGGGCAAGAGGTGCATAACTTTCCGGTTTAACCAATCCACCTGGATAAAAAATAACACTCACCCCAACAGATTTGTCCGGCACAAAATCAATCCAGCTGTCTTTTTCAGTTACAGTCACCTGATTTGCAGTTTCCATAGCTGTCTGCGCCATCTCCTGTGGTCCATAAGGCGTAAACAGCTTCCAAGCCACAAACCCACACCCAATGACAATGAGCGCCAGAAGAACGAGCAGGAATTTCCCGATGCCCCTCTTCTTGCGCCCTGTATTATATCGATTTCTCAACTTTCATCACCTTTCTGCACTTCCGCAGGTGCCGCGGCTTGCAGAACGGGAGCCTTCATTCCTGAGGCTCCCCTTCTCCATCATGCATCGCTATTCAGCCTTGGCCTTGCGGTAAGCATCCATGTATTGTTCAGCTTTGCGGCGAACATGACTCAAGTCCCCCGTCTTCACTGCTTCCGTTGTAAGGTCCGAGCCAATACCTACAGCAACGGCGCCTCCCTTGATCCAGTCACCCAGATTGGACAAGGAAACCCCACCGGTCGGCATGAAATTCGCTTGTGGCATAGGTCCCTTCATCGTTTTGATAATGGACGGATCGTAGAGATTACCGGGGAACAACTTCACAATATCCACGCCAAGTTCCAATGCACGTTGTACATCCGCAATGGTCATCACGCCTGGGAGAATCGGAATCCGGTACAGGTTGCAGATTTTCACAGTGTCCGGGTTCAGGGAAGGACCCACAACAAACTCGGCCCCTGACATGATCGCGGCACGCGCTGTCTGGGGTTCAAGCACGGTCCCAGCTCCAATAATGGCAAATTTCTCTGGATCTTGTGTGTTCCAATGGTATACACGGCTTAATTTCTCGATGGCTTTGAGGGCACTAGGCACCGTCATCGTAATCTCGATAATTTTGATGCCACCCGCGATGGCTTGCTCGGCCATGGCGATAACCTGATCAGCAGAATCTGCACGCAGAACCGCTACAACCCCACTGTCCGTTATTTTTTGCAGCAGCTGAAGCTTCTTCATTTCATTCTCCCCCTTGTCAATGTGGTTGTGTATTACAAGCCTTACATTAATGAACGAAGATGAGACATATATGATCTCAGCAGCGACTAGCGCTCAACATGAGCTACATTGTTCAGCTTGGCCTCGACCTGCTCCCACGTCGGGAGCGCCTCCCAATCGCCAACAGCCTGTATAACCATGGAACCGGTCAAATTCCCGAGACGGGTTGCCTCCTGCGGGGAATATCCTTTAATAAGCCCGGACAAAAAGCCCGCACAGAATCCATCTCCTGCCCCAACCGTATCCAGAACATGATCTGCCTTGAAGTACGGAACTTCCGTTAGGGTACCATTCACCAATACGTAGGTCAAATCAGGGCCGCCCTTCACGATACAGACTGCGTTCATGGCGGACAATCGTTCAAGTACTTTTTGATCATCTTCTTCGTTATACAGAAGTTTCATCTCATCCAGACCTGGCAGGAAATAGTCCGCCTGCTCAGCGAGACGAAGCAGAACAGGACGTGCTTCTTCAGCTGACCACAGTTTAAGACGCAGATTCGGATCAAAACTCACTTTCACACCAGACTGCTTGGCTATATGTATAGCAGCTTCAACAGTAGCAAGTCCTGACGCGCTTATTGCTGCGGTGATGCCTGTAACGTGAAGGATTTGCGCACCCGCAATATAATCTGTGTCCAGATCTTCAGGAGTAATCGCACTTGCAGCGGACAGCTTCCTATAATAGTGTACCGAGGCTTTCCCGGAAGCGTTCTCACGAATCATCAAACCGGTGGGTTCTTTGTCGCTCATCCTTGCTCTGGATACATCTACACCTTCACCACGAATAGCCTTCATGATCATGTTACCCATCGGATCATTACCCAGGCGGCCAAACCAGCCGCTGGTATGCCCAAGCCGGGATACACCAATGGCCAGATTACTCTCTGCGCCGCCAAATGATTTGTCTAATGTCGCCGCATATTCGAGACCTCTTGTATCCTTTGCTGTCAGCAAACCCATGCTTTCGCCAAACGTAACAATTTCAGGGCTAGGGCGGGTATTCGTCGACATGAATTCTCCCCTCCTTATATTTACAATTTCTCATCTTCTTTCCCCATTGTCAGCCTCTATGCAACCGTTGTCAATCCCGGAGCGTTCATTTTGTTGTCACAGCTTTGAGAAAGGATAGCGCTTTCTATTGTGAAATATATCACAATGAATGATACACATCCATATTACCCTTATTACAGAACCAGATTGCAATCGCCAAGGGTTATCAGGGGGGCTACAACATGAACAAACCGACCATCATTCACAACGATCAGGATTCCTTTTTTTACAACTTGCGCTTTATGCTCATTGTCTGTGTGTTAGCGGGCAATGCTCTCGAACCAATCATTACACGTTTTGCAGGAGCAGAGGCTCTGTTTCTGTGGATATATACGTTTCACATGCCGCTATTTGTATGGGTAACCGGCTATTTTGCCAGACATTCACTCAAAGGTACATCTGGCCGCAGTGTGCTTAAGCAGATTGCATTACAGTACCTTCTATTCCAGTCCCTGTATGCAGTAATGGATTTCACCGTATTCCACACACCGCATATGCGTTTGTCTTTCTTTGCACCTTATTTATTGCTCTGGTTTCTGGCAAGTCATTTCTGCTGGCGGCTGTTGCTTCGTCTCACACTCTCCTGGAAACCGATATACAGACTACTCGGTGCCGTGATGCTGGGGGTATTTGCTGGTTATCTACCCATTGACGGTTTCTGGTTGAGCTTCAGCCGTACGTTTGTATTTCTTCCTTTCTTTGTTATCGGGTATGACTACGGAGCGTCTATCCGCTCCCGTCTGCGATCCGGCTGGGGTCGTAGCATTGCCGCTACGTTGTCTGCTGCTCTTCTTGGTTGGATCGGACTGGGCGGACTCAACATTGCACCAGGCTGGTTACTGGGTAGTATGACTTATGCGGAGCTTGGACACCATGAGTGGTTTGCAGGACTTTACCGAATCGGAATCTACGCACTTGAAATCGGATCGGGAGCGTTATTTCTCGCCTGGGTCCCTTCATTAACATCCCGATTGACTGATCTTGGACGACGTACTCTGTATGTGTTCCTTTTACATGGATTTCTCGTTCGTCTGGCGATCTGGTCCGGGGTTTACAACTATATGGAGACCAGCTTGTACATTCCTGTAATTGTTTCCATAGCACTACTGTTCGCTATAACGCTAGCCCACCCAGCCGTCCGTCATGCCTTTCGGCCTCTTATTGAGCCCGATATTTCCCGCGTTCACTTCAATCGTCAGGGGATATTAAAACGTTCAGCATCCTGGTTCAGATGAACTGAAATCCTGCTCCTTTCCATCGGAATCGACTTGTTTCAGGCTGGAAATGTTGTGGTAAGTAGGAATACGCGCTACAACAATCTACTTATGATATAAGGAGTGATTTGTAATGGCACGTCCACAAACGTCTGAACACAAAATGAGTCGCGAGGAAGCGGGTAGATTAGGTGGTAAGGCCACATCCAAAAAGCATGATCGGAGCTTCTACCAAATGATAGGTAAAAAAGGTGGAGAAGCGACTTCAGATGCGCATGATTCTCAGTTCTATAAGGAAATTGGACGCAAGGGTGGAGCAGCAACTTCCGAAACTCATAATAGAGAATTCTATCGGGAGATTGGTCGCAAAGGCGGGAGCAGTTAGCCTATCCCCAAGGGTAGTGGTGAAAGATCACCTGATGCAATGCATCAAATCAAGAAAGCTTCATTCCACTAATGGATTGAAGCTTCTTTCTATTGAATTGTAGAAATATGACGACGGTTGTGATAGACTCTATAGAAAAACCGGGTCGTTCACGGGTTTAAAGCAGCAAAGAATTTCACAAACTACGGGAAGCTCGAAGCCAGTATCACTGGTCTATTTTTTTAGAGTACGGATGAAATTAAACGACAGATGCACTGCCATTTATATTTCCATTCATGTTGCTCAATATTATAAATTTGGGGGGAAATACACCATGTCAGCCAAGAAGATGCGTTCCGATATGATCAAAAAAGGTTTTGACCGTGCACCGCACCGCAGTTTGCTCCGCGCAGCGGGCGTTAAAGAAGAGGACTTTGGCAAACCATTTATTGCCGTATGTAACTCTTACATCGATATCGTGCCCGGCCATGTTCACCTGCAGGAATTCGGTAAAATTGTAAAGGAAGCTATTCGTGAAGCCGGTGGCGTTCCATTCGAATTCAACACCATCGGAGTTGACGACGGAATTGCCATGGGACACATTGGTATGCGTTACTCGCTGCCAAGCCGTGACATTATCGCGGATTCCGTGGAAACCGTTGTATCTGCACACTGGTTCGACGGCATGGTATGTATCCCGAACTGTGACAAAATCACACCAGGCATGATGATGGGCGCACTCCGCTGTAATATTCCTACCGTGTTTGTCAGCGGCGGTCCAATGAAGGCAGGTCGTGACAGCAACGGTAAAGCATTGTCCCTGACCTCCGTATTTGAAGGTGTGGGTGCCTACCAGGCAGGTAAAATCGATGACAAGAGTCTTCTTGAGCTTGAACAGTTCGGCTGTCCAACATGTGGATCATGTTCCGGTATGTTCACTGCAAACTCCATGAACTGTCTGGCTGAAGCGATGGGACTGGCTATGCCAGGCAACGGAACTATCCTGGCTGTTGCTCCTGAGCGTCGTGAGTTTGTTAAACAATCCGCTAAACAACTGATGGAACTCATCAAAATGGACTTGAAACCACGCGATATCGTTACTGTAGAAGCTATCGACAACGCTTTTGCACTGGATATGGCTATGGGCGGTTCCACGAATACGGTACTTCATACGCTGGCACTGGCTCATGAAGCAGGCATCGAGTATCCAATTGAGCGTATCAATGAAGTTGCTAACCGCGTTCCTCACTTAGCAAAATTGGCACCTGCTTCCGATCTTCACATCGAAGACGTGCACAATGCAGGTGGCGTAAGTGCAGTTCTGAACGAATTGCTCAAGAAACCAGGTGCGATTCACGGTGACTGTATTACTGTAACGGGTAAAACGATCCGTGAGAACGTTGAAGGACAAGAAATCCAAGATACCAATGTCATACACCATCTGGATAATCCGCATTCCGAAAAAGGCGGCTTGGCTGTATTGTTTGGTAACCTTGCACCACAAGGAGCTATCATCAAAGTCGGTGCTGTTGACCCATCGGTTGGCGGATACCACAAAGGTCCTGCTATTTGCTTCGACTCGCAGGAACAAGCGCTCGAAGGCATTGCGAACGGCAAAGTAAAAGAAGGACATGTTGTCGTTATCCGTTATGAAGGACCAAAAGGCGGACCAGGTATGCCTGAGATGCTCGCTCCTACTTCCCAGATCGTAGGTATGGGCCTTGGTGCCAAAGTAGGTCTGATCACCGACGGACGCTTCTCTGGCGCATCCCGCGGAATCAGTATCGGACATATCTCTCCCGAAGCTGCTGAAGGCGGTCCAATCGCTTTTGTTGAAGAAGGAGACATCATTGAACTTGATCTGAACAACCGTATCATCGAATTGCACATCAGTGACGAGGAATTCGAACGTCGTCGCGCAGGCTGGAAAGGGTTTGAACCGAAAGTAAAAACCGGTTACCTCGCTCGTTATTCCAAACTGGTAACGAATGCAAGCAACGGCGGCGTGCTGAGTATCTAATTCAAGTGTAAGATATCCGATGAATTGCCTTATCGGAAACATAAATAAAGGGTTGCTCTTCAGCCGAATCCGGCGAAGGGCAACCCTTTTCTTTATTCGTTTCGCGCTTAGTTTCGTTCAGGTACAAGCTCCTGTTCAGGAACCATCAATTCCTCAGAGGACTGTTCTGCCGTCGCTGCTACCAATACATGCTGACCATATCGATCCAGTAACACGTCAAGCGGCATCGCAATCATTTTTGGAACCAATTGTTCAGATCGCTGCTTCAGACGTTTCGTTCCTGCCGGATGAATGACACTCAGCAGAAGCTTCAGATACACTTTGGATGCAGAACTGAACGGTCCAGGAGCCAGCTCCCGAACCGTAAACCCGAATTTCTCCGGTCCCCGGTTAATCATGCTCACACCGTATAGAGCCTTGGCTGAACGGAGTTCAGGTTCAAGTGCGACCTGCCGCGCCAAATCAGGAAGTTGCTGTTCCATAGCCCGAATCATTCGAATGGCCAGATGCATGCTTGAACGTGAAGTCATACCCAGATCGAAAAGCTTTTTATTATCAAAATGAAGTTCAATAACCGGATCTCCGTTACGAATCACATGACCATCATTCATTTCGACCAATGCTCCATGATATACGCGGGAGCGGTAATGCAGCAATGGGTCCTCCGGTGACGCTGTATGCAGGTGGTATACCCAATGAAACAACTTCTCCCAGCCTAGCCATAACGCAACAACCATCCGTTTCCAAGGTGATAAATGTGTTTGTGGTTGACTTGTAATTTCAGGTTCGCTCACCGTAACGCCTCCCATCAACGTATCGATGCGTACACTGTGCAACTGCTGCCTGTTTGCCTCCTGCAATACGACTTCGAGCGCCTGGAGCATCTGCTCCGGCGCGCGTGCATCAGCGCCGAGGGTAGTGCCTCGATCATGCAGTAACATGACCTCTCCGCCCCTTAGCTCCTTCAACATTCGTTCCGTCAATTTCTCAACGCCCACACTGCTTCTCCAGTCCTCAAACATGGACGACCACAAAATAATCCGGCGATCTTTTTTACTGAAAAAATCAAACAAATTCATAATGCCCCATGGTGGACGATAATAACAAGTTCTTACCCCCGTAACCTCCTGAATAATCTGACCTGTTCGTTGAATCTGATCTCGAACCGTACGCGGCCGCATTAACCAATTGGTTTTGTGAATATAATTATGAATTCCGAGAAGATGACCTTCCTCATGTATGCGCTGAATGAGCTCGGGATGACGGGCTGCATGCTCCCCGACTACAAAAAACGTTGCCTTCGCCTCATACTGACGCAGTAAATCAAGCAATCTGGGTGTGTATTCCGGGTCTGGCCCATCATCAAAGGTTAAGGAAAACTCCGTCTCACTTCTCCCGCGCCTGAACACACGAAAACCAAAAAGTCTGCTAACCAAACTCGGAATAAAGGCGTAAAACGATGAAATGTACAATAACCACAGTAATATGCTCTGAAGTAAATTTGTCATGCTACAAACTCCCCGCTTCTCTTGCTGAATTACCGTGCCATAATTTAGCACTAACCAAAATAAACCGCCTTTAATTTTATCATAATTCAGCCTTTTCTTGAATCCTCTTTTCCCAAAAAGATAGCTATCGTGTACAATAAATGCATCCTAATTTTTACCTTAATGACGTATAAAGGAGCCATGCCCATGCTGCCGCTTTACAAAAAATACGGACGCACCGTCTTTGACATTGCGCTGCTCGTATTAACCGTGTACTTTATCATGTACGGTTTCAGTCGATTATATCAATTGGCTGCGCCAGTTTTTCTTTCATTTATAGTGTATTGGATGATCGAACCTCTGGCAAGATTTCTGCATCGCAAAGGATTGCCCAAAACCCTGGGTGCCGCCATTTCGGTTTTATTGTTTCTTGCGGTTATTGTTGCTGCCTTTTTTGGATTGGGATTAATTATCGTATCCCAAATTTCTAATTTGCAGGATAATTTCCCTTATTATATCGAGATGATTCAGCGTGAATTCACTAATCTGGTTTATTTCATTCAGGACAAGTCTGATGCTTTACCTGACGGAATAACCGATAAGGTTAATGACTATTTTGCTACACTGACCGGATTCCTGTCCAAATGGGTGACCAGCGGTGCACAAATCGTCATCGGTTTTCTCAGTTCATTTTCTTCCTTTATTACCAACTTCGGGATTGCCATTATTCTTGCGTTCTTTCTCAGTATCGAGATTGAATCCTGGCGGAAATTTGCCCGGGCCAAAACACCAAAAACGTTGAAGCTGGCTCTTGAATTTATGCGTAATCATGTGTTCAAGACGATTCGTTCGTATTTGAAGGCCCAGATGATTATGATGCTGATTACTTTTGTATTGATTTATGCAGGCTTGTTGATTCTGGGAACTGCCAATGCCTTCACCATCGCAGCCATCTGCGCCGTTTTTGACCTTGTGCCTTTGCTGGGTGTACCTGTTATATTCATTCCATGGATTGTGTATCTGTTCATTGTGGGGAATAGCAGCCTTGCCATTGGCTTAATTGTAGTCCTTGCTGTAACCATGCTGACACGCCAACTGCTGGAGCCAAAAATATCGGGTAATTCGATCGGGGTCTCTTCCGCTTACTTGATGCTTTCTTTTATGCTGATCTCACTCTCTGTCTTTGGTCTGGCTGGTGTGGTATTGTCTCCAGTGCTGCTGATCCTACTGAAAGAACTGCTGCAACAAGGATATCTCCAGCAATGGATTCATTTGCCGAAGGATGAATTCGAATCCTCCCCATTAGTGATGGACACACCGGGTAGCACCGCCCCTGGTATGAATGCTGAGCCTTCGGTGCAAGAACCTGCTCCTCCCGGCAATCATGAGGATTCAGCCAAATAGTCCATCACTTTTCTGAATATCGCCGTTGCTTGATGACGACTGCTTGGAGCAACGTTTTGAACAAGGACCGCTACAGCATATTGGGGTTGTTCCGTAGGACCATACCCAATAAACCATTGATGGTTACGTTTTTCTCCGTGTTGCTGTACCTGTGCTGTACCTGACTTCCCTGCCACCTGCCACCGTGCATGTTGCAGGGATTTTCCTGTTCCGTCGCGAACAACCTTCTTCATCCAGGACAACAACTGATGTGCCGTAGCCGGAGAGATTCGTCCTGCTGAAGATGGTGAATCATGCATCGGCATATCCAGCATCGTATCACCATCGGCATATCGGATACGTTGAACGAGGCGTGGAGCACTCACCTTGCCATCATGCAGGAGCGTAACGATCAGATTGGCCGCTTGCAATGGAGTCACCAGAACGTCCCGCTGACCGATAGCCGTCTGTACCTTGGCTCCTTTATCCTGAGGAGAGACGGATGGCAATCTCACTCTTCCTGCGTCCTCGTGATCGAAATGATGCAGCAGCGGCATTCCTGCGACCTGCTTCCCCTCCCAGCCAATCGGACGTGCCAATCCCAAAGCATCCGCCGTACGTTCCAGCTGCTCCATACTAAGCCGACGAGCAGTTTCAGCAAATACAATATTGCAGGACTCCGCAAACCCTTGCTCCAGATTCAATGTCCCATGCCCATGCTCCTTCCAGCAGGACAGACCATATTTCCCCCACTCGCCACCACAATGGAAAGTTTCCCCTTTGGATACAGCGTGATATTCCAGCGCGGCCGCTGCTGTAACGATTTTGAATATGGAACCCGGTACAGCTCCCTGCACGGCACGATTTGCCCAATCCGTTTGTTTGGGGTCTACATGCTGCGGATTATAGAATGGTGCCGAAACCATGGCACGCACGTCTGCATTGGCCGCATCCAGCACAACGATAGCCCCTTCCTTCATTCCGGACTTCTTCACTATCTGCTCTATCCCTTGCTGCAAATCAATATTGATTGTCGTCTCCGCACGCAATGGATAGTGTGTATTGGAGGGGGCAATCACGCGCGGCTGTATATCCGGAATAACCTCTCCTGAACCTGTAACCATACGTGTTATCAGGGTAGGCCCAATGCCCATCAATAAAGGTTCCATTGTTCTTTCCAGCCCAGCTGCTCCAGATTTCATGGCAAAAGGCTGCTTCACCTCATTCTTATGACCCGACTGAGCATTCGGGAATCCAGGCTGTTCAGCAAGATAACCCAGCCATTGCATGCCCGTAGCGGCTTGTCCATAACGTGTCATCAGGGGATACACACTCGTTCCGTCTGCCTTCAATTCACGTAGTTGGGCAACCTGAGAATCGGTCAATGCGATCGGCTGGTCGGCACCTGCTGTCCAAAAATGGGGTGCGTTCCCTTGATTCCATTCCTTTTGTAACGACTTCACATCGGTATGTAATAGAGCTGCCAATTCCTTAACTCCCGCATTCGCCATTGTGGCTGGATATGAATGACTTGTTTGATCTGGATGCGGAAAAAGGACCAAACCCCATTCCAGCTTGCCTGTTAGGGGCTGCCCCTTATAATCGGTAAACTGTCCTCGTCCCGTATCCAGTACAACCCCTCGCTCCCGCTGCAATACGGACATCTCACGAACGGTACGTTGAAATCCGGGCATCGTGCGGTTGATTTGAACGCCCTGAACCCAAGCCAAACGAATCATAAGCAAAATAAATAAACCCGTAAGAACAATACATGCAATATAAATGCGCCGCTTCAGTTGTATATGCATCAGGCCACCCCGTTCAGCGTTTTGGCATAGTATTCTACATTCAAAATGGAATTATCCGGTAATGACAAGAAAACCCGTCCCAACAAGGGACAGGTTTCTCTAATGGATCAGATAAGTTTGGTTTAGACCGTAAAGCGAGACAATGTATCTTTCAATTCTGTTGATACATTCTCCAGTTTGGCAGACAAATTCACCAGTTGATTACTGATATTTTGCTGTTCACTGCTCAAGGAGGCAACTTCCTGGGATGTTGCAGAAGATTGTTCAGCTACTGCACTGACATTACTCATCGCTTCGGACAACGTACCTTGAGATTGATTCAAATCTCCGATTGAACCGGTGGCCATGCTCAGACTCTCAACAAATGCACCCATTTGTTGCTGTACTGAAGCAAATATCACATTGGTATCTTTCACGGCATCCATCTGTTCCTTGAATAACGGATAAGCTGCCGACAATTGATCCACCGTCTCATTCATTTCGGTCATAATCTTGTCGGTAATGTCGCCGACCATATCAATGGACTGTCTGGATTGTTCGGCCAACTGACGAACCTCATTAGCTACCACCATGAATCCGCGTCCAGCTGTACCGGCACGAGCGGCTTCAATTGTTGCATTCAAGGAGAGAATGTTCGTTTGTTTGGTAATATTCTGCATGACATCAAGCACCTTCAGAACAGAGGAAGTACTCTCTTTCAAGGAATCTACCTTGTTTACCAACGCACCGATCATTTCTTCTGTCTTCTGCGTTTTGGTCATCAACTGATTCAGATGCTGTGTACCTGTCTGACTGGATTTCTCTACGTGACGGGCTGAATCCCCCATTTGCTCATTTGCGGCGACCACACTCTCCATCTGACGGGAGATATTGTCGGTCAATTCATTTCCACGCTCCGCCTCTGTTGCCAAACTGCTCGCACCACCAGCAATTTCTTCTGTAGCCACCGCAATCTCGGAAGCGGAGACTGCTGTTTTCTTGGAAGCACTGCTCAGCTCAGAAGCGGTATCCAGAACTTCCTGTGCAGAACGGTTGGTTTGCTCAACGAGTTTCGTAATTTGCTCCATCATGAGATTGAATGCAGCCGACAATTGGCCAATCTCATCCTTGGAGGTAAATGGTGTACGCACTTTAAGATTCCCTTTTGCTCCTTCTTGCATCAGATCTTTCAATTTGCCCATTGGGCGGGCAATCATGCGAACCATCCAAATACCGATCAGTACCGCAATAGCGGCATCAACCAATGCCATCCACAAGGTCAACGTCAGAATACCCTTGGCATCTTTCACCAGGATAGATGTTGGAACCATCCCGATCAGCTTCCAGTCGGATATATCCATAGTACTAAATGACGCCAGCATATTGGTTGAATTTCCATCCACGGTATACTCTGTATTCATGCTGCCGGATTTTTCTTTCAAATCTTTTACAAAAGCCAAATCCGTATCTTTCCCTGTACCATCAGCAATCGTTGAAGCTACAACCTTATTGTCCGGAGCAATGAGCTGGAGAACTGAACCTTCACCCAGGTCAAGAGATTTCAATTGCTGCTCCAGAACTTCCAATTTCAATTCAATGATTAACACATAGGACTGGGTTGTCCCTTGCAGGTTTTTCATTGAGCGTGCAATTCGGAACGTTGGTGTGCTGCCGTCCTCTTTGACTTCTGTTGGAAGCCAGCGATATCCACCTGCTTGAACCAACTCGTCGTACCAGCTCTCATTACGGATGTCACCCATGGAAGAACTGCTGCTGCCTGTACCCATGGTGGACTTTGTTTCGTCTGTCGGCACAAGATAAATCGCTTCCATAGATTTATTCGTAAAAGCAATATTCGACAATTGTTTGTTGATGGAGCTTGAATTCACAAACGTATCATATGCAGACAAATTCTTATCAGACATCTTCTGAAGCAAGGACTGCATTTCCGGGTCGAAGAAAATTTGTGTGGATGTATCTACAAACCGCTCCAGAATAATGTCCATTTTTTGTTTGGTTTGTTCAATCGTTTCCTGATTTGATCGGGATGCATTCTTCTCAATCGTATCTTTGGCTTTAGCATAGGATAATAGACCCAAACTAACCACAAAGATCATGATGCCCGCAAAAAAGATCAAAAACAGTTTAACGCCTACCGATTTAATCGGATTGGCCTTCTTAATCTGCGCTAACGTTGTTCCCCCAACATTTCTCCAGTTTTGCTTGTTCAACTGGTTTTTTGTCTTGTTCCACCCCGACTTCAGCTTACCTGAGTCCAATGTAAAAGACTTTTTGCTTGGAGCATCCCCTGTCTTACTTTTAACTACTTTTTCTTTCTTCACTTTCTGAACCTTCTCGGGCTTAACCTTCTCGGGTATTGTCAACTCTTCTCCACTGTCCTTCTGCTTCTTTTGAACCAATCCCATTCACCTGCCAGTAATTTACTTGTTGGATTTTTCTTTCTCTCCCCTATAAATATGTAGTATTCGACAACTTTCTCCTTTCCCCTTTCGTTTTTTCGAAATTTATTACAACTTTTTTCCTATTTTTCTATAATAAAAAGACCCCCATATGCCGATATACGGAGGCCAAAATTCTTCATTTTATAACACTATATTGTTAAAACATAATATTATTTTGTTAAAAACTAGGCATTTGAACCTACTTCTTTTTTCTCATCATATCAAAGTAGGAAACAGGTTGATCCACCTTCATTTTTACACGCTGTAACGGGTGACGAGCTGCATCGAGCACATTGCCTTCTTCATCCTGCAGTTCCCCAACCACCTGTTTGAAAAAGTGGCCTCCCGGACCGAAAAATTCGATCTCCTGTCCTGGTTTGAAATGATTGCGCTGTTGAATGATCGCCATTCCTGTAGTCGCATCATAGTCCATAACCAATCCGGCAAAGTCAAAAGGTACCGCTTTTTCTTCCGGTTCATAGATGTGATCCTCATGATCCGGTGTATCATAGAAAAATCCGGTATTCAGTGGACGATTCGCTGCCTTGTTCATTTCCTCTACCCACTCAGGCTTCAATACATAGTTCTCCGGGTCAGCCATATAAGAATCAATGGCCTGACGATACACGTTAACCACGGTAGCCACATAGTGAATCGACT
The DNA here is from genome assembly GCF_042796655.1 of Paenibacillus sp. NPDC057886. NCBI lineage: Bacteria > Bacillati > Bacillota > Bacilli > Caryophanales > Paenibacillaceae > Paenibacillus > Paenibacillus sp. NPDC057886. The sequence continues at coordinate 56,661 of NZ_JBHVMZ010000010.1, read as the reverse complement.
TCATGCGTCCCTCGATTTTGAAACTATCCACACCGACATCAATCAGCTCTGGAATATGCCCAATCATGCACAAATCCTTGGAACCCATGGAAAAAGAATTATCCTGCTCCTCGAACAGGGGCAACTGATTCTCTCCAAGCCTGAAAGGCGCAGGAGCCTTCATTTGCATCTCTTCTTCGCTAACCCATACCGTATCCTCCCGAGCATCCTCAAACAGATCATACTTCCAGCGGCAGGATTGGCAGCAGCCACCCCGGTTGGAATCCCGATCTGTAAAATGGTTGGACAATACACAACGTCCGGAATAGGACGAGCACATAGCTCCATGAATAAAGGCTTCGATCTCAATATCCACATTGGCCTTGATTTCTTCAATTTCCTCAAAGCTTGTCTCACGTCCGAGAACGACGCGTGGAAGACCTTCATCTTTCCAGAACTTCACAGCTTGCCAGTTCAGGGTCGATTGTTGTGTACTCAAATGCACTTCCAGACCCGGTACGGCACGCTGAGCCACTTCAATAATTGCTGGATCTGCTACGATAATAGCTGCAATTCCTGCATCATACAAGTTTTGCAAATACGCTTGAATGCCTTCGATATCTTCATTATGCGCATAAATATTGGTTGCCACGAAAACTTTGGCTCCATATTTTTTGGCAAATTCCACACCTTCACGCATTTCTTCAAAGCTAAAGTTATCCGCGTTGGAACGCAATCCGTATGCCTGTCCACCGATATACACAGCATCTGCACCGTAATGGATTGCAAATTTAAGTTTTTCCAGATTGCCCGCCGGAGCAAGCAACTCCGGTTTGTCCAGACGGTTACGTTTACCCGAGAACTTCCGCTGTACCGCCACTGTTTCCATGTTGTTCACCTCGTCTATTAATACACCTGTTCTTTATAGAAAAATCCAAACGACAACTCTCGCTCAGGGTCCTGCAATTGACGAACCTCGTCCAGCCATTCTTCACAAAATGCATAAGCTCCGGCATCTGCCGCATAGCTATCCAGAGCTATACGGTATGCACGTACAACAGCTTCATTATACGCAAGCGGTTTTAACATGCCTTCGATTTTGAAGCTGTGTACCCCGGCCTCCATCAACAGATGAAGATCCTCAAGAATACAGATATCCTCCGAACTCATAATGTGAGTTCCGTTCACATCTTCATAGATCGGGAACTTCTCATCCCGGCGTTCAGCCTCGATCAGAAATAAACCACGCTCTTTACCCAAATGCCCCTCTACAGGACGCCCCTGATGGGACATATAACTTTGCACCAGACTCCGTTTGGAATGATAAATGTTCGTCATGCCATGCACCTGAACCTGAGCTTCCACCTTCAGAAATGGAACCATCTCTGTCAGCTCGTCCATATTCAGCTCCCGAGCAAGCACGACACGACTCGCGCCTTTGGTTCCCCAATAGTTGGCTGTTGCATAGTTGGTCGATGTCATCTCAGCGTTCCAGTGCATCTGGATATGCGGAGCATGCTCCTTAATAGCGGCGAGCACAGATGGGTCGTTGAACTCCACCCCATGAACGCCGATTTTACCCAGTGCTTGAACATATTCAGGTAATTCCTTTAGCAACTCGTTGGACATCAGATTGTTCATGGACATGTATACACGAGCCTGATGTTTCACTGCAATGGCAACCACTTCTGCTGTTTCTTCCACACTGAAGCTTCCGGGAAGACGCATGCCGAAGCGATCATCCCCAATTAACAAAGCATCTGCCCCTGCTTGGAGCAGCACCTCTGCCTCTTTCACATTTGCCGCCGTAACGAGCAGTTCATGTTTCGTACTCATATACATCCCCTCCGCTTATTGCGCAGCCTTACTTTTGGCTATATTTTGCTGATGTTCCTTATACGTTTTGGCAAACAGATGTCCGAATGTACCGTCCTTCTTGGTCACATAGAACAGGTAATCCGAAGCTTCCGGTTCCAAAACTGCCTCAATGGATGCCAGACTTGGACTTGCAATCGGTCCTGGTGGCAGGCCTTTGTTCAGATACGTATTATAGGGACTCTGTACCTTCAGATCCTTGAAAAGCAATCTGGCCTTCGGCTTATCCAGTAAATACTGTACTGTAGCGTCGATCTCCAGTTTCATATCCTGCTTAATCCGATTATAGATTACGCCTGCCACAAGCGCGCGTTCCTGATCCACCACAACTTCTCTCTCCACAAGTGATGCGATCGTTAACACTTCATGCAAAGACAGATTTCTCTCCTTGAGTTTGGACTCCAAATCAGGAATAGAATCAACCTTGGTCTGGAATTCCTCAATCATTCGCTGCATGACCTCTTGAGTAGAACTTCCCTCTTTCAACTCATATGTCTCCGGGAACAAATATCCCTCCAGCACATATCGCAGTTCTTCATCCACTGGAATGTCCTTGATGATGTCGATATCAAAAGCAGACGGATCATTCGCAAGCTTGATAAATTCCTCACGATCCACAATTCCCTCAGCAGATAGTTTGTCTGCCATTTGCAATACGGTATACCCCTCAGGAATAGTAAACTTGACCATAGATTCAGGCACAACTTCACCGTTATTCAGCTTATTAATAATCTCATCGTATGACACGCCTGGATTTAAGGAATATGTACCTGCCATAAAATTCGATCCTTGTTTCTTCCATTTCAGATATCCCTTAAAGGCTAAACCACTTCGAATCAGACCTTCCTGCTCCAACTGGTCCGCAATTTTTGAAGTTCCTGACCCGCTCTTGATCTCGAATACGATCGGTTCTGTGGATGCTTGCACCGGACGCATCATGTTCCAGACATATACGCCTGCGCCTCCGGCAACAACCACGATGACAAGCAGAAAGACTAAAATCGCTTTTCCTTTCAAAAAAGACACAACTCCTTTACACAACCAAAAAGAGCGGACTTCTCCGCCCTTCCGGTATCTTCAATTTGAAGCTGATTAATCAATCTTCGTCAATGGGGAGTGTACACTCATCATACAGTTCAGAGATGTTCTCCCACTCATCATCATCGTCAATCGTAACTAATTCCGGCATGATCTGGCCTTCACTTCCCGGTAAAACCCGCAGAAGTTCAACTTCGTCATAAGGACGTAATGAACTGCGGAGCACCGCATACTGTTGGCCCTTCACCTCAAACTCAGCCAGCAGGTCATACGGATGCGATTTACCGTTCTCTTCTTCCAGCTCAACATGAGCACCAAAAGCCAGACGCAGCGAATCTGTCCATTTCAAGTCTTCGCGGCTGTATTCTGTCATTTAGTTCGCTTCCTCTTCATCTTCTGCAAGAAATGTATTAAACGTCTCCTCGACGATATCCCATTCGGCATCATCTTGGATGACGAAAAGTTTAATATCGTCGCCCTCTTCTTCATAACGGAATGCATAAACATCCGTCTCTCCATCTTCGGGTTCAACCGGAGCAACCATCATGTACTTGGCCTCCGAACCGTCCACTTCGAATTTCATGATGACTTCGAATTCCTCTTCATTACCCTCGTCATCCGCAATGTAAATAATCTCCGATTCTTCTTCCATACCCAGTTGATCTTCAGCCATTGTTGATCCCCCTCACCTTTTACTATTGGCATCCAAATAATTTTGCAAAATCAAGCTTGCGGCCATTTTGTCCACAACCTGCTTGCGTTTTTTGCGACTGACATCCGCTTCAAGCAACGTTCGTTCTGCTGCCATGGTTGTCAGCCGTTCATCCCAAAGGTGAACAGGTAAATTCAGTTCGCCCCGCAGGCGTTCGGCAAAAGCAATGCATATTTCACCACGCGGCCCTACGGTGCCGTTCATGTTTTTGGGAAGTCCGACAACAATCTCGCCGATCTCATGCTCACGCACAAGCTCAGCAATCCGAGCGAACTCACCTTCATCCCGGCGGCGTTCAAGTACTTCCAATCCCTGGGCAGTCCAACCGAAGGCGTCACTAGCGGCAACTCCGATTCTTCGGTCCCCATAGTCCAAACCTAATATTTTCATCCATGCTCTCCCATCCTCAAGCCTGCTCAGGTCGAACAATATTCGCCTTCTCAAGCTTCAGGCTGTCTTCTGTCGGTTCATTTCCCGCTGCCTGCATAGCTGCATCACAGCGGAAGCGATGTACATTACCGGTGATTGGCCAGATAAGAACGAACAAGCTCTTCAATCAGCTCATCGCGTTCTTTTTTACGGACCAGACTGCGTGCATTGTTGTGACGAGGGATGTATGCGGGGTCTCCAGAAATCAGATACCCGACAATCTGGTTAATAGGATTATACTCCTTATCCACCAGTGCATCATATACCGTGAGAAGAATCTCTTTGGAGGATGCTTCCTGCTCGTCGGCTTTCACATTAAATTTAACCGTCTTATCCATGGAGTCCATTGATGACACCTCGCTCCTGCATGAACATGGGGACCATGTCCTGCCGAATTGATTTCTGCTTATATAATAACATATTCTGACTGCCACAAGTAAACAAAGGATAAGCCAATTGTGTTTTTTGCTTGTCCTTTACTGGCTTTAGCATATTGCATCATTCGATTCCACTCGCTCTCGGGTATAAAATATAAACGAACAAAACCATTTCGATTTATATTTTGACGATTGAAAGCAGCTCAATGGATTTATGCAATATGCCCGCTAACCAGTGAAACCGCCAATTTCAACGCTTCATCCAGCTTGCTTGCATCCTTGCCTCCGGCTTGCGCCATATCAGGACGTCCGCCACCGCCGCCGCCGCACACTGCCGCAACTTCCTTGACGATTTTACCTGCATGCAGCCCTTGTTTTACCTGTTCAGCAGGGACAGCTACAACGAAATTCACTTTGCCGTCAGCTGGAGCACCCAGTACGAGTACGGCATTAGGCAGTTTTACTTTCAATTCATCAGCGACTGTGCGCAGTGCATCCATATTCGGAGCATCCACACGGGCTGCAAGCAATTGTGTATTTCCTGCTTGTACCACTTGATCTGTCAATGCGCCTGCTTCCATGGCACTCAGCTTGCTTTGCAGTGATTCAGTCTCTCTGGCAGCTTCTTTCAATTGCTGATTCAGACCTTCAATGCGTTTAGGCACATCAGTCACATTTGCTTTGAGCAAGGATGCTGATTGTTTAAGCAATTCAAGCTGACTTTCTACATACAGATACGCGCCACGGCCAGTCACAGCTTCGATCCGACGTACGCCGGAGCCGATTCCGCTCTCGCTCACCAGCTTGAAGATACCGATCTCTGATGTATTATTTACGTGACAGCCGCCACAAAGTTCCAAACTGTAGTCTCCGACTTGTACCACTCGTACGATATCGCCGTATTTTTCACCGAAAAGTGCCATCGCGCCCATTTCTTTGGCTTCATCAATAGCTTTCAGTTCAATGTTTACGTTCAGACGATTCCAGATCTGTTCATTCACCTGACGCTCGATCTCCGTTAATTCTTCCGGCGTAATGCTGCCGAAATGTGAGAAGTCAAAGCGCAGACGCTGAGGCTCTACGAGTGATCCTGCCTGATTGACATGCGTTCCGAGCACATCTTTGAGCGCTTTGTGCAGCAAATGGGTTGCGGTATGGTTTTTGATAATATCGCCACGTTTGGACGCATCCACTTCAGCTTTAATCACTTCACCTACACGCAGTTCACCGGACTCTACAGTCACCAGATGTACGTGTTGTCCCAGCGGAGCTTTGAACAGGCCTTGCACTTTCGCTGTTACACTGGCTCCGCGCAGCAAGCCCTGGTCACTCACTTGTCCGCCACTTTCCGCATAGAACGGAGTCTTGTCAAGGATGACCTGGCATGTCTGTCCTTCGCTTACGGAGTCTACGAGTGCGTCACCAGCAACGATGGCTACCACTTTTGCTTCCGTCAACAGGTCATTATAACCAACAAACTCGCTTTTAACCTCCAGATCAGCAAGCGGTCCGCCTTGAACCTTCATGCTCTCGTTTTCCTGGCGTCCTGCACGTCCAAGCTCACGCTGCTTTTGCATGGAAGCATCGAAACCTTCACGATCTACCGTCAGACCATGCTCTGCTGCATAATCTTCTGTCAGGTCAAACGGGAAACCGTACGTATCATACAGTTTGAACGCTTCAGGTCCGCTAATAACCGTACGCCCTTCGGACTTGGCTGTACCGCTGATTTCCGCAAGAATAGCCAGACCATCCGTTAGTGTTTCGTGGAAACGCTCTTCCTCGGTTTTGATCACTTTGGCGATAAACTCCTGCTTGTCCACTACTTCCGGGTAGTACATCCCCATCACTTCACCAACAGTCGTTGTCAGTTCATACAGAAATGGACGATCGAGTCCCAGTACTTTTCCGTAACGTACGGCACGACGGAGCAAACGGCGAATTACATATCCGCGTCCTTCATTGCTTGGCAGAACGCCATCGCCTACAGCAAAGGCAACTGTCCGAATGTGGTCGGCAATGACTTTCAATGCAACGTCAATCTCTACGCTGTCATTATATTTCACACCGGCAAGAGCCGCTGTTCTTTGAATCATCGGTTGGAACAGATCTGTGTCAAAGTTGGAATCCACATTTTGCAGAATGGATGCAAAGCGTTCCAGACCTGCACCTGTATCAATATTTTTGTTCGGAAGGGGTGTGTAGCTACCGTCCTTGTTGTGATTGAACTGAGAGAATACAAGGTTCCATACTTCCAGGTAACGTTCATTTTCCCCGCCTGGATACATCTCGGGATCATTCATATCATTGCCATAAGCTTCGCCGCGATCATAGAAAATTTCGGTACAAGGTCCACACGGGCCTTCGCCGATATCCCAGAAGTTTTCATCCAGTTTGATGATTCGTTCAGCAGGCAAGCCTACTTTTTCATTCCACAATTTGAAGGCCTCTTCGTCTTCAGGGTATACCGTTACGGAGAGACGTTCCGGATCGAAACCGATCCATTCTTTGCTTGTGAGAAATTCCCATGCCCAAGTAATCGTCTCTTCTTTGAAATAGTCTCCAATGGAGAAGTTACCGAGCATTTCGAAGAACGTATGGTGACGGCGAGTTTTACCGACATTTTCAATATCGTTCGTACGAATACATTTTTGGGAGTTGGCCAGACGCGGATTCTCCGGTTTTTCCCGACCGTCAAAATACGGTTTCAACGGTGCCATGCCCGCATTGATCCACAGAAGGGATGGATCATTATGAGGCACAAGCGATGCGCTTGGCTCGATTTTGTGACCTTTACTTGCAAAAAACTCTATCCATTTGGACCGGATTTCACTGGCTTTCATACGGAGTGCCCCCAATTAATTATAATAGTCCGGTGCATATTCGCTCCGGGTTGTTAACAAGTAAAAATAAACACAAAAAACGCCCCTGATAGTCAGGGACGATTGTAATCGCGGTACCACCCTGGTTATTGCTGTTCATCCGCAGATGAAACAAACAATCTCCTCGTTGATGCGAAATAACGGTCGCTCCCGGCAGGGTTGTCCTGCACTCCGAAATCAGCTTTCCGCCGCTTCAACTTTCAAGACTCTTCCAGCCATCGGGCTCAGATTACATCTGATCCGAAGAAGTCTATTCTCTGAGGAAAGGAACCCTCGGCGTACTTCATTTCATCATCGATTTCTTGTTCTAAACTTACCCCTCCATTATATCGATATGCCTATATGGTGTCAACGCACCCCTTAGGAGCAGACCTTTGCTACGGTCAGTCCGTTCTTCGTTTGATGTAATATGCAAAAAAGTGCTGCACAATGACTTTCAGAACAGCAAAGACCGGCACCGCCAGAATGAGACCCACTATGCCCGCCAGTTCGCCTCCCACAAGGAGCGCGAAGATAATCGACAACGGATGCAAATGCAGCGTCCGCCCCACCACCTGAGGGGAGATGACGTTGCTCTCCAGCACTTGGCACAATGTGTTCACAATGACAACGAAGAGCACCATTTTGAACGATACCGTAGACGCCATAACCACGGCAGGAGCAGCTCCAAGAAACGGGCCGAGATAAGGCACGATGTTAAATACAGCGACAATGCTGGCGAGCAGCAGTGCATAAGGCATATCAATGACGATGTAACCGATGTAGGCAAAGATGCCCACAATCACACAGACGATAAACTGTCCGCGAATATAGTTTCCCAAAGCCGTGTCAATCTCTTTCATAACCGACACAATGGCTTTGCGCCGTGAGCGAGGCAGATACGCTACAACCGTACGCTCAAACACCTCAAAATCTTTTAACATATAGAAAATGAGAAATGGCACGATAAACACGTTGAACAATACATTAATGGTTGTCCCGATATTATCCATCAGCTTCGTTATGCCCTGGGTCAGCCGATCCTCCATCTGGAAAAACCAGCTGTTCATGCCTGTGCGCACACTTGGCGGCATTAATTTGTGATCCATATTGTTCATCAGACTCTGGGCACGCATCGACAGCTCCGGCATATGCTCGTTCAGTTCCTCCAACTGTTCAATCAACACCGGAATGACATTCATCAGGATAACGCCGATACAGGTGAGGAAAAAAGCATAGATTAACAGCACGGCAATGGTTCGAGGGACTTTACGCCCTCCTAGCATGCTTACAATCGGATTGAGTACATAGGATATGATGAGAGCTACGATAAATGGTGCCAGCACTGTTTTCAGAAATCCATATATATGAAGCAGTAATGGCCGCAGCAGCCAGATAAAATACAGGATAATCAATCCGAGTAGCAGCCAGATGGCATAACGGAACAGCTTGTTTTTGGTTAATTGCTCCACTTGCATCTCTCCCTTTTGGACTGGCTCTGAAAGTCAGTATATGTAAGGAAGGGAATATTTATTAACGCACAAAAAAAACGCCCCCTTCATGATGAAGGAGACGCATCTTGTGATCCGGGGTAGCATATATTCATACAAGTTCCCTTGAACCACTATGTAACCGCAGCTATATACATCTGTCATCATTTCATGACAGCGTTCAATGACAGTCTTTGTCATGAAACCGCATATAGAAGAAGTTATGCTGCTTATTAAGAAGAAGCATGAAGATGTGGGAAGTCTTGCGGCAGCTCTTCCCCAAAGAACAGATCATCAAGGGAACTGAGCGTGCCGTCTTCTTCCACTTGGTATACAGACATTTTCTCACCGTTCACTGTTAATTCGATAAAGCATCCCCAGCAATAAAACTGGTGGGAACCGATTTTCCCAATATCTTTGGAACTACAGTTTGGACATTTCATATTCATTCACCTATCCATTAACAGAATGAATGGCATTTTCCAAGCGCTGTTCACTCAGCGGCGGCACCATAATGGCACTTTCCCCAATAGACATATCGCTTGTACATGGCAGCCATTTGCGGCCCTCAATCAAATCGGACACAAAACCGTCCGTAATTTCAATCCCTATTATTGTATTTCCCAACTCCTGGTCAAAATAAACATCAGAGACACGTCCAAGCAGCAAACCTTCTTCGGTGAGCACGGACATCTCCTTCAATTTAGACTGGCCGAGGAGGTACGTGTGTTTTATGTCGTCGGCTCCCGTTTTGCGGACAGCCTGTTGATTACGGATCATGACGGCATCTTCGCCGTAGGCAACGATATCTTGCCACTGCACGATTTTGACATGACTGGTAAACAGGCCTTTGTTTTCAAGTTCAATGCCTTCAATTTTCCAATCGTCATTCACAATGAAATCCTGGATCTTACCGACCTGCTTCCCGTCCTCAACATCAAAAACGGCAAGTCCGATCATTTCCTGAAGCTTCATCGCAGGGTCCCCCTCATCTTCTTATCATTAAATAGTCGCGGCGCTATTGCTAGGTATGCCCAAAGTTGATGAGTGGCAATCAGACGCCGATCATCAAAACCGCTTCTATCCAACCGATGAAATGGAACTTCTTCCCTCCTTCTGTTCCATGTGCAAAAAGCCCCTTAGGCTCTATTACGCAGTCGCCCAAGAATGGTTCCAATTTTTTCGGTGGTTATCATGATTTCTTCCGTAGTATTACCCACTCCCCAGCTAAAACGAATCGCGGAATGCAAAAAAGTCTCTGGCAACTTCATCGCTTTCAGCACATGGGATACTTCGAGGGAACCGGAAGTACATGCCGAACCGCTCGCAACTGCGATGCCTTCCATATCCAGATTCATGAGCATCGTCTCTGTGGATACTTCCGGAAAGCTGATGTTCAGGATATTGGGCAGCGTATATTCCGGATGTCCGTTGACGTGGAAATGCTCCGACCCTACATGCTGCTCCAATTGTTCCAGCAGCAATAATCGCAATGCCAGATCATGTTCACGGCGTGCCTCGGCTTGTTCTTCTGATATTTTCAACGCCTCCGCAAAGCCAGTGATACCCGCTATATTCTCGGTACCTGCCCGTCGTTGCCGTTCCTGAAGGCCACCATGAGTTCTCGCTTCCAGCACAATTCCGCGTCTTACGTAGAGTGCACCCACACCTTGGGGGCCATTAATTTTATGAGCAGAAAAGCTGATCAGATCCACCGGCAGTTCCTTGCAGGAAATATCCTGGGTGCCAAGAGCCTGAACTGCATCGGTATGGAACAAAATATCATGTTGACGAGCCAGTTCACCAATTTCGCGGATAGGCTGAATTGTGCCAACTTCATTGTTGGCATACATCATGGTGATCAGCACAGTATCTGGCCGGATGGCATCTTTCAGCTCTTCCAGATGTATTCTTCCGTATTCATCTACAGGCAAATAGGTCACGTCATAGCCTTGTCGCTCCAGCTCCTGACAAGTATGCAGTACCGCATGATGTTCAATGGCGGTTGTAATGATGTGACGTCCTCGTTCTTGTCTCGCTGAAACTGCGCCAAATATCGCCAGATTGTCACTTTCCGTGCCGCCTCCGGTAAATACAAGTTCGTCTGGGAAACAACCCAAAGACGCCGCAATGACATCCCTTGCTCCACTGACGGTCCGTTTGGCTTCACGCCCAAAGGCATGGATACTTGATGCATTGCCATATTGCCCTGTCATCACTTTCATCATCGCTTCCGCGACTTGTGGGTGCATAGGTGTCGATGCGGCGTGATCCAAATATATTCTGTTCATTGATTTCACCCCGTTATAGGTTGGACTTCCATATTTTTATGATGCAAAATTGAAAATTTAAACAAATGCTATTGTGTCATATCTTCGTGTATAATGTTTAATATCCATTCAAAAAGGAGAGATCGGCATGAGTGATCAGGTTCTCAGTCAAATTCTGAATCAGCTTCAACAAATGGACAAGCGTTTCGACAACATTGATGGACGTCTTGAAAAGATCGAAGACAGGCTTGATACAATGGATAGCAGACTCGATACCATGGATGGCAGACTTGACGCCATCGAGGAACAAACCAAAAAAATTCCTCTGCTTCAGCATGCCGTTCTGGAGACACTGGAAGTTACCAAACGTCTCGAAGTTTCTCAAATCACGTTTGAACGTAAAGTATCCGCCGAATTAAACACCCATCAGCACAGCATTGATATATTGAACCGTCGTCAATTGCGTATGGAAGCAGATATAGAAGCACTCAAGCGTCGCTAGAACTTCTGACTACATCGTTTCGGAAGGGCAGCCTCAAGAACGGTGCCTTCTTCAGCACATGATTACATAAATCCTGTTTATCACAGGCTATCGTAGAATTGGAAGAATCACAATGTAGCTTGTTGCACGGCTAAAGCCCCCAATATGGGGGCTTTAGTGTGTCGTCTGTGATGCTCATCATCAACTATGTTAGATATAGAACATGTAGCTATCTTTTTGTTCCTGATCCTGGAATGTAATCAGATCCTTCAGCGTTGTTGAATCCAATACTTCTGCAATGCTATCACGGATGCGCAACCACAAGTCGCGCTTCGCCGGATCATCTTCCTCGGTGAAATCCACTGGAGAGATTGGACCTTCCAGTACACGAATAACATCCCCTGCCGTTACGGTAGCAGGATCGCCTGCCAGAATGTAACCGCCGTAGGCGCCACGGATACTTTTGACCAGTCCTGCATTACGCAGGGGAGCAATCAATTGCTCGAGATAATGCTCCGAGAGCTGGTTGCGCTCGGCAATACTTTTCAAAGATGTAGGGCCTTCGCCTGTTCTGGCTGCCAGCTCCATCATGATTGTGAGCCCATAACGGCCCTTTGTCGATATTTTCAAAGGAGTCACCTCTTTCAATTTTCGAAAAAACAAGTTGTGAAACATAAAATAACAGGATGTGGTCCAAGACCGTCTTTCCAGGATCCGCCACAGCGGGATATGAAAAATACAGGCCTAGTCTCTCTAATCCTCCGTATTCCGATCATAACCCTCAGCTAATGTTAACATATCTGCATGCTTTATGGAAAAGAAAGATTGACGAAATTCCAAAATGTGCGCCTGTGGTGGACACTATCCAAAGTTGGCCGGGTGTATCGTAACTTGAGTCCGGTTATGCTAGAATAGAAACGAAACACATTTATATAGAGAAATGGTGATAACGATGTCCAAAACAATTGAAAATACACGGGTCGTCGTTGGCATGTCCGGAGGTGTCGATTCTTCCGTCACCGCACTGCTGCTGAAAGAGCAGGGTTACGATGTCATCGGCATTTTCATGAAAAACTGGGATGACACGGACGAGTTCGGCCACTGTACCGCTGAAGAAGATTCAGAGGACGTACGCCGGGTTTGCGAACAGATCGGCATTCCTTACTACACTGTCAACTTCGAGAAAGAGTACTTTGATAAAGTATTTTCCTATTTCCTTGATGAATATAAGTCGGGTCGGACTCCGAATCCTGATGTCATGTGTAATCGTGAGATCAAATTCGGCGAATTCCTGAACAAAGCACTGGATCTCGGCGCTGACTATGTGGCTACAGGCCACTATGCTCGCCTCATTGAAGAAGATGGAACGTTCAAACTGCTGCGCGGTGTGGACAGTAACAAAGACCAAACGTACTTCCTCAATGCACTGAATCAGAACCAGCTGTCCAAAGCCATGTTCCCGATTGGTCATCTTCCAAAACCGGAAGTACGCAAGATTGCAGAAGCGGCTGGCCTGTACACCGCGAAGAAAAAAGATAGCACAGGTGTCTGCTTCATCGGCGAGCGCAACTTCAAAGAGTTCCTGAGCAACTATCTACCGGCCAAAGGCGGAGACATGGTTGATATTGCAACTGGAGAAGTGAAGGGCCGTCATGACGGTCTGATGTACTATACGCTTGGACAACGTCAAGGTCTCGGCATTGGCGGTTCCGGTAATGGTGAACCCTGGTTCGTGGCAGACAAGAATCTGGAGAAAAATCAACTGCTTGTCGTTCAAGGCGATGCACATGCAAGCCTGTATTCAACCGGTCTGACTGCAACAGGTGTAAACTGGATCGCAGGTGCAGCACACATGCCTAACGTACCATTCCGTTGTACCGCCAAATTCCGCTATCGTCAGCCAGATCAGGGTGTAACCCTGACATGGCAGGAAGATGGCAGCGTGGATGTACAGTTTGACCAACAGCAAAAAGCGATCACGCCTGGTCAAGCCGTTGTGTTTTATGATGGAGATGTGTGTCTCGGCGGCGGCACGATTGATCAGGTTCAAAAAGTGCCTGTACCGGCGCTGTAATAGATTCAATAACCGAAATGAATCCATCCCCATATGGATTTTGTACAATACCCTGTATTCCTATAACAAAAGCCATCTTTCATGTATACCATGACGGATGGCTTTTTTCCTTCTTTTTCCTGCAAAAAAAATAATTATTTTCACTTATGCAGCCAGCCACACTCCAGCAAAAGAAGCTGCAACTCCCAACAGTACCGAACTGGTAACGTACAAAATTGCTCTTAAGTAACGTTCCTGTCCCATCAGACCGAGGGTCTCATATCCAAATGTAGAGAATGTGGTATACGCTCCGCAAAATCCAGTCCCCCAAATCATCCAGACTTCGTCCGGGATTGAAGCTGACTGATGCCAGCCATAGAGTAATCCAAGTACCAGAGAACCACTGATATTAATGACCCATGTCCCCCATGGGAAGGCCGTTCCGAGCGAACCGGATATCCATCGACCCAAACTGTAGCGAAGCACCGCACCCAGCATTCCTGCAAGACCAATCCAGATGATCATGGTGCAACACCATCCTGCGTCGGTTTACCCAGCATTCGCTGTCCAGCCTTAATCCCCAATGCACACAGTAATAACCCTGCGAGTACACTCACAACGAGGTATATAACAGCCTTACCCCACATTCCTCCCTCGGATAAACGGACCATATCGAGAGTAAAGGTGGAGAATGTGGTGAATGCACCAGTAAACCCCGTACCAATTGCCAGACGAAGTTGAGGCGTTATTTTACCGGGAACAGCTATGGTGAAGAACCAACCCAAAAACAGGCTCCCGATGGCATTGATCAGCAGCACTGCCCAAGGGAAGCCCTCATTGGCTGCTGGCATCCATAACTGTATCCCATATCGGCATAATGTGCCCAAAATTCCACCGATTCCAATATAGAATATTTCTTTCATCGTTCAAGCATCTCCCGGGTCATGGATCTTACAGCTCTCTGCGCCGCTGCTGGTTTAGACGAATCTTGGATTCATTGCCTTGTTCCGTTGCTTCATAGAAAATACGGCGTGAGAGCTGTTTCGGTAAATATTCCTGCTTCACGTAATGGCCCGGATAATTATGCGGGTATTGGTAGCCTTCATGTCCCAGCTTCACTGCACCGGAATAATGGGTATCCCTCAGATGAAGAGGCACCTCAGCCGATTTCACCTCATCAATGGCATTCATCGCTTTTGAGATTGCAGTGTACACCGCATTGGATTTCGGACTTTCAACAGCAAACAGGATTGCTTGGGCGATGTTCAGCTTGGCTTCAGGCCAGCCATTATTGCGATAAGCATCCAGCGCCCCGATCGCCTGGGTCATCGCTTGCGGATTCGCAAGTCCGATATCTTCACTGCTCGCTGCAATCAGACGACGTATAAACGTCATCGGGTCCATGCCCAGCTTCTCTACCGCATACAAAAACCAGAACAGTGCTGCATCACTGGAACCCCGGATGCTTTTATGAAATGCCGACAATACATCATATTGTGTCGATTCATCTGCCTTCACAATCGGACGACGAATAGATTCTTCTGCTACATCAAGCGTAATGTGAATCGAGCCATCCTTCTCTGGCGGTGT
The DNA here is from genome assembly GCF_042796655.1 of Paenibacillus sp. NPDC057886. Lineage (NCBI taxonomy): Bacteria > Bacillati > Bacillota > Bacilli > Caryophanales > Paenibacillaceae > Paenibacillus > Paenibacillus sp. NPDC057886. Next base: position 41,506 of record NZ_JBHVMZ010000010.1, on the reverse strand, counting down.
GGTCAGTGCAGCAAGTTCCAAGGCATTCAGCGCACGCCGAATATCGCCATTCGCCATCGTCGCAATATGCTCCAATGCCTCGTTGTCTGCCTGCAGATCCATGAATCCCAAACCTTTATCCGCATCCGCCAGTGCCCGGCGCATCGCAATCAGGGAATGCTCTTTGTTCAAAGACTCCAGCTGAAACAGCGTGGAACGGCTCATCAAGGCCCCATTCACATAATGAAAGGGATTCTCTGTCGTAGCACCGATAAAAATGATCGTGCCCTTCTCTACTGCAGGCAGCAGCGCATCCTGACGGGAACTATTAAAGCGGTGTACTTCATCGAGGAACAAAATGGTTTTTGTTCCGTACAACTGCTTGTTCGTTTGCGCCTGCTCGATGACTTCACGTACATCTTTGACGGAAGCATCCACCGCATTCAGACGGACAAACTGCCCTTGGGTATGCTGGGAAATAATATGTGCCAGTGTCGTCTTGCCACATCCCGGAGGACCGTAAAGCAAGATAGACGAGATCTGATCCGCTTCAATGGCGCGCCGAAGCAATTTTCCTGGTCCAATAATGTGCTCTTGCCCAATATATTCATCAAGCCGCTCTGGCCGCATGCGGTCAGCGAGCAGTCTTGCTTGAGGTTCTGAATCTTGCTGAAACGAAAATAAATCCATTGCTCATCACTTCCTTAACGGATTGCCTTTACTTGAGCCTTACGAAATCTTGATAAATCGCTATTCTCTATCATATCATACTCCCGCGGCAGCATCCCCATAAATGCCCCAAGCGCACTGCTGACAAAGGCATCCTTGCGCGTAATAAAATGAGTCATCATCCGATTCATGCCTACCGGGAGTGTGTGCTTACGCAGTAATCCATTTTCGATCTGATTCCGAATGACGATTTCGGGTAAAAGTGAAATTCCCATGCCGGATGTCACCCCGCTAATAATCGCTTCGAGGGTCCCAAATTCCATAATAACCGGACGGGTTACACCGCTAACCGATAACCATTCCTCCAAAATCTGACGATACGAACATCCCATGCTGTAGACCAGAATCGGTTTACTGGTGAGTTCTTCGTCTTCCGGTCCCATACCGGAGGAGACAACGAATAGTTCTTCATCGAATACGGGAGTAGAAGCAATATCAGGGTGATCACATGAACAACCGATAAACGCCCCTTCCAATTCATACCCAATAACCTGATCCATAAGCACCTGGGAGTTACCTGTAGTCAAAGATAAGGAGACAGCCGGATGCTGTTTATAATATTTCGCAAAAAGCTCAGGTAAACGTACCGCTGCGGCGGTCTGCGTGGAGCCTATGCGTAGTGGTCCGGAAGGTTCAATTGTAGAGCTCAACGCTTTACCAGCCTCATCGAGCAGGCCTACAATTTTATCCGCATAGGTCAGCAGCATCTCCCCTGCTGGAGATAACGTCATCCCCCGATTATGACGGATAAACAGCAGTGTCCCTACTTCGGATTCCAGATGTCTTATCCTTGCTGTTACATTGGACTGCACGTAACCGAGGCGCTCCGCAGCTCGGGTCAGATTTCCTTCTTGTGCGACACATTGAAATATCCTTAAATCCCCACTCTCCATTGTAAACCTCCCAACTATGACTATATCCATTCAGACATCATTTAAAATGATATCCAATCCATTAACAATCATTATACAGTATAGCTGCTTCGAGCTACAATCGGGGTAGATCAGAACACAGCAACTTCCTATTCGCTGAGTTCACTTAAGGAGTGTTAATGATGATGAACTGGACGAACACCGTAGCTTTGGTAACCGGAGGCGGTACGGGCATAGGTCGAGCTACCAGTATATTGCTAGCTAATCGTGGAGCCACCGTCGCTGTGAATTACTCCCGTTCCCAGGATGAGGCCGAAGAGACTGTACAATATATTCTGGATGCGGGAGGTCATGCTTTTGCAATTCGAGCCAATGTTGCTTCCGATGTCGAGGTTCGTCAAATGGTATCCTTTATCACTGACAAAGTTGGCCCTGTGACCGCACTCGTAAATAACGCCAGCATTACGCATCATATCCCAATGAAGGATCTGGAAGCCGTAACCGATGAAATATGGAATGAACTATATGACGTCAATGTTAAAGGCATGTTCTACTGCGCACGAGCTGTAGCGAAAGGAATGCAGCAGGCAGGCCAAGGCGCAATCGTTAACCTTGGCAGTATAGCTGGTAGCACAGGATCAGGGTCCTCCCTTCCTTACGCCGTTTCCAAAGCAGCAGTACACGGTTTGACGAAGTCATTGGCACATGCGCTATCCCCCGATATTCGGGTTAACGCCATCATTCCGGGTGCAGTCGCGACCCGTTGGTGGGCAGGAAAAGAAGAACAGATGCATCTTCTGGGCGGTGAGTTATTATTGCAGCGAATAGCGACAAGCGAAGACATTGCACATATGGTGTGCGCCGCGTTGGAGCAACCATCCATGACCGGACAACTGATTACAGTTGATAGTGGTCAGACGTTATGAGCACGGCAAGTAAAAGGGAGGAATCCTGATGAAGCCTTTAAAATATACGTTTCTGATCCTTGTTACGACACTCATCATGGGAACTTCGTTTCCCGTAGGCAAAATCGGTATGATGTATGCTCCTCCCTTTTTGTTAATGGGACTTCGCTATGTATTGGCAGGAGCATTACTAGCGTGGATCATCAGAAAACGTTCCATGCCAGTGGGCTGGAAACATTGGATACAAATCGCCGTAATCGGTCTGTTCCAGTCGGCGGGAGTGATGGGCTGTGCCTACTACAGCATGAACTGGATCAGTTCGGGAGAGTCCGCCATTATCACCTTTACGAATCCGTTGCTTGTCATCATCCTGAGTGCTGCTCTATATGGTGTTTCCTATCGTTTTAGCCAATGGACCGGTGTGATTCTTGGATTCGTCGGAGTGGCGTTAACCTTTGGATTCCATCTGAGCTTGAGTCCTGGGACGTGGATTGGGTTTGGCGGCGCTGTCTCTTTTGCTGTATCCACGTTGCTCATTAAACGCTGGGGAGCTGCTTATGATACATTTGTGCTTACCGCTTATCAAATGCTCGCTGGAGGCGCCGTACTGCTTCTACTGAGCGTCTTTACAGAGCAGACTCATTTTATCGTCAATGCAACGTCCATTGTTGTCCTTGTATGGCTGACGATTTTCTGTTCCATCATTCAGTTCACACTCTGGTTTTATTTACTGCAAAACACGGATCCAGCCAAAACCAGTTCCTTTCTTTTTCTGGCGCCGCTGTTTGGACTGCTATCGAGCTTCATCTTGTTGGAAGAGCATGTCGGCTGGATTGTGGGTGCAGGTGGGGTAATGATCTGTCTGGGCATTTTCCTGGTTAACCGCCATCCCGCCAGTCATAAGTCAGTTTTAGATAAACCGGGTTTGACCCAACGCACACCTGCAAGTTGACCAGCAGACGATCAGCAACCAAACTGCAACTTTCCTTTCGGGACTAACACACATCTGCTGAGAATGAACAAAAAGAGCATGGTGCTTTAACCGCACCATGCTCTTTCAATTTTGATGCTATGTTCAACAACAAGGGTTCACTCTGCCTCGCTATCAGGCCAACCCTGAATGGTAACAGACTCGCCTTCCGAATTGTAGGTTGCAGCAGCATAGTCTGGCAATTGGCCATCGTGGAATAACCACAGTTCGTGTAATGCCCGTGTACAGCCAACGTATAACAGCTTCGCATCACCCGCATTGGACAAATAGTGTTTCTCATCCGCGTCCGCTACGATCACTGCATCAAACTCCAAGCCTTTCGACAAATAGACAGGTAAAACGGAGTGACCGCCTGTGTACTGTTTTTTACCGCCGTCAATCAAGTTCAGATCCCAGCCTGCCGCCTGGAGTTCATGGTGAAGCTCCTTTGCCTCATGCAGGGTACGGGTCAGAATAGAGACTGTGCGATAGTCTTTGACCGTTAAGAGCTTCAGAGCCTGTTCGAGGCTTGCTGTGCGCCCTTCTCCCCCATAGGACAATGTCCGTACGGGATCACCACTCCGGAATACAGGAATCGCCGTAATCCCGCTCTTGACGCCCCGCTCCAGAATCGTATTGGCATAATCGATAATTTCCATTGTCGAGCGATAACTTCGGGTCAATGCAAAGTATGCATTCTGTTCCTCTGGAAACAAAGAACTCATCTCTTCCCATGCATGAACACCACGGTACTCATGAATACCTTGGGACAGATCGCCCAGTATGGTGAAAGAATGCCCTTTGACAAACTGATCCAATAACGCCACATGAAAAGGAGAAAAGTCCTGCGCTTCATCAATAACGATGTGATCGAACCGCTCCGAACCTTCAATATCATGAACCAAGGTATGAATGTACACCAACGCAGGCAAATCCTCTTCACGGATGATATCCTGCTTCAGATCTGCTGCCGTTTGCTTCATCACCAATTTGGGAATAAGCCCGCTGAGCGAGGCAGGTACCGAACCGCCTTTAACAACCTTGAACAGCTGTTTGTACAGCGTAAGCGGTTCATATTGAGGCCATTTTTTGGCGTAGGCCTTCTCACGGGTTGCCGCTTTCTTCTTACGCTCTTTGCGAACGGCTTCAGGGGACGGTTTCTTGAGCTCCATCTCAATCCAGCGGTGAATACGCGCCATAACCCGCTCTTTGCGTTTTGCCAGCGGATAATGTTTGTACTCTTCCCCGAACCAGTTCTCAATCTCGGCTTTGCTGAGCACTGCACCATCCCATGGACTGAAGTCCATATCAGGTACGGATTCCTCTTCCATCCCGGACAGCCACTCCCGGATCAGTTCCATGAAGCGGATCGAGCCTTTGTAACGCCCTGGCACATCATCATTGAGCTCAGGACGTGCATCCGGCGTTTCAAACCAGGTGTTCAATGTCTCCGACGTGTCTGCCAAAGGCAGGTCCAGCCCCAGCAGGTTCATCGCCCAATCCGGGAATGTACGCTGCTGAATGTCCCCTACACCGAGCTCCGGGAGTACATCCGATATGTAATCCAGGAACATATGGTTGGGTGCGAAAATAACCATTTTCTCCGCAGATACCTGCTCCTTGTACTGATACAGCAAGAAGGCAAGGCGATGCAGTGCGACGGTTGTTTTACCCGAACCGGCCACACCCTGAATGATCAATGCGGTGTTTCTTGCCGCACGAATGATCTGATCCTGCTCCGCCTGAATGGTGGATACGATATCACGGAGCTTGTTGTCTTTGTTCTCTCCCAGTCGATACACCAGGAATTCATCCGATACGGCTGGCTGGTCACTGTCCCGATTGTACGTATCCGCCACACGTTCCAATATACGCTGCCGAATAACAACGTTTCGTTTCAGATAAACCAGACCCTCGATGAGTCCCTCCGGGGCTTCATACGTTGCGGAGGCTTCCCCTCCGGTAAATGAGTAAAACAGGCTTGCGACAGGAGCACGCCAATCGATGACGAGCGGATGCTCTCCCACCTCTTCGCGGTCTACGCCGATTTTGCCAATATACAACGGTTTCCGTGCGCCACTGCCCTGTTCTTCGAAATCCAAGCGTCCGAAATAGGGTTGCTGCGCGCTCTTGGACAAGGCGGTGCGGCGCTCTTCACGTCCGGCCTCCAGCACTTGTTCTGTGAAGTCGTGGCCGGTGTATACCTGAATGTTCTGCAGCCGTTCCAGCTGACTGTCCACTTCCTTCATCGTTCGCTCTAACCTGTACTCTTCTTCTTGATAGGCACTTTGAAAGCTGTCTGACATGTTTCAGTTACCTCCTAAGAATATGTTTTTCTGCATAGTCAATCACTGACGACACAAAAGGATACCCACTATATCATATTGATGTACAAAAAGCTACAGTAACCCGGATAGAGAAGTGAAAGAAACCGCTGTTCCTGTTCGTTAAAGAACAGATGAACAACGGTCATCCTTTTCATCACTCCGGCTCAGAATCCGGCTTCCCATCCTGTGCCACAAACTGTTTCTGGGCCAGCTCACGGTACACTTGATGTGTACTGATCAGCTCCGCATGTGTTCCGTTTCCCGTCACGTGGCCCTGTTCCAGAACAACAATCTGATCAGAGTCGACGACGGTGGACAATCGGTGTGCAATGACAACCGTTGTTCGTCCTTCCATCAGATTGGAAAGGGCTTGCTGCACTTCATGTTCCGAGGTGCTGTCCAGACTGGACGTCGCTTCATCCAGCATCAGAATGTCCGGGCTGCGCAGCAGTGCACGAGCAATAGCGATCCGTTGGCGTTGGCCACCGGAGAGCTTGATGCCGCGTTCTCCCACTTCCGTATCGTAGCCCTGTGGCAGTTTATCAATAAAAGCTGAGGAATACGCCATATCTGCCGCCTGTCTAATTTCGTCCATACTTGCCTCACGGCCCAGTCCGTATGTCATGTTTTCCTTAATCGTGCCTGCCATCAGAGGGCTCTCCTGTGATACATATCCAATCTTGCTTCGCCAGGAGGCTAATGAATAATCCGTTATGGCTTGTCCACCATACGATATACTGCCCGACCCCGGAAGATAGAACTGCTCCAACAGGGAGAACAAGGTTGATTTCCCGCTGCCGCTTGGCCCAACAATGGCTGTCACTTTACGGGCCGGAACGGTCAGATTGATCCCATGCAGTACCTCTTCCCCTGTTACATAAGAGAAATGCATGTTGTTGAATGTAATCGTCTCATTGCCCTTGGGAGCAATTGCTGTGCTATGACGCGGTTCTTCTTCATGTGCCAGAATAGCCTGAATGCGTTCTGTCGCACCAACAACCTTTTGCAGACGTGAATACAGTGTCGTAAATTGCCCCATCGGCATAATCACCTGGAACAACAACAGAATGAAGGCGACCAGTTCACCCGGAGACAGCAATCCAGAAGCTACCCGCATGCCGCCAACACCCAAAATAACAACCAGTACAGCCGTCATGACAAACGTAAAGAGTGGACCAATCAACGCCAAAATCCGAGCTTCCTGTAGTCCAAAAGCAAACATCTTCCCAATACGGGAATCGCCTGCTTCCGCCTCCTGTTTCTCCGTTCCATAAGCTTTCACCAAACGAATCTCGCCAATGACTTGGCTGAGCACCGAAGTAAGACCTGCCATTTCGTCCTGCTGCTTTTTGGAGATTTTGTACATTTTACGTCCAACAGGCAACAGGATCAGCAGCGTTAGCGGCACCAGACTCAGAATAATGAGTGACATGACCCAATCCAGATAGAAAAGCAACGCTACCCCGCCCACAACCGCAACGATATTGGATACAAAAGAAACGAGATAATCCGCAATTAGCGTCATAATCTGACTTGTATCATTCGTGATTCGACTCATCGTATCACCCGTACGATTCCGGTCGAAATATGGCATCGGCAAGGATAACACCTTATTCCACAGCTTCGTTCGCAATGTCGCAACCACTCGTTGACCTGCATAATTCAACATATAGATGCTGATGCCTGAAGCGATGGCCTGAATAACGAATGCCCCCAGCAGCAGGAAAATAACGGACTTGTTCAGCGCAGACATCGTCAGCCCATCAATCAGGCCTTTGGTCATCAGCGGGACAATCAGTCCGGCTGTCGTCTGAATGAGTGTCAGGATCAACGCTATAATCAGAATAAGCTTTGGTGGATTTGTAGCAGCAATCAGCTTCACAAAATCCTTGAATCCTTTTTTTCCTATTTTCGATTCAGCTTGACCTGCCTGTTGTTGCTCTTCCATTTCCGTTCCCCCGTTCTCCCCTTTGTTCACCAGAGATCATACGTATGAACTTACATTACGTTTCCTGTCTTTTACAATATCCCATGCAGCACGAAATTGGCCAAAAACAGGATGGCAATGCCGTACATGACTTTAGGCACCTGTTTGCCCTGACCCGCCGCGAGCTTCGCTACCGGATACGCAATGAATCCAAATGCCATACCGTCCACGATGCTATACGTAAATGGAATCATGACCATGATCAGAAAAGCCGGAAAAGCCTCCGTGAAATCACTGAAATCCATATCCTTCACACTTTGTACCATCAAGCCGCCAATAATGATCAAAATCGGTGCAATAGCACTGTCCGGAATATAACCCAACAGTGGAATAAAGAAAAACGTTGCACCAAACAGCACTGCGGTAACCAGCGGAGTCAAACCTGTACGCCCGCCTGCTGCTATGCCCGCTGTTGTCTCAGCTGCAGCTACAGTAGGGCTACTGCCAAAAATTCCGGCAAAAATATTCGAGATTGACAGCGCCCGCAAACTGCCCTTAAACCTTTGGGGGCGACCAATGAGATGGGTTTGAGCTGTAATCAGGCCGATATTTTCAAATACAACAATCAGCAGCAACAGAAATACTGCAATCCAGAACGATAGATCCACCAGATTCGCGAATGACAGCTGGGCAAACAAACCGCCGTATTGATGCAATGCTTCTGTGGCAGACACAGGATCACCCGGCTTCACTGCGCCAAGCACATAAGCTAGTCCTGTTCCCGCCAGAATGCTGATCAGAAGCCCGCCCTGTACATTGCGTATAAATAAAATCAAGGCGATCACAAGAGTAACACAGGCGGTGATCACTCCAGGATCATTAAAATGTCCGATCGCCACAAATGTGGTCTGATGTGCGATGACGATTCCGCTTTTTTGCAAACCAATGAACGTCAGGAACAGACCAATTCCCACCGTAATGCCATGCTGCAGGTTTTTCGGAATGGCCTCACTAATCATTTTATATAACGATGTAAAGGCTACGACCGCAAACAGCACACCGGTGACGGATACAACCGCCAAGGCTTCCTGCCAGCTCAATTTCATCGAGTGCACAAGTGTATACGTGAAAAATGCATTGATGCCCATGCCAGGTACAACGATAATCGGCGACTTACCGCCAAATGCCATCAGCAAACAACCTGCAATGGACGTCAGCAGTGTACCCACCATAGCCGCCTGCAGCGGCATTCCGGCATCGGCCAGAATTGTTGCATTGACCATTATGATATACACCACGGCAAAATAGGAAATGGCCCCCGCCACAATTTCCTTCTTCCATTGGTCTCCCGGCTCCAGGCCAAGGCGTCTGGTCATCCATCCTTGTTTCATTCGTTCCGTTCCCCTCTCTCTATATAAGCCGAACAAATGTATTTACACTCTACCACTGCGCAGACAGAACAACCTTTCGATCGCTGTTATCCCCAGATTTATTAATTTATTATTAAAAGGTAACAATCCGTTGATAAAGGCTAAGTATATGCTTCCGTAGCAGCTTTCTTTCAGAAAGCTTTTAGCTTCGCTTCTCCAGGTTTTTTCTGTCCTCTTCGTTCTAGTGTAAATCTTATATTCATCTTATATAGCTGCCGTTTCTCTATGTAGTTATCATCATTTCGCGCAGCACCACATATCATACACGGTTTTGGGATTGAAGTACATCACGTAACCCTGACATTTGTTAAGGTTTTGCGCCTCTTTTTATTGCGGCTTTAATTATCCTTTTGCCCCCTATCTCTGTCCGCATGTGATGACCATGCAAAAAAGCGCAGGTACCTTGTCGGTACCTACGCTTTTCCATTTACAACAGATTACTGCTGCTTGTTCTCTGCAATTTCGATCAGTTCCTTGACAGCCACACTGACCATAATCAGTCCGGCTACCGGAGGAACAAAGGCGTTACTCGCTGGTGGCTGTTTGGCCTTGCGAATTTCCGGCGCATTCTCGGGAACGATTTTCTGTGTTACATCTTCGCGTGGTTTGAGCGGCTTTTCGGTTGAAAAGACCACTTTCACGCCTTTTTTAATACCGTCTTTGCGAAGTGTCGTACGGACAACACGAGCAATCGGGTCCATGGTCGTTTTCGAAATATCCGCAACCTGGAATTTCGTCGGGTCCATTTTGTTCGCCGCACCCATGCTGGAAATGACCGGAATCTTCCGTTTCAAGCATTCCTTGATGAGGTGGATTTTGTAAATGATCGTGTCGGAAGCATCCAACACATAATCCAGCTCATACTTGAACAATTCCTCATACGTTTCTTCCGTGTAAAACATATTCAGTGCAATCGCGTCGCACTCCGGATTGATGAGCTTCACCCGCTCCACCATCAGATCTGCTTTTTTCTGACCAACGGTCGTTGTCAAAGCATGAATCTGACGATTGATGTTGGTGATGTCCACTACGTCTTTATCAATCAGAATGATACGTCCAACACCGCTGCGGGCGAGAGCTTCCACTGCAATACCACCCACGCCGCCGATGCCGAGCACAGCTACTGTACTATTTTTCAAGGCGTCCAGACCTTCAGGTCCGATTGCCAATTCTGTTCTTGAAAATTGATGGAGCATTGAGAATCGATGCCTCCTTTATTTCTTTTCCGCCACCGGTTTACGGGCTACGCGGATGTGAAGTTGTTCCAATTGGGAGTTATCCACTTCTGAAGGTGCATTCATGAGCAGATCCGTTGCACTTGCCGTTTTCGGGAAGGCAATCGTTTCACGCAGATTCGTGCGGCCAGCCAGCAGCATCACCAGACGGTCGAGACCAAAAGCGATTCCGCCGTGTGGTGGCGTTCCGTATTCGAATGCTTCGAGAAGATATCCGAATTTCTCGTTGGCTACTTCTGGAGAGAGTCCTAGAGCAGCGAACATTTTTTCCTGAACATCACGTTTGTAAATACGCATTGAACCGCCGCCCACTTCATAACCATTCAGAACAAGGTCATAGGCTTGAGCACGAATGGCACCCGGATCTGTGTCAAACAGATGTACATCTTCGTCTTTAGGACGTGTGAACGGATGGTGCTCTGCGACATAACGTTTGGCATCTTCATCATATCCAAGGAGCGGGAAGTCCACAACCCATGCAAATTTGAATTTGCTGTCATCAATTAGACCTAATTGACGGCCGATTTTCAGACGAAGTGCGCCCAGTACGTCAGCAACCACTTTTTTGGTGTCAGCAGAGAAGAGCAACAAGTCACCTTCTTCAGCGCCAGTACGTTCTTTGACTGCTTCGATCTCTTCTGGCGTAAAGAACTTCACGATTGGTCCTTTGAACTCGCCATCTTTGACTTGAATCCATGCCAATCCTTTTGCACCGTAACGCGCTGCGAATGGTCCGAGGTCATCGATTTCTTTACGGCTCCATGTACCACAGCCTTTGGCGTTCAGCACTTTCACTTCTCCACCTTTTTCGATGACAGAAGCAAATACTTTCACACCACTGTTTGCTACGATATCGTTCATTTCAACTAGTTCCATGCCAAAACGCAGATCTGGTTTGTCTGAACCGTATTTACCCATTGCATCTGCATACGTAATCCGTTGGAAAGGCAGTTCCAGCTCAATACCTTTCGTTTCACGCAGCAATTTGGCCATCAGTTCTTCCATCATTGGCAGCAGGTCATCCTGTTGCAGGAAGGAAGTTTCGATGTCGACTTGTGTGAATTCCGGTTGACGGTCCGCACGCAAATCTTCATCACGGAAACAGCGAGCGATCTGATAGTAACGCTCAAGTCCCCCGACCATCAGCAATTGTTTATAAATTTGCGGTGATTGCGGCAGGGCGAAGAATTCACCTTCGTGCACACGGCTTGGTACGAGATAGTCACGCGCACCTTCCGGGGAGCTCTTGGTCAGGATCGGTGTTTCTACTTCAACGAATTCTTCTCCATCCAGATAATCACGGAACACTTTGGATGCTTTGGAACGCAATTTCAATGTTTCAAACATTTCCGGACGACGCAGATCCAAGTAACGATATTTCAAACGAAGCGACTCGTCGACTTCCACACCATCTTCGATGAAGAATGGAGGTGTTTTTGCCGCGTTCAGCACTTCAATCTCCGTAATTTGCACTTCGATTTCGCCTGTAGGCAGGTTTTTGTTTACGGTCTCTTCGTCACGTTTAACAACTTTACCCGTTACTGCGATAACATACTCACTCCGCACTCTGTCAGCGATTTGCAATGCTTCGCCAGAGTAAGCCGGGTTGAAAACAACTTGTACAATTCCGCTGCGGTCACGCAGATCGATAAACAGTACGCCCCCCAGGTCACGGCGGGTCTGTACCCAGCCGTTCAATGTTACGGTCTCACCGATGTGTGCGGGTGTTAATGCGCCGCAATGATGACTTCTTTTCATAACCAAACTCCTCATATGTGAATTTCCGTTCTGTATGGGCGGGCAGAGCCCGCTTTTCAACAGTGCGGTTGCGTGAAGACGATTTTATTCGAAAAGGCATGTTACCTCTGGCTCGCCAACTTCCGTTTAATCGGAAACATTGGTGAACCTCAGTAATTTTGCCGGATCAATTGTTGCTATTTTACAGTTTCAAACTCGTGCTTATTTACTTCCGCGTATAGCTGCTACCAGATCATCGAGCTTCACGGTTTGTTGTTCACCTGTATCCATGGACTTCAGGGCAATCTCCCCGCGCTCCAGCTCATCATCACCCAGAATGGCAGTGTAACGGGCTTTGAATCGGTCGGCTGATTTCATCTGGGCTTTCATCTTGCGACCGAGATAGTCGCGTTCACCGGACAGACCAGATTGACGGAGCTTGAACAGCTGACGGTTGACTTCACGATCGGCTGCTTCACCGAGAGCAACAAAATATACATCCAGTGGGGCAAGGGAACTAACATCAATGTTCTGGTGTTCCAGAATCAGTTGAATACGCTCCAGACCGATACCGAAACCAATACCAGGCTGATCCGGTCCACCGATATCTCCAACGAGGCCGTTGTATCTGCCGCCGCCACCGACTGTATCAATTGCGCCAATACCTTGGGCTTTCAGTTCAAAAGCAGTCAATGTGTAGTAATCCAAGCCGCGTACCAGACGATTGTTCACCGCGTAATCTACGCCAAAATCATCCAGATACTCTTTCAGCTTGGCAAAGTGGCTCAATGACTCTTCATCCAGGCTATCCAGTATGGACGGTGCCCCTACGAATTTGTCCTGATCAACTTTGCAGTCGAGCACGCGCAGCGGGTTGCGTTCCATTCGGGATTGACAGTCCTTGCACAGGCTGTCCTTCATCGGTCTGAGGAATCCAAGCAATTTTTCGCGATATTCTGCACGGCTGGTTGGATTACCCACGGAGTTAATCTCGACTTTGACATCCTTCAATCCCAATTCCACACACAGTTGATATCCAAGTGCAATGACTTCAGCATCGATCGCTGGATCAAGAGCTCCGATGGCTTCTACGCCGAACTGGTGGAACTGACGCTGGCGACCTGCTTGCGGACGTTCATAACGGAACATCGGACCGATGTAATAGAGCTTGCTCACATCCGGTTCGCCATAGATTTTATTTTCCACATAAGCGCGGACAACACCCGCTGTACCCTCCGGACGAAGGGTCATGCTGCGGTCCCCTTTATCATTGAAGGTGTACATTTCTTTTTCAACAATATCGGTTGTCTCACCAACGCCACGTACAAATAAAGAAGTCTGTTCGAAGATCGGTGTGCGAATCTCGCGGTAATTAAAACGGCGACACAGATCACGCGCTTTTTCCTCTACGAACTGCCACTTTTCCACAACACCAGGCAACAAGTCCTGCGTTCCAGTCGGTTTTTGAAAAGCCATCTTTCATCCCTCCAGCATCTATTTTTCTCTGTATAACAAAAAAATCCCTCGCCCTGTCGCTGTATACACAGCAAACAAAGGGACGAGGGATTGTGTTTACACATTCACCCGTGGTACCACCCACATTCCGGAATTCCTGACACTTTCGCCGTTCAGGTGATCATTTGATGATCCAAGATTGCTTCAGGCAATCCGATCAAACAGATCATTCCGCTCTACGTATAACGCACGCCCTGCGCAGGCCAGCTAATGACCATCAGATATAAATCCAATGTGTTCGCCGTCTGTTCTCGGGGAAGTCATTCGTCCGCTCATCAAGAGAATCCTTACAGCCTGGGGATTCCTCTCTGGTCATGTGGGCACGGAGTACTTGGTCCCGTCATCAAATCATCAAGTTATATCGTTTAAAGTTATTATATAACGTTTAAAGTTAATTTATTTTCTGATTGTAATGAACCGCAGTGCTAAAGTCAAGGGCTAACACAAAAAGATAGCACTAAAAAAAATTCTCACACGCCGTACGGGATGCGGAGTCCACAAAAATCAAGGCTAATAGAAGCTGGATTCATCAAATGAATTCCAACTTCTATTGCCTTCTTCTATCTCTATTGTTTCAGCATCCACTTCAGCAGATCCGGCACACTCGCCCATAGACGGGAGTGCATAATGACATATTCAATCGCTTCGTCGGAATCGCCCATTCCGACAAAATCAGGGAGGTTATGCGGCAGCCGCTTCAAACCCAGCAGGTAATCAGGCACATGCTTGTTCACACCCCGGGCCACACGGTACAGCATTTTGAGCTGGGAGGTGATTCCGTTCTTCTTATACTCCAGAATGATCTGGTCATAGGCAAAGGCGGCTGCGGCGTCACCTTCCCCATACTTCTCCAGCAGATGCTCTGCCTGCTTCAATTGGTTGCTGTACAAATACACAGCAGCGAGCAGGTAACGCGCTCCGGTATTGTCTTCCGTATTAAGCTCCAAAACATGCTCCAGGATTTGTGCCGCTTCTTTGGCATCTCCGCCAAACCAGCAGGATTCGGCGTAGCTTTTGCATATCCGGATATATGGACGAGTCTCATGAAGCCCCCAGAAGTCCCCCTTGTTCTTCTCAAAAAACAGTTCGCCCAGTTCGCGTTCGCCAGCAGCGATTCCGGCCTTGAAGTAAGCTCGTGCATCAGTCTCAACGTCCGATTCCTCAGCCAGAATAAGATACGCATCAGAGCTGTCAGAATACATCTCCAGTGCCGTTTCCGCCAGCTGTATTCTGCGTTTGGAAGAACTGGCTTCCATCGCCTTATACAGCAGAGCCTGCGCTTTGTCCTTCGATGTGCCTGGGCTGTTCAGAATCATCAGCTCGTCCGTTTCGCCGCCCATGCCGTATTCTTCGATGTAATTGAACATTTCCTTAACCTTTCGGGAGATCGTTGCTGTCGTTACCTCATATTTAACGGCCAGCTCAGCCTTCGAAACATTGAAGCCGTATTCCTCGGACAGCAAATACTCGATTGCGGCACAGAACGAGCCTGTCTTCTTCACAGTAGGGCGGGTCTGACGGGAATAGCCATTCCATAGCACCAGAGCTTCCAAAATCAGCTCCCGCTCGTATTGGTTCCTCATGTTCTCAATAAGCTGCAGGGCTAGCTGTTCGTGAGCCGGATGCTCCCATTTCAGTTCGCGCGCCACCATCTTTTTCAGCTTGGTCAAGGTCAGTTTGCTCTCAGGCTGAATCGAGGCTTCCTGGACAGGCTGCTCCGTTGATATCAGCCGCAGTACGGATTCTACCGCAGAGGACTCCTTGCCCAGACAGCATTTCTTATATTTTTTCCCGCTTCCGCATGGGCATAAATCATTTCTTCCAACCTTACTCAAAACTAATTCCCCCTTAAATCTGTCACTAGCCATTCGCATGAGAATACTGTTGCATTAGCATTATAGGTGTCACTTCTCAAACGAGGCATTCTATATAACTGACAATTTCCATAAGCAGAAACGGCTGCCCCGCTCTTATATAAGGGCGGGGCCGTTTCAGCGAGTATATGTTCATCTGGAATATGACGGACACTCTGGCGATGAATTCCTCACACTCTCAATCATAGGATCGGATTCGCCTGAGCCCAATCGCTGGAAGCTTGATTTACCGTCCAATGTAGCCCAACTATGAAAACAATTCGCTTTAAAATATTTAAATCCATTTCTCTATTCTAGCAAAAATTTAAATACGGGGTAAGCTACGCCCAAAACATATAAATTCTCATCTCAAAAAAAAACCTGCACACGGTGTGCAGGCTCAAAGGATATATAAAAAAAGGGGGTCATGTGTGTTATTATAAACGGGCTATGTTAAAGGCTTATGTAACTAATATTACAGTAATATTACAAAAATGATAGCGCTTTATAATTTGTTGTTTTCTCCATTATAAAAGCCCCTGCAGATGGCCCTGACATGAAAGTCAGACCCTGCAAGGGCTTCATACTACATATTAATTCAATTCTTCCACATAAGCTTGGTTGGAACGAAGTTTATGAATGATTTCCTCATAATCCTCATCCCTTACTTTGGCAGACAAAACATAATGCAGATTATCATAATCAGCCGAGGACACATCCGCAGCATCCAGCAGATCGCCATCCTCATTAACATTGTCTCGGGTACCTCGCTCGGTATCACGATCCACATTGCTGACAATCGGGATTACATTTTCACTGGCGGGAACCCCAGGAGCTGCGCCCACACCCATGGCCCCATTGGTTCCTACGCCACCTGCTGTGTTATAAGGCACCAGAGGTACCAAAATACGTTTGTCTCTGCCAACCGCACTGTCCAGTTGCCCTACTTCCAAATGCTCTGTACGGAACGTCTGAAGGGAAGTTCTTGCTCCCTCCGCCTCGTCCTCGGTCCGAAAATACGCCTGAATATGTTTTGTCATGTCAAACCCTCCTTTATCTGAATAAACGCTATTGTGATACGAAGCATCGAAAGTTCCAGCTTCCCAGCTTCACCCTACAACCTGATCATACTTACGTATGCCCGTACCTTAAATGACTTTTAGCAACTCGCGGACAAATGCCGGTTCATCGGCAGGCGTCCGGGATGTAATATAATTGCCATCTACAACAGCCTCATGATCCTTGAATTCTGCTCCTGCGTTCACCATATCATCCTTGAGCGGTGGATAAGATGTGATCGTACGACCTTTCAACAGATTCGCACTTGCCAGAATTTGCGGACCGTGGCAGATCGCAGCGATTGGTTTCTTCGCACTGTTGATCTCCGTTACGAATTTCAGGATATGTGCGTCTGTACGCAAATTTTCAGGAGAAGATCCACCAGGAATGACAACTGCGTCGTAATCCGAAGCCGAGACCTCAGCGATCGCTTTGTCCGAAGTATAGGAGGCTTTACCACCTTTACCTTTCAGCGTCTCTCCTGCCTTCAAGCCGATAATTTCCACGTCGTGTCCGGCTTTTTTCACCTCATCATATGGAACCTGCATTTCCGAATCTTCAAAATCATTCGCCAATAAAAAAGCAACTTTACTCATAACGTATGTTCTCCTTTCCGTGTTCGAAATTTCTTGAAATCGGGTATTCGCAGAAATTTATGGTGTACTTTTCTTGTTCATTGCCCGTAATAAATACAGAACCTGGCACGCCATCGTGCCTCGTTCTGTTATTACCCTAACCAGAGCCGTTTATAACATGACGAGCCTGTATTATTTTGACTTTGATCAGGCGATCCGATTCAGCAACAGTTAAGCTCCATAACAAAAAAAGCCCTGATTCAATGATTGAATCAAGACTTTTCATTCATTCCAAATGGTCAGCACTCAGTCACGCGGAAGACGGCTCTGCTCCCCTTTGTCCGAATCCTGAAGAGCCCAAATCGTTGTTGCACACTCGGCAGCAGCGCGGGCAAGCTTCAGGGACTCATACAGGTTTCCAGGCAGAAGCAAAGGTTCTATTCGGGAACGTGTTTCCTTGACGGATTGGCGCATAATGGGTGGGATACTCCTTTGATCATCTTTATGTTAATGAACTGAATTATCCCTCATTATGGCCTGTTCCCCAATCAATTATGCATGTGTTTCTTGACGAACAGGGCTTTCGAGCATTAAAGTCACCGGTCCCCAATTCGTGAAAGTCACATCCATCATTGCTCCGAAACGTCCGGTTTCAACCAGAATTCCTCTATCCCGTAACAGCTGATTAAACGTTTCATACAACAATTCTGCCGCTTCAGGTCTGGCTGCGGCTGCAAAGCTTGGGCGTTTTCCTTTGCGACAATCTCCGTACAATGTAAATTGTGAGACTGATAATACTGCCCCGCCCACATCGATCAGACTGAGATTCATCTTTTCCTGCTCATCCTCAAAGATTCGAAGTCCAGCGATTTTGTCTGCCAAATAGATGGCATCCTTCTCCGTGTCCTCATGTGTAATTCCCACGAGCAACATCAATCCGGATTCAATTCTCCCCGTCAGCTCGTCTCCAACGGTCACCTGAGCCTCTTTACAGCGTTGTACAAGCACCCTCATCTTACAGGCTCCTTACTGCATAATCCGATGCACAGAATAGACATCTTTCACCCGTTTGATCCGTTCCACAACCGAATGCAGATGCTCCGTATTGCGAATCAGAATTGTGACGTGCACCAATGCTAATTTATTTTTATCTGTACGTCCTGTGACGGCAGATATATTGGTTTTACTTTCGGAAACAGCCTGAAGCACTTCATTGAGCAAGCCGTTGCGATCATGGCCCGTAATCTCAATATCCACACTGTAGTTGGCTTCAATATTCTCTTCCCACTCTACTTCAATGACACGAGCTGCTTCTTCCCCATCCGTACTGGACGGAATATTTGGACAGTCACTGCGGTGCACGGAAACCCCGCGCCCACGTGTAACATACCCGATAATATCATCCCCTGGTACAGGATTACAACAGCGCGCAAAACGAACAAGCAAATTGTCTATGCCTTTGACACGGATGCCATTCGTCGGACGGTTTTTGCGTTCAGGTGCAGGCTTCAGCTCACGCATTTCGGAGTTCAGTTCAAGCAAGCTGGATTCTTCTTGCTCCTTGCGAAGTTTCTCCGTTGCTTTGGTCACGATCTGTGCAGCCGTAATGCCACCGAATCCAACGGCTGCGAGCATATCCTCAATATCATTGAAGGCATACTTTTTGGCTGCTTCCTGCAACTTATCGTCAGTCATCCAAGCAGATGGATCAAGTCCCATGCGCTTGAGTTCACGTTCACAACTGTCGCGTCCTTTTTCAACGTTTTCTTCGCGCCGTTCCTTCTTGAACCATTGCTTAATCTTCGCTCGTGCGTGAGAGGATTTTGCGATTTTAAGCCAGTCCTGGCTCGGTCCGTAAGAATGTTTGGACGTCAAAATTTCAATGATATCGCCTGTTTTGAGATGATAATCGAGCGGAACGATACGACCATTTACTTTGGCACCAATCGTCCGATTACCCACCTCTGTATGGATTCTATATGCAAAATCCAATGGAACAGATCCAGTAGGCAGTTCGATAACTTCACCTTTTGGCGTGAATACAAACACCAGATCCGAGAAGAAATCCATTTTAAGGGATTCTACAAACTCAGACGCATCCTGCGCTTCATTTTGAAGTTCAAGGATCTCGCGGAAGAACGTAATTTTATCTTCAAAATTGTTCCCGTTCGCAGCGCCTTCCTTGTAGGCCCAGTGGGCAGCAATACCGAATTCAGCGGTGCGGTGCATATCCCATGTCCGGATTTGGACCTCGGTCGGTTCACCATTCGGACCTACGACCGTGGTATGCAGAGATTGATACATGTTCGCCTTTGGCATCGCGATATAGTCCTTGAAACGTCCAGGCATCGGTTTCCATAACGTGTGTATAATTCCGAGGGTAGCATAACAATCCTTGATGTTATCCACAATAATACGAATCGCAAGCAGATCATAAATCTCGTTAAACTGTTTGTTTTTCGTTGTCATTTTTTTGAACACGCTGTAGATGTGCTTAGGACGACCCGACAGATCTGCCTGAATTCCCATCTCATCCAGCTTGCTCGTAATACCGTCCATAACCGTATCAATATATTGCTCACGTTCCGCACGCTTTTTGTGCATCAGGTTTGCAATTCGGTAATATTGCTGCGGATTCAAATAACGAAGGGCGATGTCCTCCATTTCCCATTTGATCGCAGAGATACCCAGACGATTTGCAATCGGACAGAAAATCTCCAACGTTTCATATGAAATCCGGCGTTGGCTTTCTTCCGACTGAAACTTGAGTGTCCGCATATTATGCAGACGGTCAGCCAATTTGATCACGATGACACGGATGTCCTGCGCCATGGCGATGAACATTTTGCGGTAGTTCTCGTTCTGCTGTTCTTCCTTGGAGCGGAACTGAATACGTTCCAGCTTCGTCAAGCCGTCAACAAGCATGGCACACGTATTGCCGAAATGATTGCGGATTTCTTCAAGTGAAACCGTAGTATCCTCTACTACATCATGAAGAAGCGCTGCAATTATGGAGATGGTGTCCATCTGCATGTTTACAACAATATCGGCAACCGCAAGCGGATGCAGAATATACGGTTCTCCCGATTTTCGCGTCTGTCCATGGTGGGCCTGATCAGCAAATTCGTAAGCTTCACGTATGCGCACCAGATCGGGTTCTTTGATATATGCCCCGGCCTTCTCGAGTAATTGCTCTATGCCCATTCTGATCTGTTCCGTGTCCTTTCTATACAAAATGGAACCCGTGACATGATATCAACACAGGTTCCCCGTAAAAGTAATTTCCTATAATTATGACGCTTCGCCCGTTTCCCGTCAACTACTGACGAATAAGAGCATATATCCAATTTTTTTATACGTTTTGTGTCATTCTCGAAAGATGTTGCCCAATATTCATCAGGGGTTGGAAATCGTCCTCATTTACTATGTATTATTACCGTTATTTGCCGAAATAGAAGGATCAACTCTCAAAATAAAAATGGTTTCGCCATACTTAGAGGAAAAATGTTATTGCTAAATGAAGAGAAACTCTGTACTATATTGAAGATTTGTGTTTCGGAAAAAAGGAGATGAACATTCATTGCAACGTGAAATTCAGGTTAATCAAAAAATGCCGCTTGGCTCAGGCTCACTGCTGAGTCTCCAGCATTTGTTCGCCATGTTTGGCAGCACGGTACTCGTGCCGAACCTGTTCGGTGTCGACCCAAGTATGATCTTGCTTATGAACGGTATTGGAACATTGTTGTACATACTCATTTGTAAAGGAAAGATTCCCGCCTATCTTGGGTCAAGCTTTGCTTTTATCGCACCTGTACAATCCGTATTGCTTACTCATCCGGGTAATGGCTACTCCATGGCACTTGGAGCATTCATCGTAACAGGAGTTGTTTTCAGCATTGTGGCTCTTATTGTCAAGTATGCGGGGACAGGCTGGATTAATGTTGTTTTCCCGCCAGCGGTTATGGGCGCCATTGTTGCCCTAATCGGTCTTGAGCTTGTACCTGTGGCAGCCGGAATGGCTGGTCTGATCAATTCAAACCCTGCTGAAAACCCCGACTGGGTGCCTCATGCCAAACCGATTATTTTAGCCATGGTTACTCTCGGTATCACTGTTATTGGTGCAGTAACCTTTCGTGGGTTCCCCAAAATCATTCACATTCTGATCGGGATTGTATCCGGTTACGTGCTTGGATACTTTATGGGTGAAGTAAAGACCGAGAATATAGCGAACGCTGACTTTATCTCGCTGCCTACCGTAACGACACCGACATTTGACTGGTCTGTTATCTTCACTATTTTGCCTGTTGCACTTGTTGTCATTGTCGAGCACATCGGACATCTACTTGTAACAAGCAGCATTGTGGGCAAAGATTTATCCAAAGACCCTGGTCTGCATCGCTCCCTGCTCGGAAACGGAGTTTCAACCATTCTTTCCGGTATCGTTGGGTCCACACCGAATACAACTTATGGTGAGAATATTGGTGTTATGGCTCTAACAAGAGTTTATTCCACCTATGTTATTGGCGGAGCAGCTGTCATTGCGATTGTGCTTTCGTTCTCTGGAACCTTCTCGGCTTTAGTAGCTAACATTCCCGTCCCGGTCATGGGTGGTGTATCCCTGCTTCTGTTCGGAGTGATTGCGGCATCCGGTTTGCGTATTCTGGTCGAACAGAAAGTTGATTTTGCCAAACCGACCAACCTGTTACTCACTACCCTTGTACTTGTCATCGGACTCAGTGGTACTGAGATCACGTTTTATGGTGTTCATCTCAAGGGAATGGCTCTGGCAACCATCGTCGGAATTCTGCTGAGTTTGTTGTTTAAATTATTTGAAGTACTGAGTTGGTCGAATGATCAGACGGAGAAACAGCCTTTAACCGAGAAAACTCCGGATTGATTTCTTGCCGACTGGTCTGAGAACAATGTTTATTCATTCTTCATCTTATACATCGTACAACGCAAAAAGCCTGCTCTCTAACCTTTATGGGTTGAGGGACAGGCTCTTTTTGCAAATAGTTAATGCTGTATATTATTTCCCGGGAAACGGGAGATCCAGTTCACGTGAATTAACAGCAACGAATGCCGGAATTCTAGTAGTTCATCAATGTAAATACATCAATTCCCGGCAATTTTGCACGTCCATTCAAATCAGACAGCTCAATCAGGAATGCTGCACCTACAATCTTGCCACCCAATTGTTCAATCAGGTTAATGGAGGTAGCAATAGTTCCGCCTGTCGCCAGCAGATCATCCGCAATTAGGACATTTTGTCCTTTTTCGATCGCATCTGTATGCATAGCAAGCGTATCTTTGCCATATTCAAGATCATAACCGACTTCGATCGTCTCTCCAGGCAATTTTCCACTTTTACGGATCGGAGCAAAACCGACACCCAGAGCGTACGCCAGAGGAGCGCCCACAACGAATCCACGTGCTTCAGGTCCTGCAATAACGTCAATTTTGAGATCCGAAACCATTACTTTCAGCTCATTGATCGCCTTGCGGTACATTTCTCCATCCTTCAACAATGTCGTAATGTCTTTGAAGCTGATTCCCGGTTGTGGAAAGTCAGGAATGACACGAATATAATCTTTAAAATCCAAAATAATCTCCTCCTAAAATAAATAGCACAACTTCTATCTAAGATACGCCCTTCATCCGGGATATCATCCATTGTGTCAGCTGAGGGGTCGATGCATCCAGCATCACCTGCTCTGTCTCGGCCATGCTTTCAAGCGCCTGATAATGACGCGAAGCGGTTAGCTCACGCTTGGGTGGGTTATCCACAAACACAATCTTTCCAGCTTCTCGGGTTATGAACGATAATTCCTCAAAAACATCCAGCATCATGGTAATCATGCGCGGCGAGCAGCCACACTGACGACTGAGCACAGGAGTGATCTCTTGTTCCTCCACGGGTTCAGCTCTCCATTTGGACACCAGCATATAAATACGCTTGAAGAGTTCTCTGGAGGGCATCTGAAGGCGATCTCGGCGGTTGCCTGATCCGTGCAGAAGGATGATATTCTCGGCTCCGCTGAATAAGGCCAGCATTGCATCAAGTTGTTCCGGGGTTTCCGGCGTATCAAACACAAATAACGTCCGGACCTGTTCCTGACCATAATGCTGCGCGGCAGCATTGCATGGAAACAACCCGACCTTTCTATCATATACCCAAAGGCACGGTTCATACAATGAATTTCCCTCGGAAACATTCGTTTCTTTCCGAACGATGGCACCGATAGAGCCTGACTTGTATCGTAAATGTAATTCAAGCGAACTCAAGAACTGCTTCATTGCGTTCAGAGGCTCCGTACTTCCTCGCAAATCAAAAACTTGCGCATGTGGGACTTGAATGTCCTGCAGCATCAATTGTGGTTTCCTCATCCCGTTCCACTCATTAACGGACAACTCGCCCATAACATCAATGATGGAGCCTGGAGGCAGAAACTCAGCCAATGCTCCCTTACCAAAAGCGACCGTCTCAAGTTGCTGACCATCCTGCTCCAAAACCAATTTCAGATGACGTTTTTCGCGTCCCATCGTTCGTGTTTCTTTTACAGTCACATTGCGCAATACAAAACGAGGAGAAGGATTACTCATGCCAAACGGCTGGAGTCTATCGATCTCTTGAATGACCTGCAGTGGCACATCACTGATTCTGCATTCGTCATCTGCAAGACGATGGGGAACAAAGTCTTCCTCCGTCAGCACGGAAGCAGCAAACTCATTCAGTCCGGCTTCCAGTTCTTTTAGCTGATCACGATGAAGGCTCATGCCTGCTGCAGCCGGATGACCACCATAATGGTCCATCGTGTGTTTGCAAGCCGTTAACGCCTCATAGATGTCCAACCCCTCTATGGAGCGTGCTGAGCCTTTACAAGCACCGCTCTCCGGGTCGATGCCCAGGATCAACGTTGGTCGATAGTATCGTTCAAGTAACTTGGAAGCTACAATACCTACAACGCCAACATTCCAGCCTTCTCCGGCCAAAACGATGACGTCCGGCACTGCTCCAGAGTTAAGCTGGATTTTCTGCTCCAACTGGGCTGTCGCTTCCAAAAGTATGCCCTCAACAACCTGCTGCCTTTCACGATTTAGCAAATCCAATTGGCCCGCCAACGTATGTGCCTCATCCAGATCCTCGGTTGTAAGCAGCGATACGGCTCGGCCAGCATGATCCAGACGTCCGCTTGCATTAATACGCGGAGCCATTGCAAAGGCAATATTGATTGAAGTGACCTGACTTTGATCCACGCCACTAATTTCAAGCAGAGCACTTACACCAGGCAGACGTGTACCTCGCATGGACTCAACACCATAACTGACGATAACCCGGTTCTCGCCTTCCAAAGGCATCAAATCGGCAACCGTACCAATAGCGGCAATTTCCATCCATTCTCCAGGCACTTCTCCGATTAATGCCTGAGCCAGCTTCAACGCTACACCCGCACCAGCTAACCCTTTAAAGGGGTAAGGACAGTCCGGGAGCTTTGGATTAATGAGCGTATAGGCCTCAGGCAAAACTTCAGGTGGTTCATGGTGATCCGTCACAATGACTTCCATTCCCAGTGTTGCAGCATAAGCAATCTGCTCTACCGCACTAATTCCGGTATCTACCGTAATTACCAGCGAGACTCCTTGTTGATGAGCCCAATCCAACGCATGATTGTGTAACCCGTAGCCTTCATTGGAACGATGAGGGATATAGATATCATAAGAAGCACCGAGATAGCGCATCAGATGGATCATCAGGGATGTACTGGATACTCCGTCCGCGTCGTAGTCCCCATATATTAAAATATGTTCTTCACGCTCAATGGCCTGCTGGATTCGGGGCACAGCTTCTTTCATGCCTAGAAGCAGATAAGGATCATGCATCTGATTCAGATCAGGATGCAGAAATTGTTCTGCCTCTGATTCATTATGAACCCCCCGACTGACCAGCAAACGTCCAACAAGTGATGAAACGGAAAGCGCCTGCGAGAGTCCCGCAGCCGCCTCCAGATCGATATTCGGTGTGTTCCACCGGTATTGCGAATAAAGCAATGATAACGCTCCTTTCCTGATCTACTGGACCAAGCTTCATTACTGAATTAATGTCGCTTCAGGATCTGGCAGTTCATGATTGGATTTATAAGGATATCCAGGATCATAAGGTACAGCCTGGATCTGTACTTCTTTAACATGACTGAAACGAGTTAAGAGAAGTGTCTTCGCCCGATTCGCAATCTCCTGTGCCTCGAGCACGGAAATTCTAGGGTTCACACTAATGACCAGTTCAATCGTAACATCATGTTCCTGTTCACGTGCTACCAGATGTTCAATCGTAATAATGCCATATACACGCTGCACCGTCTCTTTGAAGTCAAGTGCTTCTTCCTGTTCCAATTCCTGAACAAGTGAACCATATACGGTATCCACAATCATTCTGTACCCTTTGTGAAGCACAAAACAGGAAGCTATCAATGCAGCTGCGGGGTCCATATATCGAAGAATGCTCCACCCTGTCGTTTCTCCTGTCATGGAACCTACGATGCCGACCAAGACGATAAGTGAACAGTAGAGTGCCCGGCGATGTTGCTGTGCATACGCCAGAGCCTGCGATTGATTTCGTTTACGGAAATATCGGTATTGATATTGAAAGATTGCTTCTTTCACAGCCAGTGCTGCAAAAGCTACCACAAGTGCATGGGTATACTTCTCTAGCGATTCTGGTTCATCTCCAGACAGACTACCCAAAGCGGAGATGGCGATCTGCAAGCCTCCCATAAGGATGAGCACAGATAATAATACCGAAATTCCAGGTCTCGCAATACGTGAATGTTCCTTTGACCGCTCCCTACGAGCCTTTCTTTTTGTTTGTACAGACTTCGAGGGAAAGAGGCCGGACAATGAAGAAGCAGCTTCTGAAGCAGAGTGCAGGCCGTCCGCAAGCAACGATTTGCTGTTTGCCATATAACCGAACCCAGCCTTGATTACTGCAAGTGTCAAATTCCCGGCGATCCCGCTCCACGTGGCAGCGTGAACAGAAGGGAAACGTTCTCTGGTCATGACAATGCCCCCTTAATACTATACCTAAAGTTGCAAAACCGCGCCTTGCAGACGCGGCTTCACAATACAATGTTTAGTTGGATGCTTTGACAGCTGCTTTAGGCTTCTCTGTTTGTTTACCTTTGAGCACCAGCCACAATGGAGCGGCGATGTAGATAGAAGAATATGCACCGAACAATGTTCCGATGACCATAGCAAGTGAGAACATGCGAATGGATTCTCCACCAAAAATAAACAAGCAGAGCGATGCGACAAACACGGTGAATGTTGTATTCAGGGAACGTGTCATCGTTTGCGCCAAACTGTGGTTGACTACTTCACGCAAATCGGCTTTCGTAGTCTTTTTAGCAAACCGCATATTCTCACGAATCCGGTCGAAGATAACGATTGTATCATTGATCGAGAACCCGACAATGGTCAGTACAGCCGTAATAAAGGTGAGATTCACTTCCAGTCGGAAGATCGAGAACACACTAATCACTACAAATGCATCATGGAAGAGCGCAATTACAGCAGCCAAACCAAACCGCCATTCAAATCGGATGGCTACATAGATCATAATCCCGATACTTGCGATAAGAACCGCGTATATGGCATTGCGTTCAAGTTCTTTAGCCATCTCCGGGTCAACCGTGTTGACTTCATAAGAAGCGGTTGAATCCAGCTTGGTGAACTCTTGCTTAAACTTGCTTTCCTGATTTTCATCCAGTACGTTCGAGAAACGAACGTTAACCCGATCAGCACCAGGTGTAATATGAACATCTTTTGTGTCAACACCAAGGTCACTAACAATGGGCTTGATTTGTTCCGTTGTGATCGCTTTAGATACCGTAATATCCACATTAGAACCCGAACGGAAATCTACCGCATAATTCAATCCCAGAGCCAAAATACTGATGATACCTGCAATCGTCAAAATGATGGAAAAGGCATAGGCAATTTTACTGCCTTTAACATAATCAAAATTCCAATTAAAGCGCACGAATTTCACTCTCCTTCACTCCGAAGTACTTAGGCTTCTTCAACACGTTAGCCCGCACAAGCAGGGTCAACAGGAAGCGGGAGAAGAAAATATTCGTGATAATGCTGGTCACGATGTCAAAAATCAGTACCAGTGCGAAACCTTTAACCGCACCTGTACCCATGAAGAACATAACAGCGGCGGCAATGATTGTTGTAATGTTAGAGTCAATGATCGTACGGAAGGAATGTTTACCTCCTGCTTTGACCGAAGACAATATCGACTTGCCACTGCGCATTTCTTCCTTGATCCGCTCGTACGTGATGATGTTGGCATCCACGGCCATCCCTATACCCAGGATAAATGCCGCGATCCCCGGAAGGGTAAGTACGAATTCTCCCATATAGAAGATTGCAAGTACCAACCACGTATGTGTAATCAGGGCAAAGCTCGCAATAATCCCCGGAATACGGTACAAACCAATCATGAACACCAAGATAATTACGGAACCAATTAATCCCGCTTTAATCGTCTGGTCCAAAGATAGTTTACCAAGCGTTGCACCAACGCTTTGGGAGTACTTCTCTGTCAGTTTCAACGGCAACGCACCCAAATTAATGGTATCGCGAAGCTGATTGGCTTCCTCACGTGAGTAGTTACCCGTGATTTGCGCAGAGCCGTCACTCAGTTGCTGCTGCACGGTTGGAGCGGATAGCAGTTGATCATCCAGGTAGATCGCCAAAGGTTGTCCAATCAAACGTTTGGTGATTTCAGCAAATTTGGCTTTGTCTTTAACCTGAATATCGATCATCGGTGCGTTCAACTGGTTGAATACCACTTTGGCACCATTCTCCACGAACTCATTTCCCCGAAGCTCGATTTTGGTGTATTCGCCTTCTTTGTCATTCTCAGCTTTACTGCGGAAGGTCATGACAGCAGGTTCTTTCATTTTGGCTCTGACTTCAGCCTCGTCGGTAACCCCGGCCAGCTTCAAGCGGATCCGGTTCGTTCCTTCGGTTGTTACTTCCGGCTCGCTTGTTCCGAGCGCATTGGCACGGCTCTCCAGACTTTTTGCTGTTTGCACCAAAGATGCTTTGGTGACTTGTTGTCCTTGTTCCAGCGGCTCTGCTTCATATAAGATCTCGTAGCCTCCTTTTAAATCAAGGCCCAAGCGTATATTTTTGAGCAGCCCTGGACTTGTGCCCAACATAACTCCTGCGGTCACAAGCACGACCAAAATGAAACTGACGATTCTTTTCATGCCGTTCCTAGATCCCCTTTCGTTCTCAATATTCCTATTATAGCGATGCCGTAAAAAGCAGTCAATTTCCAACAAAAAAGATCCCTTTCGTTAGAAAGAGGACCCCCGGTATGCAGACACGGTCATAAAGTTCATAAAGCTTGTTGCTTTCAGTGACAATATGTCGTTCACCAGTTGGTGAAGCGGTGGAATGCCCTGCTTTTCATATTTATGACTGATGCAATTCCAGACATCTTTGCTGGTGACATATTCGTAACCGACAAGCCTTAATTCCTCTGCTTTGCTGCGGCAGAGCATCTCTATAGACTGTTCCAACTCCACATCATTCATTTCTTCCAACGGGGAGCCTCCCTTCATACATCCAAGCCTTTATGCGGCATCAATATTACATCATTCGACTTTACCCGATCATATTCCTTCTTGCTGGTGATGGATCTTTTTGTTAATCGTGTCCAAGTTGTCATGAGAAGATATTGGACTGGCATAGGATGAAGAACGACGGCTTTGTCCCGTTTATGAATATCTGTACTCCAACCGGGAAAGAGGGGTAGTCTTGAAGAAACAGACATTTATCCAGGGAGCCATGATCCTGCTCGCCGCAGGCATTATTAATCGGATTCTCGGGTTCATCCCGCGCATTGCGCTGCCACGGGTCATCGGTGCAGAAGGTGTTGGCATCTATCAACTGAGCTATCCCTTTTTCATCGTACTCGTCACATTAATCACTGGCGGTATTCCATTGGCCGTAGCCAAGCTTGTAGCCGAAGCGGATACAGGTGCCAACCGTTATTCACCCCAACGGATTCTGCAAATCAGCCTGAGCTTCACACTGACCCTTGGCGTTGTGTTTATGTTTCTGTGCATTATCTTCGCTCCATGGGTCACCCGTTATGTTCTGACTGATGAGAGGGTCTATCACACGTTTGTCAGCATGAGCCCTATGATTGCCATCATCGCCGTATCTGCAGTCTACAGAGGTTATTTTCAGGGAAAACAAAACATGATGCCTACGGCTGTTTCATCAATCGTAGAAACGGTCATTCGCATTATCTGTGTGATCTGGTTTTCCTGGCTGCTCTTGCCCCGAGGAATTGCTCAAGCTGCAGCAGGAGCCATGCTGGGAGCACTTGTCGGTGAATTCGTCGGTATGCTCGTATTATTGTGGAACTATGCTAGACAGAAGAAATATATGGATCAACATCAGCCCATACTCGAATCTCCAATCAAACCCAAACCTGCTATTTCAAAAAACTCAACCGGATCAGAGCCTGGACTTCTTCGTCGTTTACTCGCGATTTCCGTACCCGTAACTGCCGGGCGGTTAGTTGGTTCCCTATCCTATCTCGCTGAGACAATTGTAACCGCACAGAGTCTGGCTATTGCAGGTATCTCCAAAGGGCTCGCCACGGCCCAGTATGGAGCATTACAAGGCATGATTATCCCGCTACTTCTATTACCGGGAGCATTAACGTCCTCGTTAGCCACGTCACTTGTCCCTTCATTGTCTGAGGCTTCGGCTCAAGGCGATCGTGCGCTCATTCATAAACGGATGCATCAGGCTTTGCGGCTAGCACTTGTAACAGGTGCTCCATTTTCTGTGTTTATGTATGTGCTTGCCGAACCGATGTGTCTTGTCCTGTATAATGATGCATCGATTGGAAGCATGCTTAAGCTCATGGCTCCTTTTGCTTTGTTTATCTACATTCAAGCTCCTCTTCAAGCTGCTCTTCAAGCACTTGATCGTCCGGGAAAGGCACTGCTCAATACATTTATTGGTGCTGTCATCAAAATTACATTGATTTTGGTACTCGCCTCCCGGCCGGAATACGGTATTTTTGGAGCGGTGATTGCCATTTGTGTGAATTCAACGGTCGTTACCCTTTTACATGCAAGAAGTGTGCGCAGCCTGCTACAGTTCCGTTTCAAGCTGATGGATTGGGTCAAAACAGGCACTGGTATGGTCATCATGGGCGCCGCTACTCTAGTCATTTATGAACAGACTGGATCCTTGCTTCCGTTTTGGCTCAGAATGCTTCTCGCGCCCCTTGTTGGACTGATCGTTTATTTCATTGTTATGGGCTGGACCAAAATGATTGATTTTCACGATCTTTCCCGTGCTCCCATTATTGGTTCCTGGTTTAAACGGCGTTCTTAGACATCAGTTATCTTTATCATCTTTGGAACTTACATAAATTTTCTCGTTATGATCGATGGAACAGATAAACACGTCTTTGAAGTCCATAATACCTTTGTTCTGAATCTGATTTTTAAGCCAAAATCTGGTTTTCTGAATCAGTTCAAGGTTCTGATCCTGAACTTTGCCATCCATAATCAATGGCAATGGCAGCCCTTCATATTTGATATTTTCAAACCCATCTATTTTGTTTTTCCGCCCTTTTTGATTGGAATTAGATCCTGTCGAACCAGAACCTGATGAGCGGCTGTTGCCGCCTGAAGAACTCTGACCTTTCGGAAAAACAGTCAGCTTGCCTGTGGTCTCCAATATGGCAAATTCCACTTCACCAATACTGTCTACATTCTGTTCGCGAAGCTGAAGTAGCAGATCATCCAGGTTGTAACGCTGCTTGCGCATTTCATCTCGATGTAACTTACCTTTGGAGATTAACACGGTCGGCTTGCCATCAATCATCAACCGAAGCTTACGGCTTTTAAGACTGAGAAAAGCCATGGCAATCTGCACTACAAGTACCGTCAGCATTGGTACAATACCATGGAATAACGGCTTATTGATATCTTCGATGACAAATGCCGCAATTTCTGCAAGCATAATGGATACGACCAGATCAAACATGGACAGCTTTCCGATCTCACGTTTACCCATTATCCGAATAGAGCCATAGACAATAAAGTACATGAGTATGGTTCGAAAGATATGTGCTCCGACATCTGAGAAATTCACAACAGGGTTCCTCCTTCGGATCTGAATTTTATACAGGTACCTGAAGCGTAATCCCTATTTTGACCTGATGCTTACATGCTCATGCAAATATAATCCGTTCATTTAATGGAAAATTCAGTTCATAAGTCGGAAGGCTTGACCATACACTGTATTAATTTCAAACTTGTACAAGGGGGTTGCTTCATGCAGTTGATTCGCCGAATGGTTTCATTTCGAATGTCTAACCCGATTCTTTCGGGCCTCTGTCATGCTTTTGTGTGGATGATGTTAGGCGCACTGATTCTATCCTTCTTTCTCTGGATGACCGGAATGCGGGAACAGGATCTTTCCATGTATACGTACGTTGTTCATGGCTTGTCCTTGCTGGTTGGTGGATTTGTATCTGGCAAGAGGTCAGGTGAGCGAGGCTGGTACCACGGAGGTATTACCGGAATCGTCTACGGACTAATTGTATTGCTGATTGGGTTTCTTGCACTCGACGCCTCGTTCAATTGGAAAGACAGCCTGCAACTTGCAAGTGCATTCCTGATTTCTGCACTAGGCGGAATATTTGGAGTCAACACACGAAGATCATAAAAGATCGGGGTGTAACGGTTATTTGAGAAAAAGAAAAAGAGAACCGGGTCTCCATGGAGATCCAGTTCTCTGATAATGAAGAATACGCTGCAAACGTACTCATAGCCTTACAGGCTTTTGAACATCTATGATTTATTCAGCCGTTTCACGTGCAACTGCACTGCTAATCGCATTACGATCGAATGTCAGTTTAGTTACATCGTTTACACGCAATACAACCACATCATCCGTGATTTCAGCAATCGTTCCGTGAAGACCGCCGATTGTAACAATTTTATCGCCTTTTTTCAATTGACCTAACATCGAATTACGTTGCTTCTGCTTTTTGTTCTGTGGACGAATCATCAAGAAGTAAAAAATTGCAACCATGAGTACCAAAGGTACAATCAAAGATACAATTCCACCGCCAGCTGGAGTTGCTGATGCAGTCATTGCCTGAAACATGTAAAATTCCCCCTTATCGACTATACGTACAGATCATACTTGTTACTGCGGTTCCGCAAAAACCTGATCAGAAACCTTTGTCATTGTCATGAAGACCATATTGATCGAAAAATTCATCCCGGAAATCAAGCAAACGATCTTCCATTATGGCTTTACGCACATTGCGCATCAAATTCTGCAAGAAATGAAGATTGTGGATGGTCGTCAAACGCAAGCCAAACGTTTCATCCGCTTTGATTAAATGACGCAGATAGGCTCTTGAATAGTTACGACAAGTATAGCAATCACATTCAGGGTCTAGTGGCCCAAAATCGGTTGCAAACTTGGCATTACGAACTACCAGACGTCCTTGGCTGGTCATCGTTGTTCCGTTACGGGCAATTCGGGTAGGCAGAACACAATCGAACATGTCCACTCCGCGAATCGATCCCTCAATCAATGCATCGGGTGAACCAACCCCCATTAGATAGCGTGGTTTATTGGATGGCAACAAAGGAACTGTGTAATCCAATACTCCATACATCAAGTGTTTCGGTTCTCCAACACTCAGTCCACCAATAGCATAACCCGGGAAATCCATGGAAGTCAAATCTGCCGCGCTCTGGCGACGAAGATCTTCATGCATGCCTCCCTGTACGATGGCAAACAACCCTTGATCATTCGGACGAGCATGACTTTCCAGACAACGTTCTGCCCAGCGGCTCGTTCTTTCGAGTGATTTTTTCACATATTCATACTCAGCCGGATACGGCGGGCACTCATCAAATGCCATCATAATATCGGAGCCCAGTGCATTCTGGATTTCCATTGCCACTTCAGGCGAAAGGAATTTTTTGTCTCCGTTTAGATGGGAGCGGAAGTTAACGCCTTCCTCCGTAATTTTGCGCATCTCACTAAGGGAAAACACTTGGAACCCGCCGCTATCAGTCAAAATCGGACGATCCCAGTTCATAAATTTGTGCAGGCCGCCTGCCTGACGAATAATTTCATGTCCAGGTCTCAGGAACAGGTGATAGGTATTGCTCAGAATGATCTGTGCATCCATCTCTTTCAGCTCTTCGGGACTCATCGTCTTCACCGTCGCCTGTGTTCCTACAGGCATGAAGGTTGGTGTCTCAATAATACCGTGAGGTGTATGTACACGTCCCAAACGGGCTCCGGATTGTTTACAGGTTTTGATATGTTCGTACGTAATTGCTGCCATTGGTTTTAATCATCCTCTAAAAATTAATCGTAATACCTTCACATCTTAATAAATCAACATGGCATCGCCAAAGCTGAAGAAACGGTATTGTTCTTTAATCGCTTCCTCGTATGCATGCATGATTTGTTCTCTTCCCGCAAGCGCACTAACCAGCATGACCAACGTGGATTTGGGGAGATGAAAATTCGTAAGCATCCCGTCAATCACTTTGAACGTATATCCCGGATAGATAAAGATTTTGGTCCAGCCGCTGCTCTCTTGCAACTGCCCGTCTTCAAACTTGCTCCCCACCGTTTCAAGTGTTCGACAACTTGTCGTTCCTACAGCAAATATACGGTTGCCACGTTTTTTCGTTTCATTAATCAGATCTGCCGTCTCTTGAGACAAAGAGTAGTATTCTTCATGCATGACATGCTCTTCAACATTGTCAACCGACATGGGCCGAAATGTTCCGAGTCCAACGTGAAGCGTGATGAAAGCTACATTAACCCCTTTATCCCGAATCCGGTTCAGCAGTTCATCTGTAAAATGCAATCCTGCTGTCGGCGCAGCGGCCGATCCTTCATGCTTCGCATATACCGTTTGATACCTTTCGCGGTCATCCAGTGTCTCTCTGATATAAGGAGGCAGCGGCATTTCACCCAGACGATCCAGAATCTCTTGAAAGATCCCATCATAGGAGAATGTAAGCAAACGCGCGCCCATTTCGCCTTCTTCATCAATGACTGCCCTAAGCTCGTCACTAAAAATGATGACCGAACCAGCTTTCAGCTTCTTGCCTGGTTTAACCAGAGCTTCCCAACGATCGCCCTCCACGTTTTTGAGCAGGAGTACTTCCGCCTTTGCCCCCGTGTCCTCTTTGGTTCCGAACAAACGCGCTGGAATCACACGTGTATCATTCAGAACCAGTGTATCTCCTGGCTGAAGGAAGTCGATAATATCAGGGAACGTGTGATGGTTAACCTCACCGCTCTCCTTGTTCAAGGTAAGCAACCGGGACGCCGTGCGGTCAAGCAGTGGCGTCTGTGCAATCAATTGCTCCGGCAATTCAAAATCATATAAGTTCACATTCATATTAGATTCATTCCTTAACAATAGTCGCATTTTGATAATAGTGTTTCAATATTGCCTGGTAATCATACCCTTCATCTGCCATGCCTTTGGCACCCCATTGGGACAAGCCCAATCCGTGCCCGTTGCCCTGACCGATGAACATGAAGCTTTGGCCCTGAGTTACAGCTCGGGCTTGACCATCACCACTCATAACCACAAGAGCATTACTGGATGAAGTTCCTGTGCCCGAAGCAGATAGTACAGTAGCCCCCTGTGAGCCGGTTTTGCTTGCTGTTTTGCCGTCAGCGCCTAATACAGTATAACTTCCGGTCCCTGCAATATCAAATAAAGTACTCGGTAATCCACCTAAAGCAGAGCGGTATGTATCTGCATATTTGACCGTCATAGGCTGGCCGTTGGCTGTAACTTCAAGTGTTCTTCCTGAAGGCCCGCGCTTGGTCACTTCCAGCGTTGAGATCGAGGATGGAACAGTAGAAGTCGTTTTACCCTGCAGGGTTTTAACCAACTGGGCTGACGTGAACGGTCCTCTTACCCAAGCATAATCATTGGATTGCGGTACTTTGGCCAGAACAACAGCTTCGTTGCCTGGATTCATTTTCGCTACCGGTTCAACATTGGATTGAATTAACGGAACGGGACGCACATTGGTATTTTGGGCAGTAACCGTCACTTTGGCTAAACCCGCATCCGTTTTGGTCGTTAATTCTTTTACATTATCTTCGCGGATATATCCGCTGACTCCTGTACTCAACAGCACATGATACCATGTCTGTAATCCAGCTTGGGCCGATGTATCTCCAGGACTATCCACATTATTGAACACCCCCGCGCCTCCGTTCCATACCTCGGAAGGATGTGCAGTCTGTCCGCCTGCATTGGAAGAGAATACAGCTTCCACGATTTTACCACCGCTCTTGATGACTTCTCCAGAGGTGGCATCAACCGCGCTGGAGACTTTATCATTTTCTGAACCCATTCCGTTGTATGCCTGACTCAGCGTGGTATCCACGACATTAGCAATTTTGAAACGGTCTCCCTGTTGAAGCGCATAAGACCGTGCAGCGACAGCCTGTACTTTCAGCGCCTCTGCTGGCCAGGATGAATAAACTTCTGCACCAACAACAGAGTATAAATATTGCTCCAGTGGAACTACATTAACCAAAGCCAAATCGCCGCTTACAATGCTAATTTCCATGTCACCGCGATACGTCCGCCCGGAACGCTCCACCACTTTGATTCCACTGCCGTCTCCTTGCACAAAGGCTATGGCTTCACTTCCAGCAATGGTGTAATGAGGGGCTGTTTTAAGTGTATCCGTGCTTAACCCCGCATCCTGGCGGATGATAAGCGCAGCACTATTACTGTTTACGGGAGATAGGCTTACCCCTGGAACACTGGCTTCCACACTCTTTTTGAATGCAGACAGATCAGCATCTGATGACGCTTCACCCACCCATACGGCGTACCCTTGACTCCCTCCATCCAGTTGAAGAGCCGTATAAGAACTAACTCCTGCCGATGAAAGGGATGCTTGTGCCGCTTCTGCCTCTTGAAGTGAACTGTAGACTCCTGCAGACAGACGCTTGCTGCCCGTCACCGCTGGTTTTTGCCCACCTAGTTGGGTTTCAGCCACTTTTTGTACACGTGCTACCGCTTGTCCAGCCAACGCTTCTGTTGCATAGTTTCCGGTGTAGAGCTGATAGGTCGCCTTACCATTCAGAGACGTTGTAAACAACAACGGTTTATCACTAGTGGCCTGCAACAATTTTGCGGCTGCTGCCGCCGTTTTGAAATCTGCTGTTTCCAACACTTTGACGCGGAATCCATCCGCACTGAAACGGATTTGTCCTGCTGGAAGAGTTATACTTGCCCCGCTTGCCGAACCGATATTCCATTTCCCACTCGACTCAAGCGTAATCAGTGGTGTAGTCGATTTATAGGTACTTCCCAGGTTCGCAAACATGGCTACCCGGATCATCTGTCCATCACTTTCAGCGGCATACACAGGCACTTGCAGGCATCCTACCGTCAACAAAGCTGCGGCCAATACCTTCAAACGCCGACTCCACTTCTTTGTTTGTATTGCTTTCCCCACAATCAGTCTCCTCTCATGTTTGTCCCAAGTTGTATATTAAGATGAATCTCATTGATATATAATCACAATTATTTGGCGTCTCTCGGTGGAACTGGCAAACCCAGATGATGATAGGCCAGGTCCGTTACAATTCTGCCCCTCGGTGTACGTTGAAGCATGCCAATCTGCAACAGATAGGGCTCGTAGACATCCTCAATGGTCTGACTCTCTTCACCAATCGTAGCGGCAATCGTATCCAGACCCACCGGGCCTCCCCGGAAACTGTTAATCATTGATTTGAGCATCTTGTGATCGATCTCGTCCAGACCGCGCGGATCAATCTGAAGACGTTGCAGCGCTTCTTCCGCCAGAGCCTGTGTGATGATACCATCCCCCCGTACCTGGGCGAAGTCACGCACTCTTTTTAGCAGTCGGTTGGCAATCCTCGGTGTCCCACGGGAGCGCAATGCGATCTCTTCGGCGGCATTACCAACAATCTCCACTCCTAGAATCTCTGATGCCCGTGAGACGATGTAGGCCAGCTCATCCACCGTGTAGAACTCCAGCCGACTGATGACACCAAACCGGTCTCTGAGAGGCGCAGACAGCAAGCCTGCACGGGTTGTAGCACCAATCAGCGTAAACGATGGCAAATCAAGACGTACGGAGCGGGCACTTGGGCCTTTTCCGATCATGATATCCAACGCGAAGTCTTCCATTGCGGGATACATCACTTCTTCTACCGTCCGATGAAGACGATGAATCTCGTCAATAAACAGGACATCCCCTTCTTGCAGGTTTGTGAGCAACGCAGCCAGATCACCTGGGCGTTCAATCGCTGGTCCCGATGTTGTGCGCAAGTTAACACCCAATTCATTGGCAATGATATTGGCAAGTGTTGTTTTACCAAGTCCAGGCGGCCCATATAACAACACATGATCAAGCGCCTCATTACGCATTTTGGCGGCTTCAATGTATATTTTCAAATTCTCCTTAACCTGGTTCTGCCCGATATATTCATTCAAATACCGGGGACGAAGGCTCAGCTCCACAGCTTGATCCTCCATCATCAGGTTCGCGGAAATAATCCGGTCATCCATGTTCATCCCTACCTTTTTTATGCGGCTTACTGCTCTATTATAGAGGCAAAATTAATTATCCCGTAAACAGCATTTGCAGTGCCCGTTTCATCAACACATCAACAGAATCGGCCGAAGTAACACCTTTCTTCAGTTTGAGCCATACTTTATCCAATTCACTGTCGGTATAACCCAGCGCCTTAAGACCTTCACGTGCCTCATCCCAGGCAGAGCCGCTTCCTGCTTCTTCCGAAGGAGGGGCAAACAAACCTGTTGCATACGTGGCAGCACCGAAACCATCCAATTTGTCCTTAAGGTCCAGTATCATGCGCTGCGCTGTTTTCTTACCAATCCCAGGCAGTTTGGTCAGGAACGTCAAATTCTCTTGATAAATTGCAGTCACGACATGGTCCGGCGTACCGCCAGCAAGTATACCCAGAGCAACTTTGGGTCCAATACCTGATACCTCGATCAGCTTGCGAAATAACTTCTGTTCTTCACGAGTGGCAAAACCAAACAGCAACATTGCATCTTCACGTACATGGTGATGGGTATACACCATAATTTCGCCTTCTTGCTTCGCAAATGCAAAAGGATTCGGACAGAATACACGATAACCAACCCCATGCACATCAAGCACAATATATTCATTCTCCAGATGTACGAACTGTCCTCTTAGAAAATCAATCATTTTCGCAATACCTCATTCAACTTGGAATTTAATGTATATGAGTGTGCATGACACACTGCTACAGCCAAAGCATCCGCTACGTCATCCGGCTTCGGAATCACCTGCAAACGCAAAAACATTTTGACCATCTCCTGCACTTGCCGCTTCTCCGCTTTTCCGTATCCAACAATCGCCTGCTTAATCTGCATCGGCGTATATTCGGCAATAGGCAGTCCCTTCTGGGCAGCAGCCAGTACCATGACACCTCTAGCCTGACTGACAGACATCGCTGTTGTGACGTTACGATTGAAAAAAAGTTTCTCCAGCGCTACCGCGTCCGGTTTATATTTATCAATCAGCTGTACCATGCCCTCATATACATGAAGTAGCCGTTCCTCTTCAGGGGTATGAGCTTCTGTCTGAATACAGCCATATTGTACAGGTGTTACCTTACTGCCGATTTTATCCACAAAACCAAAACCGACAATCGCAATCCCCGGGTCAATTCCCAAAAAACGCAAATCCATCTCTCCCTTACAAAAGCGAACATATGTATCGTTCATTTCATTATAACAAAAGATAGACCCTACGGCAGGAAAAACTTTGTCCTTTCATATACTCGCCTGAATTCATGAATAACCTACAATCGTTATGTCCTATATAGGTATTTCGGTCATGGAACGACAAAAAGGACATCTTTCGATGTCCTTCGTTTCACTTCGTATGTTGTAAATCTGTGAATGTCCTTCGATCAGGAACTTCTCCTCTACGCGATGTAAACAAATACATTCAATCCAGATCAGCCTGTTTTTTTATCCACCATTAACGGATTTCTTTATTGGCCTCATGCACCGCATAATCGCTGAACGTAGAGATTACACTGTCATACTCATCCTTGTCCTGGATACGGATACCCTGCTGCAATTGCTCCAACACACCTTCAGGCAATGAAGTCTCCAACGTGCCTACGTCCATTTGAAAAAAAGTACGGATAACTTTCTCTTCTGTGGGTCGTCCTTCATAAAGGTTGAGATTACCCACAGCATCTATGCTAATATACGCCTGCTCTTTACATAATGGAGAAAGATCATCCACATGCTGCTTAATGCGTAACACTTCTGCCGATTCAACCTGAGCATCCCAATCCGGATGTTGAACGAGCAGCATCTTCAATTGAGGAATCGCCATCTTACCTAATTGTTCCGTTTCTACCCCACAGATATATTGCGTCTCCAATACAACACTCGTTAAACGGTCCGGATCAGACCCGAGTTGTTCCATCAAAGTCTGAATTTCATGCTCAGACCTTTGTTCACCCGTAGCAGGTCCCATTACGGATACAGCCTCACTGAAATTGGTCGTTAGTAAACGCTCGATCGCAGAAGAAATCGGCAAACCACTGTAAGCCAGTATAGCTACGGCAACCAAAGCTGCAGTCATCCACACTGTTCGTTTCCACCGGCGCCAGCGTCTCTTAAATTGTTTTTTGAAGTTAAACGTGTTCACATGAACCCCTTCTATCACTTTTTAAACCTATTGTGACCGAAAGAACTGGGGTTTATGCAAAATCAACCTCAGGCACCAGCAATGCGCTGCGCCTGAGCACTAACAGGATGAAGCTATATCTATTCCTTATTAAAGGTTGTCATGAATTAAGAGGTTATTATTGCTTAGGACACAATTCATAAATAAAAAGACGGACTATCTATTTACAGATAGTCCGTCTTTTTTGAGATCGGGATGACACGATTTGAACATGCGACCCCCTGGTCCCAAACCAGGTGCTCTACCAAGCTGAGCTACATCCCGTTATCTATACCGGCGAGAGGACTCGAACCTCCACGGTTTCCCACTCGATTTTGAGTCGAGCGCGTCTGCCATTCCGCCACGCCGGCGTATAAAGTTATAATGGCGCGCCCTGAGAGATTCGAACTCCCGGCCTTTTGATTCGTAGTCAAACGCTCTATCCAGCTGAGCTAAGGGCGCAAATAATATTGGAGCGGACGACGGGAATCGAACCCGCGACCCTCGCCTTGGCAAGGCGATGCTCTACCGCTGAGCCACGTCCGCAAGCGGTAAATAAGATAAAAATGGCGGAACCGACGGGATTCGAACCCGCGATCTCCTGCGTGACAGGCAGGCATGTTAGGCCAACTACACCACGGTTCCAGATCACTTTCTCAAAAAGAAAGTATAATTGCGGGGGCAGGATTTGAACCTGCGGCCTTCGGGTTATGAGCCCGACGAGCTACCGGGCTGCTCCACCCCGCGTCGTTATTTAAAAATCTATATGGTGGAGGCTGAGGGGTTCGAACCCCCGACCCTCTGCTTGTAAGGCAGATGCTCTCCCAGCTGAGCTAAGCCTCCATATATGACCCGTAGGGGATACTCTCACTTCGTTCGAGACTGCGAAGCCATTGCTAACGAAGTTTATCCTCCGACGAACCTTTGGGATTCTCATCCCTTTTTTAAGCTAATAAATATAGCTATGACCCGTAGGGGATTCGAACCCCTGTTACCTCCGTGAAAGGGAGGTGTCTTAACCCCTTGACCAACGGGCCTTAATGGCTCCCCGAACAGGGCTCGAACCTGTGACAACTCGATTAACAGTCGAGTGCTCTACCAACTGAGCTATCAGGGAATATCATGCATTTGCATCGCAAATGCAA
This sequence comes from Paenibacillus sp. NPDC057886, assembly GCF_042796655.1. NCBI lineage: Bacteria > Bacillati > Bacillota > Bacilli > Caryophanales > Paenibacillaceae > Paenibacillus > Paenibacillus sp. NPDC057886. The sequence goes on along the minus strand of NZ_JBHVMZ010000010.1, from coordinate 407 downwards.
TTCATCCTACAACGTTAACATGCATAGCTTGTTTTCTATGTATGATGAAAGAGTTCGCTTGGCGGCGTCCTACTCTCCCAGGACCCTGCGGTCCAAGTACCATCGGCGCTAGAGGGCTTAACGGTCGTGTTCGGGATGGGTACGTGTGGAACCCCTCCGCCATCGCCACCAAACGAGCATTTGTGTAACAAATGCATTCGCGTTCCATTCGGTCCGACACGACTGTGTGGATGAATGGTTCAGCGCATATTCAGAGTTTATTCTCTGAAAACTAGATCCGAAACGAAATGTGCGACTTACAACCTGCATATCTTGGATAAGCCCTCGACCGATTAGTACTGGTCAGCTCCATGCATTGCTGCACTTCCACCCCCAGCCTATCTACCTCGTCGTCTTCAAGGGGTCTT
>NZ_JBHVMZ010000009.1:0-300158 GCF_042796655.1 Paenibacillus sp. NPDC057886 | reverse complement strand
AAAACGGCCGTTTTTTGTCAACTACAAGAATGGATCTCTGGTTTACCCAGCTATATCAAGGGTTTGTTTGGAGATTTGAGCTGCGAAAGTTGAGTAAGTAAGAAAACAATATTTCATATCTATGATGATAGGGGCTGCGATGTTATTTCAGCATCAAGAGAAGAGCTAATGGATATTTATAAAGAATTTAATCATTGGATTTTAGATTATGATCGAGACAGAATTAACAATGTATTTCTAGGTTAATGCGGGAAAACCTGAGATTCAATCGATCATAATCCATAATGGAATGGATGATCGATGATCCAAGACGGGCCTGTGAAGACCGTTGTTTATATGGTTAGGCTGCGGAGTCACCGTACACAGAAGGAACGGAAAACACGAGAGGACTTACCTTGGAGGGGTTGGCAACAGCGTTGAAAATAGATATTCAGATCATGGAGGATCTTCGGGAAAAGAATGATTGAATTCGAAGATGAGCTTTTTACAGAAGAGAGATTAGAGAAAAATGACTATTTCATAGATAAGGGTGATAAATATGGAACGAGGACTCATTATATTTTTGAACGGAACGTCCAGTTCGGGGAAGACAAGCATCGCATTGGAATTGAAAAAACAGGGAGAGATTCCATTTCATCATCTGTCTGTAGATCAATTTCTCCATAATTATGATCATTTCATCGATACTACATATCCCGATATGAAACCAACAAGAGAATTGGAACCTCATGTGATGACAGATATCCTTTTCGATCCAATTTGCTCGTTGTACTATGCAAGCATTAAACTGTTTTCGGAAATGGGTTTGAATGTTATCGTGGATACGGTCATCAGCAATGACAAGTGGTTTAACGGATTTTATGATTTGCTTTCGGAATATCCGATATTGTTTGTAGGCGTACACTGTTCGAAAGAAGAACTCGCCAGAAGAGAGCAGAACAGAGGAGATCGCGCGATTGGACTTGCCCATTCCCAGTTCGACTACATATATTCCTATGATGAATATGATCTGGAAGTGAACACGGAAGAGCTTAGCTCAGCTGTATGTGCGGAAATGATATTAAATTATATGAATTCCGAGCAGGAATACTTGGCATTTAAGAAATTAAGTAGAAGAGAGATTTAAAACATTATGAAAGAACTGAATTCAAGACTTATTTACTAAAATTTAACATTTATTTTACATTAAATTGATAATCCATAAGGAGATACACGAAAGATGAACTTACCTTCAACAACCAAAGAGATGATCGGTGACCAATTTATCATAAAAATCGAACGGGGAAGAGCAAGCAATCGAAGTTAGTAATCATTCTATAGGCGGCAAAAGGAATATCATATGTTTTGGGTAAAGGAAAGTACTTTTCTAATGCAGAGGGATATCCTAAGAGTCAAGTTAATTGTTTGGTTTATATATTCAAATATGTTAACATAAATTTAACTGAAATTTTAAATTTTGTAATTAGAGTGTAATTAATGAACTTTTTGGGTTTGATATAATTTGTGTTAGGTAAGATGAAAGGGGAAAATGAAGTTGAAAAAAGAGTTGGGAATAGTAGTATTATTGAGTGTATTTTTGCTCTCGGGATGTGGATCAGATAAACAGGAACCGGTTACTCAGAATTCATCTGAACCCGCTAGTCAACAAGTAACTAGTCAATCTGAAGAGAATTCCAGTGGAGCATTAATTGAGGCTACAAAAGATGAGAAAGTAAAGCTGTACGCCAATAAAGAAATGGACAAGGTCATTGAAGGTGTAACATTGGACGTTAATGGGTCAAAAAAGGACTTTGATTGGAAAATCCCTGATTCAGGTACAAAGCCACAGCTGTTTTATACGGATCTAACGAGTGATGGTAAGGAAGAGGCTGTAGTTATTATCCAAACAGGTAAAGGAACCGGTTTAGATAACTTTGAAATTCATGTGATTAATGCTGATGATTTATCTGAAATTAAGGTACAAAGCTATGAGGATATCGTGGCCAATCATATAGAATCACATGTTGCTAAAAAGGATGATGGAATAGCTGTTACAGTTATAACGCAAGGTAAAGAACTAAAGTTTGAAAATAAATCTGCAATAGCAGCACCAGATCAGAAAGAATTGGCTTTTGGTGGTGTAGTGACTTATACACTTGAGAATCAAACAATAAAGCTAAATATCCCTGGTTCTGTCGGAGTGTCACCAATATTTGTGTGTGACTTTAATGTGTCATATAAATATGACAGCGCTAAGAATGAATTCATTGTTGATCAAATTGAAGCAAAACCCATCAAGGAGTAAGAAGGAAAGGCCGACCAATGGGTCAGCCTTTTTTTAATTTAATTGACGATATAATCAAAGAACATGTGAGCACCGATGGAGATCTTGGAGCTAATCTGTACGGTGCTGCCACCAGGGAATTTGTAATAAAGTTTCCCGTTTTGCGTATAACTGAGTTCGTCAAATCGGGTGTTCGTGTTGTAAAAACACTTTGCGCCGATTGGGTTGGAAGAGCTACTCAAGTTGGAAGCCAGATTGACAATGTTCTTCCATGCAGCACTGCTTGTATCTGGTTTGAGGCAGTGTGCCAAGTTAGGATCACCATCGTTAAAGCAACTGAAAGCATAGGGTGCGAGGACAACATCTTCAATGGAATTTAAGTTTTTAAACTCGTTATAGGTGCTGTTGCTCTTCCGATTGGAGATAACGTAAGCTACCCCCACTCGTGAGGCAGAGTCGCCACGGGTTTCGCCATACAAAGTTCTTGCCAAAAGATCAACACTGTCCCGCCCTTTAAGCTGAGATTTTGAAGTAAGTGGATCGCCGATTGCCATAATTATTACCTCCGATAATTTGTTATTCACCTTTGCGGTGTACACTATATAAAGAGAAATCAATAACTGAAAATACAACCAGTTTAAAAATTAACGATATTCATCAATTTGGAAATTTTGTATTACTTCAATCATCTTTACATATAGTTCTTGTTTCATATTTTCTCGGTGATCTATAGGTATTTGCCACAAGGAGGCTTGCCAGCAAAAGAATCGAGAAATCAACAGATTAAGGATATAGGGATTCTTAAACAAGATTTGGAGTATATTGATAGTCAATTTAACGAGGATATTCTGAAAGAACAAAGTCCTAAGTGGATTGAAAATAAATGGAAGGAGTTAATTGGAGAGATTGTAAATAGAAATACGGATTTTAAGTTATATGAAAGAATTAAAATGAAGTACAATTTATAAGTAGTTTGTGGAAGGCAATGGCCATCTGTACCATATAACCGATAAGGAGAGACTATGAACGAAAAAGCTAAAGGCAAATTAAAAAAGCAATTTCTATTCATCGTTCTATTTATGTTTATAATCATAATTCAAGTAACTACCAGTTACCTTGTGAATCATCCTTCCTCCTGCATGGACAACTGTAGGATATATGTTTGGCTGCATTATACTTTGTAGACTTGGACTTTTAACACACCTTGATCTCAAGAAACAAGAGCAGTTCATAACGATCGGACAAATTGTAGATGTGAAGAAGAATAAAAATATCATTATAGTTAAAGGATTGGGACGAGGTAATAGCAAAGTTTTAATAAAAGATAGTCCTATCCTGAATATGATGCAGCCAAATGAACTGGTTGAAATCACTAGATTGAAATATACAAAAACGATAACGAAAAAAGTGTATAAGGATCAAGAGATGCAACTTTGAGCAAGTGGTGGAAGAGTTGTAGTACTTTACATAAAAATAGAGGTATATCTTCATATACGTCTAAGGTAGAGGGAGAGAATGTAAATGAACAATATAAATTCTCAACAGTGCAACCTAAATATAAGGTATGATCTGCCTGATGAGGTATGGGATAAAGTTTCTAAAGTGTATGAGAGTATGCCAGGGTGGATTGGTTATAAAAAGGGAATTCCATATTGGTTTGGGTCTGAAGAGGATGATGTTTTTATTGAAGCATCCGTTGAGCCTAGCGGATTAGCATTTTACGCACAGATGAATAATGATGATTGGATGTCTTGGGTAGAAACATTTAAGTTGGAAGCGTCAAAATTGTTGGGCTTTGAAGTTGGTGAACCTGAGGATGGATATGTGTGATGAATGAAGGATATTTAGAAAAAAATAATGCGATTAAAATCGTTCGTTCCAATGGATTATTTTATTGGTATGTTGATCCGGATGCTAACAACGAAGGAATAATCACATTACATATTGTTTCTGAGGAGAAGAATTCGAAGGCTGGACCAAAGAATATATAGGATACAGAAGAGTACTAACACCGAAATGGAGCGATGAGATCATCACGCCCGAATTGATAGGTGAAATCATTGAATGGTGACTATTGAAAGATAAAGAAATAAACATCGTTAATTGGAAAGGTGAAATTCTTACTTAATTCATGTGTACTCTTTTGAAAACGCATACGTGAAAAAAAAGAGTATGTAATTAACATTTAAAATAAAAGGAGAGAAGCTAATGCAGAAAAATCGCCAGAGAGATCGTAGTTATCACAATGTAAAAAAAGTAATCGCCTGTGTTCTGTCACTCGTGTTTTTAATTATAGCAATAGCGGTACCTGTCCACGCTGAAGAAGAACAGGCTGAGGCTACACCATCCAGGATTCCTTTATCCAATTTAGAGGAAACGATTGATGCGTATGTTGCCTCGTATGAGAAGTATACGGCTGCTGTTTCGGTTGTGGCGATCAAAGATGGCGAAACCATTGTGAATAAGGCATACGGTTACGCAGATATTGAGAATCAGCGAAAGGCGGATACCTCTACTGTCTTTGAATGGGCTTCGATCTCTAAGCTGTTGGTCTATACGAGTGTGATGCAACTTGTCGAACAAGGAAAACTCGATTTGGAGACGGATATCCAAGAATATCTGCCAGAGGGATTTTTCAAAAAGCTGAAATACGATGATCCGATAACCCTAATGAACCTGATGCATCACAATGCGGGTTGGGAAGATCAAACAGTGACCGAAGTGTATTATTACGAAGAGAATAAAAATTATGATTTAGGAGAAACATTGCGTGAAAATGAGCCGAAACAGATATATAAACCGAATAGCGTCGTCGGCTATTCAAACTATAGCGTTGGATTAGCCGGTTACATCGTGGAATTGGTAAGTGGACAACCTTATTATGAATATGTTAATCAACATATTTTTGAACCGCTTCATATGAACGACACTACGGTTCATCCAACGGGGCAAGATCGTCCAGACATCGTGCAAAGAAGGAATGAGGTTGAAGGGTATACGAAAGATTTGAAACGGATCCCTGAGAACAGAGTATTCGTAACGTTCTATCCTACAGGGGCAGCGATCGGGACAGCAGAAGATTTAGGGAAATTTCTTGCAGCGCTGATGCCTGTTGATGATAGCCATGTATTATTTGCGAAGAGGGATACGTTAGACGAAATGTTGTCAACAAGTCTATATTATGACGGGACTTCGATTCCTCGGTTTGCGCATGGATTCGTTGAGATGGAATACTGGGCACCAACACTATTGCACGAGGGGAATTTAAAAGGATTTTCAAGCAAAGTTGTCTTTGATCCAGCATCCAAATTTGGAATGGTGGTCATGACAAACATTGCGTTTGAGGAAATCTATTATTACGGGCTTATTAGCAAAATCTTCGGTAACAGCGCATACGTTAATTCGGTTACTTCTGAAGGAGGAGGATATTTTCAATCCGCACGACGGACCGCCTCTAGATTTACCGATTTATTCAGGCAGCTTGATATAACCAAATTTTCAAAAGCGGAGTTAAGTAGTCTTTATAATGTGGTCGAGCATAATGGCACTGTTGAGAAAATTTCCTACACTCCTTACATGGATTACTTGCCTGTATCGAATTTGAAGGTGAACTTGATTGTAATATCTTTTATTCCTGTCATACTAGCCATCCTTTTCATTTTAAGTGTGTTGATCGGATATTTAATTCGGATGCTACTTTACAAACGAAATAAACGGGGAAATCCTCCAACCCATTTTGATAAATATTATCTTGCCATTAATTTCGCAGGTGCGGTACTTCCTCTTAACCTTCTAATCATACATTCGAAACTCCCAAGTTATCCCGCTTATTCTTCGTTAAGAATCAATTTAATGTTTAATCTACTATATGTGGTTCTAGCAGTCGCGTATCTTGGCTTGCTTATGTACAAACTGTGGAAGAACAGTTACAGCAAAAAGCAAAAGCTGATGTACATCATGTCTGGCATCTCGGCTGCTATCTTGGCTGCTTTTATTGTGGGATGGAATTTGTATGTTTAGAAGGGCAGAAGCTAAATATAGATATTTCAAACATTACAAAGGCTTGCGGATGACTCCTATATATAAGTGATATTAAGTGAGGTCAATTACAAAGACATAAAGACAGCAGTTCCTTATCGGGACCTGCTGTCTTTAAATTAGTTGGACAAGTATATAAACAAAGTCAAAGGTAACAACAAAAATGATCAGGGCTCTAGTTTAGATCTCTCACTGGCTTATTGCTACAGGTATTTGACACAGTTAATAAATGAACGGTAAAATCCAGATATTCCCTGAATTCAGAAACTAAATATTTCTTTAGTAGGTGTGAGGTATTCTATGACGAGAATTATGGTTACGCCAGAGCAACTTTTCGCAATTAGTAAACAGTTCTCTACAGCTTATACTACTCTTCAACACATGAATGAAAGTCTTCTGCGAAGTATGACTGATATTGAAGCGAACTGGGATGGGAGTACTAGAGAAAGGTTCTACTATGATTTCAAGAAGTCACAGATTGTTATGACTGAAGTTGTCACACTTATGAGTTCAATATCAACTGTGTTACATAACCATGGAGAACGATTTCTCCAAGCTGATCACGGGTCGGAAGGGCAAGTAGACATAAACTGTTTACCACCACCACCGAATGCTTGTGGCCCACAGGAAGGTGTAGACGATCGGAATGCAGTTGAGAAGTCTGTAGATAGTTTAAAAGAGCTAGGACAAGCATTTATACAATCGGCAGATGACCGATATCAGAAGAGATATGATAGTGTAGGCGGATTTCTGGATTACTGGACATTTGGTATTCCAAGTGGACTCGTAAACGGGTATGTTGATCGAGCTGACAAAGCTTTAGAGTCGCCTCAAGACACACTGAACTGGTTGACATTTGGAGTCCATGGAACGATTAGGGAAGCCGTTTTGCCTACAAATGCTTGGTCAAGTGAACATTGGGCAAGTATGCTTGGTACAGGTGGTATGGTATTAGGCGTCAGCTCTGTTTTCAAACCTAAGCTGCATATCGATACCCCTGTCAAATACGATGGCGCGGTAGATTTTAGACAGATTCTCAGTGACGGACAACGCAATGAGCTTCCGCTGACGGATAACCAAAAGATTGAGATAAAGAGTTACTTGAACAAGCTTGATTTCCCCGAAGAAAATATCTTAATCGCACAACCTGGTTATTATGATACCTGGAATACAGGCATGATGTATAATCGCTTGGTCATCAATACGGATGTCTTACCAGCAGCAGCCCCGGGAGTAGGGACTTTGAGTGCGAATACACGCATTTCAATGAATGCTACACTAGCTCACGAGATTGTTGGGCACTATGAGGCTTCTATCGCAGGCAGATCGTTCCCACTTTATGATCTTCCTCCTGAAGTCATCAAAAGAAACTATGCTCTTGATGAGGCTCAGGCAAGTATCCGGGCAGCAAGGTTTGCTCCTGAACTCAATTCTACTGAACGATATGCTTTATTGAGAGATGCGATGGTTAGACTTCGTAATGCCGATCTCAGAGTGCGAGATATCAAAGGCGAGCTATTCATAGATCAGAGATAAGGAGGCCTTACAATGGAAACTAAAATGCTGTTTGGCGTGGGGTTAGTCTTCGATACACCGGAATTCGGAACCATCGTCATGGGGGCCAATGAAGAGTTGGATGAACTACTTCCGTCAACAATCAAAGAGATGATCGGTGAACAGATCATGATTAAAACAATGGATGGGGAAGAGCAGATATATGATGTTATTTCTTCTCAAATCAATCATTCGATTGTTGGTAAAAAGAATATCGGTATATGTTTAGGGAAAGGGATATCACCAGATGAAATAGTAGCTGGTTCAATGGTTTATTATTATTCATTAGAACAAATTGATTAGTAGTGTATCTCCGGTAAAGAATTAATAAGGCATCGGAAGGTCGCTTGTCTCCCTACGGGATGAGAAAGGCCTTCCTTTTTGTTTTGACATTTGACATTGAAAATACTCGACGTATTCAAAGTTCATTGGATCGTAGGGATATGAAGAAATGTGTATCAAATAATTTTCCCTTTTTCACCAAATTTTTCTTCGCATAAATCACCTCATAGGTTATCATATACGTAGTTCTGATATCAGTTAGGATTTATGATATTTACGAAGTACATAGATTAGATGTTATACGACAGAATCAAAATGAAATATAAAATCTTTTTCAAAAAATCTATTTTGGAGGTTCATCAAATGGAAAACATTAAATTATTAAAAGTATTTATCGGTTCTCCGAGTGATGTTGTAGAGGAAAGAATAATGTTGGAAGGTGTAATTGATGAATTAAATCAAATAATTGCGGATGTTTATAACCTTCGTCTCGAACTTGTGAAGTGGGAGAAAAACACCTCTCCTTCAGTACTGGGCAATGATGCTCAAGACATAATTAATCAACAAATTAATGATGATTATGATATTTTCATTGGAATAATGTGGTCAAGGGCTGGATCGAAAACTTCTCGGGCAGATTCAGGAACAATTGAAGAATTCAAAAGAGCATATGATAGAGCAAAATTAGGTGAAGATGTAGAGATAATGTTTTATTTTAACGACGCACCTATATCTATAAGCGATATTGACGTTGCGCAAATCCAGGTTATAAAAGATTTTCGATCTAGTTTGGGCAACGAGGGAGTGTATTATTGGAGTTATAAGGAAAGTAAAAACTTCGAAAGTCTTGTTAGAATGCATTTAATGATGAAAATTAAAGGATGGTATTCTAGACACAACTTATCTTCTCAACAAGTTGAAACGCTCAAGCAGGAAGATAATATTTTTGAAGAAGAGGAAGTAGAAGAAGGATTGTTAGATTTATACACTGATCTCAATCAAAGTTCATTTTATTTAGTGATCAGTATGAATGGAATACAGACATTGATACACGAATTCATCAGCGAACTTGAGGAAAGAACTGAAGAGGTTACAAAATTTAGCGATGTACAAAATCTACGTCTTACTCAGATGGCAATAACTAAAACAGCGATGGTCATGGATAGTTTTGCTACAAAAATGGAACCTGAGGTGGGTTTGTTAAGTACGAGTTTAAATAATTTTATGGATACTTTTAGTAAAGTGGTTTCTTTAGTAGATCAATTTGATGCATCATTTTCACAAGATCCTGAGTTTTTAGAGTCTATTAATAAAGTGAGTTCAATACTTGAAGAATCTAGTCAAGGCATAGAACAGGTAAAAGAACTTTTGTCAGCAATACCACCTATTCAGAAGAACTTAAATAAATCTAAGAAAAGTATTTGGGTTCAATTTTCTACTATGAGTAAATTGATGTCGACTGCAGTGGGCACAATAAATGAAATAAAAAAGATGATTTAAACTAACAATGATAGATTGAAGAACAAGTGAAAGTATATTCAAGAAGTGATTCTGTCGTATAACATAATATTCAGGCATCTGACCTACGTCCTTGGTCTGGTTGGGGCCGAATAGCGAGTATGCGCTGGGTCGTGAATCAGGTATTGTTATACGACAGAATCGAAAATAATAGAAATAGAGGGTCATATAATCCTCTAAATACTAGAATTTTGCAATTCACTAAATAATAGTAGAGCATCTTTGAAACCTTGTATGTAAATATTTCTTTCTAGGATGGATTGTAGAGAAATTTGGGCATCTTCGTAAAGAAAAACCGTATGTTGAAGTTGATCGGGCAGAGCATCACGAAGTGTTTTGAAATATTGATTTGTCTCTGCAGAAAGCTGAGTGTACTCCTTATGATACTCCAGAAGCTCCGCATAGAGTAATTCTAAACGTATTCTTATAAGCGGTTCTGTTAATGATTCTAATGCATTGATCATAAAGTATCCCTCCTGTAAATTAACCCTACAGAGTTATTATATAACCTTATGAGATCAATTACAAGGTGAATATTTGACTTTATAGAGTTAAAACTTCGCTTTTCGTTGATGGTTACTAATGTGGAAGATAAGATAGAGCTATGGAGGGGAAAAGATGAACGTAATCAAGTGCAATATACGAGAACTCATGGCAGAACATCGAATAGATGATATAACGGAATTGATGGTGAGATCAGGCTTAAGTCGTAACTCAATCAACAAGTTATATAGGGAGACGAATATAGAAACAACAAAATTAGAAACACTATTCAAGTTGTGTGATACGTTTAATTGTAAGTTGTCTGATTTGATCGAATATGTACCAGAAGAAAATAAATAGTGAGAGCCGTTTCGAGAAGAGATTCCGTCGTATAACATAATATTCAAGCAGGGGCTCCTAACGGAGCCTTGGTCTGCGGGAGGGATTTCGAGGAGGAATTTCAGCAGACAACCCCTTCGGGGTTCATGAATACAGGAACGTTATATGCAACCTGAAAGACTGGGAAAACATAAGGGGAAGAATAGATTGCGAAGCGCCGAGTTCCCTATCGGCGTTTTTGGTTTAGGGGAAAAGCATAGAAAAATCAAAGAATTTAAAGATATAAGAACGATTAAATTCGGAGGTCAATAATGGAAATCGGAAGAACCGTGTCGCTTCCGATCAAACGAGTGAAAAAAAGAAGTTTAAAAAGCATTTTAAACCAAAGGAAATTTGAAAAAGATTGAGGAAGAGTTAAAAAATCATTGGAGAAAGATAGAAAGAAAGCATAGAATTGAAGAAGGAAAAGATCAAATAAGATTAAGAGAAATTGGAAGGGCAGAGGCGGCATATAACATAATATTCAAGCTGCGGACATTAACCCTTGGTCTGGAATTCGCTAGACACCCGACATACGTCGGATCGTGACTAAAAGAAAGTTAGTGGACATTATGGACTAAGTTACAATGAAAATCCAAATTATAGGGAGAACTCTAATGACAGATATTAAGGTGTATGAAATCGAATCGCTCTCTGAATTATTGAGTGTTACAGAAAAGCTTGGTAAGGACTTTAAATGCAATATAGATGAAATTTGGTATCGGGGGGTGAGTCGTGAAAAGTACAAACTGATACCTGGGCATTATAGGAATATTGTAGATGAACAATATGAAGAATCAATAATACAAGATTTTTTAACCAATTATATTATGTATTCAGATATCAAGTCATCAAACCATCTTGAGTTGTATTCTTTAATGCAACATTATGGATTGCCCACAAGGCTATTAGATTGGTCTAAATCACCATTAGTAGCATGTTATTTTGCATTAAGTAGCTTGAAGCTCGAAGACCAAGATGACCATAGAGTTATATGGGCAATTAATCCTGCTGAGCTAAATAGAATATCTATAGGTGAGTACCGTACTATTGATCTTGATATAAATCTGCATGAAATTGCACGTTATGAAGAGAGGAAAGGAGTTATTGCAATTAATCCGAGTTTTAGTAATAGAAGAGTAATAGCTCAGAAAGGTCATTTTACAATACATTTTGATGAACATTCCGTCGAAGAATACTTTGAGAATAGGTCTAACGACATCGTCAAAATTATAATAAGCAGAGATGAGATTAAAGCTTTTAATATGAGAAGACATTTATACGCTCTCGGATATAAAGAAGACGATATATATCAAGATTTAGATTCTATGGCTAAGAGAATTATTAGAGAACGTAAAAAACCTGTGGATGTGTTACTGGAGCAAGTACCAAGTTCGTATTTTAAAGAATAATGGATTCTCATAAAATTATGTTCTTACGGGCTTTTATGCATAAATCCCACGTTCATATTGATAGTTTTATTGATTACTTTAGTGAGTTTTTAAGGAAACTAAACGATTTCCAGCATATCAAAAAACTATTCGATTATTATTTGCGAATTGAAATAGACAATACAAAATATAAAGAAAATTCATAATCTTTCAATGAATTATTAGATAGTTTTAAGATAGAATTTCGAATTGAAGAAGGGAAATATCAAATAAGATTAAAAGAATCTGGAAGTGCGCAGGCAGCATATAACATAATATTCACGCTACGGGCATACACCCTTGGTCCGACATACGTCGGACACCCAGCATATGCTGGGTCGTGAATACAGAAACGTTATGTGCAATTGCGCTACAAGTACATAAAAATCAAATTCAATAAAACTTATGAACTTTAACAAAGATACAGATCAATGGTATCTGTTGTTATGGATTTTACGTGAAAAACTATTAGGAGGTAAAGTCTATGTTCGATAATTATAAATATACAAATGACTTTCTCGAAGCAAAAAAAGAATATGTATCATTTCGTGAAAAAGAACGAAAGAGAATCAAATTTTATCTAGATCAAAATGGCTATATAGTCGAAAAAGGAAGCAAGGAAGGTAAAGGAATTTCGAATTATACAAATGGAGGGAAATTAGATAAAGAATTCGACTTAACTAATTGGAAATGGGTAGAAGCAACTAAAGGGAATATCTCGTATTTTATATCATTACAGGCATTCGATAGAGATGCAAAACATAATAATTATCATGTGTTATTCGATAGAATAGGTATCTGCGCATTTCCTTTACATACAAAAGAGATCGAAAGAGATTATTTCGAATGCATGGATGACACCTCATTAGATCTTCCCTTAAGTGAAAACGATCTTAAAGAATTATTAAGATTACTGGAAAAACTGAAAATTAAAGAATGAGCCTATGCTTAGTGACTAAAAAGAAAAGATTCAGTAATGTTTTGAGAGCAATTCGAGTATGTATGCAACAACACATAACATAATATTCACGCTGCGGACATTCGTCCTTGGTCCGGCATACGCCGGACACCCGACATGCGTCGGGTCGTGAATACAGGAACGTTAGCTGAAATCACTAAAATTAAAGGAGTTATATAGAATGAAAGGAATCCAAAAAGTTATTGATATAGTTCAAAATGAAAGTCCGATATTACAATTAATAGAATTAGGAATAACACCTGAACAAATTAAAGAAGATGTTATTGATAAGTTAGGACGTTTTTTTGTTAATAAAGATAAACTTATCAAATATTCGACTGCGAACTTAGTAAGTGATTGGATTCATTTCGGTAAGTATCGTAATGATGATTTCTTTATAAGTATACTTATTCAATCTCTAGAAATGTATCGTACTGCTATGAATTGTAATAGCAATGTTTGTGTAGAAATTATAACAAGTCTCCTTAATGAACATGCAGAGTCAGATAATAGACTTTGGAGTTTTCTACTTACACAAAATGATAAGAATGAGTTCGATTTTCATGAATATGTGGAGACTGTGATTAACGACATAGGTCGCATTATTGAAGGGTTATCTAAAAGCGTTTTAATAGAATTTTTATGTATGAATAAATTAGTGAATGGAAAAGTAGTCGAAATTCAAAGTGTAATGAAACAGGACCTAGGAGTAATTAATAGTGAATTATTATTAGATGCAAGTTTTGTCGATATTTTTTCAATAAGAGGACTAAAATTATCTGATTGGAGGAATATAGCTTATCATCATAGCTATAGAATAAAAGGAGAAAATGTTTGGTGCGAGTATGGATCAAAACAAAATAGAAAGACAATAATTTTGGCAAAAGAAGAGCTGTGGGAAACTCTTCAAAGTGTTGTTAAAACATTAGATTTATTAAATTTAACCCACAAATTGTTTCTTTGCGATAATGAAGATTCTATATTACTAACAAATTGTGATTTTGAGTTAGTTGATAGTGAAATCAGACCGGAAATATGGTTTATTACACTTGCATCTAGCATATCAGCTCAAGGCTTTAAAATTATAGATTTTATTACAAATAAAGAATGTACAAAGTTAGTGCTTCGTGAATTAATTATTGAAAGCGACGCTGAAACTAGAGCCTTCCATTCTTCACAGTTCACATATAATTTATGGTATTATTCCCTCTCTGAAAAGCTTGAGGTTGAATATAGACTGCCTAACAATCAAGTGTATTTAATATCAAGTACCACAAGCGAAGTTTGTGAAAAAGTTGAGGACGAGGAAAAGGGCATCGAATATTTAGCTGAACATATCGAATTAAATTTTATTGAATATTGATTAGAATATACAAGATAGTAACTTCAGCTAACATAATATTCACGCTGCGGACATTCGTCCTTGGCCCGGCATTCGCCGGACACCCAACATTCGTTGGGTCGTGAATACAGTAACGTTATCGGACAGACTTAAGGCTGATTGAAAGTACATAAAGCGATAAAGTTAAAAATAGATATATATACTTATATTTTAGTAGGAATTGGAGATTAAAAAATGACTTCTGAAATCTCGTTTGGGATAGGATGTTTCAATTTTGGAATGAAAGCAGGAACTGCTACTACTGTAGGTGGATATTTTAATGAACTTCAAAAAACATTCGAAGCTATATCAAATATAAGTGAAATAAAAATTGAATTAGATGAAGAAGATTATGATTTTCCAAAAGAAATTAGTAGTTCTATTTATGACAATATGTCTTTAGGAGGAAGAATTAAACCTGATGTAAGAAATGTGAGAATTTCATTTGATATATTTATACCCAAAAGAATTCAAGAAGACTTAAAGCATAATCCTGAACTTTTTAAAACGGAAAAATTCAGGGTTGTAATTAATTATACTTATTATTTTCCAGTCGCAATCGTGCAACTTCTTGAGCCATATGGAGGAGATGTAGATCCTTCCAGTGCTGTTGTTCTAGTACGTGAATTTCTCAGAAAAGAATTTTCGAAAATAAAATCATTTATTGATTTTCAAGTTCTTGGACCAAGTCCATTTCATGGAGATTTTTTTATCAAGGAAAATAATCAGATAAAAGATAAGTTCCAAATTTCAATTTTAGAAACGAAATCTTATGATGAAATTAACATAATGTATAACGGATATACTAGTGTTGATGAGGCGTTTGAAGATATAGCGCTTGAAATCCTCGATGAGTTTGGATTCTTTTATGAATTGATGCATACAAATTTGTCATCAAGCAGGGAATGGAGTTCAATTGAAGAGAAGTTTGACATTCTAATAAGCTTAAAGCAAGAAAGGAGAAAAATTAAAAATTTATTTTTAATTAATAGAATTCTTAATGATCTCTTTATTAGTATTAGTTATTTTGAAAAAGACCAAATTTTTTATCAATCTTACATCCAAAAAAACAAAAGAAATATTATTCACTTTTCTTCATATATAGATAGAGAGATCAATGAACGAGTAAATTATCCTACCAGTCAAGTAACTGAACTCATTAAACTATATGAAAATCAAAAACTTAATGTGAATGTTGTGTCGGCAACAGTAATAGCAGCTATTTCTGGTGGGGTAATGGGCGCAGTTATTACTGCATTATTTACTTGATTTTAGACATGATAGCTAACTCAAAAAAGGCAAGTCCATCCCATAACATAATATTCACGCTGCGAACATTCGTCCTGGGTCCGGCATACGCCGGACACCCGACATGCGTCGGGTCGTGAATACAGGAACGTTAGGCGAAATTGCTTTAATAACTAAATAAAAAAGGATTGACACAAATGTATAATGAAATCTCCAGTGATGAGATACGATCTATTTGCAGACAACAGTTAGAAATGTTTGAATTTTGGTCTAAACGACTTATTCATGATAAGTTCAGTACTACATACGGTAGCGAATACATTACACATCGATTCTCAGATGACAATTATTTATTTAACAAATCAATTCGTGAAGGCGTAATTAAAAGATTTGAAAGTAAGCCTGGAAGATATTCAAGATTTGTAGATGCACTCTTAATCGATGATATAGTAACAATTTTGAGTAATCCCAAGTTCTATAAAGATTTATTTTATGAGCCTTTAAATGAAGCATATCCTGATGGAAATGTAGTAGTTCGAACATTCTTGGGTAGATTAATTCCAATTCGAAACAATCTTTCTCACGCTAATCCAATATCGATCAGAAGCGCTGAACAAGTAATTTGCTATACCAATGACTTTATTGATTCCTTGAAGAACTATTATGTAAGGGAGAATATTGCCATGCAATATAATGTACCATTAATCACAAGAGCAGTTGATTCTAAAGGAAATGAATTGTATAGATACAATCATAACGATCCTGGAAGCGGTATGCGATGGGATCTTACCAAAGACACTAGAAACTATTTAAGACCGGGTGATTCTTTTCAAGTAGAAGTTGAGGTAGATCCATCATTTGATATTAATGAATACTCTATTATATGGAAAATTAATCACATTGAAATGAAGAGATTTAAAAACAAAAATATTTTTAATCTAAGGATACTAGATGAGCATGTTAGTATTAATCTTCCAATTGAATGCGAAATAGTTTCAAATAAAAAATGGCATAAATATAACCATTATGATGATTGTTTAAACATATATTTGAGGGTTTTACCACCGTTATAGTAATTGACTTCCAAAGAAATTTTGATGGACTATAAGAGATGTCAGCAACATCGCCTAACAAAATATTCACACATCGGGCACACGCCCTTGACCCGCCAGGAGATTTTAGCAAGGAATCTGTTGCAACCGGACACATCCGACATTGGTCGGACTTCGTGAATACAGAAACGTTAGCTGAAAGTACAAATAGCAGATATTACTTGAAATAATTTATTCTTTATGGCAAGATTTATAAAATATAAGGTGATTTTATGAAGGATGGGCAATTAAATGAATGATCAGAATCAGGCAACAGCACCAACAGCACCAACAGCACCAACAGCACCAACAATTACATATCAATCTGCTGAACTATTGTTAACTGTTGTCCAAAAAGAATATGACTCTGAAGACGAACGTTCAAAAATACTTGATACAAGGGTAAATATTTTTTTGCCAGTCTCGGTTGCCCTCTTGGCATTTATTGCTTCATTTTTGAAATTGACAGATATAACAAAAAAGAAAGTAAATAATGTTATGGATGCTCTACCCCAGACATTGTTTATTGTATTTGCAATTTTATCGATTGTAATATTATTGATTGCTATTATTATTTTTATAAAAGTAATTTCAATACAAAAATACAAGAGACTTAACGTAGATGATATCACTGATGATATGCTAAGGTATGAGTCTGATAAAACTGCAGTAGGATTGGTTCGATTGTATAAAGAAAATACTAAATTCAATACTGAAATAAATAATAAAAAAGTACGATTATATCAACTGGGAATTTATTTAATTAGTGTATCAATAACATTGGCTGTTATTATGTATATATTTTATATAAATTTATAGGAGGGTAACATGGGAGATAATAAGTTGGATGACTTAATTCCAAAAGACGACAATTCAAATAGTGCTTCTTCTCAAGACGTACCTATGTTTAAACCGAGAACAAGCAATGAGGGTTCAAATCCTAATGTTGTGGAGAGAGAACACATCCCAAATTTTAAAAGTGAAATGAAATTTTATCAAATGACTGCCGAAATGGCGAACGAATTAATGAAAAAGAAGCCTAGAAATAAAAAGTAATAAATTCAGAGACCCTACGGGGTCTTTTCTAGTATTTCATGCAGGTGTACCTTCAGCTAACATCATATCCACGTTCGGGTCTGACGGCTCACGGTTCGCGAGAAGCGATCGGCAGGGAAGCGGAAACAGGCGGACACATCCGCACCGACTAACTACGCAAGCGCAGCCGGCTCCTGGCGGAGCCTTAAGTCGGTGGGGCGTCGTGGATACAGGAACGTTAGATGAAATTCTTGCAACCATCAGATATCTTCAAAATCATTTTTTAATTTATTAATAATATCGGAAGTGCTTGAAGAAATTCCTTTCTTAATGAGCCGGATGATGGTATCTTCTAAATTGTTTGAGTGTTCTATCCTGTTGATTAAATTGATTTTTTCTAGCAGATTTTGTGGAATCTTGATTGTTATTTTTGTTGAAGTATCTTGAGTTTGATTACTTTCAAAACCAATAGAATCAATTTCTGGCAAGGTTATTTTTCGGCCTTCGTTAGTCTGAATGAATGCTAGACGTGGGCTGTTCCCAGAATCCATTCTTATATTTCTTTCAAGTGTTTGAGCAAATGATGATACAGGGTCTTTAGCCGAACTTGATACTAATTTTCGATCGAGAATTAGCGTAGCTAATTCTTTTGAAGATAATGGTTGTTTAATTTCATCAAGCAAATTCTTTGCTGCTTCCTGTACGGTAATCATAATAATCACCCTCTTTTATAATATAATCTGATTATAAAACAAAAAAAACAATTAGTATAGATTTATTTTCAATGATTATTCTGTAGGTATTCTCTGAGAAGACTTGAACTTCATCTAACATAATATTCACGCTGCGGGCATACGCCCTTGGCCCGGCAATCGCCGGACACTCGACATGCGTCGAGTCGTGAATACAGGAACGTTATAAGAAATCCCCGCATAATTAATAATTGAAGGTGAATCTTAATGTCTGATTTCAGTACAATAATTAAAACGATTGATATGGCGGCAGTTCAAAAGAAATATAAAGAAATTGAAAAGCAAATTAACTTAATGGACATCAGCGACCAACATGAAATACATAGCTTATTGCATGAATCAACTATTGAATTAATTACTGAAAATAAGGACGAAATCAATATTGCTTCAAGTGTAAAGGAGCATATTATTTGGTTTCATTTTTACAACTTAACTTGGTCGGACGATATGCTAGATCAACTTATAAAAATTTATAAAGAGGAACGTTACCTAGCATTAGAAAGTAGAGTAATAGGTGCAATTAAATCAGATGAAATAGAATATATTCAAATTCAAAAACTAGAAAGCATATTTAGTTCCAAAGAGTTTCAAAGGCAAATTGAAAGATGGAAAGAGAGAAATGGTATAGCATAAGCTTCGAAGGCAGGGATATCTTATAACATCATATCCACGCTTCGGAGCCTTTCGGCTCCTCGGTCCGCCCGAAGGGGATTGGCAGGGGCGAGGAACTTGGCGGACACATCCCCACCGACTAAGGCTCCTAGTGAGCCTTAGTCGGTGGGGCGTCGTGGATACAGGAACGTTATACGACAGAATCAGCATATAAATTGTTTCAACTCTCTTATTTGTTATGACAAATTAAAATGGCGATATTAAATACTATTAGGTAGGTGTTTATATGATAGAGAATAAAGATTTTATATTCTATTATTTCATTGTTTACGATGAAGAAAAGGAAAGAGTATTTAAAGATTCAAAACATCTTCATAATCCTTTACTTGGGGACATAGTTGCTGCCTTAACTTATTGTTTACATTTACCTAGAGCTTTTTTTGATGTTATAGAGGCACCAGAGAAACTATTCCTTGAAGGCGGATTATATTTCCAACATGAGATTCACTTGATTCCTTCCAAATTGACTCAACAAGAAAAAGATAAAATGAGCAAAATACGACCAACACTTTACATTACAGAATCCTCCTGTTACGAATCTGCTTGTAAGATCCATCATGAATACTCATCTATTCTGGGTTGCGTAAGCATTGAAGATTTATGTGAAGATCTACTTTCTGTCCATTGGGAAATACTTAGTAGTGAAGTGATTAAGTATCTTAATAATGCAACTAAGCTTAATTTCATAACAAGACTTTTTGAAAAGAAACATATTTCTGCACTACCTAATCTCTATTTAACTAATCAACTATCTAGTTCAGAGAAGTTGATCGAAGTTCTAATTAATGAAGATTATTCGTTTGAAGCTAGGAGCTATATTTTGCGATATGAAAAAGCAAAATTAATGCTCTATTATGATTTGGGAAAAAATTTAGGTGGCTTGTCGGATAAACAACTTCATGAAGAGTTTCCTAAAATAGTTGCTAGTATTGGAGTTCCTTTGATAATAACTTTACCGGGAGGGCCTAACAAGCGTCAAAGTTATGGATCAATAGCAAGAGATATATCTGAGCAAGAAGAAGACATTATAAACTTTTTTGGAGTACAAAATGCAATTTCTGAACAAGGAGTATGGCTTAAAGCAAAGTCGATGACAGAACATAGTTTTAGGCTTTTATCTCTACTTGAGAAGCGTTTCCATGCTAGAAAACAAAACCATAGGTTTATTATAAGAGCTATGAAACGCTTTGGAAAAGATCTAATCGAGGCAGTGGGGACTGAGAAGATAAAAGAGTATATCGCCGATAGTTCTAAAGTAATTGCATTTACCGACTTTCCGATAGGACTAGCTATTCTTCCAGGATATAGTGATCCTCTTTGCTGTATGGTACCCATATCATACCGACCGTTAACTCCACTTTCTGTTACATTTCAGCGGAGTCTTGCTCGTATAAATGACTATTACATTGGAGCTGAAAATGGATTAAATGTAATGATAGTTGAATGTTTATCAAGGGAAGATAAAATTCGTCCTATAGCTGATTTAGGTTGGAATGTAGTTTGCCGTGAATTAGAAACAAATCCATTAATACAAGTACAGTATAGAGAATGTGAATCCATCAAACGATTAGATGAGGTTTTAGAAGAATCATCACACATAGATATTATGGTTATCTCTGCACATGGCACATATGATGCAAAAGGAGTTGCTGGCTTATCGATTGGAGATGAGTTTTGGTTGCCTAAAAATGGCCAAAAGGTGCCTCCTATTATAATTCTTAGTGCGTGCCATGTGGCTCCAAAAGGACAAGGTGAGTATACGATTAGTGATGCTCTTCTGCGAGAAGGTGCACTCGCAGTATTAGGAACCTTGATCCCAGTTAGTGTAAAACATAATGCAATACTGACGCAGAGATTTTTCCAATTTATATTTGAAATATTGGAAGGACGACATCAATGTTTTAACCTTGCCGATGCTTGGAAAAGAGTGATAGCAATGAATGCCATGACTGAGGTTGTATGTGCCTCTAAGGAACTAGAAGCATGGGCATTGAGGAGAAGAAAATCTGGAGGAACTGTATTTGATGAATATTTTTTGAGAATTCAGAAAAAACCAATATTCCCTGGTCATATTTATGATAATACTATAGAAATACTTAAAGATATTGCTTCAGAAGATGGAATGTCGGACTATATAGATCATCTTTTAAACTCACAAGGTTATGTTTCGGAATCTTTTTTCTATGTTTTCAGTGGGTTCGCTGAAGATTTTATAGAGTATACTGAAAAACTTTAACAACAAGAAATCTATTAGTTACTCAGAGAAGGGGATTCCATCGTATAACATAATATTCACGTTGCGGACATTCGTCCTTGGTCCGGCAGTCGCCGGACACCCGACATACGTCGGGTCGTGAATACAGGAACGTTAAGTGAAATAAGTGTAGAAATAAAAGAACTAAGGAGCTAATAATGAGTAATTTATTTTGGCCGATCTATAAGAAACTCGAAAGTGAATTCATGGAAATCAGTTACTATATTTCAATTGATAAAAGACAATTAAAAACATATTCGATTAAAATTGCTGATTTAATATTACGCACTGTTTCTGAGTGTGAGAATATCTCGAAAGAGCTTTGTAAGAAAGAGAAAGTTAAGTATAAAGATAAAAAAGGTAAGATAAGATCTCATGTGAATTTCCATGAATATATCAGCGAACTTGATCGGATTTATGATCTGAAATCTAAGCATGTATCTTGTATATTTGAGAATTTAAAGGAAAATACCTTTGATAGTAAACACATGCCTTTTAGAAGAGAAACGATTAAAATCAAAGGACAAGAGAAAGAAATTTGGAAGTGGTATCATTCATACAACTTGATTAAGCATGATAGAATCAAGTATTTCAAAGAAGCAAATATAGAGAATCTAATAAATGGATTAGCGGCTTTGTTTTTGTTGAATTTATATTACCAGGATAAGAACTTTCATATAGAAGATGAATACGATTATGAATTAATTATTTCAAAGATTGAAGGGTTTTCGAAAGTATTTCGAGTTGATTATGCATTAATTCCTTCTGACAAAGAACAACGAATTCAAAGAGATACTTTCTTTGATCCAATTTCTTTTTTCGAGATTGCTAAACCATATTCTACTTATATTATAGAGATTGATAAAGAATTTAAAACAGTACTAGACAAAGGAGCAGATTTAATAGATAAACTTGAGTCAAAAGTTATGTATTTTAAGGATGGTTCACTAACAAAAAAATATGAAGCATATGAATTAACAGATCATAAAACTAGATGTGCCCTTGTAGCATCGCTTAATAAAAAAGAATCGTAATGATTTGTTTGATATTTCAGAGATGACAATTACATCACTAACAAGGTATTCCTACTGCGGGCATTCGCCCTTGATCGCTAAGAAGGATATCAGAGAAGTGAAGTCAGGCGATACATTTAACCAGCTAATTCTGACGACCCGTTCCCTATGGTCGCTTAAGTTGCTTGAACGTCAGGAATGCCGAAAATTATTTGAAATCTACTAAAGGAGAAGATATGAAAAAAACTTATAATTTATATCTAGTCTTGTCGCTGTCGTTCATCTTAATTATTTTTATTTCGCTTTTTGTTGGTATAAGACCAGAAATTGTTTTTGGCTATTCAATAGCTACTCTGATTTTTGCAGTCATTGATTTTATAAGCGTACTGCAAGATGGTAAAAATAAGATAAACAAAATAAAGAAGGATGGGGCGAATGATGCTATAAACGATTATGTAAGTGTAATTGATTCAATGGTTGAAGATGCAATGGAAAGTATACAGGATGGAAAGCGAGAATTAGTTAACACTCGTAGAAAGTTTTACGGGAAGCTGGTAGATCAGCAACCTATTTTTAATTTGAAAAAGAGGAACGTAAAAAAAGCAATGAAGCCTGCTGAAAACATAAAGGAAATAAGTAAAGACATTCAAATATCAAGCGACTTTATTAATAATCTCACAAAGGATCTGAAGTCTCTTGATCCTTCAAGTGAAGGCAAAAGGGCAAATCGTTTAGAATGGATTTTTTCACTTGTTGGTTTATTGCTTGTGTTAGTTTCTCCATTCATACCTGAGAATGTGTATATTTCAATTCTTGGTGACCAATATAGCTCCGCAGGAACTTATCTTGTCTTATTAAGTTTATCGTTAATCTTTTTAACAAGTTTTTTTAGACATAAATATGCAGAACAAGTTTTAGAATTACAAAAAAAACAATACGCTGTTATGTTTAATCAATTTGAAAAAGTGAAATTTCAAATGGAATTTGGAATGAAGGATTTAAATGCAGCTTTTGAGGAATCGTCTGAAGAGTTTGGAGAAGTTTTAGAATTAATCGCTTCGAGTTTTGAAAAAGCCATAGAGGCAAAAGAGGGCAAGAAGTAGATTTCGCATAACATAATATTCACGCTACGGACATTCGTCCTTGGACCGGCATTCGCCGGACACCCGATATGCGTCGGGTCGTGAATACAGAATCGTTATTTGAAATGCCAAAATAAATATTAAGGAGAAATCTTATGTCTTTTAATTGGACTAATGCATATAATAGGTTACTCGAAATACTAGAGATAGGGAATCAGGAACATATTATAGCGGATCACAGTTTCTAAATGTTTGTAGGGAGTTTTCTTATGACCTTTTAAGTTATAAAGATTTTATTGAGGACAGACAAAGAAGTGGAAAGAGCACAACAAGGAGGGATTTCTATAAAGATATTCTTAATGATTTTGATGAAGTTACTAGAACGAAAGCATATAGACGTTTCATAGCACTTTTCAAAGAGATCGATCCAAGTAACCTTAAGGTAAAAGAGCTAGAGAACTTTATGGATGCTAATTTAGATTTACATATAATTGTTCCTAGCCCTACAGTGAATGTGGAGATGTGGAATTCAAAAAAACTTCAAGATTATCTTGAGAAAATTGATAAATCTGTAGAAGAAGAGAATTATAATTATGCAATTACACTTTGTTATACATGTCTTGAAGGCTTTTTTAAAGCTTTCGTTAGACTGAATATTACGAGTAAAACGAAAATAGATGAACTAAATCCACTAGCAAAAGAAGTGAAGGCATATATACTACAAAACTTAAAATCTAATAATGAAAATGTCCCAGAACAATTAATTAATTTAATAACAACGATAACAAATTCTCTATCTAATTATCGTAACCAGCACAGTGACTCTCACTTTGATTCTGATGCTGAGAAAAATTTAGCAAAATTTTCGAGAGATTTAGTTAACAGTGTTGTTAGATATATTTTAAGTTTTTGTAAGTAAAAAAAAGTAGTAGGCACATCAAATTCAATTATCAGAGCTGAACATCACCCTTCGGGGTTTTTTTTTGTTTCTGTTTGCTCTAGTCTAGGACCAGGGAGAAGTAATGTCTATTTGGAAACGAATAAATCAATGTAGCGATATTGTAAATTGTATATAAAGGCGATGGTCAAGGCGCTATATTAATATTCCAACAACCATCAAAAGCGTAAGTAATCTGGCGACGTTAAAAGGTGGCATTAGTCTAGTTTCTCACTGTTCAGTTTCTTCCACAAGCAAATACCCCACAGAAACCTCCAAAGCTTTTGCAATTACAACCACTTCATAGTCTTGAACCAGACGATACTGCCCCTCCAGACGCGAAAGACTGGTTTGACTGATGTCCAAACCCAATGTTTGCAATCTGGCGAGGAATTCTCGTTGTTTGATGCCCTTACTTTTACGAATAGCTACGACTCGGGAGCCGATGATGTTTTTGTCCCCGGGTGGTTCTTGTCTATGCTTCATTATGTACACCCCTCATTTCAACCAAATTGTATGAGAAATAATGGTTGTTTTAATGCGAATATCGAATTAAAATAAAATAAACCGATAATCGCATTAAAAATGACTGCTCATGTCTAGCATTAACAGAACTTGATGCAGTTTAGACCCATCAGAGAGGTGGATGTATGAGCCGGTTGCTTGACTTATTGGAAGAGGAACGGCGCAAGCTTAATCAGCTTGGGGTGGCATCCTTGAAGCAAGCGATTCCGTTGTGGGACAATCCTGAGGTTCAGGAACAGAGCCGAAAGGTGGATGAACTGGTGGCACGAATTAGCAAAATAAAGGCGAGACATGACCGAGTGGTCCGATGATGAGTGAGGTACATAATGTGTAGGGGAGGAGAAACAATGAATTTTCCATCGTGGTTGGAACAAGCGATTCAGGCGAGGTTAGATGAGGTATCTGCCCTAATCGAACATGATCCTGAACTGAGTCGTGTACGTGGGGAAACAGACGAAGCGTTCGAAGCTTTGTTTACAGGTGATGATGTCGAGAATACACCTGAATTTACCGAGTGGGAGAATCGTTACTTTGTCACCAAAGGAATAGAGAATGAGCGGTTGTACATGCAGGGGCTACGGGATGGTATCCAGCTGACAGTTTCCTTGCTTGGTCAGTCGATGCCGGAGGAGACCGATACGAAGGCTTAATCCACTAACGCGAACCCATAAGTCAGGGGAAGCGACCCCGATCTTCACTTAAAAACCCGAGCCGAAGCGTGAACAACTCGCTTCGGCTCGGGTTTTAATGCTCTACTTTTCCCAAATCCTATTCCTTACTTCCCACTTACCGATTTAAACCAATCATTCACTTCTTGGGTGATCTGATCTCCGCCATTGGATTTCCAGTTGGCGACGAATTGGTCAAAGGCATCAACCGGCAGTTGGCCATAGATGATTTTGTTGAAGGTTTCCATTTCGGACTGGCGGAGCAGGTTCCATTTGGATACCATGGTTGGTGTTGCAGCACCAGTAAAGTAGTTTTGTTTACGGATGTCGATCTGGGACATAACGACTTTACCTGCATACCAGTTTTCCGGTTTACGGAATTCGGCCATTTGTTTCTCGTAAGGTGTTTCAGGCTTCTCGCCGTTGGCCAGCTTCACGAGTGTTTTCATGTACAGATCCGGGATACGTGCTGGACCGGTCAGGAACGGGAATTCGTTGGAGAAGTCTTTGATCTTCTCTTTGTCACTGGTCGGTTGTCCGTCAATGATATCCCAGTCGTAACCTTTGGCGAAGCCGTATTCATACTCACTGCCCGCAGCCGGGTTAGCCAGGTTATCGAGCAGGTAGTTGTAGTACAGGAAGATGGCTTCTGGATGCTTCGCATCCTTGTTGATCATGATACTTGCGTTGACACCAGAGTTCTGCCACTTCGTACCAATCTTGCCGTCTGGGCCAGCCGGAACAGGGTAAGCTTTATATTTTGATCCAGGTACGTTCTTCAGCAGGTCAGGTGCAGGCCAGTCGGGTACCCAGTTTGCGCCAGGCAGAATGCCCGCTTTGCCAGCCGTCCAGCTTTCAGCGGATTTACCTTCGTCCCACAGGGCGGAGTCGGCGTGGATATAACCTTTGTTCATCCATTCAGCCAGCTTAGCAAGTGCTTGTTTCGCACCCGGGTTAATGGAGCCGTACTCCAGATTGCCGTTTGCGTCTTTGTTCCATTGCTCCTGGACTGTGCCGTATGCACCGAACAACCAGTCGAGCTGACCCATCCAGGTGTTAGTGTTATTTTTCAGCGAGATCGCCAGCGGGAATACTTTGTCTGGAGACAGACCGTCCGGGTTTTCGTTCTTGAATTTGTCCATGATGTTCTCAAGGTCTGCAATGGTTTTCGGAGCTTCCAGGTTCAGCTTCTCCATCCAGTCCTCGCGGAGCCAGAGCAGCGTATCGTCGTTATCGGTGTACTCCATGATCGGCATGTTGTATTTCTTGCCGTCCTTGGTGAACGGATACCACAGCTCAGGATGTGCTGCTGCGTGATCTTTCAGGGTCTGACTCGCGTACTTGTCGAACAACTCATCGATGGCGATGAATTGACCGGAGTCGATCAACTGATTGGTCAATACCGCATTGGTCGGTACGGACACGAAATCAGGCAGCTTCTCGCCAGAGGCGATGGCCAGTTGTAGCTTCTGTCTGTATTGATCGTCATTCGCCGGATACCAGGTATCTTTATGCTTCATACCCAGCGTTTCCAGCATCCAGCGATCGTGAACGTTATTTTCTTTGGTATCCCCTTGAACGTATTTCTTCGGCATCAATACCGAACTGAATTCGATGGGTGGGTCGTATTTTCCTTTGGCAAAAGCAGCTTCTGCTTCAGCTGAACCGACGGTCGCCGGTGTATCATCTTTGGTACCATTGTCACTGGCTGTATCGGCACTGCCGCACGCAGTGATCGTGATGAGCGCGATAACCATGAGCAGTGACCACCATGTTTTGAATTTGATCATTGTTCAATCCCCCTACGATGTATGATCTTTACAAGTGTAACTGTACCAATTTGGGCGGGAGGGCATCTATATGAGTTTGTTAGTTTCGATAGGACTCTATTATGTTATTTATGCTGGTCTCGGTACTCTTGCGGCGTTACGCCGAATTGACGCTTGAACACTTTGATAAAATAAGCCGGGTCCATATATCCAATCTCCATGCTAATTTCATATACTTTTTTGGTGGTCGTTACCAGCTTGTGACAGGCCCGATCCATGCGCAGGCGCGAGATATAATCACTGATGCCTTCACCCGTTTCAATCTTATAGATCTTGGACAAATGGGTCGGATGCAGATTGACATGGTCGGCGAGTACACGCAAGGAGACATCCAGATGCAGGTTTTTATCCGTAAAATCCTGAATCTTCTTCACATACTCGGAACGGATGTCCTTGATCTCGTTAGACGTGCCTTCCTTGAGTTTGCCAAGTACACTAAGCGCCCATTTGCGCAGTTTACTGATGGTGGAGAAAGCTTCCCCGCTCTGCAACCACTCGATATCGTCACCCATTAAATTAGCCAAAGTCAGCTTGTTCCGGTGTGCGAGATTGGTGAAGGAAGCCGTAATTAAAAAACCAGCCTCCATACAATGCTCCCATGATTCCGACCATTTCTCATCCAACTCCGCACAGACAGCCAGTATTTTTTCTTCTGCCGCATCCCATTGACCACTCTCTAACAGATGAATGAACGTGGGTGGGGTATACAGGACATCCAGCGGACCTTGTGCCGACGGAGTCTCTACGTCACTGACCCGCATGACGAACTCGCGCTCATCTCCCACAATTTGCCGGAAATAAGCGGAGGCTTGCCGAAAACGATCATATAGCTGATCGGGAAACGCGAACCACTCAGTGATGACGATAGAGAGGGAACCCTTCAGAAACTGCTTAACTTTGGACTGAAGTTGTACCGAAAGCTTCTCCAGTATGGTTTCTTTGCCAATGTCGGTGTTGTCCACTTTCAGTTGAAGCAAAAACACCAGATACCCATGCTCCTCCTTCACGCCCCACACTTCCATAAACTCTCCCATAATCTCTTCCGCCATATTGATGACCGCATATTCCAGCAAGGTTTGATCGTTGTTGTCATATTGCCCGAATTCTTCTTCCATACGTACAAGCATTAATGCGCAATCCCCGGCGTGGAAGGGCAAATCGTAATTCGCAAGTTTCCGTGCCCATTCGCTGGAGGCAATTCGATGTCCCTGCAAAGCCTCAAGGAGCAGTCGACCCCGCAAATGCGGTAGGTTCTCCCGCAGGGTAAACTGAGTT
Organism: Paenibacillus sp. NPDC057886; assembly: GCF_042796655.1. Taxonomy (NCBI): domain Bacteria; kingdom Bacillati; phylum Bacillota; class Bacilli; order Caryophanales; family Paenibacillaceae; genus Paenibacillus; species Paenibacillus sp. NPDC057886. The sequence goes on along the minus strand of NZ_JBHVMZ010000009.1, from coordinate 271,492 downwards.
CGTTTTAGTGAGCTGACGAGTTCCCATTCGGTATTTAATTGATCAATAGCCTTCTGAACGGCACCCATTAACTCATCGTCCGTGGGTGGTTTCAGCAAGTAATCGACGGCCTCGAACTGGATGGCTTTTTTAGCGTAATCGAATTCAGAATGTCCGGATAAAAGAATACACTTTATTTTTTTGTCACGGACTCTGATCCGTTCGATCAGTTCAATGCCTGTCATTTCGGGCATCTGAATATCCGAGATTACAATATCTATAGGGTGCGTATCAATCAGCTGAAGTGCTTCGTGCGCCGAGTATGCTTTGTGCACCTGTTCGATCCCCAGCGTATGCCAGGGTTTGGTCATGGACAGGTTATCTACCCAGTGTGCTTCATCGTCTACGATGATCATTTGCATGTTTTATTGTCTCCTTAGTGGTTGAACGCAGACATCTGTACACTTGCCACTCCGATGACAGAACAACCTTCCGATCGCTGTTACCCCCAGATTTTTTGATTTACTTTTACAAAGGTAAAAATATGGGGATAAAGGCGACCACTTCGCTTCTTCAGGTTTTTTCTGTCCTCTGCGTTTTCGTGTACATGATCTTGTTCAAAATTAAATCGTCAATTTATTGTTTGTATTAACTTTAACTATTAGAAACATTCCCTCGCTCAGTATCCTCTTTGGGTATTTCCCAGACCATCTCGGTTCGGAATCCGCCTAGAGGGGATGGGCCGAATAGAAGGTAGGATTGATTGCCGAATAAGTGCATGATCCGCTGATTCGTGTTCCATAGGCCACAGCCCATTTCCTCCTGCAGCGGCTGCTGCATTTTCAGATTCAACGCTTCCAACTGATCCGGGCTCAAGCCGGGTCCATCGTCATCGATGTAAATTTTGCAGAACCCGTCTGAGATCTCACCCGTAATTCGAATTTCCCCGGATGAATATGACTTCGATACACCGTGAATGACGGAATTCTCCACAATCGGTTGCAGCATTAATCGTGGTACGGACTGGGCTAGCATATCCTCAGGGATGTCGATGTGGTATTCAATTCTGCCATTACGCAGCTTCTGGATGTCCAAATAGTTGACGAGCAGATTGATTTCTTCTTTTAGAGAAGATGTCTCCCGCTCCACTCGTGTCGTATAACGATAGTAGGCACTTAGATTATGCGCCATGGAGACGACGGCTTGCTCGTCCTTCATCTGGGCCATGTTGATGATATAACCAAGACAATTATACAGAAAATGAGGATTGATCTGGGCCTGTAACTGTTTCAGCGTAGCTTCCTTGGCCCTGATTTTTTCCTGGAACACATTCTCGATCAGGTCTTGAATCTGATGTGACATATCATTGAATCGATGGAACAAAAACGAGAATTCATTCTGATCCTTGCTATGCAGACGTACGGAATAATCTCCGCGCTGCACGCGGCGTAAGCCCTGGATCAGCTTTTTAATCGGATATTGAATGTTTCTATATAACAGAATCGAAGCGGAAATGCCCACCACAAACAGCAGAATCATAAAGAGATAGAATAAGTTCCGACTGAGCGAGATCGGTTGCAGAATCTGATAGAGGGGTACCACATCGACCAAATGCCAATCCAGATAGGAGGATTTCACCGAGCTAACCAGATACTTTTTCCCGTTCAGCTTGACGACATCTTGTGTGGTATCCTCGGTCGAGTGTTCATCCAAATAACGAATGAGTTCTTCGGACAGCTGCTTGTCTGCACTGCGGTTCAGAATGGGCGAATTTCCTTTGTGATAGAAGAATGGATCACCTTGCCCACCTTCCTTATACGTATCCAGCATGTTCTGAATATTTTCATAACTGAAACTGGCTTCAATCACCAGATTGCTTCCCGTCAACATGCCCGGCTGGGCCAAGGAATCCGTAAAGAACCAGTAAAAGGATTTCATATCCTCTTTGGACTCAGCACCATCACCGTATGTCCATTGTCCGCTCATATTTCTTTTCAGGTAATCCTCATCATACCCGGTTGTTCTATTATAGTTGGCAATGACATCTTGATTCTGTTGTGAATGCACAGCGTATCGAGTAGGCCATATATCGGTAACACCAGATTGAAGCATCAGCTTTTCCTGAATGACATATCGGGTCTGCATCTTGTCATAACGATCATTCCATATGTTCAAGCCATTAAATGCTCTGACATTGGGATCTCTTGAGAGAATAAGACTGAAGTCCATCATCTGATTAATACGGGAATCGATCTGACTGGATAAAAACGTGAGCTGCTTCGTATTGGAGACCTGTAGCTCTTTGCTTACAACATCATAAGTGACGTTGTTCGAGTAGGTATACATGATAATAATGGGGATGAACAGGACCACAATTAAACAGTTTATTTTGGCAAACAGACTAAACCGGGATCTGGACGTTCTTCCAAATGATATAAAGCGCTTCCATGTATTCATAAAGTGTCTCCTTCAAATTCGTGTGTAAACAACCTCTTCAGATGATATTCCTAACAAAACACTATCAAGCCTAACAATGTTATATAGTCAGACCTGAGAAATGCCTGATACTATTTATATCAGAGATCCCCATTACACACAAAAACTTTTTTTTGGGAACAGGAGCGCGCTATGGAGGCTAATATGGAAGCTAACCGGGTACCTCAGGCGGACATTGGGAGTAAGCCGAATCGAAAAACAAAAAAACGCTATAAACAACCATGGATTCTGCACTTGATGGTGTTGCCGGCGGCCATTATGGTCTTTATTTTTTCATACATTCCGATGTCCGGGATTTTGATGGCATTTCAAGACTATAAACCTGCACTGGGTTTTTTCGATTCCGAATGGGTCGGACTGAAGCATTTCAGATATATGTGGGAAAATGATTATTTCCTGCAAATTACGTGGAATACGCTGTTTTTTGCCTGTTCCAAGATCGTTATGAACCTCATTATTCCGTTTGTCTTCGCCTTATTGCTCAACGAGGTACGGAAGATGGCGCTGAAAAGAACGATTCAAACACTCGTATATTTGCCGCACTTTTTGTCTTGGGTTACGTTATCAGGTATTCTGATCGACATTCTGGCCCAGACGGGTATTGTCAATCAGTTCCTTGTCTCGGTATTCGGCATTAAGCCAATATTCTTCCTGGGGGATGGCAGCTGGTTCCGATTCACGATTATTGCGAGTGATGTCTGGAAAGAGTTTGGATTCAACATAATTATCTTCCTCGCGGCATTGTCCGGTATTAACCCGTCACTCTACGAGGCGGCTGAAGTGGATGGGGCGGGACGCTGGAAGCAAACGATGTATATTACCATCCCGGCACTTATTCCGATTGGGATCGTCATTGCAACCCTGGCACTGGGTAATGTGCTCAACGCCAACTTTGACCAGATCTTTAACTTATATAGTCCATTGATTTACCAGCAAGGGGATATTATTGATACGTTTGTGTATAGAGAAGGTCTGCTAAGTGGGCAGTTCAGTTTCGCTACCGCTGTGAATCTGTTCAAATCGGTCATTAGTTTGATCCTGATTGTGATCTCCTACCGACTGGCTTACCGATTCGCCGGATACCGAATTTTCTAGAAAGGATGACGAACTCATGTATCATAAAACGATGCCTTACCGCATATTCAGCATAATCAACAATGTGTTACTGACCATCCTTTCACTGCTCTGCTTGCTGCCATTGTATCACTTACTCATGGTATCGCTTAGCTCAACTGCACCTGCTAATGCTGGACTCGTTACGTTCTGGCCGATTGGTTTTACACTGGAGGCATATGCCAAAACGTTTGCTAATAGCAATTTCCTTTCCTCCCTGTGGGTGTCCGTAGAGCGGACGGTGCTGGGAACGGGGCTTGCATTAATCGTCAATACGATTGCAGCCTATGCGCTTTCCAAAGAGACGCGGGTGTTCCGTGCACGTAACATCTATCTGTGGTATTTTGTCATCACGATGCTGTTCAGCGGTGGTCTCATTCCGGGGTATATCCTGATTCTGAAGCTGGGACTGATGAATACATTGCTGGCCTTGATCCTGCCGGGATTGGTTGCGGTGTTCAACATTATCCTGCTGCTGAATTTCTTCCGTACCGTTCCCAAGGATCTGGAGGAAGCTGCATTTATTGATGGGGCAGGGCATTTGCAGACGTTTATCAAAATCTATCTGCCCGTCTCCGTACCCGTCATTGCAACCGTTTCTCTCTTCATGATGGTCGGACATTGGAACTCGTACTTTGACGGGATCATCTACATCCGTGATGCGGAAAAGCTGCCACTGGCGACATTCATGCAGACGATCATCGTGCAGGCCGACATGTCGAAGCTTGATCCGGAAGCTGTTGCAAATCTGTCCCAGCGGACCATTCGGGCTTCACAGATCTTCATCAGTGCGCTGCCGATTCTGCTCGTGTATCCGTTCCTGCAACGTTATTTTGTAACCGGGATCGTGGTTGGAGCTGTGAAGGAGTAGCTGCGTGTGGCGAATTGAATAGGTTGTGAAAAGGGAGTTGCTGAACTGGTGGAAGGCCAGGGAGGTGGCTTCTTTTTTTGATGAAAAAAGAACAATAAATGGGTGTTTTTACCCATCCCCTCAGAATGGTGGAATAAGAAACCTTCAAAACTCCATGCTCATATCCTACAATGCAAAACGAGCGCTTTTCTCTTATTCAAGAAAAGCGCTCGTTGATTGAAGACTTGATTTAACGCCTACCGCTGAAACGTTTGATCGCTTCCTCAGTCACCGGCTCGAAGAGGTTAACGAGGTTGCCGTCGGGATCACGGAACAGCACAGAACGGTTCCCCCACGGCATCGTGGTTGGTTCCTGTACCCAATCAGCGACAAACGGCTTCAAGCGCGCGTATTCGGCTTCGACATCGTCGACGCGGAACTCGATGATGACAGTATGATTGTTGGCTGCCACTACGGAACCAGCGCCGAATAGTTGGGCTGTCTGGGAGTGGCCGATTGCCAGGGTGCATGATGGCACAACGAGTTCGGCAAAAACGGGTGCGGGGCGCTCAGCAGTAACACCCATGACTTTCTCATAGAACTCGACGAGACGATCCACGTCGTCGGTAATGATGCGTACAGAAGCGAAATTCACAAAATATCATCCTTCCCATAATAAATAATACAATACATCATTTTGGACCAGAACCAGCGAAGCTTCCGTAAGGGGCAAAGTAGCTGTAGTAAATAGCCAAGCATCAAACAGCCCATTAGAAGGCCTAATTTGCGGGTTGACCGATGTTCGCTAGTTCTACCCCGTGTTGGTCCAATGACCATCCTTCCACGCCTAGTTGCGGCTCACTTGATCCATAGAATGTCCCCAGCCGATGCAAGACATACTTCGCATTTATCTCTCGCTCCTTTACGTTTACTTACTCCGATTATATTAAAACGCTACTGACAACAGTATGTCAGTAGCGTTTTAATATCTTTTTGGCTGGGAATCTGCAACCGCTTATTCATCGTGTACTCTTACGAAGGCAATATTGAGGGACGGATTACATCGACGAACAAGAAAGGGTACTGCATGTTCTGTCATCGCCATCAGGAGCTCGGATTCTTCAACGTGAAGACCAAGAGCTATTCGCCGGATAACTTTTCTTCCATTGGCCAGTATGTATGCATGGATAACAATGCTTGTAACCATAGCATCATCGATATCACCATGCTGGAGAAGTTTCTTCTCTCGACAGTAAAATAATGCAATGTACACGAAAGGGTCGCTCTTCGGAGCGACCTTTTTGCCGTGTTAAAGCATAGTTGTTCTCTTACTGTAAACGCGAGAGGTAATTCAGTCCCAATTGATGCGCCTGCTTCAGCAGATTTTCATAATGCTCAGGCTTGGCATCCAACGTCTCATATAAAAATTCAACGCTCGACCGGGACACGCCGCAGTAATCGGCAATACCCACATTGAGCAGATTCGTGATTGATTCATCATAGTTACGCTTTTGCATCTGTTCTTCCGTCACGCCCGCAAGAGCAAGCCACAAGATCTGCTGATGATGAAGCTTGTTCGAGCCGTAGGCAAAACCGTTGTTCATGACACGATCCACATACCCTTTCAGCATGGCTGGCAGATGCCACCACCAGAGAGGAAACACAAAAGCCACAGCATCGTGCTTCTTCAATCGCTCCATCTCCGTTTCAATCTCAGGCGAGAACACCTGATGCTCCTGAGTATAGTCCGGTTCATCCATGTCTCGGAGAATCGGGTCGAACCCAATCCCATGCAAATCCAATATCTCATAACCGTGACCAGCCTCGGCAAGACCTTGTACAAAACGATCGGCAACCTGGAAGGTCAGGGAATCTTTTCGCGGGTGGGATACTACAACTAGTACGTTCATAACTGAATGTCACTACCTTTCTCCATTGCTGTCTTGTAGCCATGAATCGATGGCTGATGCTATTATAAACAGGTATGAAATAATCTGGAAGTACGCACTTTGATGTTCTATAGGAAGAATGAAGTGCCATAGGAACATCAACGTACCCTGAATGGATGCCTCAAAATGGGCTTAAATAACGGATAAAGAGAAGAAAGAAAGTAAGAGTATAAGTTAGAGGAAAGAGGTATGAAGGTAATGTTTTTATATTAGCCATAACTTGATTAAGGAGGGATGAACGTTGACGGAACATGGAAAAACGGGTGCTCCCAAAAAATATAAGGTCGGTGTAGAGGCAGCCTTGGAAGTGATGGGCGGCAAGTGGAAGCCTTTGATTATTTATCATTTGTTTACAGGTCGCAAACGGACCTCGGAACTGCGGCGGCTGATCCCTGACATTACGCAGAAGATGCTGACCACGCAGCTCAGAGGTCTCGAAAAGGACGAGATTGTACAGCGAAAAGTGTATTCCGAGGTTCCCCCGAAGGTGGAATATGAGTTGACTGAATACGGATGGGGACTCAAGCCCGCTCTGGATCACCTTTGTTATTGGGGGGAAGAGCATCTGGACAAGGTTTACGGGGATCGGTCGAAGGTTCTGGAGGACTTTGATTCCTTCGAAACTTGAAGAGAGAGGGAGTGGGACGGTGGATGGTGTTAAGATCACTAAACAAGTAATCCCTATCCGTTGTGAAGGTGTCGCTGTAATTCTGTTGAAAAAGAATCTGGATCAATACCATGTGCTGATGCTCAAGCGGGCGAGTCGTATGCTTCATAATGAGTGGTGTTATATTGGTGGCGGGATAGAAAAGGGCGAGAAAGCATGGGAAGCGGCATTAAGAGAAATTTACGAGGAAACAGGCATTACGGAGGTGTGTCTGTACTCTGCCAACCAATTTGAACAGTATTATTCGCCCATGGAGGATTATATCTATACCGCTCCTGTATTCGTAGGCTATGTCGATGAAAGCCAGCCTGTCCAGTTGAATCATGAACATAGTGATTACCAATGGATGACGTTTGACGAAGCGAAAGAAAATGCGGCATTGCCCGGGATCGATCATATTTTGGATTTTGTTGAAAAGCATTTTGCCAAGAAGGCTCCTTCTAAATGGCTGCGGATTAACGCGAATAATAAATAGGAGGTGTAACTCATTACATATTCAACAACTTATCCAAGAGCAGTATTGAATTTAATATGTATGCTGCTCCTTGAATTTATTTTATTCAGAGATGTTGTTCTCGACGAAAATGGTATTCTTAAGTACTCCCTGATATGTATATTGACCTTTATTCTCGGTTATATCATTTTCCTGATCCGGCGTTTGTTTTTTACCAAACCCAGCATTACGCTGAAAAGCGATCATGTGATCTCTACGAAACATCGGAAATACGATGCATCCCAGATTGAGTGCATTTATATAAATTACAAACGGATTGGTATTAAACTCCATGGAAAACGGTTAGTGCCGATGGATTTATGCTTTTATTTTCAAAAAAATCAGGAGACCGCTGGATTACAGGATATCCATGAATGGGCCGAGCGGAACCAAAAAGAAGTGAAATATAAATTTTTTCAAACCTTGGCGTAGACAAGTTCGTTTATTTCATATGAGATAGCTGAGACCGTTATGTTCTGAGGATGATGAGGGCGTAATCACTTTTTCCAAATTAAAATCTGGAAGTTCTGGAGGTTTACAGGTTGAAAACAGTAGAAGAATTCTTAACAGGCGATGGTTATCAAAATGTCGTGGCTGAACTTGTTCAGCTTAAACCTCAGGTCAAATTTGTTGAACATGCCAGCTATGAAGCGGCGTTATTAATGAATTCCTTTAAAGAACGGAAGTATGTTCTGGAAGGCTTTGGCGTCTCGGCTCCAACAGAAGATGAATGTGTTCAGTGGATGATGGAGCAGTTCGCCGAGGACAAGGAGAACATTATGTCTTATGTAGCGGCTCGATTAACGTTCAGTGAACAGTTGAAGGACGATCCGGACGGTGAATTCCCGAAGGGCGAGGAGCCTGATGAGGAGGATCGATCTGAGGTTGTTGAGGTTTTGGGTTTTACGAGATCCGTTATCGCGAACACCGTCATTGAATATGATCTGGTCAAAAATCATCCGAAACAATTAACGGCTTATTACAAACGCACACGAATTCCGGGTGCAGCTAAATTTTCGTCACAAATTAAAAAGGTATATGCTTCAATAACAAAGTAGATTCTAAAATCAGCAGGAGAGATGCCCATGAAATATCTAACGAAAGAATGGTACGAAATTTGCCAGCTGACTGGTCTTCATTTTGGATTGAGAGTACATAGCGGAGCTTACAAATTAGACGATGATCTTTTTCAACGGCTGTATAAAAGAAAGGAAAAAGAACATATAAAGCAGGAGCGCGAGATATATAACATGGACCCCCGTTTCATGCTAGAGCATGATGGTCAGGTGCTCACTCGTGTAGACAAGGCTTTTAGCGGGGAAGAGGTGACGGAAGAGGATCAGATGGTGTACCACATGCCACCGGAAGAGAGAGCGCATATCGAGAAGCTCATTGCAGCGTATGACGCCCGTCCTCCATTTGACGAGAAGAAGTGCAAAGAAGAGTACAAAGAAGCGATGGAGTGGCGTTTCCAAGACCAGATGGAACGTTTACCCCAAGAAATCCATGAGCAAATTGCGGATATCCGTGTGTTTACGCTGGGATATTGCACAAGAGAAATAACGTCAGCTGAAGAAACAAAGTGCAGAACATACGAAAAAGATTGAACGGGTAGGGCAAGAATACAGGGCAGTCATGTTGAAACAAAATATCCCCGATGATATTCTTCGCCGGGTGCAATTTCATGATTGTACAGTGACGGAACTGTTGACGGGGGATGAGGTTGTCATTCGTTTTGACACCCGTGGAGGTTTCACCAATATAAACAAGGTGACGCTGGTTGCACCCGAAATCATTAAGCAAGAGGGAGAGATTGCAGGCAGTTACTGGCTGTATCAAGAGCTGTATCGGATCGATAACGGATATGAGCTGCATGTTCTTTTTGGAGGGGAGCCTACGCCTGAGTTGATTGTTCGCTGTACGGATATTCTTGCAGAGGAAGAGTGAGACAGAGACCCAGAAGCTGAGTTCGATCCTGAACAAGACGGAAATAAAAACACGAAATTTGCTGACATGGGAAAATTATATTCAAGCAATTGAAGCTGCCTACGGTACAGCGGGAATTCAGTAACTCTAAGAAGGAGGTATACTCTACATGGGTATGTCAGACTATTACAAAAACCTGAGGGACAAGATCGGCAACGAGCTTATTTTTATGCCGGGTGTAGCTGGGATTATCCGAAATGAACAAGGAGAGATCCTGTTCGGTCGTAAACATAACGAATCAACCTGGGGGCTGATTGCTGGAGCAATTGAGCTTGGTGAGACCCCGGCGCATGCGATGGTAAGAGAAGCGGTGGAAGAGACAGGTCTAGTTATTGAACCGGAGAGAATTATTGGGGTGTATGGCGGTGAGGAACAACGCTTTACATACAGTAACGGTCATCAGGTCGAATATTTGACTATCGTATTTGAATGCAGGATCAAATCTGGACAACTCACACCCAATAATGAAGAGATGAAAGATCTGCAATTTTTCCCCGAGGGTCAGCTTCCACCGATGGCAAATCAATATCCAGATTATATTTTTAGTTCCAATCAAGAAGAACGAGCCCATTTTGAAAGGTAAGTTACTGTGCAATTTGAATCTAAAACTTAACTTATGTTTATTAAATGAATCAAGATCCTGGTTATATGAGGAGAAGCATATGTTAATTAACCCAACAATTAATGAGATCAATAACTTATTCAAGATGCATCATATCAACGAAGAAATCACTGAAATTCAAAGTTTGTCAGGTACCACCGCTGGACGTGTTTATCGGTTGAGTACGAATCTGAATAAGCATTATATTCTGAAATCGGATGAACCTGAGCAGATTCACATTGCCCAACAGTTTTTGGACTCATATAAAAGTTCTCCGTTATTGCCTGAAGTTTTGTTGACTGATTCGGATAACACTTATTTTATTTATACGTATATGGAAGGCACGACCCATTTCAACCGGGGACAGAAAAGAGAATGGTTAACTCGCCTGGTGAAAGAGCTATTCAATACATATGTGCGTTCTTCTAATACGAAATACTGGGGCAGAATAGTGTTCCCACAGAAGACCTGGAAAGAATTCAATCAGTTGAGTATTCATGAAGCAAAGATGAGTATCGGAAGTGTTTTAACGATAGATGATTATAATCTGGTTCAATCCAAAGTGGATCGCCTGTTTCATGAGGAAGAAGAGAAATTTCTTTTGCATGGCGATACGGGTGTTCATAATTTTGTATATGATCAAAATGAACTCATCGGCGTCATTGACCCATCTCCAATGGTTGGACCTATCCTCTATGATTTCTTGTATGCTTTTTGTTCATCCCCTGATGACATTTATACCGAAACGTTATTTTCCACGATTGAAATTCTTGAAAATGTAGATATGGACAAATCAAGATTAATAGAGGAAGTTCTTATCCATCTATATTGCCGGATCGGGCTGAGTAAAAAGCATCATCCTGATGATCTGCCTGAATATTTGGAGGCATGGAATGAATGGAAACGACTATGCGAGGAACTTTAAAATAGCAAAAAACGCAACAATGGCAACTGGAATACTTCCTGGAAGTACCTGTTATTGAACCAGTGAACTGTGATCATGCCAGGATACTTTATGGCAACATTCAAAAGTGAAAGAAAAAAATCTGATAATAAGTAATGGGATATTGGTGAGGCAAGAATATGAGATGGAATATTGAATTAGATATAATGAAAAAGAAAGGTAATCACCTATGGAAAAGACAATTAGCAGTAAAATAATAGGTCCATTTATGTATAATGAGGAATTTAACTCATATGAACATACGGAAGGGAAAGTATATTACAGTTTAAAGCTTGAAAATGAAAACACTAATGTAGATGAATTGATGAGTAGAGCAGAAAAGATATTCTGTCAGTTTGAGGAGTTTGAAAAAAAGGCCAAGACACAAATAGCACATCATTTAATTGATTACAAAAATGATTTTTGGCCCGAATTTGATGAAGACGATGAGAATTTAAATTGGGATGATGTAGATGGGGGGAAATATGACGTATCCACAGAAGACTTTGAAAGAGTCATAACGTTGCTTGATATCGAATTTCGAGTGAACCATATATACTGTGAATGTTCAGATGGAGATTTATTCGGTGGACATCGGATTCATGCAGAATTTGATCACGATTATAATTTGATACATGCAGATGTTTAGGTGCTGTATTACATAATTATTATAGCGATGATTAACTTGGAATTTATGTTGGAAAGAGGAGGGAAGCAAGATGCATTTCTATTGTAACTGTGGCAATCGAATATCAGATATAACAGATTATTTATCGTATAAGGGATATGTTATTGCAGATGAGGATCAGTTTGATTTTCTGGAAGAAATCGATCGAGCCATTGAGGAATCCGGACCGTCGCCGAAAGAAAAAGAGGATGCGTTGATGAAAGTCCGAAGGCTGTGGGGGGATCTAACTCGAAGTGTGTACCAATGTCCAGAGTGTGGGACGGTTTACTTTGATAATCATAAGAATGAATTAAAAGGATTTACAAGGGGGGATGAGAATACAGATAAGACCTTATTACGTTCGGCAAAAGGGGATGCATGGCCAGGTTTCATATATGGAGATTGGGTTGATGAGAAGCCTGAATGGAGAGAGAAAGGGTACATAGATGCTACTAGTTTGTCTGAGATGAAGATTTACGAAGATTGGGATAGCCTGAAATCGGACTATTATGTGTTATTTCATGAATTGAAGGAAAAGAATCTTTTGCGTTCAGGCATATTGAAGAAGAATGGTGAATGGATTCATTCATGGTCAGGGCGGGATTAGAACATTACATAGAAGACTGGAGTGAACCTTATGCATTCTATAGATATTACGAATCATTACATGCTGGTGAGGATTAATAGACCTGAGTCAAAAGATGAGTTTAAACAAATGTTACTAGCACTCAAGCAATATGTGAAAGAAGATCCACATGTGGTGATATATACGTTAGATACTCTTAAGCAGACGATAATTATGGGTACAGGTGAGCAGCATTTAAATGAGATCTTAGACCGACTCGTTCACAAGTTTGACTTAAACATTGATGCTCAGCGTCCTGAAGTTCTGTATAAAGAAACGTTTGGAGAAGCGGTCAACTCAGAGGGATCGTTTATAAGACAAGCATCAAGCATTGGAAGGTATGGGCGTTGTCATCTCCGGATCGAACCGCAAGCAAGGAATGCCGGTTACGAGTTTATCAATCACATTCATAGTGAAGGTATACTGCCGTACGAGTATATCCCGTCTATCGATGATGGAGTACAATGCTCAATGTTAGATTATATTGTAAGTTGTTTTCCAATCGTAGATGTAAAAGTAACACTATTTGATGGTTCGCATCATCCGATGGATTCGAGCCAGATGTCCTATAAGATTGCAGCATCAATCGCATTTCGAAATGGGTTGAAGCAGAGCGGTTTTGTCATTCTGGAACCCATAGTCAGTGTAACGTTTAACGGAGTTGCCGATGATGTAGTGATATTGGAACAATGTCTGCATTCCATGAAGTGGAGAACAGAACGGTTCCAACGTGAAACTGGACTTATAGATGTAATCACGGAGATATCGATGAGAGAATGGCTGAGCGCTAAGGAAGAAATTCAGTCGATCATTGGTCAGAAATATGAATGTCATGTGGAGCTACGTTATTATGATGCCATTCCAGAACATCTGAAAGAACAAATTGTGAAAGAATCCAGCTTGCGTAGTGCTTCACATACCGATTTATTATATTGGGAGAGACAGAGCAAGGAAAATGAAGAGTGGTATATGAATGAGTTTATCGACGAGTTCTGGGAGGAAACGTAGGATGTGGCAGTGGTGATCTCTGCTGTTAAAGATAAGTGGATGTGGTGAGAGAATCTTTGGAAACAGGTCATTGTTGAAAAGGTATAACTACATTTACTAAAGGAGCGATTCCTGTAATGAAGTATGATTCAGATTCATATCCATATCCAGTATGATATAGAGAACAATAATGTCTGCGTTGCCGTGGAGAATGCGCCATGGGTGGGAAGTTTCCCGGGAAATACCCCGTATCCATGCGTTTTGCCTGCTTATTTCAGATCGCCATTTTGGCATTCATGGGTATCATTGTTCTGAGTAAATCAGGAATGCTCTTGCCTGGATGGTCAACGTTTGCAGATATAGCGAGCCAGTTTATCGTCGCGTATTTGGTGCTTGGGACGATTTTGAATCTGATCACGAGAGGTGTATGGGAACGAAGAATCTGGGCGCCCGTAACGTTGTTGATGCTTATATCGAGTATAATTATAGCTATGTCATAACAATATGCAGAAAATGAGATGATCAACTTACAGCCCTGGCATGTTGTCAAAGGGCTTTTTCATAGTAGACAGTCGTCATGTATACTATTGGGAGTTTCGTCCATATACTTCTGGATTAAACAGGGGTATCCACAGGGAAAAGACAGCCTATAGGGATTCCTCAAACAGCGGTTGCACGAGCATTTCCAGCTGTTCCTCTTGTGGCAGTTGTGGGGATTAACTGAAGGAGGTAAGGTATGACTGGGAATTTTTATTTGAAACGTGTTGGCGCAGAAGACCCTGCAGATGAGAATCGGATGTCCGGATTTGGTTTGCTTGATTTGTTTCAATGCGAGGTTGAGTATCACTTTAGTGCACAAGATATGAGTTTGGAAGAAGCGGAGTTATATATCCAGAACGTGCTGAATTGCTTGCCGGATAAAACAATTAATGAAATATGCAAACGATCATATGAATGGAAAACAGAGAAAATGTCGTGTGATACGGCGGAATATCCTTCTGGTTTGGCTGAAGCTGAAGGTAAGGACATTCTGGCATTCATGTCGGTTGCTGACGTTGAACTTTATCGGAATCCATACGATTCGAATGATAAGAGATTGGGAGCGATTCTGGGTGGAGGCACCGAATGGGACACTGAAAATGGCATGGAAATCGTGGTGCGTGGCGATAAGGTACTGGAGGTGCGTGAGTATTTGGGCTACGGTGAATTTGCAATCTGGACTGAAACGGATGAAAACGAATAGGATCAGAAAAGGGAATCGGGAGAGAGAAATGACGATTTGGCTGGCACAGCGGGATCAGTCTGTCGTGGGGATCGGGACGGTTGGTTTCGACATTGATGAGATACCATGGACTATAGACACCTTTGATGAAGAAAAGAGTTTATGCTGTGCATGATTACTACTGCAATCACCGACAGTGGTCTGAGATTGAAGAGGATGATGATCGGCCAACTATTCCGAGAGGGTACCCGAAATGTGGAAAACATGAAATTTACTTGTCATGCCATGGCTGTATTTTATGTATCAATGAAAGTTGTGAGGAGGATAAGCAATGAGGGCATATATTCAGACAGATAAGAGTGGGGACTTCTACAATGTAAATGCGTTTATTGCTAATGAAGGCTTCAGTTCATTGGGTTGGGAGACCATTAAATTTTTTAATTTACAAGAGATCCAGGATAATAGCCCCGAAAGCCTACTGGTGGGAGGCATTGGCAATGTAAGAAAGCGTCTAGAACAATTAGGATTGGGAAGAAAACAAGGAGAAATAGATTATCCAAATGCTTTAGCAGGTTATCTGGGTAGAAAAGTGTGGAGTACAACGATGCATGAACTTTTTCAAGATAAAGAGAGTTGGAACGTGTTCATTAAACCGAAAGACATCACCAAAAAGTTTGCTGGAAAAGTGGTGAGAGATTACATCGATTTTATTGGACTTGTGGAGGAGAAGGAGGATACTAGCATATGGTGTTCCGAGATTGTCGATTTTAAGACAGAGTGGCGTTGTTTTATACGTTACGGAGAAATTCTGGATATCAGGCGCTATAAAGGGGCATGGGATTCAACGTTGGATGCTAGCGTTATCGAGAAAGCAATTAGCGATTTTAAGGATGCACCGGCTGCATATGGAATGGATTTTGGCGTGGATCAAGAAGGAAATATGAAACTGGTAGAGATCAATGATGGTCATTCTCTAGGAACCTATGGGATCAGTCCTGTAAACTATGCGAAATTCCTCTCAGCCAGATGGTCCGAATTAACGGAGACCACAGATTATCTAAGAACCTTATAGACTAAAGGAGATTGGATTGAGATTGACCAGCAGAATAACCCTCTCTCAGACTACATTTTTTAATCTAATTGAGGATTGTCGGAAAGGAAGAGCACACATGCGAAGCTCCAAATTCACACCGTATTTAAGTTTAATAGGTTTTGGTTTAGTGGTTTTGACCTTGAGTGTGCATGTAAGTTTCAAATTAGGAATTGAGAAAGGGTTGGATGAAGGCTCACTGATGCTGTTGTCAGTTGCTAATGCAGTGTTACTGATATATCCATTGGCATGGGGAATATTTGCTGTAATTGAGTTCTACATGATATGGAAGGAAAAACAAAAGATCAAGTCCAGGCTGGAACGCGGAAAAATGAACAAAGAAGAATACTCGGAACAGATCAAGAAACTCAAGACCAGCTTTGGAATCAACATCAGTTATATTGTCATCCTGCTGTTTCAGCTTGGCTATGTCATTATAAACTGGGACGAGGTTGATATTTAGCCTTCTGACCTGCCTTTCCTGATTTTGAATAGAAATATACATAACATTTAGGAGGAATATTCATTGAAAGCATTATCAATCATCAGCCTTATTTGGTTCGTACTTAATTTTTTATTAATAGCAGTTTTTTTTCTAGATAGTTCGCAAGAAAGTTCGGATGCCGCAGCAGGAATGGGAATTCTGGGTGTCCTGTATGGTCTGCTTTTCTCAATCCTAGCCTTGATCATATCTAGCAAGAGAAAAAAGGCACCTGTGAATGTGCATGAACAACTGCTACAGTTGGGTGAATTAAAAGAAAAGAATATCATTTCGGAATATGAATTCGATCAAAAGAAAGAGAAGCTGCTTTCTAAATACAGATAGACCACTAGTCAGTTCTTTAAAACGATTGAGGCCGACCTAAGATAAGCAATATCAAGGTTGGCGTCATTTTTTTCTAACTTACGTTCATCAACCTTACTCATTCGTAATATTTATCGTTTCATCGGTAATGGTCTTACCATCACTCCCCAATGCCTGCACAATCATGTGGTGATGCAAAGACTTACGGGTAATATTCCACGTTATCTTCCAACCATCGTTCCCATTAGTATCATAGCCAATCAGTTCTCGTTCTCCCCAAGTCTCTGTCCCTGTTGGAACAGCCCAGAAAAGAAGTGTTTCCGCGTTGGTCACCTCTACTGTGACATCTAACTTTGTGCTATCTGTAGGAATTACAATCCAACCTTCTTTTTCGGGAAAGTTAGTCTCAACATTTGTTATTATGGGCGTAGCCTCATTTTTGGGGATAGCATCAGTGTCATGATTTTCAGCAGGATCTTTTGAAGTACAGGCCGTGAGAAGAAAGAAGAAGAGAAGAATCGAAATAAACGCTTTGTTTGTCATAATGGTAGCCTCTTTCGATTGTTTAGTATAAATAAGGAGTTGTAAATCTAAATGGATCTCTTTGGAGCCTTAATATTAATAATTATATGTTTTATTGTATTTCTTATCGTTGTAGCAGTTGTACGTTATGCCATAGATTCGTCAAAAACATCAAAAAGACTTGAGTATCTGATCAAAGAAGTGCATGAGTTGAAAAATGTTAGTTGTACAATCCTTCAATGATGATGTTTTGTAGTCTATTGTTTTCCCTTAACTCCAGGTAATTAAGAAATAGAAGGAGCGTTATCAGTACAAGGATCACTGACATGAACTTATGGAAGTATCCCATGGTAAATTTAACCTCCTCGTTATCTTAAGAGAATCACGGTGTAGTACAAGTTAATTGAAAAATATCATCTGTATTACATAACACCCGGAAGAAATTAAAGTTACGTTGAAATGAAAAACAGGACTATTCCACTACGGGAATAATCCTGTTTCCATTTACAGCTACTCATCTCAATGATGATGATGCGCATGGGCATCCGGTGCGTCGCCTTTGACGGTACATAATACCGAGGTATCGTGCAAATGTTTTTCAGACTCGACTTGGAGCGTAACATGTTTGATTTCTTTATGCTCGAGCAGATGTTCAATCTTCTGAACAAGCATCTCGGATGCGTATACATCCATCGTTCCGTCTACCACGATATGAGCGGTCAGCGCATTCAGGTTGCTGGTGATAGACCAGACATGCACATCGTGCACGCCTTTGACGCCATCTACTTTCTGAATGGTTTGCACAAGGTCATTTACATCGACATTCGCGGGCGTTCCCTCCATCAAGATATGCAAGGATGATTTGGTAACAAAGAATCCACTGCGCAGGACCAGTACAGCAACAATGACACTTGCGAGTGGATCGGCCCATCCCCAACCGAAGAACATCATGAGCAAAGCCGCAGCAATGGCACCAACCGATCCCAACATATCACTGATGACGTGAAGATAAGCGCCGCGCATATTCAGGTTTTTCTCCGTATCGCTACCGCGCATCATAATCCAGGCAACCAAAATATTGATGAGCAGTCCAATGGTACTGATGATCAGCATGCCTACGGTTGCGACTTCTGGCGGATTAATGAAGCGACCAATCGCTTCGTAGAAGATGTAAAGAGAGATGGCGATTAAGGTGACCCCATTTAACGTGGCTGCCAAAATCTCAAAGCGTCTATACCCGTACGTTTTGCCTGTGTTCACCGCTTTTTCGCCAAAGGTGAACGCCAGCAAAGCGATACCCAAAGCTATGGAGTCAGACAACATATGACCTGCATCGGAGATGAGGGCCAAGCTGTTCGTCATGAATCCGCCAACGGCTTCAACGATCATATAAACGGTAATAATGATAAAGGAAAACAAAAGTACTTTCTTGTTATTGGTACTAGCATGATTGTGTCCATGGTCGTGATTGTGGTGGTGTCCGGACATACAATATCCTCTCCTTTAGAGCCGTGCTCCGTTATGTAAGTTGTTTTCTTTTGTGACTAAAGGTGATCCTCGGCGATGATAAAGTTATTAAAATGAATATATGAGCACTTGTTCATATGTTATGGTTTTATTATAGGTGCGGCTCATAATAGTGTCAACCAGATTCGAGAAAATATAAACATGCCGGGTGGGCTTCATTGCATGTGCGCTGGCGGTTTACGTTGCTTTTGTGCTACCATCTGTGCAGGATCAATGTTGCGGAGTATATCTCATTTTAACTTACAGAAAAGGGGCGGACAACAATATGAAGAATCTGCTTCTGGCCGACGACGATGCCAATATTAGAGCACTCCTCCGGCATGTCATGACCAAGGAAGGGTATCGGGTGCATGAAGCACAGGATGGAGTGGAAGCGGTCAAGGTGATGCAAGAAACGCCGATCGATCTGGCGATCCTGGATGTGATGATGCCAGGTATGGACGGACTGGAGTTATGTGATTTCATTCGGCAACATTATGACATTCCGATTATGCTACTGACAGCACGGGATCAGCTATCCGACAAGCGAGACGGGTATTTGAGAGGTACGGATGAATATGTGACGAAGCCTTTTGAGCCCGAGGAACTGGTTTACCGGGTTAAGGCATTATTTCGCCGGTACCATCGCACGTCCAGTGATATCATTCGCATGAATCGCATCGTGATTGACCGGAACAACGTGGAGGTCTCCGATGGGCAATCCATTCTCTTTTTGCCAATGAAGGAGTTCGAGCTGCTCTCTCAACTTGCCCAGTTTCCAGGTCGGCTGTTCTCGCGTGATGAACTGATTCGGTTGGTCTGGGGAGCGGACTATGAAGGAGATGATCGAACCGTGGATGTACATATCAAGCGGCTGCGTGATCGTTTTGCCGATTATGCGGATGATTTTGTCATTCAGACGGTACGGGGGATTGGTTATAAGATTGAGGTGAAAGCGCATTGAGATCACTGTACTTTCGGGTATTCCTGATTACAATCGCCGTGATTCTGGTCAGCGCCATGCTGGGTTTTCTTTTATCGAATATTTATTATCATGCGAAGCTGAAGTCATTCAATGACGAGAAGTTGGTGGGCATCGCGACGCAAATGAAGCAGTTTGTGGAGCAGGAACCCGCTACGGTAGAGCATTACCTGAACAATGCCGCAGCGCTCGGTTACGAAATTTATGTGACGGATGGAAAAGGGAATGACCAATTCTATGGCCGAGAATTCCGCCAGAAGGATCTGGACAAGCAGGCTGTAGATCGGGTATTAAGTGGTGAGATATACCACGGTGTTGCCGAGTTTCCCAGCAAACCTTTTATTACCGGATTCTTCGATAATCAATTGAGCAATACAGTCGGTGTTCATCTACAGATGGGCAATGCAAGTTATGCGTTGTTTATGCGCCCGGATGTCATTTTGCAATTCGGTGAACTACGTATCTTTTTTGCGTTGATTGGAGCGTTTACGGTTGCCATTAGCATTCTGCTCTTTATAATCAGTACCCGCTATCTGGTGAATCCGATTGAACGTCTGTCCGAGGCGACCAAGCGCATTGCCCAAGGAAACTATAATTTGAAATTGTCCACCACACGGCGTGATGAGATTGGGCAGCTGGCCCAGCATTTCATGACCATGAGTCGTGAGTTGGAACGGGTAGATCAGGCGCGTCAGCAGTTTGTGTCCAACGTATCACATGAGATTCAATCACCGCTGACCTCGATTCAGGGGTTTGCCCAATTGGTGGCGGATCGGGATCTGCCTGAACAAGAACGGGAGCACTATGCCTCCATTATCGAGGAGGAGAGTCGTCATCTGTCTTTGTTGAGTAAACAACTGCTGCTTCTGTCCTCCCTTGAACAAGGCCATGAGGATCTGACCAAAGTGAAGTTCTCTCTGCGGGATCAATTCCGGCAAGCTGTTCAGGTACTGCAATGGCAGCTGGAAGAAAAGGAGTTGCTGCTTCGGATTTCGGTACCCGAATCCATCCAGCTATATGGCAATGAAGTGCTGCTCATGCAAGTATGGATGAACCTGCTGGGTAATGCCGTGAATCATCTTCCTCAGGGGAGAAGTATTGATATTCGTGCCGAGCAGACAAATTCCCAATGTGTGATCCATATTCGGGATACAGGGGATGGGATTGCTGCGGAGCATCTGCCGTTCCTGTTCGACCGCTTCTACCGGGTGGACCGTGCACGTGAGCGTTCTTCCGGCCGAACCGGGCTTGGACTGGCCATTGTGCAGAAAATTATCCGAATCCATGAGGGTACGATTGAGGTTGCCAGTTCAGCTGAAGGAACAGTCTTTACGGTGACGCTTCCCCAAATGTAATCTGTTATTCATTTTCCGTTCATTTTCGCCTCCTATACTTGGGTTATCAAGAGGGAGGTCAGAAAACATGTATTTGGCTATTAGAGAAATGAGGTTTGCCAAAGGGCGGTATGCGTTAATTGCTACAATTATGGTGCTTGTTTCATTTCTGGTTTTATTTGTCACAGGTCTGGCACAGGGGCTCGCGTATGACAACGCGGCTTCCATTAAAAATATGGCAGCAACCCATTTTGTTCTGGAACAGGATTCGAATCATCGTTTTACCCGGTCCCAGGTGGGGCAGGATGAGCTTGAACAGACGCGCTCCGTGGTAGGTCAAGAGAACGCTGAGCCGCTGGGTGTAAAAATGACAACCGTCAGTCCAGCTGGCGACACGAAGAAGCTTGATGTAACGCTGTTCATGGTGAACCCGGAAGGCTGGCTAGCTCCAACTGTAACCGAAGGATCACCAATCACGGATCTGGAGAATGGACAGGTTGTGGTGGATCACAAGCTGTCTGAAGACGGCGTGAAGATTGGAACAGTCCTGGTGGATAAAGCTTCGGGCAGGGAGTGGACGGTGGCCGGATTTGTGCAAAATGAGTCTTTCAGTCACTCTCCCGTGGTGTTCCTGAACGAGCAGGAATGGCTTGCTATTCAAGCCGGGTCACGTGCTTCTCAAGGAACAGCGGACTCGCATGCTCCGATTTACAATACCATTGCCATTAAGGATGCAGGCGAGAAGGTGGACAGCCTTGGTGCGGCATTACCTAAGACGGAAGTGATTACGAAGTCCGATGCGGTATCGGCCATTCCTGGTTACAAAGAAGAGCAGGGCTCGCTGCTCATGATGATTGCCTTTTTATATGTGATCTCGGCGTTTGTGCTTGCGGTATTCTTTTACGTCATCACGATTCAGAAAACGAGTCAATTTGGCATATTGAAAGCCATTGGAACGCGAAATGCGTATTTGGCCGGCAGTGTATCATTACAAGTATTGGTTCTGTCCGTCGGCAGTCTGGTGATTAGTGTTCTGCTGGTTCAGCTGTTTGCGTCCATCTTGCCAGCTTCGATGCCGTTTCAATTAGGTTTGTCCACATTGGCCCTGACCTGCGTGTTATTTGTGATCATGTCTATGGCGGGTTCGTTATTCTCGGTGTGGAAGGTTACCAAAATTGATGCGCTTGATGCGATTGGGAGGACAGCAGCATGAGAAACCGATTGGTATTGCAGGGAATTACTCAGACCTTTGAAGATGGCGGGGTCAGACGGACGATATTGGATAAGCTGGACCTTGAGGTTGCCGAAGGGGAACTCGTCGCAGTGATGGGGCCTTCCGGCTCGGGTAAAAGCACATTTCTGTCCATTGCAGGTGCACTCCTTGAACCGACGAAGGGACAGGTTCTGCTGGATGGAGCATCGATCATGGGCAAAAACAAGCAGGACATTTCCGATGTGCGGCTTCAGCAGCTCGGGTTTATTTTTCAAAGCGCCAATCTGATTCCTTATCTGAAAGTGGAAGAACAATTGGCACTGGTCGCGAGGCTTGCCGGAACGGACAAGAACAAGATCACGAAGCGAGTCGATGAGCTGCTGGATACGGTAGGCTTATCGCATCGGCGTAAGGCATATGCCGAGAAGCTTTCCGGCGGGGAACGCCAGCGGGTTGCCATTGCGAGAGCTTTGATGAATGATCCGGCCGTCCTGCTCGCGGATGAACCGACAGCCAGTCTGGATGCGGAACGCGGACTGGATATTGTGGGCATGATTGCACGGCTCGTGAAGGAGCAGGGCAAGAGTGCGGTGATGGTTACGCATGATGAGCGGATTTTGCCGCTATGTGATCGGGTTCTCTTTTTGGAAAAGGGGAAACTGGTACACCATTAGCGCTCAGAGTGAGCGTAAGGTTGTTCTGTCATCGTTGTGGCAATTATAAGCTTCTTTAATTCAACTGATATAACCTTAGAAGGTCCATGGATTCCCGATGGGAAAAGTGGCCTTCTTTTTTCTTTTTTGATCTATAATGAGAGATAGGACTTAAACTGGAAGATTTATTCTTACATATGAGAGGATCGGATAGAAAAATGAAGACTTTGGATCGGGAACAATTCCCGGCGCTCAGTACATCAATTCATTGGGGGATTGTTAGAGCGGAGTTTAGACTGAATGACATCGTGGATGAAACGCTGGTAAGCAATGTGAGCATCATCCCGTTTGTCGGGGATAAAGTAGTTGTTTTTCAGATCGATAACGGGAAATGGGAACTGCCGGGAGGAACGTTGGAGGTAGGAGAGAAGTATATGGATGGACTCCAACGTGAAGTGATGGAGGAGCTCGGAGCCAAGTTGATCACGTATCGGGTGTTTGGACAATTTCATTGCATGTCGAGTGCACCTGAGCCGTATAGACCGCATATTCCACATCCTCATTTTGTGAGACTCATTGGCTATGGGGAGGTTGAACTTGTGGGCCAACCGTTGAATCCGGCAGATGGGGAGCAGGTGATTGCCGTAGAGGTTGTGGAGATTGGTGAAGCGATCAAGAGATTTGAAGAACAGAATAGATATGACATTGCGGAAATGTACCGATTGGCCTATTTGATGCGGGAAGAAGGCAAACGGTAAGTAGCATGAATGCTAGTTTATTCTAAATCCTTAAATCTTAAATACTATAAACTTCGGAGGTTATGATGATTAGAGATGAAATTAATGAGTTGCTGGATGCTCTACCGGACGATGAACTGAATGTGGTGTACTCGCGAATCGAGCTTGTGCACCGCAAATATATGTATAACAAAAATTTGGAGGACAAGGGGGTCCTTGTGACTGAATTGTGCGAGGAATCCGAAGAAATTATACAGAAGTGGGACAATGCATTTGCCAAGAACGTCAGTGAGGAGGTAAGAGAGGCCATCTATTATAGCCAGTACAAGTGGCATCTGTTCAGTTATGAGAAACAGGATTGCCTAACAGACAATGCGGCACGAGATGCTTTCAATGTTGAAAATAAAAACGAGTTGTACGTGATGTACCAACACACGCCATTCATACAGGTATTTCAGAATGCGAATAATGTCATTGCAGAAGATTTTGATTCAGAACAGGACATCTATATCTTTGACCAAGAGTTCACGTGGACGTATGTACATACCCATGAATCCAGATGCGGACCGTATTTTTATAAAGTGAAGTAACAAGGAGGAGTAAGGAGTAACAGTTGAGGAGTTTGGAGTCAGCGTTTTAAACAAACGAATAATCTGCCGGAGGAGCCATCTCATGCGTAAGAGGTCGATTAAAATATTCAGACGCGCCATGTTTAGTATCCTTTTAATCGTAATACTCGCTCTGGTCTTTCCCACATGGACCCCTGGGATCAAAGGAGAGAATAGTATCAGCACGTTAGGACAGGTCGAGATCAATGGCTCAGGTTATGAGGTTATGATTCGCGGAACGGATCGTAACAATCCTATCCTTCTTTTCGTGCATGGTGGTCCAGGTTGCTCCGAGATCCCTTATGTAAGGAAGTATCAGCAGGAACTTGAGCAACATTTTACCATTGTGCATTATGATCAACGTGGAAGTGGAAAGTCATATCATTTTATGGAGGAATATTCAGATGTGACTTCGGATGTGCTTGTAGATGATTTGCTCTCTTTAACGGATTACGTCACTGCCGAGCTGGGACAAGAGAAGGTTGTGTTAGTCGGTCATTCATTTGGTACATACATAGGAACAAAAGCGGCGGCCAAAGCACCGGACAAATTCATGGCTTATATAGGTATTGGACAAATGGCGGATACTCCTCAGAGTGAGCTGGATAGTTTGGAATATACGATCACACAAGCGAAACAAGCAGGCAATACAGAAGATGTGGAAAGTCTGGAGCTTCTTCGCGATTCAATCGAGCGAGGAGAAAAGTACACGCCAAGAGATCTGGTTCGCAAGTATGGCGGTGCAGCCAGGCTGATTGACGACAACAGGGATTATACGCTTGGCTTTCTACTGGGAACCGAATATAATGCGCTTGATGTAATTAGGTATTCCATGGGTGTGCAGGCTACACAGGAAATTCTCATGAAGGAAGAGTCCGCCAACCATTTGCCAGACATTGTAGAACAACTGGAGCTTCCGACTTATTTTGTTATGGGGAAATATGATTATATGACATCTGTGAAAGCGGCACGGGAGTATTTCGAAGTACTTGGAGCACCCGAAAAAGATTTTGTTGTATTTGAAGAGTCGGCCCATTATCCACAGTTCGAGGAGAAAGAACGATTTGCAGCGTGGTTGATGGGGATAGTAGACCGTTTGAAATAAAGTGTTTCATTCGAAGGGAAAAGAATTTGAAGCTCGTAAGTGTATAAAAAGGGGGATTATTCATGCTTTTATCCTATCATCCAATGAAAATAGCTGATGCAGAAAAAATCGTTACCTGGAAGTATGAAAATGAATACGCGATGTACAGTTTCTCTGAATCCAATGAAGATATTCAAGAATTGATGAATGGGGAGTACTTTTCAGTCCTGGATGAACTTGAGAGGGTAGTGGGATTTATTTGTTGTGGGGAATCAGCTCGAGTTCCGGGAGGAACCTCAATCGGACTGTATCAAGAAGAAGGATATCTGGATATAGGCCTTGGATTAGATCCAGATCTGACAGGACAAAAGATAGGATCTGTATTCCTTAAACAAAGTTTAGTATTCTTGCAAAACCATTTCAAAAGTTCTCAGTTTCGGCTGGTTGTTGCCACATTCAACGAACGAGCAATTAAAGTGTATGAGCGGACAGGCTTTAAAAGAGATAAGGAGTTTTATAGCAAAGTGAATGGCGAAGACATGTTATTTATCAGTATGAAAATGGAAATGCCTATCTACTCTTTTGAAGAAATAACGGAGCAGGATTTGAATGAAGTCAGGGAATTATATAATTACTATGTCTCCAACACGACTATCTCATTTCATACTGAAGAATTGACCCTGGAAGAAATCAAAGCATCTGTCATGAACAAAAATCCGCGTTTTAAATCGTTTGTCATTAAAGAAGAGAACGAAATTAAAGGGTATGTGCTAATTACCCAATACAAGAGCAAACAAGCCTACGACTTCTCGGGAGAAGTAACCATTTACTTGAAACCGGATATTGTAGGGAAGGGCATTGGTGGAACGGCACTGCGATTTATAGAAAATGTTGCACGCGAGCAAGGATTTTACACCTTGATTGCTACGGTATGCATGGAAAACACACGTAGCAAGTCCCTGTTCGAAAAGCATGGATATGAGCAATGTGCGATGTTTAAAGGAGTGGGATATAAATTTGATCGCAGATTGGATATTGGTAGTTTTCAAAAGGTGTTATAACGTATGAATCTCGTTATCCGATAAACAGAAAGGGTGACTAACATGGCAAACACTAAAGGAACACTAAGAACATGCGAACAAGGGCATTCCTATTACAAAAGTAGCGATTGTCCGACCTGTCCGGTCTGTGAGATGGAACGAAAACCGAAAGAGGGATTTTTTGCATTGCTATCGGCACCCGCCAGACGCGCGTTAGAGAATCAGGGAATTACGACGTTACGACTACTCTCGCAATACGCAGAAAAAGAGATTTTGAAGCTGCACGGGATCGGGCCTTCTGCGATGCCAAAACTTAAACAAGCACTTGAAGAAGAGGGATTATCTTTTAAAGAGTAACCTTCTTTTGTTGGTTAATCGATTGATTTGGTTAAATTGGTATCTTATCGCTTCCTATGGCGGTAGAACTTGAGGATGGAAGTTTGTTAGAGGAATAGTTCAGACAGTACTCACCTGTGCCATATGGATCCCTTACCTTATAAAGTCAGATCGAGTTCATAATACGTTTGTCAGATAAAAACATAAGCCCCGACCTAAGATGGAAGATCTAAGGCCGGGATTTGTTATAAGAGGATTCAAATAGAGGAGGAGATATCTTGAAAATTTTCTTAGTAAGGCATGGAATGGATGAGGAGGGCTACAGAGGTGGCTGGAGTCAGCGAGGGCTCATTGAAGAAGGTGTTACTCAATCTGAGGGACTCGGAGATTACCTGTACCATCATTCAGAAAAATATAAGATAAACACGGTGATTAGCAGTGATCTTCCGCGTGCAGTACAGACTACAAAAGAGCTTGAAAAAAGGTTGAACATCAAAGGGCATTACCTGAAAGACTGGAGAGAAATGAACAATGGAGATTTGGCTGGAATGCCAAATAAGGAAGCAGAAGTGAAATATGAAGGAGTATATTTTAACACTCTTGGAATGGATACCCCGTTCCCAGGAGGAGAAAGTCCTCGAAATTTTTATAACAGAATATGTACATCCTTTCGGGATTTATGCCGAAGTATAGAGGAGCAACAGATCAAATCCAATGTTCTACTGGTCACGCACGGTGGAGTAATCAATATCCTTTATTATCTCTTAGGAAACCAAAAGTGGACCAATACATCGGAGTTTTATTCTATTGGGAATACCAGCGTTCATACGGTTGAAAAAGGAGTAGATGGTTGGGAGTTTAGCAGCACGAATATGATGAGTCATCTAGGTTAGAAAAGGTTGTATATAAAAACAATTTTCACAACAGTTAATTCTTTTTAGTCATAATAAAGACTGCCGACAGGTGCCGTCAGTCTTTATATATATTATTTAATTGATCTTAAGCAGACGTACTATTTCACCATCTATTACTTCTTCACTAGTTTTTATAAACCCTAAAGATTCATACAACATTCCCGCAATTCGATTGTCTGGTCGGTGTCCAATCATTATTCTTGTGCAATTTGAAATACTCATAAGCTGAATCAAAGTTTTCATTGCTGCCTTGCCATAACCTTTTCCTTGATGCTTCTCGTCAATCATTATGGCAGGAATCCAATAGTTATCATCCTTGTCTGGATTCGCACAGAATACGATAAAACCGACTAAAACCTCTTCCGAGTAAATAGCACGTAATTCAAAATCATCAACATATTTAGATTCAGCAATCCAATAAACGACAGGTGCAGGAAAGATATTATGCTGCTCTGGCTTAACTTTAAGCTGGGTACATTCATACCAATTTTCATTAGACACTGGCTTTAATACAACTACCATACAAAATTCCTCCCAAATTTTACTTCGCAGAGGAATTTATCCTCTGCGGTTACTTCGTATCCTTCCTAAAAACCATTGCAACATGGTTATTCTTCATACCACATCACTCCTTTCGAAATGAAAAAACTCTAATGTAGCTTATTTGCTTTTTTGCTTAGTATATCCTTCTTTTATCAGAGAAAATAGATTGAACATATCAATCATTTCAAAACAAATATTTGAGAAAATGGCCTACTACGCTACAATGGAATGAAATGGAAGTCTAAGGGGGTTGCCGATATGAGTGATAAACCGAGTGATTTGTTGCGTGGGTTGAAGTCCTTGTCTGGATCTTTTCCGACTTGGGATACCGAACAGTTACCGGATCAACCAGGGGAGCTTTTTCTGGAATGGCTGAGACTGGCCATTGATCATGAGGTGAAAGAACCCCAGGCGATGACGATCTCGACAGTGGACTCGAATGGTTTTCCAGATGCACGAGTATTGATTTTGAAAGACGTAGTTGACGAAGCTTTTTATTTTGCATCTGGCTCGGAGAGTCGAAAAGGACAGCAACTGGAGAGCAATCCGCATGTGGCACTGACCTTTTACTGGCCTACATTGGGCAGGCAGATCCGCATAAGGGGAGAAGCCGTGGATATGGGCGAGGAAGCAGGTGCGGCGGATTTTCGGAAAAGATCGGCAGGGGCACGCGCAGTTGCGATGACAGGACGACAGAGTCAGGAGCTGGAGAGCGAGGAAGAATTGGAACACGCCATTGCCGCTCAGAAGGAACGAATCAGCCGAGATCCTGATGTTGTGACACCGAATTGGAGACTATACGCCGTGAACGCAAAGGAAGTTGAGTTCTGGCAGGGAGACTCGGAACGAAAGCATGTGCGAATTCAATATATTCTGCATCAAGGGCAATGGAAGCACCAGAGGTTATGGCCGTGATTTTATAAAGGGGGAATATGTGTGAGTCGTAGAACTACAGGGACACTTCTGCTGGTCATAGCGGCATTTCTGTACGGTGTTCGATATTTGAGTGCTGCCATTTTTGGTTCTGGTATAGCTTCGTGGAATTCGGAATTGTTTCAGGAGATGCTGAATTATGTTGGAACCGCTCCGCAAAGTTGGAGTATAGCTGCTTTAATCCTGGGCCTGTTCTATTTAATATGGGCGGAATATGAAACAATCAGCTCCAAAACCAGAGAAAGTCTCAAGCGATTTGTGAGTAATGGAATTGTAGATCAAGAAGCGGAAAGCCGGAACAAAACAGAATAACGGGACAGAGTGATTCCTTATCAGCAACGGTTGCTAAACTAATTTGAATAAGCCGGGGAGGCATACATATGAAGTCTATTGAAAGTTATTTTGACCCATTTCCGATATTGGAAACAGAACGAATTCTCCTTAGGCCCATTACCTATTTTGCATATTTTCCTGAGTTTAGAAGGACTGAAACTCAATAAAATGGCTGGGGGTTACTCTGTACTTCACATCCCAGCGTACATAATGTCATATCGTGTATCGACCGAGATCCGCTATAATCTCCAAGTTGAAAAAACATGGATAAGGAATCGGGAGGTACATTGATTTGACAGCGAAAAACAGATATAAATCACTTGAGCTTGAAACACCCGGCGTATATGAACTGGAAGGACTGGAGGTTGGCGTGACCTCCAATTGCAATTACAAATGCGACTATTGCTGTGCCTACAATCGGGACGATGGGCAGTGCATAAGCGGTCAGGAGGTTATCCGAATTATCCGTGAGCTTCCGCGACTAAAGCGGGTGCGTTTGTCCGGGGGAGAGGTGACTCTGAAATATAAGGATTGTCTGGAGATTGTGACGTACTGCGGGGCACATGGCATCGACACGCAATTAAATACCAATGCTAGCCTGCTGACAGAAGAACGGATTCATGCTTTACGTGATGCAGGCTTGTCCAATATTCATATTTCGTTCAACTATACAGATCGGGATGCATACGCTGCCTATTACCGTGTACATCCCCGCATGTATGAGCGATTGGAGCACAACATCCGTCTATGTACTGAAGCGGGGCTGGAGACTGTGCTAGAAACGCTGCTATTTGAAGGCACCCAAGCGAACATGCAGGCCATTAGCGATAAAGTCTATGAACTGGGTGTGCGCATCCATGAAATCCAGAACAGCATTGTGATGCCACATAGTCAATGGAGCCAGATTGCCTCCAAGGAATCGCTCATTCACTCCGTAAACGAGTTAATCAAGTACAAGAAGGAAGATACAACGTTATATTTCACCTGTATGGATCGTTTTGCTGAACAACTGGGTTTGCGTGAACAGCCCGGTGTCTACTTCTCCAATTGTGTGGATGGGACCAAACAGCTGCATTTGCACGGCAATGGGGATATTCTCATATGTGAGTTATGCCACCCAGTCGTGATCGGTAATATCTACGAGGGTACGTCTTTGAAGGATATTTATACCAAGCAGCCTCAAGCGTTAACGGATTATCTAGAAAAGCAGCCCTGTCCTGCATACGATGCTCTTTTTGCTGGTTAACAGTCACGTTTATAAAAAGCTGTAAGGATCGTACTTGTCCCTATTAGGGGTACATATATGGATTGAGATCAATCATTATCACTTATATGGAAGGTTGTCTTATCTCCTCATGGGGGAAAAGATGACCTTCTTTCTTTGCGTTCAGCCTGTTTCAGATTCATTTAAGCTAGCCCGCCTATGATGAGCCTTAAGAACTTAGATGAAGAGGTGAACTTCACATGATGAAGATCTATCCAAAAACCAACGAGAACGATCCATATAAAAATGCAAAGCCAAGGCGCAAATGGCTGATGATCACCCTTGTTATTGTTCTGGGCATTGGTACCGTGATATACAGTCTGGCAGATCGCTACTTAATCCGGCATGTACAGGTTGTTGTAGCGGGTGACAATACATCAGCAACCAGCGCCTCCAGCGATACTTCAACTCCGGAGACTGAAGTGAATGCAACGTCAGATGACTGGAACTATTCCAGCGATGATATGCAGGTCAAGATCGACAAGGTGCAGACGGGCTCCGGCTCAGATCAGATTACGTATTACGTCGCAGATGTACAGCTGACAGATGCGAGCAGCCTGCGCTCGGCTCTGGCAGATAACAGCTTTGGTACGAATATTACCGAAAACACTTCAGAGATTGCAGCGGCCAACAATGCCATCTTTGCGATCAATGGTGACTATTACGGCTTCCGTGATGATGGTGTAATTATCCGCAATGGTACGGTATATCGGGATGATCCGGTGCGTGATGCGATGGCGTTGTTCAGTGATGGCACGATGAAGACGTACAACGAGACGGAAGTTTCCTCATCGGAACTGCTGGCGGAAGGCGCGACCAATACGTTATCTTTTGGGCCTATTCTAATTCAGGACGGTGAGATCGTAAGTGATTTTAGCAGTGTGAAAATCGATAACAACTTCGGTAACCGATCGATTCAGGATGCGAATCCAAGAACGGCGATCGGCATGATTGCCCCAAATCATTATGTATTCGTTGTGGTGGACGGACGGCAGGATGACAGCCGTGGTATGACGCTGGCAGAGCTCGCTGATGTCATGAAAGGTCTGGGAGCAACGGAAGCCTACAATCTGGACGGCGGCGGTTCATCTACGATGTACTTCATGGGTCGGGTTGTTAATAATCCGCTGGGGAGAAACCAGGAACGCGGCGTAAGTGACATCCTTTATCTGAAGGAGGGGCAATGATCATGACCATATTAATTCCATCATACGAACCGGATGTTCGTTTATTGAATCTGGTGTTACAGTTGCAGACGTTTCAGTTAGGACCCATTGTCATTGTAGATGATGGCAGCAGTCCGGGTTACCGGGGGATCTTCGAGACGGCAGAAGCCTATGGATGTGCGGTCCTGACACATACGGTTAATCTGGGCAAGGGACGTGCACTCAAGACAGGATTCCAACATATCAAGGAACATGGCCCACAGGGCGGTATTGTGTGCGCAGACAGTGACGGACAACATCTGCCGCATGATATCAAACGCATCTTTGATGTACTATTGGAGCAGACTACGCCGGGTATTGTACTGGGTAGCCGTCGGTTCAGTGGAACCATTCCAGCACGCAGTCGTTTTGGCAACACGGTCACACGAGGCGTCTTTTCTCTCACGACAGGTACGAAAGTATATGATACACAGACAGGCCTGCGAGGTTTTCCGTACTCGATGCTGGACTGGCTGTGCCAGATACCGGGGGAACGATTTGAATACGAGATGAACATGCTGCTAACAGCGCATAAAGAAGGGTATGAGATCACGGAGGAGTTTATTGATACGGTCTATCTGGATCATAACAAATCCTCTCATTTTCGCCCATTAGTAGATTCATTCCGCATTTATATGCCGATTCTGATGTTCAGTACGTCTTCGGTGTTATCGGCGCTGATCGATTTTGGCTTACTGTTCGTGATCCAGTACTTCACACATAATCTGTTCCTATCGGTTGTTGCAGCGAGGCTGTGCAGCTCCATCTTCAACTATACGATCAATCGGAAGTATGTATTCTCAGCCGGAAAAACGTCCAGAGTCCGTCAGTCTTTACCGAAATACTTCTCACTGGTCATTCTGGTGCTGCTATTAAATTACGGATTGTTGTACTTCTACAATGAAAAATTGATTATACCGCTGATTGCAGCCAAGCTGTTAACGGAGGTGTCAATCTTTGTGTTCAGCTATTGGGCGCAGCGCAGATTTGTATATTAAACACAGATAGAGTGAGCATACCGCTTGCTCTCTTTTTTTTATTCAAAACCGTTTCATGTTTACTGCGTTATGGGGTACGATGGAGGTAGTCATTTTGTGTAATGAACTGGAAGCTTATATGGATGAATTCGTACCATTATCAGTACAGTGTCTTTGAAACGACAGGCCTATTGTTATCGTTATATCCCATTCAGGAGCTTGAGAAAGATACGGGTATGACATTCAGTGCAGAAGTCACTTGGAATCCAACCGCCGTATTCGATGAAAAAGGTGCCATGATCACATTTTAAGGTGAAATGAGTGTGACTGGATGTTGAAACGTGTTCGCAAAGATTTGCGTTATTATCTTCAGGAACATCAGGATCAGAACAATCTCAGCTTGCATTATTTCGCATTTTTATCGGCGTTTGTGGCCTGGATTTTCTTGTTCATTAATATCAAAGTCATGCTGGTTCTGGCTCTTATCCATTACGCCCTGTCCTGGATTGGGCACTTCTATTACGAAGGCAACAAACCGGCGGCATTCCATTATCCGCATATCGGTTTTTATGCCGGGTTCACCTGGTTTTTTATCAAGACCATTGAGATCATCACCCGCAAAGAAATCATCCATCCGTGGATTAATAAACAGGACTGAAACCAGCAGAAGTCCAACTTTATAAAAATAGGAGTGTGTCTATGTATCTTCGAAGTGTGGAGTTACTGTCTGCTAAAGTCGAAAATCCGGATCAATATCCGTTTCATATACCGTCCATACAGTCATTGGAGCGATTGGAATTCAACAATAACATTACTTTCTTTGTTGGTGAAAATGGATCGGGCAAATCCACATTGCTGGAAGGCATCGCTCATCAATGTGGATTCAATACAGCCGGGGGCGGGAGGAATAATGCATTTGAGATTGATGCTGCAGAATCGTCGCTCGGGAATTATCTAAGACTGGCCTGGTTGCCCAAAATTACGAATGGTTTCTTCATGCGCTCGGAGTCCTTCTATCAATTTGCATCGCATGTCGATGAGATGGGGCCGCAGTCGCTTAAGTATTATGGTGGGCGTTCGTTGCATGAACAATCCCATGGGGAGTCTTTTCTCAATCTATTTGTGAACCGATTCAATTCCAAAGGCATCTATCTGCTCGATGAGCCTGAAGCCGCCTTATCTCCAGCCCGCCAACTCTCCTTGTTGCGCATTCTTCACGATCTATCAGACAATTCCCAATTCATTATCGCGACGCATTCGCCGATTCTATTGGGATATCCGGGAGCATGCATTCTGAGTTTTGACGATGGTGGGATTCAGGAAGTGGAGTATGAGGATACAGAGCATTATCAGATCACCCGCAGTTTCCTGGAAAACCGCGACCGGATGCTGAACGAATTGTTCAGGGACTAATTGGTTTTTATTTTGAAAGGAGGAAGGGAGCCGAACATGAGTATCAAATTAGTATTGTTAGACCAACTGGCTGCCTGTCATCATGACAAGAGCTGGTTTATACCACTGGACGAGATGTTACGTGATGTAACTGCAGAGCAGGCCTTATTGCTGAATGATGAGGGGCAATCGATCTGGAGGCTGGTGAATCATCTGATATTCTGGAATGAAACGTGGTTGGATCGATTTATCAAGGGTGAAGTAAATTCGGATAATAACTTGAACAATGATGAAACATTCTATGTTAACCCATCCCATGTAAGTGAAGAAGATTGGCAGAAAAGCATTGAACACATTGGAGCAACATTTAGTCGCTGGATACAGGCTGTAGAGGATAGTGATGATGTAAAACTGGGGATGACCATCCCCTCGTACTTCAATGCCCCATGGTGGAATGTCATATCCAATCTGTGTATTCATAATGCGTATCATATTGGACAGATCATGATGCTGAGAAAGAAAGTAAGAGGAGAGATGATATGAAAATAGGTTTTCTGATCGTGGATATGCAAGAGAGTATTGTACGAGATAAGATAGATCAAAAAGCAATAGACCGCGCTTGTGAATATATCAATCATGTTGCAGACGTGCTTCGTTCGAGCGGCCATGTGGTAGTTCATGTACAAGACGTGGAAGGGATGGAGGATTCAAATTCTGAGGCGTATCGTATTATTTCTGAGGTTGATGTGAATGAGAAGGATCTGACGGTTACGAAGGAGAGCTCCAATGCATTCTGGCAGACAGACTTGGAGCAGATTCTGAAGAGTAACGGTGTTGAGTTGTTGATCATATCGGGTTTTGCCGCCGAGGAATGCGTTCTGTTTACCTATAATGGCGCGATGGAGCGAGGATTTAAACCTGTCATGTTGCAAAATGGGATTCTCAGTACACATCACGAAGCGGTGATTTCAACCTATAGAGACCGGAACGTGATTTCTTATCCTGTAGTTAATTATCTAATCAAATAAGTGAGATTACTCATGGACGCGACGATGTCGTGTCCGTTTTTGGTTACACATAACCTTTTATGATGGAAAGGATTCTTCATCGTTTAAATTAAACTTTACCTATCTTTACTGGAGTTGAAGCGATACATTTAAGTGGTAAGCAGGGGCGTGATATGCAACTAAAGATGGGGAAGTGTGGTTCATTAATAAAGTGAGGTGTAATGACATGAATGTACAGATCACAAGAATCGATAAAAGTC
Organism: Paenibacillus sp. NPDC057886; assembly: GCF_042796655.1. Classification (NCBI taxonomy): domain Bacteria; kingdom Bacillati; phylum Bacillota; class Bacilli; order Caryophanales; family Paenibacillaceae; genus Paenibacillus; species Paenibacillus sp. NPDC057886. Next base: position 236,176 of record NZ_JBHVMZ010000009.1, on the reverse strand, counting down.
AGAAAGAATTATTTTTAAACTTGTATAACCTTTATCTGTATGATCTTTCCGAATTCTCGGGTGAGGATTTGCTAGAAGAGGGGAAATTCGATCCAACGAATACCTATCTCTATCTGGAACGGGCTGAATTACATCCGTTTTTTATTCTATTTGAAGGAAAGGTAATTGGATTCGTGTTGGTTTGCTCTCCTCCATATGTAGATGATGATGTCGACTTTACAGTTCAAGAGCTATTTCTGGTTAAAAAGTATCGCGGACAAGGATTGGCTGCTCAAGCGGTTGATCTGGTGTTTGCACAATTTCAGGGAAGATTCCAAGTGGAGCAACTGGCTAATAACCAATCAGCTGTTTCATTCTGGAAAAAATACTATGAACAACATCACATTGAATATGTAGAGTCTGAGTATAAAATTGAAATTGAAAACATCGCTGGCAGCCATCGGATTCTGTCTCAAACCTTTGTACGTGCAAGAACGGACTAGATTTATGTAAATCGTGATAGGAAGGATGATTAATTTGTTTGTTATAGTAGCTTCAAAAGGCAGGCTTAAGTGGATTTCAGGAATATTTCAAGCAGAAGAGGTAGCGTTACATTACATGGAACAAATCCCCGAAGAGCTGAAAGAATACCAAAATTTAATTCACGTAGAGGACATGAAATATCCTTTTTATATTATTGAGAGTCAAGAGGATTTTCAGTTTCTAACTAAAGATGAAATGATTGTACTTTTCAATCATACGGACGTGTCAGAAGACGAAGATGAGGTGCACTTCAATATCTATACGGTTGATTCCGATTACAGACCGAAGAAGCCGGGCACAGACTATATGGGCATACTTCATCATGATCATGTGACCAATGAATTTATTGAGAAGTACAAAGAAGAAGGAACTGAGATTCTGGTCAAAAGAAGGATTTTTTAGATATTCGCATTTACCAATACATGGGTTATGATGAATGAAAAGGTTTACTGAGGGGAAGCGAGCTATTAGAGAGGAGCATGATTAATGACAAGTCGCATTGTCGTTACTGGCGGAGCTATTATTCGTGATCATAGGGTAGAATACTGCTGCAAAAAAGATCAGATTATGGCGATTGGGGATTACCTGGTGGTGGTATGGAGCCCGGTGAGAGTATTGAAGAAACTATGATTAGAGAAGTAAAAGAAGAAACGGGGCTTGACGTGAGTTCATATGAACTGGCATCCATCTACACAGGTGAGAAAATGAAATATACATATCCGGATGGCAACGAGGTTGTATTTGTAATGTTTCTGTTCAACGTCACCGCGGAGTTGGGTGGGAAACTTGATCATGATAAAACAACCCTTTTATTTAAAGATGAACAGAATGAATCGCTAGAGCTTGTTTTTAAAAGTCTGGATGAAATTGATATTTCCACAATCAACAAGGTACAGAAGCCTGTATTGGTAGATTTGATGCAAGGGGAACTCACAATTCTGCGTTAAGCCCTAGAGGATATAAAGAAGATTTTGAGAGGGAATAGGGAAAATATAGTTTGTGAGTAAATTAAAATCCCTGATTTTAATAGAGATAGGAGCATTTATTATGCCTTGGCCCATGGTTCATTTTGCAATCGCATCTGAATTATTATCTGATCCAAGCCCTGAATTTATAGTGGGAAGTCTTGCACCTGACTCCATTCATGTGAGAACGAATGAAAGAGTAGAAAAGGCAAAAACTCATCTCATGCCAGAGGCAGGACGGTTCGCAACAGACGAAGATCTCGGGGCATTTTTCAATTCCAACAAAGAACGTGCGCATAATGATCTTAAGTTCATGCAATATTTGTGCGGGTACATCGCCCATGTCTATACGGATCGTGTATGGACTTTCGAGATTTATCCTGCATATGAAGTTCATCCCAATGGACGAAGTATTTATACGGAGGATGTTACGAAGCTAGAATTTATAATCTTGACAAAAGGGTCTGATGGTCATAATTTATTGAATAAGCTGGAAGCAGGTAAGGCTTTTGACTTAGGCGGATTGCTGGAGCAAGAGGTGTATCAGTATAGAAAAGAAAAAGTAGACTTTTTAAATAACCTCGCAAATGAGCCCTTAGGTGATTTGAATATTTTATCTATGGAAGCTATAGAAGAGTTTATTCACACAACAGCCGAGAGACTCAGACAATTGTTTACAAAGTGGGATGTGTTTGAAGATTTATGCTGCATTGCTTGAGCAAGGGAGTGATATTTATGAAGGTATACAAGAAACAAGTCCGTAAAATGGTGATAAAAGATATTTTGTTCCTGTACGTTGTAGACGAGCAAGCACAAGACATTATAATCCGTATATTTTCGAATACGTATAAATCTACATTCGTGGAGTTTGTTGTCCCTTGGGAAGATACGTGGGATATATTTGTCTATGAGCCCAAGCTGATTTCTGATCTCATTCAACATGCATTAGAACAAGGATGGGACTGCCACCAGAAAAATAATCGGATGAAATTCGTCAACGCTACAAGTATCATAAGGGTGTTAATGGCAAAGAAAGAAGCTTGATGATGGGCATGGTTATACCATCTGATTCACTAAAGACTTTAACAAGGAAAGTAGAGGTATTCTAAATGAAAAAACGGATTAGCCTCGCCCCATATCATGAGAAGTACAATCAAGAGTTGGCTAATTTTTCATTAAGTGATGAACAGGTCCAGTTTACTGCAATGCCTGCGGAAGTGATGGAGGAGGCATTCCAAAATCCGAACAAATATCCGGTAGTGATTTTAAATGAAGAGACTCCAGTTGGGTTCTTCATATTACATAAAAATTCTGAATACGTAGAGGAAAGAGATGCTTACCGTAAGATACTGGTACGTGCGTTATCCATTACGATAGAACATCAAGGGAATGGGTATGCATTGGCTGCCATGAGGGAACTGCCTGAATTGGTTAAGCAGCTCGATCCAAAGATCAATGAAATTATTTTAGCAGTGAATGAGGGGAATATCGCGGTACAAAAGCTGTATCTGAAAGCAGGTTTTCTGGATATGGGCGAGCGGAAAATGGGCATTCATGGTCTTCAACTGATTTTGCAATATAGAATGATATAGGGATTGAATTACGGCAAACAAGACGACATATTTGATGAAAAGGGGGAGTAATGTGGCGAACATACACAAGGGAAGATATTCAGCTGAGATCGATGGCGAGTTTGTTGTTTTTATTATTGGAATGAGAATTAATCGCCTGTGGGCGATACATAAGTGGTTACCTGTTTTTAGATCCATGGGCCCGATGATTAAAGAACTGTACATGAACCCGGATACCGGGTTTATGGGGACGGAATATTTTATGAGCTGGCGTGGAGTGACTCTGCTGCAATATTGGAGATCTTATGATGAGCTGGAGAAATACGCACGGGGTGGCCTACATCTGGAGGCATGGAAGCGATTTAACAAATCTGTTGGATCGGATGGAATTGTAGGGATTTATCATGAAACGTACAAAGCTCAGTCCGGTTCATATGAGACTATATATGCGAATATGCCCAAATTCGGATTGGCTAAAGTGTCTAACCATGTTCCAGCGACAGGCAGGAAAGAAACATCCAGACGTAGAATGGGTGGAGAGAATGATCCCGCAGTAGAAACACCAGAGAATCCTTAGCATATGACTAGTGAAGTTCGAATTTACAATCATGCAAGTAGAGAGGAGCATGTTATTGAAAGTTAAAGTCAAACCAGAAGCTTTGGGTTCTGAGCAGCTTAGCTGGCTGTGTGTTGAGCCGATGTTGATCTCTGTTCGTGGTAAAGATGTGGCAGCAAAAGTAGAGGTATACCGGCAATTACATGAAGGACAACAAGCGATATTTTTGTTCTATTCCTATCATAACCACACCAAGAGCTTGGCGGAGTTTTATTGGTTTTCGGCGTACAACATTATCGACATGAAGAGCTGGAATGGAATTAAGAACGGGATGCGCTATTTTATTCATAATGAGATGGTAACTCTGCTGGATGACATTGAGCGCTTGATTACAGATAAAAATAAAGTTGGAGACACGTGGCGTGAGGTTCTGCCCACGGATTTGGAGAAAGACCCGATCCTGCTTCAAAGAACGGAAGAACTATACGCTAAATATCGAGCCACGGCTCAGGAAGTTATTTTACACATGAATGAAATAATTCGGCAAAATCAGGAGATGTATCTGGAGATTACGGAGATCAACGCCTAAAGTAATCTGAAAATATAAGGAGTGATCATTTCATGGAATCTCCAGATGATCTGATCTAGCAGCAGGTGTGGGTGAAAGTCAATAAGAGAACTACTCTTCCTGGAGTAGTTCTTTTTGTCATATTTTTTAAGGTGAAACTATGCTACAATTCAAAATTCTTCTAACATAACGAGTACTGAACACAATTCAATTCTACTTCTATGCTAGAATGGATAGCAGGAAAAAAGCGGAAGAATGAAACAACATTCTGAAGTAGGTAAGGGGTACGAAGATGAACGAATAAGAGATTCTGGAGTTGTACGGTTTAGATCCAGATACCAGGCACAGGCAGCGAATCCGGGCAGTTATATTGATGTGCAGCTTCTATGTGGTGCCGGTTATGAGAAGACAGTGACTTATCTGGAAAAGCTGGTCGGGAAAAGACCCAACGTGAGAACAGTTGAACTATCTTATACAGTGTGAGTCATATGACTTTGTTGATTTTTCCTAAGAGGAATGGGTCTCTAACTATAAACAATATTATGAACTGCCTTAGTCATATCCAACACGTGAGAAATGAGATGATCAATGATGACAAATGCTGCTTCCATCCAGGAACAGATGCAGATGTGCCAGAAATATAGCGCCGACTATGTGGCAAGTGAATTGCACCATAAGATCGGAATCGCCTGGAACGTCAAAGAGAAGTTGGAACCGATCCACGGTATGCGTATAGAGCCCGAAGGAGATACAACCGGATGGTATATTTGGGCAGAAAAGTACTCGGATGCAGATGACTTTTTTGTGCCTTTACATGTAATTCACATCGATGACTGGGATCCGAAAATCAAGAAGTACCTCGGACTTGCGCCGGGATGGCGGTTTGTGATTGCAGAAGATTATGAGGATGTATGGTTTGACGAGCAGTTGCTGAGAAGGTCTTAAGCAGAGCACCTAATGAGCTAAATGAACATTGAAAGGGGTCATACAATGCCGAGTGTGCATGATAACATCATATTAAGTTACGAAGTCGATTTGGAGAATGAACGCATTAGGATGCGTACCCGTTCGTATCACTCTGAGTTGTTGTCTGATGATACGGATATCCTTTTCTCGGATGTATTGGCACATTCGTTTGATACACCGTTGCAAGGCAGCATTATCTTCGATATTGACGACGTTGGTTTGGATTGTTTTATCAGTTACAATCGCGAGTTGTTGGAGAAGGGGAAAGGTCAGGGCTGGCCTATCATATATGAAACCGATGAAGAGCTGGAAACCAAGTTGATCGAGGGAAAATATCTGTACTTTGTCATTACATCATCGTATGGATTAAGTGGCTGGGTATTGGCTAAAAAGGTTGAAATAATAACAAAGATGCGGAATGAACAAGATGAAGAATAGATTTGGTTACGAACCCAACATGATCCGTAAATTACCAGTAGTAATGAGTCTTGTCATTTTAGTTGTCATTATGATTATTGCCAATCCAACCAGAACCGATTTTTATACATGGCTGGAAAGTGAGTATGGTATACATGTCTCCTACGACATCAATGAAACGACGTATACACAGATCACGAACGGCCAGGAAAAGAATCTTATTTTAAGTAGCGGACATATACAGCGTGTGGGAATCTTTACTACGTATAATGAGCTTTTTACGGATGCTAAGGGTAATGAGATTAACATTAAAGCCATTGGTGTAATGTACATGTTCTTTAAAAGATAGTTGGCTTCTGTTCTATGATGATGGAAATGTTTTATCGACATACCACGCTTTTGTATGATGCAAACATGCAGAGTAGCGTGGTTTTTGTGTTGAGCAGAATACGTAAGGGGGGAGGATTACGTTATTTGGTTCATTCGCAAATTCCACATTATGGGTTATGATGTACCTACAGAGAAAATTTAACATACATAGGAAGTTTTTCGGATTAGCGCATTCCAGTGGGAGGGATAGAATGAAAGCCATTTTTCTTGATTTTTATGGGACAGTTGTTCATGAAGATGATGATATTCTTCCAGTGATTTATAAAAAGGTCCAAGCATCTGCGCAGGTTGAATGTACAACGGATGAAATCGGTGCTTATTGGTGGAAGGCTTTTTCAACGTTGTTTTATGCAAGCCATGGCAGCCAGTTTACCACGCAAAGAATGCTGAATGTGCAATCTCTGGCAGAAACGCTTCTCCATTTCAAATCGAATCTACGGGCCGAGTCGCTAAATCGGGAACAGTTAGCTCATTGGCGTAACCCGGGCATATTTGATGATTCGATCCCCTTTCTGCAATCGCTTCAAGTCCCTGTATATATTTTGTCCAATATCGATACTGATGACGTGAGAGCTGCAATGAAGGCGCATAACATTGAAGTGGCCGGAGTGATTACCAGTGAGGATGTTCGATCGTATAAGCCAAGATCAGAGATGTTTGATGAAGCGATCAATTGGTATGGTTTGCAGCGAACTGAGGTGATCCATATTGGGGATTCTCTGACCAGCGATGTACAAGGAGCGCAAAATGCGGGAATTAAGGCTATCTGGTTGAATCGAAAAGGAAAACTCAAACCGCAACAGATTACACCGGATTATGAGTGCAAAGATCTTGCCGAAGTTGTGCATATGTTAAAGGCTGGGATATGAAAAAGTTAACCGCGTTGTCAGTATTATTTCTATTTTTAATCGCCTGTCAGGAAAAAACAACCCATGAAGCTGTGCAGAAACCAACGATTCCAGTGACGGAAAGTGTTACTGAAGAAACAATCGAGCAGAAGGATCATGAAGCAGAAGCACCCAAAGAAGAGAAAGGCATTCCTCCTGTTTACCTTGATGAAACGAACTATACAGGTGATGAACTGGAAATCGTCAAACTTATGAATTCCCGCATGCGTTATTTATGGGAAGGGGATGAACAGGGATATATGAGCCTCATTGATCCACAATCGCCAGTCTCAGGAATGTCAGGCTCAGGCTTGTCAGGTTTTAAAGTTCGCAAGATCATCTCTATGAGCGATATCAACATTCTAGAGCAAAAGAAGCTTTATGAAGCACTTGTGATGGTTACTGAATTAAGAGAGAACGAGGAAGAGGTCAGTTCTAGCATGGTGTTTTGGAAAAAGAAAGCGGATGGCGATGCTGCGAAATGGATTTTTGCAGACATCGATTAACAACAACTGAATGAAATGAAGTAAAGGGTGATGATATCATGACAAGACAATTGATACTTATTGAGGGATTACCGGGTTCAGGAAAGTCGACGATTGCCAAGATGGTATCCGAGATTCTGATTGAGCATGGCAAAAAGGTGCGACTAGTCCAGGAAGGGAACCTGGATCATCCTGCTGATTATGATGGTGTGGCCTTTTATTCTGCAGAAGAGTTCAGGTCTTTGGTGGATGCTCACGAGGCATGTAAACATATATTGGAGAGCAGAGCTACAGCCTATAAAGAGGGTTTCCTGATTCCTTATCGCAAAATGAAAGAGGAATTTGGAGTGGATTTCCCTGATCATGTGGTGCAGGAGATATTTAGCAAAGATATTTATGAACTGCCTTTTGAACAAAATGTGAAGCTGATCATCGAAAAATGGCGGGGTTTTACCGAAAGCGTGATAAGCGCGGATGATAATTCCGTCACCATATTCGAATGTTGTTTTATTCAAAATCCACTGACCATAGGTTTAGTGAAATACAATCAATCCAGAGAAGAAAACGTGCAATATGTTTTGGAATTGGAGCGCATCGTTCAACCATTAAATCCGCTACTGATCTATATACATCAGCAGGATCTGGCATATACCTTTGACAAGGCAATCCAGGAAAGACCCAAGGAATGGTCAGATGGATTCATTCAATATTACACGAATCAAGGATTGGGACTCGCGGAAGGATACCATGGTGTTGAAGGTACAGTGAAGGTTCTTCAGGCAAGAAAAGAGTTGGAGACCGAGATTTATCAGTTACTGAAGATGGATAAACACTGGCTGGACAATTCGGAATATAATCGCGCTGCTTGCCAGAAGGAATTGGAGAAGATTTTGAAAATTTCACTTTGAGATACAAAGTACAAGTACGAGATTTCTTCGTGCGGTAATACATTACATAACGGAGGTTTATTTTCATGTTATTTCTCGAGGCAACACTAATCGTCATTACCGTTCTATTGTTCATCATAGGTGTAAGGAGCAAACGCAAAACATGGATTAGATGGGGTATAGGGAGTTTAACTTTGTTAATTGTACTTTTTATTCCATCGTTTGTTAATGGATTTGTGGAGGGGGTGTCCTCTGGCTGGTCGGCAAAGTAAACCTGGATGCATTTAAAATGATGGAGGTTTATCCGGTATTTCTGAAAAAGGATCTATGCAATCTGCATGATACAGAGCGAATTAAGCATTACGTTCAGAAATAGGAGGAGCTTGTGGATATCACATTTATTCGTCATGGTCACGCTGAACATTTGCTTCATTATCCTCATCAGCTAAATCAGTTGCATCCGGGACTTACCGAACAAGGAAAGAGGCAGGCGATTAAATTACGAAAGCAGATTAAAATCTTACCGGAAGACATCGTTTTAGTGAGTCCTACGAAACGAACGATAGAAACGGCATCCCTCTTAACATCAAGCGATAAACTGACAGTCTGTCCACTCGTTGGCCCGAGAATGTTCCCTCAAAATCCGGAGTTCCCCGTTCTGCGCTGTGATCAAATCTATTCGAAAGACGAATTAAATGCTCAGTATACGGGGTTACGAATTCTTGATTTTGAACTTCATTGCTGGGTGGATGGAATTAATCGAATGGAAGAACATCAATTTGAGGTTTATGCTGGACAGCTAATTCAATGGTGCAGGGAGCAGGGCGGGAGTACTTTTATCATTTCACATGATGGTACGATAACGAGTTTTAGAGCTTTTCTTGGAGAGCAGGGGTTAACCCGAAGTGACTTTCTAGGCGAAGCAGGGCATTACACGATTAGAGATCTCTAATATAGAAGGTCAATATCTACACTAAGGGGGATTTTTCGTGAGATTATCGGACTATGAATATTTAGTTTTGGCTCTGGAAGAGGTAGATCAGGCGTTAATAGAGGGGACATATCCGATCGGTGCGATAATTGTGGATGTGGATGGGAATGTCGTGAGTAAAGGAAGAAACCGAGTCTTCTCCGAATGTGATCCGACCGCACACGCTGAAGTCGATGCTATTCGTCAGGCAGGGCAACATTTGCTGGATGTAAGTAAGAAGCGATACACGAAGAATGACCTGACCCTCTACACTACCTGTGAACCCTGTCCCATGTGTTCATGCACCATATTAATGTCGGGGATCAAAAAGATCGTATGGGCGGCGGATGATGAAGGGTATGGCGGGCTTAGACGTTTTAAGGAGGGCCCTCATTTTATCCATCTGTTCGACACACTATCCTGTGTTGCAGCGCCATATCTTGATTTGGAAAATAGACAACGGGCATTGCTTGCCCAATGGAATATTGGAAGAGGTTTGCTTAATACAGAGTGGGAGACTGCCAAACAATGAAATCCATTCCGATCTCCATTTTACTAGCCAGTGCCATTCTGGGAATATCGTTTATAGTTGGCTGCCTGTTGCTATCAAATCAGGGGAGAGCTAGTGAATCGGCTCAGGCAGTGGAACAGGAAGTGCCGAACAACAATAAAATATTAATGACGATCCAAGAAACGGCGGAGTATCTGAGTATGACTAAAGAACAGGTGATGGACATTATTAAGGCCGAACAAGGGAGTTTCTCGGCATCGGGTTTCTTTGACGGAAAAATGTTTCCTTTCATCAAGGTTCAAGATCAATTTTTGGTTAGTAGAGTCGAGTTGGAATTGTGGGCTCAGGATGCATCTTCAAGTCATAGAAGATATATTAATGGGCAGATGCAATAGTCCTATGGGAACGACGGCATAAACAAACAAAAGGAGATAATTTGAAATGGAGTTCGCGGGACAAAAGATAAGAATAACACCTGTCACAGAACAGGATCTCGACTTTATCTGCAAACTTGAATGTGATGCGAGTATATGGATTTTTGAGGAGACCGTTGAAACGGATGCTGACAAAGTTCGCGATAAATATCGTAGTCATTTCTCCACTGCAGATGAAAAACCGTATGCCTATGATTTCATTATTCGTCGTTTGGAAGATTCCGAAGGTGAACCAATTGGTCTTATCCAGATGTGGGGCTATGTAGATCATAGAAAAAGCTGGGAACTCGGATTCGCGCTGCTTCCGAATTATGTAGGGAACGGCTACGGGAGTGAGGCTACGAATCTTTTATTAAAATTTGCATTCAGGGGATTACACGCCCATAAAGTGGTAGGTATGTGCAATGCTCAAAATGTCCGATCGGCTTCACTGATGCAGCATGTGGGTATGACACGTGAAGCCGTGTTCAAGGAAGAACTTTGGTGGAACAATCAATGGACGGATCAATATTTCTTCTCCATTTTAGAAAAAGAGTTTAGTGAACGAAGAGGGAGGAATTCAGATGACCAAGCTGGTCCTGTTAAGTGATTTATATTTCGAATCTAACCATGAACTAAATCAGAGAATATGGAGCTTGTTCAACTCTGATCAGCCCTCCATCGGTTATGTACCTTCGTGTTCCGACCCGGGACGGAAATATTTGGAGCATACTGTACGTTACTATAATCAACTGGGAATCGAAACAATTGATTATTATGATCTGGACCTGGAGTACGAGGAAAACAGATTTAATACCATTTTTGAAACCGATGCGATTCATTTATCTGGAGGGAATACATTTTATTTTCTAAGTTTATTACAGAAGAGAAATGCATTGGGATTGTTGCGTTCCTATGTGAATAAGGGCGGCATTCTGATTGGAGTTAGCGCAGGTAGTATTCTAACTACACCAACGATTGAAATTGCTGGATATGGCAAAGATGCAGACGAGAACCATGTTGGATTAATGGACAAGCAGGCTTTGGCGCTCGTTGATTTTGAATTTTCACCACACTGGGATGGATCGGAAGAGGCTTTGGATTCATTAAGAGATTACGCGCTTGCCAACTCTACAACAATCTATGCTTGCAAAGATGGCGGCGGGATCGTTATCGATGGTGAAGTGGTAGAGTCATATGGCGATGCACGTCGTATAAACTGAAAATAAGGTGGGTCTACAATGAGTGAAATCACTGTGTATCATTATGATGCTTTTTCGACAGTTCCTGGTAAAGGAAATCCTGCCGGGGTCGTCTTTCATGCCGATTCGCTCAGTGAGGAAGCGATGCAGCAGATTGCGCATAATGTTGGTTTTAATGAAACGGTCTTCGTGATAAGTTCCGAGGTAGCAGATGTTAGATTACGATATTTCACACCAGGTCATGAGATTAATCTGTGTGGGCATGCCACGATGGCATCCATGTATGGATTAAACACTAGAGGGCTACTGGAGGATAAGCAGTCCATCACCATTGAGACTAATGTAGGCATATTACCGATTCAGTTCCAGCAGGATGGCGATACGATCAACATCGAGATGAAGCAGGATCAACCCCGTTTCATGCCATTCCAAGGTGACATAGAAAAGCTGGCAAATTCCATAAATCTAACCATGGATGATATTGATCTATCCACACCCATCGTCTATGGAAGTACGGGCACTTGGACTTTGTTAATACCGATTCGCAAACTGAGTTCTTTCCAACAAATGAAACCGGATTCTTCTCTATTTCCTGAGATATTAGTTGAAAATCCAAAAGCTTCTTTGCATCCCTTTACTCTGGAAACCCGCGATTCAGATGCTCTAATGCATGCCAGACATTTTTCCTCGCCCTTTTCGGGTACTACGGAAGATCCGGTTACAGGAACAGCATCCGGTGTGATGGGTGCCTATTATTTGGAGTATCTGAATCCTGATATGGATCAGGCTCATTTTGTTGTGGAGCAAGGCCATGAGATTAACAGAGATGGGAAAGTTCATGTTAGTGTGGTCAGAGATGGGCATGTCATGGATGTCAGAATTAGGGGAACGGCTGTTTTTGTAGAGGAAATGAAAGTGGAATTGGATACGTAACAATATATTATGAGGGAGTGGCTTTAGGTGGATGAACAGGCGGTACTACATAGAGTTACTCATTTATTAGAAGAAGAATGTTCGGATTCCCTGGTGGGAATTTATTTGCACGGGTCCATGGCTATGGGGTGCTTCCATCCCAATCAAAGCGATATCGATATATTGTTGGTATGCCGGGAGCAGCTGTCTGTTGATACCTATCGAAGTATTGCGAAGAGATTGATGTACATCGAAGATGAAATGCATATTGTCACAGGGTTTGAACTTAGTATTGTTTTGGAGTCCACGGTTGCTAATCTGACGTTTCCGACTCCATTTGAATTTCATTACTCTGCGTATCACCGCGAAAATTATAGAAATGATGATCAATATCTATGTGGTGGATACGAAGATCCAGATCTGGTGGCTCACCTGGCCGTTATTTATGACCGTGGAATAGTGCTTGTCGGCAAACCTATTAAGGAGTTATTCCAGCCCGTAAAACGTGAATATATGCTGGCCTCTATTACATCTGACGTTGGTTCAGCTCTGGAAGAAATAACGGAGAATCCTGTCTACTATGTTTTGAACCTATCACGGGTTCTATTGTATGTGAAAGATTCGGTCATATACTCCAAGCGAGAAGCAGGCGAGTGGGCACTCATTCATATTTTACCGAAATACAAAGAAGTCATCTCACAATGTCTCGCAAAGTATAACGGAGAGCGGGAAAGCGTGAATTTAAGTGATGATTTGCTTCTGGATTATGCGAAGTATATGTTGAACGAGATAAAAGGAGACATCATGATGACCATAACGACAGAGGATTTGGAACTGATTGAAGCAGCAAAGAACGTAATTTCGCGTTTGTATCAGGAGGGCAAGCATCACGTCGGGGCAGCAGTACGAACTCGATCTGGAGAAATATTTACGGCGGTACATCTGGAAGCCTATATCGGTCGTGTCTCGGTATGTGCGGAAGCGATTGCCATAGGTAAAGCCATTTCGGAAGGGGAACATGAATTCGAAACGATCGTGGCCGTAAGACATCCCGAAGTTGATCCCAATGATCCAACGAACGGAGCGGAACTCCAGTTAGATGTGGTATCTCCTTGTGGTATTTGCAGAGAACTGATTAGTGATTATGGGAGAGACACTCAGGTCATTTTGCAGGGAGAAGAGGGTTATTCTAAAACAGCGATTGGGCAGCTATTACCACAAAAATATACAAGAACATAATAAGGAAGGTAGATCGTAATGTTTGAAATTGTTGATATTCGGCAAAAGCCGGACATGCTGCAGGCAATTGTGCAATATTTTTGGAAGCAGTGGGGCTTGGAATCAAGCTATCATTTTTACCGGGATTGCATAGAGCGTTCCGTGGAAACCGAGAGTGATGTACCCAGATTTTATGTACTGTTGGATGGTGACAGAATTGTTGGGGGATATGCTCTGTTACGAAGTGATTTGAATAGTCGGCAGGATCTCTTTCCGTGGTTCGCGTGCCTTCATGTTGATCCAGAATACCGTGGGCAGAGCCTGGGTGGGCAGCTACAGAATCATGCAATTAATGAGGTGAAGGTGAAGGGGTACGACAAGCTGTATTTATGTACGGATTTGACGGATTATTATGAAAAAAATAACTGGGCGTATATCGGTAAAGGATATTTGCTTGATGATGAAGAGACTCGGATCTATGAAATTTGCATATAATGAGCGCTTTAATAACAAAAGAAAAAGGAAAACACGGATCAAGTAACCGAAACGGAGTGATAGTCATCGAACAAACCATTCGATTAGCCCAAGAGATTGCGGAGAAAGCCATTCGAAGAGCAGGGAAGGTTGCTAAAGATCAGTTTGATCAGATCACCTGTGCAGAGGAGAAGGGTATCTTTGGCGACGTAGTTACTGAAGTAGATCATGAAGCAGAGCGGATGATATGTGATGAAATTAGCATTCGTTTTCCCGATCATGAGATCCATAGTGAAGAGCGGGGGCATAACGGACAGAAGAGTGACTGGCTGTGGATGATTGATCCGCTAGACGGAACAAACAACTTTGCCATTGGTCTACCGCTATTTTCCGTTTCCATTACATTAATGTATCGTTCAGAACCCGTTCTCGGGGTTATATACGAACCTCTGGTGGATCGTTTGTTTGTGGCATCACGTGGGAATGGAGCAAGTTGTAATCTGAACCCCATCGGAGTCCAAAAGAAAGAGCAGATTCATAAAGGGACCATTGGCTGGATTCAGGGGCATCTGGTGCAAAATGAGGAGAAGGCTGTACGTCTCCGTCAACATCTGGATGTTCGCTTCAAACGAATGATGCGATTATGGGCTCCGACCTTACAGTGGTGCATGTTAGCTAAAGGGGATGTTGACGGCATTGTGCTCTACAATTCGGAAGGAGACGATTTGTATTCAGGCATATTAATGGCGAAAGAAGCAGGTGCCATTGTTATGGATTTTGAAGGTATTCCCTTTGAAGGTATGAATTCAGAGCCATATCTGATTGCCTGTCATCCGGATCATCGTGAGTATTTCCTGAGTGTCGTTCGGGAGGGAATGAGCTGATGATTAGCGAGCTTAATAAGCATGAATTCTATAATCCAAAGGAGAATGATCGTGAACGAATCATTGCAGGAGCAGATTCAATTTCTTATTGAGATTGACAAACTGAAAACGATTGAACGGAAAACGAGAATCATCCATGGCGACAGACTCGAAAATGATGCGGAGCATTCCTGGCATCTGGCGATGATGGCCTTGATTTTGCAGAGCCATTCCAATAAGGAGGTGGATATTCTCAAAGTCATTAAGATGCTTCTCGTTCATGACCTCGTTGAGATCGATGCCGGAGATACATTTGCCTACGATACGGTAGGGCATACGGATAAATATGACCGCGAGATCAAGGCAGCGCATCGATTGTTTGGGATATTGCCTGAGGAACAGGCCGAAGAACTATTGAACCTGTGGCTGGAGTTCGAGGCAAAGGAGACCAATGAAGCACAGTTTGCCTCGTCTATGGATCGGTTGCAGCCGTTGATCCACAATCATCAGAATGAGGGAGATACGTGGCAGAAATATAATATTACAAGTGAACAGGTGTTAAACAGAAATCGAGAGATTGCGAACGGCTCCGAAACATTGTGGACGTACGCACAGCAGATTATCCAAAATTCCGTAGACAATGGGATTTTGACAAAATCCAAGTCATAGAGACACATTGAACTTATCTGATTCAAGACGGGGGAGAATCTTTATGGGATATATCATGGAGTTGAGAAAGCTGGTGGGTTCGCGCCCTCTAATCATGGCTGGTTCATGTGTGTTGGTCTTCAATGAGCAGGGCCATCTGCTATTGCAAAGACGTACAGATAGTCTGGATTGGGGAACCCTTGGCGGATCATTGGAACCGGGAGAATCTTTGGAGGAAGCTGCTGCTCGTGAATTATATGAGGAAGCTGGACTGAGGGCGGGTGCGTATAAACTCATTACCGTTTTCTCTGGTCAGGACATGTATTACAAGTATCCGCATGGAGATGAAGTATATAATGTCATGGCAGTCTATGAAGCTACAGAGATTCAGGGTGAACCAACTGTCATGGATGATGAAGGGCTGGAACTTCGTTATTTTGATCTGAGCATGCCGATCCCAGAGATTAATCCGTTCACGGAATATGTGCTGAAAAAAGCGGGATATATTAACTAAATAATGAAATGAGGTCGTATATGACACAGGATTTTTATTGTGATGAAGTGCTTAGTGGTAATACCAAAGTAAATATCGTCATGGAATCAGACAAGGTGCTGGCTTACCATCATACCCGACCATACTACAAACATCATATTGTTGTTATACCAAAGATCCATATCCAATCGTTCATTTCACAGGAAGAAGAGAATAATGATGAACTTTTACTGGAGATCATGCGCGTTATCAAAAAGGTTGCTGCGGACATGGTTGTCCAGACGGGTTCTTCCAAAATCGTAACTAACCTGGGCACTTACCAGGATTCAAAGCATCAACACTGGCATGTGGTAAGCGGAGAACGTATTCAGTAGAAAAAGTCTTAAAAAAAGTCTTCCAGCAGGATGTCCGGGGGAAGATTTTGTTGGTTTTTTTATTATTATGAGAAACGAGGAGAACGGTTCTAAGCTGTAGAAATATCACTCAACAATAGAATTATCATTTTTCTCTCAGTGTTTTATTGTTGCTCTATTGATATGATTAACTCATCATTCAACTAAAGAGAGGGTAAATGACATGGATACTTTTTTAGAGCAAATCAACGAATTGCAGGAACTTCAAAAAGATTTGGTCAGTATACATCCCTTATTCAGAGAGCATTATCCCGTGGTTGTGGCATATGAAACTTTGTTATATATCTATGATTATTCGTCCAAGACGCAGCAATATGAATGGGTAAAAACCGTTCCGGATGACCTGAACATTCCCGATGAATGCCTTGCAGCATTTCCGGTGCATCACATGGATGAACGGATATGCGCAGTGGTGACGGATGCGGCGTTTCAAAATTTTGAGCAGAAAGTTTATCTCTTTCATGAATTTGTCCATTGTTATGTATATGAACAGTACACCGACATGGGTGACCGTCTTGAGATCAAACGTAAGATGGAGCAGATCAAACGTGTAACATGGGAACTTGATTATGAGTTTCCTTATGACAATGAGATGGTTGTCCAGCGGATCACGTCTTTGCTGACAGCCTTGAAGAGTAAGGATCTCTTGCAAGTGAAAGAGGCGAGAGTGGCCCTGTTCAGCTCTTTGAGTGAAGAACAAAGGGAATACTTCAACTGGCTGGAGTGGAACGAAGGTTACGCGCGATATATGGAGAATCGGATTCGGGAGAAATTGGGACTCGAAATCAATCATCTTGGGGATTCAGCCCCGTTTAATCGTCTTGTTTTCTATGAATGCGGGTCGGAATACATAAGCCTGCTCGTTAACGAACAGCCGGATCTTCATACGGATTTGGAGCAGTTATTTGAGACGATACAAACAGAGCGAGTGCAGGCTTGAGCATAGGTTACATTGATTTTCTTTTGTATGTGTAGCAGATTTTGCGAAAAAGGAGAATTATCTCTATGCCACTGCCAATGGTGCATTTAAATGTAGCTGTTCTTTTTGCTGAGTCCTTGCAAGGACATGTAGAAGAACGAGGTTCGTTCTATTTGGGGAATATTGCTCCCGACTCTATTCACATGCGCGAGGGTTGGACAAGAGCGGATAAGGAACATACTCATTTCAAACCTAAGGATAAGAATGAAGGAGATTATGTTGAGCAATTAAAAGAACGTTATTCAACCTACATTCAACAACATGCCGATGAGGGATGGAAATGGTTCGTGCGGGGCTATTTTATGCATGTCCTGACGGACTTTTACTGGTTCCGAAGTGTTCATCCTCAATTTGTGGAGCAGGTTACCATTACGGATCAAGATTCGGGAATAAAACGAACCAAGGATGAACTTGGTCGTCTGTATTACCAGGAGACTGATCAGATTGATTTTAACCTCTACCAAGAAGCGAGTTGGAGTGAAGAAGTCTGGCAGATGCTTGAGATTGCGCCTGGCTATGAGGTTGCTGATCTGTTAACCGCAGAGGAGATTCTGCGCTGGCGGGATCGTACATTTTCTTTTTTTAATGAAAGCACCAACGAACCCGGTATCGTTCCCCAATACATCACGGACGTAAAGATAAGTGCTTTCGTGGCCAATACCGCCCAGCATTTAAAAGTACTGCTCCAAGGATGGGACACCGAGTTACGGCATGCCAACATAAGCATTTAGAGCTAAATACAGATGGTTACGTTGAGAGTGAGTACTAAGTGTTTAGTTGAGCCGGGAGGTATATATGCTAATGAAAAAAGCAGGGATTCTCTTAAGTCTCTTCGGGGTGCTCCTTGCAGCCTGCAATCCTCCAAATGGAACTAATTCTAATCCGAAAGAAGCTCTACCTTCGCTCATTACATTAACCTGCAACCCAAACTTCACAACTGAACCGTGTGAGGATGTGGAATTCGAAGATCCTGTTGAGATTGGTATCGTAATCGAGGCTATAAACAAAGCGGAGCGTATATCAGGAAGTCTTGATTATAGCGTGGAGTACAAGATGAATTTAACAGATGCAGATGGCTCCTTAACCAAGTATGATTTTTCCATAGGCAAAGATCCCAAGCAGTCAGCCCTTCTGGTTAACCATGAGGATACCCACGTGGGATATATCATACCCATAGAGGATGCAAACCGAGTAAGGAAACTGATCCAGAGTCATACGGATTAACTAGCATTGAAACGGAGAGACGATCATATGAGTCACCTGATTACCATTCAACCTTTAAAATCATCGGATATGGAGAGTGCCTGCCGGGTATTCGAGACATCCATTACGAAAGCATTTACACAGGAGGGGCTGGGTTCCCTGTACCAAGACATACGGGATGAAATTGAACATAAAAAAGCGATGCTTCACTCAGCTTTGCATCATGACAACAAGCAGGAATCGAGTGTCTTCTTTCTGCTGGCCAAAAGAGAAGACACTGTCGTGGGCACCATTTCGTATGGAACTTGCGGCGAGGAGATTCAAGAATGCACAGATAACCAACTGAACCAAATAGGGGAACTGGGTAGTCTCTACGTTCTGCCAGAGGTTCAGGGTCAGGGAATTGGCTCTGCTCTCATTCAGGCTTTGGCTACTGAACTTCAGAAGCGTGAGATTACGCAATTTTGCCTGGATAGTGGGTACCGGACAGCGCAGAAGAAATGGCAGCGGAAGTTTGGAGAACCCTATGCTGTGGCAAAGAACTATTGGGGTGAAGGCACGGACCATATGGTGTGGTTATGTGATGTGAAGGATTTTGCTGTAAAATAAAATGACCCAAGAGATGACGACCTGTACTGAACAGGGGTCATCTCTTTTACTAAGTCAATCTTTCTGCATCGATAGAGGACTATTCTTCGTACAGTAAGAAAAAGGAGTGAAGATATGCAGTACATACAGAGTACACCCGAGCAACGTTTATCGCCGGATGCCATAACCATATGGAGAATCAGTGCGATTATATCGAACGGAATAGGGTTGATTGTGCTTGCAGCACTGCTGGTTCTGGATTCCATCTATGGATGGAAGGCGTGGATTGGTTGGTTGCTATGGGGAGTGACTGCCATCTCAGTGCTGTATGCGGTGTGGGAGATTTTTATCCGGCCTTCATTGTTATACAAGCATTGGTACTACGATGCGAATGAGGAGTTTTTGCAATTGAAACACGGGGCTTTGAAAAAGGTACATCAGATCATTCCCATGGCCAAAGTACAATCCGTCACGACGAATCAAGGTCCCCTTTTGAGAAAATATGGCCTATATTCTGTATCGATTGGCACGATGGGTTCATCTCATACGATCCCGGCGTTGCCAGAGGGAGTGGCGCTTGAACTGCGTAATCAGATTGCGTCCTATGCAAGGATTAACGAGGTGGATGAATGAACGAGATGAAAAGACAACACCCGTTAGCCATGCTCTGGAGTTTGTGGAAACTGGTGAAAAATTCTTTCGCATTTATCGTTTTTTTATTTATTCTCCGTCATGGCTCGGCGTCCACGTGGATTATGTATGGCAGAATCGTCTTTTATGTGGCTATCGCGTTTAGTGTGATAAGCATCATCTGGAGCTGGTTTACACTACGTTATACCGCAGATGATAAGGCTTTTCAGATCTACAGTGGAGTGTTCAATCGCACAAGAAGAACGATACCCTATACCAAAATTCAGAACGTGAACCGGCATACGTCGCTGTTTCATCGTTTGTTCCGAGTCACATCCATTCGCTTTGAGACGGGCATCAAGGGAGAAGATGCTACTTTTCAGTTGCAAGTCGTTTCACTTGCGGAATCGGATCGGCTTGAAAAGGTTGTAGCAGGGCATATGTCGGAAGCGAATGTCGCCAGTGATGCTGTAGAATCAAAAGAAGAACCAGTGACGCGACCTGAACACGTAACACCCGAAGATGATATTCCCTTGCCTGTAAAAGAGGAGCTTGAACGGAATGTCCATTATAAGTCCACCCGAAAAGATATATTCAAAGCTTCGTTTACGTCGCTAAGCTTTCTGGTACTTATTCCGATTCTGGGGTCGCTCTATTCGTCGGTGAAAGATTTCTTTCCCGATGAAAAAGTGACGGAGAGCATCCTATTAACATGGCTGGATACCTGGTGGATTACCGCATTGATCATCACAGGACTTATTGCTGTTTCCATTATGCTAGGTATTGTCAGAACCTTTGTGAAGTATGGTGATTTCCAAATCTCCTCTGATCGCAAACGTATCTACATTACGAAGGGCATGTTGGAACAGACCGCATTTTCGATTCTGAAAGAACGAGTTCAGGCGGTGAAAATCACGCAGTCTCCGATGAAAAGATTGCTAGGACTGGCAGAAGTGGAACTGACGACAGCAGGTGGTGTGGGAGAATCCGACCAGGAAGTTAACTCGCTCTATCCTTTTCTGCCTGTGAAGCAAGCTTACGATATGATCTCGGAGATTTTGCCATCCTATCAGGTTACGCAGGAGATGCAGAAGCTTCCACGAAAATCATTATGGCTGCGTATGCTGACACCAAGCTGGGTGTGGATTATTGCAACGGGGTTACTGTTTTATTTCAAACCGGTGATTCTGGGACAGAACCAGGCGTGGTGGATAATTTCCGCTATTCTGTTACTATGGATTGTCATATGCAGAATAACTGATTTTCTTCATACAAGATACGTCCTGAATCAGAACTTTATCCAGTTGCGAACCGGTGCATTAACCTCAACCCTATACATCTCCAAGCGGGAGAAAGTCATTGAGGTGCAGATCACCCGGAATCTGCTGCAACGCTGGTTTGGAGTTGCTTCGATTCAAACCGTGAATCGGGCCAAACCTGTCCTGCATCACACGCTAAACGATATTCCGCTTGAAGCCGTAGGGGCGTTTCAGTTGTGGTATATGGAGCGGAGCCAGAACGTCCAGACCCGTTAATGTAAAGGCAAGTGCAGGAAGACTACTAAGTTTACTGTGCACTTGCCTTTAATATTGAGAGGACAGAAATAACCTGAAGAAGCGGAGCTACAAGCTTTCTGTAAAGAAAGCTGCATCGAAAGCATATTCCTCGCCTTTATCCCCGGATTTTCCCCTTTGAAAATAGAAATCAAAAAAAATCTGGGGATAACAGCGATCGGAAGGTTATTCTGTCATCGGAGTGGCAAGTGTAAATATGCTTTAGTTCAATTTATATAGCTTAGGAGGTGTTCCATTGATTAAAATCGTATTTATGGACGTGGATGGTACGTTACTCAGTGAGAAGGATCGAAGTCTTTCCCCAGGTACAGAGGAATCCATTCGAAAATTGGTTTGTAGCGGCATACAGGTCGTTCTGGTCACCGGCAGACCGTATAATTTATGCGGAGATTTCAGGAAACTCGGGATTGATACCATGATTTCGGCTAACGGCGCATTGATTAAGAGCGGTGAAGAAGTGATACATAAATCGGTGCTTTCTGCACGAATGGTTAGAGAATTCAGTGAATTTGCCGAGCTGAACGGAAGCAGTATTTCTTATTTTACAGAGTCATTCGAGATGAATGGCTTATGCACAACGGATGTGCGTGTCACCGATGCATTGAGAGATACGCTCGGTCTGATGGAGTATCCCTTGAAAATCAGTTCTTTGGAACAAGAAGTGTATTGTATTTGTTTATATGCTGATCAAGCCGAAGCGGAGAAATTCCATTCTAGATTTCCTACATTAAAATTCGTGAGGTTTCATCCTTATGTGTCTAATGTACTGGAAGAGAACGAAGCATCCAAATCGATAGCGGCAGGGAAAGTGCTCGCCCACCTGAATATATCGAAAGAGGAAGCGATGGCTTTTGGCGATGGTGAAAATGATATTGATTTGCTAGAGTACGTGGGTCTCGGCATTGCGATGGGAAACGGAGGCGAGCGCGTCAAACAAAGTGCCGACTATGTCACACTGCGAGCAAGTGAGGATGGCATCACATATGCGTTGAGGAAGTTTAAAATCATAGAATAAGCAAATTTTGGAGCAATAAGGATATCCTAATTATGGGTTTTCATGTAGAATGATGGAGATGAATTAAGCCCTAAAGCATAGGGTGAGATCGAAGGGTGACTTATGAAAAAGATTGTCATTGTAATCTTGTCTCTTGTCGTACTTATTGGTGTATCTTCTTCTGCTTATGCCCATCCAGGCAGACTGGACAAACATGGTGGACATAATTGTTCCGCGAAATCCAAACAAAAGGGCCTGTGTACAGGCTACCATTATCACAAAAAGAAGAAATGAAAATGAGTTTTACAAGGTAAACCCAGCCCTGGTCCGATCTGTGGTTGGGTTTGCATGTTTATAATTCATGGTAGTCGCAGCTAACAGAATACAATAAACATTACGTTAGAGGTGAGTGGTATTATGGGGTTTATTGGGATCATTTGTGTAATTATTATGACGATCACACTCATCAGCATAGAAAGTAAAACGAAACGGTTAATTCAAGAGCAGGCCGAAACCAATCGGAAACTGGAGCAACTATTGAGGAAAGAACGTTTTACAGACCAGACAGGAGGAGCATGACGATGGATCATATTAAAGCGATTATTTTTGATCTAGACAATACGATTCTCAACAGAACAAGTACCTTTGAAGGCTTCACCCAGAGCTTGATCAACACTTATTTTGCTCATCTTGAGACTACGGATGATATTCTTAAACGAATTATTGAGCTGGATGAGGACGGTTACAAGGACAAAGGTGTGTTGTTCAACGAGTTGCTCCATGAATTACCATGGGCTGAGAATCCGCCTCACGCGGAGCTTATGGAGTTCTATGGCAGAGAGTATGTGAAAAGTGCTGTTCTGATGGAGCAGGCGCGAGAAGTGGTTCAGCATCTAAGAGGAAAATATAAAACAGGTTTAATCACCAATGGCAAGACGGAGATTCAATACGGAAAAATCGATCAACTCGGCATCCGGGATGATTTTGATCATATTATCGTTTCGGAAGAGGCTGGGGTGAAAAAGCCCGATCCTCGTATTTTTAAATTGGCATTGGATCATTTCAACCTCTCTCCCGAGCAGTGTATCTACATTGGAGATCATCCCGTCAATGATGTTGAAGGAGCGGCAAAAGTAGGCATGAGCACGATCTGGATGAAGGTCAATCAGCCTTGGCAGGACAGCATTACAACCAAGCCATTGCATGCTATTGAGCATCTTGGTGAACTAAAGGGGCTGCTCTAGAAAAGATAGTCAGATTAGTTTCAAACTACACTACATAACAGTGAGGAAGGTGCACATGGAGATCAGACAAATGGCTACGGCGTTTTTGAGTAATGGAAACGACATGTTGATGATGAAGAAGTCAGGCAGCAGGCTGTTCAATTTTGAGTTCTGGGGTGGTATTGGCGGGCATTTGGAGCACGGAGAACTTAACTCACCAATGACTGCCAGTTACCGGGAGATTGAAGAAGAGACTGGGTTCAAGCCAGAAGAAGTGAATCATTTTCGGCTTCGATATATATTGCTAGAGCTTAATGGTGGTGAATTGCGGCAGCAGTTTGTATATTTTGGTGAGACGACACATCGGGGCTTTATTCCATCAGATGAAGGGGGTTTGTTCTGGATACCCAAGGATGAGCTGCTGGATTTACATACATCCATTCTGATCAGAGCTGCGATGCGGCACTTTTTGCAAAATCAGGAGATCGACGGGATATGGATTGGGAATGTCCTGAATGGAGAAGGGGCGGCGGCTAGACCAAGGGTAGAATGGAGTATTATGCAAGACACGATATCATTTGAACCCGTTGTGTAATGTTAGACATCTTGACCGGAAACGAACGGTACCTACTTGGGATCGGAAAACCGTACGTTCAATCAGTAGGCGGCTGTTAAAAGGAGCGAGGATATTGGGCATCCCCGCTTTTTTTCATACCTCGTGTTGAAGACAGATGCTCTCTTTGGAAGGGGAAAGATATGAGATCCAACCTACAACATAACAGATGGTTCAAAGGATGTCTTCTGCTGCTGCCAACAGTTCTATTGTTATATTTGCTGGTTCAGTTATTTCCTTACACGAGTCTAATGAGACTGATCATGTTTCCCCTAATTGTGGCGATCAATGCTGGCGTTATCTTCATAGTAGCCAAAAAAACAGAAAAGAAAGTATCCCACATGTTGAAGGGTAGAGTGCAAAACACATTAATTATAATCCTAACCCTACTGGTTACCATCGTGCTATATCCTCAGGCATCGGATCGACACATTGTCGTTCAAATCAAAGATGGAATACATGCCATAAGGCATTATGAAGATATCACAACAAAGGATCTCAAGCTCAATAAAGATCAGAGTGGCAGAATTATTGGGGATTCCAATGAGCGATATGTTGTAGCGCTTTATAAATTTAGACAGGACATTCCGATAGACGGTTCATTTCACATCTATGAGAAAGCAGGAAACAGGACATTCAATCCGGTGATTATCAATGTGGAGCAAATCCCTGAGAAATTGATGGGCTTTCATAAGCTGATGTGGTGGATTATGGAACATCATTGATCTGTATCAGAATGTGCTTTAATTTTCGATAAACTCGTTAATTCTATACATGAAACCTGTTCAAGCTGTAATAATTCGGTCTTTCGTGTTTCTTTTCCGATTCTCAATGGTCTCCTCATAATCTCCGATTAACCTGTCAAAAATGTGATCCCACGAACGCTGCTCAGCAAGTTTTCGTCCTTCAATGCCCATATTTCTTAGTTGTTCCATATGATCACCCCAAAGGCATATTTCCCGAATCAGTGCATCCGCTTGGCCTGGCTCGAACAGAACACCACTTCGATGATGTGCGACTAAGTCTTTTACACCACCATCATTCGCTGCGAGAACCGGCAATCCTGAAGCCATCGCTTCCAGCACCACATTGCCAAATGTTTCTGTTGAGGAAGGAAACACAAAGAGATCTGCCGAAGCATACATAACAGCAAGCTCTTCTCCATGCAGATACCCTGTAAAGGTGACATTGGTTGGGGATTGCATACGCAGTTTGGGAAGCAAAGGCCCATCACCTACAATAATCCAGTGTACCCGGGATTGCATATATTCTGGCAACTGCTGCATGGCAAGGGTGAGGGTAGCGATATCTTTTTCAGGGGCAATTCGTCCAACGTAGAGTAAAATTAAAGGAGCTGTTATATTGTAACGGTTGCGGATATCGGAGCTCCGTTTATCTGGTGAGTACAGGCTGCAATCGATTCCTCGGGACCATAACTTCAGACGTTGAATACCTTTCGATTGCAATGAGTTTAAGGTCTCCTGAGACGGTGCTAATGTGGAGTCACAGGCCCGGTGGAACCATTGAATGTATTTCCAGTAGAGAGGAATTATACTGTTCAACCTGTAGTATTCGAGGTAACGATCAAAGTGGGTATGGTAGGAGATGACATGAGGAAGCTGATGCTTGAGCGCATATCTGAGACCGAGAAGGCCCATATTGAATGGAGTGGCGATATGCAGCAGATCTGGTTGAAAGGTTTTTAACTCTTGATGGATGGATCTCCGGTTAGGTAAGGCTATTCTACATTCCGGATAGAGGAAAAAGGGGATGTTGGTCACCGAACGGGCCGGTGCGGTGTGATTGCCTTCAATAACTGACTGCGGCGTAAGTAGCAGATGCTCAATTCCTTTGCGGTTTAACTGGTTACTTAAGCGGTGCAGCGTGCCAGCTACACCATTGGTATCCGGAACATAGGTATCGGTGAACAAGGCCAGGCGCATCATTACCCCTCCCATGACTCTTGATGAGATGATCATAACAGCGGATCATTTTCCAGAGGTCAAGTGAAGGTTAACTTTATCTGTATTTCGTGTAAAGTGTGCGTGCAGCGTGATTTGGTGTAAACATACATAGGATAAACTTATATAGTATATTCTGCTATGATATAAAGGCGTTTCTTGACACTAGTTATGAAATGCAGTAATCCAGTGTGAAATTATTCGTTCAGCATATATAGATATGTTCAACACAGCGATCGGAGGTTGTTCTGTCAACGGAGTAATAGTGTAAATATTCATTGAGTTGAACTTATATATAGAGATATACAGGAGGCAGAGAGATGAACAAATTACAGGCAGAATTGCAGCAATTATTACCCTTGGATCAGTTCGACAGCATGTCAGGTGAAGAAGTGGTGGGAAGTGTTGCCATGGATCTGTATCGTGCGGAATTTGCGACCATTCGGGAGTGTGGGCCTGAACTTCCACAAGTATTGCGAGATACCATCCTGATCATAGATCTGGATACAGAGCTGTCCATGAGTGGCATTACTGGTTTTCTTGAAAATGCGAGCGGACAGTTTCTGGGTGAAACGACGGAAGCGATGCAGCGCATAGGCAACGATGCAGATGCAGAGATCCTGAAGAATATCCAGCATATGTTATCCGAAAATGGTGTGACGCCTGAGCAATTAAGAGAAAATGTGAATGCGCTCTCCGAAGAGGATGTGACGACGACCCTGAATACGCATGGACAACAGATCCATGAGGTTTTGCAGCGCGTTGAGCTGGAAGCGGGTCATTTAAGCATGCAATCGGATAATGAAGAGGTGTTTGAACTCCTTTATCAATATGTGGATACGAACAAAGATCGCCTGAAACTGGAGTTGGAGCACCTCTTTGTCTAATTGAATCTGACACGCAGGAGGACGTCACTATGATTGTGATGATTAATGGGGCATTTGGCTCAGGTAAAACCTCTGCTGCAACCAAGCTGCAGCCGTTAATTCCGAACAGTATGATCTACGATCCTGAAGAGATTGGATACATGTTAAGAAACGTGATTGCGGATGACGTCCGAATGGAAGTGGAGAAAACGGACGATTTTCAGGATATGGAGCTGTGGAAAGTCCTTACCGTGAAAGTCGCCCGTGAAATCAGGCAGAAGTATGACAAACATCTGATTGTTCCAATGACCATCTACAAGTCAGAGCAGTTCAGTTATATCCATCGGGGTCTGAAAGAGCTCGACGCCAACCTTTTTCATTTTACCCTGATGACATCTATGGAAACATTACATGAAAGATTGTTGAAGCGCGGGGATGAGCCTGGTGGATGGACTTTTAAACAAGCGGCTAAGTGTGCGGAAGCATTCCACGGAGCACGCTTTGAAGAGTACATTCAGACGGATGGCCAAACAACAGATGATGTGGTGAATGTTATAATCTCCAAAGTGCTGTCAAACCGTAAATGAGGAGGCAAAATGATGAATATCAACAAACGATTAGGTGTGGAATCCCTGTTGGTAACTTTGCTATTCACACTGGGTTTCATGGCTTGGAATGTCGTTCAAGGAATGTTAATGACGCTGAATCATACAACTGAAATGTTGAATACCGATTCATCCGTCATGATGTTGCAGTCCAAGGTTGATTTTGGCTCGATTACCCGTTGGGATACTACTTCGATTCTGATCGCTGCCGTTGGATTTCTCTTGCTTGCTGCTGCATACTACGGACTTCGATCGGGGATACAGCGCTGGACATAGCGTTCCTGATTGTTTATTAATACAAGAATAAACATAGCCAAAAACAGTTCTACACCAATGAAAGTTGGGAGGAGAACTGTTTTTTGTTTTTGGATCTATTTTTAACAGACTATAAATGCTTGGAAATGACTTCTTCCAGACCTTGGGCGACCGAATGTGCACCCCGTGCAAGGTGTCTCTCGTAGAGATGCAGACGGACGAAGCTCTCATCCGTACCCATCGCCTCGGAGAAAATGCCACTGAGTCCACGTGCGCGGCGGTCGATCTGAAGCAACAGTTCCATTGAATCTCCCATCGGGTAGAACAATACTTCTAGCTCATCCAAATAGCCGCGGAACTTGCTCGTTGGCACGAATTCAAATTCCTGTATAAAGGGAAGATTGCCACCAAGCTTTGGAGCATAGTCGTTGGTCACTTCACGCAGCTTGAAATCAAGAATGTCAATCGCATCAAGCACGGTATTCATATCTTTTGTAGGAACTACGTGTAGTCTGTCCCGATCTGAGGGGTCTACGGCGCTCGAGATATCGAGGCCAGTCTCAACCCACACCTCTGCACGATGCAGTGTAATCGGAAGATTTTCTGGCAGATCAAATGAGAAGGATTTCTCCAGTTTGGCTCCAGGCTGTAAAATAAAACCTTCTGTGAGCAAGTATTTGGCTACAACCGCAGTTTCATTTACTTTTCGATCATTGTGCTCCCGTATGTAATGAGTCTTGATCGTAAGGTAGATTCGGTCTACATTCTGTTCCACTTCTCCGCCCTCGATGTACACGATCCCCGAGATGATCCCTCCAGGCGTAACCTCAGGTGTATGTAATTCGGTATTTACTTTGGCTGCTCCAACACCTACACTGGCTAACATTTTCTTAAAAAAAGACATTCGTTCAACCTCCACATTCTATTGGTTTGTCCAAGGCAAAAATACGACTTCGACCTTAATACGGAGCCTGTTAGAGAAGCGTTTCAATTTTTAAAAATCATTACGTTGTGAATAAATAAACTTTTTTGATAGAGAAAAAGTTAACAATTGAAACAGGAGAATCGGATTGTCCGTGTCGAATGTTGTTTAATATGGGATTTTCTTCTGGGGGGATATCTATTGGGCATGGAATGGTATGACATGATTGCGCGGCGTAACGGCGGATACAAGGGAAGAGCTGTATTTACCCTGGAAGGCCATTCGGCAGAAGATGTGTTTGAAGCGCGCTTGATGCAACAGCTGCCTCAATATAAATCTGTGCTTGATGCGGGCTGTGGTCATGGTGAATTTACATTAAAAATGTCGGCCTATACCGATCATATTACGGGGTTCGACAACTCGAAGGAACTGCTGCGCATTGCCCAGGCTGGGCTTGATGCCAGTGACGTTGAAAATGTGAAGTTTGTCTACGCCACAACCAAAACGGATATGCCGTTTGAAGACGAACAGTTCGACCTGATCTATGACCGCAGAGGCCCTACGTCCATTATTAAACATGGGAGATTGCTGCGAAAGGGTGGCGTGATCTTTGGCATTCATACTGATGTAAGTAAGGTACGAGAAAGGCTGCGCACGAATCAGTATGAAGACATCGAGATTGAGGAATTCAACGAGGCTTTAATGGTTTTTCCTGATGAAAAAGAGTTCGCTATCTTTCTTTCCGATATTCCCGGAAACCCGGATTACACACGGCCTGAGTACTATGAACAGCTGCAAGTTAAGCTGAAGGAAAATCAGATTGATGGGAGACTTGCTGTGCGTGAGCACAAATATATCTGGAAGGCCATAAGGCGTTAAAGGAAGATTATAAAATATGAATGCCTGCCTTGGTATTTCAGATCAGGGGGTGTAATGGTTTGGATAGAGAAACTTTAGAACGGAATTTAGGACCAGATAATGTGAATACCAGCTTCGAGCAGATGGCTAATGGGGAACGGAAATACAAGATGGTTTCAGCGGATGGCAGTTATTACTGCAGAACGATAGCTTCATCTCAGGGAGCGTGGCAAAATAGCCATTTTCATAACCATATAACCGAGTTCTATGTTGTGCAGTCCGGTTGGATCGCTTATGCAAATTTTGTGAAGGATCAGACTCTTGAAATCAGAGTTATGGGCGAAGGAGATCATATCATTGTGGAACCGGGAGTACACCATAATTTATATATGTCACCCAATAGCGTTATCCATACGATTAAATATGGTTTGAATACACATAGTGATTGGTCTGCTTCTCCGGAACTGGACAGAGTTACACAGACACTAATGGAGAGCGAATTACTTCAGACTTACAGTTAATCAGCTTGGGGGTTAAATACATGCGAAGAAGTACGATATTCTGGCTAACTGGCGTTGCAATTGTTATTGTAGCAGTTTTTATTGTATATAATAATTTGGCTCCCAGCGTTACAGAGCAGGATGTTAGCATGAAGGGCACGATTCGGCAGACAGCTGCGGATGAATACGAGGTGCAATTAACCATTACACGCACAAAAGTAGATAAGGCTCAGCACATGGTATATCCTCTTGTACCTGGTTGGGGTTCAATATCTTTTGATGACAAACAGGACAACCGATTTATTCGACCTACTTCCGTCGGCAGCACAGGTGCAATGGAAGAGATTCTTCGTCAAGCGTTACAGAGGCAGTCATCAACAGCGATTATTGAATTTGCTGGGTTCTCCATACCTGATGCAGCGGGCACGTATAAGATGCGTTTTACCATTCATCCTTTGGGTGAGCAGGCAGAACTGATTCGGCAACCAATGCTCTATTATGTTCATCAGGAAAAATTACTGGGCAAGGACCTGAGCTGGGTCTCAGGGGAGCCTCTGGAAATCATTAAGGAGTATGCAGAGTGATGCTAATCTATCAATGGAATGAGATTATCGTACGTTTGCTGGATGAAAAAGATGAGCAATACCTTGTTCAATGGTTGTCTGATCCTGTAGTACTTCAATATTACGAAGGCCGTGATCAGCCACATGATTTGCATTTGGTCAGAGAGAACTTTTATGGACAAGACGATGCTGAACATCGTTGTATGGTTGAATACGAGGGTAAACCTATCGGCTACATCCAGTTCTATGAACTGGAGGAGGAAGAACGAAATGAGTATGGCTATGGAGACACAGATGAAATCATCTATGGAACAGATCAGTTTATTGGAGAGGCGGATTATTGGAACCGCGGTATTGGCACACGACTAGTACAATCCATGTTGGCCTATCTGGTCAACGATAAGCAAGCCCGGAAAGTGGTCATGGACCCGCAATCGTGGAACGAACGAGCCATATCCTGTTACGAGAAGTGTGGTTTCAGGAAGGTCAGACTGTTACCGAAACACGAGCTGCACGAAGGACAGATGAGAGACTGCTGGCTGATGGAGTATGCTCCATAGGCAGTGCACTGTGTATATTTAAACTATTTAACCAAGGAGGAATGATCGATGGATTTGAGATACCCGATTGGATCATTTGAACATACAGGCGAGGTCACACCAGCGCAGCGGAAGCAGTGGATTCAGGATATTGCCGAGTTGCCGGAGCGCGCCCGCGAAGCGGTCAAAGGACTGAGTGAAGAACAATTGAGGCTGCCCTACCGGGAAGGTGGCTGGATGCTCAAACAGGTTATACACCATATGGCAGATAGCCATATGAATAGCATGGTTCGTTTCAAGCTGGCATTGACGGAGGATAACCCCACGATAAGACCATATTACGAGGAACGATGGGCTGAACTGAGTGATTCGCGGGAACTGGATGTCGAGTTTTCTCTGCAAATCCTGGATGCGCTACATCGTCGTTGGGTAGCGCTATTAAACACATTAACGGATGTAGACTATGCCAAAACCTTTTATCACCCCGCATCCAAAGAAACGACCAGACTGGACTACTGTTTGGGTGTATATGCATGGCATGGCAGACACCACGTGGCCCATATTACCTCGCTTAGAAGCAGGTTGGGAATCTAGCATTTATATGTGAGGTGTGATTTCTGATGATAGAGAAACAGTGGCTGGATCTCAGTGAATATGATGAATTGGAACAAGAGATTCAGTACGTCATCATGGTTACTCAGTTTCGGGAGAAATACGTTATTATTCATAACCTTAAACGCCAAGGCTGGGAATTCCCAGGAGGTAATCGTGAACCTGGCGAGTCTGTTCTTACGGCTGCTGGAAGAGAACTGTACGAAGAGACAGGGGCATTGAAGTTCATCCTGGAACCCTTTGGAATCTATCAAATGAATGGAACGTTTGGCATGGTTTATTATGCGAATATTACGGAATTCCGTGCTCTATCGCTGGAACCTAACTCCGAAATTGGTGCAATGAAAATGGTAGATACACTACCAGATGGCATGAATTTTGGCGACATGTTTTATTATTTTTTGTACCGATGGAGAATATATTCTGCCAAAGGGACATACGAACACTTTGTGGATTTGACTTTTTGTGAAAGTAACATTTAAATATCTAATAATATTAGGGAGATTACATCGATGAATATACATATCAGACTATTAAATGAGAGCGATCCGGTTGTAATTTCACAGGCGTTTCAGGAACAGGGTTGGGCGAAATCGGCTGAGCAGTACATTCAATATCTGGCAGAACAGCAGAAGGGTGAGCGGGTGACTCTGGTAGCGGAGTTGGATGGAGCTTTTGCCGGTTACGCGAATGTATTGTGGAATTCATACTACCCGTCGTTCAAGGAACAGGGCATTCCGGAGATTAATGATTTCAATGTGCTGATTAAGTATCAGCGCCAGGGAATTGGATCCCGTTTGATGGACCGGGCAGAAGAAGTTATTCAGGAACGAACCGATACAGCCGGTATTGGCGTCGGGGTATTTTCCGATTATGGCAAAGCTCAAATTCTGTATGCCCGTCGTGGATATATCCCGGATGGTCAGGGCATTCACAAGCATGATCGTTATCTAAAGTGGGGCGATGAAACGATCATCGATGACGATGTGGTGCTGTATCTAACAAAGAAGTTAAGCTTAGCCCAACCTGAATAATAATGATTAAACGATGTTTGGAAGACAGGGAGTTACTTTCTTCTAAATGTCGTTTTTTTAACATGTAAATAGGCCGTTTTTGGCTTGAATATTACAAGATAAATAGAGTGAGATTGGATGAAAATGTTATAATAGAGGGTAGCAGATTTAGCGCAGAAACCGTGATGAAGCGGGCGATTTAAAGGGAAGAGATCATACGTAAGAAGGAATGTGTAGGATGTTTTGTATGAATTCGAGGAGGAATGTGGTTATGGAGAAGACGATTAAAAATGTTCAGGATCTATATGACATGCTTGACGCAGAATTCAGATCAGCGAAGCAATTTTGGGAGCCGTTCTATGAAGATCGGGACCGACCGATTCCCTTTTTTCCAAACAAACCGGATGAAAATCTGGTAGCGCATGTGAACTCAGGAATATTATCTGGAGGCAAAGCATTGGAGCTTGGTTGTGGTCCGGGAAGAAATGCATTATATCTAACACGTCAGGGTTATAAGGTAGATGCTTATGATCTTTCGGAGACAGCGATTGCCTGGGCCAAGGAAAGAGCTGTGAAGGAACAGCTTGAAGTAAATTTCGAATGCAAGTCTGTGTTTGAACTCACACCACAGGAAGAGTACGATTTCGTCTATGATTCCGGCTGTCTTCACCATCTGCTGCCACATCAGCGAATTTCCTATATACAGATGATTCACAACGCACTTAAACCTGGAGGGTATTTTGGGATGACCTGTTTTGCTCCAGGATTTGGCGGTCAAGGTGGACCGGAGAGCATTATGGACGATTGGGAGGTATACCGTGAGAAATCGATGAAAGGCGGTCTGGCCTTTACGGAGGAAAAGCTTCGCTATTTGCTTGAAGATCCATTTGAATGCGTGGAGTTGCGCCCGATGAAGACGAAGGGACAGGATGATATGTGTTTTGGCTTGCCCATCCTATGGGTGACGTTGTGGAGAAAACCAAACGTGTAGTCATAGATGAAGGGTCATAGATTTGACGTTTAACCAATATTACACAGAGCGAGAGAAAGGCGGGAGAATATGGGACAAAGGTATTTTATCATTACAGGCACGTCCAAAGGAATCGGCAAACAGCTTGCGGAACTGTTATTGGAAAAGGGAGATCACGTCTACGGTATTGCACGCGGAACGTCTGACTTGGAGGATATTTACGAGCGTTACCAGCATGTTCAGTTTGATCTTGCAGATATCCATAGCATCGACGATCTTGTCTCAGGCATATTGGAACAGATTCAGTCGCAAGAAGTTGAATTCATCGGGCTCATTAACAATGCAGCGATGCTGGAACCGTTGAAATCGATAGATCGGTGCAGTGCAGAGGAGATCAGTCTTAATCTGAACATCAGTTTGGCAGCACCCATGATTCTGACTTCATCTTTTATACAGCAGACCAGTCACCTGACCGCACGGCGGAAAATTGTCAATGTATCGTCCGGTTCAGGCAGTTATCCGGCACCTTCAATGGCATCTTACTGTACCTCCAAAGCCGGGTTGAACATGTTCACTAAGTGTGTAGCGATGGAACAATCCGGGCAGCCCAATCCCGTTGAAGTGATTGCATTCGATCCGGGGATGGTAGATACTGAGCTACAGGCTGTGGCAAGAGGTAAAAGTGCAGAGGAATTTGCACTGTCTGAGGTATTCGGTCAGGTCTATGAAGCTGGCCAATTAAGATCAACACAAGATGTCGCAAAACAATTGATCGAACGGATGGAAGAAATCAGTGATCCAAGCAAGGTCCTCCATACTATGGAGGGATAACAAAATGCATTAATTTGCGTTCGGATTGCTCCACATGGTTCCAGAATTCTATTGATAAATCTGGAACATGTGCTTTGTTTGAGCGCTGACAACGTAGTGGAGGGGGCGAAATCGATTCTGAAGAAACGGAGTGGTCGCCTTTATCCCCGGATTTTAACCTTTGAAAGGTGGAATAAAAAAATCTGGGGATAACAGCGATCGGAAGAACGATTCGTACCTGGAACGGTCATTTTGCTGTACGTTTTATTGTTTGGTCGGCCCAAGAAGAACAGAAACGTGGTGAAGGTATATGTTTAAAATTATGCTCATTGAAGACGATGAATCGTTATTCAGTGAAATCAAAGAACGGTTATCCCAGTGGTCGTATGACGTGTATGGCGTGCAGGATTTTGGCAAAGTCATGCAGGAATACAGTGCCATTCAACCACAGCTGGTGATTATTGATATTCAGCTTCCCCAGTATGACGGATTTCATTGGTGTCGCATGATTCGCGCTCATTCCAATGTGCCGATTATCTTTCTGTCCTCACGGGATCATCCCACAGATATGGTCATGTCGATGCATCTGGGCGCAGATGATTTTATCCAGAAGCCCTTCCATTTCGATGTGCTAATCGCCAAGATCCAGGCGACACTGCGCAGGGTATACAACTACAATACAGAGCGGATTGAACTGCGTACATGGCGTGGGGCTACCATTGAATATGTGAAGAATACACTTACCCATGACAATGAATCAGTCCTTTTGACCAAAAATGAAATGTTCATTCTCAAAGTGTTGGTTGAGCACAAAAATCAGATTGTGACCCGCGAAGATCTGATTCGCAGCTTGTGGGATCATGAACATTTTGTGAGTGACAACACGCTGACGGTCAACGTCAATCGCCTTCGCAAAAAGCTGGAGCCGTTAGGTCTGGATGGCTATATCGAAACCAAAGTTGGTCAGGGCTATATGGCAACGGAAGAGGCGGAAGCATGATTGGTAGGTACATACGCGAGAAGCTCAGCTGGATGTTGTTGCTTATAGGCATACAGCTCATCATTTTATTTGTAGCCTATATCGACACGTCTATTCCATTCCGATCTGTAGCGTACATCGTTGTGCTGAATGTAGTGGTATGCATCGTGTTTATCTGGGCGAGATATCCAAGAGAGACCCGTTTCTACAAAAGATTAACCACCTGGGATCATACCTATGATCCTGGGGATTTGGATATCGCTGAAAGTCCTTATGAAAGGATTGTGCACGATGCCGTGACTTCCCAGACCGAGCGTTATCGGAAAGAGTCCTCGTCTCATTTTATTTTGCTGGAGCAGGAGAAGGATGAGATGTTGGCCTGGATTCACGAGGTGAAGACGCCCCTAACCGCGCTGCAATTAATGATTGAGCGTATGCCGGATGACAAGCTAAAGGGTCAGATGACGTATGAATGGCTGCGTATTCACCAACTGCTCGATCAGCAGCTTCACCAGAAGCGTATTCCATTTATGCATAATGATTTGTTTGTGGAAGAAACAGAGCTTGAACCGATTTTGAATGGCGAGATTAGAACCTTGAAGTCGTGGTGCATATCCAAAGGGATTGGCTTCGACATGTCATTACAGGTGACTAAGGTGTTAACCGACAGCAAATGGTTAGGCTTTATCATACGGCAGCTGCTCAGCAATGCGGTGAAATATAGCCATTCCTCTGACATTGTCATTGAAAGCAAGGAACAGGATGGGCACATCATACTGACCATTCAGGATTATGGACGAGGGATCGAGGCGCAGGATTTACCGCGTATTTTTGATAAAGGTTTTACTTCAACTCAAGGCAGGCTGGAAGGAACGGCAACGGGAATGGGTTTGTATTTGACCAGACAGGTAGCGAAAACACTTCGTATAGACATCCAGGTACAGTCTGCTCCCGGAGAGGGCACTAGTGTTAAGCTGACCTTCCCGCGAAAGAATGACATGATCCATCTTGCAGGCGTGTGACAACATTGTCACATGCTTTTTGGTTTTGTTCGGTGAATCGCACGATAAATTGGAGCATCCCGCCTATGATGGAGATATACCAAAGAGGAGTGAGTGGGATATGTGGATACTGGAAGCCAAAAAAATTCATAAAGTCTATGGTAACAAACTAAATAAACAGGAAGTCCTTAAGGGGATTGATCTCGGGGTAAGTAAAGGAGAATTTGTCGGTATTATGGGGCCCTCGGGTTCGGGGAAAACGACGCTGCTTAATGTTCTTTCCTCGATCGATCGGGTAAGTCAGGGCACGATTGACATTGAGGGTCAGGAGTTCACCGGCATGAAGGAGAAACAGCTGGCTGAATTCCGCAAATGTCATTTGGGCTTTATTTTTCAGGATTATAATCTGCTGGATACCCTCACGGTGAAGGAAAATGTATTGCTGCCGCTCTCGATTACGAGTATTCCGAAGCATGAGGCACACCAGAAGTTCGAACAAATCGCCCGTGAACTGGGCATATATGAGCTGAAAGATAAATATCCGTCCGAAATCTCGGGTGGACAGAAGCAGCGGACTTCGGCTGCGCGTGCGTTTGTGCATGATCCGAGCATTATTTTCGCTGACGAGCCGACAGGTGCGCTCGATTCCAAGTCAGCTTCAGACCTGCTTGGCAAATTGAGTGATATGAACAGCGAACATCAGGCTACCATTATTATGGTTACGCATGATCCATTTGCTGCGAGTTATTGCAGCAGGGTGATTTTCATTCGGGATGGTCAGATCTACACCCAATTAAATAAGGGAGACGAGTCCCGGCAATCCTTCTTCAATGACATTATCAAAACTCAGGGCGTACTGGGTGGTGTGCAGCCATGAGTCTGAACTACATCATTTTTCGCAATCTGAGGAAAAACCTGAAGAATTATTATCTTTATGTCTTCGCCCTGATCTTTAGTGTGGCGCTGTATTTTTCCTTTGTAACGCTACAATATGATCCCTCCATGAATGAAGTTGCTGAATCAACGAAAGGGGCTGCCGCGATAGGCGCATCTTCTGTGTTACTGCTTGTAATTGTTGGCATCTTTCTGCTCTACGCCAATACGATCTTTATCAAGCGACGCAGTAAGGAGATCGGTCTGTTTCAGCTGATCGGACTGACGAAGGGGAGAATATTTGGCATCTTGAGTACGGAAAATTGCATTCTCTACTTTGGTTCTATGGCAATAGGTATTGTTATCGGGTTTCTGGGTTCCAAGCTGATATTGATGATTTTGTTCAAAATTATTGGCGTTGAGGCCATCGCAGAGCTATACTTTTCACCAATGGCCTTGCTGCAGACTGTGATTGTTTTTGCCGTGATGTACCTGCTCATCATGCTGATGAATTACACTTTTATCCGAGCTCAAAGTATCCTTTCGCTCTTTCGGGTATCTTCCACAACGGAGCAGCAGGTACAGAAGTTGTCAGTGGGGCAGATTCTGATTGGTATCCTGGGTATTGCTCTGATCGGTTTTGGATATGCCTTATCTGCACGATTGTTCAGTGGTGAGAAATTGGATATGCAGCAGTTGATGTACACGATGATTTTGATTTTGTTCTCGGTCATTCTGGGAACGTATCTGTTCTATAAAGGTTCCGTCAGTTTTCTTTTTAATCTGATTCGCAAAAGTAAAAAAGGCTATCTCTCCATTAACGAGGTATTATCGTTATCCTCCATCATGTTTCGCATGAAGTCGAATGCCTTGCTGCTGACCATTATTACTACCGTATCGGCACTCTCCATAGGCATGTTGTCGCTCAGTTATATTTCCTATTATTCGGCAGAAGCGCAAGCCAAGGAAAGTCTGCCAGAAGATTTTTCATTTGCCCAAGCTAATGTGAAAAATCGTTTTGTAGCCGAGTTAGATAACAAACAGATTCAATATGAAGAAAAGCACAGACAACCTTTATATATTGAAATTGATGCAAGCAAGGTGATGAAGGATTCCCTGTCGGAAGATCGATTGTTTAGCAGTGTGTTGAGTGACAGCATGGTGGATAACATCGACCTGAAACCAGGTGAAGTGGTCTTCATGGGGTATGGAAATGTGATCCAACAGTTAATTTCAATTCAGGAGAAAGGCCCCATTGTTCTGCATGGGTTGAAGCAAGTAATTGACCAGCAATTGATCGGAACCACGAAACAGGGCGTGCTTCCCGTATATTACACCAAAGGTACGCCTGTTGCGGTAGTGGATGAATCGGTTTATGCGGAGCTTGCGCAGGACCTTGATCCGAAACTTCAAAAAGGGGGAGCGACCGATTATTACGGTGTGCACATTACAGATTCGGGGCAAGACGAGAATGCGTATGCCATTTTTGCAGATCTTAAATTGAAGGCCCCAAGCTTCTCCCAGATTGAATTCAGAAATAATCAACGTACCAGTATGGGCCTAATCATGTTCATTGTCGGTTTCCTGGGTCTAACTTTCCTGATTACATCCGGATGTATCCTCTATTTCAAACAAATGAATGAGAGCGAAGAAGAGAAATCGAACTATACAATTCTGCGCAAACTTGGATTTACTCAAGGCAATCTGTTACGCGGAATTCAATTTAAGCAGTTGTTTAATTTTGGCATTCCCCTTGTCGTGGGACTGAGCCATAGTTATTTTGCCGTGAAATCAGGCTGGTTCTTCTTCGGAACGGAACTTGCCACACCTACTGTAATCGTCATGATTGTGTATACGTTGTTGTATTCAATCTTCGGCTTGTTGTCCATATGGTATTACAAACGAGTGATCAAGGAATCATTGTAAATCAGGGGATTAGGGACATAGAAATACATTAAAAAATTCCGAAGAAGGGGCAACTGTATGAAATACAGTCTGCTCTTTCTTTTTTGTGAAAAAAAAGGAGGATGACGCGAGGGTGGAGAAATCACAACATATGGAGTGAAATAGAGGGAGGTTTCCCATGAATCTGGCTAACAAAATTACCCTGGCGAGAATGGCATTGATTCCTTTGTTTATGTTGTGCTTCATCTCGTTGCCGTCGTGGATACAGGAGTCGAGTGAGCTTATTCGTTTTCTGGATCAGCATGGTCTGGTGATTGGAGTTATTATTTTTGTATTGGCAGCGGGTACGGATAAGCTGGATGGGTATGTGGCCAGAAAATATAATCAAATCACCAATCTGGGGAAATTGCTTGATCCATTGGCAGATAAACTATTGATTTCGGTTGCGCTGATTATGATGGTTCAGGAGGATCTGATTGGTTCATGGATTGCTGTGATCATCATTGGACGTGAAATTGTCATTACGGCACTGCGTATGATTGCTACTGAACAGGGAATTGCCTTGGCTGCTGATCGATATGGCAAGATCAAAATGGTGCTGCAGGTGGCAGCCATCATCGCTGTATTATTGAATAATGTTCCGTTCAGTTTGCTGACTAATGTGCGGGTTGATATGATTTTATTATGGCTGGCGGCAGGAGTTACGCTGTTATCGGGATTGAACTACATCTTAGTGAACTATAGACTACTGAAATAAAGAACTCCTGCCCTGACTGGGACGGACCGATTCAGATATTTACCACGAAGTAATAACGAGAAGGGGGAGAAGAGGATGTCCCAAATAAATATCAATCCAAGTACTTCAGAGGATTCAGAATATGTTCGACAGCAACTCATCGCATTTAATGCTGCGCATGTGAGCGAGGAATTAAGGCATCGGTACGAAGAATTGAATTTCAATATCAAAAACGAGGCGGGTGAGATTGTTGCAGGTGTGCTCAGTACACTTTGCTGGAACTGGCTGGAGATTGATATTCTTTGGGTGGATGCAGAGCAGCGGCATCATGGTTATGGTTCCCGATTGCTGCATGAGGTGGAACGTATTGCACGCGAGAAATCCTGTGACTTCATCCAATTGAACACATTCTCATATCAGGCACCGGAATTTTACAAGAAGCATGGCTACCAATTGATTACAACGATCGAGAATGCACCGACCGGACACAGTCATTATTACTTTAAGAAGGACCTAACTTAAGACAGCATATGTGAAATAGGACAAAAATATGGAGGGTTATTATGGTTACCATTAAAGCAATCGAACTTGAGGATTTACCGGCGCTAAGCCAGCTATACAACGAATTGTTGGGTACACCGACCAATGAACAGCAAATGCAGAAGATGTTTCACTATATCCAGCAAAATGGACACTACCATGTACTCGGTGCATTTTACAACGGGGAACTGGCCGGATCGGTTATGGGTATTGAATGTATGGATCTGGCGGGTCAGTGCAATCCCTTCATGGTTGTGGAGAATGTGATTGTATCCGATCAGGTACGCAGACAGGGAATTGGTCAGAAGCTTATGCTTCAGATTGAGCACATTGCGAGAGATCTTGGATGTGAGTACATGATTCTGGTGTCTGGCGATCAACGCAAAGAGGCTCATATTTTCTATGAAAAACTGGGCTTTAAAGATGAGAAAGTTCAGGGTTACCGGAAGCATTTTAATTAGGTAGAAGGACTACTTAAGGAGCAGGGCGAATAAGGCATAGTCTGGAGATAAATGAACTGATATGAGGGAGGCACTCTCGTGTTCAAAAAATGGGCTAATGTCTTGATGATTCTGAGTCTGGTATTCGCTGTATGCTCCCCAACATCCTATGCCGCTGCCAAAACGGTCAAAGTGACCGTGACGCTTGTCAGTGCAGAACTGGTGGAGAACAATTCCGTTGGTAATGAATGGGCCATAGGGACAAGTGTGAACGGCAAGAGTCTAGAGGAGGGTTCGTCGGTCACGTTGAATCTGAAACCTACAGATACGCTAAAATTACAAGCGAATGCCGAAGAGCAGGACAAAATCCCTGATCTGGGGAGCAAAAGCTTGAACGTTAAAGTTTCCTCCATTTCCAAATCAATCAACAAGACCCTATCGGTTGTTGTGACGGAGAACAGAGGCCGTTATTCGGGTAACACAGCGACGTGGGAGTTCAAGTTTAAGATCAGTAAGAAATAAAATAGGGACTAATCATGTAAAAGAGAGCCTAGCTCTCTTTTTTTGGTTTATACTTATAACTTTGAACTGAAGGAATGTATAGTTTCGGGAAAGGTCTCCCTTTGGTAAAATAAAGAAAGTTATGGGTAGAAATGTACAAATTTCAACGTACATATTTCATTAGTAAAGGCAAAAGGAGGTTAACCATATCATGCGTATCGTGGATAACATTAAAGTTTGGGGGGAGCCGCTGGAGAATGCGGTAAGTCAGGCGGTGACTTGCTCGCAGTATGGGGATGTAATGGGTGTGGCTTTAATGGCAGACCATCACAAAGGGTATTCACAGCCCATCGGGGGCGTGGTTGCCTACCGGAACATGATTAGTCCGTCGGGGGTTGGATATGATATTGCATGCGGTAACAAGGCTGTGCGCACCAACCTGATGTGGGATGATATCCGGGATCAGATTGCTGTCATTATGGATGACATTAATTCGACCATATCCTTCGGCGTAGGCCGCAACAATCCAACACCTGTGGAGCATGAGCTGTTCGACGATGCCAGCTGGAAGCTGTTTGATTCCATTGAGCCTGGATTACAGCACAAGTTGAAGACACCCGCGCGCAACCAGCTCGGGACGGTGGGCAGCGGCAATCATTTTGTGGATATTTTTGTGGAAGAGACGACGGGTAAAGTATGGATTGCGAACCACTTTGGCAGCCGCGGCTTTGGGCATAAGGTTGCCAGCGGTTTTCTGAATCTGGCTGCCGGACGTGCATTCAGTGGTAAAACGCCGGGAGAACCGATGGATCAACCACCGACATTGTTTGACCTCAAGAGTGAAATGGGTGATATGTATTGGGACGGGATGACTCTGGCCGGCCGATATGCTTACGCAGGACGTGATTATGTGATTGAACAGGTCCTCGGCATTCTCGGGGCAAGCGCAGAGTATTCGGTTCATAACCATCATAACTTTGCCTGGAAAGAACAGCATATGGGCGAAGAAGTGGTGGTGGTCCGCAAAGGAGCAACGCCGCTGGCACCGGGCCAGCTCGGTTTTGTGGGCGGAAGCATGGGAGATATCTCGGTAATTGTGGAGGGTATCCACAGTGAGGAGAATACCGAGTCGTTTCGCAGCACCGTACATGGGGCTGGACGCATCATGAGCCGAACCCAGGCGGCTGGTAAAATGAATT
Organism: Paenibacillus sp. NPDC057886; assembly: GCF_042796655.1. Classification (NCBI taxonomy): domain Bacteria; kingdom Bacillati; phylum Bacillota; class Bacilli; order Caryophanales; family Paenibacillaceae; genus Paenibacillus; species Paenibacillus sp. NPDC057886. The sequence continues at coordinate 193,393 of NZ_JBHVMZ010000009.1, read as the reverse complement.
ACAAGCTGCGTACACGCATGGGCGGCGAGATTAGCGAAGAACAGATGCAAGCGGCGATTCGTGCCTATGGTGTGGAGCTTCGGGGTGCAGGAACGGATGAAAGTCCATTTGTGTACAAAAAGCTGCAGGACGTGCTGAATGCGCATGCCCATACCTTGAAAATCAACCATATCCTGCGCCCTGTAGGTGTCGCAATGGCCGGAGGCAACGAATTCGACCCGTATAAGGACTAGTTATATATGTTCGACTCAACATTTACACAACAACGGAGAGGACAGAAATAACCTGAAGAAGCGAAGTGTTCGCCTTTATCCCCGGATTTTCCCCTTTGGAGAAGGGAATCAACAAAATCTGGGGATAACAGCGATCGGAAGGTTGTTCTGTCATCGGAGTGCCAGTGTAAATATTTATTAGTTGAACTTATATAGAAAGTAGAAGGTGAACCTCATGAGAAATTGTGCGATATACAGCTCCCAGTTTGATCTGGATCAGTTGTTTGAAATGATTCAATCCATATACCCTCAGGATACAATTGAGCGTAAGGAAGACAAAACCCACATTCAAGTTACACGCAAGAAGTTATTTAGTAAGAAGACAAAGGGCTTCAATATCATGACCAGCCAGACCCACCCGGAAGAATTTACTGCAATGATTCAGGGGATGCTGGGATTTCTGAGTCAGATTGAGGGAAAGAATGCTTCGCTACAGGAAAAGGTACTAATTAAATGCGCTACACTGAATATGGTTGTTGGGATCGAAACGGAAGAGTACATTTCCGAAGAATTCTTTAATGAATTATTGCATTTGGCCGATGCCCTGGATGCAGTCATCTTCTGGGGAGGCGGCTCCTTGCTGAATGCGCAAGGTCAGCTGCTGCTGGATGTCAACGGAGAATCCGAAGTGGAGGATTACAAAGTGACAGCGCACACCAGTTTTCTGGATGATGTCAGACCCCCGTCGGAATCTGCAATGCTGCGCAAAGAGCGTTCGGAGCAGCTTCTGACAGAGCAAGGAATCCCATTCAATATTCATTTGCCTGCAAGAGCGGGGGATGAGCATACAACGATTCGCAGTATGGAACAAGTTGCAGAGCGTGCGATAGCCCTCTGTATTGCAGCACTCAAAGGCGAATGCCTGGGAGCGGGGGAGAGCGCAGAAGATACAGCAGCGCTGGTCCAGGAAGTGATCGACAAGTATGATGCGACTTCATTCTTTTCACCTGTGGAGAGAAGATTTATGGAGCAGCATGGGGCAGAGCATCAGGAGGTTATCTCCTTTTCGTGGGGCTATGAGTCTTATCATGTGATGTTATGGGCGCTTGGCTACGTCAAGGAACTTGGAGCTCCGGTAAATCTTTGTAACGTAGGACAGGATGTAGGCTATTTGCAGCAATGTGATGATGTTGAGGCTTTTGTAGCCGGGTCTCAGCTTCGTTCCAAAAGCGAGATTTTGGATGCGGCGGACCTAATCTACCGGTACAACTGGGTGTGTGTGAACAGTCGTGTGAAGGAGCAAACACCTCCCGGGGGTCTGAATGGCGGAGTGGCCTACGAACGTCACCGTGCACTGAATTGGCTGATCTGTTATCTGGATCAGGATTGGGATGATGTGCGGACAGATACGTAGAATGGACTTTTAAAATCAACTATTTTTATATGGTATCCAAACTTGTATACCCCCAAGCCAGTCGAACACTGGTTATGGGGGTCTTTTGGTGTTTCTGAATATCGTACCATTTTAACTGCTATGCCTACCGTATTGTTCCCGAATCATAACATCAGCGAGAATCAGTTTTTTCTCTACATTACTCTCCGGATTCACAATACGCCATAACATCTGGTCCACTGCACGCGCACCAAGCAGTTCCTTGTTCACATTAACCGTGGCAAGCACCGGTATATTGTCGTACACATTATCGAAACCGGTGACTACGCACTGGTCGGGCACACGAATGCCCATACTCTCCAGTGCTTCAATGGTGTAGAGCGCGAAGAAGTCATTGGCACAGACAAAAACCTCAGGCAAGTTCTCCTCGTTAATGACCGATGTAAATGTCTTATGGAAATCATCCACATCGGGACTGCTCAGTTCCGGGATCTGATCCAGATGCAATCCATGTCCCATTAACACAGAAGTATAGGCGACCCAACGTTCATAGAAGCTGTGAGCATCACTGGTGTTCCCAACAAACTGAAACCGTTTGAATCCCTTGCGCAGAAGATAGAGCATAATGTCACGCATGGATGCAAAATTGTCAGTGAAAATACTGTCACTGTGAAAGACGGGGTCCAGATGATCCACCATGACTACGGGAATGCCCAGACGCTTGATTTCAAGCAGAATAGGTGTTGAGATGGAACCAACCGTAATAATGCCCCGAATGGCATCCGGGTTCAGTAACGTAAATAATTGATCTGCAGATGGTTCTGTCAGCGTGAGTATATTGATGCCTTTCTGGTTCAGTCTGGATGATATCCCGTTAAAGACAGGGCCCCAGTATTCGGATTCCTGATTCTGATAACGAACATTAGGAAACAAAATCAAAATCGTTCCACTCCACCGCGTGTTCTGCGGGTCCTGAAGTTCATTGCTGCTATACATATCACCAGACAACATGCTGTTATCTTTGAAGTATCCAAGCTTGCCAGCGGCCTTGAGAATAACGTCCCGTGTCTGTTCACTAACACCTGATTTTCCGGACAGTGCTCGTGAGACCGCAAATTTCGACAGACCTGTAAAATGTGCAATTTCCTGAATAGTTACCTTCGTCTTCATCATACCATCCTTACACTCGTAGTTCTGCCGTATTCCTTACATTGCGAAATAAATCTGCCTCTCTATAAGTTGAACGAATGATTTTACACTAGACCACTACGCGGCCAGAACAATCTTTCGATCGCTGTTATCCCCAGATTTTATGAATCCCTTTTCAAAGGGGAAATCCGGTGATAAAGGCGAGCGCTTCGCTTCTCCAGATTTGTTCTGTCCTCTCCGTTATCGTGTAAATGTTAAGTTCAATTTATATAGTATATCATGATGTATTTCTCTTAATCTAATAACGGCTGTAGAAGTGAAAATGTTAGTGTCCCATACATGTAACGACGGAAATAGACCTCGGTGATGGACATGTTGCAGGAGAAAAGGGCGAATTTTGAATGAGTTATTATCTTTTTGTTATTTTATAAAATAACAAAATAATCAAAATAGTTTTCGTTTTGAATATGGAAGTACTCAGAATGATATGTGAATAATATGCTTTTTCATAAGGGTTTAAAGCGACATAACAGCATTTTATCAGAATAATTAGAAAATGTTAACAATAAAAATGTTGACGCTTACATTATGCTATGTTAAATTTTGTTTGTCAAAACAAAACAATTAAATAACAAATGGTGGTGGTCATCGGATTTCATTAGGGGAAATGGAAGTCAGGGAATTATGCCGGACCATGATTTGTATACACTTTCGGGGAGGTTGTTAAAATCATGACTAGAAAATGGAACGTTTTGCCGCTCATGTTATTGGCCGTAATACTTTTTGTATCCGCTTGCAGTGGTGGGGGGACAGCTGGGCCGGCTACTGATGCAACAACGAATTCAGACAATAATACTGGAACCGCCGAGACAGACAAAGAAGGCGGAGCGGAAGAAGTTGCAGTCGATGTGCCGGATTTGGGTGGACGTGTCATCAAGGTTGCGGCCTGGTGGGATCTGAAGCCGGCGGGGGAGACCGCATCGGATAAGGCGAGACTGGATAAAATCGCTGAAGTCGAGAAGAAATACAACGTGAAAATTGAGTTTGTAAACGTGCCATTCGAAGAATACATGAACAAATTTACAACGACAGCGCTGGCTGGCGAACCGTTCGCAGACATCGTTCAGATGGAATACAAATCCGCACTACCCGCCATCCTCAAAGGGCAACTACTGCCTATCTCCGAATTCACCACAGCTGAGAATAACATCAACCAAGAGGCAAACCTGATCACGAAATACCCTGCCATCGCAGGCAACTACTACGCATTTGAGTCTCCAACCAGCATCGGTCTGGGACTTCACTATAACCGTGACTTGTTCAAGAAGCTGTCGCTACCTGATCCTCAGGAGCTTTATAACAAAGGCGAATGGAATTGGGATAAATTCATGGAACTGGCGAAACAGGCAACCAAAGATACAGATAACGACGGAAAAATTGACGTATACGGGTTCTCCGGCTGGGCTATTGACGTGCTTCGTCACTTTACTGCAGCCAATGGCGGCACGATCGTAGATGACGAACACTCAAAAGAAGGATTGTCCGATCCGAAAACGATTGAAGCTGCCGAATTCGTCAAACGCCTGTATAACGTGGAGAATGTCGTGAAGGTCAAAACAGGCGACAAAACGAACTGGGAGGAAAGCAACACATTCAAGGATGGAGATGTGGCCTTGTTCACAGCTGCGGAATGGCAATTGGGAGACATCACCTTTGCTGCTGGAGTCGTACCGATTCCGAACGGCCCTCAGGGCAACAAGGATGTAACATACGCCAACAACGCCGCCTCAGCCAAATTCATTCCCAAAGGTGTGAAAGATCCCAAAATTGTATACCAGATCTATGAAGAGACTTTTGACATCCCGCAAATTGAAGAGTACCCAGGTCAGGATTACCTGGAAAGTCGTTATACCGACGAGAAGGACATTGCCATGATTCGCGAGCATATCGCGGGAACGGGCCGTATCCTGCTGGATGACGCCTACGCGGGCTATCCAATCGGTGACTATGTAAACGACATTATCAAAAACAATGCTTCCGTTACGGCAACAGCCGAGAAATATAAAGCGCAGGCACAAGCCGCTGTTGATAAGCTTGGCAAACCATAATACCAGCATGATTCAGACAGGGGTGCCTTGTGTCCGGGCTCGCGCACGGGTACCTCTTTTCCTGTATCACCAATTAGGCATTGCTGGCATCAGCCTTGATGAGGAGGGCTCGTAGGATGGCTGGATTTCTACAACGAAAGAAATGGATCCTGCCCATAGTCATTGCAGCAGCGGCAGCCTGCGTCATACTTTTGCTTACTTCCGGTGCAGGTGTAAAGAGTGCAGTTGTGCCTTCTGGCAGTTTGCCTGCCATTGAGGTGGATGCCATCTTGCAGCAGACGAGGCAGAAAAAAGGATATGAACAATATCTGTCCCAAGCAGGCGAAGCCTCACGACCGAATGTGGATATGACCATTGAAGCAGGGGACTACATACGGGCAGAGGGTGAAGAGGTACGCAAGCTGAATGATTATGAAGGCAAGCCAGGTGTATCACTTCATACTGGGGAGACAGGCGAGATCGACTGGGTGGTTGACGTGCCGGAAACGGGGCTGTACAACCTCTCTGCTCTCTATTTTCCCGTAGAAGGCAAGAGTTCCGCAATTGAGCGTGCATTGTATATTGACGGTGAACTTCCGTTTGCGGAAGCCGCCTATTTGCAATTTGACCGGGTATGGGGCAATGAGAAACAAGCTGTTGAACAGGATAATCAAGGCAATGATCTTCGCCCAAGACAAGTGGAGAAGCCCCGCTGGATGGAGGAAACATTTCAGGACTCGGACGGGTACGAACAGGCTCCATTCAAGTTCTATCTGGAAAAGGGGAAGCACACGTTAACGCTGAAATCCTCTCGCGAACCCATGGTGATTCGATCCATACGGCTATTCAATGAGAAACCAGCCGTTCCTTATGCGGATACCGCAGGAGAGCAGCAGACGGACTATTCCAGTCAGCCTAAGAATGTGCTCATCCGAATTGAAGGGGAAGCGGCTGTTGCCAAATCTTCACCTACGCTATATCCAACCAGTGAAAGATCAAGTTCAGCTGTATCTCCGTACAGCGCTTCCCAGGTGCGTATTAATACGATTGGCGGTTTCAACTGGCGTCTGCCAGGACAGTGGATCGAATGGGAAGTTGATGTGCCGGAAAGTGGACTTTATCATATCGGTTTTACCGCTCAGCAAAATTTTGTCAAAGGCATCTATTCTACGCGCAAGCTGACCATCGATGGGGAGATTCCGTTTGCGGAGATGACGAAGGCGCCGTTCCGTTATCAAAGTGATTATCGCATTGATGTGCTGGGCGGTGATGAGGCTTACAAGTTTCAGTTGGCAAAAGGCAAACATGTCATTCGGCTGGAGAACAGCCTGGGCGACTTCGCACCACTTATTCGCAATGTGGAGGACAGCCTGTACAACCTGAACTCCATGTACCGGAGAATTCTGATGATTACAGGCACCAAGCCGGATGAATTCCGGGATTATCGGGTGGAGAAGCAGATTCCGAATCTGCTGGAGGTGTTCAGCGGGGAAAGCAAACGTCTGAAGGAAGTGGCAGGGCAACTTCGTCTCTTGTCAGGTCAGTCCAGCGATCAGGAAGCGTTGATCAAAACGATGGCTCAACAATTGGATGAGATGATCGACAAGCCGGATACCATTCCAAGAAGACTTGCCGCTTACAAAACCAACACAGGCGGACTGGGGACTTGGGTGCAGCAGGCTCGCGAGCAACCACTTGAGATTGATGCACTTTATGTAGCTTCATTAGACAGCAGCATTCCCGGAACGGGTATGGGTCCGCTGGCGAAGCTTGGTCATGAAGCGAAGATATTCTATCATTCGTTCTTTATTGATTATAACCAGATCGGGAACGTAGCCACATCAGAGGATCAGCGCACAGTGACGGTCTGGATCGGCAGTGGCCGGGATCAGGCGAATACGATGAAAGCGATGATTGATGAGACATTCACACCGGAGAGCGGCATCAATGTCAATCTGAAGCTGGTCAACATGGGTACGCTGTTGCCAGCCACCTTATCGGGTGAAGGACCGGATGTCGCGATGCAGATCGGCAATGATCTGCCGGTGAACTTTGCGATGCGTAACTCGGCGGTGGATCTCACCCAGTTCAGTGACTATACCACGGTGGAACAGGAGTTTAGAGACAGTGCCATCGTACCGTACGCCTATGATTCAGGCGTGTATGCCCTGCCAGAGACACAGACCTTTAATATGTTGTTCTACCGTAAAGACGTGCTTGCAGAGCTTGGGCTTGAAGTTCCTCAAACGTGGGATGATGTCGAGAGCCTGCTGGCGATTCTGAGCAAAAACCATATGGAATTTGGCATGCCGGTAGTGGCCCAGGCCAACATGCAGGGTGTGAACATTCCGCCTAACTCGCAGTATGCCACGATGCTGCTCCAGAATGGCGGCTCCTTCTATCGCAATGACGGTAAGGAATCGGATCTGGATTCGCGCATCGGGATTGAGACATTTAAGAAGTGGACAGAGTTTTATACCGATTACAAGCTGGAGCGGGAGTATGACTTTGCCAACCGTTTCCGGACAGGACAGATGCCGATTGGTCTGACGGATTACACAATGTATAACCAGTTGTCCGTATTTGCACCGGAGATCCGTGGATTATGGGGATTTGTTCCTGTTCCGGGGACGGTGCAGCCGGATGGAACATTGAATCGGGACGTTCCGGGTGGCGGCAGCGCTGTCATGATGCTCGAGAGCGCCAAGGATCAGGAAGCCGCGTGGGAGTTCATGAAATGGTGGACCAGTACACCGGTTCAGGCTGAGTTTGGCCGCGAAATGGAAGGGCTAATGGGCGCGGCTGCGCGTTATCCGACGGCCAACATCAAGGCGCTCGATTCACTTCCGTGGCCTGCTGAGGATTATGCGAATCTGAAAGCACAATTCGAGACGGTAAAGGGAATTCCCGAAGTACCTGGTGGTTATTTTACCGGACGCCATCTGTTCAATGCATTTTACAAGACGGTTGTTGGCCAAGTAGAAGCCAGGGAATCCATCATGGATTACACCCAGTATATTCAGGACGAGATTCGAGTCAAGCGTAATGAATTTGGTCTTCCGTAAGCAGAGGGAGGGTTAACAGTGTCACAAATATCACTCCGAGACGGACAAAACAGTCCTCCTGAGAAAACACCAGGTATGGGTATGAAATCATGGTGGTTCTGGAAGCTCAAGGAAATGAAGGCCAGCAAACATTCCTATGTCCTGCTTGCTCCTTACATGATTCTGTTCACCATGTTCACTGTAATTCCGGTGGTCATCTCAATCATACTCAGCTTCACCTATTTCAACATGCTGGAGTTTCCGCGTTTTATTGGCTGGCAGAACTATACCCGGCTGTTTCTGGAGGATGACGTATTTCTGATTGCGATCAAAAATACGTTGCTGTTTGCCATTATTACGGGACCCATCAGCTATATTGCCTGTTTCGTATTTGCGTGGATCATTAATGAATTAACGCCCAAATGGAGAGCGTTCATGACGCTGATCTTCTATGCGCCATCCATTTCGGGGAATGTCTATTTCATCTGGCTGATGATCTTCTCGGGGGATCGCTACGGTATAGCCAATGGACTGCTGATCAAATGGGGCTTTCTGCTGGAGCCAATCCAGTGGTTGAAAACGGAAGCCTATATTATGCCAATCCTCATTCTGGTGCAATTGTGGCTCAGTCTTGGCACAGGCTTTCTGGCGTTTATCGCCGGTTTGCAGACCGTAGACCGGACGTTATATGAAGCAGGTGCGGTAGACGGGATCAAAAATCGCTGGCAGGAGCTCTGGTATATTACCCTGCCTTCAATGCGCCCGCAACTGATGTTCGGTGCAGTCATTCAACTCACGACCTCATTCGCCGTGGCCGATGTATCCATTGCGCTGGCGGGGTTCCCAAGTGTGAACTATGCGGCGGAGACGGTGGTGACCCATTTGATCGACTTTGGTACAACGCGGTTTGAAATGGGATACGCCTCGGCGATTGCAACCGTACTGTTCATGATTATGGTGGGCACCAACCTGCTGGTACAGAAACTGCTTCGAAGGGTGGGAGAATAGCTATGGCTGCAATTGCAACAGGCAAAAAGCGGGTGAACCGCTCTTTATCAGGAAGCATCTCCCTGTTTGTCCTTCTGCTCGTATTTGGTGCTTTCATGGTGCTGCCGCTGATCTATGCGATTAATAATGCGTTCAAACCGCTGGATGAGATTTTTACTTTTCCACCAACACTATTTGTCAAAAATCCAACGTTCAGCAATTTTACAGATTTGCTGAATCTGCTGAGTGATTCATGGGTTCCGTTCTCACGTTATATATTCAACACGGTATTTATTACGGGCATTGGCATCGTGGGCCATGTGCTGCTCGCTTCGGCAGCGGCGTACCCGCTCGCCAAGCACAAATTTCCGGGCAAAGTGTTCATGTTCCAGGTCGTTGTGCTTTCCCTGATGTTCACGCCTGCCGTGACGGCCATTCCCAACTATATGATCATGTCATGGCTGGGCTGGATTGATACGTATTGGGCCGTCATTATTCCGGCCTTCGCCTATTCATTGGGTCTGTATCTGATGAAGCAGTTCATGGAGCAGATCCCGGATGCATTGCTAGAAGCAGCCAAAATTGACGGTGCCAGTGAATACCGGATTTTCTGGTCCATTGTCATGCCCAATGTAAAGCCAGCCTGGCTCACCTTGATCATTCTGCTGTTCCAGATGCTGTGGGGCAGTGATGGCAATGGATACATCTACAGTGAACAGCTTAAGACCTTGCACTATGCGGCGGGTCAGATCATTCAGGGCGGGATATCCCGGGCCGGGGCAGGTGCTGCGGTAGCACTTATTTTAATGAGTGTGCCCATTACGCTATTCATTTTCTCCCAGAGCCGCATCATTGAGACGATGGCGAGCTCGGGCATGAAGGAATAAGGGGGAACGATATGGCACGCACAGTGAAAAGATGGCTTGTTCTCCTGGCGGCAGTATCGCTGCTGCTGGTGAATGCCGTGCCTGCGGCGGCCTCCCCGGCGCCGTATGAGAGCTATAACTACAACTACTGGAAAGAGGCCGTTCCTTCACCGGATGCCTATCTGTCCAAGCAAACCATCTCGGGCAGCGACCTGGGCATTGGCGAATTCAAAGACCCCGGTGATGTAAATGTCTCTCCCTCCGGGCAGATTTATATTTTGGACAGTGGCAACAGCCGAATTGTTGTCCTGGACGCGGATTATAAGCTGCTGCGGGTGATCGAAGGATTTGTGATGGACGGCTTCAAGGAGAGTTTTAATACGCCAGGTGGATTATTCGTGGATGAAGAGGAGCGAGTATACATCGCTGATACGGGGAACAGCCGTGTAGTTGTCCTGGATGCGGAAGGTCAGCTGGTCCATACGATTACGAAGCCAGAGTCTGATATCCTCGCTACCAATTTTCAGTTCCAACCGTTGAAATTGACTGTGGATCGGGTAGGCCGAGTGTATGTGGTGGCTCAGGGGGTTTACGAAGGAATTATGCAGTTTGACGAGCACGGTCAATTCATTGGATACGTCGGTACGAACAAGGTGGAACGCGACTACGGCGAATACATTTGGCGGATGCTCTCAACCAAAGCCCAGCGGGCGCAAATGGTTTTGTTTGTACCAACCGAGTTTTCCAATGTGGATATCGACTCCAAAGGATTTGTGTATGCGACCAATATCGATCCGGGTTCCAGCGAACCGATTAAACGTCTCAATCCATCCGGTGAGGATGTGCTGAAAAGATTTGGTTACTTTGAAGTCAAAGGAGATATCAGATTCCGCAATAACCCGGGCCCGTCCAAACTGATTGATGTAAAGGTGCTGGGTAACGGTATGTACAGTGTGCTGGATGCGACGCAGAACCGGGTGTTTACTTACGATGATGAAGGTCATCTGCTCTACGTATATGGAGGTAAAGGAAATCAGGTGGGAACGCTCAAGACACCAGTCGCCATGGAACAATCCGGGGATCATCAACTGGTGCTGGATCGGGGAAAAAGCAATCTGGTTATCTATGAGCCAACACGGTTTGGAGCCAGCGTGAATGAGGCGGTTGCCCTTCATTATCAGGGTGAGGATACGGAGGCTGTTCATATCTGGAAAGAAGTGCTGAAGCTGAACGCCAACTATGATATCGCCTATATCGGTATTGGCAAGTCCTTGCTGATGGAGAAGAAAAACGAGGAAGCTCTCGGTTACTTCGAACTGGGTATGGATCGCAAAAGTTACTCTGTTGCGTTCAAAAGATATCGGCGAGAGATGATGAAGGAACATTTCGGCACCTTTCTGACACTTGCCATCGCACTGATTTTCATTCTGATCCTGGTCCGAGTGGCGGTTAAATGGAGACGGAGGAGGCAGATTGACCGTGAAGCAGGATTACATTAAGTTTCCGCTGCATCTCATTTTTCACCCCATTGATGCATTCTGGGATCTCAAGTCGGATCAGCGGGGCAGGTTGACCGTTGCTTTTGGAGCACTAGCGCTTACCATTATCATGATGATATTGCAAAAACAATACGCTGGGTTTCTCGTGAATTACATTGATCCTCGCACAATCAACAGCATAGGGGAGATCGCAACGGTTTCGGTGCCGTTTTTTCTTTGGTGCATGGCCAACTGGGCGGTAACCACCTTGATGGAAGGTGAAGGAAAGTTTAAGGAAATTTTTCTGGCAACAGGATACTCGCTTTTTCCGATTATTTTGATCTATGTCCCGATGATTATCATCAGCCGGTTTATGGTACAGGAAGAGACGGCTTTTTATTATCTGTTTAATAGCATCGCGTTCTTCTGGTTCCTGCTGCTGCTCTTCATTGGCACGATGACGGTACACCAGTACACCGTAATCAAAACGATATTGACGATGCTGCTGACAGTAATTGTCATGGGCATTATTGTGTTCCTCGGCGCATTGGTATTCAGTATGTTGCAGCAGTTATATGAATTCGGTTACAACATCTATCGCGAGTTGATTTTTCGGACCTAAAGGAGGCGGCATCCGTGAACAAAAGGCAACGAATATATACGGTGCTGGCCAGTGGTGCTGCTGTGATCCTGATCGCGGCTGGACTGCTGTATATCAATAACAGGGGAGTACCTGCCGTAGAAGCAGCGGCTTATCTTGAAGCAACAACAGAGGCTGTACCAACCGAGACGGAGTCACTGCAATTCCTCACCGATTCTTCACAGGGGGTGCCGGGTATGCAACTTGTCGCCGAAGAACAGGGAATGGCACTCTATTACAACGAGGAAACGACGGAAATTGCCGTTCGTGATAAAGCGAGTGGACAGATCTGGTACAGCAATCCGAACGAACGTAATCAGGATGGCCTGGCTTCCGGTTATGAAAAGGAAGTTCTGTCCTCCCAGCTGAACGTGTCATTCCGGGATTCGATTGGTACGCTGGAGAACTTTCCAAACTTTAGTTCCAGTATCAGTAACAAACAGTTCGCAGCCGTCAATGTGGATCAGGGCATTCGCGTTACATACACGCTTGGGGATACCTCGCTCGGCATTGATGCCCTGCCCAAACTGATCAGCAAACAGCGTCTGGAGGAGAAGGTTCTTTCGAAACTGGATGCCACAGTGGCAAGATATACATCTGCTCGTTATTATCCAACCAAGAACAATCCGGATGTGCTGGAACGGTTGGATGGACAGATATCAAAGCAGCTTGTGCTGAACAAGATGCTGGATGCCTTTGAGGCGGCGGGGTACACCGCAGCCGATCTTGCTTTTGACAATCAGGAAAATGGGGTCGAAGGCGGGGGCACATCAGATAAACCAAGCTTCGTCATTCCGGTGGAATACCGGCTGGATCAAGGTTCGCTGGTTGTAACCGTGCCGCTAAGTCAGGTGAAAGAGAGCGGACAATACCGCATTCGCAATATCGATCTGCTCGCTTACTTTGGTGCCGCGGATACAAAAGGTGAAGGTTATATGTTTGTACCTGACGGTTCAGGCAGTCTGATCCATCTGAATAACGGAAAGGTCAAGGAGGAGCAGTATGTACAGCGTGTGTACGGTGCAGATCCGAATGACAATTCATTCAGTCGCCCGCAGGTCAGTGAATCTGTCCATATGCCTGTCTTTGGTTTGAAGAACGGTGAACATGCCTGGTTTGCCGTGATTGAAAAAGGGGACGGCATGGCCAGTATCTCTGCGGATATTGGAGGCAGGCAAAATAGCTACAACCACGTCTACGGCACGTTCTCCCTGCGGGGTGAGGATGAGCTGGAGATGTATACCTCGCAAAAAATGCAGGAGATTCAGCTATTGAGCGAGGAACCGTTCCGTGGGGATATTCAGGTACGATACCATTTTCTTCATGGCGAGGATGCCAGTTATTCCGGCATGGCCCGCTTGTATCAGCAGCAATTGGTGGGGCAGAAAGTACTGAAACCGCTGGAAGACGAATCGGCACTACCTTTTTACGTGGATGTGTTAGGTACAGTGGACAAAAAATCTTCATTCCTGGGTGTACCTTATCGGACCACATTGGCAATGACGACATATGAACAAGCGGCTGAAATGGCTGCGAAGCTACAGCAGGAGGGTGTGAACCGCGTGCAGATGCGGTATCAGGGATGGTTTGGCGGAGGTTTCAGTCACCATACACCCACCCAGGTCAAACTGGACAGTGAAGTGGGCAGTCGGTCCGAGTTGCATGATCTGTCTGAACAACTGAAGCAGTCTGGCGGAGCGTTATTCCCTGATGTGGCGTTTCAGCGTATTTATCACGACGATTGGAACTTTGCTCCATCCTCCGATGCAGCGCGATTTGTAACCAAGGAGACAGCTGAATTGTATCCATACAGTCCTGCCCTCAACCGGATGGATCAGAGCAAAGACAGTTATTATCTGTTGTCGGCCGCCAAGCTGCCGTATGTGGTGAGCGAGTTTGCCGGGAAAATCAATAAATTGGAGCTCAGCGCATTATCGCTGCGTGATCTCGGGCAGGTATTGAGCTCAGATTATCGCGATAGTCGTGTCATTCACCGGGAGACCGCGAAGAACATCGTGAAGGAGCAACTGGGCAGGCTGCAGCAGGAGTATCCGAACATGATGTTATCATCCGCTAACGCCTATGCATGGGGATATACGCAGCATATTGTGGATGCTCCCTCAGGCTCCAGCCGATTTAACATTACCGATGAGGAAGTTCCTTTTTATGAAATGGTCATTCATGGATACATGGACTACGCTGCTTCCGCAATGAATACGTCAGGAGATCAGGATCTGCGCAAACAGCTGCTCCGCAGTCTGGAGTTGGGCTCAGCTCCGCAATTTCAATGGACGTATGAACCATCGTCCAAGCTGAAGCTGACCAGTTATGATTCGGCTTATGCCACTGACTTTGCATATTGGGTAGATGACGCAGCTGCATTATACAAGGAAGCGAATAAGGTATTAGGTAATTTGAGGAACCAGCCCATAACTGAGCATGAACGAGTTCAGGATGGTGTTGTACGAGTCACCTACAGTGGCGGTGCATCTATCTTGATCAATTACACGGATGATCCGGTAACAATTGATGGAATTACCGTTGGCGGGGCGGACTATGCAGTGGAAGGAGTGAACCGATGAGAACCCTTCGTTTATCGCTGAAATCCCGGAGAGCGCTGCTTGGACTTGCGTTTATTTCGCCATGGCTGATTGGTTTCATCTTCCTGTTCGCCACGCCGCTGCTGCAATCGATCCGGTTCAGTTTGAGCAATCTGTCGGTTGCCCCAGGAGGATATGTACTGGATTTTGTAGGATTGAAAAATTTCAAGGATGCCATCTTGGTCGATGCTTCATTTAACCGGATCTTGGTGGATTCGGTTGGAACGATGCTGCTGAATGTGCCGATGATTCTGTTCTTTAGTCTGTTTACGGCGACACTGCTTAACCAGAAATTCAAGGGCAGAACGATGGCGCGTGCGATCTTCTTCCTACCCGTCATTCTGGCCTCGAGCGCGGTGGCAGCGGCCGAGTCCGCAGGGTTGATCAATCTGATGGGGGACGCCAGTGCGGTTGAATCGTCTACCGAAGGGGGAGCTTCGTTCAACGTCATTTCAATTGTGCGAATGCTGAATGATGTGGGACTGCCAATGGCTTATGTGGATTATATCGTGGAAGCCATTATGCGCATTTACGATATTGTCAGCAGCTCTGGCGTACAGATTCTGATCTTCCTTGCGGCGCTTCAATCGGTACCCGGTTCCATGTACGAAGTGGCCAAGATTGAAGGGGCAACAGCCTATGAATCATTCTGGAAAATTACGTTTCCGATGGTGAGTCCATTGATCCTGACAAATGTAATCTATACCATCATTGATTCCTTCGCAGGCAGCCCGGTGACCGAGTCCATCTACCAAACGGCGTTCAAAACCCAGAACTTCGGCCTAAGCTCGGCCATGTCCTGGCTATACACCCTGGTCATCGGTCTGGTATTGGTTGTTGTCGGATGGGTACTATCACGGCGGGTTCATTATAACTGAAAGTTAACGAACGTTGAAGGAGGCATGAGACTATGGGTGTGTCGGGAACGGATCGCATGGTGGTGGTTCCGAAAGAGAACTACCGCATGCAGAGGGTACGAAACAAGACATCGGACCTCCTGTATTCCATATTCAGATATGCACTGGTTATCGGCATTTCATTTATTATTTTGTATCCGTTATTTCTTAAAATTTCGGTTGCGTTCAAGGATAAACAGGATATCTATAATCCGACTATCTATATGATTCCTCAGCATTTTACGCTGGATAATATCAAGCTTGCGGCGCAGGTGATGGATTATTTGCCTTTGCTGGCGAATACGCTGTTGTTCGTCACGATTACAACGCTGCTCACAGCCATATCCTGTGCATTAGCCGGGTACGGCTTCGCCCGCTTTTCTTTTCCCGGCAGCAATGTGCTGTTTGTATTGGTCATCCTCACCATTCTTGTTCCGACAAGCACCCTGATGGTGCCGATGTATCTGCATTTCCGCAATTTTGACATTCTGGGAATGGTTCATCTGTTCACGGGACGAGAGGGGATCAATCTGCTGAATACATACTGGCCGTCCATGATTACCGCGGCTACGGCAGGTGGGCTGAAGGCGGGGCTGTTTATTTATATTTTCCGCCAGTTCTTCAAGGGCATGCCCAAGGAAATTGAAGAAGCTGCGCTGATTGATGGAGCAGGCGGATTTCGGACATTTGCCCGAATCATGCTGCCGAATGCCATTTCACCGCTAATTACGGTCATTCTGTTCTCTTTTGTCTGGCAGTACAACGATACATTCTATTCCGCGCTATTCATGAGTGAAAGTCCACTCATCTCGCTGAAGGTGGCATCATTGCCTGCCCAAGCCAACCAGTTGATTCCCCAATTAATGGGTTTTGGTTCGAACTCGGGTATGAAGGCAGACCCCAATTATGTTGCCATGATCGTGGATACAGGCATTCTGCTGGCAATTGCACCGCTCATTATTTTGTATTTGTTTGTACAGCGCTATTTCGTGGAGAGCGTTGAACGCTCCGGGGTTGTGGGTTAAGCGGAAGGTTCTCACATTTGGTGGGAGAATGATGAAATGTTTATTGCAAGGCGTCCGATAATCCATCAAAGTGGGGTGGATTATTCGGATATTTCTCAAGTTGTTTAACTGCCATAAACAAGCAAGGTTCAGTTGTTTCTATTTCAGCTACGTGGAAAAGATTTAGAAAACATGAAGGCCCGAGCCCTCTGAGAAGAACTTGGGCCGTATGTTACTTTTCTTTTATTTGGCAATAACTGTTATACCTGATAGGTTTAAATCACTGTAAGTAGTCCAAATAGGCTCATACACTTTATAAGTTCCAGGAGGAATAGGGCTTTGATTACTAGTTAAAGTTACAACGCCAGTATGAGTACCGGCCAAGTCGAATGTCCATCCTTGCAGAGAATTGTCATAGGCATAGTTAGTCAAAATGGGGCCTCCACTGTCACCTCCCATGGAAATGTATCCTGTGGCAAGTACTTCATTATGTTTGTAACCGTACCCAGCTCCTCCCCAATAAATATCAACGTTTGAATAAGCAATTTTTCCTGAAGTGGTAGTACCGCTATTCGCTCCCCTTAAATACACTGTATCGCCAGGGGTATCACTAACATATACGCCGGTAACCATAGCCATATTTGAAGTGGATGGGTATGGAACTCTTGGACGTCCTGAATAATCAGAGTTTAATGTTATATATCCAGCATCCGAGGAAGCATTTGAACCGTCCCCTGAAGATGTTGTTCGAAATGTGAAATTTCCAATAGTAGAATAGCTCCAAGTGGGTTGGTACCAAGCATTGACTGTGCCTGTTGGTTGGCAATGACCAGATGTAACTAGCACCTCTCGGTTATTTTGGTTTACTCCGAAGTACCCAGCGGTACATATGGTGTGTTGATAATTATCTCCACTTACCTTTTCATAATTTCCTCCTATTTTAGATCCCATGGGGAACTGGGGACCGTAATTAGTATTATCGGTTTCAACCTTAAGTGAAGAAGCGGGTAGAGTTGTGAATTCAAGCATATCTGACTGTGTAACAAGATTAGCGACTGATTCTTCGCTTAGGTTGGCTTCTTCATCCATCGCGATGATTAGTTTATTGTTTTGTACATCGGGAATAAGTGCGCGAACGGTACCAGGCTTAACATTTTCTCTAATTGTTTTCTTTGCATTCTCAATATCTTCCCAAGAAAATTTTGTGACTTGAAATTCAATTTTATCGCTATTTTGAACCGAGTTTAGAACCTTTGCTTTTAATTGTTCTATATCTTGGGTAATCTGCACTACCACTGTTCCCTTATCTTCAGAGTAATAATGTCCCGAGAATTTTGTGGGTTCGTTTTCTATTAATTTTTTAATTATAGGAATATCATACTTAATTCTGTTTTTCTCCACATAATTTTTAAAAATGGATGTAGTTTGGAGTTTTTCCTGAGAATCAAACATTTGCAAGGGATATGGAGTTTCATTTAAATTGTTTTTCTGTGTGATTTCTGCAATATCCCAGATAGATCCTGTTAAAGTTTTCCATTGATACTCCTTATTTTCTTCTGCACTTGAAATTCCACCCATATTGAGGCTTAGTAGCATAGACGAAACTAGAGTAACCAAACCTATTAATTTTCTGATTTTCATTTTACCAGTCCTTTCTCTTTTGTATTAAAGTTTTTCAACAAAGTCACAGACGAAGAGTGTAGTAAGTTAAAAATCCCCCTTTCACTTCGTCTTTTATGGAATATTATACAATTAAATGAAATATTTGTGTTTGTTTTCTGTGATTTTTTTGAATTAAATCCCTTTTTATGATTTTTTTATTTAAAAAAAATCTCTGATTATGAAACAAATTATGAAATATCTACGTCTGTTCTAAAAGGAGGTGAGTTAGTTTGAAAATGTTTATAGCATTGTTTGTTTGCCTAAGTTTGTTTGGCTGCCAATCACTAAAAGAGGATAAAGCTATGATGAATGGATGGGAGGGATCACCCAAATTGGAGAAGCAAGAAGACTCTCTTTTCTCGGTCAATATCTCTGCTCCAAAAAAAGTAAAGGCAAATGAAATGTTTACTGTCATAGGTAATTTTGATGTGAAGTCCAAGCAAAAACTGCAAATAGCTAGCAGGGAGAAGGTGTTAACATTTATTGTAAAAAATAGCAGTGGACGACAGATTAATTCTTCGTTTGTCACTGATGCAGGCAAAATTCGTGAAATTTCAGGAAAGACTACCATTCCCGAGGAATTCAATTATAAGATTAAGGAGCCAGGCAACTATGAAATATCTGCTGTTGCCGAATTTACTATAACTAAGGGCGGCAAGGCCAGCAACTACACTATTAAAACAAATACTCAAAGAATTGAAGTTATTGAAGATGAGCAATAGAAAGAGTAAACAGCACCTTTAGCTAAAGATTTAAGGTGCTTGTTTACTTCTGTAATAGATAGTTTGTAAGTTAGGAAGATATTGGCGTTCGAAGAAGACTTTTTAAAAAAGTGCGAGCAGTTTGGCATTGAGAGTGTAAAAATCCGGTCAATACATATCCACACTTTATGACATGAGTACAGGTGATGGTTAAAATCGTGGTAAAGTACCGGATCAAGTAATGTTTCGGTGTTATTGGTTAAGCAGAAGGGAAGTAAGGGTTAGTGAACATTCAATGGAGGTATTCGATATGACGGATAGCAAGATCAGCAGTGTTCTGGTGAATGAAGAAGCAACTTCCGAGGCCAGAGAACTGATGAAGTACTTGGCAGAGCGTTATGGAAAAGGGGTACTGTCGGGTCAGCAGGATATCGGCAATCTGAACTGGATTAATGAGAATACGGGCCGTAAGCCCGCGGTGATCGGATTCGATCTCATGGAATATTCTCCATCAAGGACAGAGCGCGGTGCGATCTCCCAGGAGATTCGTGATGCGATAGCTTGGCATCGGCAAGGCGGAATTGTGACATTGTGTTGGCATTGGAATGCACCTACGCATCTGATAGATGAACCAGGCAAGGAATGGTGGCGCGGTTTCTATACCGATGCCACCACTTACGACCTTGCTTCTGCGTTGGCACATCCCGAGTCGGTGGAGTATACCTTATTGATTCGGGACATTGATGCAATTGCAGTACATCTGCAAGAACTAAAGGATGCTGGGGTGCCTTTGTTATTCAGGCCGCTTCATGAAGCGGAAGGAGGCTGGTTCTGGTGGGGAGGCAAAGGACCTGAACCTGCCAAGCAGTTGTATCGTCTGCTGTATGATCAATTGGTCAACAAGTATGATCTGGGCAATCTGATCTGGGTGTGGAACTCCGAAAAGCCGGAGTGGTATCCGGGTGACGATGTAGTGGACATTGTGAGTGTAGATGTGTACCCAGCAGCAGGGGATCACAGCCCACTAGCTAAACGTTACGAGAATCTGCTTGAACTGGTGAAAGGCAGCAAAATCATTGCCTTAGCTGAGAACGGCTCCATTCCTGATCCGAAGCAAATGAAAGAGCAAGGTGTACATTGGAGCTGGTTCTGTACCTGGACGGGAGAATTCCTAAAGGGTGGCAATCATAATCCAGTAGAGTTTTTAAAAGAAGTGTATAACAGTGACTATGTCGTAACCCTGGATCAATTACCGAAGTGGAGCTGGAAATAGGGCTGTCATCTGAACTATTACTAAACTATAAAAGCGTCAGCAAAGCATAAGGAATTATGCGAGTGCTGACGCTTTTGTATTGATCATTTTCTTTTGTAAAATGGGTGAGTTCCGATTAAATGAGCTACCCAGCAGCGTTGGATAGCATGGCACTGATTTTCGGGAATAAAGCCTCATTGGAAGTAAACAGGACGTAGGATGGCTCTAATATCTGAGATGGGAATTTCTATTTTGGATGAGTTTTTCTGCTACAGTTATTTCCATCAATGTAGACATGATGTACACTATGACTATTAAATGTAAGAGACAGAGAGGCGTAATGGGAATGAAAGAAGTTGTGGTTGTATCTAAGTATGACCCGAATTGGGTAGAGGACTATAACGTAGAACGTGAAAAAATCAAGAGGGTTCTAACAAGTATCTGTGTGGATCTGGAACACATTGGCAGTACATCTGTGCCAGGTCTGGGAGCGAAACCATTAATCGATATGATGGTGGGTGTACGTGCTTTGGACGATGTACAACCAGTACATATTGAAGCATTGGCAGAACTGGGATATGAATATGTGCCCAAGCCGGAGTTTAAGGAGCGCTTGTTTTTTCGTAAAGGACAATGGAGAGCAGGTACTCATCATCTTCATGTATATAGGTATAAGAGCAAGGAATGGAATGATAATTTGCTGTTTCGCAATGCTCTCAGGAGAGACCCTGAAGTTATGCTAGCGTATTATGCATTGAAAAAGAAACTGGAACAACAGTTCAGACATGACCGTGCTGGATACACTGCTGCCAAGGCTCCGTTTATTCAATCCATCATTCAGAAGGCCAGATTGCAGGAGGAATAAACTCTGTATTCGTGAAAGAGAGTGTCTTATATCGTTGAAAAAGAGGCGAGTTTCGAATGACAGACCTGAACGCGTATCATTATTTTGAGAAAAGTATTGGACCATTCCGTAATCTCTCCAGTCTGTCCGAACAGGATGCAGAAGCCGTTGCGCAGAGTATCCGGCAGAAAGGCCGGAATTTTGCCAGTCAGCGTTCAGCAGATTACATGATGATTCGCCGAGCGCTTGAGCAGAAAGCGTACGAGCAGTTTATCGCCAAAGGCGGGGAATCGACCAACCGTTATCCTCACTATATGACTCTGGGTGCATGCGCGTGGTTGGAATCATGGTATACCGAACCGGATTGGGTCACGATCTCGTGGGAGGATCTGCCTGCTGATTCCGTAAGTTTTACTTACGGCGATTTGTTTCCAACGATGCGTTATATGGATGATAAACCTTACCGTAAGCAGGTCTACACGAAAGATGAAATTCTGGACGTTATTCAATCCTATGGATGGCCACAGGAATGGAATCGACAGGGTAATCTCGGCCCGGAGCGTTATATCGAAGTACAGGTATGGAACGAGGTAATTATCAGACCATATCGTTGAGACGCAAGGGTTTAGGGCGCATTTATGCCGATTTTAATAGGTGCAAAAAAGTGCAATTGCAGGAAATACGGGTGTTCGTTATAGTGAGTGAAAGCTTTGACCAGTCCCGAAGATCATTCTTCAAAGGTCTGTATAAGCCCCTTTTTTTAGGTGTTAATCCGATTAATACGATAGGTTTAAGATACTAAGGAGGATGGGAAATCTCATGCAAAAAGTGGGGAAACGAAACACCCGTAGTTTGGCCTGGATCATATCGTTTGTGTTGGTCATGTCCGTTGTACTCAGTGCGTGCGGAAGTAAAGAAGAAGGACAGGCAAACGGAAGCAGTGGCAATGCGGATGATCCATTGGAAGTCAGTATCATGACGATTACGCCAAGTGCGGTTCCAGCGGCTGATGACAATGTAATCAAGCGTGCGATCGAAGAGGCGACGAATTCCAAAATGAACATCCAGTGGGTTTCCAACAATATTTATGGTGACAAGCTGAATTTGACACTCGCTTCCGGGGATATCCCAGATTTGATCATGATTAATGACCCGTTCGGAAGCACGTTTACCAAGATGGTCAAGCAGGGGGCTTTCTGGGATGTCACGCCTTATATCAAGGATTATCCTAATCTGAGCAACGGCATTCCCGACATTGCCTGGGAAACGACGAAGGCAGCGGATGGCAACAATTACGGTATTCCCCGGCCCCGCCCGGTAACCGGCGATTCGTTTTTCATCATCCGCAAGGATTGGCTCGACAAATTGAATTTGCAGGTGCCGGAAACCACGGATGAGCTGTTCGAAGTGATGAAGGCTTTTGTGGAGCAGGACCCGGATGGAAATGGAGCCAAAGATTCGACCGCACTTGCCGCTTATATCAGTCCGGATGATCTGGGCTGGGGAGGCAATCTCGGCCCTGTACTGGGTGCCATTGAAAGTTCATTTATTGGAACCAACAGCAGCTGGAAATGGGATGAATCACAAGGGAAGCTGGTTTATAGGGAATTGCTGCCTGAGGTTAGAGAATCCCTTCAATATCTGACTAAAGCCTACAGCAGCGGCATGATGCCGGAAGATCTGCTTTCGCTCAAGCTGACGCAGGCAAGGGAACTGTTCAAACGTAATCAAGCGGGCATTATTGTGGACAAGACAGGAACGATGCGCAAAATCTATGCTGATGACTTGAAGAAGGTTGATCCTTCTTTCAAATATACGGACTTTTACCCTCTGACCAAACTGAACGGATACAACCCGAAAGGGGCTGGATACAACGGTATTTTGGCAATTCCTGCGAGTGTGCCGGAAGAGAAAATGAAACGTATTCTGAAACTGGTGGACACCTGGATGAACCCCGAAGTATTTGAAATTCAGCAGTTCGGGATCGAAGGCACACATTATGAAGTGGTCGATGGCAAAAAGGTAGCGAATACCGAGAAATTGACGGCCGATAACGCCTCGGATTTCAATCATATCGTCAATGTCATTGACCTGCCTTGGGATACGACAGGCGAAACGGATGAAGAAACACAGGCGAATGAACTGTTCAAGAAAGTGGAGGCCGAGCGGGACAAAACCAGTGTAGCCGATCTGTCTGCTGGCCTTCAATCGGAGACCGGGCAGAAGGTTCTGCCTGAACTCAACAAGAAGATTCAGGATCTGAAAGCGAAGATTATATTGGGCCGAGAGCCTATTGAGGCTTGGGATACCTTTGTGGAGACTCTGCATAATGACCCGAATATTCAAGCGATGAGTGATGAGATGACAGAGGCTTACAAGAAAAGAAACGGACAGTGAATCTGAGGGAAGGAGCTGCAAACCATGAGCATCCATGAGCAACGAATGAACACGATTAAGGGGAAGCAGACTTCAGCCAGAAGCAAATGGTTAAACTTGATATCCGCGCTGCGGCGTGACCAGTCGTTATACTTGCTGGCATTGCCAGGTATCCTGTTCTTTCTCGTTTTCAAATATATCCCGATGTGGGGCATCATGATTGCTTTTCAGGATTATTCCCCTTTTCGTGGCATTCAGGGCAGTGAGTGGGTCGGGCTGCAGCACTTTACTGAACTCTTTGCCAATCCGGATTTTGCTTTGCTGTTCCGAAACACACTGGCGATTAGTCTGTTAAATCTGATTCTGTTCTTTCCTTTTCCGATTCTGATCTCGCTGGGACTCAATGAACTGCAAAGTGTGGCGTACAAGAGACTGCTTCAAACGATTATCTACATGCCACACTTTCTGTCCTGGGTAATTATTGCCGGGCTGACATTGCTCCTGTTCGCCAAAGGAACGGGACTGATTAACGAACTATTCACCTTATGGGGCTGGCCGCGGGTGGATATACTGACGAACCCGGACAGCTTCTGGATCATGGTCACCTTGCAAGCGATGTGGAAGGAAGCAGGATGGGGCACGATTGTGTTTCTGGCTGCCATGGCGAGTGTGGACACCCAACTATATGAGGCGGCACGAATGGATGGGGCAGGGCGGCTGCGTCAGATCTGGCACATTACACTGCCTGCCATCCGTAGTGTCATCATCGTGCTCCTGATTTTAAGACTGGGAGACATCATGGAGGTTGGATTCGAGCAAATTTTCCTTATGTACAACGGTGCTGTATCCGAAGTGGCTGAAGTATTCGACACCTATGTATACCGCACAGGGATCGAGCAGGGAGATTTCAGCTATAGTACGGCGGTTGGATTGTTCAAATCCGTGATCGGACTGGTACTGGTTGTGGTTGCAAACCGTCTGGTAAAACGTATGGGTCAGGAAGGTGTTTACTAGTTTCGGTACCCGTATTCGGGCCAGTCATTGATTCAGGGGAAGGAGGTTTCGAATGCATCATTTGAAATGGAGTGAGAGAGTGGGACAGTCCCTGAACGCTGTTGTTCTTGGATTGTTGGCCGTGGTCATGTTCTTCCCGCTGTATTATGTTTTTGTCGTTTCGTTCACGGATCCAGGAGAGTATTTGCAAAAGAAAATCGTACTCTTTCCGAAACGCTGGTCTGTCGAAGCGTATACGTATTTGTTATCCACGCCTGCCTTTGCGCGCTCGCTGGGAAACAGTGCATTTCTGGCAACCGTGGGCACGGTATGCAGCCTGGCCGTATCGTCCTCTCTGGCATATGCACTGTCCCAGAAGCGGTTTCAATTCAGAAAAATACTGATGTTCCTGATTGTACTGACGATCTTGTTCAGTCCGGGCATTATACCGAATTATTTGCTGGTACGGGAGTTGGGGCTGATCAATAACATCTGGGCGCTGATTCTGCCTGCGCTCGCCAATGGGTGGACGGTATTGTTGATGAAAAATTTCTTCGACAGCCTGCCCGCAGAGATCAGCGAAGCGGCGGCCATTGACGGCTGTAGTGCCATCCGAACCTGGTACACGATTGTATTGCCACTGTCCATGCCGGCATTAGCTGCATTCGGTTTGTTTTTCGCCGTAGGGTACTGGAATCAATTCTTCGCAGCGTTGTTGTACCTGAACGATTCGGCAAAATGGCCTATTCAAGTACTGCTGCAAAATATGCTGCTGAATGCTTCGAACATAGATCTGGTTGCACCTGGACAGCAGGTGCAGACACCGCCGACAGAGATGCTGAAGATGGCAGCGATCATTGTAGCCATTTTGCCTGTGCTGGTTGTGTATCCGTTTATTCAAAAACACTTTGCCAAAGGAGCCTTGATCGGCTCAGTTAAAGGATAAATTTGTATTCAGGATTCAGGCTGCAATTCGGCTGATATTCGGCTTATATTCCCGGGAAGGAGGCACAGACAGATGTTATTCAAGCGCACAGCAGACAACTTGCCCAGAGGGCGCTATTTCAGACGCAGTCTGATGATGATTCTGTTTATCGCCTGCATTCCGGGTGTGATCACAGGTTTGTTGTTGTATGGTTGGGTCACCGTCAAAATGGAGAACATTTTGCAGCAAGCCCATCTGCGACAATTCGAGCAGCGGACCGCATGGGTTAGCGAACAATTGGATGCGCTTGAATTGACCTTTTCCCAGTGGGCCTTCGATCCGGTATTTGATAACCGCCTGAAAGAGCTTGATTTTGTATACAAATATAAGCAGGTACATGAACTGTATCGTTTGCTGCTCATGATTCAGAATTCCAATACACTTATCGGCAAAGTTCAGCTGTATCTGAATGAACCCCGAGCCGTGAAGATGGATTCGGAACGATATGATTTTATGAGTGACCCCAGTGAGATCACAAAGATTGAACGGTTGACCGAACAGCTGCAGGCGACGTATTGGTCCCGCTCCCTGGAGGGCAGTTCCATGATGATGGTGAATCGACTTCCGGGTGGAAGTGAGGATGCGCTTGGTGCGTTGACCGTCACCCTGGATAACGAACAGCTTGGAAACATGCTGCAGACCTTGTCCCCGTATAACGGCGGAACAACCTTTTTGCTGGACGAGCAGGGGAAGCCCATGCTGCCACAGGACAAAGAGTTGGGTGGATTACAGCAAGCTGTTCGGGAACATGTGTTAAATTTTGAAACCAATCCGTCTTCCTTCCTGATGGAGTATGACGACTTAACCTATTCCGTTCAATCAGGGACCTTCCGCAGAATGGGGACGGATTGGACTTATATCTCCGCGGCTCCCCTCAATGAAATTGTCGCTCCAATCGTGTCGGTACCCCGTATCGTGCTGCTTGTGAATGGAGCGGGATTGTTGCTGGCGCTAATTCTGTCCTGGGTCGGTTCACTCCAACTCTATAAGCCTTTCACAAAATTGTTGCGGATCTTTACCGTGACCGAGGCACCGATAGAGGCTAAAGAGCCGGGAGTATCTTTTTTATCCCAATCCAAAGGTTTCTCATCGGCTTCGGTCCGCTCGAGCTCGAATGGACCTGTGCAGCTGGATGAAATCAAGCATATCGAGCAGCGCTGGATCGGCATAAATCGGGAACGGGAATCGTTACAGCAGCGCTTGGAGGAACATCTACCGCTTGCCCGGGAAAGCCTGTTAATCCAGCTGACCCTTGGTCAGCTCTTATTGCCATCAGACCGTGAATGGCGGGAACGACTGGCCCAGCTAGGATGGGATCTAAGGGATGAACAGTTCGTTGTCATGCTGGCCCATATTCGTCCTGAAGTCGTTCTTCTTCAGGGGAGCGAACATCATGGGCGTGAATCCCAAGAGTGGATTAGTTTTGCCGTAACGGACATATTGGGCAGACAGTTACAGGAGCTATCTTATCGGGCTGAGACACTCAATTATCATGATCTGTCGATTGCATTGCTGCTTGCTGTTCCTCCAGAGTTCCAGCCGGATACGACTGAATTTAGAAATGAACTGATCCGTATGGGTCAACAGTGGATGGACAGCGTACAGTTGGAATTGAATATTCGATTGACGGTGGTCCTTAGCAAACTCACATCGGATGCCTCGCACATTCCACAGCTGATTAGAGAATCACGATCCGTATTGAGGAAAAGGCAGTTCTCTTCCAACCTGTCTATCATGGATATGAATGAGGGGGCGGAGCAGGATGTGAAGCAAAAAGGAGCTTATCCGCTTGAATTGGAGCAGGACATCATTTCGGCATTGCGCAGTGGTGATGAGGAATTAGCTCTGGAGCATTTCAGGCGATTTATGGACACATACGCAGGATCTGAATCCTCAGAGGAGCACATTCGTCAGGCGTTATTCCAATTGCTGGCGCGGATACAGCACACCCTGCTGCAATTGGGTGAAGATCCGGTTGAACTGTTCGGCTTGGCAGTGTATGAGGAAGTGGTGCATTTGCATGATCTGGATGAACTGATCCAATGGTTCAGGGAACGAATCGTGCACGTATGTGTGGAGGAATTCACGGGCAAGGAAGAGAAGCAGATACAGATGGCCGTTCATCATATGAAAGAGCATGCCGAGCGGCAATATGCAGAAGCATTATCGCTGGATGAGCTGGCAGACCTTCACGGGATTCATGCCTACACGTTAAGTCGGGCCTTCAAGCAGACATTTGGTCAGAATTTTGTGGATTATTTAACAGAAATCAGATTGAAGCGGGCTAAAGAGCTGCTCGAATCGACAGACGTTAAGATCAATGAAATTGCGGAGCAGGTCGGTTATCAGGCGAGTTATTTTAATCGTTTGTTCAAGAAAAGCGAGGGAACGACGCCGAGTCGGTACCGGGAAGACGTCCGCAAGCAAACCGGGCATTCGTGCGGTAACCGTTCCGTATAATTTTCTGCCGAAAGGAGTGTGGGATCAAACGTGTCACAGCACAAGCCAAACATTATTTTTCTTATGACGGATCAGCAGCGATGGGACTGTATTGGGACGTTTAATGAACATATTCATACACCGAATCTGGATAAGCTTGCAGCCGAGGGCATCACTTTCCAGGATGCGGTCTGCCAATCCCCGATGTGTGCGCCGAGCCGAAGCTCCATGATGATGGGATACTATCCCTCACAGCTAGGGGTTCGAACGAATTATGGTGGTTTGTTTGGGGAAGACAAGTTGCCTTCCGAGCCGCTACCGGAGTTGATGCATCGCGCGGGGTATCAGACGGCCGGGTTTGGGAAAACGCATTGGAACCATAGCGAGGGTGTAGACGAGCCATCCACACGCGGGTTTGAAGTGAGATCGATCGGTCTCTCCCGCCAGAGCGGTCATTATGAGCGGGGGGCAACGATGATGGGGGACTCCCATCCCGAAGCGCTGGAGGCGTATCATCAGGAGACGAAGGATTTTGGCGGCGGGGAGGAAAATGTCAACGGTTATACCGGGTTCACAAGCCGAATTCCGATGAACCAGCATCGGGATGGATGGGTAGCCGAACAGGCACTGCAATTTCTGGATGACGGAGTAGACCCGGAGAGGCCGCTGTTTTTTTATTTGTCCTTTCTCAAGCCGCATGCCGGGTTCAACGTCCCCCAAGAATTTGAAGACCTTTACCGACTGGAGGATATCCCGGACATTCCTCAGCCACCTTGGGCAGACGAACTGCATACCCATCTGGCAGCCTCGGATGATCTGAATGTGAACAGTCGTCAGTCGTATCTGGACAAGAAAGCCGTATGGGAGCAACGTAGTTCGGAGGAGCGCAGACGGACCACACTGAGGTACTGGGCGAATTGCTCCTGGCTGGATCACTATTTTGGGTTGGCACTGGATAAGCTGGAGCAGCTCGGAAGGCTGGAGAATGCGCTGATTGTATTTGTATCGGATCATGGAGAGATGTTGGGGGAACGGCAATACCGCTTCACCAAATATAATCTGTATGACAGCAGCGTAAGAGTGCCCCTGATTTTGTCCGGTACATACATCCCGGAACAGAAGCGAGGAACGAGGGATCAGAAACCCGCCGAATTGGTCGATCTTGTCCCCACATTAACGCAAGCAGCAGGATTAGAGGCCAACCCGATGCTACCGGGCGTGAACTTACTGGGGGAACTCCGGCATCGCGGAACGTTCTGTGAATTTCATGGTAAAGGGGTAACAGCGCCCCATTCGGCCCCGGCTTATATGTGGCGTACAACGGGGTGGAAGCTCATTCTGTACATCGAAGGTTCTGTTGCCGAATCGGCCTCAAGGGTACATCAAACAAAAGGTGAATTATATCATCTGACCGTTGACCCTCATGAATGGACGAATCTATATGATGAAGAGCAGCATGCTACAATCCGGGAGCAGTTAAAGACAGAACTGCTGATGCATCTGGCCGTCAGTTGGGCCAAGGGACCCTTCTTCTATGATCGTGGTGGTACCAAGCCGTTGGAAACGTAAAAGGAGATTCTGTATGAGACGAGTGATTTCCAAGAATTGCGTCTGTACACAACGACGATACCGTCGGATGTCCGCATCTACACACTGCCGCATAATCCGCCATACCGTAACGGACTGGCTGTCAAAGGATATATGCAGTCTTTGCTAACCGATTATTATCTGGGTGAAGGAATGACAACACCACCGTATCCGAATATTCATCCTGCCGTGTACAATAGGGAGAACGAGTCTTAAACCTAACCATAGAAGGGGATGCTTGAGATGCATGATCAGCTGCCAAAGAAACCTTCTTCCTGCTGCTGCGCTGCAAGCCGGGGCGGCAAGCTGGAAGAAAAGAGTCTGCCAGAGGAAACGGCTGCATCGGTAGAGGCTGTTGAGGACAAGCCATCCAGCCATATCAATTATGCAGCTGATTTAGCAATAGAATTAACCGACAAATCAGAGGAAAAAGAAAGCATTCGTATTGAAGGCGGACGATTCCTGATGGGTACAAATGACCCCGAAGCTTTTGAAGCAGACGGGGAAGGCCCCGTCAGGGAAGTTCAGGTGAACTCCTTTTATCTGGATGCCTGTACGGTAACCAATGCGGAGTTTGCACAGTTTGTACGTGAGACGGGGTATCGGACTGAGGCGGAGCGGTTTGGCTGGTCTTTTGTTTTTCATCTGTTCGTTTCTCCGCAAACGGCGACTCAAGTTCGAACCGTGGTACAACAGACGCCCTGGTGGTGGGTTGTCGAAGGTGCGGACTGGGCTCATCCCGAAGGACCCGATTCTAATGTGAATGATCGCTCTGATCATCCGGTTCTTCATATCTCATGGAATGATGCCAATGCCTATTGCCGCTGGGCGGGTAAACGTCTGCCCACAGAAGCCGAATGGGAATATGCAGCCCGGGGTGGCCTGATTCAGAAAAAATATCCCTGGGGCGATACGTTAAGGCCGGATGGACAGCACTATTGCAACATCTGGCAGGGTGTATTTCCGACGAAAAATAATGCAGCCGACGGTTATGCAGGCACCGCTCCATCTCAATCGTTTTCTCCCAATGCATACGGACTTTATAATATGTCAGGCAATGTATGGGAGTGGTGCGCAGACAACTACGTTACAGATCACGAGAAGGTTGCGGCTGCTGACATGGAATTATCTCCTCATGAAGATCGCAAGGTGTTAAAAGGCGGTTCCTATCTATGCCATCGTTCCTACTGCAATCGCTATAGAGTGGCGGCGAGAATCCCCAACACGCCTGATACATCTACTGGGCATATTGGTTTCAGATGCGCAGTGGATGTATAGTCTGTTGGTTTGCTTGTTCGTACAATAAGGCTCTGGCTATTTCACCCGAATAAGTAATCCTAACAGACCCAGTACAGCAAAGGCCAGAAATGCTGTAGTGTTGGAGAACATCTCAATGGTGTAACCCGCTATCGATGACCCTATGAACTGCCCCGCACCAAGCGCGAGAAAAGCAAGGCTGATCCCGATGGACGTATTTGGACGAAATAGCCTGGTCGCCCACACGATGAATACACTGGTTAGGAAAATATAGGTACTGCCAAACATAACGGCTGAGACCAGGCTGGCGGCCATCGATGGAAGAAGGATAACGCCAAGTGAAACAGACAACAGCAGAAGGCCTATCCGATAGGACCATCCAATCCCAATACGTTCAATAATGCGGCCAGCACATCCGCCGAGAATCCCCATAATCCCCATCACAATCCAGAACAGTACGGCTTCCGAATCGGAGGCCCCTTTTTCGTCCGTAAGGAAGTTTCGGGCAAAGGTCCAATAGATCGCAGAACTGATACCTGTCAGAAGGGAAGCCATGAGCAGAGCCACACCCGGTCTGGTTGGCTTCATGCAAGCCCAGAGGGACTTGGTACAAGGCTCTGTTTTGCGTGGGGAAAGAACGCGTCTATTCCACAGCACCACCACAACACCCAGAACAGCGAAGAAGATGTAGGTCAAACGCCAATACTCGGTGAACAGCCAGTAGATCGGACCGGATATGATAATGCCAAAGCTGGTACCTGTGTTAATCCAGCTATTCCCCCTGGCTTGCTGCTCAAGTGCAAGCTCAGCATAGACGGTGTTACCCAATGCAGGAGAGGCTAAGCCTGTACTTAATCCGGCAAGAAATACGCCTAGTGTGAGAACAAACGCGTTTGCAGACAAGGCAATGCCCAATAAACCGAGCACAGCACTAACGCCCGCCATTTGAATGACATAATAGTGCCCAATGCGATTAATTAACAATGGAGCACTAAGTAGAGACAGGCAGTACGCAATGTAGGTTGCGGAATTGATTGCTCCGGACTGTGCATCGTCCAGTTGTAGTGCTTCCGAGATTTCCGGCATAAACAGCCCATAGCTGAATCTCCCGAATGCATAACATACAGCGATAAGGGCAATCCCTGGGAAAATAATTTTTTTCATCAAATCCACCGCCTTTTAGATAGAACGATCATTATATTTTCTTTGAAATAAAAAAGTGAGTTGAACTACTAACTCACCCGGTGTAGGACTACTTGAAACTATTTTGCGTCATGTAAATGAGTTCCCGACATACGCTATTTACATTTTCTGTCTCAGCGAGTGCGGTGGAACCCTCCAGCAGCAGGTTAAATTGCAACACTTCACGGTCGCTTGCGGCAGGATCAAGATTTTTGATCAAGGTCATCACATGTTTCTTATGCGCGTTGACAGTTTGTACTATGACGTTGTCTGGATCTCCGCCAAATTCCTCCTTGGCACGCAGAAACAAACATCCTCTCGACTCATGCTCCATCAACCAGCCTGCATGGCCTTCCGCCAGATTGAGGAATACGGGCTGCGCTTTGTTGTCGCCATACTGCCGCAGCTGTTCCAGATAGCGCTGTTCGCGCCGCCGAAGTACTTCAACAATGAGATCATCCTTGGAGTTGAAGTGATTATATAACGTCATGATGGCGATCCCGGCATCTGTGATAATTCGCTTCAAGCCGATAGAATGAAAGCCGTGCAGGTAGAATAATTCCTCAGCCACGTTCAACAGCATTTCCTTTTTGCTGCTCATAAGAAGTAATACGCTCCTTTCAGAATAAGATAGAACGATCATTATACTCGTAAAATATAGAAAATGGCTCATATTGTCAAATGCTGTGAACCATTTCGATTTCCATTTGGTGAAGAGCCTCTATCCATTCAGTAGGACAGCCGGAATCGGTGATCACCATTGATATTTGATCTATAGGTGCAATCTGTGCAAAGGTGGAGCGCCCAAACTTGGTATGATCAGCAACCAAGATGGCTTCTTCAGCGCGTTCCATCATCTTGCGGGAGATGAGTGCCTCTTCCAGCACATAGTCTGTGATGCCATCCGTTAACGAAACGCCGCCTGCTGAAATGAACGCCTTATTGACTTTGAATTGACTCAGCAATTCATGAGCAATAGGTCCAGTAGAGGCTTGTACGACCGGGGTGACTTCTCCTCCGGCGAAAATGATTTTGCCTGCAAACTCCTCCAGTGCACAGGTAAGAATGGGAACGGAGTTGGTAATGACGGTCACCTGAGACCGATGTCGCAACTGTCGCATAATCTCCAGCGTTGTTGTGCCATTGTCCAGCATTACGGTCTCTCCATCTTCAATCAGAGAGGCGGCTACTACGCCGATGGCCTGCTTTTCGTTCAGTTGAAGTTGCGCACGCTTTTGAAAAGGAGCTTCGATCATGCCTGAGCGTACACGTACAGCGCCTCCGTATACTTTGCGCAATTCGCCTTCCTTTTCAAGTCGGTCCAGATCCCGCCGAATCGTCTCCGTGGATACCTGGAACAGATCCGCCAGAACCTGTACCTGAACCTTGCCCTGAGTAGCAAGTTGGATAAGAATGGTGTGTCTGCGTTCTTCATACGTTAAAGACATGTTTGTGCCTCCTGAAGTTTGATCAAGGTATGTATATTGTAGAATTGTGAGATGGTGTGGATTGTTGTTGTTTTAATAGTTTAAGTTGGAGAGAAGACCTTGTCAATTTTGAAATGGTGATGAGGAGTATATTCTGTTCTTAATATGTATTGACAGTGATATGATGTGACGATAAGATCATATAAAACAACGTAAAACCACAACAAACAACATTAAAATTAATCCATAGTGCATGGATCGTCAGGGAGGAAAAAGGGTGAAACATCAGCTTGCTTTTCAAGAAAATGGAACATTCAAAATCGTGCAGTTTACAGATCTACACTGGAAGGACGGGCGGCCAGAAGATCTTCGGACCCGGCAATTAATGAAAACGGTCATTGAAGCGGAACAACCCGATCTGGTTGTATTTACAGGCGATGTTATCTACACGGGACCTGTTGATCCTGGCAATAAGGAATGTGAACACCCGGAGCAGGCATTCCGGGATGCCGTGTCGGTGGTGGAAGAGCGTGGTATTCCGTGGGCTTTTGTGTATGGCAACCATGATACAGAGAATCGGATTACCCCCGATGGATTAATGGATGTGATTCAGGAGCATGCGCATACCGTGACGGAACCTGGGCCGTGTGAGATTGCGGGCTTGGGCAATTACACACTGGAGATTGCCGGAGCGGATGGCAGTCCGGCGGCAGTGTTGTATTTACTTGATTCAGGGGACTATTCCCAGTTCGAGTCCATTCCCGGTTATGGTTGGATTCAGCCCAATCAGATCCAGTGGCTGATGTCTGAATCCACACGCGTCAATCCCGGCCGCAGCCGCGGGGATAAGCTCCCAGCCTTGGCGTTTTTCCATATCCCGATTCCTGAATATCAGTCCATGTGGGACACACAGATCTGTTACGGTAGCAAGTACGAACCTGTCTGCTCTGCCCAAGTGAACTCGGGTCTGTTCTCTGCACTGCTGGAGATGGGCGATGTGATGGGGACCTTTTGCGGACATGATCATGTGAATGATTTTCAGGGGACTTATCACGGCATTCGTCTCTGCTACGGGCGTTCGAGTGGACACAGTACATATGGAAGGAAAGGTATGCTGCGCGGAGGACGGGTGATTCAATTGCAGGCGGGACAACGCAGCTTTGATACTTGGCTTCGTCTGGAAGACGGATCCGTCGTGAACGAACAGCCAGAACATCAACCTGAGAGCACTTCGGCACATTAGAGAATATAGAAGAGCAAGGGATTAGAGAGGAACGTTTTGATTATGATTTTGCCTATAGTTCTGGTGCTCGCTTCCGGGATGGCTCACGCTGTCTGGAGTATGTTCACCAAACGCAGTTTAAACAAAAGCGTGTTTTTATGGTCCATCATGATGATTCCGACCGTTATACTGCTGCCTGTGCTTATCGTGGAGTTGGTACGGGAACCTTTATCCATGCCAGCCTATACACTACTCTTGTTATCGATGGCGCTGCAAGCCTTGTATTCCTGGCTGCTATCGCAGACGTATGAATTGGGCGATTTGTCGCAGATATATCCGATTATGCGGGG
This sequence comes from Paenibacillus sp. NPDC057886, assembly GCF_042796655.1. Taxonomy (NCBI): domain Bacteria; kingdom Bacillati; phylum Bacillota; class Bacilli; order Caryophanales; family Paenibacillaceae; genus Paenibacillus; species Paenibacillus sp. NPDC057886. The sequence continues at coordinate 158,760 of NZ_JBHVMZ010000009.1, read as the reverse complement.
GACGAGCACCTTGTTGGTGCCATTGATTGGTGTGGCTTTTCTGGGGGAAACGTTGTCCATGTTCGGCTGGGTCGGTATTGCCTGCATGATTGTAGGATTTACGGTACTGAGTGGTGTGGGAAGCAGAGACGGCAAATCTGGCTCAAGGGTGAAGGGATCAAAGCCGGTTCTGATGGCCTTATGTGTTGGGTTATGTACAACCAGTTATGTGTTCGTGGACAAATTAAATTTAGAGCATATTTCACCCCTGTCGTTACTTGAAGTGACGAACATTGGCTTTGTTGCCGGATTGACTCCGGCGTTGCTCGCTTCCCGCCAACTGCGTCAGGAGTGGAAGAAGAACCGATCAACCATTATGCTGGGGGCGCTGCTGAATCCGGGCTCGTACCTGTTATTTCTGTTCGCATTGCAGCAGGCGCCAATGGCCAGACTGGGCCCGCTTCGGGAAGTGGGGACAGTATTTGCGGCCTTCTTGGGTATTTTGTTGCTGAAAGAACAGCAGGGGAAAAAGCGTATTCTCTGTTCCATCGTTATTTTTGGCGGCATATTGCTGATTGGCATGTGGGGTTAATGGAATTCCAGTATTTGGGGATATGGTGTATACTCATGGTTAATGAACCGCTTACATGAGGAGGGTGAACCATTGAACGTGCAACGTTTGGAAGATATTCATTTTCGTGATCCCTACATACTGGCCATACCATCGCGCAAGAAGTATTATTTGTACGGCTCTATCGGGCAAAATGTGTGGAATGGCCCAGCCATCGGTTTTGATGTCTATGAGAGCGAAGACCTGATCCATTGGAGCGGTCCTTCCCCGTGCTTCCGTGCACCTGCGGACTTCTGGTCCGATCACCACTATTGGGCCCCGGAAGTCTATGAATGGGAAGGTCGCTTTTATATGTTTGCCAGCTTCAAGGCGGAAGGTGTTCCACGGGTTACAGGAGTATTGGTGGCTGATCAGCCCGAGGGGCCTTTTGATTTGTGGTGTCGCTCTCTGACTCCTCCCGATTGGGAATGCCTGGACGGTACATTGTATGTGGACGATCAGGGTGATCCGTGGATGATCTTTTGCAAGGAATGGGTGCAGGTGGAGGATGGTGAGATGTACGCGGTACGTCTGAAACCGGATCTGAAAGGAACGATAGGAAAACCTGATCTGTTATTCAAAGCTTCCGAAGCGCCATGGTCTGTTGGAGGTGGAGAACAGCGAAACCGTTATGTCACGGATGGTCCGTTTCTATACCGGATGCAAAATGATGAACTCGTCATGATGTGGTCCACATCCGGTCAAGACGGTTATACACTGGGGCTGGCCCGCTCCGTGTCCGGCAAACCGCAAGGTCCATGGAAGCAGGATGACAATCCATTGTTTTCCAATAATGGAGGACACGGGATGCTGTTTCGGACGTTTGAAGGACAACTGTGTCTCACCATTCACGCTCCGAACAATCATCCGCATGAACGCCCCGTTATTTTTCGCATGCAGGAGAAGCATGGACAACTGACGCTTATGGATCATCACACGTAAAATGCTGTAAATGCAGATCACGTATTCGGGAAAGGCACTGTCCTAATTGCTTAATCAAACTCTTCAATTAATCCCCTCAGGGTAAATGATCTTAAGAAACATCTGTTCAGATGAGCTTAGGATGACTGCCTGAGGGGATTTGTTTATTTTATCGAAGGTACTCAAACATGATATATTGGAACAAGCAGTTTGTCGGCAAAGTAAAAGTGAGCAATGATAACTCTACGATTAAAAGGACAGAGTAATAGGGAGAGACGTTATATGCTGCACGAGGAAAAGTTGATCCAGGCGATTACGGAGCATGAACAATTAATGCAAGACCTGCGGCGGGTTCGCAGTCTTGATCTGCCTCAGTGTTACATAGGTGCGGGGTATATTCGCAATTATATCTGGGACGTGCTTCATGGCTATCCTCTTCGTGAACTGCACAGCGATATTGATGTTGTCTACTACGATAAGGAAGACATGCGTGAGGGGCGGGATCTGCTGCTGGAACAACGGCTTCGCGAGCAGACAGGCAATTCCAAGTGGTCGGTGAAAAATCAGGCGAGGATGCATCTGCGCAATGGATACGAGCCCTATCAATCTACAGAAGATGCTCTTCGATATTGGCCAGAAATCGTCACAGCCATAGGTGTACAGTTGGATGGACAGGATCAGGTGCGCATCTGTGCCCCGCATGGGCTGGAGGATCTGTATGCGTTAATCGTACGCCAAAGTCCGTTTTTCTCGGATGCAGACTACTATAATCATCGTGTAGAGAAGAAATGCTGGCAACAACAGTGGCCCAAGCTTACGATCATAAGATCCTGAATCTAGGGCACATGGCGGAAGTGAAAGCCCGAGAAGGAGTGTTACTGGATTTATGAAAAAGTTTATACGAGAAAAAGGCCTGATCCTTGATCTTATTTTCATTGCCTTTTTTGTGTTCTTTCTGGTCTTCTGGGGCTGGAACTTCGCGGTGAAGTTTTTTGGCATGATCACTGTAGCTTTTATCGTGTTAAGGCGGATTGATTATCAAAAGCATATCCTGCTGAAACGCATTCTGCTTACCGGGTTCGGGATCGCTGCGGTTTCATTTGTCATTATCGAAGCGCTTGTGTTTACTCAGCTTAGTGCGAATGATCCGGAAGAAGCGGACTATGTCATCATTCTTGGGTCGGGCATCAAGGGAACGGAATTGTCATTGACCTTGAAACAAAGGCTGGATGCCAGTCTGGACTATATTCGCAGTCATCCTCAGACGCCAGTGATTGTATCCGGCGGGCAGGGGCCGGGGGAATCCATTCCTGAAGCACTCGCCATGAAAAATTACCTTGTTGATCAGGGAATCAGCCCCACACAAGTCATTATGGAAGATCGATCGACGAGCACCCAGGAGAATATGGCTTTTTCCAAAAAAATCATTGCTGCATCCGGGCTGGAGCATCCCAAGATCATGATTGTCACAAGTGATTACCATATGTTTAGATCCAAGTATCTGGCCGCCAAGAACGGTTACGCTGCTGAATACGGCATTTCGGCTCCTTCTCCGGGTTATCTGAAACCGATCAATATGATCCGTGAGTATTTTGCAGCGGTTAAAGCATTTATCTAATGGATAATGCGCGAATTCAGAACTGGATTCAATCCTCAAGATATCAGATCCAAACAGGCAACGATCAACTCCTAATCGAGTGAACGTTGCCTTTTTTGTTATTTCTTATCGTACGTTTTGAAAATTTCAGTGATCACATTGAGAGCCATAGCTATTTCATGCGGTTCATGGGTTCTCAGAATAGTAATTAGTTTCTGAATGTTACTATCATCATAGGAGAGTGCCTCGTTTTCATTCACATATGTAAATAATTGATTAACGCCGACATCAAGAGCATCCGCGATTCTATCCAAATTTTTTAAAGAGATGTTACGCTCCGCGCGTTCAATGAATCCGATATAGCTTGTATTAAATCCTGCTTTCTCAGCTAGAGCCTCTTGAGATAGATCCCTGGATTTCCGAAGATCTCTTATTCTTGCACCAACTAACTCCAAAAGTTCTGACATGGGTACACCTCTCTTTAATTAGAAGTGTAGAGAAAGAATAGAGGTTGATTAACCAATGCTTAATAAGTAATTTGATTAAAAAACTACTATACAGTAATATTTTATCTATATCTTGCCCAAAACATAAAAAATACACACCAGTTTGTTTTGTACAGAGAGTAAAACGGATAAAGGAGTTGATGGACTTGAATGAAATGTACTCCTTCATGAATCGGCAGATCGATAAACCTTTATTGTACTTAACTGATGAGATTTCCAAAGTGAAAAGAGATGTGTTCGATTATCAAAAACTTGCTGGGTATCATATGAAATTGGCTTTTATGATGCATAAGCATAATCAAAGCAAAGCAAAGTTTGCCTGATTCTATGTGACTGGGCTTTGACTGCCATGATCAAGGCTTTGTACATTCATGAGAACCAAACAACAATCTTACCTGACGAATGGACTATGAACGAAATTCTTTCTTTTGTGCATACAGATAAGAACCCCGGACTGGATATTGTCTTATTCATCGGCACGATACAATATATATCTTCAATAGAAAACGGCCCAGACTCTTTTCTTGCAGAGCCAACCAACATTGACAAACTGCTTGAACGAACAGAACAAGTGTTGAGTGAACTATCCGTCCGAATTCTCAGTGAACCAAACACTCCACTTTTTTAATTGCTGAAAATATATAAGAAGTTTGTTTGACTGCGACAGCTTCCGTACGCCAAAGCGGCCTACATGGGGTTGTTTTTTTGTTGGAACACGCCATCAATCGAAAGAATCTTGTACAATGAGGTAGTTGGAAAATTGAAACATAAATGGGGGATAAACATGAGGGGATGCATTAGTTACTAATCAAGAGCATTTTATATGAAATAGAAGAGCAGGATCAAAAAGCATTTTATCCGGCTGGGGGATTCAAATGATGCCCATAACGAATTTATGAGAATGACCCATGATCATCTGATCAGAAATAACCATCAGACTGCTTTACAACGTTTGCGGACAGGAATGTATCGAGAGAAGAAAGATAAAAAGAAGGGGTGCAGCTGATTTGAAAACATACATACTATTATTTGAAGGATACGTATCATTTGAGATTATGTTAGCCTGCTATTTTATGAAAACCCAAGGAGACATCATGACGGTGGCGCTGGAAAAGGGACCGTTACAGTCATATGAGGGATTTTCAGTTAATCCCTCTGCTCTCTTAAATGAGATTGATCCGTCCGAAGTGGACCTTTTCATAATTCCTGGAGGGGATGTTGCGAAGTTGCTCGAACGACCGGACTTGATGAACTGGCTCAAAGCGCTTAACGAGCGCAAGACGCCCATTGCAGCCATCTGTGCAGGAACATTGTTGTTCGGTCAAGCGCAAGTATTGGAGGGCAGATCATTTACGACTAATGCTGAATCCGAGATGAGAGCCGTCACTGCCCAAGGAACATATGTGAATGAAGGTGTAGTAGTGGATGGACATATCATTACAGCAAAGGCGAATGCTTATGTGGATTTTGGAATCGAAATCGGTAAAGTTATGAATATCTATTCAGGTCCTGAAGATCTGGAAGAAACGATTCAAGTGTTCAAATATTTCAACGCCAAATCATGATATAATATACGTCATTAATAGAAGAACGATGTAGGAGTGAATGATTATTACAGCATATATGTTACCTGCTCTCTATGAGCAAAAGAAAGTTTCAGCGCATGACATGGAAGAGATTGTACGTCTGTTGGCGCACGCCCCTTTACTATACGATGACGGGCTGACAATTCAAGTTCAGGACTTCATGGAAGGATTGGAGATCGAGCTTGCGCATGAGGTACGGCGCGCAGTAATCGAACTGTATGAACTGGCTGTGCAAGCTTGTCGTTCCTTCTCCGAGCCATCTGCTTATGAGCAGTTTCAGGATGCACTTGGATTACAGGCCGAACTATGGCAGGAAGAAGTGCTGACGCTTGCCGATTGGATGGAATGGTTGAAGCAGATCGGTAAAGGACAAAGAAAATTGCCTGAATACGATTTTACAGCCATGCTGGGGAATTTGCCTGAAGGGTTCATGATTCATGATTTCCATGATGAGCTCATGTATCAGTTGGAGCAAAACTCAACGAACGCATGGGCGATGGAAGAACGCAATCGCTTATACGCAGCATTGGGCGTAAATTAAAATCAAACAAAACGGTCACAGACGGTGTTAGTCCATATATAGCGTAGTTGCTTTACCCAGTATGGGGAAATGAGGGGATACCGTGAAAAAGGTTGTGTTGGCGGGTGGAACAGGGTTTGTTGGTCAGGATTTTGCCCAAAGATTCAAGGAGCTTGGTTATGAGGTGCTCATTATCTCACGTCAGCCCGGTCATATTGCCTGGGAGAATCAGGCTGGAATCATACAGGCACTTGAAGGTGCAGAATTGCTGATTAACCTGGCCGGAAAATCCGTAAACTGCCGTTACACGGACGAGAACCGTAAAATCATTCTGGAATCCAGAACTCGGACAACCCGCATTTTGGGCGAGTCTGTTCTGGCCTGTAGCAACCCTCCTGAATTATGGATTAATTCGAGCACGGCCACTATATACAGACATGCAGAAGATCGCCCCATGACGGAGAAAGAGGGGGAGATTGGCTCCGGATTCTCAGTGGATGTCGCCAAGGCGTGGGAAAAGGCTTTTTTTGAATTCAGTCTGCCGTCTACACGTCAGATCGCATTACGGATTGCCATTGTGCTGGGGGATGGCGGTGTCATGGAGCCACTGACCAATCTGGTCCGTTTTGGGCTGGGTGGATCACAAGGACCTGGAACCCAGCAGTTTAGCTGGATTTATATAGAAGATCTGTTCCGCATGGTGATCTATGTTCAGCAGCATCCGCAACTGGAGGGTGTATTTAATGCTTCCTCTCCGCATCCTGTCACGAACCGCCAGCTTATGGAGAGTCTGAGGCGGCAGATGGGAGTTCGGATTGGACTACCTTCACCTCGCTGGATGCTTGAACTGGGAGCGCGATTCATTCGGACCGAAACAGAACTGGTTCTCAAAAGCCGTTGGGTGATTCCCGAAAGGCTGGAAAGAGAAGGATTTACATTCAGATATGATACGCTCGATCTTTCACTGGCCGAGATTTTGAAGTAAGAAATGAATCAACGTGACTGAATAAAAAAAAGATAACACAACGGGAGGGGCAGAGGACATCTGCCCTTCTGCTGTATTTTCTTCACTTCGTCATGGCGTTTAGCCAGGCGGGGTGAAGTGTAATTTTCATTTAGATATGTTCGACTAAACATTTACACGATAACAGCGATCGAAAGGTTGTTCTGTCATCGGAGTGTTAGTATAAATATTCATTAGTTGAACTTATATCCATCAGTCAGAAGAAGAGAAAGAGGTAGGTCATATGCAGCTTAGAAGAGTGAGAATTGTTGGGACGGGCAAGTATTTGCCTGAACAGGAAGTCACAGATGAGGAGCTGGATCGCCGTTTGCAGGTGCCTGCGGGCTGGGTCAGCAAAGCAACAGGTGTTGGTGTGCGCCATTACGCTTCCGGTACAGAGACCTCTTCCTTCATGGGAGCGAGGGCTGCCGAAGCCGCACTTGCGGATGCGGAATTGACGTTTGCAGATATAGACTGTCTGGTGTGCACGAGCGGTACGAAGGAACAACCTTTACCCAGTACGGCGGTATTCATTCAGCAGGCGATGGGGCAGCAGGATTCAGGTGTACCGGCTTTTGACATGGATGCGACCTGCTTAAGTTTTCTGAACGGGTTGGATGTTATCTCCTATATGGTGGATGCCGGACGTTATAAAAGGGTGCTGATTGTAGCTACGGAGATCGCTTCGAAGGGATTGAATTGGTCGAACAAGGAGAGTGCGGCCCTGTTCGGTGATGGAGCTGCTGCTGTCGTTATTGAACGCTCTGCTGAAGGAGAGTCTTCGCAGATTGTACATGCCTCGCTGAAAACGTACAGCCGCGGAGCGCGGTTTTCGGAAATTGCCGGTGGAGGTACTCGTCTGCATGCCTCGAATTATGTGGCAGATCAGCCGGAGCCCTATCTTTTTCATATGGATGGACAAGCCATCTTCCGTATGGCTTCCAGATTGCTGCCAGCATTTATTGACGATATGTTGCTAGCAACCGGTAATCAGATGAAGGATTTCCAATTGGTGATTCCGCATCAGGGAAGTGCCATGGCGATGAGGCTGATCCGCAAAAAGCTGGGAATCGAAGAGGACCGTTTTATGGACATTACACGAAATCACGGCAATACCATTGCCGCTTCCATTCCGATGGGGCTGCATGAAGCGATCAAGCAGCAGCGCATTCAGAGGGGAGATCGGGTGCTAATGATCGGAACAGCCGCTGGATTGTCACTGGGAGGACTCATTTTTGACTACTAGATTCACGAAGAATGGACATCAAACATCAGAATCCTTAAAGGTGCTGCTCACGGGCGGCCGGGCTCCGGTAACCCTCGATCTGGCGCGTATGCTTCATTGTGCGGGCCACCGGGTTTACGTCGCGGAGAGCGTGGTGCGTCATTTGTGCAGATTGTCCGGTGTGGTGGAGCAGTGCTTCATGGTCCCATCTCCACGTCATGACACAGAGAATTACTTGTTAGAGATGGAGAGTCTGGTTCAAGCCTGGCAGATCGATTTGTTGATTCCGATGTGTGAAGAAGTTTTTTATATTGCTCAAGGAGCAGAGCGGCTGCGTGATCACTGCCGTGTACTTGTTTCGCCTATAGAGCAGCTACATGAATTGCATCATAAATATCATTTTATCCAGCTTGCAAATTCGCTTGGTCTTTCGGTTCCGGATACCCGTCTGATCAACAGTCGGCAGGAATGGATGGAAGCGCAGGTTGTTCTGAAATTAGAGAGGGAATGGGTATGGAAGCCCGTGTACTCCCGCTTTGCTGTCAGAGTTCGTATGCCGGTATCCTCTACAGCAGACTTTGATGGAGGATCACCTGATCAAAAGATATACGCGGGTAAAATGAAGCAGCACCGTTTACAGAATGATCCTCCTGGCGACACGGAAATATCCTCGGCTTCCCCTTGGGTTGCGCAGGCTTATGTTGCCGGGCAAATGTTATGTACATACAGCGTAGCTTATGAAGGGAAAATCGTTGCACATACGACCTACGACAGTCGCTATCGAACGGGCAGCGTAGGGGCGAGTGTTTTTTTTGAACATGTGGAGCATGAAGAAATTTACGAGTGGGTAAGGCAATTTGTACAGGCGACAGGGTTTAGCGGGCAGATTGGTTTTGATTTTATCGAAACAGAGGACGGACAAGTGTATGCCATTGAGTGTAATCCGAGGGCGACCAGTGGAATCCATTTATTTTACCCTGGTGATGGCTTGGTACGTGCTTTTATTGCACCTGAAGAACTGGTGAAAGCAGCAAAGGTGATCATCCCCAAGCAAGGCAGCAAAGCGATGTTGATGCTTCCGATGCTGGGAAGTGGATTGCAGCAGCTCTGGGGCAAGGGCAGCCTGCGGACATGGATGACAGCCTGGCGGGGAACGAGGGATGTGGTGTATATGAGACACGATGTGAAACCTTTGTTTGAGCAATTTGCTATTGTACTCTCCGCCTGGCGGCTGGCAAGGGAACATAAGTTTTCGCTGACTGAAGCTTTGACTCACGACATAGAATGGAACGGTGAACAACGATGAATAGAGCATTGGTTACAGGAGCAACCGGATGTCTGGGCAGGCATCTGGCGATACGACTTGCAGAGCAAGGCTGGGAAGTTACGGGTATGGGACGGCAGCAAAAGCACGGTGCACAGCTTGAGGTAGCAGGCATTCGATTTTATAACGGAGATATACGGGATCCGGTGGCGGTGAATGAGGCCTGTTCGGGTCAGGATGTTGTGTTTCACTGTGCGGCGTTATCGTCGCCATGGGGCAAATACCGGGATTTTTACAGCAGCAATGTGGAGGGGACACAGCATTTGGTGGATCGTTGTATGAAAGGTGGTGTACAGCGCTTCATTCACGTATCAACGCCGAGCTTATATTTTAACTACAGTCCGAGATATGACATACACGAGAATGACCTCTTGCCCTCCAAACCAGCCAATCATTACGCAGCCACCAAGCGGCTCGCTGAGCAAGTGGTTTTGCAGGCTCATGCCAATGGACTTCCATCGATCATCATTCGTCCAAGAGCTGTTTTTGGCCCATATGACCAGACCCTTTTTCCCAGAATCGTTGCAGCAAATGCCAAATCGGGTGTACCTATGATCGGAGGCGGACAGGCACTCATTGATCTGACTTGTGTGGATAACGTGGTGGATGCGCTGTTGTTATGCAGGGATGCCAAGAGAGAAGCCCTTGGTCGTGCCTACAATATTTCCAATGGAGATCCAAGACCGTTCCAGGATTTGGTGAGCACGTTGTTTGGAATGCTGGAAATGCCTTTACGCCGTCGAAACATTCCCTACAGAGCAGCATACGGAGCAGCCGCAGTGCTGGAACGTGTACATCGCTTGATTCCTGCGTTAGGTGAACCTCAGTTGACGCGGTATACGGTTGGTTCATTATCTATCCCGCAGACGCTGGATATTACGGACGCCCGTGAGAAGCTGGGGTATGTGCCTCGGTTGACCATTGATGAGGGGTTACAACAATTTGCAGACTGGTGGAGGGCTGGATCATGCTGACAACAACTTCGGTAAAGCTTCATTTGGGTGCAGCGGGTTACTGCACACATCCGGAGCTTTTGACGCTGCGTGGTGGAAGTTTACGTCCGGTGGCCTTTCCGGCCGGCTTTGCCTGCATCATTCACCCTGTACATGGTCCGATTCTGCTGGACACGGGATATAGCTCCCGTTTTTTCAAGGAAACCGCTCATTTGCCAAACGCGCTGTACCGTCATATTACACCTGTGGTATATCGTGAAGAAGACAGTGCAGTACATTTTCTGGCTCGTTTAGGACTGAAAGTTTCGGATATTCGGTACATCATCCTCTCGCACTTTCATGGGGATCATATCGCGGGTGTGCGGGATTTCCCACAGGCGCAATTGATCTATCTGCCAAGAGCTTATGACGCCGTGCGTTCACTTGGACCCATTGCGGCTGTAAAGGCAGGGTTTCTGTCCGGGCTGCTGCCAAAGGACTTTGATGCCCGATCATTGCCTGTTACGAAGCAGCCGGAGCGATGGGTGAGAGCGGGTGAGGATTTTCCTTTTCCCGAGGTATACGATATTTTCGGTGATGGCAGTCTGCTGGGTGTTGACGTATCGGGTCATGCGGAAGGCATGATGGGGATTTTGCTCAGTACAGAGTCGCATGACTATTTTCTGTGTGCGGACGCGGTGTGGTCGAGTCGTGCTTTTCAGGAACAACGCAGACCTCACGCACTCGCTGGAATCATTATGTCGGATCGTCTGGCGTATCGAAGAAATTTTGACAGACTGGTTCAGTTGCATCAGCAGTTTCCATCGATTCGGATTGTGCCCAGTCATTGCCGCAAAGCGCTTGATGCTTGGGGTTCAAAGGGTGAGGACATATGAGCAGTACACTGCGTATTGTCTATCATTATGCACTTGCACGGGGATTGAGAAAATGGAAAACACGAGCGCAGCTTGAACGCTGGCAGGAACGCCAGATCATTCGTCAAGTGGAACGGGTTCGTGACAAGTCACCTTTTTACCGGGAGTGGTGGGGTGATGTTGATGCATCCAACTGGAGAAGCCTTCCGCTGATTGACAAAACAATCATGATGCAGCATTTTGATCGGCTCAACACGGTGGGCATTTCCAAGGACGAAGCGATGGCTCTCGCCGGGAAAAGCGAGGAAAGGCGTGATTTTAAGCCATCCGTTCAGGGCGTGACGGTAGGCTTGTCTTCAGGTACATCAGGCAACCGGGGGTTGTTTCTGGTGAGTGATCAGGAGCAGGATGCGTGGACAGGGGCAGTGCTGGCGAAGCTCCTGCCTGGCGGACTGTGGAAGCCTGCCAAGATCGCCTTTTTCCTGCGGGCCAACAGTAATCTGTATGAATCGGTGCAGCGGGGTAAGCTGCAATTTCAATATTTTGATCTGCTGGAGCCTGTCGATATCTTGGTTGAACGTATGGAAACATACCGGCCCACCGTATGGGTAGCGCCGCCCTCCATGCTGAGAATGCTGGCTGACGCTTATACGTCAGGCACATTGACCGCTATACCGGACAAAATCATTTCAGTTGCTGAAGTGCTGGACCCGCTGGATCGCAAGGTGCTGGAACATGTTTTTGGACAAACGATTCATCAGGTGTACCAATGTACGGAAGGATTCCTGGGCGCAACCTGTCGCTTTGGCACGTTGCATTTGAATGAAGATATCGTTCATATTGAAAAAGAGTTCATTGATCCCGCGACCCGGAGGTTCGTGCCTGTAATCACGGACTTCTCCAGAACCTCACAGCCGATTATCCGTTATCGGCTGAACGACATTTTGACCGAGGCAGCGGCTCCTTGTGCCTGTGGGTCTTCGTTCACTGCCATTGAGCGGATCGAAGGCCGCTGTGATGACACGCTTTATTTTCCACATCGGCAATCGGGCGAAGCCGTACCTGTATTTCCGGATTTTGTTACGCGTGCGGTGATTGCAGCCTCTCCGGCTATTGAGCATTATCGCGTCGTGCAGCGAGGTAACGGGATGTTGGAAGTATCGCTTCGGCTTGCAGGAGGAGAAGGGATGCAGCAGGTGGAAGCCAATGTGCAGCGTGAGCTGATGAAGCTGGGAGAACGGCTGGAATGCACCGTACCTGATATCAGATTCGTTCCTTATACGTTTGGACCGGGAATAACGAAGCTGCGCCGAGTGGAGAGACAGCACACTTGAGTGAAGCGTTGTGGTGATAATTGGTAACGAAGATCAATCCACTAAATCCACCGAGGGAAGAGGTGAAGCAGATGACAGAACAGAAGATACAGACAGAGGATGATCATATACAGGGCGGAACAGGATCAACAGTGAAAAAGTTGAGAGAATTCGACCCAAACGCTCCCGTGGCATTAATTACAGGTACATCGAGTGGATTCGGCATGCTTACGGCCATTACGCTGGCTAAACAAGGATATCGTGTTGTGGCAACGATGCGTGATTTGAGTCGGAATGCAGAATTGGCAAGGCTGGCGGAGCAGTCGGGTATTTCGGATCGATTGCAGGTTATTCGCCTGGATGTAACGGATGCTGATTCGGTGCAGGAGGCTGTTCAGACGGTACTTCAAAACAATGGGCGGATCGATATGCTGGTGAACAATGCGGGTTTTGCGCTTGGCGGATTTATTGAGGAAGTATCCATGGATGATTGGCGTAGGCAAATGGAAACGAATCTGTTTGGCTTGATTGCCGTTACCCGTGCGGTCCTGCCTGTCATGCGTGAGCAAAAACAGGGATTGATCATCAACTTGTCCAGCGTCAGTGGATTGTCCGGTTTTCCAGGTTATGCGCCGTATGCTGCGTCCAAATTTGCTGTAGAGGGTTTCACAGAAAGCTTGCGTCATGAGATGTCTTCGTTCGGCGTCCGGGTTGTGCTGGTAGAGCCAGGTGCTTATCGCACACCCATCTGGAGTAAAGGCTTGGGTGAAATTCATAGGAGCGATCATTCTCCCTATAAAGATAAGCTGGACGCGGTTCTTCGTTATTCCCAGCATGCTGGAGAGACTGCACCTGATCCGCAGGAAGTGGCCGATCTGATCGCTCGCATTGCACGGATACGTGCACCAAGGCTTCGTTATGCGCTGGGTAAAGGCTCACGTTTGCTTATCATCGGCAAGTTGCTGCTTCCATGGAAATGGCTGGAGTGGATTATTGCGCGTGGATTGAAATAGAATCAACTACGAAACTCAATCACGAAATAAAAAACACTGGAGGACTTTCATATGAAAATCGCTTTTGTTTTGTTTGATGGTTTGACTTTCCTTGATTTTGCAGGATTTTATGATGTGATCAATCGGTTGAATTTCTTTGAACAAACCAAAGGCACGACGTGGGAAACCTGTGCGATGACAGATCAGGTCACGGACGAATCAGGCCTAACGTTGAAGGTGGACCGGGTGAAGCCAAATTTGGAGGAATATGATCTTGTTTTTGTGCCTGGTGGCATGGGAACCCGCAAGCTTCGATTCGATGAGGCTTTTGTGGGATGGCTGAGACAGGCCGAGAATGTTCCACTGAAGGTATCCGTGTGCACAGGCTCTCTGCTGATGGGGGCGGCGGGGTTTTTAACAGGTAAAAGAGCAACTACGCATCCTAATGTCTATGACCTGCTTGAGCCTTATGTTGCAGAGGTGATTCAAACCCGGATTGTGAAAGACAGAAATGTGATTACAGCCGGAGGGGTAGCGACGTCCATTGATCTTGGGATCTATGTCGTAGGTTTGCTTGCAGGCGAGGAAGCCGCGGCGAATGTAAAGCTCCAGATCGATTACCCTTATGAAATGCAGGGAGTGGTTGAAGAATGAATGAAGGTCAAAAGGAGAACGTGTTCATTCTCCGCAATATACGCAGAGATGAGGCAGATAAGTATTGGCCTTTGCGGCTGGAAGCGCTGAAAAATCATCCGGAAGCCTTCGGGGCTTCATTTGAAATGTCGATTCAGCTTCCCATGAGTGAAGTGCAGGAACGTATACATAATGAAACTGATGATTACATTCTGGGGTCATACACAGAAGAAGGCATCCTCGCAGGAACGATGGGATTCAAACGGGAACATGGACTTAAGCTGAGGCACAAAGGATACATCTGGGGAGTCTATGTCTCTCCATCTTATCGTGGATGTGGACTTGCTTCCCGATTGCTCCGCGAAGTGTTAGATCGGGGCAGGGAACTGGAAGGCATAGAGCAAATCAATCTCAGTGTGGTTACCACAAACGAGTCAGCAAGGCGATTATATGAGCAGTATGGATTTGAAACCTATGGCATTGAGCGTAATGCGCTGGTAGTTCAGGGTAAGGGTTACGATGAGGCTCATATGACGTACTTTTATGCTGATCATTTGAATGTGAGCGATAAGCATGTTGAAGCAGGTGGTGACATATGATGGACACAATTCAGCTTGAACTTGACGGCATTTATTTTGAGTTAAAAGAACCTCATTCATTCGAGTGGATCGCGCGCCTAGGTACCGTATTTCGTGTGTTTGATCAGCAGGATTCCGGCAATTTGTCCTTTGGTATTCTGGGTCAGGACGGAGAGCGGAAATTCGTGAAATATGCTGGAGCACGCACGATACATGCGAGTAGTATAGGGGCGCCTGCCGAAGCGATTCATTATTTGAAATCATCTGTTTCAATATACGAAGATTTGGCACATGACACATTGATTCATTTAAAAGACCATTTTGCAACGGAACATGGCTACGCCTGTGTATTTGATTGGGTGGAAGGAGAATGTCTGCATTCCCATTGGGATTTTCCACCACCAGCCAAGTATGAGGACCCTCGTTCACCCTATTATCGATTCAGACAGCTTCCGGTAAAGACACGTATTCAGGCGATGGAGCATATTCTGATTTTCATATCGAAGTGCAGCGGAGAGGGTATGTGGCTGTTGATTTTTACGATGGCAGTCTGATCTATGATTTTGACAAACAGACGATGAAGATATGCGATATTGATTTGTATCGGAAGGGATCTTTCACGAATACGATGGGACGGATGTGGGGATCAACCCGGTTTATGTGTCTCCTGAGGAATTAGAGTTGGGTGCGCCAATTGATGGAGTCACGAATGTGTTCAATATGGGGGCGATGGCTTTCTCGCTGCTTGGTGGAGAGTTGGAGCGTTCATATGCCAGATGGGATGCTGGAGAAGCGTTGTACCAGGTGGTTATTCGTGCGGTAGACCCTGAGCGGGCAAATCGCTATGCGTCGGTTGCTGAGTTAGGTGCTGCATGGAAAAAAGCTGTGCTACAAGATAAATAAGCTATATTGGATCATAGTCTGGCTCGTAAAATCCTCTCGTATATTACCCGTACGCAATTGTGCACATTGGATTCGTATCTGCACGGAATATACCGTATAATGGAAATTAATGAGGGGGTATAGCCAATGTGCAAACATACAATATCAGGATTATTACCTGAATTTCTGAATCAGCATGACGCTGGAAAAAGAAGTATAGGCGAACCATTATTGCAGAGGTTCATTCCGTAATTATGAATCCCATATCAAACCTTTCACCTATGGATATGATGAAAATACAGGCAGATACGTTGTATACGATGGACGATCAGCAGCGTTTGTTAAGTATTAACGAACCGGATGGTGGGCAGGCCCCGGCCTTATTTATAGGGATGACTTCTGTCGGGCAATGCTCCTATTATCATGAGCAGTTATCGTCCACTCTGATTGAGGAGCTGGGCTGTGACACGAAGCTTCCGCTCGATATTGCGAAGCTGATTCAGAGGGTTGAGACGTTTAAGCCAGTGAAGAGTGTATGGATGGGCCCGGCCTATGCATTTCCCGAGAAGTGCGGCGAATGGCATCCAAATGTTCAGCTTATAGAGAGTCATCGTACTTTTTTGCTGGAAGAGCATTTTCCTGATTTAATAGAGCGTCTGCATGAAAAAATGCCCGTTGCCGCTTATGTTATTGAGAATTCGGCTGTCGCTGTATGTTGTTCAGCCCGTGTATCCAAACAGGGTGCTGAGGCGAGTTTGTATACGGCGCCTAATTTCAGAGGACAGGGTTATGCAGCAGAGGCGGTAAAGTGCTGGCAGTATCACGTTAAAGAGAGCGGGCGCATTCCAATCTATAGTACATCATGGGATAATATAGCTTCGCAGATTGTTGCCCATAAGCTGGGACTAATCCAGTTTGGTATGGATTTCAGCATCACGACTTCGTCATAAAGGATGCATTCATTTATGATAAATGAAGGGCATCAATCCGCTGCGTTGGTTACCCGGAATTAAAAGGGGGTATTGCAGCAATGATTAGGATTTTTGTACAAAAGGACCTGCAATATGTCATTGAAGCGCATATCCGTATCTATCGGGATGAGTATAATTATGATCATAGCTTTGTCGAGTTTATTGAGAATGCTGTTCATAAGTTTGAGCAGGGACAGGAGTGATTCCATGATTCGCAAACGTATTGCAAGCGGCACGGTGATGCTGTGTACAGCATGGATGTTGGTAGCATGCTCGAATCAGGTGGAAAGTCAGGGCGTAAGCTGGAAGATTGAAAGCAATCTTCAGCAGATCGTGAGCAGACCTGAAAGTATGATCAGCAGTAACCCTAATGATTATATCGCTGACAGCCCAGAAGCGTGGGAGCAGATCTTGAATACTGGGGAAGATGGGCTAAACGTCCTGATTCAGCAGCTGGACTCCAGTGCAGATAATGGCCTTAAGGAATGGCTTATGGCTGAGGCAAGTACTGAGCTACTCGGAGAGCGTAACCCAGTGGAACACTGGCAAAGTGGCAAAGACTGGCTGAGACAGTATAAAATGAATGAAGAATAATGATAATGACTCATCATCATTAGTGTATGATTTACAGCGGAAGTAGTGGAGGGAACGGAATCGATTCTGAAGAAGCGGTAGCGTTCGCCCTTGTCTCCGAATTTGCACATTTATAAAATATATCAAAAAAATTTGGAGACAACAGCGATCGAAAGAACGATCCGTAACCGAAACGATCACCGCAGGTCGTCAAGCGTTAACGTCTGTGATGACCCGGAATAACATAACTCACCTCCCAGTCATCATGAGCAGGAATGAGAGGTTCCAGGAACCTGAAAGAATACGTTATAGAGGTGAAACCCTTGAAGAAGAAAATTGCATTTTTTGACTCGGGAATCGGTGGTTTAACCGTCTTGCACAAGGCTTTGCATCAATTCCCTGAAGAAGCGTTTCTGTATTATGCCGATACGTTACATGTTCCTTATGGGACCAAGTCCGCCAATGAGGTTAGAGGACATATCTTCAATTGTGTGGAGGCTATTGTTCAGGAAAATGTGCAAGCGATCGTGATTGCCTGCAATACTGCGACCAGTCTGACCGTGAAGGATTTGCGTGCCAAGTATGATATCCCTGTTATCGGGATGGAGCCTGCTGTGAAACCGGCTGTCGAGATGAACCGAAGAAGCGGCAAAAGGGTGCTTGTATTTGCTACAGCCCTGACCTTGAGTCAAACGAAATATCATGAATTGGTATCCCGTGTGGATGACCACCACAGTGTCGATTCCATTCCATTACCTGAACTTGTGGAGTGGTGTGAGCAGTTGGACTTTGATCCACAGAAGATTGCGGCGTATTTCCGCCTCAAACTGGCTGATCTTGATCTGGACTTATACGGTACAGTTGTACTTGGCTGCACGCATTATCCGTTCTACACATCCATTCTTCGTACAGTTCTGCCAGATCATATTCAGATTATTGATGGCAGTACGGGAACGGTTAACCGCTTGAAGCAGCTTCTTGGGTTGGCAGACCAAAAGGGCGTGTGGACAGAGGATAAGGTTACTTTTCTTAGTTCATCTGGCCGTTCGGAAGACCGGGAGAACATGCATATTGCACTGAGATATCTGGAGAAGCATTGAATGTAAGTTGGATCAACAGGAGGTGAGGGGCGATACAGTCTATTTATCTCATCCGTCATGCCAAAGCAACAGGGCAAGAACCGGATGCCGAGCTTACCGATGAAGGACTTCGTCAGGCAGAAGAACTTGCTGAGATGTTGGGGGAGCACCCTATACAATACATTGTGTCCAGTCCGTGGAAAAGGGCACTTCAAACCGCTGCCCCACTGGGCAAAACCGTCCTGCAACATATACATACGGATGAACGTCTTCAAGAAAGGGTGCTTAGTACCTTTCATCTGGATAACTGGATGGATGTGCTTGAACGTACATACACGGACGAAGACTGGACGGAAGAAGGTGGTGAATCTTCTCGTTTCGCGACAGCTCGGGGCCTTGAGGTGCTGGACGAGCTGTGGAGCCGACCGGAGCATAGCGGGGCTGTGTTTACACATGGCAATATGTTATCTCTGCTCATTCGCAGCCATGATGCATCCTTTGGATTCGATGAGTGGAAAAATCTAACTAATCCTGATGTATATGTCCTGGAAAAACAGCAGGGAGATGAAGTCTCACACAGCATTCGCCGTATATGGCGAAGTTAAACATAAAGAGAGTGCTCCAGCGATTTTGAAGATCGGCTAGAACACTCTTTTCAGTTCACGATGTTGGTTTTACAAAGCGGCAATTAATAACATGACCCATCCGACCAAGAAAGCTACTCCGCCCAGGGGTGTGATCGCCCCCAGTTTTCGAACGCCAGTTACACTTAGGGCATACAGACTGCCCGAGAACAAGAGGATGCCGGCGAATAGCAGCCATCCGGCCAGCAACACAAGAGAAGGCTGCTCCAGTCGATCAGCGAGCAGTCCGAGCAGGATGATTCCAAGTCCATGAACAAGGTGATACTGAACGCCAGTCTCGTATATTTTGATCATGTCAGCAGACAATCTGCGTTTGAGCGCATGTGCACCGAATGCTCCAAGGGCAACGGCAAGAAACATCATGATACTTCCAAGAACAATCAAGGTCTGCATGTGGTCTTGTCTCCTTTTTTAATGAGTATTAAGCAGAATGTTTCTGCTCATTATGACGCTTACAGCTTACGCAATTGAATGCGCTGAATCGAATGGTCCGCTTCCTTTTTCAAAATCAGTCTGGCTCGTCCCTTGGTTGGAAGGATGTTTTCGTGCAGATTTTTGGCATTGATATCTTTCCAGATCTGGCTTGCCGTAAGAACAGCCTCATCTTCTTCCAGATTGGCGAAACGACTGTGGAAGAAGGAGTTCTCATTCTGAAACGCTGTATTGCGTAGCAACTTGAAACGCTCAATGTACCAGTGACGGATATGCTCCTCTTCCGCATCGATATAGATGGAGAAGTCGAAAAAATCACTGACCAGCAGTGGGGTTTCCTTTTTGACCTGGAGCACGTTAATTCCTTCAATAATGAGGATATCCGGCTGACAGATGGCCTTCTCCTCACCTGCAATGACGTCGTAGGCAAGATGAGAGTATACGGGAGCCATCACTTCAGGTTTGCCTGATTTGACATCACCCATGAATTGAATCAGTGACTTGATATCGTAGCTTTCCGGGAATCCCTTTCGGTTCATGATGCCTTTCTCTTGCAGCACGGCATTGGGATACAGGAAACCATCCGTTGTGACCAGATCCACCTTGGGGTTTCCTTTGCCTCTTGCAAGCATAGCCTGAAGCAGGCGGGCGGTTGTACTTTTGCCCACGGCAACACTGCCCCCAATACCGATAATGTAGGGAGCATGATGTGCTTCTTTTTTTAAAAAAGATGCCGTTAAGCGATTCAGCTCTCGTGAAGCTCCTGCATATAAGTCAATAAAGTGGGTAAGAGGTAGGTAAATATCCTCAACTTCTTGAATGGATACCTCTTCATTTAATCCCTTTAGCTGTTCCAATTCCGCTTTCGTTAGTGGAAGAGTGGTCTGATACTTCTTCAAGTCAGCCCATTCCTTGCGGTTAAACTCGGTGTAAGGAGAGTATAAATTCATGAGATCCCGCTTTCTGTATGTAATGTTATGTTGGCACAATCATTAGTGTACCAAATTTCAGGGAACTGACAACACCTTTACATGGATGGTTCCTTAGTATATTCCCTGAAAGTTGAATGAAAAGCAACTTATAGGAAATTGTAAACCAAATTATGTTAAAGTCAACGTATACCATGCGGAAGGGTGACAGCAAATGATCGTATATGAGAGAGAGCATGATTTTGTTTTGACCGCACAGCATGAGCATGGACTAGTAGCCGGAGAAATGGCTTCCCATTGGAAAACGGAAATGTTAATTGATGAAGCGCATCGGGAAGATCTGATTCTTGCTGCAAGAGAGCATGATCGGGGATGGATTGAACTGGATTCCGCGCCATTCTGGAATGATTATAGTCAGATACCGTATTCGTTTCGTGATTTTCCGCTACGTCCGCGATTTGTATTTTACCGTAAAGGTATTGAAGAGGTTCGTGAGAAAAACCTGTATGCCGGGTTGTTGTGCAGCATGATGTATACAGAATTGTTTCAAAACAATCTGGGTGCTAACGCCAATGATGATGAAGACATCAGGGAGTATCTAAACGATGAACGGGAGCACCAGTTACGTTGGGAACAGCAGCTTGGTGGTAGTGAGGCATTGAAGCTCAGGCTGAAAAATGATGTGGAAATTATGCTTTTTTGTGATCAGCTCAGCCTTTTTCTCTGTATGGAGGAACCCGGAACACCTGCTGCACGTTATGATTTTTTCGCTGAGGGACTCGGTTGTACCTTCGATGCCTGTTCAAGGCAACCCATTCAGGCCGAGTGGCTCTCCAATGAGAAAGTAGGATTATCTTTTGTGCCGTTTGATAAGGAATTTACGGTTATTATGCCTTACAAATCGGTGCCAAAAGCAAGTATCCGCAAATTTGGTCTGCTGCAGGCTTATCGCCGTGCCGAGTGGAAAGAACGCCGGGTGCTAATTACAGGCATGAGCTGAGTATCGTCTATTCGATATTCGGTTCAAAAGAAAAACATCGCATACATCATAAAGAGGCGGGCCTCCGAAATTTCCGGTGTCCGTCTTTCGTATGCGTTTATATCAAAATTGAATTTGCAAATAGTCAGGAAAGTTAAGATAGAATAGGAATAGAGATTGAAGCAGGAGAATCTATCTACGTACCAGAAGTGTTAGTGTACAACGAAGTATATAAGCTTAATTCAACAATTACACAAGAACGGAGAGGACAGAAAAAACCTGGGGCTAAAAGGAATCGGAACATTTTCTGTTGTCATAGTGAATATGTGTGAATTGCAAAGGATTAGGTTTTGTATAAGGCAACTGGGAGGAAAAAAATGGACACTAGAACTGAGATTTTAACGATGTGTATGGTATGGGACAAGCAGAATGATCAGGTACTATTAATGAATCGACCGAACCGGAAAGGATTTCCCGGATATATTGCTCCTGGAGGGAAAGTCGATTTTCCGGAAAGTATTGTGGATGGTGCCGTGCGAGAGGTTAAAGAGGAAACAGGACTTGTGGTGAAAGAAATTACATATAAAGGTCTTGATGAATTTTGTGATCCGGAGCAAGGATTGCGTTATATGGTTTTCAACTACGTGGCTACTTCTTTTGAGGGGGAGTTACTAAGTGATCCACCGGAAGGCGAACTGTTGTGGGTTTCTTTAGGGCAAGCGCTGGAGTTACCCATGCAGGATTGGTTTGCGGAACGTTTCCCGCGATTTTTTCAAGCAGGTACGTTTGAGCGGAGTGTGATCTGGGAGAAATCAACGGGGCGTACACTGAAAGAGACTTTTATGGTGTATAGCGATTCGGTTCTTGAACAGAGTGAAGTTAAATAATTCAAAACGCTCAGGAGGCGGAAGAAATTATGGGATACGAGCATGCACTGGAAGGATACATTGCAGCGACCAATACACATCGGTTTGATGAGGTAAGCAAATGGTTATCACCGGATGCCGTATATTGGTTTACCGGAACATCTTGCACTACACCTGACGAAGTTCGGGCTTATTTTGAAAACGCTTGGGAGACAGTCAAGGAAGAGGTATATCGTGCAGAAGATGTCACGTGGATTACAACTGGCCAAGAGCAGGCGGTCTGTATTTATACCTATCACTGGAAAGGAATTTATCAAGGGGAGCCGGCTTTTGGAAAAGGTCGGGCTACCAATGTATTTGTTGCAGGCATTAACGGAGAATGGAAATTAGTCCACGAGCACTTAAGCACGGGGGTTTAACGTGAGGAATAGGACGTTGCATTTTTAGAACAGTTTACTTGAATAAAGCAAATAAATGAGGCCTGTATTTGAACTGTGTCTCATATTTTATCAGCCAATTCTATATATTTATATCCAGATATTATGATATAATGAAGTTTACTTTTTAAAAGGAGATGACTTGTAATTATGGAGATTTCATATCGTGAATCGCTGGAGGGAATAGGTATCGACCAACTTGGAGGGAATTTTTTTGAAGGTTGGCCAAACCCTCCGTCTACGCCTACTTTTCTGAAGCTGCTGGAACAATCCTATGCTGTCGAATTGGCTGTTGATGAAGAAACCGGGAATGTGGTGGGCTTTATTCAAGCCATCTCCGATGGAGTTCTTAGTGCATATATTCCCTTGTTGGAAGTGCTTCCGGAGTATCAAGGTAAAGGGATCGGAACAGATCTTATCAAGCGTATGTTCAATCGTCTGGGTGATCTCTATATGATTGATCTTTTGTGCGATAACGAACTTCAGGGGTTCTATGAGAGACAGGGCATGCAAAAGGCACATGGCATGGTGATTCGTCATTATCAAAATCAAGCTGGAGCGGTAAATAGCTAATAGATTTGGTGAACTAGATGGGTGAAATAAAGGATAAAAATCGTTCCGGAGTAACCGAGGTTATAAAAAGAGAAAAATATGAATTCAGACCCAAACATTTATATACGGAAGGTTGTTATATATTTGGTGATCTAGCCATACATAGGCTTCTGCAAACGGGACGTAAATGAATATGTACGAGGAAAAGGTGGAGATTGGTGTGAAATTGTCGTTCCGGATTTTGGACTGGGAAGAAGAAAAACCTTATGAACTTTTATTGATGGCTGATCCGTCCAAAGCTATAGTTGACGAATATCTGAGTCGCGGTGTTTGTTTTATCGCTGAATATGAAGGAGAAATGGTAGGAGAGTTTGTCTTGCTGAAAACGCGTCCAGAGACGGTAGAGATTGTTAATATTGCCGTGCAGGAAGAATTACAGGGACAGGGCGTTGGCAAACACATGATCAAGGAAGCGATAGAAGCAGCACGCAGGCTCGGTGGTCGAACGGTAGAAATTGGGACAGGCAACTCAAGTTTTCATCAGTTGAAGCTGTATCAGCGCTGCGGTTTTCGCATTATAGGGGTCGATCGGGATTTCTTTGTGAAACATTATGAAGAAGAGATTATAGAAGATGGCATTCGCTGCGTCGATATGATCCGTTTGGCTCTGGATCTGGATACCGTGGCAGAGGAGAACAAGAAGTGAAGATATATCGCCTCAAACCAGAGGACTATCGCAGCATCACCGCATTTGGCAGTGAGGGAGCAGAAATTACGCCGATACTCCGAAGCACAACAGCCTGCCACGTAGCCCAACTGAAACTATCTGCAGGAGGAAGTGTGGGTTTGCATCCAGCGGTGGGTGAGCAGGTGTTTCTGGTGCTTGAAGGGGAAGGTTGGGTGGAAGGCGAGACAGGCAAACGGTTAGTTGTCCGTTCGGGAGAAGCCGCGTATTGGACCAACGGAGAGAATCACCAATCTGGCTCGGACAAAGGGTTAACCGCATTGTTGATTGAGGGTGAAGAACTGATTGTTCGGTTATCGCTAGAGTTGGGAGACTCTTAAGATAGGGGCTGATTATTTGAGTGTCTGGGTCATTATCATTATTGGAGCGATTTTTACTCCATCGTTCTATCAGATGAATAAGCGCATTCGTAGATTGGAAGAGCAAGTTAGGCATCTTTCAGACGAGAGGAAGAACCTTTAAGTGGATCGGTACACACACATGGGGGTATATGGTTTAGCCACCTGGGAGCAAAAAGTTCTGTTAATTCATAAGGCGAGAGGAGTTATTTGGGGAAATGGGATTTGCCTGGAGGAAGGTTGGAGTTTGGTGAGCAACCGGAGACCGCCCTACACCGTGAGATTGAAGAGGAGACGGGCCTTTCCAATCTACAATTGGTGATTCGTTCTGCGGAATCGAACGTATTGGAGTGGGTTTACGAAGGCGAGCCGGAAGAGCTGCACCATATTGGAATTCTATACGATGTATATTTGACAAGCGAAAGTCGGCCTTATGAGATCAAAAGGGAACCGGATGGCGAAGATTCACTGGGCGCACAATGGTTTACTGTGGAAGAGGTTGAAGCGTTATCGTTGACGCCATTTGCACAGTATATGATTAACAAACCTATTTGATTTGAATTTTAGGACTGGTCAAATGGAACAGAATCGTTTATTCTGTGATAGATAGATTACAATTTTTTTCAATTGAATAGGACTGACACCTTAAAGCATAAGGCTATGAATCTACGGATTCGTGGCCTTTTTTTGTGTTTTCAGGGGTGAATTGGGTCTTTGGAAGGGGAGGTTGCATGCCTTGTGGTGATGGGGATCGCTGAAAAATAATACCAATAGCCTAGATTTGCATGGTAGAATATTGATGATTATTACAAATTTAGGATTTGGCTTGAAGAGTAGTACGAGTGATGAAGAAGCAAATTTGCCCCATACTAAGGTACATAGGAGAGTGAGTAGATTGAAGAAGCAGATGAGATTAAACGGCAGGAAATCAAAAAGGAGCGTGTTGATAGTTGGTTTGTTGACGACGGCTTTGATGGCAGGAACGCTGCTGACTACTGGAACAGAGGGTCTGGTGTCTGCTGTGGATGCTGCTACAAGCACGAGTGGAGCGGGCACAGCGGCTTCTGCGCTTACAAAGTTCAAAGATATCAAAGGGCACTGGGCGCAAGCTACAATTGTCAAAGCCTATGATAAAAATCTGATTTCCGGTTATCAGGATGGTACCTTCCGTCCCAATGCCAAAATCACCCGTGGTGAGTATGCCACACTTCTCAGCCGTGCAACCAGCTTGGAAAAGGTACAAGGGGAGAATCCTTTTGCTGATCTCAAGGGACACTGGTCTGAATCAGCGGTGACACAGTTGGTCGCCCAGGGCTTCATTCATGCTAGTGATTATCCGAAAGGATTCAATCCCAATGCCGAACTGACACGCTACGAGATGATGAAATGGATTGCGAACGGACTGATCAAGTCAGGAACCAGTTTCCAGGATGCTTTTGACGACACCAAAAATACACTGCTACCTACCCCTGAAGTTAATCGGGGAACGATTCGTGCAGAGCAAATTCCTTATCTTGCACTTGTTCGCGGGACTGGCATTGTCGGTGGATTTGAGGACGGTTCTTTGAAGCCTGCTGATCCAACAACGCGAGCTGAAGTGTCTGCCATTTTGCTGCGTTATATGGATGTCGAGGGTACGGATGCAGGGAAGTACAGTGATCTGAATGAAATGCGTGAGGTTGGCACGACGGGAACGAATTTAACGACGATAAGTAATTACTTTTATACTAAAAATTCTGTTACGGTAAGTGATCTATCTAAGGGAGATATAAAGTTATCTAATAATTCCGGCATACTCCGACTGCATCGAATTATTGTAGTAGATGTTACGAAAGGCAAGCCGAAAGGGGTTTACTCATCACTGTTTATTGGTCCCAATTCCATTCAGTTTCCAGGAAGCTACATGACATTTGCCGATATATCGTTTACATCCAATATAGAAAAATCAAACCTCTTGGCCTTTAGCGGCGGTCTAGACAGTGCATTGTTAAGATTTAATCGTATGGATGTTAAACATGCCGAAAAAAATGGATTCATAACTATTCCAGAGATGTCTAGTAAACTTATAAAGAAAGATGTTAAAAAACGTTTTTGGACATCCTCTGTGCTCGTGGCTAAAGGTGGCTCTTATTATTTAAAAGCTAACAACAATGATTTAGTTCAAATTCAGAACATGTAGTTTCTTCAAGGCGGTGAGTGAGTACTGAAACTCTATTATAAATTAATATTAGTATTTATAGTTATGTTCTTAATTTTAGGTGCTATGGGTACATTTTATCTTCCAATTCAAGCAGCTACTAATGACCCTTACGGTCCAAAATCAATGAAGAGTCCATCTGTCCTGACTGTACAATCTGCACCAAGAGTTGCCAATCCAGGTGTTTATTGGTATCAACTTGATGATGGAAGTTTTAAAGCTGATCATACTACTGGGCCTACTTTTTCTAGAAACATGAATCCCTTGTCTTGTTCGTCTCCTTATCCTGACGAAAAAGATATACCCAATGAAGTTGACTTTTCCAATTGGCCTGCTACTCAATGGAATGAATATAATGGATATCCTATTATTCCATCAGTTCTTAAGTCTATAAGAATAAAAAGTGTTACTTATCAAACTAGATTACAGCAAACTTCCTATACAGGAATTGGTGAAACAGTTATACGAAGAGATAGTACTATTGTAAAAATCAACACAAGAACAGGAGGGAATCATTCAGTAAGTGATCGAACAGAGTTCGAAAATGGTGGTAAAACTAATCAAAATTGTGTGAAGCAAGTAGTAGCCTACCATACGCCTATGGATATCATCTGGGAAGGGGATCTAGAAGAAGAAAAAGAAATCGACGTAACCCCAGATTCCACCCTAACGGTTGGAGAAACTAAACAGATGGTAGCCAAAGTTAAAACGAAAAACTATGGAGCAACTCAATTCAGTGAAGGCATCGACGTAAGTCGGCGCGAAGCTGAGACCACCTGGTGGTCATCTGACCCGAGTATTGTGAGTATTGAACCCAAAACCGGAATGGTGAAGGCCGAAAAGCCGGGTACTGCTTTTGTTCGTGCAATCTGGAACAACGGTACATATCTTATCTCGGATACTGCTGACATTACGGTAACGTCCGAACCAGGACTCATTGTGAACCTGCCAAACGCCTGTAAAGCAGACACAGCTACACCGCTGCAAGCTAAAGCTATCCTGACCAAGTCAGACCTTTCTGTTCATGAGCTTACTGCTCATCCCAAATTGACCTGGCAAAGCTCCAATCCAGCAGTAGCAACCATAGGTGCAGATGGGAAAATGACGATCAAGGGTATCGTCGGCAGCACCACCATCACCGCGCGATTTTTGGACCCTTCCCAGCAGTTGGATGAGCGGGGGACGCAGGTGTTAGATGTAAAGGATTGCACAGGCAACGGAGGAGACGGGGGAACTGACCCAGGTAACGGGGGTGGCGTTGTGGGTTGCCCCGTGACCATCAGTCCACCTAATAAAGGAGCGTTGATCGAATCGTCTGCCATGGACCCATCCGTCCGGGGCGTGCTGAAAGCTGATGATCGGGGATCTGAAAAATTTGATGTCACCCGCGGCATCCCGACTTCTGAAGATCTCTATGCAAATGTCATGGCTAGAGGATACTTGTTCCAGCACCGTTGGGTGAACATGACAGGAACAGTGACTTATACGGTCAACGTAAAAAAGAAGTATCACAAAACATGGACGATTCCGGGCAGAGCCTCGACAGGACCGAATGATCCAGGCACACCTCCACAACCTAAGGAACTCGACGTTCCTGTGGAAAAACCAATGCAGGTCATCCGACAATATAGTTATTGGCAGATTGATAATTTGGAAGTCTATCAGCTAAATCAAGCTACGATATCCAATTATGCACTTGGTGGCTACGGTGGTACAGTAACGCTGACTCCAAACGGATATACACCGCCGACCTTACAATCGGCTAATGATGATGCCGTTACCGCACATGTGAAACCTGCACCTTGCAAGGAAATCGACCTTGGCACTGAAACAAAGCCAGGCGGTGACAGCGAGCCGCCTACACCTGATGAAACGTCATTGTTTCAATCCAAAGCGGAGACTGAGGTCAAAGAGAACACTGTAAATAATGACAAGGTAGTGTTTAACGGTACCACTGTGATGGATCCTGCTCCGATGGATAAGACTGCTCCGCGACCTGGGACAATCCCTCAACCTGGTATGATCGGTGACAACGTGCTGTACCAGAATCGTTTAACTATTCAGAATACACTGGTCAACAAGGCGGACCAACCGACAACGGGCGAGATCGCATATGGCTTGATTCCTGGCAACATTAAAGGCGGTCAAGATCAGAAGTTTTCTATTCAAGGGATTAATTCAGTCACGGTGCACACGCCTGTCGTTAACTACGCCTCGGTGTCTGATGATCAGCCGCATAACCAGAAAACGGTGCCTGATCCGACCAGCGCGGCGCTTATCTTGGAACGGCCGTTTATCGTACGCATCCCGACCTCAGGGCAGCACCTGGACGTAAGCAGTTACCCGGGTTATGGCAATAGGGACTATGCCAAGTATTTTCGCATCAAGCAGATTCGTTTCCCCTTTGATGTCTATACCGCCGATAGGAGTCAGTTCATTCCAGCCAAGACCTGGGTGGACATTCCGGTCAACCAACTGGATACCGTTTTCTATCTTCCAGTATGGGTGGATGAAGGACATTACCGAATTGAATTTCGAAATATTGCGGAAAATGCTCCTTCGACATTCACCGAACAGCAGGATGCCAACACAAATCTGACCCATCATGTTGCGGCAGATACGGTTCCGGTGGAAGTTATTGGGCGATTGTATGATTTTCACGTTACGGATATCGCCGATTATAATTGGGAGAACGTATTCCGCAAGCAGCTCGGGAGTTCAGAGTCGACAGGGGTAAGCTACTGGACAGGACTTAACAGTATTGATGGTGATCCGCGAGGGAATCTGGCACCGTTTGTGTTACCTGTTCGCCCAGGCAGTCATCCTGTGCAGGGTTTCAGCAATGTTGCGGTGAAAACGGGCTACCATATCAAGTTCGACCTGAAAACAAAAGGCAATATGTTTGGCAAACAGGATGGTGTTCGAATTACTCCAACATTCTACTTTGTGAGCAAAGATGGTTCTTCCAGACAAGAAGTCGATCTATACTACCACCGCGGTCAAGAGCGACTTATCAGAATAGGATCGGCGCAGGATTTAGAGAAAAGGTTTGTTGTCCTGAACTCGAGGCTGCGTAATGTACCCGGTACGGAATTGGGGGATAAGGCGCGTTATCAGTATACGTATGAACTGACCGCCGATGAACGCAACCAGAGTTCGCTCGCTGATTATATGGTTACGCTTGTCGATCAAATTTCTCACCAGAAAACGTGGGTAGGCCGCTATGACTGGATGATTCTGCCCGCTTCCATTCGTACACTGATTGGACCCAAGACAGACATTCCTTCGGGTGTTAGTGTGGACCGAGCGAATGCGGCGATCCAGCGTTGGTACGGAGAATACAGTCTGCCTGCAGATGTATACGCCGTGCCAAAGGGAACCAATCTCGAATTGCTTGCCAGACAAAATCAACTGGATGAAAAGGCTTCTGTATTTCTGAAGGACGGATATATCGTGGTCAACTTCAATATCGAGACACTTCGGGATGGGAATACAGAAGCTCCACACCTGCAATACATTTATGCTCCACTGATGAATCAGTGGCAGATGGAAGGTTTCAACAATCGCCCAGTAGACAGTCAAGGTAGAACTTGGCCCCTGAAGGATGGCGATGTGGTCTTTTACCATTCAGATCAGTCCAGCCGGGGCGATTTTCAGTCTCAGGTGCCACATTAAACAATAAAAAGTCTGTCAGCCTAAATAAACCAAGTCAAAAAGAAGCCGCCCGGATGCTTTTACGCATTACAGGCGGCTTTTGGTTTATAACATTGAATTGCAAGAAACACCCATTTTTTTGTTGAATACCAAGCCAAATGGTTAATATTTATCTTGACGGTTTGTTTTTGAACATTATGGACCACAATTCTAAATAAGGAGGCTGCAAATCGGGCGAAACCTGAAAATGTGTAGAAACCATCGTAGGATAAGCGATTAACAACAAAACGCCATACAAAGAGAGCACATTTGTGGGTCGGAAATGTTCCAATTATTCGATTCATCTAATTTATGCATCAATTGAACTAAAAATAGGAAATGCTCCTGAGCGTAAAAGTTTATAGAATAGATATTAGAACACGGACTTCACTTGAAAAAGTGGAGGAAGGTGTAACCCTCGAACGGATCAGGACAGTATTCGACATCTGTGCGACGGTATATACAATCATCAGTTTACTATGATTTTGAAAACGCAGACAAACCTTGACGGGAGCGTCGGAACAACGTTACTACCACCAACAGCACGATTATTGGACTTCATGAAAAATTTAGCTTAAAATGTTGAACGAACGCAAATTACGGCTTAGTCAATGATTTCCGTCAAAAACTTATGACTAAATCAAGACGGAGGGAACGTCGATGACGATCGAGGAAGGCAACAAGAAACCCTGGGAAAGTTACTATGGCCCGAATATGGGATACGTACAGGAACAATATGAATTATACTCCCAAGACCCGGGTGCAGTTACACCGGCTTATCGGGAATTATTTGAACAATGGGGTGCTCCGCCGATGTCTGGCAGGGATGCACATACAGCCTCGTATTCTGGCAATGCCCAAAAGGCTTCCGGAAGCGTGGATATTCAATTATTACAGAAAGCGGTTACAGCAGGGAAACTGGTAATGAATATTCGTACCTATGGTCACCTTGCGGCCGATATTGATCCCCTTGGAATCAGTGAAGATTCAGATACTTCTTTGCTTGAACCGAAGCATTTTGAATTGAATGAAGAAGATTTGAAAGCTCTGCCAGCTTCCCTGATCTGGGAAGGTGCAGATGGACAGACGGTAACAGGATTGGATGCCATCCAGCGCCTGCGGCAAATATATACTGGTCCTATCGCTTATGAATTCAGCCATGTGCATGAAGTTCATGAGCGGGAGTGGCTGAACCGCCGTGCAGAATCTCGTACTTCGCCGGCACCGCTTAATCCAGAGGAGCGTAAAGCTTTGCTGGAACGTTTGGTTGAAGTGGAGCAATTTGAAGATTTCCTCCACAAAACATTTGTTGGGCAAAAACGTTTTTCCATTGAAGGTAACGATGTGCTTGTCCCGATGCTGGATGAAGCAGTCCGAATTATGGCGCACGCAGGTTCAAGCCATATTCTGATGGGGATGGCTCACCGTGGTCGATTGAACGTACTTGCTCATGTACTGGGCAAGCCGTATAGCAAAATTTTCTCTGAATTCCATCATTCTCCGAACAAGGATTTGGTTCCTTCCGAAGGGTCAACAGGAATCAATTACGGTTGGACGGGGGATGTCAAATATCATCTGGGCGCAAACCGTTATGTAAAAGACGGCGAAACAGTACAAGCGCGTCTTACGCTTGCCAATAACCCAAGTCATCTGGAATATGTAAATCCGGTTGTACAGGGCTTTGCACGTGCAGCGCAGGATGATCGCCGTGATCCGGGATATCCGAAGCAGGATGTAACCAAAGCAGCAACCATTCTGATGCATGGTGATGCGGCTTTCCCTGGAGAAGGTATTGTAGCAGAAACGCTCAATTTCAAAGCATTGCCTGGATACCAAAATGGCGGAACAATTCATATTATCGTGAACAACCGTCTTGGATTCACAACAGACAGCAGCGATTCACGCTCAACGTATTATGCGAGTGACCTTGCCAAAGGATATGAGATCCCCATTGTGCATGTCAATGCAGACAATCCGGATGCATGTATCGCAGCTATTCGTATGGCAGCAGAATACCGTAACCTGTTCAAAAAGGACTTCCTGATTGACCTGATCGGTTACCGTCGTTATGGTCATAACGAAACGGATGATCCGGAAACAACACAGCCGACGGTGTATGACAAAGTAAAAGCTCATCCAACGGTTAGTCACTTGTACCAGGATCATCTGAAAGAGGAATCGGTTATCGACGATGCTTCCATCAACAGCATTCGTGAGGCTGTGACGAACCGCTTAAAAGAAGCTTACGAGCAGATGAAGAACAATGAAGTACATGAATATTACCAACGTCAAATTAGCGAGCCGGAAGCAGTTTCGATTATTCCAACTGCGGTACCATTGGAAAATCTGCGGGCAATCAACGCAGACTTGCTGAAATGGCCAGAGAATTTTAATGTGTATCCGAAGTTGCAGCGCATTTTGCAGCGCAGAAGCACATCTCTGAACGAAGGGGAGAAAGTAGACTGGAGTCTCGCAGAGACGCTTGCGTTTGCTACCATTCTTGCGGATGGCAAACCGATCCGGATCAGCGGACAGGATGCAGAACGTGCAACGTTTGCCCATCGGAATCTGGTGTTGCATGACTCCGAGAATGGTGCGAAATTCTGCCCACTGCATCATCTGCCACAGGCAAGGGCTTCCTTCGCTATCTACAACAGTCCGTTGTCTGAGGAGTCTGTTGTTGGTTTCGAATACGGATATAACGTCTATTCACCAGATACGCTTGTAATCTGGGAAGCACAATTCGGAGATTTTGCCAACTGTGCACAGGTTATTTTTGACCAGTTCGTATCTGCCGGCCGTGCCAAATGGTCACAAAAATCCAGTCTGGTCATGCTGCTTCCACATGCGAACGAAGGTCAGGGCCCTGAGCATACAAGTGCTCGTCTGGAACGTTTCCTGCAGCTTTGTGCAGAAGACAATATGACCGTTGCGAACTTGACAAGTGCATCGCAATATTTCCATCTGCTGCGTCGTCAGGCTTCGTTGACTGAAACGGAAGATGCTCGTCCACTGGTTATGATGTCGCCGAAAAGTCTTATTCGTAATCCTCGTGTCGCATCACCTGCAACAGAGTTCAGCGAAGGCAAGTTTGAGCCTGTGTTGGAGCAAGCAGGATTGGGCACGAAACCGGATCGCGTAGAGCGCATTATTTTGTGCAGTGGTAAAATCGCCATCGATCTGGAAGATGCTTTTGAGAAAGATAAAGCGGATTGGTCCTGGCTTCACATTATTCGTGTCGAACAGCTGTATCCGTTCCCGGCGGAAGAAATCAAGCGTGTACTTGCACGTTTCAGCAAGCTGAAAGAGCTGGTGTGGGTACAGGAAGAAAACAAAAACATGGGTGCCTGGACATACATGGAGCCTCGTCTTCGTGAAATTGCGCCAGAAGGAACAACCGTTAAATACGAAGGTCGCCCGGAACATGCGAGTCCTTCCAGCGGTTATCAACTTGTGCATGGCATGGAGCAGCAACAGATCATTACATCCGCATTGAAGCAAACGACGAAGAATAATATTCCACTGGGGAGGTAACAGCTGTGAGTGAAATTAAAGTACCTGCAATGGGTGAGTCGATAACGGAAGGAACCGTATCCAGATGGCTGGTCAAAGAAGGCGAAACCGTTAATCAGGGTGATGTTCTTCTGGAACTGGAAACGGATAAAGTAAATATTGAGATCAGTGCTGAAGAGAGCGGTGTTCTTGAGAAAATTGTTCGCCAGGAAGGCGAGACTGTAGAAATCGGTGAAACGATTGGAACACTCTCGGCAGGAACTGGAGGAGGAAGCGGCGCGCCCACTTCCCAACCAGCAGCGGCAGAGCAGAAACAAGCAGCTGCTCCAGCACCGGAATCTTCGGATAGCAGCTCGAAAACAGCTTCACCGTCTGCTCGCAAGCTCGCACGTGAGCGTGGTATTGAGCTGGATCAGGTACAGAGCAAGGATCCGATTGGCCGGGTTTATCAGGATGATGTGAAAACTCACAACACTCAGGCTGCTGCTCCTACACCGCCTCCTGCTAAAGCTCCCGCTGCAGCACCTAGTGCTCCGGCAGCAGGTGGTTCCACGTATACCAAACCAGTTGAGCGTCAACGTATGTCCCGCCGTCGTGCTACCATTGCGAAACGCCTGGTAGAAGCACAGCAGACTGCAGCGATGTTGACTACGTTTAACGAAGTGGATATGACGGCAATCATGGATGTTCGTAAACGTCGTAAGGACAAGTTCAAAGAGAAACATGAAATCAATCTCGGCTTCATGTCCTTCTTCACCAAAGCGGTTGTAGGTGCTCTGAAAAAGTTCCCAACCATTAACGCGGAAATTGATGGCGAAGATGTAGTTCTCAAAAAGTACTATGATATCGGTATTGCGGTATCTGCCAAAGAAGGTCTTGTCGTACCGGTTGTACGTGATGCAGATCGTCTTGGCTTCGCTGAGATTGAGAAAAGCATTGCTGACCTGGCGTCCAAAGCGCGTTCCAACACGCTGGCTTTGTCTGATCTGCAAGGAGGAACCTTCACCATTACCAATGGCGGAACATTTGGCTCCCTGTTGTCCACACCAATTTTGAATACACCTCAAGTAGGTATTCTGGGTATGCACAAAATCCAGCTTCGTCCAGTAGCGATTGATGCAGAGCGGATGGAGAACCGTCCGATGATGTATATCGCCCTGTCGTACGATCACCGTATCATTGATGGTAGCGAAGCCGTACGTTTCCTCGTAACGGTGAAAGAATTGCTTGAAGATCCAGAGTCTTTGCTGATCGAAGGGTAATCCATAACGTTTAACATTTAATTGCCATCTTATAAATAAAAAAAGTAAAGCCTCTGAACATGGTACACAGCGCAAGCTGCTAACCGGTTCAGAGGCTTTTTTCATCATTGTGTGAATGTTCGTATCGCATTACACGGAATCGGTGGTTTCTGCATGTACTGTGTAATGATGGGCGCTATAGTCGGGCGTATGCCTCTCCAGCCACTCCACGACATGCCCTGCAACCTCAGTCCGATTCGTCTCATGCAGCATTTCATGGCGTCCCCCCGGATAGAGGCGGTATTCGATATCCTCAAGCTGAAGCTCCCGATATTGGGAGACCAGGTTAAGTACTCCTTTGCCATGAAGCCCCACCGGATCTTGTTCACCCGAGAACAGATATACAGATTTATCCTTGGGAATGCGTTTCATGTTGCGTGGCAAGTGAATGTCCAACAGCAGTTTGAAAAAGTCACGGAAAAAACCTGCGGAGCAGACGGCTCCACACAAAGGGTCATCCATAAACCGCTTGACCTCTTCGGGGTCCCGAGACAGCCAATCAAACGGCGTGGTTGCCGGACGGAAAGAACGGTTGAATCCGCCAAATACGAGCGCATTGAGCAGCATACTTGGATGAGCAATGCCCTGAATGCCACACTGCAGGAAAGCCAATTTCTCTCCAATCCGAAGAAGACCACGTTTGCCATTGGTGCCGGACAAAATAAATGCATGGTAACGCTCGTGGCCTGCGTACATTAGATGCTGTACTAAAAACGAACCCATGCTATGCCCCATGAGAAAGAGGGGCACATTAGGGTTTTCTTTGGCGGCAACTTCGCCCAGATTCATCATGTCACTCGCCATCCAGCGGAAAGCATCGACGCCGGCATTGCCCAACAAATTCGAGTTTTCTACCGTTTTACCATGACCACGATGATCATTCGCGTAGACCACGTAGCCGTGCGTGGTGAGATGTTGGGCAAATTCAGCATATCGGGCAGCAGTCTCGCTCATGCCATGTGCAATCTGGACCACACCTTTGATGTTGCACTCCGGATCGGGAAGCCAGCGGTACACATGAATACGGGTACCTTCATTGCCAACCAGGCTAAAGGTAGATTCCTGCATCTCGTGTAAATCCTCCTTCACAGGTCACATTAAAGCCAGTTCAATTTAGGGAATGCACCTTGAATAGATATTTGATTATTCGATTAAGGCAAATAAGAGCGAAGAACAGTAGTGTTGCCATCCAGCGTATAGGAGCCCAGGTTGGCAGGCAATAAGTAACATTGTCCAGCTTTTAATTCAATTTTATCCGATTCCGCGTTATCCCACTCCAGCGTTCCACTACCTTCACAGACAACAAGAATAGTGAAGCTTTCAGGATTTGTAGAGAGTTCCCAGCGTTCTGAAACAATCCCTTTTTCCACCACAAAATAAGGGCATTCCGCAAGCTTCAGCCACTCACCTGGAGTTGCGTTGTTGGTCTTCATCGTCGTGGCGCCAGCACCCTCATAAGCCGTTACATTCAGTGAATCCTCAACATGCAGCTCACGTGGTTTGCCATCCAGGCCTGGACGATTGTAGTCGTAAATCCGGTATGTTGTGTCCGAGTTTTGCTGGATCTCAGCAACAACGACACCTGCACAGAGAGCATGTACCGTTCCTGCAGGGATAAAGAACGTATCTCCAGCCTCCACAGGTACTTGACGAAGGGTGTCCATGACCGTACCATTCTCCAGCGCTTCCTTCAGTACTTCACGATTAACGCCTTCATTCAAGCCGTAGATGATGTGTGCTCCTGGTTTGGCATCCAGCACATACCACATTTCCGTTTTGCCAAGCTCGCCGGGAGGGAGCGCTTCGTAATCATCTGTTGGATGAACTTGTACGGACAGATCATCGTTACAGTCAAGCAGTTTGATCAGAAGGGGGAATCGTCCGCCCTTTTCCGAAACTCCTTTGGTTCCAAGCCATGCTGTGCCCAGCTGTTCACGAACTTCGTCCAGGCCTTTTCCAGCAAGTGCTCCATTTAATACCTTGGTTGTACCATTGGGATGATCCGCAATCATCCAGCCTTCTCCTATATGTCCTTCAGGCGGCGTCAGGCCGAATTGCTCCAGCGCGCGACCTCCCCATACACGTTCTTTAAACTCTGGTTGAAATTGCAGTGGGTATGGCGTAGGCATTCCTAATCTCTCCTCTAGTATATGAAATGGTGAATCGCTTTAATCAATCATGACCGCGTATGCGGCATGAATGTAACAGTGAATACGGTTGCACATCTTTATGTAGAACACAAAATGCATAAATGGCACCCAAAGAGTGCTTTGTTGCGATTGTGTCTAGTTTATTGCATTTGTGGATTAAAGGAAATTATTTTTTCTCGATACCAATCAGAAAAGGGGAGGCATCACGCTGCAATTGGCGATAGATCACCACTTGTGCCTGCTCTACATGCAGAGCAGAGGACCACTCCAATACCGCATCCGCTTCCTGTGATCCTCCATCATGACCAGGATACAACACAACGGTAATAATGCCGCGCGGCTTGAGCAATGCCAGTGCAGCCTGAAGTGCAGCAATGGTACTGTCTGTTTCCGTGATTATGGTGGAGTCCGCACCTTCCGAAGGCAGGTACCCCAAGTTGAACATTACAGCACCGACATTACCCTGCCACGTTTCAGGAACGGCTTCGGCCATTCGATCATGGCTTAATTGAAGCAGGGAGATGGAGCCCAATTTGGCATTGCCCTCTTGTTTGCGAATACGGGCTTGTGTCAGGGTAAGTGCCTCGCTCTGAATATCGAAACCAATGACTTGACCACGTTTACCAACTTTTTGTGCCAGAAACAGAGTATCCGCACCCGTGCCTACCGTTGCATCAATAGCTAAATCTCCAGGCTGTAGACGGGAAGAAATCCACTGATGGGCACAACTTAAAACCGAAAGAAAACCCATCTTATGCACCCCTCCAGAATTTTCCCTGCCAGGAATCCCGCTCACGCAGCTCTCGATCAATGGAATTCAACACTTCCCATTTGTTCATGGACCACATCGGTCCAATCAATAAATCACGCGGGGCATCCCCTGTAAGGCGGTGTACAATCATTTCAGGTGGCAGCATCTCCAGCGTATCGACGATCAGTTTAATGTACTCGTCTTGTTCCAGGAAACGAAGAAGCCCGGCTTCATACTGCTTCACCATTGGCGTTTTGCGCATCAGATGAAGTAAATGAATTTTGATCCCCTGCACATCCATGTTGGCAACAGCCCGTCCGGTATCCAGCATCATTTTATGGGTTTCCTGCGGCAGTCCGTAAATAATATGTGTACACACCCGAATATTCCGTTTGCGTAGCTTCGCAACGGCTTCCTCATAACACTGAGTATCATGCGCACGGTTAATTAGGGTTGACGTGGACTCGTGAATGGTTTGCAGACCCATCTCAACCCATAGGTAGGTGCGTTCATTCAATTCAGCCAAGTAATCAACGACGTCATCCGGTAAACAATCAGGGCGAGTAGCAATGGACAGACCCACGACACCGGGCTGCTTCAAGATTTCTTCAAAGTATTCACGCAGTTCTTCAACGGGTGCGTATGTGTTGGTATAGGCTTGGAAATAGCCGATGTAATGAGCTGAAGGCCATTTCAGATGCTGTTTATCCCGAATGGTATTAAACTGGGTGACCAAATCATCCCGTCTGCTACCGGCGAAATCACCAGATCCACGAGCGCTGCAAAATGTACAGCCCCCTTTGGCGATAGACCCATCTCGGTTGGGGCAAGTGAAACCCGCATCCAGCATCACTTTGAAAACTTTATTGTTAAATTCGTCTCTCATTTCGTAATTCCAGGTATGGAATCGTTTATCTCCCCACAGAAGAGGAGGTTGTATTGATGGTGCATTCATCTTCAGGGTACTCCTTTGGCTTACCTAATGGCTTGCTTATTATATTACCGAATTTGACTCTTTTTGAACTTTTACCATTGTATCAAAAAACTCAAAAAAAGGGGAATCTAGTCGCAAAAATAGGCCGTAGAAACGAGGTTTTATCCTTGCTATAGTTTACACATTATGTTATATTTAAACCAGCGTCAGACACCATCTAATGGGTACTATTCATCATAGCATTTGAATCAATGTTGACGTCATGGACCATACTATACCGTGAGGTGATATGAATGAATTCCCAAGTTAAAAATAATGATCTTCATCATGTTTCTGTAGAACTGACGGCAGAAGAAGCTCTGGCTTTGACAGGTGTTCGTTTCAATGGCAATCCGAAAGTGAAAGCGGCTGCAAGACAAAAAGTTCGCGATGCTTTCGAAAAGACATTTGATTTTTCACACCAAGATAAGGTAGACTATGAACTATTAAAGTAGTTGGACCCCAATTCCAAATAAATCGAAGAGGGAATCTTTGAGATTTGCCCCAAAGTGGCAGATCCGAAGATTCCTTTTTCATTGCTCTTTACAATTAGCCAGTTCTTCGGCAAAATGATTCTGAGACAAGTATGGATAAACGGAGGAATAAGATGCGTTTACGTGGCAGAAAAGGGATTCGTGAAAATCTGGAGCAACAAGTTGACCTCGTTGTTCTTGATCCCAAACAGTACAAAGGAAAATGGTCTGAACTGTTTGGCAATGACCATCCGATCTTTGTGGAATTTGGCATGGGTAAAGGTCAATTTATCAGCCAAATGAGTTATAAATATCCGGAATTTAATTTTATCGGTATTGATATGTATGATGAATTGGTGCGTCGTGCCAGCGAGAAGGCCCGGAAAGCATGGAGTCAGGCAGAAGTGCAGACACCGCCTAACCTGAAGCTGGCGCTGGCTAATATCGAACAGATTGAGGATGTATTTGCACCGACAGAACTGGAACGCATTTATCTGAACTTCAGCGATCCTTGGCCAAAAGCCAAGCATGCACGCCGTCGTTTGACACATCCACGCTTCCTGAAGAAATATACGGAACTGCTTAACACCAAAGGACAGATTCATTTCAAAACAGATTCGGAGACATTGTTTGATTTCTCTCTCAATGCGATTGCCGACTTTGGTCTGCAAATGACCAATCTGTCCCTGAACCTGCACCGCGATGGATTGAATGAAGAGCATGTCATGACAGAGTATGAGCAGAAATTCATGGGCAAAGGCATGAACATTCACCGGGTGGAAGTCATCGTTGGTGAAGAGGCTTTGCGCGAGTATCAACAAATCCGCTTGGACAAGTATAAAGTGCGGGAAGCTACGGACGAGTCTGGCGAAGATCAAGAGTAATATTATAAAAAAGCGTGATATGCATCTGGCTACCAGACTCTCATATCACGCTTTTTTGCTATTTTGATCGAACTAAACCTCATGACAACGCTTGTGGCTCTTCGCTTTACTGCTACTAAAGCTCCGAATGAAGCTCCTTACGTCGATAATCGTTTGGAGTAACTCCGTTGAATTTCTTAAACATCCGATAGAAATAAGAGCTGTTGGTGAATCCGGTTTGCTCGGCAATATCAGCTACAGAGTTTTCTGTCTCAATGAGCAGATATTGTGCTTTGGCTATGCGGGTCTCGTTAATGACATCGGTGAGTCCTTTTAACGTTAGTTGTTTATAGAGCCTGCTGACATAGATGGGTGACATGGCTAGTTCATCCGCAATCGAGGTCAGACAAAGATTGGTGTCTGCGTAATCTCGTTCAATAATGCAGTTAATTTTGCGAATCAGTTCTTCATGTTTGAGTGTTCTTTTTTCCTCAACTTTGGATCCAAGCTCGTCGAACATGCGATAAAAGTGTTCGTGAACTTCACTGAGATCCTCGGCATCATGGATCGGAAGCATTGAACGGTCAGAGATGGATTCAAGTGTAAGCTGGTTGTTCTTTTTGAGTGTGTTTCTCACATGATTCAGAGTCATGGTCAGATGGGACAGAGCCAGTTGAAATACGGTAAATGGATATGTTGCCGTTTCGCTCACGATGTCTGCATAGACCTGTTTGGCTTCGCCTGTTTTGCCCGTCATCAGGCAATCAATCAACTGTCTCTCTTTTCCAACAGGGAAAGCATATTCTTTGGCATGGTACGCCATGATGTCCGAGGTGTAAATCAGGCATCCAGGACCCATGAACAAACGATGAAGCGATGCTTCCGCGGATCGGGTATAAGAAGCAATACTGTTTTCCAGTGAATCTTCCGCTGGCCCGATGGTAAATGAAATGGAACATCTTAGATGTGTCATCACGGCAGCCTGCATCATGCGCAGCAGTTCCTCAATGGAGCTATGCTCATAATCAGCCTCATCCTGAATTTTATCATTAAAGATAAGTGTAATCAGATCACCGCCCATATCCACAGCTTCGGTATGGTAGTAGAGGTCAGCCGTCTCCGTACAAATGTTCATCATCGCATACTTTACAAGTTGGACTTCATCCCGGTAAGTATCGCTGAAATCGGTAAAATGATCAATACGAAGCAGTACCAGTCTGGTTAGACGATGAACATCAACAGAAGAGCCATAGAACTTCATTCGTTCCTCCAGCATACCTCCCGTTACCGTTTCTCGGCCTTGCAAAGCCCCGCGCAGAAAATCCTGTCGCAAAAGATGCAGACTGCCACGACGCTCCGCTTCCATCACACGCATACGGACAAGCACTTTATCAATGGGGTGATATAGCTTCCGTGAAACGAGGTAGGATAAAAGCACTCCTGCAATTAATAGCCCAAGGCAAAAAAGAACGGTGTGTGTTCGCATATTACGAATATCTGTGGTAATCAGGTCATAAGGTGTGATTCGTACATAGCGCCACCCAAGATTGTCAGGAGCGGTGTAGGTAATGAGAGACTTCTCCCCATCAACCTCTGCGGTAAAGTAGGCGGACTGCTCCGTATTTTGCAGGATTGGCTGCATAAACGTTTCATTGGACAGGTCTTTCATCAACGCACGATTACTGAAATCGGACAATAACTGTCCCTGTTCATTGATGATAAACGTTTTTCCTGGCTGATCGGCTGAGTTCATATTGGGACTGAGCCAGTCGTCCTTGATATTTACAACAACCGCATAATTCAGTGTGGCATTGTCATTGATTGTGTCATAACAGAGGTACGTATAGCTGCTGACCTGAGTTTCCTCGGTGGAGCCAACTTGGTATGTACGCGGAATGGGGACAAAAGGCTTGTAATCATGGAACCGGTCGAGAATGCTTTTGATCCCCCGATCATCAATTTCAGAAATGGATTGCTGTCCATCTCGGACTTCATTGGAACTGATAAAGAACTCATCATTTTTGGAGTTGTATACATAGATGGATTCGATAAAAGGGAGGGACATGCGATAGTTATCAAGTTGTTCCATCGCTGACGTAATTTCATAGATACTCGGATTCGAATAGAGCAGCAGGGCAGAGATGGTGTAATCCTGATAAATCTGATAAGACAGTGATTTGGCGGTCTCGGTCATCTTGGAGACTTCCCGACTGGTCTGAGTGAGACCGTTCATATCTGTTCGGTAGACCTGGCGAAGGGCAATACGATTATAGTTGACGTATAAAATGGTAGAAGCCACAAGCAAGGTGGCAACGGTACTAACAATTATGCCGATGAGAATCCGTGCAAACACCTTCTGGCTGTCCTCTGAACGTTTACGCATGACCTTTCCTCCCGTGGACCTCCTGTTTTGGATGAACAAAGTTAGACTTCATAGCGAAGGATAAGATTTCATATATGGGCGTGGTGAATTACGGATGTATCTTGAATTATATAATATGTATGCGTTTACATCAACGATTGACGGCTTGCTATGCCCGATTTCCTTAGCTAAAGTTCAACTTTCGCTGTATTGTTCACTAGGTTCAACCTATGCACGATATCAACTTTTGTGAACGCTCAGGCATTCATTTCAGTGTTCGTTCATATTGTTCATATTCTGTTTCGCAGAATCGTTCATGATCCAGCCGAATGATTCAGTATCCGGTAGCGCTTAGGGCATCTACAATAAAAACAGAGCTCCACTGCGCGCCGCGCCGTAAGAAATTCGGGAGGGATCGAGCCATGCTCAAAGAATTGAACAAAAACAAAATCATGTTCCTGATGCTGCTGCCTACACTGATCTTTTTTCTGATTAACTCGTATTTTCCGATGGTCGGCATCTATTATGCGTTTACCCGTTATGATTTTGAAGGTGGTTTGTTCGGTAGTCCATTTGTTGGACTGGAGAACTTCAAGTTTCTGTGGCAATCCGGAATGCTGTTGAAACTGACAACCAACACCGTGGGGTACAATCTGGCCTTCATTATATTGGGAAACGGGCTAGCGATCTTCTGTGCTATTTTGCTAAGTGAAATTCGGGGGAAAGTGTTTAAGAAAATTACGCAGTCGGTCATGTTTTTACCGTATTTCATCTCGTTTGTACTATTAAGTGTAATCGCTTACAACATGTTCAACTATGAATCCGGTTTTGTGAACACGGTACTCAAACGTTTTGAGGCAGGTCCAATCGATATTTACAACACACCCTGGATTTGGGTGCTCCTGATCATCATTTTTTATCTGTGGAAAAATCTCGGGTACAGCATGGTCATCTACCTTGCAGCCATTACAGGTATCAGCGATGAGTATTACGAGGCGGCCCGGATTGACGGGGCCAATATCTTTCAGCGCATTTGGTACATCACCGTACCGATGCTAAAACCGACCTTTGTCATCCTGTTGTTGTTCTCGCTCGGGAGCATTATGAAGGGACAGTTTGATCTTTTTTACCAACTCATTGGAAACAACGGTGTCTTATACAACGCTACTGATATCATCGATACGTATGTGTACCGTTCCCTGAAAGTGACGTTTGATATTGGAATGGCTACCGCGGCTGGTCTGTATCAATCGCTGTTTGGTTTCATCCTGATCATGACCGTGAACTATATCATCCGTAAAGTAAATGAGGACTACGCCTTGTTCTAATACGCCTATAGGCAGAAGGGAGACCCACTATGCATACTCGTGCCCGAGATACGGAATTTACCTTGTTGTTTCAAATCATCGCTTACAGCATGATCCTGATTCTTTCCTTAATCTGTATCATTCCATTTCT
Source organism: Paenibacillus sp. NPDC057886 (assembly GCF_042796655.1). Classification (NCBI taxonomy): domain Bacteria; kingdom Bacillati; phylum Bacillota; class Bacilli; order Caryophanales; family Paenibacillaceae; genus Paenibacillus; species Paenibacillus sp. NPDC057886. The sequence goes on along the minus strand of NZ_JBHVMZ010000009.1, from coordinate 115,005 downwards.
TTTGATTTTATCCGGCTCATTCAGCAGCAACGAATCGATTGTAAGAGATGGGTATCACCTCTTTCCCACCGATTTTTCCCTGGAAGGTTATAAGATGGTGTTCAAATTTCCGACCCAGGTGCTCAAAGCTTATGGTGTAACGGTTTTTACAACCGTTGTGGGTACGGCCCTTGGACTGTTTCTCATTACGATGGCGGGATTTGTACTGCAACGCAAAGATTTCAAGTACCGGAACGCCTTCTCGTTTTTCATCTACTTTACTACTCTCTTTGGTGGGGGACTGGTTCCTTGGTACATCATGCTGGCAAACTATTTCAATCTTACGGATACGTATACCGTGTTGATTTTTCCGGGACTGATGACGCCATTTCTCATTATCCTGATGAAAAACTTCATTCGTTCAGCCGTTCCGGATGAGCTGATTGAGTCCGCCAAAATCGATGGGGCGAATGACTTCCGCATTTATTTTAGCGTAGTGCTGAAGCTGGCGATGCCCGGCATTGCCACTGTGGGGTTATTTCTGGCACTGGGATACTGGAATGACTGGTTCACATCATCATTATTCATTAACAACCCGGATATGTACCAGCTGCAATTCTACTTGTATAACACCATGAACACGATTACCTTCATTGACCAAATGGCGATCGGAACCGGCATAACACTTAGCCAGGATGTACCTACCGAATCGACCAAAATGGCGATGGCTATTGTGGTTACTGGACCCATCTTGTTCCTGTACCCATTTGTGCAGCGTTATTTTGTTAAAGGGCTTACCATTGGTGCGGTGAAAGGTTAGAACGTGCACGCGCTGTGGGGGCAGATTGCGGGATAGCTGTATGTCCGTCTGCGTCTGAACCATGGCGAGTCTGCGCTAACATATAAGGTTGATCACAAAAAAAGGGAGGATGCGTATGCGTAACAAAACAATTCGGCACCTGTCTATGGTACTTGCCCTGATGCTGTTCGCCGGGGTGCTTGCCGCATGTAATAATGGTTCGGGGGGATCTGCGCAAGGAAGTGAGCAGTCAGGTTCTACTGAAAACAAAGGGGAGAAGGTAACACTGCAATTCTACATGCTTGGAGATGCACCCAAGGACCTGCCTGTAATTGAATCGGAAATCAACAAGCTGGCTGAGGCAGATCTGAACGTCAATGTAAAATTCAACTATACCTCCTGGACAGACTGGGATCAAAAATACAAACTACTGCTGTCCTCCGGTCAACCGATTGATCTGATCTTTACCGCGGATTGGACGTTCTATCAGTCCTATGCGAAAAAAGGAGCATTCCTGCCTCTGGATGAACTATTGCCTAAGGCAGCACCAACGCTCAAAGCTTATGTACCTGATGACATGTGGAACGCGGTAAAAGTCAACGACAAGATCTACACTGTACCATCGACATGGACCGAATATGTTACTGAGGGTATTGCGTACCGTGAGGATTTGCGTGAGAAGTACAATCTGCCCAAACCGGATTCTCTGGAGACACTCGAAGCCTATCTGGAGGGAATCAAAGCCAATGAACCGAATATGATTCCAATCGCGGATAGCAATGCAAACCATACCCATGGTATTCGACAATTGACATCCAAGCTGGTGAATACAGCAGGTCAGCTTCCTTATGGACTGGATATCATGTATGATACACCATCCAATATCACTTCCTATTGGGGATCTGCACAGCATCTGGAAGACCTGAAAACGTACAAACGCTGGATGGACAAAGGCTTTTTCCCGAAAAACGTGCTGAATGTTAAGGATACGTCCAACTCATTGCTGCAAAATGGCAAATCGGCTGTTGTACTGTCGGGTGAAAACCCGAACAAATTTAATGCGGATGTGATTAAAGTTCAGTCCACTCACCCGGATTGGAAGCTTGGTTATTTCCCTTACCCGAATGCAAAAGGGTTTGCGCAACCAGTTCACCCAATCCATAATGGTTTTGCAATTCCGCGCAGCAGCAAAAACCCGGAGAAAGCACTCGCATTCTATGAGAAACTGGTTACCGACAAACGTTACAACTGGCTTACCGAATATGGTGTGGAAGGCAAAAACTTTGAAGTGCAAGACGGTTATTATAAAATGGTGGGCGATGCCCAGACCAATGGATTCCCGCGCGAAGGCATGAATGGTTGGGCTTGGCGTAATCCGGAATTCATGCTCTATGATAAGAGCTTTGATGATGTGCTTGCTATTTTCAAAGAGCTGGACAAAATGAAAAAGCCGGATATCTACACCGGATTTGCTGAGGATTGGACACCATACCAAGCTGAGAAAGCCGCTTTGGAGCAGGTAGAGAAGCAGTATCTCTATCCATTAAATGTGGGATTGGTGGAGGATGTGGAAGCGGGGCTGAATACATTCATGGAAAAAGCCAAACAGGCAGGACTTGAGAAGATTCAGAGTGAGTATACCAAACAGTGGCAGGATTACTTGAAGTCTGCGGGTATTCAATAGTTTGTACTTTTCTTCATATTAAAAAAAGGTGCCTTCGATTCGAAGGCACCTTTACTGTGTACATGCGGGCTTGTTTGAAGCCGTTAGAGTCTGGCTTGGTCTGCCGAGTAAGGACGCAGGTCCAGAAGGTCGATAATACTCTGTGCGCTCTGCATCGGGTGATACTTGGCAATCTGCGCCATGTGGCGTTTGCGTTTGCGAACAATGTCAGGGTAGTTATGAAGCAGTTTATTCATCCATTTTACAACAACGTCAAGGGAAGTAATGGGTTCCCCCAAACCTCGTGCGGTGAAATACTGAACATTCTCTTCTTCCTGGCCCGGTATGGGATTATGAAACAACATGGGGATTCCCTTTGCCAAACCTTCACTGCATGTCATTCCGCCCGGTTTGGTGATCAGGAGATCAGATACTTCCATTAATTTGTCCACTTCATTGGTGTACCCGATGATATGGATATTCTCTTTTTGATACAACGGATTTTGTTCCATGCTGATTCGGCTTTTGTCATTGCGGCCAAGGCAGAAAATAATCTGAACATCCTCATGCCAGCGTGTCAATAATTGGTTAACCACTTCATCACTAAGCATTCCCCAACCACCGCCCATCACAAGCACAGTAGGCATGTTCTTCAAATTGAATTTGCCTCGGATCTCGTCCCGCCCGGGGTGTTCCCAGAAGTTGGGGTGGATCGGAATGCCGGTAACCCGAATTTTGTCTAAAGATACACCCCGCAGCATTAATTTGGACTTTACCTCATCTGTAGAAACAAGATACAGGTCCACTTCTGGGCTAATCCATGTCCCGTGCGCGTCATAATCGGTGATGACTGTACAAAGTGGAACCTGTACACCCAGACGTTTCAGTCTGGATATGACGGCACTGGGAATAGGGTGGGTGCATACAATAACATTCGGACGAAGCTGACGCACAATACTGCGTGTATGGGTATAAAACAGTTTATGCAACGCGAGTGTAGTCAGCCGGTTCAGGGATTTTTTATATTGGTGCCTGTATACATACCCGATGAGCTTGGGCTGGTTAATGACCGTTTTTTTGTACGCTGTAATGATGAGTGGCGCAACTCTGGGGTTCAGAAAACTTCCCAACTCAAGTACTTTGGTTTGCACATTCGGCGAAAGTTTCCGCAAACTGCTGGACAGCGCATAAGCGGCTTGAGTATGACCAGCGCCAAAGCCTTCAGATAATAGTAATACTCTTTTTTTCTCCACGCTTGCTTCACCTGTTCCTGCTAGGTTTTCCTTAGTCTAACATATTCACATTATGTCCATAAAGCAACTGTTGCAAGTGCGACTAAAGTACCGATCGTAGCACCTGCGAGCACATCTGAGGGATAGTGTAATCCCAGGTAAATTCGTGAAAATCCGACAATTAATGCAACAGGGAGTAACAACAGCAACAGGAACGGCTCCATTGCCATAAAAGGAACCGTAACCGAGAATACGGCAGTAGTATGCCCTGAAGGGAACGAATGGTCCGTCAGGGGATTGCGGAACGTAATCGTATCCGGCAGGGCCAGGTAAGGCCGAATGCGCGGATACAGTTTTTTGGCGATTGCTACGGGAATGTGGCTAACCGCCAGAGCGATGCATGCCTGAAGTCCTGTTGTACTCCAAGGAGCCGGAGCCAGCAGCCAGATTAGTAAGGATACTGCAATAGAAGAAGTTGCTCCGCCCAGGTGGGTGAAATAATACAGCCAAAAGTTCATAAATCGATTATGAAGTCGACCATTAATCCACATAAATACATTTCGATCATACTCTTGAAACTTTACGAATAAACGGCTCATATTGGCCTCCTGCCAGTCAGGCCCCATGTTGGCGGCAGTATTTCCGGTAAATTGCTGTGTCCGGTTTCGTCCTGATTAGTATATAACCGTTTTTTCGTGAACTTGAGGTTATTTCAGGTATATGTTTATCATATTTTTAAATGTTGTCCTTTTCAAGAAGAACACATGTGAAGAAGGTAAAATTCATGTTAAAGAGTGGATATACACCCAACTTAACTTTTTGACTCGGACGATCTAAAAAAGATACAATGATTCAACATGGCTGAAATGAGGTTAAAAAATTGTGAGTTTAAGACTGAACTTTTTGAGGTCTGTTTACGTTATTTGATATAGAGTCTCTGTCGATATGTATCAGCCTAATGAAAAAAGCAGGGACTTTAGAAATAAAAATCAAGTAAACGGCTGAAAATAAGATATAACAGGCATGAATGCGAGGTTGGAGTATCACGAGGTGCCTATTCAGCGTTTAAAGTTCACATTTCTGCTTCAGGAAGTGGAATTGCGGTTTTGACAAATGGCTGAAAAGAATACAAAATCGATAAAGCAGCCAACTGGCATCAACCATGCTTGAAACATTGTCTGAAATATTTGCGTAGTAAACAAAAGAACAGGGTCATATTCTGCGCATCACAAAAAAAATAAAAGTGCAGAATCCAGGAAGAGAAACGTTTTAAAGTAAACTGGTTTTGAAAAAAAGGGGGTAACAGAGAACGATGTTGGACGCTATATTCGTCACGATGCAGGTCATTCTGGCACTGCTAGCCGTGTACCAATTCACGTTTTCGCTGTTCGGTCTGATTAAGAAAAAGAAAAAGAAACATTATCCGGCGACAAAATCATTCGCTGTACTCGTCGCAGCACACAATGAGGAACAAGTTATTGGTGCTTTGATGGAGAACTTGAAACAACTGGATTACCCGGAAGATCTGTACGATGTGTTTGTCATTTGTGACAACTGTACGGATGGAACGGCTCAAATTGTAAGACAGCATGGACTGAATGCTTGTGTACGTACCAATGCTGATCTTAGAGGTAAAGGGTATGCCATCGAATGGATGCTTAAATACCTGTGGAAATTGCCACGTCAGTATGACGCAGTTGTCATGTTTGACGCGGATAACCTGGTTGACCGTAACTTCTTGCTCGAGATGAATGACGACTTGTGCAATGGTTCGCGTGTTATTCAAGGATACATTGATACGAAAAATCCGGAAGATTCCTGGATCACTGCAGCATATGGCGTATCTTACTGGTACATCAACCGTCTGTGGCAGTTGTCCCGTCATAATTTGAATATGGCGAATTTTCTCGGAGGTACTGGAATGTGCTTCGAGACCAACCTGCTCAAGGAAATTGGCTGGGGCGCTACAAGTCTGGTTGAGGATTTGGAGTTTACGATGCGGAGTGTTCAGCGTAATGTATATCCTGTTTTTAACTATGATGCCAAAGTATTTGATGAGAAGCCGTTAACCTTTAAAGCTTCAGCACGACAACGTCTTCGCTGGATGCAAGGTCACTTTACGGTTGCGCGCAGATATTTCTTCCCGCTGCTGTGGCAGAGTATCAAGGAAAGAAGCTTGGTGAAATTTGACCTTGCTGTGTATGGCGCAAACGTATACGTTGTTTTGCTTACGTTCCTGATGACAGCTGTCCTGTGGGTGGATACGGCGATATTCAGTGGTCCACATATCGCAAACATATACGGGTATTTCCCGCTTTGGGTAGGATTCGTAGCGATTGGTCTGAATGTCCTGACATTCTTGTTGTCCATGGCGCTGGAAAAGGTTACTTTTGCCAAAGTGTATCTGTACCTGATCCTGTTCCCGATTTACCTTCTTTCATGGTATCCAATTACGTTCTACGCGTTCTTCACGCAGAACAACAAACAATGGAGCCATACCCAACATACACGTGTTGTACGTTTGGATGAGGTGCAGAGCAAGCAGGGATAATGAATGATCGACTTGGATGAAAGCATGTCTGTAAAAAAATATTGTAGAGACGTTGACAATGGTTTTGCAGGATGTTATAGTATTCAAGTGCGTTAAATGAATAGCTATGGAATCACAAGTAGAAGTCCGACTTCTCACCTGATCAACAAACATGTTGACTGGTCAACGATCCCAATAATTTATGAAGTGTATACTCATGAAGAATTGTGTTGATTACAGGGATGTCGGTAGCTTAACCGGCATCCCTTTTATTTTTGTGTAACAGGATATTCAAAATGACCTGGAGGTGGACGGTTATTAGTAAAGATCACATGATTAATGATGAGATTCGGGCGAAGGAAGTACGCCTTGTCGGAGCTGAAGGAGAACAAATTGGGATCACGCCGATTCGGGAAGCACTGCAAATGGCGATTGACCTGAACTTGGACCTGGTCAATGTGGCACCACAGGCTAAACCGCCGGTATGCCGCATCATGGACTATGGCAAATTCCGCTATGAGCAACAAAAGAAAGACAAAGAAGCCCGTAAGAACCAGAAAATTGTTGATATTAAAGAAGTATGGTTCCGTTCCAATATTGAGGAGCATGATTATCAAACGAAGCTTCGTAATGTAGTTAAGTTCTTGAAAGAAGGCGACAAGGTAAAATGTTCCGTTCGTTACCGCGGACGTGAAATTGCGCATGCCGCCATTGGTCAACGGATTTTGGAGCGCGTTAAGGTGGAGGTTGCAGAACTCTGCACCATCGAACGTCAGCCAAAATTGGAAGGCCGCAGTATGATCATGATTCTGGCTCCTAAAGCCTGATAACATTGAAGGAGGAAACACAAAATGCCTAAAATGAAAACACACAGCAGTTTGAAAGGACGCTTCAAAATTACCGGTTCCGGTAAAGTCCTGCGTTACAAAGCTCACAAAAACCACTTGCTTTCCCACAAATCAAAACGTGCTAAGCGCGTTCTGAACGGTAACCCAGTTATGGCTGCCGGGGACGTAAGACGTTTGAAACAAGGTCTGGCTAACTTGAAATAGTAAATCCGTATGGGGGATCGGCCTAGGCCGTACACATACCACGGATACATTTAATATTTATTGGGAGGTTCTTTAATATGGCAAGAGTAAAAGGCGGTTTTGTAGTACGTCGTCGTCATAAAAAGGTTTTGAAACTGGCAAGAGGTTATTTCGGTTCCAAACACCGTATTTTTAAAACAGCTAACGAGCAAGTAATGAAATCCCTGGTATACGCATACCGTGACCGTCGCAACACAAAACGTAACTTCCGCAGACTGTGGATCGTTCGTATCAATGCTGCAGCACGTATGAATGGTTTGTCTTACAACAAACTGATTCATGGATTGAAACTTGCTGGTGTAGACATGAACCGCAAAATGTTGGCTGATCTGGCCGTTAATGACATCAATGCGTTCAACTCTTTGGCTACTGTAGCTAAAGGCAAAATCAACGCTTAAAATTGTTTATGCAAGCCGCCGTACCTAAGGCGGCTTTTTTTACGGCTTAAAGATTGATCTACTCAAAAGAGTCGAGTTGTGCGAAACGAATATGCTGCAGCTTGTAAGGACACAATGAAGCATATAACGGGTGAATAACAGGCTGTGATAATACATAAAATACGAACGGTAAAATAATGCAAACAAAAACAGTGGTATTTCACTTTCTGCTATGAAGTATGATAAGGATTTGTAATGTAACATCACATCGTTGTAACGTTAGTGTGTTAAACCATTAAAATATTAAGCGCTTTCAACAAAAAAAGAACAAAAATAAGTGATAATTGGTGATGAAACATCTGGATTTTACCACGGGTTGAATGTATAATCACCTCTAGTAGGCTAGTCCTAAACTTTTCTCTTCATGTCATAATGTTCGGTTTTTCGACAGGTGATCCGATTGTTTAGGGATAAGAATGCGCTTTTAATGTCGAAGAAACCATACATTCTGCATAAAAGCCATATTATCGATCTGTTGATCCGTTCCGTTTTGGCCTGAACAGGAATTAGGTATATATCATTAAGGGGGAACAGAGAAATGAAAAAGATGCTCAGCTTGTCTTTGGTCATGTTGCTGGCAGTATCGGTTATGCTCGCAGGTTGCGGTAGCAAACCGAAAGAGGAAACAAATGCCGGAGGAAATACAGGTGGCGAAAACACTGAAGCCAAATCCGATTTGAAAATCGGTATGGTTACTGACGTAGGTGGCGTTAACGATAAATCGTTTAACCAATCCGCTTGGGAAGCTCTGCAAGCCACTGAAACTGAAACAGGTGTAGCTGTTAAATACCTGCAAAGTAAATCCGATGAAGAGTACATTCCAAACCTGAACGAGTTCGTTAAAAATGGATATGATCTGACTTGGGGTATCGGTTTCCAATTGGCTGATGCAATCAAGACTGTAGCTGAACAAAATCCTGATTCCAAACTCGCGATCATCGACAGTGTTGTTGATGCTCCTAACGTTAAATCGGTAACATTTGCTGAAGATGAAGGCTCTTTCCTGGTAGGTGTTGTAGCTGGTCTGACAACGAAATCGAACAAAATTGGTTTTGTTGGCGGTATGGAAAGCCCACTGATCAAAAAGTTTGAAGTAGGTTTCAGAGAAGGGGTTAAGGCGGTTAATCCTGACGCCGAGTTCATTCCCAACTACACAGGTGCATTTGATAAGCCTGACCTGGGTAAAGCAGCAGCAGCTACACTCTATAACAAAGGTGTAGATATCATTTTCCACGCTTCCGGTGCTACGGGTAATGGTGTGTTCAAAGAAGCAATCGCTCGTAAGGAACAAGGTCAAGACGTTTGGGTTATCGGTGTTGACAAAGACCAATCCCTGGAGTTTGGTGATGATGTAACACTGACTTCCATGATCAAAAAAGTTGACGAGGCTGTTAAGCGCGTAAACGCTGAAGTCATCGATGGAACATTCAAAGGCGGAGCTGAGAACCTGACTTTGAAAGAAAACGGTGTAGGTATCGCTGATACTTCTACGAAAAATGTTTCTGCTGATGTACTTGCCAAAGTGGACGAGTACAAAGAAAAAATCATCAACGGCGAAATCAAAATTCCTACAAAATAATCTGATTCACCCTGCATAAATGAATAATCATCGAGGCCGGTCTTGACCGGCCTTATGATTGTCAGGACAGGAAAATTTGCTCAAGTCATCATAACAATTGTACAAGATATGCAGTGCGTGCTAGGGGATAACCCATGGCAAAAGAAAGAAGACTTCGTATCAACGCTCCGGTAGGAGCTTTTCTTAAGATTATGGAATGCAGAAGTTTCCGGTGAAACTGAAGGATTCGATCATCTCAAGAAAAAGTACCGCTAAATTGCGGTCATCTTCCTTAAATAAACGTCGATAGACGTTTTTCTTACGTTTGCAGAACCAAACTATATCAGGTATAAGGGTGATTACATGGGTGCAGCAACCCCCGTCGTTGAGTTAAAACAAATCACGAAGCGTTTCCCAGGCATTGTTGCCAACGACGCCATCAGCCTTCAGCTTCGTAAAGGCGAGATCCATGCTCTACTGGGCGAAAACGGCGCTGGTAAATCAACGTTGATGAATATTGTCTTTGGTCTCTATCAGCCGGATGAAGGTTCCATTGAAGTGAATGGCAAGCCTGTCATCATCGACAGCCCTAACAAAGCCATCGATCTTGGCATCGGCATGGTGCATCAGCACTTTAAGCTTGTACAGCCGTTCACGGTAACAGAGAACATTATTTTGGGATCTGAACCAAGGAAAGGTCTCAACATTAATTATAAAAAGGCTGCTGCTGAAGTACAGCGTCTGTCTGAACAGTATGGACTCAAGGTAAACCCGCATGCCAAAATTCATGATATTTCCGTCGGTATGCAGCAACGTGTGGAAATTGTGAAGACGTTGTATCGTGGTGCAGACATACTCATTTTTGACGAGCCTACAGCGGTATTAACTCCTCAGGAGATCAAAGAGTTGATGGTCATTATGAAAAAGTTGGTGGCCGAAGGCAAATCGATTATTTTGATCACACACAAACTGAAAGAAATCATGGAGATTTCCGATACGGTAACGATTATTCGCCGTGGTAAAGTGATTGATTCGGTTACAACGTCCGAGACGAATCCGAACGAACTCGCCGAAAAAATGGTTGGCCGCAATGTCACATTTAAAGTGGACAAAAAGCCGGCAACACCTGGAGTAAACGTGCTTGAGGTTAGTAAATTGACCGCAAAAAATAAAGAGGGCATTTCGGTACTTAACGGACTTAACCTGAATGTACGAGCAGGAGAGATTGTCGGTATCGCTGGTGTCGATGGCAATGGGCAAAGTGAACTCATTGAAGCTCTTACCGGACTTCGTAAAGTGGATAGCGGTTCGATCCTTCTTGAAGGTAAGGAGCTGTCCAACCATTCTCCACGTCATATTTCGGAATCAGGGGTAGCCCATATTCCAGAAGACCGACACAAACACGGACTTGTTCTAGATTTTTCAGTGAGCGAAAATATCGTTCTAGAATCATATTATAAAGCGCCTTATACCCGTAAAGGATTCCTTAACTTCGATGCCATCAAAAAGCAGGCGAAGCGGCTTGTCGAGACATTTGATGTGCGTACACCAAGCATCGAGACAAAAGCCCGTTCTTTGTCGGGGGGGAACCAGCAGAAGGCCATTATCGCACGTGAGGTTGATAAAAATCCTGAACTGCTTATTGCTGCCCAGCCGACTCGTGGCCTGGATGTAGGGGCTATTGAGTTTGTCCAGAAACAGTTGATTGCACAACGTGATCAGGGGAAAGCGGTTTTGCTGATCTCTTTTGAGCTGGATGAAATTATCAACGTATCCGACCGAATTGCGGTCATTTATGAAGGACAGATCGTGGGCGAGGTGCTGCCGGAAGAAACCAATGACAGGGAGCTCGGCTTGATGATGGCGGGCAGCACCCAAAAGAGAGGTACTGTGCATGAGTAACGTATTGAAATGGTTTACCCGTGATTCATTTATTTTACCTGTTGTAGCCATCATTATGGGGCTGATCCTGGGCGGTATTGTCATGTTGATCGGCGGATACAATCCGATTGAAGCGTACAGTGCATTGTTTACGAAGGTTTTCGGAGACATGTATAACTTTGGTGAAGCCGTGCGGGAAATGACACCGCTGATTATGACAGGACTTGCATTTGCATTTGCGGCACGTGCAGGACTGTTTAATATCGGGGGAGAAGGACAATTTCTCGTCGGCATGACTGCAGCGACTTTTGTAGGCGTGAAGTTTGCAGGTCTGCCAATCTACATTCATGCTCCACTGGCTTTGATTGCTGGTGCAGTATTTGGTGGTCTGTGGGCAGCTATTGCTGGTTACCTGAAAGCAGCACGTGGGGTTAACGAAGTTATCAGTAGTATCATGCTGAACTGGATTGGTCTATATTTAGCCAACCTGGTTGTACGTCAATTTCTGCTGTTAAAAGGCGAAAACCGTTCGGTGGACATCAGTGATACCGCATCGATTAGTCTGACATGGCTTTCCGAGCTGATGGGCAACTCTCGTGTTCATATGGGAACATTAATTGCGCTTGTCATGGCTGTGCTCTTTTATATTTACATGTGGAAAACAAAGCAAGGTTATGAAATTCGTGCTGTAGGTCTTAACCCAAATGCGGCAGAGTATGCGGGTATGCATGTCAATCGCAATATCGTTAAAGCCATGTTTATCAGTGGTATGCTTGCTGGTCTTGGTGGTGCATTCCAGGTGCTCGGGGTGTTCCAATATCAGACCGTTATGTCAGGTTCACCGGGAACAGGTTTTGACGGCATCGCGGTTGCACTGATTGGTTTGAATCATCCGTTTGGTGTGCTGCTGGGCGCGGTGTTGTTCGGTACGCTCACTTATGGATCTGCGGGAATGAGCTTTGCTGCGGATGTACCGCCCGAGATTATTCGGATTGTGATCGGTTCGATTATCTTCTTCATTGCGGCACAAGGCATCGTGCGCTGGGTACTTAAACCGTTCTATTCCAAGCGCAAGAAAGAGAAGGTGTTGTAGATGGACTTGTTGACAATTGGGCAAATTATCAATACGACGCTTGTCTTTGCCACGGCATTGATTTTTGCATCCTTGGGCGGAATTTTTTCGGAGAAATCAGGTGTTACCAACCTTGGACTTGAAGGTTTCATGGTATTTGGTGCCTTTGCTGCAGGGATTGCTGCGCATTATGCACAAGAAGCTGGCATGGGTGGAACGACATCTGCCTGGATGGGGGTTTTGTTCGCAGTCGTGTTGGGAGTAGTGGTTTCCCTGATCCATGCGGTTGCCTCAATTACGTTTAAGGCTGACCAAATTATAAGTGGTATCGTCATTAACTTCCTGGCAGCAGGAAGTACACTTTATTTGGTAAAACTGCTGTTTGAAGGATCAGGAGATTCGCCTTTGGTACAAGGATTTAGCAAGTTTGATGTACCGCTGTTAAAAGATATTCCGTTGCTTGGTGAAGCTTTCTTCAAGAGTGTGTACCCGACAACATATCTGGCTGTTCTGTTTGTCTTCCTGACTTATTACATCATGTACAAAACCCCATTCGGTCTTCGTCTTCGCTCGGTTGGTGAACATCCAAGTGCTGCGGATACCGTGGGTGTTAAGGTGCGTCGTTATCGTTATGTTGCGGTAATGATCAGCGGTGCGCTGGCTGCTATTGGTGGAGCTGCAATCACGCTGACTACGACAGGCACATTCTCTCATAATACAGTTTCCGGTCAGGGTTACATTGCGATTGCAGCGATGATCTTTGGTAAGTGGAATCCGATTGGTGCCTTTGGGGCGGCTGTGTTCTTTGGTTTCTCGCAAGCGATCCGGAACTATGTACAGCTGTTCGAATGGTCTCAAAGTATTCCCCAGGAAATTATTTATATGCTGCCTTACCTGCTCACCATCATCGTACTCGTTGCGGCTGTTGGACGCTCTTCTGCTCCGTCCGCACTCGGGGAACCGTATGATCCGGGGAAAAGGTAACGACAGAAATGATGTTCTCCCAAATATTGTTTGACTTAAAAAGGTTCGCCTCGTGCGAACCTTTTTTTGTTTCTCAAAGACAACAAAAATATCAGATTACCAGCTTTCTTAACTCTTATAGAGAAAGAGGCACCCATATTTTCATTTAGGGACAAAGAAACAGGCGAATCCGGCTCTGGACGAATACACTGTTTTGAACGATCCGAGGAGGAGGGGATAGTATGAAACAACAAGTTACGCGTGATGAAGCGATGAAATTAATAGGCAAAAATATTGTCGCGATCAAAAAAGACGGTACTCGGGTGACCGGAAGACTTTTGAAAGTATCGGGCAATAAATTGGTGCTGAAACGTGCAGTTGGCAAAAAAGTACACACCAAAGCCATTTTACCATTGGTATTATTTGATTTACTCGCTATCGCAACGCTGCCCTATGCTTATGGCCCTGGCCCTGGCTTTGGCCCCGGATATGGCCCTGGACCGAAACCTGGCCCTGGCTTTGGTCCAGGCTATGGCCCGGGATTTGGCCCTGGAGGTCCTGGCGGTGGATTTGGTCCTGGCCCAGGATACGGCCCTTATGGTCCGGGACCAAGACCACCAGGTTTTTTCTAGACCGATTTATAGCGTTTTTTCCAACTCATAACAGCGGCTTAACATAATGTATCGAATTGTACTATATCCATTTTTATGGTAAAATCTGATACCTTTTGTATTGCCTTCGTCAACCATCACTTTGGATCTTTTGCAACCACGAGATGCTGCAAAGTTCTCTGCTTTGAGCAGCAAGGTCTGACCATATTTCTTTCGCTGTTCTTTTGTGGCAACAGCCATCATATCCACATACAGCAGTTCACCGTGCATGAGAAAGTGGATGAATGCGACAGCTTCGTTGTCAGGATTTTGTGAGACAACAAAGGTCATGCCCCTGTTCATTCGCAGGGGTATTTCTTTGCGTATTTTATTGATTTCACTTTCACTCATATGAGATAGAGGAACAAGTTGAGAGTCAATCAGCCTCATTATGGCGGCATCATCCAGCTTGGATTTGCGTTGCCGAATCACCATCGGAAGCCTCCTTTCAGGACCAGTCGTGCTGCTCGTATATCCTATGCCTGAGGGAAGTTGAAAGGTGACTGAATGAAGCGTTGGGATTGGGGTAACGTTAAAGATGGAGAGTGAAGGATTAGGGACGTTCTGAATTTTTATACAAAAGGGGTATTGACTTATCGGTTGGAGGAATCATATAATGTTCCTAACATTTAACGAGAATATTTCATCGGCTATGAAGAGGACGAAGTTTTAAGGGCTCTTTTGCTCAGAGAGTGGCTGGAATTGCTGAAACCACCACCATTACCCCTTATATACGAGCTCACCTCGGAGCTGTTTTCCTGAAAAGCATTGGATGTCACTCCATTGGGTTATTAGGGAAAATCGTATGTCTGCGTTACAGACAACAGGTATGGAGAACGGGTATATCCGTTTGATCTATCGTTTTTTGTACCTGGTAAGGTCCGTTATTGCGAAATTTCGGACAAAGTTGGGTGGTACCACGGAAGCAACAACCTTTCGTCCCTCGCAAGCATAAACTTGTTTGCAGGGATGGAAGGTTTTTTTTGTAACTTTAAATGTCAGAATGATGTAAATTCCGAGAGGAGGATGACTGATGGGAGCTCAAATTCCAGAAGTACGATCGACAGATGAATTACGTGAAAAATGGATGAAGCCGGAGGTCATTAGCGGTTCCGAAATTCTGCTGAGAAGCTTGTTGCTGGAAGGTGTAGAGTGCGTTTTTGGTTACCCGGGCGGCGCAGTGTTGTACATTTACGATGCGATGTATGGTTTCGAGGATTTCAAACACGTGTTAACCCGTCACGAACAAGGTGCCATTCATGCAGCTGACGGATATGCACGGGCAAGCGGAAAAGTGGGTGTCTGTATCGCTACCTCCGGACCTGGAGCAACGAATCTAGTTACCGGTATTGCAACAGCGTATATGGATTCTGTACCACTCGTAGTCATTACGGGGAATGTAATTTCCAGCCTGATTGGCTCAGATGCTTTCCAGGAAGCGGACATTACTGGAATCACAATGCCAATTACCAAACACAGTTACCTGGTAAAAGACGTAGAAGATCTGCCACGTGTCATTCATGAGGCATTCCATATTGCGAATACAGGTCGTAAAGGTCCCGTATTGATCGACATTCCGAAGGATGTATCGGCAAACAAAACGTTGTTCGAACCCGTGACTGAACCTGTTATATTGAGAGGGTACAACCCACGGACTGTACCGAACAAACTTCAGGTTGATCGTCTGGCTCAGGCGATTCAGGAAGCAGAACGTCCGATGATTCTGGCAGGCGGCGGTGTAGTTTACTCCGGTGGACATGAAGCGCTGTTCGAATTTGTGGAGAAGACAGGCATTCCAATCACGACAACACTTCTCGGACTTGGAGCATTCCCAAGTGGTCACGAATTGTGGACCGGAATGCCGGGTATGCACGGAACATACACTTCCAATCAGGCAATTCAAAAATCGGATTTGCTGATCAACATCGGAGCACGCTTTGATGACAGGGTAACAGGCAAGCTGGATGGATTCGCTCCACATGCCAAAATTGTGCACATTGATATTGATCCGGCTGAAATCGGCAAAAACATCGCAACCGACATTCCAATCGTTGGTGATGTGAAAACGGTTCTGGAAATAGCGAACAAAGAGGTTCAACGTGCTGAACGTGCGGATGCTTGGAGAGATCAGATCAAACAATGGAAACAAGAGAAACCTTACAGCTACACAGATTCAGATGAAGTATTAAAACCGCAGTGGGTTGTGGAAATGCTGAATGATACAACCAAAGGCGAAGCCATCGTGACTACGGATGTTGGACAGCATCAAATGTGGGCTGCTCAGTATTACAAATTCAACCAACCACGTTCATGGGTAACCTCCGGTGGACTGGGAACGATGGGTTTTGGATTCCCTTCTGCAATTGGTGCTCAAATGGCCAACCCGGACAGACTCGTTATTTCCATCAACGGTGACGGCGGTATGCAGATGTGTTCTCAAGAACTCGCGATCTGTGCCATTAACAACATCCCGGTGAAAATTGTTATTATCAACAATCAGGTACTTGGAATGGTACGTCAGTGGCAAGAGATCATCTATGAGAACCGTTACAGTCATATCGATTTGGCAGGCAGCCCTGATTTTGTAAAACTCGCTGAAGCCTATGGCGTAAAAGGATTGCGTGCAACCAACAAGGAAGAAGCCGAGCGTGCTTGGCAAGAAGCCCTGGATACACCAGGACCGGTCGTTGTTGAATTCGTAGTACGCAAGGAAGAAAACGTATATCCAATGGTTCCGCAAGGAGCGACAATTGATCAAATGCTGATGGGGGATGCTGAGGAATGATAAGACATACAATTTCGATATTGGTCAACGATCAGCCTGGCGTCCTGCAGCGGGTATCAGGGTTGTTCGGTCGACGTGGATTCAACATTGAGAGCATCACGGTAGGTCAATCCGAGGAACCGGGTTTGTCCCGGATGGTCATTGTGACGATCGGTGATGACAAAACGTTGGAACAGATTGAAAAGCAACTCTACAAAATCATCGATGTCATCAAAGTGGTTGATTTCAGTCTGAAGCCGATGGTCGCCCGTGAACTTGCATTGATCAAGGTAAAGGCAGAACCGTCCGAACGTCCAGAAATTCTGGGTGTGGTGGAGACATTCCGCGCATCCGTTGTAGATGTTGGTCCAGGCAGCCTGATTGTACAGGTGGTCGGAGATTCGGATAAAATTGATGCGATGATTGAATTGCTTAAGCCATACGGCATTCGCGAACTGTCACGTACAGGCGTAACTGCATTGGTACGAGGCAACGTATAAGCAATCATATTGAAAAAAGCATGGTCTGATGCTTGTCAATGGAACGACAAAGGTATGTTAGCAGCATCGAGCTGAAATATACCGTTAATCTTAGATGAGGTGCCAGTCCCGTACAAGTTGCAATTTAACATTTTAGTGATGTAACGCTTGACAATATAGCCACACACCCGCATTAACGGGCGGGTGTCTGAACGGATCGGATCAGACCAGAGACGCTAAAGCAGGAAAAGCGTGCCGGTCCCTTGAGACACCCGCTCATTAATGAAGGGTTCTTTACAATACAAAGGAGGACTTATAAACATGCCAGTAACTACTTATTATGAACAGGATGCAGAGCTTAGCGTATTGAAAGGAAAAACGATTGCGGTCATCGGTTACGGTAGCCAGGGCCATGCCCAAGCTCAAAACCTGCGTGACAGTGGATTGAACGTAGTCATCGGACTTCGTGAAGGTAAATCTTTTGACACTGCAAAAAATGACGGATTTGAAGTTCTGTCCCCGGCTGAAGCAACTAGCCGTGCAGACGTAGTTCAAATTTTGCTGCCTGACGAAACACAAGCTTCTGTATACAAAAACGAAATCGAACCAAACCTGAAAAAAGGCGCTGCATTGCTCTTCTCCCACGGTTTCAATGTTCATTTCGGTCAAATCGTTGCTCCAAAAGACAGCGATGTATTGCTGGTAGCTCCTAAGTCCCCTGGCCACATGGTACGTCGTACCTACGTGGAAGGATTCGGTGTACCGGGCCTGATCGCAATTGAGCAAGATGCAACAGGTAAAGCAAAAGATATCGGTTTGGCTTATGCCAAAGGTATCGGTTGCACGCGTGCAGGGGTTATCGAAACTTCCTTCCGTGAAGAAACAGAAACAGACCTGTTCGGTGAGCAAGCTGTTCTGTGTGGTGGTGTAAGCGCCCTGGTAAAAGCTGGATTCGAAACATTGACAGAAGCGGGTTACGCTCCTGAAATGGCATACTTCGAGTGTCTGCACGAATTGAAATTGATCGTTGACCTGATGTATGAAGGTGGACTTGCAAGCATGCGTGATTCCATCAGTAACACAGCGGAGTACGGTGACTATGTAACTGGACCTCGCGTAGTAACTGAAGATACGAAGAAAGCAATGAAAGAAGTTCTAACAGATATCCAACAAGGTAAATTTGCACGCGATTTCATCCTGGAAAACCAATCCGGCCGTGCATTCCTGACAGCAACTCGTCGCAACGAAGCTGAACACCCAATCGAAGTGGTTGGCGGACAATTGCGTGAGATGATGCACTGGATCAAGAAGTAAGCATGCACTTTAACGTAATCTAGTAAACTTACAGCTTTAACCGGGAATAGCGGCCGTGCATATGCGTGTGCCGCTATTACTGGTTTAGAGGAACATACAATACAAGTCTAGGAGGTGCGAGGCGTGCGTAAAATCTATGTATTTGACACAACGCTGCGTGATGGAGAACAATCCCCGGGGGTCAATCTGAATACTCGTGAAAAGGTGGAAATTGCGCACCAGCTCGAGCGGCTTGGTATTGACCGGATGGAAGCCGGTTTCCCCGCGGCCTCTCCAGGCGATTTGGCGGCAGTTAATGCAGTAGCCAAAGCGGTCAAAAACGTTACCGTCATTGGCTTGTCCCGCTCCAGAGAGCAGGATATCGATGCGGTGAAGGAAGCGTTGAAGGGCGCTCAAGACCCGTGTATCCATATCTTTTTGGCAACTTCACCTATTCATCGTCAGCACAAATTGCGCATGGATCGAGCCCAGGTTCTTGATACAGCTCGTTCCGCGATTCGTTATGCGAAGAAAACTTTTTCGAAGATCGAATTCTCGTTGGAGGACGCAGGTCGTACCGAATATGATTTCCTTGTAGAAATGGTGAATATGGCTGTGGAAGAAGGTGCAGCCGTTGTAAATATCCCGGATACGGTGGGCTATCTGAGCCCGTATGAGTACGGAAATATTTTCAAACATCTCAAGGAAAACGTACACAACATTGATAAGGTGCAGCTGAGTGCACACTGTCATAATGACCTGGGAATGGCAACTGCCAACACGCTTGCAGCCATTCTGAATGGAGCCGATCAAATTGAGGGCACCATTAACGGCATTGGTGAACGTGCAGGTAATACCGCGATTGAAGAAATTGCCATGGCACTGGAGACACGTCAGGAATTTTTCCAGGCGAAAACTTCGCTGCAACTTTCTGAAATTGCTCGGACCAGTCGTCTCGTGAGTCGTTTGACGGGTATGGTTGTGCCTGGCAATAAAGCGATTGTTGGTGCGAATGCGTTTGCACACGAATCTGGAATTCACCAGGATGGCATGCTGAAAGAGAAAACAACCTACGAAATTATGACCCCAGAGACCATCGGTCTGAAGGAAAGCAAGCTCGTACTGGGTAAACATTCGGGGCGTCATGCCTTCCGTGAGCGCTTGATTGAGCTCGGTTATGAACTGGAAGATGAAGCATTGAACCGTGCTTTTGCCCAATTCAAAGATCTGGCTGATAAGAAAAAAGAAGTGACTGATGAGGATTTGCTGGCGGTCATCGAAGAGAAATTACAGGATGCACCTGAGGTGCTTAAACTGGAATCCATCTTTGTGACGTATGGTGATGAATCCACTCCAACAGCTAAAGTTCGTATTGCTACACTTGATGGTGAGACGGTGGAACAACAAGCAGAAGGAAATGGATCGGTAGATGCCATCTATAATGCGATTGACCAAGTGAGCGGAGAAGAAGTAACGTTATCCGACTACTCAATCAAATCCGTTACGCATGGTAAGGACGCATTGGGTGAGGTACACGTCGTACTTACTCAAAACCAAATATCTGTACAAGGGCGTGGTGTAAGCACCGACATTCTGGGTGCCAGTGCACGTGCTTATGTTGATGGATTGAACAAGTTGATTGAGAAACGCAAGACCTACACGAATCGCGTTAATGTGAACCTGTAACACATCATTTGCAGTAAGTAAAGCTCTTCATTGGACTGGAATTCGTCTGGCTGGAGAAGCTAAGATGGAGTTCCCAGCCCTATGTATTGTAGTTCAGTGAGGTACATAAAAAGTCTGACCCTCAAAATAAATTTGAAGGTCAGACTTTTTTGTTGTTACGTATAGGATAATTGCATTATTCTATAGAGCATTCTCATTGAAAAGACGTATTCAGTTAGGCCGATAAGCTTTTACCAAGCATAAGCGTTCGGAGCTTGTCCTCCCGGACCCGGGAAGATTTCATCCAAACGTTTAAGGACGGCTTCTTCCAGAGTGACATCCAAACATTTGAGCGCAGTTTCGAACTGCTCCAGTGTACGCGGCCCAATAATGGGTGCGGTAACTGCCGGATTGGCGGCAACCCAGGCCAAAGCTATGGTATCCTGTGGTTCGCCGAGTTCGCGGCAAAGTGATGCGAATTGTTCCAATTGAGTTTGATGGGACTCAATCCGTTCAGCAATGCCTCCACTGCGTGTACCTTCCAGCTTCTGGAGCGCATTGCGTCCAAGTAACCCACCGTCAAGCGGACTCCATGGAATAACGCCAAGGCCCAGTTCTTTCGCTGCGGGCAGCACTTCGAGCTCAGGCAAACGGCAGTTAAGACTGTATTTATGCTGCTCGGATACAAGACCGAGGAAATGGCGGTTTTTGGCTTCACTTTGAGCCACGGCAATCTGCCATGCAGCAAAGTTACTTGAACCTACATAACCAATTTTGCCTTGATGAACAGCGTTCTCAAACGCACCCCAAAGCTCGTCCCACGATATGGCGGGATCAACATGGTGCATTTGATACAGTTCAACATGATCTGTTTGCAGGCGGCGGAGGGAACCTTCCAGATGGCGTCTGATTTTGTAAGCGGAGAGACCTGCATCGTTGTTTGGACCGTCTGTATCGTCGTGCATGGAGCCATAGACTTTGGTCGCAAGAACAACTTTTTCACGTCTGCCGCCGCCTTGTTTAAACCAGCGTCCAATGATCTCCTCGGTGAGACCCGAATTTTCGCCCCAGCCGTAAATGTTAGCGGTATCAAAAAAGTTCACACCGGCATCGAGTGCCGCATCCATGATACGGAATGCCTCTTTTTCGTCTGTAGCAGGACCAAAGTTCATCGTGCCGAGACAGATCCGGCTGACTTTAAGACCTGATTTTCCCAAGTACGTGTATTGCATGATTGCAATCCCTCCTGAGTTACCTGAATTTGTCTTCAGGCTTTATTTTAACTCAGTCAGAGGTACAGAACAACCAATCCAAAACCACTTATAGGCAAAAACTATTAAAGTCATAGATTGTATATCTTGGTCAAATGACCTCCGAATATGATACAAAAGAGAGAGTTAAAAATGACACGTTAATCATTGAAGTGAATAACCGAATGAATGGATATAAGGAGTGGACAACCCATGGCAGACGTGAAAAAAATTGCAGTTATCGCAGGTGACGGAATCGGTCCAGAAGTTGTAGCGGAGGCAGAGAAAGTTCTCAAACGTACGGAGGAAGTTTTCGGATACCGTTTTGAGACAGAGCATGCGCTGTTTGGTGGAATCGCCATTGATGAGAAAGGTACACCGCTTCCTGAAGAAACACTGACAGTATGTAAGAGTGCGGATGCTGTGCTGCTCGGAGCGGTTGGCGGTCCAAAGTGGGACAACAACAGCAAGGAATTGCGTCCGGAAACAGGCTTGCTTGGCATTCGCAAAGCGCTCGGACTGTTCTCGAACCTGCGTCCGGCAGTGGTATTTGATTGCTTGAAGGATGCTTCCACCTTGAAACCGGAAGTGCTGGAAGGTACGGATCTGATGGTCGTGCGTGAGTTGACCGGGGGAATCTACTTTGGTGAAAAGTTCAGACGTGAAGGTGCACAAGGCGAAGAAGCAGTGGATACATGCGTATATAATGTAACGGAAGTGGAGCGCATCGTTCGTCAGGCGTTTGAAATTGCTCAAGGACGTAGCAAAAAGCTGGCTTCTGTAGATAAGGCTAACGTGCTGGAAACTTCCCGTCTTTGGAGAGAAGTCGTTAACCGTGTAGCACCGGAATATCCGGATGTTGAAGTGGAGCATGTGCTTGTAGACAACTGTGCAATGCAATTGCTGCGTCGTCCATCCAGCTTTGACGTTATCGTGACTGAAAATATGTTCGGAGATATCCTTAGTGATGAAGCAGCGATGCTGACAGGTTCGATCGGCATGCTGGCATCTGCATCACTGGGTGAAGGCAGCTTTGGTCTGTATGAGCCGGTACACGGTTCAGCACCGGATATCGCAGGCCAAGGACTGGCGAACCCAATCGCAACGATCCTTTCGCTGGCGTTGATGTTCCGTACAACTTTTGGTTATGCGGAAGGTGCTGATGCAATTGAAGCAGCTGTATCTGATGTGCTCAATGCGGGACATCGTACAAGCGACATCGCTGTAGACAAGAGCAAAGCGATCAGCACGACAGAAATGGGCGATCTGATCGTCGCGGCAATTCAGAAACAGGCTTAATAATAATAACTACAGAACAGCCCTTTGCTCCGATCCGGAATTGCAGAGGGCTGTTCCTTTACGATTTTTGCCACGAAAAATCCTTATTTATAATTATTATAAAAAAACAACGATTATAATCTTGACTTTGAGAAGTCCGGATGATAACATTTTACTTGTACTTGTTATCAAGTAACAAACTCATTTTAATTACAGGAAAAGCGTTCTCGTTTTTCTTGATGATGAGCATTCAACTTGAGTGCTTACATAATCCCAAAGGAGGAATTGTTAGTTATGGCAGAACGTTTGGTTGGTAGACCCGCACCGGATTTTGCAATGGAAACAGTATCGGGAGATGGACAAGACTTTGGTTCCGTAAAACTGTCCGATTATCGTGGCAAATGGCTCGTATTTTTCTTTTATCCTTTGGATTTCACTTTTGTGTGCCCAACTGAAATTACAGCTTTGAGTGATGCTGCTGAGCAATTCAAAGCTTTGGATACTGAAGTTCTTGGCGTAAGCGTTGACTCCGTACACAGCCACAAAGCTTGGATCAACACACCTAAAGACAGCAATGGTCTTGGTCAATTGAACTTCCCGCTTGCTTCCGACATCACGAAACAAGTTGCTAAAGATTATGGCATTTTGATCGAAGAAGAAGGCGTTGCACTGCGCGGCTTGTTCATCATCGATCCAGAAGGCGAATTGAAATACCAAGTGGTTAACCACAATGATGTAGGCCGTAGTGTTGAAGAAACACTTCGTGTACTGCAAGCTCTGCAATCCGGTGGATTGTGTGCAATGAACTGGAAACCAGGCGACAGCAACCTGTAAGTCTGATTGAACTTGAACGTTTATTGTTCAAGCCCTCATCCCTCATGGGATTGAGGGCTTTTTGCACCCTTTTGCGAGAATATAGGCCCTAAAGGAAGAAAAGTGTTTAAACAGGGACGTAAACGTGGTAATGATGTAATAGAAGAAAGCCTTCATTTTATCTCTGGAAAGAGGAATCGAAGGGCCTCAAGGCGAATAGGGTATGGAAACCCGGTAAATATTCCGGTGCTCTGCATTTATAATTTGTACATGAATGTGATACACTGATGGAACTATTCCTTTTTCGGAAGTGCTTGAAGTGTACGGGACTGCTATCCATTAAAAAGTCTCGGCACGTTATAAGGAGGGTGAACAAAAATGAGTTACTGTTGTGGGGCAAGTATGGTGGGAACAAAGGGCACGCTGAAGCATTACCGCACCCAGGTTCATAATGTTCCCCTGCTGTTTTGTCCGGTGTGTCACCGGGTAGAAGTGCATTATAAAGTGGAAAATGAATATGAAATTTTGGCTGAATATGCGCATGGAGATGGTGCGTCGGAGATTGATTTCCAAGATTACGTGACGGAAGATGAAGATGCGATTTTTGAAAATTGCGTGAATCGTGAAAGCGAGGATGCTATGGTCATTGTGCAGCGTCAGATCGACATGTCTCTGGATCTACTTCGTCTTGCCAAGGAAATGAAGGATGAGAAGTGGGAAAGCGAACTCAAGCGTCGCTTAGCCGTCATGAGTCAGCGCAGACTCAAAATTCAGCATAACAAGAGTGGATTATAGATTGAATTTAATTATTTAAAATTTAAACTATACGAACGAAGCTTATTCGCTAATCGAGCGAAAAAGCTTCGTTTTTGTTGTATATAGAAACTAATTCACGGTTTTTCTTAAAATAATTTCCATTCGACACTTTCTCCGATTGACTCCCTTCTATAAACTTGTCTATGATAAAAACAGACTTGCAAAAGAGGCGGAGCAAAAAATGTTCGTGTTTGGGAATAGGAGAAGGTTAGAATGGAACAGACGTATAATGTTTTCCGGATCGACTCTTGGTTACCCGGAATAGATCAGCTTGGGTTCCGGACATGCCATCCATATTTTCGGCTCAGCCCCCTAATGAAAGGGCACCGGTAATGAAAAATATAATCGGCCCTTCCTGTTTCTGTGATGATATGATGTCCGAATGGCAAGTTTATCATTTACGTGAAAAGGAGGAACCTGACATGATTAGTGAATTTCAGGATACAGTGCCTCGACCAACGGATGGATTCCCGCCTGTACATCTGGATAACAACAAGTATGAGAATGTCCTGGAACATCTGGATAGCGGTATTATGTTGTTTGACAGTAACGGTGTATTGACGTTTATTAACGTTCAGATGGCAAAATTGTTGGAGCTTCCTAGGAGTCTATTGAGCGGCTGCACCCTGATGCAAATGCTGCATCATCCACAGATGAGCCGATTCAAGAAAAAGAAAATTTTACGCATCTATCGGGAAACTATCTTTCATCGTAAGCGCTATCATGAATTGATTGACGAGTATGGCAGGCATTGGCTGGTTACAGTAACGTACGGGGATCAGATGGATGGGGACTTCCTGTTCAGTGTGAAGGATGTTTCCGATTATAAACAGATTGAGCAGACCGCTTATCAAAATGACAAACTTGCAATGTTGGGGCGGATTTCGGCATCTATTGCCCATGAAATTCGGAATCCTTTGACGGCTATCCGCGGATTTATCCAGTTGCTTCGGCCTCATTTGCTGCAATTGGGGAAAGACGAGTACGCTCGAATCATTCTAACGGAAATTGACAGGGCGAACGACATTATCTACGAATTTCTGAATTCCTCGAAACCGTCAGCTCCTCAGAAGACCATTATGTCTGTTAACTCTTTGCTCAAAGAGGTGGTCTTGCTGACAGAAAGCGAAGGATTAATGAAGGGGTGCGAGATCACCCTGGATGAAGCAGAAGTCCCGTTAAATGTGTCCATTGATGTCAAACAGATTAAGCAGGTCATTTTGAATATGGTTAAAAACGCAATGGATGCCATCGAGGATGTGGGTGAAGAGCACACAGGCTTGATTCAGATCTCCACGGGAACCGAGAACAAGTATGTGCAGATCTCCATTGCTGATAATGGACAGGGAATGGACCACAACACCCTTGTGCGCCTGTTTGACCCGTTTTTTACCACCAAGGAGAGCGGAACAGGGCTGGGACTTTCCGTGAGTTACCGCATTATCAAAAATCACGGGGGCAACATCTCTGTGGATAGCAAAAAGGGGGAAGGCACCCGGTTCATCATCATGCTTCCCTTGGTGTAAAGAAAAGAGTTATGCGAACAGGAATTGGCTAACCCGCCGATTCCTGTTGTTTTTTGTTGGGACGATTAGGGTTATAGTTAGAATGAATGCGAATACATAGCTCAATTTACGGGAGGAAGAACCAATTATGAATATCCAGGGAATGGAACAAATGAACAAACAGTTAATGGACCATGTAGGGAAGATCATTGTGGGCAAAGACCATACGATTGAGCTTGTGATGACAGCCATCATCGCTTCAGGACATGTCCTGCTGGAGGACGTGCCCGGTACGGGGAAAACTTTGTTGGCAAAATCCGTAGCATCTTCACTGGATTGTACCTTCCAGCGTATTCAATTCACACCGGATCTGTTGCCATCTGATTTGACGGGTATTCATTTTTTTAACCAAAAAGAAGGTGACTTTGAATTCAGACCTGGCCCCCTGTTTGCCAACTTGGTGCTGGCAGATGAGATTAACCGGGCTACACCGCGTACCCAGTCCAGTTTGCTGGAATGTATGGAGGAACGGCAGATTAGCATTGATGGTTCGACCAGACAGCTGGAACGACCGTTTATCGTCATTGCCACACAAAACCCGGTAGATAACCAGGGAACTTTTCCGTTACCAGAGGCACAGATGGATCGTTTCATGATGAAGATCCGGATGGGCTATCCAAGCAGTGAAGAAAGTGTAGAAATTCTGAGACGTACGGTAGCGAGCCGTTCTGTTGCTGATCTGTCCGCTATCCTTAGTCGCGAGCAGCTGCTCGAGGCACAGGGCACTTATACATCGGTCCAAATCGACGAAGATCTGTTGCGATATATTATCCGTCTGACAGAAGCGACTAGGCAGCATCCCGAGCTTTCACTGGGCGTAAGTCCACGAGGAGCTCAGGCGTTGCTCAAGGCAAGTCAGGCCTGGGCTGCATTACATGGCAGAGACTTTGTTCTCCCGGATGATATTAAAATATTGGCGGAGCCCGTGCTAGCCCATCGACTTGTATTCCGCAACCGCGTGAGGCAACAAGAGGGCTTGGCGGAACGTATTATTCAGGAGCTTCTGAGCCAGACTGAAGTGCCGACGGAGAATCTTGCTGCAGGCAGCGGGCTATAACATATGGCATTACTATGGCTAGTCATTGTCGGAGGCATTGTTATCGGAGTACACGGCATATGGTTCGGCCGTCCGGCTTTACGCAAGCTGACGTACACCAGACAGTTCAGCAAAATGCGTTGTTACGCCGGGGATGAGCTGGAGATGGTAGAGACAATTGCGAATGAAAAACGAATATCGGTTCCATGGCTCAGACTTGAGGCTATGATGCCAGTATCATTTGTATTTCGTTCCGGTTCAGGCATGGATATCAGTCAGGGAGATATCTATCAGAATCATAAAAGTATCTTTACTTTGAAACCGATTACCCGTATTACGCGCAAGCATCCTTTTGTATGCAGTAGACGTGGGATCTACACGTTAAACACCGTAACCATGACCGGAGGGGATCTGTTCGGCCTTTGGCGTACGTCGAAGCCAATTCCCGTTCATCTATCCATGGTCGTATACCCTTCACTTGTTCATGCGGAGGATCTGCCTGCGATCTATCAGGTATGGCAGGGGGAGGTTGAAGTATCCCGGTGGATTGTTGAAGATCCCTTTCTGATTCTCGGGGTACGTCCGTATGGTGCAGGTGATCCGATGAACCGTATTCATTGGAAAGCGAGTGCACGTACGGGAGAATTACAGGTTTACAAGCAGGGATGGACTGCGGATCCTCAATCCTGGATTGTGGTCAACATTCAGGAGTCGGCGGACATGTGGAGTGTCGTTACCCGCCCGGAGATGATTGAACGAGCACTCCGTTATGCGGCAACCGCAGCAGTAGATGCCATTGGAAGAGGGTTACCCGCAGGGTTTGCTCATAATGGCTACCGTGTGAGTGGAGGGCGTGATCCATTGCGGATTGAGCCGGATTACGGCAGTCCTCATCTGGAAATGCTGCTGGAGGCTATGGCAGAGACAGAGTTGAAATGCATGGTTCCCATGGAGCAGTTCCTGAGTGATGAAGTAGAACGGAATGAAGAAGCCCAGCAGGTTCGCAGTTATCTCTTAATTACGTCCTATGTATCTCCAGCCATGGAGCATGAAATTGCGCGTTTGCATGAGCAAGGCCACCGTGTGACCATACTCCCGGTAGAGGGCGGGAAAAGCGATGCTAAGGCGGTGAGTGCATGAATGAGTCCAACAGCAACAGTACCAAAGAAAGACTGCTGTTATCCATGTCGAGCGTTCTGTTGATTGGTGTATATTTCTATCCGCTTTTAACGCTGACTTCCCTTTATGCAACGTGGCGTTTGCCATCCACATTAATGGCTATCTTTGTTATTGCTGGCTGGTTAGGTCAGTGGGTACAGCACAGGTTACCAACCATCAGCGAAAAAAACACGTTTATTCGATGGGGTGCAGCGTTGCTTATGGGACTGCTGCTCTCATTGGTCATCGCAATATTATGGGCACTTCCTTTACCTGATTTGCTGACGGCAGTGGTATGGGGTGTAATTTCAGCCTATATTGGTTTGAACTTTCAACCTGCCTTCCGTTCGATTTTGATTTGGCGCTTGCAGATTTGGGGTGTACTCAGTGCAATTGTGCTCAGTGGGGCGGCCAATGGAATTGAATTCATGCAACCTCTTCGGGCTTACACTGGAACTATATATACAGCGGGACTAATCAGTTTTGTTGGCTGGTTGGTAGGTCAATACAGTGTGCAGCTGGATCGTGCGATATTAAATGATGGCTCAAGAAGGATCGTGTTACGTGAGTTTGCCCGGGCGAATCACCAGCGTCTGTTATGGATGCTGATTGTGATCGCAGGGATTGGCGCTTTTCCCAGTCTTGTTGCCTGGCTAGGACCACTGCGTGACCGTCTGCTTGCATGGATCAGAGGTTTGATAGGCTCGAGTTCCAATCAGGAGCCACCTATTACGCCTACAGCTCCAAATGAACCACCAATGATACCTGAAGGAATGGAACCGGCAGGGGAGCCCTCTATTTTCTGGGATATCCTGGGTTGGGTAGTCATGGGGGCTGTAGCAGTTGTGATCCTGTGGCTTATCCTACGTCTGGGGCAGAAGGCCATAAACAAACTTATGGAGCGCTTCAAAGGGCTGCTGCAGCCCGGTCAGAAGAATGTAGAACCCCGGACGGAGTATGTGGACATCAGCGAAACGTTAGAAGTACCTGCAAAAACGCGCAAATCCTGGTTTCGCAAGAAGGAGTCGCTGCCCTCACAGGAAGCTGAACGTATTCGATACTATTATCGGAAGTGGATGGACAGAGCTACACACCGGGGAGTGGATATACAGGGTGCACATACGCCACTGGAGGCTGCGGAGACGATTGTTCAGCATGGGGCCAGAGAAGATGATCAGAAGCTCTCTGCAATGCTACCAGATACCTATAACGCTGTACGCTATGGAAAGAAATCTCCTGACGTTTCCGAGATGAGTGAGATTGATCGGATATGGAAATCTTATCGAAGTAAATAAGTCGGGAATCCCTTTACTTTTCTTGTTACGTTCAAGTATCATGAGAGGAATACACAAGTTGGTCAGAAAAGGAGCAGACATTAATGAAGACAAATCATTGCAAAATAGTAGATTGTACAATTCGTGATGGCGGATTGGTAAATAACTGGGACTTTAGCGTGGACTTTGTTCAACAGCTCTATGCTGGATTGAATGAAGCTGGCGCTGATTATATGGAAATTGGATACAAAAATTCACCTAAGCTCTTGAAAGGTGCAGAAGAAGCAGGACCATGGCGTTTTCTGAATGATGATTTCCTGCGCAAGGTTATTCCGCAAAAAGGCAACACCAAATTGTCTGCATTGGTTGACGTTGGACGTGTGGACGAGAATGACATTTTGCCACGCAGCGAAAGCATGCTGGATCTGATCCGTGTAGCTTGCTACAGCAAGGATGTAGACAAGGCACTTGCTCTGGTTCAAACGTTCCACGATCGTGGATATGAAACGACACTGAACATTATGGCATTGTCTAATGTTATGGAAAATGAACTGCTGGAAGCATTTGAACTGATCAAGGAAAGTGCTGTGGATGTTATATACATAGTAGACTCCTATGGAAGCCTGGATCATAACGATGTGAAATATCTGGTGGAGAAGTTCAAAACTCATCTGCCGAACAAACGTCTTGGCGTTCACACACACAATAATATGCAACTGGCGTTCTCAAACACGTTGGTAGCAGCTGAACTTGGCGTTGAACTGCTGGATGCTTCCGTATACGGTATGGGACGTGCTGCAGGGAACTGTCCGACTGAACTGCTTGTTGCTCATTTGAAAGGCACGAAATACAATCTGCGTCCAGTACTTGGTGTATTGGAGCAATTGATGGTTCCTCTCCGTGAAAAAGAAGAATGGGGTTACATTTTGCCTTATATGATTACAGGTACATTGGACGAGCATCCTCGCTCAGCGATGGCACTGCGTTCGTCGGAAGACAAAGATAAGGTTGTTGATTTCTATGATAAATTGACAACACCAGAAGTGAATTTTGACAAATAAGCTTGCCGCATGATTCTTGAAATGGATTTCAAGTCAACAAGAGACGGATCTAATACGTCTATAACTTTAGCGCATTAGCGTTTTAAGTCGAAAGGTGCACATGGGGCGGAAAATAGTCTAAAATACATTTGCAAATATAAAAAAACATGGACTCCGATGGAGAGTTCATGTTTTTTTAGTTCTTATTGCCTTGTTTTTCTACATATCTATGAATAAATATTCCTAGGAGTGCTTATTTTTTTGTTCACGTCTGCGGAAATAAATGTTATTATGTACCAGATAGCATGTTTCCACATGTGAATTGAGCGTTGGTAGATATAAAAATGTCGAATATTGTAACAATGTAGATTTATATATATCGTTAAGGTTATTTCAGGATAGGTGACCCCGGGAAGGAAAAACACGGCATGAAGGCTAATCAGCAAGATCAGAGAAAAATAGGTTGGGTCGCGATAGGCGGCTTATTGTGTTTCCTCGCAAGTCAATGGTTTCGTTCTTCTGCAAGCTCTGATCTGATCATATCGGGTTACCCGGTGTTGACACTCTTGGGTGGCTTCGCTGCGGCAGCGGCCTGTATCGGCATTTATAATCAAAGCTGGTTATTTCAGACTCAAAGATTGACCCTCCGAAGGGTCCTTATGACTATACTGTTTTTATTGATTGGTTTGTTTGAATTAGTTCACATCGTTTCTTTTGCCGAAGAAATGCCGAATGGCGCGATGGTGGAGTCGGAGTTCTCATTGAAGATGATGTCGCTTGGAGCTCTTGTTTGTGCGGCAGGTTTGCTGTTCATATATGCAGTCCGTGAGAGGGGAATTGCGTTACCACGCAAATTTTTAATCTTCAGTGGAACACTCGGTATTTTTGTTGTTTTGTATACAGTGTCTATCCAGGAATGGGCTGTACTGCCGAACTTGCTGGAGGGCAATGTGCTTGGCGGCATGTTTACCCGAATTCATTTTCTGATTGGAATCCTGTATGGTGTGACTGCGGTCGTGTTATTCGTTCAATGGAAAAAAGGAAAAGATGGTGATCTGCCTACCATTCTTTGTGCAATCCTCTGTTTTTTCTTTGGAGAATGTTACTTTGTCTCTGCTACGAAGATTAATGACCTCAATCTGTTGCTAGGTCTGTTAAGCAATTGTTTGGGCTATTTCTTCATCCAGAAGGGACTGTATTCGTCTGTAGTGGATACACCTTTCCTCAAACAGCAGGTGGCTGAAGCGAAAATGAACTTTATTGCTCACCATGATGATGTGACAGGGCTGCCGAATCGCCGTCGTCTTTCTCAGCGACTGAAAGTGATGATGAATGCAGCTATGGTAGAGGAGCAGCTTGTCGGTGTACTGGTATTGAACATTAACCGATTCAAAACAATTAATGATTCACTGGGTCAACAAGCAGCTAACCGTGTACTTCGTCAGGTAGGACAGCGTTTGAAGCATTCTTCGCTCCCAGGAGAGGAAGTGTTCGGACTGGGAAGAGATGAATTCGTGCTGACAATGACAGACTTCTGTACAACCGATACAGCGTTAAAGCGGACAAGATCGATCTTGCAGTTGTTTGAAAAACCTCTAACGGTTGATGGGAACGAATATCATCTCACGCTGGGTATCGGTATGGCGATATTCCCGCATGACGGAGACTCACCGGAGGAGATCATCCAGAATGCGGATACGGCGCTGCATAATGCCAAAGAGCAGGGAATGGAGCTAAACCGATATGCCCATGCGATGCAGATGAAAGCCCAAGAATGTTTGCAGCTTGAGAATGACTTGCGCAAAGCGCTGGATCGTGGGCAATTCTATCTTGTGTATCAGCCGCAGGTTAATCTGGCGAGTGGTTTAATTGTGGGGATGGAGGCTTTGGTACGTTGGCAGCATCCGCTGAGAGGGACGGTATCCCCTGCGGAATTTATTCCTCTTGCTGAGGAGAGCGGGCTGATCGTGCCGCTTGGAGAATGGGTATTGCGTGAGGCGTGTGCACAGAACAAGCGCTGGCAAGAAGCGGGTTATCGCAAGCTGTGTGTATCGGTTAACTTATCCATGAGACAATTCAGGCATTCCCATTTGCTGGACAACATCAGCGGCATTCTCAAGGAGACAGGTTTGGAGCCTGTGTGGCTTGAGCTTGAGATTACGGAGAGCATGACATTTGACAAGGATCGTGCGTTTGAGCAGTTGCGCAAAATTAAGGAAATTGGAGTGCACATCAGTATTGACGATTTTGGCACCGGGTACAGTTCACTGCATTATTTGAAAGATCTGCCGATTGACCGTCTCAAGATCGACCGTTCCTTTGTCAATGAAGTGATGGAGGACAGTAATAACGCGGCAATTGTGTCGACTATTACGTCAATGGCTCATCACCTGCAGTTGAAAGTAACGGCTGAGGGCGTTGAAAATGAAGACCAGCTTTCATTTCTTCGTGATCAGCATTGTCATGAGGCTCAAGGGTACTTTTTCAGCAAACCGATTGTGGCAGACGATTTTGAAAAAAAGTTTTTGAGGGATGTGGATAAACCCACGGGGTAAGGATAGACAGGGGCGTGGACACGCTTCTGTCTTGTTTTGTTTTGAAAGGTTAGGGGCGAAATGGTAAAAAGAAGTTGCAAGCGTTGGATGATCATGGTATATTAATTTTGTAAAATTCATGTTAATGTTCCTCGGAACTTGACGGGACGTAGCTCAGCTTGGTAGAGCACCTGGTTTGGGACCAGGGGGTCGCATGTTCAAATCGTGTCGTCCCGATCGTCATTCGCGCGGGTGTAGTTCAATGGTAGAACTTTAGCCTTCCAAGCTAATAGCGTGGGTTCGATTCCCATCACCCGCTTAACTAATGTAACACCTAAAAGCCCTTGTGATAACAAGGGTTTTCTTTTTTTTTTCAAAGATAGTGTATTTTAAGTCATGTTTAAATGGAGAATATCACTGAATCCGAATTCAAAACCTTTGCTTTTCCCCCATCTTCTGGTACAATAACGGAGAAATCGATACTACACATGAATGAGAGGTAACCATACGTCCCATGAAGTAAAACACATGAATTGAACCCCAGTAACTGCAGAGAGTTTATTGACGCAGTCAGCCAAAGCGGCTGAGCAATGAGGGGATTCGTGTGTCCAAATTCAGCTATGGGATCAGGTATGGAAACGGGCAGGCTGTTCTGGCTTGTGTGACCCTTTTTTTGGGTTCTTTGTTCATACCGTGGGGTATCTTATGCTTGTTTTTGACGCTTTATCCAATCCTAAATTGCCAGACCGCCGGCTGATGCCAGCGGTTTTTTTATTTTGAAATGCAGGAAGGATGAGGCCTCATGATGACAATGGTACGCCTACATGAAGTATCGAAAGAGTGGAACGGGAATGAGTTGTTCGCAGGATTGAATCTGGAAATAAATGAAGGGGAGCGGCTTGCCATTCTGGGTCGCAACGGCTGTGGCAAGACCACCTTATTACGCATCATTCTGGGAGAAGAAGAGGGTGGTGGACGCATCGAACGCCACATTCCGCAACAGGAGTGGGGGTTCATGCGCCAGCGCTCCTTGATCGAACCTGAGTTGAATGTGCTTGATGCCGTCCGGCAGGAAAGTGGGCGGATCTACGAGGTGAAGCGTGACCTGGAAGAACTGGAACAACGGATGGGCAACAGTGAAGCGGCAGATGAGCAGCGGCTGCTTGAAGCTTATACAATAGCGATGGAACAATATGAGCAATTGAACGGGTATATGTGGGAGACTGAGGTAGAGAAGGTACTGACGCGTCTGGGGTTATCGTTGGAACATTGGAGTCGGCCGTATCATTCTTTGAGTGGTGGGCAAAAAACGAAGGCTCGTCTCGCAGGACTATTGGTGAGTAAACCCAAATTTCTGATCCTGGATGAACCGACGAATCATTTGGATGAAGAGAGCATGCGCTGGCTTGAAGAATGGCTTTCCGCCTATGCCGGAACATTGTTGTTTGTCTCTCATGACCGGACCTTTATTGATCAGGTCGCAACGGGTGTCATTGAGTTTAGCCCGGATGCACTGACCAAATATAAGGGAGGCTACACTGACTACAAAGGCCATAAGGAACGCGAATTGCGTGAGCAGGAAGCAACCTATCGCAAGCAGGAGCTGGAACGGAAAGCGCTCGAAGAGACAATCCGCAATTATCAGCAGTGGTTTCATCAGGCTCATAATTCAGCGACCGATGTGGAGGTCAAAATCACCCAGAGCTTTTACAAAGCGAAAGCCAACAAGAACATTTCCCGCTACCATGCCAAGCAAAAACAACTGGAGCGTCTGGAGAAGGAACGCGTGGATAAACCCCGCGAAGCTGCAAAATTGAACATGGAGCTGCAAGTGAACACGCTGGCTGCCCGCCAGCTCCTTGCATTGGAAGACGTTAGCTTTGGTTATCCAGGAAGCCCAACATTGCTTCACAATCTCCGGATTGCGGTCGAACGTGGAGATCGTCTTGCCGTACGTGGTCCAAATGGCACAGGCAAGACGACACTGCTCAAACTGATGATTGGGGAGCTGGAACCTTCTCAAGGCAAGGTGACACGTCATCCACAGCTGAAAATTGGTTATTTTTCGCAAGAGCTTGAGGGGTTACCGGAAAGTCAGACGCTTCTGGACAGTTTGCTCAGTCTTCCATCCATGACACAAAGTGCTGCACGTACCATTCTGGGATGCTTTTTATTCTCAAGAGATGATGTGTTCAAGCGTATTGGGGATTTGAGTATGGGGGAGAAGTGCAGGGTTGCGTTCCTGCGGTTGTATTTCGGGGGAGCCAACGTGCTGGTGCTGGATGAGCCGACCAATTATCTGGATATTGACACACAGGAAGTGATGGAGAATATATTGAAGCAGGCATCCGGAGCACTGGTGCTCGTATCCCATGACCGTATGTTGACTAAAGTACTCGCCAGCCGCTTGCTTGATCTGGAACCCGGTGGGAAAGCTACACTGTTCGAAGGCGGGGTAGAGGACTGGGAGCAATCCATTAAAATGCGAGAGTCTGTCCTTGAGGTTCGGGAGTCAGATGATGAACGGCTGCGGCTTGAGATGCGTTTATCCGAGTTGTTATCTCCGATGAACAGTGCGGGCAATGATGTATTGACGAAGCCTGATGACGTAATTCAAAGGGCGACTGAAGTTGCCGAGGTTCGCGAAATTCAGTGTCGTTTGAAACAGTTGCACGAGCTGCGAAAACAGAAGTAATGGATTGATGAAGCTTATGCCGTTTTACTTTTTGGCTTAACGTTTGATCCTGCGGCTTTACGGCTTGCTATTTCGAGCGATTTTGCATATAATAATGGACGATCATCAGTAAATTTGAAGGTTTATCTGACATGCAAACGTGATGATGGAGACAAGTAAGCAGTGCCTCTGGACAGGGAGGAAGCGCCGTAGATTGAGAGCGTTTCTGTAGAACAAGGCTGCTGAAATTCACTCCGGAGCGGTTCCCTGAACCAGATTTTGCGATTCATCGCAGGAGTTAGTAGGGGGTAACGGTTAACGGTCGTTATTCCGTATAGAGTGAGGCAAACATGTTGCAGGCCGGAAGGGCCGGGCAGCACTGAATGTCTAACAAGGGTGGTACCACGGTCTTTTCGTCCCTTCAGGGGAGAGAAGGCCTTTTTTTGTTGCATTAACACCACATAAAGGGGGCATTTACACATGAAAGAACGTTTGGAGGCATTAAAGATCGAAGCGCTGGAACAGCTGTCTGGCGTGAACGATCCACAGACGCTGAGTGATCTGCGTGTGAAGTATTTGGGGAAAAAGGGTGCATTGACCGAGATTTTGCGCGGCATGGGTGCGCTTAGTGCAGAGGAACGTCCGGTAATCGGTCAGGTCGCCAATGATGTTCGCGGCGCGATTGAAGAAGTCATTGACAGCAAGCAGGAGCAGTTCCAGAAGGAAGAGACGGCGAAACGTCTGCAATCCGAAAAAATTGATGTGACCCTGCCAGGACGTCGTGGACGTCAAGGCGGACTGCATCCACTGACCAAAGTGGTACAGGAAATCGAAGATATTTTCATCGGTATGGGATACCGCGTAGCGGAAGGTCCTGAGGTTGAAATGGATTATTACAACTTCGAAGCCCTGAATCTGCCGAAGAACCACCCGGCCCGTGATATGCAGGATTCCTTCTATGTAACAGAAGACCTGTTGATGCGTACGCATACGTCACCGGTTCAAGTTCGCACCATGCAAAGCATGAAAGGTGAAGTGCCTGTAAAAGTCATCTGTCCGGGTAAAGTATACCGTCGTGACGATGACGATGCGACGCATTCGTTCCAGTTCAATCAGGTTGAAGGTTTGGTTATTAGCGAGAACATTCGCATGAGTGACCTGAAAGGTACCTTACTGCAATTCGTACGCGAAATGTTCGGTTCACACACCGAAATTCGTCTGCGTCCAAGCTTCTTCCCGTTCACCGAGCCAAGTGCTGAAGTGGATGTCACTTGTGTGCAATGTGGTGGCAGTGGCTGCCGGGTGTGTAAACAGACAGGCTGGCTTGAGATTTTGGGCGGCGGTATGGTTCACCCGAAAGTGCTTGAGATGGGCGGTTATGATCCGGAGAAATACAGTGGGTTTGCATTCGGAATGGGCGTAGAGCGTATCGCCATGCTGAAATACGGCATTGATGATATTCGTCATTTCTACAACAGTGATATGGCGTTCCTGAAACAATTCGGACGACTGTAATTACCGAAGTAGCATACAGGGCGAACGCCCTTCATTTGCAACACCAATTCATAGATTAGGAAGTGAACGTCCATGAGAGTATCGACAGAGTGGCTGTCTGATTATATCGCGCTGGAAGGCGTGGAACCGCAGGAGCTGGCAGAGAAAATCACTCGTGCGGGGATTGAGATTGATGTAGTGGAGAACCGGAACCAGGGCGTGAACAACGTGGTTGTCGGTTATGTGAAGAGCAAGGAGAAGCACCCTGACGCTGATAAGTTGAATGTATGTGTGATTGATGCCGGACAGGAAGAAGATCTGCAGATCGTATGTGGTGCAAAAAATGTGGATGCCGGTCAAAAGGTAGTCGTTGCCCTGGTTGGAGCGAAGCTCCCTGGTGGACTCGATATCAAAAAAGCCAAGCTGCGCGGCGTTGTATCCCTTGGCATGATCTGCTCTGCGAAAGAACTGGGCATGAACGACAAGTTGCTGCCTAAGGATCAACAGGAAGGTATTCTCGTTTTGCCAGCACAAACGGAAGTGGGCACACCAATCAGCCAAGTGCTTGGTCTCGATGATCATGTTCTTGAACTGGACCTGACACCGAACCGCTCCGACTGTCTGAGCATGCTGGGTGCAGCTTATGAAGTAGGCGCAATTCTTGGTCGTGAAGTGAAACTGCCTGATCCAACTCAAAAGTTGGTGGAGATCGGTGATGCGGCTGCGAATCATATCTCGGTTGAGATTACAGCTGGCGAACAATGCAGTCATTATGCAGCTCGCTATGTAACTGGGATCAAGCTTGGAGCTTCCCCGCAGTGGATGCAAAATCGTTTGATGGCCGCTGGCATCCGTCCGATCAATAATATCGTTGACATCACGAACTATGTCATGCTGGAATACGGACAACCGCTGCATGCTTTTGATGCAGATAAGCTGGAGAAGGGCCACATTGAAGTGCGGATGGCCAAAGAAGGCGAAACGATCGTGACGTTGGATAGCCAGGAGCGCAAGCTGGAGCCGCATATGCTGCTCGTTACCGATGGCGTGAAACCGGTAGCCATCGCGGGTGTTATGGGTGGCGAGAATTCCGAGGTAACGGAAACCACAGTAAATCTGTTGCTGGAATCCGCCAAGTTCGACGGCGGAACCGTTCGGAAAACGTCGCGCCAACTGGGGCTGCGTTCCGAAGCAAGCATGCGTTTTGAGAAAGAAGTTGATCCGGCTGCTGTCATTACGGCATTGAACCGTGCGGCTGAATTGATTCAGCGTTATGCGGAAGGCGAAGTTCATCAGGGGATCGTGGAAGCTGGAACAGCCGCTGCGGATAAACATGTTGTGCAGCTGTCGCTGGATAAACTGAATCGCTATCTGGGAACTGAGTTGTCCCTGCTTGAAGTGAAAACTATCTTCGCTCGTTTGCACTTTGCGTGTGGTGATGCGCAGCAAGGTCTGCTTGATGTTGAAGTGCCTAGCCGCAGAGGGGATATTACACTTGATGTGGATCTGTTTGAAGAGATTGCCCGTCTGTACGGATACGACAATATTCCAACTACATTGATTGAAGGACCAACAACACCAGGTGCTTACACGCGTTCGCAAGCGATGCGCCGCACCATTCGTGGCCTGTTTGCAGGTAGTGGCTGGCAGGAAATGATCAGCTATTCATTCGTACACCCGGATAAAGTATCCCTGTTCCCTGCTTTGACAGAAGGCAGTAAAGCCGTGAAGCTGGCTATGCCAATGAGTGAGGATCGCAGCGTGCTTCGGAAGAGCATTTTGCCACAAATGCTGGACGCAACGGTGTATAACATGAACCGCAAGCATGATTCACTGGCTGTATTTGAAGTAGGCAGTGTGTTCTTCACCGAAGAAGAAAAGCTGACGAAGCAACCGCATGAAATTCCGGTCCTGAGCTTGTTGCTCACTGGAAACCGTGCATCCCAGCAGTGGAATGTGGGAGCAGAGAAAGTGGACTTCTTCGATCTGAAAGGTGCACTTGAGAACCTGTTCGCCTATGTGGGTCTGGAGCAGCGCATTCGCCTTGTGGCAAACAGTCCAGAAGGTTTCCATCCTGGTCGCTCCGCATCGGTATACCTGGAAGCAAAAGATGGCGGAGAGGGCAAACTGATTGGTACAATGGGTCAATTGCATCCTGAACTGCAACAGCAATATGATTTGAACGATGTGTACCTCGCGGAAATCGGACTTGAAGCCATCTATAGTGAAGCGGATGCGGAAATCCGTTATCGTGAGCTTCCACGTTTCCCAGCAGTTGAGCGGGATATCGCGGTTGTTGTAAGTAAAGATATCGAAGCTGGGGATATGCTGCGTGCGATTCGTGAATCTGCCGGTGAGCTGCTGCAAACCGTACAGGTATTCGACGTGTTCACAGGCAGCAAGTTGGGTGAAGACAAGAAGAGCGTAGCGATGGCTCTTGTTTATCGCAACCGTGAACGCACATTGACAGATGAGGAAATTACCGAGGTTCATGCTCGTGTTGTTGCTCGTCTGGAGGAGCAATTTGGAGCCGAATTGCGTAAATAGAACATAAGTCAATTTTTTGAACAAAGATTAGCAGGAATTGCTTGAAGTCACATCGAATCCTTAGCATTAGAGGATCGATGTGACTTTTTTTGTTTTACAGCTTAGAATCAACATACAGACTTGAAGGAGGGCACAACTGTGACTACACCTGATCGTACACGCGTCACCGTAGAGATCTACGGGACTTCCTATAAACTGGTTGGCAGCAGTGCCGACTATATGAAACAAGTAGCTAACCTGGTGGATGAGCGAATGAGCGCTATCTCCAAACATCATTCCCGACTGGATACCCCGCGTATTGCAGTTCTGGCAGCTGTACATATGGCTGAGCAGTCTCTTCAGACTCAGGAAATTCGGAATGAGTTGAAAATGCTGACCGGTGAACGTACCGAAATGAGAAATGAACTTAATCGGCTGAATGCCATACAAAATGAACATCAGCAGGAACTGGAACGCCGCGACCAAGCACTCGCTGAAGCAACGAAACTTAAGGCTGAGGCGGAACAGGCCATCGCGAAGCTCCAGAAGGATCAGCAGGCAGAAATAGCCAAGCTGAATACATTGCTGGAGCAGGAACGCACTCAGGCAGCAGGTCGCGAGCAAAAGCTTCAGGCTCAAACTGCGGCGCAGCTGAAAGCGGCTGAGGAGAAAGCGCAGGCGCGTCTGAAAGAAGCAGAAGAAAAAGCAGCGAATCAAATCAAGAATGCACAGACGCAAGCGGCAGCCCAACTGAAGGAAGCACAGACACGTTCAGCAAATGAGTTGCAGCAAGCCCAGGCCAAAGCGGCTGCACAATACAAGGAGCTGCAGGATAAGACGGCAGCTCAACTGAAAGAAGCAGAAGCTCGGGCCGTGGCAGAACGTCAAAAAATTGAGGTTCAAGCCGCACAGCAAGTACAAACGGCGAAGGAACAAGCAGAAGCAGCAATTTTGTCTGAATTGGAACAAGCCGAGGCCCAATTGCAAAAGGTTCAGGAAGAAGCTCAGCTTCAATACCGTGAACTTCAATCTGAGATGGAGCAGCGTATACAGCAGGCAGAGCAAGCTGCCGCGAATCAGGCTCGAGAACTGACTGAAAAGGCAAAAGAAGAACAATCCGCCCTGCAGCAACAAGCAGAGCAGAAGCGACTGGCTGAGATTAAACAGCTGAATGCAACGTTTAAGGAGTCATCCGAACAGGCCGAATTGGAATGGATGGAAAAAGAAGCGGCCTATGAAGAGCAGCTTCAGCAAATCCATGAAGCTGCCCAGACTCAGGCGAGCGAAGCTGCGGTAACTACTGAGTCTTTGCTGCAAGAAGAACGAGGCAAGCTGAAGCAGCAGTTGGAAGAAGAACGTAAACAGGCCAAATCGCGCTTAACCGATGTCGAAGGGCAATTAGCCGAGGTGCGTAAGCAGCTCAAGAATGCTCAAGAGGTTGTTGTGGATCAGGAGCAACAGCTCCAACACGAGCGTAGTCAAACTGAAACGCTGCGCAATGAAAAAGCCGTATACAAACAGGAACAGGATGTTCAGCTTCGTCGAATTACGGAATTGGAGAAGCAGCTGGAACAATTAAAAGCTGATAGTGCTCAGCTGACTGAACAACTCCGCAACACAGAAGCTGAGGCCGAACATTTCCGGGAAGCGGAACAGCAATGGAAAGAGCAGTATAACGAGACCGTTGAACGTGAATCTTCACTGACAGCACAGCTGCGAAAAGTACAGGATCAGCACGGCCAGCTTGAACAGGAAATCAAGAAACTTCGTGAAGCCGAAGTGAAGTCCGAGGATGAGCAGCGCAGGCTGCAAAAAGTGCTTGAGCAGGCCCATGCGGCAGTACGCACATTACAACATGAACTTGGTGCACTGACGCAGAGCGAGCAGTCCTGGAAAGAGCAGGCTGAACAACGTCTGATCGAGATCGGTGAACTGGAGACACAGGTACTTGAAGCTGCAGAACAGAATGAAACGTTGGAGTCTGGTGTACAGTCCCTTCATGATGAATTATCCGTTGTCAAAGAAGAAGCCCGTCACGCCAGCGAAGAAGCAGAACATTATATTGCGCAAGCAGGTCGTCTGGAGCTAGAACAGAAAGAGCTCGATGGTGAATTGAATGAAGCTCGTGAAGAACTGAACAAGCTGCAGGAAAATTATAAACAAATCCTCAAGGATTATGGTGATGCACTGCAGCGTGAAGAGGACTACACTCGCAAGCTGAATGAAATGAGCGAAGAAAAGAAAGAAATCATGCGTGCGCTTGAAGGATCCAAGCAGAATGCCAATCAGCTATCCGCCCGGGTGGATGAACAACGCAGCTTACTGACTCAGACAGAAGAAGAAGCACTTGAGTGGCAGATTAAGCATGAAGAATTGTCTGCCAAACAGGCAGAGCTCGCC
Organism: Paenibacillus sp. NPDC057886; assembly: GCF_042796655.1. Classification (NCBI taxonomy): domain Bacteria; kingdom Bacillati; phylum Bacillota; class Bacilli; order Caryophanales; family Paenibacillaceae; genus Paenibacillus; species Paenibacillus sp. NPDC057886. Next base: position 73,091 of record NZ_JBHVMZ010000009.1, on the reverse strand, counting down.
TCTCGCCTGCAAGAGCTGACTGCTCGGGAAGTGGAGCTAAGCTCCAGGGTAGAACAAGCGGAACAACAAGATCAGGTTTGGCAACGTCGTGCTGATGAATGGGCGGCTCAGGAACAGTCCTGGCAAGATCGATGGGCTGCACTGGAGAATGAATTAAACCTCTGGCAGAAAGAGAGTGCTGCCAGTGTGGAGAAGGTAGAAGAGCTGGAACAAGAGCGACAGCAGCTTGCTCAGCAGCGTGCAGAAGCGATTGAAGAAAAGCAGACGATGGAAAATGAACTGCTGGAGATTGGTGACAGGTACGAGCTCGCGGCCAATCAGTTGCGTTTGCTGCAGGTTGAACGTGAGATGGAGCAGGAGAAGGCGGAGCAACTGAATACGGATTACCGCCAATTGCGGGATGAATATACGAAATTGCAGACGGAATATAACGAATGGATTGAATTGATTGAGCAGGATCAGACCTAGCGGATGATTACGTCATACCTGGAATCCTGGACAGCGCACTCTTGTACAATTTGTTATAATGAAGAAAGAGCTCCCGTCGCTACGGGGGCTCCTTGTCTTGAACACTATTCTTCAACAATAATTTTGGAGATCATACTGCTGTGACCGCTTCCGCAAAAGACGGAACAGGACATTTCAAATTCCCCTGCTTTGTCGGGAGTAATCACTTTGGAACTGTTCTTGGTATCCAGCTGAAGGTTCAGCTCGGGTACGAGAACGCCATGGTTGCCGTTTGTATTTTCATAAACAATCTTAACCGGGACACCTTTTTTTAAATGGTATTCAGGTTGGTCAAATTCATAGTTGCTTGCTTTGATTACCAGTTCTTCGCTTGCAGTTGCACCCGAATCGGACTCGCTGTTGGATTCCGCGGATTGTCCAGTTCCACCACATGCGGCAAGGACCAAAATCAACATACAGGCTGCAAGCCATGCCATGCCTTTCTTCATCATATGCCTCCTTAAAAGCGTGATATGGATAAAATTTGAATGATTTCTCCAGTCATCATACCGCAAATTGACGATGCCTGTACATGCTGCCTATGTCGTTTTTTTGAACATCAGCATGCACATAACCTAAAAAAATAAACCTCATCAGGCGTTTAAGCCATCAGAGGTTTAGGGGAAGTGAGCAACAGTTTACGGGGAGTAGGTACTTTGGAGCCTATGCGTGATCTTTGGATCTTCTTCCGGCATCAAAAGGGGTGGAAACCGGGATGAACAGATCGATGATCCCAATGACCAATGCAGCCAGAACTGCCCCAAGCAGACTGACATGCACATGATCTACGACATATTGACCAATCCAGATTACCAGTGCGCTGACGATGAAGCCGACAATACCGCGGCCAAAAGGATTAACCCTTTTACCGAAGATGCCTTCAACAACCCAGCCGAGCAGTGCGATAACCAGAGCAAGCATCAGTGCGCTCCAGAAACCACCTACTGCAAATCCAGGTACGATCCAGCTGACGACCATCAAAACAATTGCCGCGATGATAAATCGCACGACATGTCCCAGAAAATTCATGGTGTTATACCTCCTTTATTCAGATCGGATTGAGCATTGTACATCCTGTTCAATGGCGAGGTTGCACAATCCTGACACCTCTAGTTTGCGGCGCGATGTCCCAAGTTATGTGTGGAAGGATTCGTTAAATAGCGCTAGAAAGTTTCTTTCGTTATAATACAGTTATAGTTTGGAAGGAGTTGTACACTTGGACACGAAAATTTTACAGACATTGGAATATCGCAAAATTTTAAATACATTGCAAAGCTTTGCCCAGACTACGATGGGAAAAAAGAAAGCGGAACAATTGGAGCCGATCAGTGAACTGGAAGAAGTGAAGAGGCTGCTCCAGCAAACAGATGAAGCTTTTACATTTGATCGTCTGAAAGGCTCTCCATCTTTTGGGGGAATTGTGGATATTACCGCTTCCATCAAACGTGCTGAAATAGGGGGCACGTTGAACCCGCATGAGTTATTGGGAATTTCCAACACCACTTTGGCAGCACGACGATTGAAACGTCAGATCGCTGCGCTGCACGATGATGAAAAAGTGGAATCGATTTTCTATATCAGTGATCAGTTATCTGAGCAAAAAACGCTTGAAGACGCAATTCGTATCTGTATTGACGACAATGCCGAAGTCTCAGACAGCGCGAGTGTAACACTGGCGCAGATTCGTCGTGAACTGCGCGGCGGTGAAGCTCGGATTCGCGAGAAACTGGATTCGATGATTCGTTCTTCAACGGTATCCAAAATGCTGCAGGATCAGCTGATTACAATTCGGGGAGACCGTTTCGTGATTCCCGTGAAATCGGAATATCGCTCGTACTTTGGCGGGATTGTACATGATCAATCCGGTTCAGGAGCAACGCTGTTTATTGAGCCGGAATCCATCGTTGCGATGAATAACAAATTGCGCGAGACCCGGATCCGGGAAGAACGCGAAATTGAAGTGATTTTACAGAAATTAACAGCACTTGTCAGCGAACAGGCAGAGTGGTTATTGTATGATGTTGACTTGCTGGGATCGCTGGATTTCATTTTTGCCAAAGCACGTCTTGCCCGTGAATTGAAAGCCACATTGCCACGTATGAATGATCGCGGATTCATCAAGCTCAAAAAGGGACGCCATCCGCTGATCTCCATTGAAAATGTGGTGCCAACCGACATTGAACTTGGCAACGATTATACGTCTATTATCGTAACGGGTCCAAATACGGGTGGTAAGACCGTAACACTCAAAACGATTGGATTACTGAGTCTTATGGCGATGTCAGGTTTGTTCGTTCCGGCCGAAGACGGCAGCCAGCTATGCGTATTTGATGCGATTTACGCGGACATCGGTGACGAACAGAGCATTGAACAGAACCTGAGTACGTTCTCCAGTCATATGACGAATATCATTCGGATATTGAAAAACATGACGACCAAGAGCCTGGTGCTGCTCGACGAACTTGGGGCAGGTACCGACCCGGCAGAAGGGTCTGCACTGGCGATCTCCATTCTGGAGCATATGCATCAAACTGGATGCCGCATGGTAGCAACAACGCATTACAGTGAGCTGAAAGCATATGCTTATGAGCGCAAAGGTGTTATTAATGCCAGCATGGAATTCGACGTAAACACACTGAGCCCTACCTACCGATTACTCGTTGGTGTGCCGGGACGGAGTAACGCGTTTGCAATTGCAGAGCGACTGGGTCTGCCGGGATACATTCTGGATTACGCCCGTGGCGAAGTGAAAGAGGAAGACCAGCGCGTAGAGCATATGATCGCTTCCCTGGAAGAGAACCGGCTTACGGCGGAGCAAGAACGTGAGAGTGCGGAGCGTCTTCGCCAGGATATGGAGAAATTGCGCAGCCGTCATCAAGCCGAATTGGAGAAGCTGGAACAGCAGCGTGACCGCCGCATTGAAAAAGCGGAAGAAGATGCCCGCAACATTGTGGACAAGGCCAGAGCGGAAGCTGAGAAGATTATCGCCGATCTTCGTCAGCTCGCAATGGAAGAAGGCGCATCCGTGAAGGAGCACAAACTTATTGCTGCTCGCAAACAACTGGATGAAGCAGAACCAGAGAAACGCAAGAAGACGGTTAAGCGCACTTCAACGGCAACGAAGTCTCGGGCCATCGGCCCGGGCGACGAAGTACTTGTCTACAGTTTGAATCAAAAAGGTCATGTGGTGGAGATGTCAGGCACCAAGGAAGCTATAGTTCAATTGGGGATCATGAAAATGAAAGTATCCCTGAATGACCTTGAATTACAGCAGTCTGCCACAGCAGAAGCCAAACCGAAGCAGAAACCGGTAACAGGCGTGAAACGAACTCGCGATGACAATGTGAAAAGTGAATTGGATTTGCGGGGGACGAATCTGGAAGAAGCCTTGATGGAGACAGATCGTTTCATTGATGAAGCTTTCCTTGCTAATCTGGGTCAGGTTTATATTATTCATGGTAAAGGAACAGGAATTTTGCGTTCCGGTATTCAGGATTACCTGCGTAAGCATAGACATATAAAAAGTTATCGGCTGGGCAATTACGGAGAAGGCGGGAACGGTGTGACCGTCGCAGAATTGGAATAGCCCGACCGAGAATCAAAGATGTTCTGCCTCCTGAGTGAGTTCAGGCAGCAGAATGGGGGAAGGGGAACGATGAGTGAAAGGGACGATTGACCAATTGCTGTCTCATCCCTTGGGGATGGTGCTCGGATTTTTCTCCGTAGCGATTATGGAGCTGCTTGTATTTCTTGCTTGCTTTGAACTGGTGACCAAGTACAAATGCTGGCATGAAATCAAGAAGGGCAATGTGGCGGTTGCGATGGCTACAGGAGGCAAGATCTTTGGAATCTGCAACGTGCTTCATTTCTGCATTCAGGCCAAATCATCGGTGTATGAAGCTATGACGTGGTCATTTGTTGGGTTTGTCCTTCTGCTCATTGCCTATTTTCTATTCGAGTTTCTGACACCGGTGTTCTCCATTGACAAGGAGATTGAAGCGGATAACCGGGCTGTTGGATTGATATCCATGATTATTTCCGTCTCGTTGTCATTTGTTATTGGCGCGAGCATCATGTAGGGGGACCGTTCATGAAAATATTGATACGGATTCTGTTTGCTGCATCGATTGTATTTTTTGCCATAGGCGTCATTTATGTGTTGAACACATGATTATCTGAAAGAGAAAGGTTGATTCAATATGGAACCAACAGTATGTCCATGGTGCCACACCGAGATTGTATGGGATGAGGAGCTAGGGCCTGAAGAAGAATGCCCTTACTGTCACAATGAATTAAAGGGATATCGTACACTAAACATCAATATCGGGGATGAAGAGAACAGTGAAGCCGAGGAAGACATCTATGATATGGATGATGTCGAGGATGATGAACAAACTACGGATCTCGCCAATCTGTGGGGAGATGAAGTAGAACTGAAATTGCCGGAGCTTCGTACATTGACAAAGTATGCAGATGAGGGCAATGATCTGATTCAATACGAAGAAGGCGTGGAAAAGCAGCTTGATTTGCAAGAAGAAGTGCCGGAATGCCCACACTGCCGTGAATTCATGATCCTCACGGGCACACAGAAGGCATCCAAGGATACGTTCAATCCTGTTGCCAATGCTATCTCTGGTACGGGCTCGTTGCTGGATGCGCCGTTCTCTGTACAAATGTATGTATGCTCAGGCTGCTTCCAGGTTCAATATAACTTGTCCGAAGATGACCGTCTGCGTCTGATCCAGAATTTGAGCGCGCGGAAATAAGGGAGTATAACGTTCTGAAAATATAATATTTCGGGAAATTCATCATGTTTTCCTTCTGCTTGGGGTACGTTAACCCTTAGACCTTGCCTGTGAAGTGCTGAACTTCAGGTGGAATAAGGAGGGAGCAGATGAAGATTTCTCTGGGCCGACAATCCATTCTGCTACTAGGCGTGAATGGATTGTTTGTGTTAGCCGGAGCTTTGTCGGGGACGTTTCTGAATGTGTATCTGTGGAAAAGCCGTCCGGACTACGCCATGCTGGGATGGTTCACGATCAGCCAGCAAATTGCACTCGGACTCACGTTTTGGCTTGCGGGAAAGTGGGTCAAGGAACATAACAAAATGAGTGCGTTGCGATTGGGAACGGCCTTGTCAGGTATTTTTTACATGCTTGTGTTATGGGCAGGGCCAAAAGCGGTTGACTGGATATGGCCTTTGGGGATTTTGTTTGGATGTGCACTCGGATTGTTCTGGATCGCGTTCAATGTGGTTTACTTTGAAGTGACTGACCGGGAGAATAGGGACCTGTTCAATGGCTGGGTGGGTCTACTGGGTTCCATGACAGGCATTATCGGCCCGTGGTTCTCAGGTCTTATTATTTCACGAATGGCTGACAATTCGGGTTATCGCCTTATTTTTACGGTATCGTTGGTGATATATGTGATTGCCGTCGTGTTCAGTTTTTTTCTGAAAAAAAGGGAAGTCAGCGGCACATACCGCTGGTCTGAACCTTGGCGACAGTTGTCTGCCAAAGATAGCGCATGGAGACCACTTGGCATGGGACTGTTTGCACAAGGCGTGCGGGAAGGGGTATTTGCCTTTCTAATTGCATTGCTCGTCTATGTGGCTACTCAGCAGGAATATAAGCTTGGACAGTTCTCGTTAATCACTTCAGCCGTAGCTCTGGTGAGTTACTGGGCCGCTGGAAAATGGTTTAAGCCGCAATACAGGTCCAGGGGGATGTTAGCCGGAGCGATATTGTTATTCATCGTGTTGATCCCGCTATTATGGAAGGTCAGCTATGGAACGCTTTTGATTATGGGAATTGGATCTGCCTTGGCGATGCCATTGTATATTTTGCCGATGATTTCGGCAGGATTCGACCTGATGGGAACGAGCGGCGAAAATGTAGAGAAAAGGGTTGAACTTGTCGTATTAAGGGAGCTTTGTTTGATGGTCGGTCGTTTATTTGGCCTTGCTGTATTTATTCTGACAGTCATGAATGGCCCTTCGTTACAAACGTTAACCTGGCTTATTGTGGCGCTTGGGGCTTTCCCGCTCATCGGATGGATATTTATGCGCAAAATGCTAGTACATCCGGATCAGCAAGAACCCTCTGCATAGGAAAAGGGTACAGTCCAGGGTTTTAATCCTGAGCTGTACCCTTATTTATTTGAGACGTTGCTTACACAGGAGACGGTTTACTCGTTCTCGTTAATGAGAAAAGCTCCATATCGCGATTCTCAACTCCTGTAACAGCATCTGCCAAAATAGAAGCAGCGAACATACTGTACACCGTTCCGTTACCACCATAACCCTCTAGAAAATAAGAATGTGGGTATTCAGAATGTGGGCCGATAAACGGAAGACCGTCATGTGTATTGCCAAACACGGCACCCCAGGCATAATCAATTTCTAGACCGTCAAATGGGAAATAAGAGCGGACTTCTTCCAGGAGTGTGTCTCCCCGGTGTTTTGCCCGAATCTCGCGCTGATCTTCCCTCGGTGTCTCTTCATCCAGACCGCCAGCAATGATCCGTCCGTCTGGTGTGGTTCTCATGTACAGGTAAGGGCGTGCTGTCTCCCAAATCAGACTGTGCTCATACCATTCCTTCAGATCTGGCAACGGTTTAGTAGCAATAGCATAGGTGGTTTGCAGGTAGGCTCCTTGATCCTTCTTGATGGCCTGTGTCTCATAACCGGCAGCAAAAATAACCTTGCTGGCCCGGATTTTCCCACCTGAAGTATGACACAGCACACCACCATCATTGAATTCACAATGAATCATCTCAGTCTGTCCATAGATTCGCGCTCCTCGTTTGCTTGCCGATTCAAACAAGGCATGAACAAAGCGATACGGGTTCACTTCGGCATCCCCCGACGTATACAGTGCGGCAGGTTTGCTGAAGGGAAAATGGCTGCTGATTTTGTCGGAATTCCACAGCTCAGCTTCAAAGCCATAGCGCATCAACGTTTGATATTCTTCCTCCAGCATGGCTACATCATCAATGCAGCTGGCAAAACAGAGACTTGTGCGCGGAATAAACCAGGGATCCGTATCCAGCCTGTCCGCAATTTGTGTGAGCTTCTGCATGGCTTCACGACATAGTTCATAGAACCGCAAGCCAGTCTTTTCACCAAAGGTATTAATACAGGAGGTCAGTGTTTTGTCGTTTGTGTACTGCAAAAGGCCTGTATTGGCTGAGCTGCTACCATGCGCAATCTTTCTCTTATCAATAACAACCGTTTTAACTTCACGCTCCGTAAGTAATTCGGAAGTCAGTGCGCCCCCCATACCACCGCCTATGATCAAGCAGTCACATGAGATGTCGGTTTGTAGCGAGGGATAGGTGGAATTTGTATTAAAAGTGGAAGGCCAGAAAGGTGTACCATAGAGCAAATCCAATAGAAATATCTCCTCCGTGATTACGTTTGTATACTTTTGAGTGACCGGGTTAACAATAATTGCGCATAAACTTTATGCCGAGGAGGTCAACGAAACATGCAGAATCAATCCATGCAAGCGCTGAGTCCGAAAGAATTGAATTATATTGCGGATTCAATAACCAATGAAGAACTGCTGATCAAGCAGTGTGCAGCCACAGCCTCCATCACACATAATCCGCAAATTCAGCAGGCACTGAATCACTATGTTCGTTCCCATGAACAGCATCTGAACACACTCGTCAATGCTTTGCAGCAACATCAATCTATTGCTCCAACACAAGCACAATAGTAGCATGAGAATTTAACCGTATAGGAGGAAACTGTGTGTATTCTCAATCTCTATCATCAAATGGATCTTTTATGCAGGAGCAGGATTTGTTGAAGTCGATTCTTGCGGATTTAAGACGAACCGCGCGCGAATATACGACAGCAACAACTGAAGCTTCCTGCCCAATTACGCGTCGGATGTTCACAGACTTGACCAATGATACTCTCCGTCTGCAAGGGGATCTGTTCAATCTGATGCAGCAGAACCACATGTATTCAGTAGGTTCGAAGGCATTGCGCCAGGATGTAGACAAGCAGATTCAATCGGCCCACCAGACCCAACAGAAATGTCAGCAGTTCATTCAGGAAAAGAATACGCAGGCCAGTGCTTACAGCCAGGCGCCTAATGTACCCCAGCATCAACCGAATTACGGTAACCCTTATTACATGTAACCTTTGTCATTATGGTTTGAAGCAGGTACTGTTGCAGACCATACCACCGCTTGCCCGAATTCAGGGCGGGCGGTTTTTGTCTTTGCATGATCGTTGAATTCATGTAATATAAGTATTAATTCATTTTCAGGAACCTGGATGACGCTGGAGGGAAAGACATGAAGGATCTGAACGATTTGCAATTAAAAGTTCTGGATTTGTTGAAGGAAGACGCGAGAAGGACTCCCGCACTGCTGTCGACGCTGCTGGGGGAGTCGGAAGATAAGATCAAGAACGCCGTGGCACAGCTTGAACAGGACCACGTTATTGTGAAATACGCAACCGTTGTAAACTGGAGCAAGATTGATGATGAGAAAGTAACAGCCTTGATTGAAGTACAGATAACGCCTGAGCGTGGTCGTGGCTTTGAAGGGATCGCTGAACGCATTTATCTGTATCCGCAAGTGAAATCGGTATATCTCATGTCAGGTGCATATGATCTGCTCGTGGAAGTAGAAGGTGGCAACCTGCGCGAAGTCGCTAATTTTGTATCGGAGAAATTGTCTCCGATTGACTCAGTACTTTCAACCAAAACGAATTTTATTCTTAAAAAATATAAGCAGGACGGGATTATTTTTGAAGACCATCAGGAAGACAACCGTCTCATGATCTCGCCGTAAAGGAAGATGCGTCATGATAGTGAATGAACAGACAACAGGAAACAACAAGAAAATGACTTCGTATCTGGCACCATTGGTTCAACAGATACCGCCATCTGGCATACGGAAATTTTTTGATTTGGTTGGCGATAACAAGGATATCATCACACTGGGTGTAGGCGAACCGGACTTTGTAACACCATGGCATATGCGTGAAGCTTGTGTATATTCACTCGAAAGAGGCATGACCAGTTACACTTCCAATGCGGGTATGCCGAAACTGAGGGAAGCTATTAGCGAATATCTGGATACTCAATTTGATACCAAGTACGATCCAAAAGACGAAATTATCGTTACTGTTGGTGGCAGTGAAGCCATTGATCTGGCATTGCGTGCATTAATCGTACCCGGAGACGAGATTCTGATTCCAGAACCTTCGTATGTGGCATATTCTCCAATCGCATCGATTGGTGGAGGCATACCGGTTGGTGTAGAAACGTATGCAAAGGATCAGTTTAAACTGACTGCCGAGGCGCTGGAAGCGGGAATTACGCCGAAGTCCAAGGTTCTTATCCTATGTTATCCGAGCAATCCGACAGGTGCCATCATGACATATGAAGAATGGCTGCCTATTGCTGAAGTGATCAAAAAGCATGATCTGATCGTCATTGCGGATGAGATTTATGCTGAGCTGACGTATACGCAAAAACATGTTAGTTTCGCTTCGATTCCGGATATGAAGGAACGTACCATTTTGGTTAGTGGGTTTTCCAAGGCTTTTGCGATGACCGGCTGGCGAATCGGGTATATGTGCGGACATCCTGAACTGATTGCAGCCATGCTCAAAATTCATCAGTATACGGTGATGTGTGCACCTGCCATGGGACAGGTGGCCGCGCTTGAGGCATTGACGAACGGTTTGGGTGAGAAGGATAGAATGGTTGATTCCTATAATCAGCGCAGACGCCTTATCGTGCAGGGTTTTAGGGATATTGGACTGGACTGCCATGAACCCCAGGGAGCATTTTATGCATTTCCTAGTATCCAGAAGACGGGGCTGAGTTCCGATCTTTTTGCTGAGCGCTTGCTAACGGAAAATAAAGTGGCGGCTGTTCCGGGTAATGTATTTGGTCCACAAGGTGAAGGATTTCTTCGTTGTTCCTATGCAACATCCGTTACCCAATTGAATGAAGCATTGGAACGAATCGGAAACTTTGTTTACAAACTGAAAAAAGAGGGTTAATAGGGAGTAGAAGCCTTCGAGAGATATGAACATTCTCCAAACTAGAAAAAAATAACTTTCTTTTACAAAATATTGTGATATAATTTCAATTTGAAATATGTTTTCTTGTATTTGGAAACTAATTTTTCCAAGGAGGGGTTGGCTTTGTTTTGTGTTGAATATGATTTACCGACTAATCGTGGGCATTATTTGGCAGAAGGCGATCATGGCGACCGATGGTCGGTGAAACCGGATCACGCATCTTTGCATAACGTTTCCTTGGAAGATGAGATCCATATGCTACGCCGCAAGATGGAACAGATATTCCTTGAAGAGAAATCATTCACATCCGATATTGTAATTGAAATTAGCAGTTTGCTAGATTTGAAGATTAATGAATACATGAAGGCTAATCCGATTAAAGGAAAATAATTTTTCGTTGTATCGAAACGTTACGCATATGCAATTCGAAGAAGACCCGGAGGGGGTCTTTTTTGATTTATGAACAGATTGCTTCGGATAGGCAGGGTTATTTTTTTGCGTGGAACAATTGTGATATATTGTACATAGGAGACTAAAGGGGGAACTGGAATGAAGAGATTTTGGGGGCTTACCGCAATCATTTCTATGATTTTTCTGCTTGCTGGCTGTGGCGGTAAGGACGGTTTTACTATTTTTATCATTGACAACCAAGGAAATCCATCCGTGATCTCGGAGCAGTTGCAAGCTAATTTGCAGCAGAAGTTGGGCGAGGAGCCTAAGGTGGAGGTTATCACCAGTGCGATGTATGATGTTCAGAAAATTATGGTAGAGTATGCGGCTGGCGGACATGATATTTTCATTTTGCCTGAGGCTGATATGAAGCAGTACGGAAGTAACGGCTCCAATATTCCGCTTGATGATACATTTGATCCGAAGAAGTATGAACGCGGTGTATTTGAAGGCGGGGTCTTGGTTGAGAAGGGTGAAGGAGATGAAGGTTCAGATATCAAGAAAGAATCACATCTCTATGGCATTCCGCTGGAAGACATGCAAATGTTCAAAGATGTAGATTATGCTGCGCAAAATCTGTTTGCTACCATTCCGGTGTCGGCGTCCAATGTCGAAGAATCCAAGAAAGTGCTGAAGGCGCTGACAGAGTAAATGCAATCTAGTATGGCTACTGAAGGAGGGGAGCGGATTGCTAATTACGGTCACAGGCGGCATAGGCAGTGGTAAAACCCGATTTGCGCTTAGATACGCAGCCCGGATTAGCCGGGAGGGCATCTATTTATCCACTGGTGATCATGATCCCGTGATTCCCGAATTGCCATCCGCTCATTATCGTGCCATCCAGGCTGGAAACGGCCAGCACCTGACGGAGGTGCTTCACCAGATTAATCGGGAATCCAATCTCTTCCTGGCAGATCAGCGAATCGTTATTGTAGATAGTCTGACAGCATGGATGGCAGCGGGGTTCAGGGCAAGTGATGATCTGGATCAGCAGCGTTCAGAGACGCAGTTGTTGCTGGACGCCCTTCTGTCTTACCAGGGAAAGCTGCTCGTGATTACCAATGAAATGTACGGTTCTTTGTATCCTTCAGAGGAAGAACGAATTTTTGCGGCAAGAATGGCGTCAGTTAACCGGGCGTTGCAGGCGCATTCGGAACAGATGTATCTGTTGATATCTGGCTTACCTGTTGATCTCAAAGATCGAGGGCTTCGATATGAAGATTAACTTTTCATAACATTAAACGATGGACGAGCCTAAAGAAGCCTCCGTCACCACAAATGGTGGTGCGGAGGCTTTAATTTGTGACAAAAGCTATGCGTGTAAATTTCTTTATTTCCGAGTTTTATTTCGTCTGATCCACCAGATTATACAACCCACAACAATAATCGCCAGAAGTACATATACGACTAGGGAGTACACGTCCATAAAGTGCAGGATACTCTCCCATGACGCACCGAGAGCCGCACCAACCGAGACGAGAATAATATTCCAGGCCAAGGTTCCAATGGTGGTGAAGAGAAGGAATAAACCAAATTTCATGTTGGACATGCCGGCAGGAATCGAGATCAGGCTGCGAACAAGGGGAACCATGCGACAGAATAGCACGGTCCACATTCCATATTTGTCAAACCATGCATCGACACGGTGGATATCTTCTTTTTTGATCCGCAGAATATGACCCCAACGTTCTACAATCTTCTCCAGTCGATTGACATCAATCAGTAGTCCGATCCCATAGAGAATGACAGCCCCAAGCACAGAACCAATGGTAGCAGCAATAATGACACCGGGAAGGGTCAGGCTGGTGTAGGTGGTCATGAAGCCGCCAAAAGGTAATATGATTTCGGAGGGGATGGGGGGGAATACATTTTCGAGCGCAATAATGAGTGCAATGCCTATGTAGCCGTATTGTTCCATGAAATCGGTTATCCAGTTTTGCATAATCGTCTCCTCTACTTTTGGTTTGCAAGGATTTGGCGTATACTCGGCAGAGTACACCAATTCATATATACGTGTGAAGGATCTCACTGGTTTCTGAAAATAATAGCATTCCCGTATTCATAGCAGGTCAAGTATACTGATTAAGTTAAACTCAAGAAGGGCATGCATTTATATTTAACCCCAGCGTTCTACCATGCGAATGATATTAACAATAGGAGGGATTACAATGGGCATATATACACGAACAGGTGACGAGGGGCAGACCTCAGTCATTGGTGGACGGGTCATCAAGGATGATGACCGGGTTGAAGCTTACGGTACAATTGATGAGCTGAATTGTTTTGTTGGGCAGGCCATCAGTTTTATTGATCAAGCAAATGGGGAATTTGAAGATTTGCGTGAACACTTGCTCGAAATTCAACAAGAATTGTTTGATTGCGGGTCCGATCTCGCCTTTGTAAAAATCAGCGAAACCAAATATAAAGTGCGGGATGATATGGTCACCCGGCTTGAGCAATGGATTGATCAGTATGATGCGGAAAATCCGAAGGTGGAACGGTTTATTTTGCCTGGGGGGAGTCTGCTCTCTTCGACATTGCATGTTTGCCGTACAGTATGTCGCCGTGCAGAGCGTCGCGCCGTAACACTCGGACAGCATACGGATATCAACCCTTCTGTGCGACGTTATTTGAATCGTCTGTCTGATTATTTCTTCGTAGTTGCACGGACTGCCAATGCGAGACAACAGGTAGCTGACATTGAGTATGTGCGGAGCAAAAAAGTATTCCGCCACAAAGACAAAGAATGAGCGATTATTATTCACCACTTACTTACACGGTTCCCGAACAGGAAGATGGGTGGCTGCTGAAGACCGTGCTTCAGCGGCGTCTACAGGTTTCACGCAAGCTCCTGTCGAGACTCAAACTTACAGAGCAGGGAATTATGTTGAATGGCGAGCGGGTATACATCAGTGTCAAAGTTAGTGCAGGTGACGTCCTGGAAGTCCGGATGGAACAGGAAGAGTCGGATGATATTTTACCTGAGCCGATTCCCTTTACGACACTGTATGAAGATGAGCACTTGCTTATCGTGAACAAGGATTCCGGTGTCATCGTACATCCAACACATGGGCATTACACAGGTACTTTGGCAAACGGAGTTGTCCATTATTGGAAGTCCAAAGGCGAGCGTTTCCGCTTCAGACCGATTCATCGACTGGATCAGGAAACATCAGGTGTGCTGGCAATTGCGAAAAATCCATATGTGCACCAGCATGTGTCTGAACAGATGATCGCCGGAACGGTGGATAAAAAATATATTGCCTTTGTGCACGGTAGTCCTGCCCAAGAAGAGGGGGCCATCGATGGCCCAATCGATCGTGATCCCGAGGAGCCGCATCGTCGAATCGTTACACCTGACGGGTATGCGGCAAGAACGTTATACACGACAGTCGCCCGATGGGCGGGGGGCAGCGCCAGTGCGGTGAACCTGAAGCTGGAGAGCGGCAGAACCCATCAAATACGGGTACATATGACATCGATCGGCTGCCCGTTAATTGGGGATGGGATGTACAAGACCCTCCCCGTGCATGAGATCGATGAGCAGACCATGGCTGTACGGGAGGAACGAGACACTTGGATTGCACGTCAGGCATTGCACGCATGTGAGCTGGCGTTTGACCATCCCATTTTGCACAATCGGATGACATTCCATGCGCCTTTACCCGCAGATATGGCTGTCCTGGAGGCGCGTTTGGATGCCGAGGCCTCCCCTAGAGAAACGTTGTGAAATGCTGTCAAACGGCCTGTGATTCGCGCTGTGTGTAGTACCTCAGTGTATTGTGTCCTGCTGTAAGTCAACGGTTAGTTAACTTAACCCGTGTGAGGCATGCAAACTGCATCAGAACAAAATGCTGCAGGCTAAGGTTGTAAGGTTGTATAGCCGAATGGACATTTTTTCATTCGCGAAAAGGTTTGAAGTTAAAAATTACAGTGCGATGGTATCGGTTTGGAGCGACTTTTGGATTTGCGAAGCAAACCAAGGGAAGCGAGAAATCGAAACCGGAGCACCACCGGAGCAATTCCAGGAGGACAAGTAACGATGAGTAATCTAAAAGTATATCAATACGCCAAATGTGGCACGTGCCGCAAAGCGGTAAAATGGCTGGAAGCTCAGGGGCATGAGCTGGAATTAATCCCTATCTTTGACACACCACCATCCGAAGTAGAATTAACAGAATTGATTCAAAAGAGCGGACTTGAAGTGAAGAAGTTCTTCAATACGAGTGGGGAAGTATACAAGGAGCAGCAATTGAAGGACAAGCTGCCAGGGCTATCCACAGAAGAGCAGATTCGTTTGCTGGCTTCCAATGGTCGTCTGATTAAACGGCCAATCGTTACGGACGGTCACAAAGTGACCGTAGGTTTCAAGGAAGATACGTATGAGCAGGAATGGAACAACGCGAATTTATAGACGAATGATTTCATTGATTGTTAAATGAACCAAGGTGAAAAGGCTCTGAATGTTCAAATTTCAGGGCTTTTTTGGCTGGTCGATGCTTGGCGGAACTATGCTATAATGATAGAATTAGTTCGATATTTTATTTGCTATAGAAACTTAGCTAAAGATTTACACGAGAACAGAGAGGACAGAAATAACCTGAGGAAGCGGAGCTAAAAGCTTTCTAAAAGAAAGCTCCATCGGAAGCATACACTTCGCCTTTATCACCGGATTTTCCCTTTTGAAGAAGGGAATCAAAAAAATCTGGGGATAACAGCGATCAGAAGGTTGTTCTGTCATCGGAGTGGCAAGTGTAAATATTCTTTAGTTCAATTTTCTATGGAATCAGGACAGGAGAGAACAAATTCAAGTGAATCAACGTAATGAACCTACTTTGTTGCTGGTAGATGGTATGGCGGTGTTGTTCCGTGCGTTCTATGCAACATCTGCAAGCGGATATATCAGACGTACAAAGGCAGGCGTGCCAACCAACGCAGTATACGGATTTATCCGTTATTTCTGGGATGCGGTTCAGACCTTTGGGCCAAGTCATGTCGTATGCTGTTGGGATATGGGGGGCAAGACGTTTCGCGGTGAAGAGTATGCAGCGTACAAGGGAAACCGTCCGGAAGCCCCGGATGATCTGATTCCTCAGTTTGCTCTGATTCGCGAAGTGATGGATAGTTTGAACATTCCGAATATTGGCGCTCAAGGATATGAGGCTGATGATTGCATCGGTACGCTTGCCAAGTATTACACCGAGCAGACGGATATGAACGTGATGGTACTTACGGGTGACCACGATATGCTGCAACTGATTAATGATCGTACAAGCATTATTATTATGAAAAAAGGTCATGGCAATTACATGGTGTATACGCCTGAATCCCTAATGACGGAGAAACAACTGACACCTCGTCAAGTGATTGACATGAAAGGTCTGATGGGCGACGCAAGTGACAATTATCCTGGGGTACGGGGCATTGGAGAGAAAACGGCTTTGAAGCTTGTACAGGAGTTTGGCTCCATTGAAGGTATTTTGGATAATATGGATAAGCTTACCCCTTCGGTACGTAACAAAATTGAGAATGATCTCGACATGCTTCATCTGTCCCGCAAACTGGCAGAAATTCACTGTGCAGTTCCGGTAGCCTGTGCACTGGATGTATGTGAATTGCGTCTTGACCCGGATATGGTGATGGACAAGTTCGAACAACTTGAGATGAAGAGCCTGGGCTCTTGGATGGGAGTGGCAATTGGGTGAGTAGTATGCAGACAAAACGGACGGGCAAAAAGTGGTGGACAGGGGCTATGGCCCTCGTCCTTGCTTTGCCTGTGATCCTTTCAGGAGCGGTGAGTGCTCCACAGACAGCAGATGCCAAAGCGGCAATTAGCACCAAAGTACAGAAAGTAAAAGCAGCAGGACGCAGTTTTACCGTACAGACGGTTAGTATTCCCAAGGGTACACCAGTTACTGTAGGATTAGCGAAGAAGCAGGTCGGTCAGACCGCAACATTACCTTCGATTGTTAAGGCATATGGCGCGCAAGCGGCCATTAACGGAGCGTTTTTTGAAGCTTATAACGGAGCTCCAGATCCATACGGCATGTTAATAGCAAATGGAAAGGTTATACATATTGGAAGATACGGAACAACGATTGGATTTAAGGAAGATGGCTCAGCCATCATGGATTCGCTTCAAGTGAGCCTGACGGGTAAAGTAACAGATACAGAAGGAAAATCACGCAGTTGGTATGCGACCTTTATTAACCGAACACCTTCCCCGAATGCGAGTATTACGATGTTATACACACCAGAGCGGGGATCTACAGTCGGGTTCAAAGGGGGCACGGCGGTTGTGATGGAGAAAGGGATTGTCACCAAAAAAGTACCGAATACCAATGTAGCCATTCCGAAGAATGGCTCGGTGCTGGTCTTCACGGGGAATCAGAAAGCTTCGTCGGACCGCTTTACCGTTGGATCAACTGTAGAGATGAATTATAAATACACCAATGCAGCGGGCAAGGAGATCCCTTGGCAAGATGTAGTCACCGCTGTGGGCGCAGGTCCACGTCTGGTGAAAGACGGCAAAGTTGCCGTAAATCCAGCGAGTGAGGGCTTCAAGGATACCAAAATTCTAAATGCCTCAGGCGCAAGAAGCGGTATTGCCATTATGGCCGATGGTTCAGTTATGCTGGCAACCGTTTCGGGAGCGACAATCAAGGAATGGGCTGCTGTCATGCAGAAGCTCGGTGCGAAGCAGGCAATGAATCTGGATGGTGGTGCATCTTCAGGGATGTATGCTGGCGGCAAAATGCTTACTTCCCCTGGCCGCTTGTTAAGCAATACGCTTGTTTTTGGTGGCTCTGTTCGTTAAAAGAAAGCTAATATGGGAGGTAGGATCAAATGACACTCACACATAATCGGAAGCCAGACGAAAGCAAAACGGCGGTATTAGCTGTAAACGTAGGGCAACTTCGGGCTTTGCCTGGCCAGAAGCGCGAAGTGATGAGCGGCATTGTGAAACATCCCATATCCAGCCCGGTCTTCCTGTCATTCACTGGAATGACAGGGGATGCCCAGGCGGATCTGGAGCATCACGGTGGGCCTGATAAGGCGGTTTGTGTATACGATTACAGTCGTTATCCGGCCCTTGAACAACGGATGGATCGCAAGCTGGACTGGGGAGCTTGTGGAGAAAATCTGACCGTTGAAGGCTGTATGGAGGAAGAAGTCCGGATTGGTGATGTGTATGAATTGGGGGAAGCCAAGGTACAGGTAAGCCAGCCAAGACAGCCTTGCTTCAAGCTTGGTGCACGGTATGACTACAAAGACCTGCCTGTATATTTTCAGGAGAGCGGACATACCGGATTTTATTTTCGGGTGTTGCAAGAGGGCGAAGTAACTCCCTCAGCAACATTCAGACGAATCAGCACTGATCCTGCATCAATGACCATTCTGGAAGCTAATCGAATTATGCATCAGGGGAAACATGATGCCGTTGGTATGCGTGCTTTGCTGGCCATTTCAACGCTGGCCGACAGCTGGAAGCAGTCCTTGTTGAAGCGATTGGCCAAGCTCGAAACTACTGAACTGGATTAATGCCCTCGTTCAGAGAACAGATTCGAAGATCATTTTAATTTTAATCTACTTGGGAGTGTGACTAACATGACGATTTTAGGCGCAATTGAAGCTGGAGGAACCAAATTTGTATGTGGTATCGGTACGGAAGAAGGAGAAGTTCTTGAACGCGTAAGCTTTCCAACAACGACACCGGAAGAGACGATGGCTCAAGTCATTGCTTTTTTTGAAGGTAAAGGAATTGAAGCTTTGGGTGTAGGTTCATTTGGTCCGATTGATCCGATTGAAGGAAGCCCGACCTATGGTTATATCACAACAACACCGAAACCACATTGGGGACAGTACAATCTGATTGGTAAGCTCAAGGAACACTTTGATGTACCGATGACGTTCGACACGGATGTAAACGGTGCAGCACTCGGGGAAGCAACCTGGGGAGCTGCACAAGGCCTGGATAGCTGTCTGTATATTACGGTTGGAACGGGTATTGGTGCAGGTGCAGTTGTAGGTGGCAAAATGGTCCAAGGATTGTCTCATCCAGAGATGGGACACATCATTGTACGCAGACATCCCGAAGATACGTATGAAGGGTTCTGTCCGTATCATGGAGACTGTCTGGAAGGCCTTGCTGCAGGTCCTGCCATCAATAAACGTTGGGAGCAACCGGCTTACGAATTGCCAGCCGATCATAAGGCTTGGGAGATTGAAGCACATTACCTGGCGCATGCCCTGATGAATTATGTATTAATCCTCACTCCGCAGAAAATTGTAATGGGCGGCGGTGTGATGAAGCAGGAGCATCTGTTCCCAATGGTTCGCAGCAAATTGCAGGAATTGCTAGCTGGATATGTTCAGCATCCTGCACTTCAGTCCGAAATTGACCAGTATGTCGTTTCACCGGGACTTGGCGATAATGCGGGGCTGTGTGGTTCGCTTGCGCTGGCGAAATTGGCTTTGAACAAGTAAATAGCTTTACAAACAAGTAGTTGACGAATTTTTCCATTGTGGTAATATATGAGCAACAGCATAGCACGGTTAATGAGGAAGCACCTCTCTTGCATGGATTTTGCAGGAGAGGTGTTTTTTTTGCTGTTTCAGACAGCAAAATAGGGACTGTGTCGAGCTGAACTATTGAAGGAGGGACAAGAAATGGAAGTCATTTTCATGAACAGGTTATCCAGAATGTCAGATCAGAATGAAGAGCATGCCCAGCTGTGGATTGGTGAAGTAGAAGGGGAGTGGCATCTGGGATGGAGTCAATATGAGGAAGGAGATCGTACGGATGCCATATGGTATGACGGGAGTTCATGGGACGAGCTGTTACATGTATATCGTCATCAGCTAGCGATACAGATGGGCGACGGGTATCGTCCGTTGCTGCAAGGATTGTTTCACGAAAATGATGATTTGAAGTCGCGCAGTTATGGCGGTCAGCGTCTTCATTGTTACAGTGAATTATATGGTAATGAGGAACTGTATATGGATCTTTGCATATGGCGCAGGAAGAGAGCAGCGTCTGACCGAAAGGCCCCTTATTTTATTGCAACGAACCGGTTGTTGCGCCTGATCAGTGCATTTGTTCCACAAACCATTGATGAATTGATGCAACTGCCTGGCGTAGGAGAGAGCAAGGCTTCCGAGTACGGAGCTGAATGGCTGGAGCTTACGAATGGACTGGAACGTCCCACATCTTTTCCGTTAGATTGGGTGAACACGGCTCTAAAGGAACAAGAGTATGAGAGCTGGCTGTACAAACAGAGAGAGCAGAAATACAAGCAGGAGCTAGACAGATTTACCACACGCAAGCAGGTTCTCGAAGGCATGAAGGAAGGGTATACGCTCGAGGAAATCGTGAATCGTTCCGGATTGTCCCGGCGGGAGCTGATTGAGCTGTTGGAGACACTGGATTTGGAGGGGTATGACACAGATTGTCTTCTCGATGCTGAGCTTGCTGTTATGCCCGATGAGGAGCAAGAGGCGGTATGGAGCGCCTACGAGGAGCTGGGAGATACGTTTCTGAAGCCTGTGTTACATAAGGTGTATGGAGAAGAGAAGCCTGGCGGGAGCAATCTGGAGCAGGTCTACGAAAGACTTCGCATGATACGAATTCGGTTCCGTCGTCACACAGAGACAGAGCAGAATGCAGGCTAGAATTGGGATAGATCAGCAGATATTCATTCTAAAATAGATAAAAATAAAAAAAGACGAGGCGTTTCTCCAGATGTGGAGCGCTTCGTCTTTTCTATTTCAAACCCAATCTTTTTTGCGGAAAATAAAGAACATGCTCAGGCCCAGTGTAACCATCAGGCCAATGACCACAAAATAACCATACTTCCAGTCCAGCTCAGGCATGTTCGTAAAGTTCATCCCATAGATGCCCGTGATAACGGTCAGCGGCATGAACACCGTGGTAATGGCGGTGAACACACGCATGATCTCATTCGCCCGGTTGGCGATACTGGATTGGTAAGCTTCTCGCAAGTTCCCCATCAAGTCGCGATAAGTCTCAAAAGTTTCGGATATTTTCACAGCATTCTCATAAATGTCACTGAAATACTTCTGCAGTTGATCATCAATAAGACGCAGATCTTTTTTATTGAGTGTGTTAATGACCTCTTTCTGAGGCCCCAGCACTTTCTTCAGCCATAAAATCTCACTGCGCAGCCCGATAATCTCATTCAGATGAGATTTCTTGGTATGCATCAGGATGTCTTCTTCAAGCTTCTCGATGCGCGCTTCAATTCGGTCACCGACGGTGAAATAATTATCAACAATCAAGTCAACCAGCAGATACAGCAGCTTATCCGGCGTACTGATTTCCTGTTCCCACAGGATCGGTTTCAATGTCCGCAATTCGCTGACTTTCTGTTTGGTAACACTGATAATAAAGTGTCTGCCAAGGAACAAGTTGACGGCACGTAAAAAAATCTCTTCATCATCGAAACGAATGCTATTAATAACAATAAAATAATGGCTCTCATAAATTTCAATCTTCGGACGTTGTTCTTCGTCACTCAAACAGTCTTCCACGGCCAGATCATGCATCATGAACAGCGGTTGAAGTACCGCCAAATCGTCTACGTCCGCATCAATCCAGTAAAACCCCTCCGCTGGTGGAGTCAGCGCCTGCTGAATGTCATCCACCGGAATAAATACACCGTTATTTACCAACCGGATTTTCATTGTTCATCTACTCCTTCTGCACCCGCCAAATGGGCGGATTTCATCAATATGGGCGCAAAAAGAACAGATCAGCCGGTCGGCAGCGGAGCCTGGAAGTCAGGACTGCGTTCGCTTTATAATCAAACGGAAGTAACGTCCCGCTGCCGGCATGCTGATATCAATTCTCTATGCAGTTTGTCGGAATTCGGCTGCCAGTCAGGCCTCGGGTCGCCATCCATTGAATATGTCACCTCTCACATAAGGGTTTACAACACTTGTCTAGTATACCGCTGGTACAGGGTCCTTTCAAGCGCAAAAATGTGTCGATTTCGCGCCCTGGAGCAGTGTATGACAACGGATGATGAACGGTTCCGATCCCGAGGAACAGACATTGAACTACACCTTGACGTGAGGGGATTAATGTCTTAAAGTAAAAGGTGAACCACACTAGTTTTTACAATTGAATAAAGCGAAATCTTATCAAGAGTAGGTGGAGGGACTGGCCCGATGAAACCCGGCAACCGGCGGTATACCGCACGGTGCTAATTCTTGCAGCGACCAAGTGTCCAAGTGACACTGTTGTAACTGAGAGATGAGAGAGGCGCATATCTATTTACATATGACCTTTCTCGGAATCCGAGGAAGGTCTTTGTTATATGCACCGACTTCTCAGCAGTGATTTTCGCTAAGGAACTTGAGCTTGCCGCCAGCAATGTGGTTGCAATTCAGCGCCAGGCAAGCTCATGGCAGCCTATAACTGTAGGGATGCGAATTATCGCACCCGCAGTGGCTGCATCTATTTATGCACAAGGAGGAGTTAGAACCACCATGCCAATCAAAATTCCAGACACACTGCCTGCCAAGGAAGTACTCGCAGGAGAGAACATCTTTGTCATGGACGAGACATCTGCTTATCAGCAGGACATTCGTCCACTACGTATCGCTATATTAAACCTGATGCCCACAAAGGAAACGACAGAAACTCAATTGCTTCGTCTGGTGGGTAACACACCCATTCAGGTAGATATCGTTCTGGTTCATCCGAAGTCTCATACGTCCAAGAACACTTCCCAGGAATATTTGGACTTGTTCTACAAAACCTTTGATGAGATCGAACACCGCCGTTTTGACGGCATGATCATTACAGGCGCTCCTGTAGAGCAAATGGACTTTGAAGACGTGAACTATTGGAAAGAAATCCAGGAGATCTTCGAATGGACCAAAACCAATGTGACTTCGACCATGCATATATGTTGGGCTTCCCAAGCGGGTTTATACCATCATTTCGGAGTTCCCAAAGTTCCGCTGGATGAAAAATGTTTTGGCGTATTCTCACATACGATCAACAGATCCAATGTGCAGTTGCTGCGCGGATTCGATGAAGTATTCAACGTCCCGCATTCCCGCCATACGGAAGTGCGACGTGAAGATATTGAAAAAAATGATAATCTTGAAATATTGGCTGAATCAGAGGAAGCAGGTATTTTCCTGGTTGCTACCAAAGACGGCAAACAGATTTTTGCAACCGGACATGCCGAATATGACCCGCTTTCATTGAAATGGGAATATGACCGGGATGCAGCTAAAGGCATGGACATTGCGCTGCCTAGACATTATTTCCCGAACGACGATCCTTCCCGTGTTCCCCCGGCCACTTGGCGGGCCCATGCAAACTTATTATTCTCTAATTGGCTCAATTACTATGTGTATCAAGAGACACCTTACGATATTGGTCCGCAAATCTAATCGACATTACAGGAGGATGCTGCAATGGAAGACAACAAGTTGAAAATCGAAAGCCGATTGGCCCAAATTGGGTCTGTCAATGAACCGGTAACGGGCGCCATTAATTTTCCGATCTATCAATCCACTGCGTTTCGACACCCGAAGCTTGGACAAAGCACGGGATTTGATTATATTCGGACGACCAATCCAACCCGTAAAGTGTTGGAAGAAGCAGCGGCAGCGTTGGAATCCGGTGATGCAGGGTTTGCCTGTAGCTCCGGCATGGCTGCTTTGCAAACGATTTTTGCTTTATTCGGACAAGGGGATCATCTGATTGTATCGCTGGATCTGTACGGCGGAACGTATCGTTTGCTTGAACGCATCCTGTCTCGATTTGGTGTGACGGCAAGTTACGTCGATACCAATGACCTGGCAGCTCTGGAGAGTATTCGTCAGCCGAATACAAAAGCGGTATTTATTGAGACACCAACTAATCCACTAATGATGATTACGGATGTGGAAGCGGTCTGCTCTTGGGCCAAGAGCCATAACTTGCTGACCATTGTGGATAATACACTACTGACTCCGTTCTTCCAGCGTCCAATTGAACTCGGTGCTGATATCATCATCCATAGTGCCACGAAGTATCTGGGTGGTCATAATGATGTACTTGCTGGATTGATTATTACCAAAGGGGAAGAATTGTCGGCCGAAATGGCATTTCTGCACAATTCCATTGGAGCAGTGTTGTCTCCAAGCGACTCCTATCAGCTGATGAAAGGCATGAAGACACTCGCTCTTCGCATGGAGCGGCATGAGTATAATGCTTTGACGATTGCCAAGTACCTTTTGGAGCACCCAGCCGTTAATGAAGTGTATCACCCTGGTTTGTCGGATCATCCCGGATTTGAAATACAGAATAAACAATCCAGTGGAAATACAGGCATTTTCTCTTTCAAAGTAAAGGATGCTCGTTATGTTGAACCGTTGCTTCGTCACATCAAACTGATTGCTTTTGCGGAGAGCCTCGGGGGTGTAGAGTCATTGATGACTTATCCTGCGGTACAGACCCATGCCGATATTCCGATTGAAATTCGTGACGCTGTAGGTGTAGATGATCGTCTGTTGCGCTTCTCTGTAGGAATCGAGCATGCCGATGATCTGATTAACGATCTGGGCAATGCACTCACAGCTGCACAGCAGGAGATAGAAGGGGGGAACGCATCATGAGTGAGCAAAACAATAATGCCAACAATCATGAACGGAATGTTCATTCTGACCTGAAGTTCGATACCAAGCTGCTGCATTTCGGTGACGAAATCGATAAAACCACCGGGGCTTCCAGTGTACCAATTTACCAGGCCTCCACATTCCATCATTTTGATATTTTTAATCCACCTCAACATGATTATAGTCGTTCGGGTAATCCGACTCGTCAGGCATTGGAAGATTACATTACATTATTGGAAGGTGGAGCACGCGGATTTGCCTATTCCTCAGGCATGGCTGCCATCTCCAGTGTGTTCATGATGTTCTCGGCAGGAGATCACATGATTGTGACGGAAGATGTATATGGAGGAACGTATCGACTGCTTACTTCCATTCTAAGCCGGATGCAGATTGAGACTACCTTTGTGGATATGACCAATATTGAGGAAGTGAAGGCAGCACTCAAACCGAACACGAAGGCAGTTTATATGGAAACACCATCCAACCCGACACTTCGGATCACGGATATTTCTGCTGTCACCTCTTGGGCACAAGAACATGAGCTAATCTCCATTCTCGATAACACCTTCATGACGCCTTATTACCAACGTCCGATTGAGCTCGGGGTGGATATTGTCGTACATAGTGCGACCAAGTTTCTTGGCGGCCACAGTGATGTGCTGGCAGGTTTAGCCGTTGCTCGTACGGAGTCATTGGGAAGACAGCTAAAACAATTGCAGAATGGACTTGGAACCGTGCTCGGTGCGCAGGAATCCTGGCTTCTGATGCGCGGTATGAAAACCTTGGGTGCCCGCATGGCACACAGTGAACAGAGCACAGCCAAGCTGGCAGCTTGGCTTAGTGGACGCAGTGATATTACAGCTGTATTTTATCCGGGGCTGCTGGATCATCCCGGCCGTGAAGCTCACGAACGTCAGTCAAGCGGATACGGCGCTGTTGTATCGTTTGACGTAGGTTCAGGAGATCGGGCCAAGGCAGTACTTAACCGTGTGAAATTGCCGATTGTTGCCGTGAGTTTGGGTGCGGTTGAAAGTATCTTGTCTTATCCTGCGATGATGTCTCATGCGGCTATGCCGGCTGAGGTTCGCCGTGATCGAGGTATAACTGACGGATTACTGCGCTTCTCGGTTGGTCTGGAAGACATCGATGACCTGATTGCCGATCTGGATCAGGCACTTCAGGATTCGTAGAGTTGGCTGTATTGAAACACGGGTGTTAAAGCCCGCTGAAAAAGAAATCAAATAGATGGCATATGTAAACATTTTTATTAATTTTTAAAGCACCTGCTCATAAGGTGCTTTTTTTCACATGTAACCTGTGTTACGATATGTGGAGTACAGAAATGCGATGTTGCCACCAAAACTTTCATCTATATGAGCAAGTTGGGACGGATCGTGATTATATTTTCTCTTCATGAGGGAGGCTTTTTTACGATGAGTACGGTAGACCGTATCTTAGATAAAGCCCTTCGGGGCGAACGTTTGGACTTGGAAGACACGATTCAGCTGTTTGAATCAAATGAAGTAGACAAAATCGGGGCCGCCGCCAATGTGATTGTAAAACGCATGCACCCCGAACCATACAGAACATTTGTTATTGGGCGTAACGTCAACTACACGAACGTGTGTGATGTGTACTGCCGTTTTTGTGCTTTCTACCGCAGACCTGGCTCTGACGAAGGGTATGTACTTCCCGATGAAGTCATTTTCCAGAAAATCAAAGAAACCGAAGACGTGAATGGTACCGAGATTCTGATGCAAGGTGGAACGAATCCGAATCTGCCGTTTAGCTATTACACCGACCTGCTCAAAGCGATCAAGGAGCGTTTCCCTAACATTACGATGCACTCCTTCTCGCCAGCTGAAATTATGAAAATGGTCGAAGTGTCCGACGGTCTTACTCTGGAAGAGGTTGTACGTGCAATTCACGAAGCGGGACTGGATTCCCTGCCTGGTGGTGGTGCCGAAATCCTGGATGACCGTACACGCCGCAAAATTAGCCGTCTGAAAGGTTCATGGCGCGATTGGATGGACGTTATGCAGACAGCTCACCGTATCGGTATGAACACAACGGCAACGATGGTTATCGGCCTTGGTGAAACGATGGAAGAGCGCGCACTGCATCTGCTTCGTGTACGTGAAGCTCAGGATGAGTGCATTGCGAACAAGTATGATTCCGAAGGATTCCTGGCGTTCATTCCTTGGACATTCCAACCGGATAATACGAACCTGAAGCTGGAGCGTCAGACGCCAGAAGAGTACCTGAAGACGGTAGCGATCAGTCGACTGGTATTGGACAACATCAAAAACATTCAATCCTCATGGGTAACGATGGGACCTGAAGTCGGCAAAAAATCACTCGAATTTGGCTGCAACGACTTTGGTAGCACCATGATTGAAGAGAACGTGGTATCTGCTGCAGGCGCAACGTACAAAGTCAACATTGGTTCGATTACGCAACTGATTCGGGAGTCCGGTTATATTCCGGCACAGCGTAACACAAGATATGACATCCTGCGGACGTTCGATGAAGAGAATGCCATTCAACAAGATTTTGTAATGCAGAACTAATATTTATTTTATAGTACATCACGCTGATGAATTGAATCGATAAGATCATTTAGTCAGTTTGAATACGAAGTCCGTTGAATACGAAGTCCGTTGATTACTCTTTATAAGGGTAATCGGCGGACTTTTTAGTTTTTCTTCACACCAAGCGATTATTTATTCACAGATCATCAAACAGTACATATTACGCATTTGGCGATATTTTATATTGAAAATGAACTGTTACAATAAAAGGGCACGTAAGCAGACATGCTGGGAAGGGGCAGGCCGATGAAAACAAGAAAACTTGGAAAGACGGGACTGGAAGTTCCTGTATTGAGCTTTGGAGCATCCTCTCTAGGTTCGGTATTTCGTGATATTGACCGAGGTGAGGGTGTTCGTACGGTTCACGCCGCTGTAGATGCAGGGATGAATTATATAGATGTTTCGCCCTATTATGGATTAACGAAAGCCGAAATCGTGCTTGGAGAAGCCCTACGCAGTTTGCCACGCAGCTCGTTTATGCTGTCCACCAAGGCTGGACGTTATGGGGAGAATACATTTGATTTTTCGCGTAAGCGGATACACGATAGTGTACAAGAGAGTCTGAATAGACTGCATACCGATTATATCGACATCCTGTTCTTGCATGACATTGAGTTTGTCTCGGCCGATATTATTATTGAAGAAGCTTTCCCAACGTTGCTCCACCTGAAAGAGCAGGGAGTCATTCGCCATGCAGGAATTTGTGGATTACCGCTGCCGTTATTTGAAAAGTTACTGCCTCAGATTGATGCCGACGCCATCATTTCCTACTGCCATTATGCATTGAATGATACTTCACTGCTGTCCTTGCTGCCCCTCTTGGAAAAGAAAGAAGTTGGCCTTGTGAATGCTTCGCCTCTTTCCATGGGTTTATTAAGCACAAGAGGCACTCCTGCCTGGCACCCGGCAGATGATCGGGTGAAGCAGATCTGTCTGCAAGCAGCACGGTTCTGCGCGGAACAGGGCAGTGATATTGCGAAGCTTGCCGTGCAGTTTGCAACAGCCAATGAGCGGATTCCAACGACACTGGTCAGCAGTGCAAGCGAACATAATATCCGCAACAATGCAGTCTGGATTGAGGAACCACTGGACCAGGAATTGTTATCAGAGGTGCTGCGTATTCTGGCTCCAGTTCATAATGAGAGCTGGGCCAGTGGGCGCCCTGAATATAACATTGAACATAACTTTAAGTCACAAGCATCATCGAAGGGGGAACAGGAATGAGAGCAGTTATATGTGAAGAAATAAATCGTTTGGCTTTGCGAGACATAGCTGAACCCGAAAGAACCGAAAATCAGGCCCTGGTTACCATCCGACGAATTGGAATCTGTGGCACAGATTTGCATGCCTACAAAGGCAATCAGCCATTTTTCACCTATCCCCGTGTACTGGGTCATGAGCTTGCAGGAATTATTGAAGAGATTGGGGCAAATGAAGCGGGCCTGAAGGCAGGAGATCAGGTTAGTATTATTCCGTATTTACATTGTGGACATTGTATCGCTTGTCGATCAGGGAAAACGAATTGTTGTGTGTCCATGCAGGTGATGGGTGTACATGTGGACGGCGGCATGCGAGAGAGGATCGTTGTGCCTGTCTCCCATCTGATTCAAGCCGAAGGACTTACACTGGATGAAGCAGCGATGGTAGAACCGCTGAGTATTGGTGCTCATGCGGTCAGAAGAGCAGCCCTAAAGCCCGGAGAGCAGGTTGTTGTCATTGGAGCTGGACCGATTGGTCTCGGCGTGATGGCATTTGCAAAACAGGCGGGTGCTCGGGTCATTGCCATTGACCGGAATCTGGACAGGCTGGAACTTAGCCGCATGTGGGCGGGAGTGGATGCTTTGGTTCAGGCCAATGAACATGCGGCACAGCAAGTTGCTGAAATCACGGATGGGGACTATGCGACGGCTGTCTTTGATGCAACTGGAAACAAGCATTCGATGAATGATGCGATCCAATATGTGGCTCATGGTGGACAATTAATCTTTGTTGGACTGGTCAAAGCCGATATTTCCTTTCATGATCCAGACTTTCATAAGCGGGAGATGAGCATTCTGGGCAGCCGAAACGCCACGCGGGAAGATTTTGAGCAGGTCATGTCGATCTTGCGGGAGAAAAAGTTGAACATGGATGATTACATTACACACCGGACGAGTTTTGAGCAATTGCCTGATTCGATCGACACCTGGTTACAACCGGATTCGCATGTAGTGAAAGCAATAGTAGAGTTATAAATAAGTACAAAATGAATAAAAAACTCTCTTTGATCCCTGAATGAATGGTTAACATCCATAGGAATCAGAGAGAGTTTTTGTTTGCCTTGCCTATATGAATCTAGATTATTTCTCCGGGTTTGTCACAATACCTGCATGTGGGTCAATATGACGCACAATGGATTTGAGCCAGATCATTTCGAGGAAATGAATCTCATAGTAGAGTGCTCCCGGAACGTGTTGGATCCATCCTTCAGCGACAGCAGGATGACCTGAATCCGTTGAAGAATCCAATGTTCCAGGTTCACGGCGCAGCCGTTTACGGACGGCTTTTTCAACTTGAGCGCTTTGTGTGGTTAAAATACATATTTTGCGCTTAGCTGTGAATCCGCGGAATGCAATATACACCATTTCATATGCAATGAGATAAGCAATTACCGAGTACATCGCTTGATCCCAGCCGAAGACAACACCAGCAGCAGTTAGAATCAACAAGTTGAGCAGCATGATTATTTTTTCGATAAGCATCCGTTTCCCGCTAAACACGCGTTCAGGTGGACGGGAGGACGGATCACCGATTTCCAGCGTATCCAGTGTCCCACCATACCGCACGACTAGACCGATTCCTAGACCGAGACATAATCCGCCAAACAAGGCGGCAGCCAGCGGGTGCTCGACAAGCGGCGGCATGGGGTGAAGCACAATGGCACCAATCGAAAAGACAACCAAACCCAGAACAGTGACCAGTACGAATTTCTTTTGCACGAGTCTGTAGGACAGAAAAATAAACGGAACGTTGAACAAAAACAGGAACAAACCAATCCTCATTTCGGTCCAGTGGGCGAACAACGAAGAGATGCCCGTAATGCCTCCAATAATGATCTTATTGGGATGTAGAAACAATTCAAGTCCCACGGAGGCCAGAATTCCACCCGCAATCACAAACAATAAATTCAAGATGCGACGGGTAGATGACAATCTGGTCTTGGCGGCTTGTGGCACCGGATTAGCCGATATCAGAGGTGCTTTCATAGGTCATCCTCCTTTGTGCGGTTCCGTGCCATTCTCCCTGGGTTAATCACAGAAAGATCGGCGGTAGAGCCGCGAGTACGATACGTTGTCTGTTCTGAACAGACAAGGGGTTATCCTTCTTTCTGCAGAACCTTTGGTTCTTCTTTCTTCTTCCGAGGGTCTTTGAACTTAAATATTTTATCCAATAATCTGAACACATGTTTGGACTCTTTCGTTAATAACGGTCCAAGGATTGCCAGAATGAGTACATATAATGCGGCGAACGGTTGCAGCAGCGGGAGAAGTCCTCCGGCTTTACCCATGTTGGCCATAATGATGGAAAATTCACCACGTGACACAATGGTCAAACCGATATTGGCTGATGCTTTTGGTGATAATCCTGCACTGCGCCCAGCGAGCATGCCTGCAAGGAAGTTACCGAATAGTGTGAGCACAACTGCGATCAAAGCAAGCCATACAGCTTCGCCGCCAAGAGACAACGGATCGATGGACAATCCAAAGCTGAAGAAGAACACTGCTCCGAAGAAATCACGGAATGGCAGAATCAAGTGTTCAATCCGCTTGGCATGTTCCGTCTCAGCCAGAACCAAACCAACAAGCAAGGCACCAATGGCTTCCGCGACATGAATGGTTTCCGAGAATCCGGCTACGAGGAACAATGCACCGAAAATCACAAGGGAGAACAACTCATTGGAGCGAATCTTAAGCACCTTGTTGAGCAGAGGTGTTGCTTTACGTCCAAGAATAATGACAATGAGCATGAATCCAAGCGCGACGAGTGCGGATACAATGACACCTCCGATGGAGGATGAATCACTGAGCACAAGTCCAGACAAGATGGATATATATACAGCGAGAAACACATCTTCAAACATGATAATTCCGAGAATCATTTCCGTCTCTGGATTCGCTGTTCGTTTCAGATCAACGAGAACCTTGGCGACGATGGCACTGGAAGAAATAGTTGTAATTCCGGCAATGATAAGAGCTTCGGCAGCTGGGAAACCGGAAGCAAAACCAAAAATCAATCCCAGCGTGAAGTTAATCCCAATATAGATGGAACCGCCGACTGCAATGGATTTACCCGATTTGATCAGACGACCAACTGAGAATTCCAGCCCAAGATAGAAGAGCAGGAAGAGAATGCCGATTCGGCCCATAAACTCAATAAACGGCTGACTTTCAATAAAGCGGAAGTCCAGATGCCAGATTTTCATGGCATGAGGTCCAACGGCCATCCCGATCAGGATGTAAAATGGAACGACCGAAAATCTCAGTTTTGCGGATAAGAGTCCGGCTGCTGCAATGAGCACAAGTGCCAGACCCACTTCGAATATCAGATGATCCATTGACTCACCCCCTTCCGGTCAGGAGGAGGGATTTGAATAGCTTCTGCTGATTGCGTTCGCCAACGGCTACTACCGTGGACTCTGCACTAATCACGACCTCCGGACCGGGGCTGATATGTTTTTTGTGATTCTTCTCTACAACAGCAATAACCGTTGCCCCTGAATTTTGACGTACGTCCAGTTGACCAATAGATTTACCGATACATCCGTAGGATGGTTCGATTTTGTACCATTCAATAATCAGATCGTCAAATGTTACTTCAATATTTTCAAGCTGCTTCGGTTTATAGGTCAATCCACCAACGATGGCAGCAATCTGTCTTGCTTCATAGTCATCAAGCGTGATCATGGAGATGCTTTGGTCTGGATCATCGTACTCAAAATGGTACATTTCCCGGCGACCGTCATCGTGAATAATGACAATGATTTTATCTCCACTGCTCGTTTCAATCTGAAATTTCTTGCCGATTCCCGGCAAATCTGTTTCGCGTACATCCATGGATAGTATGCCTCCTTAAATTGAGGGCTGGCCACAGAAGACAGGCTTATTTCCCGAAAATAGAATGATCTGCTGCTCTTAGGAACATTAAATGATGCGGGTAAACAGAGCCAGGGACTCCTGACACACAGCCTTGTGTTGTGAATTTGAAATGAAAATGGGGGTAACAAAATAGATGCTAAACAAATAGGTGTTGCCAATGAAGCTGATCGATATCTAACATTTGCTAAAAGGGTTATAAGTTATGCACAAGCACACCGTCTTTCAGACAGAGGTGTCTCCATGCAAAGCAACCTAAAATACGGTGTAACGGCTAGTTAAGAGCGTTCACGTATTTTGGTGCTATAGGGGTGGGAGATACATACATACTGGTGAATTTGATGGGTAGCAGAAATAATCTGCGTTTAAACAGACAAATCAACGGTTTAAAGGGCAGACGCGGTGTAGGAATTCGCAGCATTAGCAACAAAGCGAGCACAAGAAAGACAGGTTTGTTATGCGTGACCGCAATCAACTTCGACATGACTTGTGGGTACTTGCGAATGGCAGGTTTCTGTTGAGACTCCAATGTGTGAACAAGCACTTCCTTGTTGGAAGTCGTCTCAACGGTTACCTCGACAGCGGATTCCGACTGCATCGGAATAGGGAAGGACAACGCTTGGAATACGCACAAAATGATAATAAAAGCGTAACGGAGTATTCTTGGTTGTTGTCTCATTTCGGCTTCCCCCCTTTTCCGTGAAACATACTGTTATAAAAATAATAACACATTTTTGTCTTAACTCCAAACGGATTGATAATATACTGAGAAATCATGACACGCTTTCCATCAATCCGCTTCGTATATCCCTATCAGCCTTGCCATATACTTTGAACAGGAAGGAAAGGAGTGATTCTTATGGAACTGTTCGCCGTATGGACCGATGTATCAGGGCAGGAGGAAGCGGATCAATTTTATCGTTGTGTGAAGGAAAAAACCAAAGGTTTACATATAAGCAAAAGAGGATTTCGGCTCACCTTCAAACATAATGACGGAAGAGCGGCTTGGGTATGCAGAGGCAATGAGAATCACACTGACTTCCAGCAGTGGCTGCCTCAGATCAGTGATTTGCTTGCTATGGGACTTGCAGATTTCATCATGGATACACGTGAACGTATTATGGTGGAAGAGATGATCTCCAAAGCCTGCTCAGTCATGGATGAACATGAGGTGGAGAAGGTAAACCGGATATGCATGCCTTTGTTGTTCAATGGTGACTTGGATCAGCCAGGACTGCGCGAGTGTCGCCGTACCACTCTGGCAAATGGATTGAAACAGGATTTGGAGGAGGTTCATTTTTTTCAACTTGAAGGCATTCTTAATTTCCGGATTCGGCAGTATAAACAGGAACTTCATGAGCTGGTAGAATATGCGCTGGATGAATTCTGGATGGATCGTCAATATGAAGAATTTATGGGGCTGCTCAAGTACTTTGTGTTCTTTCAGGAAGCGAAAGTCCCGCTTGTACATTTGATACACAAAGGTTTACATGAATTTCAGGTACTGGATGCTGCGCTTAAAGTGCTGCCCGTACAAAAGGATGAACAGGTCGTTGTGGAGATGCCAGGACTTGAATTGGAAATGGATATTGAAGATATGATCGTGAGTACGCTGATCTCCATCTCGCCTGAAAAAGTCATGCTGCATACGCGCACTCCAGATCTGCCCATCATCTCTACGATCCGTCAGATCTTTGAGGACAAGGTGCAATTATGCCATCATTGCCCCGAGTGTGAAGTGCTGCGCTCCGGATTGCTGACAGGTCTTGACGCAAGTGATCTCGGCAATTATAATAACTGTTGATCCATGATTTATTAGAAATTATTATGGAGCAATAAACAAAAGCGTTGACAAAGACAAGAACCACACGCACGGTCGGTGCAGAGAGAGGGAACCAGGCTGAAATTTCCTCCGGATGCCACGTTTGGTTTACCCCTTTGTAGCTGCAGTTTTGAAAATGGAGTATGAAGGTTACCTCTATTATACAGGTAGTCATCCATGAGTAAGGATATGCCGGGTCATGCCCGTTACCGTCATGCCAATGAGGGCTGTACTCCAATATGGATGAAGCAGCTGAATTAGGGTGGAACCACGAGAGTATACAACACTCGTCCCTTTGCCGGGACGGGTGTTTTTTGCGTTCCTTTGCAAAAATCGCAGGAACAGCAATAGATTATCCATCCATGAAATACATGGACAGAGGTTGAATTTACAGGAGGAATGAGACAAATGGCAGTTAACATTAAACTACCCGATGGTTCGGTTCGTGAGTATGCCGACGGAAGCAGCATTGAAGATGTGGCCGCTTCGATTAGCAGTGGACTTCGCAAAAATGCCGTAGCCGGCAAACTGGATGGGATCGTCGTGGACTTGTCCACAACACTTCATGAGGGAGCATTGGTGGAGATCGTAACACTGGATTCACCAGAAGGTCTGGAAGTAATGCGTCACAGTACAGCTCACTTGTTGGCTCAAGCTGTGAAGCGTTTATACGGAAACAAAGAGGTACATCTTGGCGTTGGTCCGGTCATTGAAGATGGTTTCTACTATGATATGGATCTGGAACAACCGCTCAATCCCGAAGATCTGCAAAAGATTGAGAAGGAAATGGAACGTATTGTTAATGAGAACTTGCCGATTGTACGTAAGGAAGTTAGCCGCGCGGAAGCGATCAAAATCTTCGAAGAAGTGGGCGATCCTTATAAGCTCGAATTGATTCGTGACTTACCGGAAGACAGTGTCATCACTATTTATGAGCAAGGTGAATTCTTCGACTTGTGTCGTGGGCCACACGTACCATCCACCAGCAAAATCAAAGTATTCAAACTGATGAATGTTGCCGGTGCTTACTGGCGCGGAGATAGCAAAAACAAAATGCTGCAACGTATTTACGGTACGGCTTTTGTGAAAAAAGCACAGCTTGATGAGCATTTGCACTTCCTGGAAGAAGCGCGTAAACGAGATCACCGTAAACTGGGTAAGGAACTCGAAATTTTCACATTCTCCCAACTGGTTGGACAAGGTC
Source organism: Paenibacillus sp. NPDC057886 (assembly GCF_042796655.1). Classification (NCBI taxonomy): domain Bacteria; kingdom Bacillati; phylum Bacillota; class Bacilli; order Caryophanales; family Paenibacillaceae; genus Paenibacillus; species Paenibacillus sp. NPDC057886. The sequence continues at coordinate 37,693 of NZ_JBHVMZ010000009.1, read as the reverse complement.
TGCCAATCTGGTTGCCTAATGGTGCCAAGCTGCGCCGGACGTTGGAGCGTTATATCGTCGATTTGGAAGAGAGCCTCGGATATCAGCATGTGTACACACCAGTGCTTGGTAATGTTGAATTGTACAAAACATCCGGACACTGGGAGCACTATCAAGAAGACATGTTCCCAAAAATGGTTATGGACAATGAGGAACTCGTTCTTCGTCCAATGAACTGTCCTCACCACATGATGGTGTACAAGTCCAGCATGCACAGCTACCGTGATCTGCCGATCCGGATTGCCGAGCTTGGCATGATGCACCGTTACGAAATGTCGGGCGCATTGACAGGTCTGCACCGTGTTCGTGCGATGACGCTGAACGACTCGCACATTTTCGCACGCCCGGATCAGATCAAGGAAGAATTTGCACGTGTTATTGAGCTGATTCAAACGGTTTATAAAGATTTCGGCATTCACGAATATCGTTTCCGTCTGTCCTATCGTGATCCTCAGGATACCGAGAAATACTTCCAGAATGACGAGATGTGGGAAATGTCCCAACGCATGCTGCGTGAAGTTGTGGAAGAACTCAACCTTCCATTCTATGAAGCAGAAGGCGAAGCGGCATTCTACGGTCCAAAACTGGATGTTCAGATCAAGACAGCACTAGGCAAAGAAGAGACATTGTCTACCGTTCAATTGGATTTCCTCTTGCCAGAGCGGTTTGAGCTTGAATATGTGGGTGATGATGGACAGAAACATCGTCCGGTCGTTATCCACCGCGGTGTAATCAGTACGATGGAGCGTTTCACTGCATTCTTGCTGGAGAACTTTGCAGGGGCTCTGCCACTGTGGTTGTCTCCTGTACAGGCGAAGGTTATTCCGGTATCCGGCAACTTCGACGACTATGCACGTGAAGTGGAAGCGAAGCTGAAACGTGCAGGGATCTCTGCTGAAGCGGATCTGCGTAACGAGAAGCTCGGTTATAAAATCCGTGAGGCACAGCTTGAGAAAATGCCTTACATGTTCGTCGTTGGTGAAAATGAACGTAATGCAGAGGGGGTATCTGTGCGGAAACGTGGAGAAGGCGATCTCGGCATGAAACCTTTGGACGAAATTGTAGCCCAGCTCAAAGAAGAGATCACAACAAGACAGGTGTAATCCTGAATTGTTGGTTCTATGGTAGAAAACCGTTTGAATCATATTGGAGTAAATCCAATGGTTCAGACGGTTTTTTGTTGTTTTCAGGTTTTTTTGGACATCTGACTTAGAAGCCTACATAGAGAAAAGTATAGAATTTTTTCATTTTGGAAAACCTTTGCAGTAAGGGGGAGGTTCTATAATGAAAAAGCAATTCTTAATTCAAAAGAAAAACATAAGGTTCATCATCTCATGCAGTGTAGTGCTCGTTGGAGTAGTCTTGGGGTGGAATCAGGTAGAAGCTTATACCTTTGAAGAGGAAAATGAAGTCATGTATGTGGAGAATCGGCACAGCGAAACTTCAGATGAGCGTGAGGGCGTCTATCCAGAAACGGCAGTTTATGAATACAGTGATCAGGCTCAACTCACAACCATGGTCTATATGGGCTTTTTATGGTCTCCGCAGCCCATTGTCATTCCGCGACCTGAAATTCCGAAGAAGCAGATCGGGGTTGACCCGTCCATGCCGGTGCTCGCTCCGCGTACAGAACAGGTATTGGACACGCACAAGGTGACGGCTACCGGATACACTGCAGGTGTGGAATCAACTGGAAAAGGGCCAAAACATCCCCAATACGGAATTACGTATTCAGGTGTAAAGGTGCGCCGCGATAAAGAAACGGTCTCAACGATTGCAGCTGATCCGAAGCTGTTTCCACTGGGCTCCATTTTATATATTCCCGGTTACGGTTACGGTATCGTTGCAGACACGGGCTCGGCGATCAAGGGCAATAAAATTGATCTTTATTTCCCTACAACAAAGCAAGTGTATAAAGAATGGGGCAAAAAGGATGTCGAAGTACAGGTGATCAAACAAGGTGCTGGAAAATGCACTGAAAAAATGCTGGAAGAGTTATCCGAAGCCATTGATGTGTACAAATCCGTACCGGATTCATGGCTGGACAAGGCCGTTTAATAATGAATTTTAATAAATGAATAACGCACGCGCACTCTTCACATAATACTCTCTGGGGACGAACCCCGCATTGCAGACATGCAATGTAAATATGAAGAGAGAGGTGATCGTCGTGGCTAAGAAATCTCAAGGTTCACAAACGCCAAACGAGAAGTACAATGCAGAGTTTGGAGAAGAGAATGCAGCAAGCAAAGTGAAACAATCGCAACAAAACAAAGTGAAGGATAACTTCCAAACACCTGATGAAAAATACAATGCTGAGTTCGGTACTGAGAACACAGGCAAAACACAAAAGTAAATCAATGATGCACAGACACCTTGGAGAATTCTCCAGGGTGTTTTTAATATTTTACAGAAATATCCTTCCATCTCCGTCTGGAGACCGAGATCAATTCCATCTGCCGCCGCTGTTAACTAACCCTTGTCTGATGTACACTGGATACAGAATACAGACAAAGGAGACATGAGTGATGAAACGATCTACGCGGGACCGCTGGTGGGTTGGCATTCCTCTTATTGCGATTGGCGCAATAATATTGTTCAGGCAATTGGGCTATGACATAGATATTGGATACATGTTCAGAACATATTGGCCGTTATTTTTGATTTGGTGGGGCGTAAAAGGTATAACCGAAATTCGGCGTAATGGGAGTCATGCATTGATAGGACCCGCCATTGTATTGGCCATCGGTGGATACTTTCTGGCACGCAATCTGGGATGGATCGATTACTCCATGGGTGAGTTTATACGCTATTTGATACCGGTGATGCTCATTGGTGGGGGATTGTTCGTTCTGATCGGACCTCGTCGCCGTGACCGGAAACATCATGACCAAGTACAACCGCCTCCACCGCCGGAGCCACCTTATAAACCATTGTCCCCTGAGGACCTGGAAATGCCGTCTTCGTTTGACGAACAGTTCGAGAAAACATTTGGCAAACCGAAACAGGAACAAAATAATGATTCGCATGGCTCATTTTATACAGATAAGGAAGACCATACATCACACGGACATCAACACCATCATAAACATCAACATCATCATCACAAGCATAAAGGTTACGGTTCAAATAAAAAGGCATATGGAACATTTGATGACGATGACCACTATGATGATGATCCGAATTATTATGGCGGCCATGGGAATACGATTAACAAATCGGCATTTATCGGTGATTTGTATATGGGACAGGAAGTGTTCTCCCTGAAACCGATGAACATATCGGCATTTATTGGCGATACGGTGATTGATTTGACGAAGGCGCAAATACCTTATGGTGAGACGAAGATTAACATTTCCTCTTTTATTGGGGATGTGAAGGTATTTGTACCGGAAGATATGGATCTCGGTGTGACTGTGACGACGAATTCGTTTATTGGGGACATGTCGCTGTTAAATCAAAAACGGGGCGGATTCCTAAGCAGTGCTCAGGCTGAAACGGCGCATTATCGCGAAGCAGGGAAAAAAGTACGGATTGTCGTTAGTGTGTTTATTGGAGATGTCAAAGTGAACAAGGTGGGTTAACGCATGATTCGAACGATTCTCAAAGCAAATAAGTGGGAACTGATGATGTATTTTGCGCTGACCGGACTCATTACTTTGGCCGGGTTTTACTTGCTGTACGGGGAAGTGCTGATGGGAACAGGGCGTCAGCGTGCGTGGACCTATGTTGTTGTTGTCCTCCTGGCTACCGTAATCACAGGCTATATTGCCGCCTTGCGACTTCAACGAAAGATTGATCTTCTGGATCTCAACATGCTGAAAGTGTCCAAGGGCAATCTCGCCGTTCGCATGCCTGAGGCAGACGATGCCTCCTTTGGGCGTGTATATCAGGAATTCAATGTCATGATGGATTCGATTGAGAAAAAAATGAGATTGCTTCAGCGGCTTGGTGAGCAGGAAGTCATTGAAAAGGAACAGGCATCTGAACGCGCTGTAATTGAAGAACGCAAACGGATGGCAAGAGATTTGCATGATACGGTCAGCCAGCAGCTTTTCGCCATGCATATGTCAGCTTCCTCCTTACCACGTCTGCTGGAGATGAATCCCGAGCATGGCAGCAAAGTGCTGGATCAACTTATTCAGATGTCGCATATCGCACAGCGGCAGATGCGTGGGCTTATTGCTCAGCTTCGCCCAGTGGAGTTGGAGGGAAGAAATCTTGGCGAAGCGCTGGATAGCTGGTTCCCGGATTATTGCAGGCAGAATGGTTTAAAAGGAGTGAAAGAGCTGGAACTGGATGGCGGAATTTCCGATGCCATCGAGCACCAGCTGTTTCTTGTTATTCAGGAAGCGGTCGCTAATGTGGTAAAACATGCGGAAGCGGGTCTGGTCAGTCTGTCTATACGAGAGAGTGAACATCAGATCAGCATGAGCATTAGCGATGATGGTCAAGGTTTTTTGCAGCAAGCGGAACGCCCTGGTTCATACGGATTATCAACGATGCGTGAACGGGCAGAGAAGCTTGGGGGTCAGGTTCAGATTATATCGAAGCCGGGAGCGGGGACGACGGTGCGGGTATTCATCCCGAAATTCCCGAATGAACCAGAGGGGGAAACGGAATGAGCGAAAAAGTGAATGTAATGATTGTGGATGATCATGATATGGTGCGAATGGGGTTAAAAACGTATCTTATGCTGGAACCCACATTTCATGTGATGGGGGAAGCCGGTAACGGACAGGATGCATTGAATCAACTGCGCAAGCTGGGAGAAAACGAACTGCCTGACCTGATCCTGATGGACCTGATGATGCCGGTGATGAATGGCGCGGAAGCGACACAAGCGATCATGACCGAATTTCCGGGGATGAAAATTGTGATGCTGACCAGTTTTCTGGAGGATGACCTTGTGGTACAAGCGATTGAAGCCGGAGCTGTCAGTTATGTGCTGAAGACTGTATCTGCTGAAGAGTTGATCTATGCTCTGCAAGGAGCATACCGAGGTATGCCTGTGATGACAGGCGATGTATCACAGGCACTGACCCGTGGCATAAGGCAGCGTACAGCAAGAGAGAACGAATCAGGACTGACGGAACGGGAAAAGGAAGTCCTTTTGCTGATTGCAGAGGGCAAGACCAATAAGGACATCGGGGAAGAACTACATATTAGTATCAAAACCGTCAAAACCCATGTGAGCAACCTGTTGATGAAATGTGAAATGGACGATCGGACACAGCTGGCAATCTACGCTCATCGTCAGGGCTGGGTGAAGAATAAGGGTTAGAATGCAGATTTGGCGGGAAAAATGTTCTATAACGGCGTGCTTTTATCTCCTTTTTAATTGTTTTTAAGGTACGGTTAAGGTTTAAAGTACAAAATAAGGACAGTTAAAGAATATCTCTTGTGATAAGAGATTGGGAGGTAGAGAGGCATGTACGAACGTAATTACAGAGCGAACCGTCAAGACGAGGAAAATGAAACTAAACAAGCGGAGAATCGCAATTCATCCGGGACGGACGATTCCTCCTATTATTATTCTTATGGACCTTTTCAGTCCGTGAATCAGGAAGATACAGCAAGTCATAATGGGGAACATAATCAGCGTGAAGAAGGAAATGTAGAGATTACAAGACCTGACCCCGTGAAGCCAGTACCTACTTACTACAGTAATTACAGTAACGACTCATCTGATCAAGCCAATATGTCATCCAGAGGGGGCGGCAATGGTTCAGGCAATGGAGGAGACCAGGGGAACGGCGGCAAGAACAATGGCAATTGGAATTATAATAACCGTCGGCCACGTTCTTCCGTAAGATCGCTCTTGTTCTCTTTCATCGCCGGGATGCTGGTCATTACAGTGCTGATGTATACAGCAGACAGAACAAACATGTTTACACCACAGGAAGCGCTGACAAGTGCAGAAACCAGTCAGTCATCTTCTCCTACCAATTCAGGCAGCAGCAATAACGTGACAGCGTCATTACTGCCAACGGGCAAAGAGGATGTATCCTCAGTAGTAACGAGTACAAGTCCGGCTGTCGTCAAAATCGAAACACTTGCCAAGCAGTCTACACGCAGCAGCAGCCAGGGTGGTTCTACGATGAGTGATCCATTGTACCAATACTTCTTTGGTAATGGAAGCAATGGCGGAACAGATAGCTACCAAGGCCAAAACCAGCAGCAGCAGCAACAAAGCAGCAATCAGTTGGTTCCACTTGGCATAGGCTCCGGATTTATTTTTGACAAAGAAGGCTACATCCTGACGAACCAACACGTGGTGCAGGGTGCAGATGTGATTCAGGTAACGTTGGAGAACAACAGCAAACCGTATGAAGCGAAATTGCTGGGAAGCAGCTTCGACCTTGACCTTGCCGTGTTGAAAATCGAGAAAAACAGCGGCGATGATGCTTTCCCTGTCGCTCCACTGGGTGATTCCAACAGTACACAAGTGGGTGAATGGCTTGTAGCTATTGGTAACCCGGAAGGATTTGAACACACAGTTACTGCAGGTGTGTTGAGTGCGAAAGAACGTACCATCAGCATTCCGGACGAAGAAACAGGCAAAACTCGTGAGTACAGCCATTTGTTACAAACGGATGCTTCCATTAATCCTGGTAACTCCGGTGGACCGTTGCTTAACCTTAATGGTGAAGTCATTGGTATGAACGTTGCGGTTAGCGCGGATGCACAGGGCATTGGGTTTGCCATTCCTTCGAGTGTAATTTCGGATGCGGTTAAATATCTGAAAGAAAACAAACAAGTTCCCAAAGAGCCCGTACCGTTCATTGGTGCATCTCTGATGGCCCTCACTCCAGAAGTGGCTAAACAGATGGGAACGGATATCACTGAAGGTTCAGTTGTAGCCAGCACGATTTATCAATCTCCTGCTTACCAAGCAGACCTGCGTGCATATGACATCATCACAGGTGCCAATGGCACATCATACAGCACAAGCCAGGATTTGATTGATTTCATCAAGAAACAGGAAATCGGCAGTGAAGTGACACTGAATGTTGTTCGGGACGGCAAAAAAATGGATGTAAAAATCAAAATCGGCAACAAAAACGATTACGATACTACACAAACGACGGATCAACAACAACAGCAACAACAACCATAATGCCGAATCAGGGGTTATAAATAAGATTTAGAAGAGCGGAAGGGTTCGAGGGCCCTTTCGCTTTTTTGCACTATATACGTTTGTCTCCATCAAGGGTGGACTTGAAATGCAACAAGGTATTTGAAGAAGATGCAGATTGCGCTTTTGGCTGTTACAATAAGATTAAAACGTTAAGGGATAAAGGAGAAAGACCATGCGCTCAACTATTCTGATTGTTGATGATGATGAAAAAATCGTGTCCATGCTTCGGCGGGGGCTTGCTTTTGAAGGATATGAAGTACAGACAGCTTCGAATGGGGCAGAGGGCCTCAGTAAGCTGATGGATAAAGAGCCAGATATCGTGGTTCTTGATGTCATGATGCCGCAAATTGACGGGTTTGAAGTGTGCCGCAGACTCAGGGAAGCGGGGAGCAAGGTGCCCGTGCTCATGCTCACTGCCAAAGATGAAGTACAGAGCCGGGTAATCGGGCTGGATACAGGTGCAGATGATTATCTGGTGAAGCCGTTTGCACTTGAAGAATTGTTGGCTCGTGTTCGTGCCTTACTGCGTCGTAAAGCAGATATAGCGGACACGCCTGATAATCGTCTTATGTATGAGGATATTATTCTGGATAATGATTCTCGTGAGGTGCTGCGTGACGGTCAGCGTCTGGAACTGACTGCCAAGGAGTTCGAATTGCTGAATCTGTTCATGCAAAATCCGAAACGTGTGCTGTCCCGTGATCTGATTATGGATAAAATCTGGGGTTATGATTACAGTGGTGAATCCAATGTGCTTGAAGTGTATATTGCCATGCTCAGACAAAAAACAGAAGAATACGGCGGCAAACGTTTAATCCAGACGATCCGGGGAGCCGGCTATATTTTGAGAGGTGACTCCTGACATGTCCATTCGGTTAAGATTAACCGCGTGGTATTCAGGCATCTTGGCAGCCGTGCTCATTTTTTGGGGAGTTGTGATCTACGCTTTTGTTTATTTTAATACGTATCAAGAAGTGGAACAGCAACTGAAAGATAAAAGTGAACGAATTACGAATCAGATCGGTGTCAATCCGCTTTCACAGTCGCTGGACCTCGACCCTTTTACGGAAAGTCAGCTTCAGGAAGCTCAAATATACATCCAGTTATGGGACTACCAGAGCAGATCTGGTAAAATCTCAGGCAATATGGAGAAGCTTCAGATTCAATTTCCCGTTGTGAAATCCAATGAGATCCAGAAAAAGCGTGGAATATCCAAGATCTATGTAAATGGGACCCCTTTCTTGGTGAATCAGCAGCCCCTGTCTCTTCAGGGAACCAATGAAATAAGGGGCCTCCTTCAAGTCGGCGCCAATGTTAGTTCCCAAGAACGATTGCTGGAAGCTCTGCGAAATATTCTGGTTTTTGGCTGGCTTGTCGCGATGGCGCTTGCGATTACTTCGGGGCTGATTCTGGCTCGCAAATCTATGCGTCCACTTGTCAATGTGATTGATGCCGCCAATCAGATTCAATCAGGGGATGATCTTAGTGTGCGCATTCAATATACGGGTCCCAAGGATGAGATTGGACGTCTGATTGAAACCGTTAATAATATGCTTGAACGAACAGAGCTGTCATTCCGCGGGCTCGAGGAGACGAATAAAGCTCAGCGCAGATTTGTGTCTGATGCCTCGCATGAGCTGCGTACACCGCTGACCACAATCCGTGGCAATGTGGACTTCCTGAAGAAGCTGTGGGACCAGGAGAGCACGGACCGACCGAATCTGGACGAAGAAACGGTTAAACAAATGTCGCTCGAAGCGATAGAGGATATGGCGGATGAAGGCAAACGCATGAGCAGGCTGATTAGTGACATGCTGTCTTTGGCGAGAGCCGATACAGGACAGAAAATCGAACTGAATCCGATCCCGTTGCAAATTCTGGTGCAGGAAGTGGCTCGCAGATCCCAATTCCTTGATCACCAGGCTGACTGGCGTCCAGGCGATCTATCGATTCTGAATGGCATATATGTGAACGGCAGCAAGGACTATTTGCAGCAGATGCTGTTTATTTTTATCGAGAATGCTTTCAAGTACACTCCAGATGGCTCGGTTACGCTTGATGCAATACTTTATAAAGGTCAGGTAGGACTGCGCATCAGTGATACGGGAATCGGAATGGATCGGGATGAAGTTCCGTTTATCTTTGACCGGTTCTATCGGGCGGATGAGTCCCGCGGTGCCACACCTGGTATAGGTCTGGGACTGTCGATCGCCAAGTGGATCATAGAAGAACACCAAGGATCTGTCGAGGTTGTAACCAGACGTGGAGAAGGAACGACCTTTATCATTTGGTTGCCGGTTGTCTTTGCTCCGCCTATCGAATAAGGTTATAATAGACAGGACTGCAATTACATCGGCTATCTTTGCCGAGAAAGAAAGCGGGTGGCAACCAAGTGGAAGTACTACGAATTTCGCCGCGGGGATATTGTTACGGAGTTGTGGATGCGATGGTGTTGGCGCGCCAGGCGGCACGCAATTTGGACCTACCACGGCCTATTTATATATTGGGAATGATTGTGCATAACCAACATGTGACGGACTCTTTTGAAGATGAGGGCATCATTACACTGGACGGACCGAACCGGATTGATATTCTGAGCCAGGTAGAGAGTGGAACAGTGATCTTTACGGCCCATGGTGTATCTCCGGAAGTACGCAAGATGGCACGTGATAAAGGACTGACTACAGTGGATGCAACATGTCCTGATGTAACCAAAACCCATGACCTTATTCGGGAGAAAACGGCTGAAGGATATGACATTATCTATATTGGGAAAAAGAACCACCCAGAGCCGGAAGGTGCGGTTGGTGTTGCACCCAATCATGTTCATCTGATCGAGAAGGAAGAGGAGATTGACGGACTGAACGTACCTCCCGGCAAAATCCTTATTACGAATCAGACAACGATGAGCCAATGGGACATTAAACACATTATGAGCCGTCTTCTGGAGAAGTATCCAGGCGCAGAGATTCATAATGAGATATGCTTGGCTACCCAAGTCCGTCAGGAAGCTGTTGCTGAGCAGGCAGGGCAGGCAGATCTGGTCATCGTTGTTGGTGATCCTCGCAGTAATAACTCCAACCGGCTTGCACAAGTCTCGGAGGAAATTGCGGGTGTAACGGCATATCGTGTATCAGATGTGGCAGAGATTCAGCAGGAATGGCTGAAAGGTGTGAATAAGGTGGCGGTTACTTCAGGCGCTTCAACGCCAACACCGATCACAAAGGAAGTCATCCTGTATCTGGAGCAGTATGAACATGACAAGCCGGAAACATGGGAAATCAAACGTACGGTGAACATGAGCAAGCTATTACCTCCTGTAAGGGAAAAGACTCGTACGACGTAAACGAACATTAGAATAAGAATCTTGGAGTACAGAGCCGGAATCCGGTGACTGACGCAGGATTCTTTTTTTTTGAGGGGATAAGAGCTGGCTTGACTGAAAAGGGTGAATATGTTATATTTACTTTAGTGGATAAAAGCTTAAAAGCGAACAAGCGTTTAAGTGGAGAAGAGTTTTGAAGATTAAATCAGATGCGCTTAAGGCGCTCTCATACAAGGAAGGATGGGAATTATAATGATCGTTATCGCAGGTAAAGCTACTCCGGAGGAACATATTCAGGATATCGTCGCTACAATTGAAAAGGAAGGACTTCAGGTTCATATCTCGCGTGGAGAGGACCGCACCATCATTGGTTTGATTGGTAAAGTAGAGCCGAAAATGGCTGAGCATCTTCGCCAAATGAAAGGTGTGGAGAATGTCGTCAAAATTTCGAAGTCCTACAAATTGGCAAGCCGTGACTTCCATCCTCAAGATACCGTGATCTCCATCAAAGGTGTAGATATTGGCGGGAAAGAACTCGTCGTTATGGGCGGACCTTGTGCGGTTGAATCAGCTGAACAGATTGATGAAATTGCTGGACTGGTTAAGGCTGCTGGTGGACAGGTGCTGCGCGGTGGTGCATTTAAGCCACGTACAGGCCCATACAGCTTCCAGGGAACGGGTGTTGAAGGTCTGATCATGATGGCAGAAGCAGGCAAGAAACATGACCTATTGACCATTACAGAAGTCATGACGCCTGAATATGTAGATATTTGTGCCGAGTACGCAGACATTCTGCAAGTAGGTACACGTAACATGCAGAACTTCGATTTGCTGCGCAAGTTGGGTGAGTGTGGCAAACCGGTACTGCTGAAACGTGGTTTTAGTGCAACTTATGATGAGCTGTTGAATGCTGCTGAATACATTCTTGCGGGTGGAAACCCGAATGTAATGTTGTGTGAGCGTGGTATTCGTACTTTCGAATCCTACACACGCAATACGCTCGACCTGTCGGCCATCCCTGTCCTGCAGTCTCTCAGTCATCTGCCAGTTATTTCGGACCCAAGTCATGGTACTGGTCGTCGTGAACTGGTTGAACCGATGACGAAGGCTTCTGTTGCTGCTGGTGCTAACGGCCTAATTATCGAAATGCATACAGATCCGGATAACTCCATGACGGGTGACGGCGTGCAGTCTCTGTTCCCTGACCAATTTGCCAACCTGCTTCAGGATCTGGAGAAATTGGCACCAATCGTGGGTAAAACATTCAACACAGCCAAACAACCGGCTGAGTTCTTTCCTGCACGAGTTGGCGTATAACTGATCTTCATAGTATAGGTAATATATATCATCCGGGCATCTGTCCTGGCTCCGTTCAATGAGAAGGGGGCTAGGACAAAATGTCCGGTTTTTATGTTATTTGGAGCATTGAACGCATTTATTAATCATAGGTGATAAGAAACATTTATGATGTAATGTTATTTCCATAATTTAGGGTAAATATACCCCTGCTTTACCGCATTAAACCAGTTAAATGTAGTATATATTCGTTGTTAAGTGAAATGAGTGGATTTATAAAATGTGAGCATAGCTTACATAATCGCAAAAAATACCTTACATAAGTATTGACGATGTCACATTTGAGATTTTATAATGACGACAGAAAAAAATTCGAATATGGACATTTTCTTAGCGGGGTTGTTTAATGTTCGGAATATTTGGGAGGACGAATACATGTCGGTTGAAAACGTATTGAAATCAATTCAAGAGAACAACATCGAGTGGGTAGATTTTCGTTTTGTAGATTTATCCGGTCGTGCGCACCACATCTCGTTACCAGCTTCGGCAGTTGACGCAGACACTTTTGTAAATGGAGTAGCCTTTGATGGTTCTTCTATTCAAGGTTTCCGCGGAATTGAAGAGTCCGATATGGTTATGATTCCAGACCCTGAAGCGACTTTCGTCGATCCGTTCACAGCACACCCTACATTGAATGTTATGTGTGATATCTTCACTCCGGATGGCGAGCGTTATGAGCGTGACCCACGCGGTATCGCAGTCAAAGCGGAAGAGTTCCTCAAAGAAAGCGGAGTAGGTACAGCAGCATTCTTCGCGCCTGAATCCGAATTCTTCATCTTCGACGATGTACGTTATGAGAGCGGCACAAACAGCTCTTCCTATTTCGTAGATTCCGAAGAAGCTTCATGGAACACAAACCGTAAGGAAGACGGCGGTAACCTGGGCTTCAAAGTTCGCACCAAAGGCGGATACGTACCTGTAGCTCCAGTGGATACGCAACAAGATATTCGTAGTGAAATGTGTCGTATTTTGGAAGAAGCGGGTCTCTCGATCGAGCGTCATCACCACGAAGTGGCGACAGCAGGTCAAGCCGAAATCAACTTCCGTTTTGATACGTTGAAGAAAACAGCAGATAACCTGCTTGTATACAAATACATCGTGCATAACACTGCACGTCAATATGGTAAAGTAGCAACATTCATGCCAAAACCACTGTTTGGTGACAATGGTAGCGGAATGCACGTTCACCAATCCATCTTCGATGGCGATTCCCCATTGTTCTATGACAAAACGGGATATGCAAACCTGAGCGAAATGGCTCTGCACTACATCGGAGGAATTTTGTACCACGCACCAGCTCTGATTGCTTTGACTAACCCTAGTACGAACTCATTCAAACGTCTCGTACCTGGTTATGAAGCACCGGTTAACCTGGTTTACTCCAAAGGGAACCGTTCGGCAGCAGTACGTATTCCGGTTGCAGCTGTGACACCGAAAGGTTGTCGTATCGAGTTCCGTACACCGGACTCCACAGCTAACCCTTACCTGGCGTTCGCTGCAATGCTGATGGCAGGTCTGGATGGTATCAAACGCAAAATCAACCCAACTGAGCTCGGATATGGTCCGCTCGACAAAAACATCTATGATTTGTCTGATGCAGACAAAGAAAATATCCGCAGCGTGCCAGCTTCCCTGGAAGAAGCGCTTGACGCTCTGGCAGCGGACAACGAATTCTTGACCGAAGGCGGCGTCTTCACGAAAGAATTCATCGAAAACTATATCAACCTCAAACGTGACGAAGCGAAAGCAGTAGCAATCCGCATTCATCCGCATGAGTACAGCCTCTACTTCGACTGCTAATCCGGTCGGAACAGAAACTGTTCCCAATGTAAAGCCTCCGGGGCTCGCTCTCGGAGGCTTTTCCTTGAATGAAACGATGTAGTGCATTAACTTTGCAGGGTGATAAAGGAATTTGATAACCCTGATTCGCAGCTTCGGTGCTTATTGCCCTTGAAGCAGATAAGGAATACTGATATCATAGCGATAATATTCACTTCATATGTCAGCTACGGATGGAAAGGGCGGGGGATTTTGTGACAAAGAGAGCGTATAATTTTAATGCAGGACCTGCGGCGTTGCCACTTGAGGTTCTAGAGCGTGCTCAGGCAGAATTTGTTGATTTTCGGAACACGGGGATGTCGATTATGGAGATGTCTCACCGTGGAGCGGTGTACGAATCTGTACATAATGAAGCTCAGGATCGTTTGTTGTCTCTGCTAGGCAACCCCAAAGGATACAAGGTTCTATTTCTACAGGGCGGAGCCAGCACTCAGTTCGCCATGCTGCCGATGAACCTGCTCGGGGAAGGGCAGACAGCCAGTTACGTCATGACAGGCAGCTGGGCCAAGAAGGCACTGTCTGAGGCGAAACTGATTGGGGAGACACAGGTCGCTGCATCTTCCGAAGCGGATAAATACATGAAATTGCCGGATGTGTCGAATCTTAGTTTCCCGGATCGCACAGCTTATGTTCATTTGACGTCTAACGAAACGATTGAGGGAACACAATTCAAGTCATTCCCGGACACCGGTTCAGTTCCGCTTATTGCCGACATGTCGAGTGACATCTTCTGCAAACCGTTTGATCTTAATCAATTCGGCATGATCTATGCAGGTGCACAGAAGAACCTGGGCCCATCAGGGATTACGGTTGTTATTGCTCGCGAAGAACTGGTTAGCGAATCTCCTAAAACGATTCCGACGATGCTTCGTTATAGTACACATGTGGACAACAATTCTCTCTATAATACACCACCGTCTTTCTCCGTATACATGGTGAATGAGGTTCTGAAATGGATCGAGGAACAAGGCGGATTGGCTGGAATTGAACAGAAGAACATAAAGAAAGCAGATTTGCTCTATAATGCGATCGATTCCTCCGGAGACTTCTACCGCGGTTGTGTAGATCCGGCAGATCGTTCCCTGATGAATGTGACCTTCCGCCTGGCTAACGAGGAGTTGGAGAAACAGTTTATCAGGGCTTCGGAGCAAGAAGGATTTGTTGGTCTGAAAGGGCATCGGAGTGTTGGCGGCCTGCGTGCTTCCATTTACAATGCTGCTCCATATGAAAGTGTTAAAGCACTGACGGACTTCATGGGCCACTTCCAGAAGACAAATGGATAAAGAACCTGGCAGCGAGTTGTGAATTCAAGCGTTCACACTTGTGCTTTACCAGAGCCTTCCACATTGACGTGTGGAGGGCTTTTCTTTAAGATTAGAGAATTGTCGTTTATATGAAATGAAAAGGAGATTGAACACATATGGCTTTACATATCGTTCTGGTTGAACCGGAGATTCCGGCAAATACGGGCAATATTTCTCGTACATGCGCGGCTACAGGCACACATTTGCATCTCGTGCGTCCACTCGGATTCCGTACGGATGATGCCACACTGAAACGCGCGGGTCTGGATTATTGGCATGCCGTTCATATTGAATATCATGATTCGTTTGCCGAGGTTCAGGAACAGTATCCTGAAGGGCGTTTCTTCTACGCAACCACGAAGGCGAAGAACCGTTATAGCGATTTTAATTTTCAGGATGGAGATTTTCTAGTGTTCGGTAAGGAGACAAAAGGCCTTCCTCCAGAATTAATTGCTGCTAATCCAGATACTTGTATGAAGATGCCAATGACAGGTGATGTCAGATCATTGAACTTGTCAAACTCAGCAGCAATCATTGTGTATGAGGCATTGCGTCAACTTAATTTCCCGGGTCTGGATTAATCTAATCCGTGTATAGTGACGGTTAGAATTCGCTAAAAAAACATTTTTCAAAAAAAAGGACAAAAAATGTTTATTTCCAGCAGGATTCGACAAAATCTTGGCGAATTAATAAACATAGTACAAATGTACCTAGAAATTTAGAGTAAGATAGGAGAGGTGTGCCGTAGCTATGAAGCCAGCTGGAGTCGTTCGCAAAGTTGACCAATTGGGTAGGATCGTATTGCCTAAATCTTTGCGTAAAAGGTATCAAATGAATGAGGGGGATCCTGTAGAGATCTTAGTACAAGGGGACCATATCATTCTGGAGAGATACCGTCCAAAATGTATTTTCTGCGGATCGATGGAAGAAGTCAATGAGTTCAAAGAGCGTTACATATGCGCACAATGTTTAGATGAAATGACCCAGCTTCCACAGCACGGGTAAAATAAAAAAGTATCATGGCCTCTGAAGGTCATGATACTTTTTTTGTGTGAAAAAACATGTCCACTTCTAGCTTACCGGGATCAAATGAATGGAATCAGCTGTTAGTGTCGTACTCCATCACCCAATATTTCGCCCCGGGTGTACCTTCTTCAATGACTTTTTTCCAACCCTGTCGTTCGTAAAAGCCAATCGCTTTATGATTATCAGATACGCATTTCAATCGAACAGGCTGCTGCATGAGTGAAATTGACGCATCCAGTAAGCGTGAACCTGTACCCCCGCCAATAAACCCGGGATGGATAAACAGAAGGTGGACAAAGTTCTCGGGAAGGTACAGCGAAGCGAAGCCGAGAAGCTGTCCATCTTCATTTTCAGCCACGATGATATGCTCATCCACGGTATCTGCGTCAAAATCCTGCAGGGACAGTTCTTCCGGCTTAGCCCAGTGGAATCGGGCACGTCGCGATTCTAGATAAATGTTCCTTAACTCCGCATAATCTGCTTGAGTGGCTGCTCGTATATTCAAATGTTCCCCTCCAGAATAGGTAGTATATCCGACCATAAATGGTCAAGAATGGCTTGCATATTTTGTTCATCACTATTGATGGCAACGACGGACTCCAGCTCCGGTAGGACAACGCATAGTTGACCATTGGCGCCATCAGCACGGTAAGCGTTATGAGAACATCTCCAGAATTGATATCCATAACCTTGTCCCCAGTCACCGTCTCCTGGTGTAAGGATCTGCTGTGACGTCACCAAGCGGATCCATTCCTCAGGAATGAGCTGCTCGCCATTCCAGTGGCCCTCCTGAAGCAACAATTGACCGAATCTGCCTAATTCCTCGTTAGTGAGCTGCAGGCCCGCACAGCCCAATGTAATGCCCAAGGGAGAAGTCTCCCACTCTACATTTGTGATGCCCAGTGGCTCGAATAGTCGAGGAATCAGATAGTCCTTAACGGTTTGACCAGAGGCTGCCTGGAACATGGCTGAGATCATAAACGTATCTGCACTGCTATATGTAAACGTTTCACCAGGAGCTCTGTTCAAAGGAAGGGACATGTAGTATTTCGCCCAATCTTTCTCAGGTAGGGCGGCTCGCTCTTCTGCCCATAACACGGGTACGTCATGCCCCGAGGACATTCGCAGCAAATCGTACAGGGTGAGATCCGCAGGAGGGAAGGCTGTCAAATGAGAAGCGGGTGTTGGTGATGAGAAATAATCACCGAATCTGGATTCAAGTGCAAGTGTGCCTTCATCCAAAGCCAATCCAATCGCCATGCAGGTAAACGATTTGCTGACGGAATGTTGTAAGCGGCGCATATCGCTGGTGCGATCCCACGCTCCAATTGTAATCCCTTTCTGCAATACGCGAACAGAATGTACGTTTAACTGCTGTTCATCAATATGTTGAACAAAAGAATTCATAATACTCGACATTTTAACATCCTTTCTAAAAAGAAGAATTATTACTATTGGTGAAACGTTTCCGCAATCCGGATCAAAAATTAGAACTTATGTTAGTACAAACGAGGTTCAATGTCAATGAAGATGTGCAAACGGTTACTTAACGGATATTGTTATACATTAAAAGTGCCTTTTGACGCAAATTTTATCACGAAAAGTCAGTTTTTTGAGAAAAAAGCGCGAAATTTGTAAAAAGGTTATTGACAGGGTTTGCACTTCGGGATTATGATTTATTCGAAACGATTCGAAGAAATCGCTTCCACGTAAAAAGTGTTGTAATCAAGTCCAAGTAAATCAACGTTGGCTATGTTTTGAAACGATTCGAGAAAATCGTTTCGATAACCGAGCGAAATACGGGGGAATCAATGGAAGTTGCAACAAAAAGGCAGAGAAACAGAAGTTTACAGACAGTAGCCGACGATGAAAGGGGTTACATATGGCGCATATAACGATCGAAACCGGATCGCCTACGTTATGCATGAATACAAGCATACATGTAGTGTCCAGTGACTCCGGAGACACTTCAGGCGGTACGCTATATTTGCTACATGGGGCAGGCGATAATGCAAGTACATGGCAACGTTTGACTACAATTGAAATGTACGCAGAGCAATATGGCTGTACCATCATTATGCCGGAAGCGAACCGAAGCTATTACACCGATATGGAATACGGCCTGAATTACTTCCATTACATCACTCAGGAGCTGCCTGAATTCTGTAGGCGTCAGCTCAATCTCAATACAGACCCGGCAAAGACGTACGTCGCCGGTCTATCCATGGGTGGGTACGGTGCATTGAAATGTGCACTGACATATCCCGAGAGGTACAGCAAGGTGGTGTCCTTATCAGGTGTAACTGATATCCAGACCCGGCTTCATGATCCGGAAATGCCATCAGGCATGATTAAGGAAATGAAAGCGGTTTTTGGAGAACGGTTACAGGTAAAACCCGATCAGGACCTGTACGCACTGTCTGCCAAGCTGTTGAAGCAAGGTGGAAATTTACCGGATATTCTGAGTTGTTGTGGTGACATCGATCCGTTTGTGGATATGAATCGCAAATTCGCGGAATACATGCAGGAAACGGACTTTGAGTTTCGGTATGTTGAAACACCGGGTACCCATGAATGGAGATTCTGGGAGCAACACCTGAGAACCATGTTTGATTTTCTGTATAACGACAAGACCAAAGTAGAGTGAGGAGATGCAATTTGAAACCTGCAGCCGAAGGACCTAGCAAAAAGCTGAAGGGAAACTTGAAAGGCAATTCGCTCTGGAGTGAAATCTGGAAGCACAGAATGACGTACACCCTGCTTATTCCAGGGCTCGTGTGGCTGATCCTGTTTGCCTACATGCCAATGGGTGGCCTGTCTCTTGCGTTTAAAGACTACAAGGCGAACCTGGGGATTTGGGGAAGCCCATGGAGCGGATTTGAGAATTTCAAATACGTTTTCCGGGATCCCACCTTTATTGACGCAGTATGGCGGACGCTGTACATCAACATTCTAAAACTGATTATTCAGTTCCCGTTCCCGATTATTCTTGCCCTGTTGCTGAATGAATTGCGGATGCGCAGAGGGAAGAAGTGGTTCCAGACAGTTCTTACGTTCCCTCACTTCCTTTCATGGATCATCGTATCCGGGGTAGTTATCAACGTCCTGGCTTATGACGGACTGGTAAACAGCGCACTTGGGTTGCTTGGATTGCCAACCATTAACTTCCTAGGTTCCGAGTCCAACTTTGTACCGATGTTGCTGTTGACGGATATTTGGAAATCAAGCGGATGGGGTGCGATTATCTTCCTGGCTGCCATTTCCGGTATCGATCAGGATCAGTATGAATCGGCGCAGATTGACGGCGCTTCCCGTATGCAGCAGATGTTCCGGATCACATTGCCAAACATTCTTCCAACAATCACTGTCATGTTCATTCTGTCGGTTGGTGGATTGATGTCTTCCGGTTTCGACCAGATCTTCAACTTGGCGAATGCCGCGACCAAAAATGTATCGGAAGTATTGGATGTATACATCTATCGGATTACGTTCCAGTCTTCAACGGACTTCTCATTCTCGACAGCGGTCAGCTTGTTCCGTTCCCTCGTGAATATGGTCTTGCTGCTTCTCGCAGACAGATTTGCCAAGTGGCTTGGCGGAGACGGTTTGTTCCGATAAGAGAGGAGGAAAAATGAAATGAGCAAGAAAGCTAACAAAAAACCGAGAATTGGTACAGAAAAAATGACATTTCTCGATTACATTATTTTCGCCATATTACTTGTGCTTGCCCTGATGATTCTGATTCCGTTCTGGAATGTCATCATGATCTCGTTCGCAACACAAAAAGAATATGCTGACAATCCATTTTTGATGTTCCCTAAAGAATGGACATTGGATTCCTATAAGGCGTTGTTCGCTGACGGAACGATTCTGTCGGGGTACAAAAATACAATTATTTTGCTAGTCATCGGCTTGCCACTCAGCTTGTTCCTGACAACAAGCATGGCATATGGCCTCAGCCGCAACAAATTTCCGTTCAAGAAATTTCTCTTTTTCCTAGTACTGTTCACCATGATCTTCAATGGTGGTATTGTACCGCTGTACCTGATCATGAAATCACTTCACCTTACAGGTACGCTGTGGTCCGTTATCCTGGCGGGAAGCTTCAGTGCATTCAACATGATTCTAATGATGAACTACTTCTATACCTTACCTGAATCGCTGATGGAATCGGCGAGACTGGATGGAGCAGGAGAGTGGAGAATTCTGTTCTCTGTTGTTCTTCCGCTAGCTACACCAATTATGGCTACAATCACGTTGTTCTACGGTGTGGCATACTGGAACAGTTGGTACGATGCGATGATATTCCTGCGAAAAGCGGATCAGTTGCCGCTCCAGAATGTACTCAGAAACATTATCGTCACATCCCAGACGAACGCATCCAATGCATCCAGTGTGGATGCTGCCCAAGCAAGCAATTTCTCAATGGGTATGAAGATGGCGGCGGTATTTGTCACCATGGTACCAATTATGTGTTTCTTCCCAATGCTGCAAAAACACTTTGCCAAAGGGGTATTAACAGGGGCTATCAAGACCTGATTATACGTATAGGATTTTGCATTAAAATTCTACTAAAAAACATGGGGGTAAAACATGAAAACGAACAAAAAGTTGTCAGTAAGAGCTCTCTTTGCCATCACGCTTAGTGTAGTTATGCTGATGGTGACCGCTTGTTCCAGCCAAGGAGCTTCAGGTGGTAACGAAAAAGATGCAGAGGGAAATTACAAAGACAACCTGACCATCTCTGTAGCTAACCTGACAGAAATTAAAAACGGGAACTTGGATAATGACTTCCATAAGTTCTGGACAGACAAGTTCAATGTAACATGGGATTACAACTATATCGATTGGGATTCATGGGGCGAGAAGCTTCGTCTGTGGATCAACTCTGGCGATTTGCCGGATGTAGCAGTATGGAACTACGTGCATGGCGATGCCATGAACAGTATTGATCAAGGCCTGTTCTACAAATTCCCGGATGATTGGAAAGAACGCTGGCCTAACGTGGCAGCAGCCTACAAGTTGACCGGTCTTGGAGACAAGCTGGAAGAATTGACGGGTGGAACATACGTCCTGCCAAGACCAATCTATTTCGAGAACAAACCTGCTGACCCATTGACGAACCAAATTGGTGTCATTGCGCTTCGTAAAGACTGGGCTGAAGCCGTTGGTTTCGAACTGAAAGATGCATATACAACAACTGAATTGAATGAATATGCCGAGCTTGTGAAAGAAAAAGATCCAGGCAAAGTGGGCAACAAACTTGTACCTCTGTCCTACAATGCGGCAGATGCCATGACGAACATCATTATGCCGAACAGTGTGCATGCCATGACCGACACGCCGTTCTACAAAGGTGAAGATGGTCAGTTCCACTGGGGACCAGCAGATCCCGAGACTCTGACAGGACTTAAATTGATGCAAAAAGCCTACAAGGACGGCCTGCTCAATCCTGAGTTCTACACATGGAAAAACAACGAAGGTCAAAACAACTTCAAAGTAACAGGTACAGCTGCAGTAACAAGTCTGGGCGGATTGGCTTCGTACAGACAAGGTCTGGATTCCGATATGAGAAAGAATCTGGGTGTTGATAGTGATGAACTGGTACACACAGCAATCGTAGTGGGCGACGACGGAAAATACCGTAACATGGAGCAAGCCAACTTCTGGTCTGCATTGATCTTCAATCCGGACATCAGTGACGAGAAATTTGAACGGATCATGGATCTGATCGACTACTCGACGACCAAAGAAGGACAACTGCTGATCAACATGGGCTTCGAAGGAACAGATTGGAAATATGATGAAAACAACGAACTGGTTAGCTTGCTGCCAGAAGGAACTGTTCTTGAAGATAAATACCCAGCACGTTTCGAAGGTCTCTATCTTCTGGGCGATGACTTCAGTGTTGTAAACCCTGCAATCAAAAAGGATTATCGTGATAGAGCTGTGAAGCTGTTCGAGGAAAAAGCAAAACTCGGTACAGAAGGTCAATCACTCGCAGCATATGACTGGGATGTAAACCTGTACGATTCCAAAGCTAAAAGTCAGGCTTCATTCGACTACCAGAATGAATATGCCAACTTGATCCTCAAAAGTGGGGATCTGGAAGCGAACTGGAAAGAATGGGTAAACAGCAAAATGTCCCTGGTTCAACCTTATCTGGATGAACTGAACAAAGAATTCAAGTAATCATTCAGTAGTTAGCAAGATGGGATAGGACAGGTGTGTTCTGTCGTCCGTCCCATCCATTCGAACCCGGTGCGCGGTCTCTCCCCGAACGCAGCCGGGTTCTTTCTTTCAACAACATGCAGTGGAGGATAATGTCTATGAATAACGAGCAGTTGCTAGACCTTGTAAAACAGATGACCCTGGAAGAAAAAACGGCCCAGCTGCTTCAGCTGACCGCTAACTTTTATGAAGGAACCAATGTCGAAGGTCAGATCACTGGTCCAATGGAAGAGATGGGAATCACGGAGCAGTCCGTGGAAGCCAGTGGCTCCATTCTCGGATTGTCCGGTGCACAGGCCATTATTGATGTACAGCAAGCTTACCTGAAAAAAAGCCGTCTCGGCATTCCGCTCTTGTTTATGGCGGACGTGGTGCATGGTTTTAAAACTATTTTCCCCATCCCGCTAGCCATTGGCTGTTCATGGGACACCGAACTGGCTGAGAAAAGTGCTGAGATTGCGGCACGCGAATCCGCTGTATCTGGCCTCCATGTTACTTTTGCACCGATGGTCGATCTCGTTCGTGATCCGCGCTGGGGTCGGGTAATGGAGACAACAGGCGAAGATCCTTATTTGAACAGTCTGTTCTCTGCGGCATTTGTACGTGGCTATCAAGGCGACAATTTGAAGGATGAGCCGGATCGTCTGGCGGCTTGTGTAAAACACTTTGCAGCTTATGGGGCAGCAGAAGGTGGGCGTGATTACAACACAGTCGATATGTCTGAGCGCAACCTGCGTGAGTACTATTTACCGGCTTACAAGGCAGCACTGGATGCAGGTGTCGAAATGGTCATGGCTTCGTTCAATACGGTAGAGGGTATTCCGGCGAGCGGAAATGAGAAGCTGATGCGTGATATTTTGCGTGACGAGTGGGGCTTTGATGGTGTATTGATCTCGGATTGGGCTTCCATTCGCGAGATGATTGCTCATGGTGCAGCTGAAGATGACCGTGAAGCCGCATATCGCGCCATTCGTGCAGGAGTCGACATCGAGATGATGACACCTTGTTATGTCCATCATTTGCCGGAGTTGATCAAGAACGGAGAAGTGGAAGAATCGCTCATTGATGAAGCGGTGCTGCGTATTCTGCAGCTGAAAGAAAAGCTGGGATTGTTCGACAATCCACTGCGTGCAGCTGATCCGGAGCGTGAGCGCGAGATTGTGTTCTCAAAAGAACATCGTCAGGTATCATATGAGCTTGCAACCAAATCGGCTGTATTGCTGAAAAACGATAATGACGTGCTTCCGCTGAAGCCAGAAGCCAACGTTGCGTTAATTGGACCTTTTGCCCAAAGTGAAGACATTCTTGGATGGTGGTCCTGTGAAGGTGTCAAAGAGGATGCCGTTAAGCTTGGAACGGCTTTGCAGGAGCGTCTTGCTGCGGGGAAAGTTCATGTGGCTCAAGGCAGCAACGTTCACACGATCACCACTGAACAGATTGCTGAAGCGCTTGAAGCAGCAAGCAAAGCCGATCTGATCGTGCTTGCGCTTGGAGAAGATTCCGAAATGAGTGGTGAAGGTGGATCGCGTACGGATATTCGTTTGCCGGCAGCTCAATTGGAATTGGTTAAACAGCTCAAAGCAGCGGGTAAACCAATCGCCAGCGTTATCTTCAACGGTCGCCCTCTGGACTTGCATGGTGTATTTGAAGAATCCGATGCTGTGCTTGAAGCGTGGTTCCCGGGCAGTGAGGGTGGAACGGCCATTGCTGATGTATTGACAGGTGTGGTGAATCCGTCTGCGCGTCTGACGATGTCATTCCCGCAATCAGTAGGTCAGATACCGGTATATTACAATCATTTTAATACAGGACGTCCACTCAATCCGCAAAAGACGGAAGAGCGTTATGTTTCCAAATATATTGATAGTCCGAATGACCCGCTGCTTCCGTTTGGCTACGGCTTGTCATACACTTCGTTTGAGTATGGTGACCTGGAAGTATCAAGCAATGAAATGACTGCTGATCAACCTCTGACAATCCAAGTGCGTATAACCAATGCTGGCGAACGTGCTGGTGTGGAGACGGTGCAGTTGTACGTACGAGATGTTACTGGTGAAGTTGTGCGTCCAATGCGTGAGCTGAAAGGGTATGTTAAGCTGTCACTCGCACCGGGTGAAAGTGGTACGGCTACATTTACATTAAACGAAGAACAGCTTCGTTATCATCATTCCGATTTGAGTCATCGCAGTGATAAGGGAACATTCCACATTTTCGTAGGACCGAATAGCCGCGATACATTGGAGAGCACGTTCAAGCTGGTGTAATGGGATACACCTCATGTCGATGAATAATTGAACTCATCATACAAAAGTAGCAAAAGCAGCAAATCTGCACTGCCTTGTCCTCTTCTGTTCAGCAGCAGGGAACAAGGCAGGTTAGGAGGATATGAATAGAAATATGAAGACCATGAATAAATCTCAAATCAACGTACAATCCGGCGATCTGTGCTTTACGTTCTGGGAAAGCGGTGATTTGTTCAAGGCTGTAAGTGGAACAACAATGATTAATCAGTGGATGGCTAGTCCGGTGGACGGCTCCATGAATAACCTGTACTTGCGGTTTCACAGTGATTCAGGTATCCGATTTGTCCCAATGCTTGGCATCCACTCCGACAGCCAGGTGAGCACCGACGGCAGTCGTATGGTATGGACAGGTACCGCTGAGGGCATAGGCTATCAGGTTGTATTTGCTCCAACAGCACAAGGTGTATGGTTCTGGGATGTGACCGTAAACGGTAACGGAGAAGAGGTCGACGTGGTCTATGGCCAGGATGTCGGCAATGCAGATCCGGGTGCGGTACGCAGTAATGAGGCTTACTTGTCACAATACATTGACCATGCCGTATTCGAGGATGCGAAGCTGGGATATATCGTAGCTTCACGGCAGAATCAACCACAGGGCGGGGCTTTTCCTTATCTTCAACAGGGTTCACTAACCCGTGCAGCAGGTTACTCCACAGATGGATTTCAGTTCTTTGGCTTGAGTTACAAGGAAACGAATGTCCCTGAAAGTCTGGGCAAGCCGACACTTGCGAATGAAGTGTACCAGTATGAATTTGCATACACAGCTCTGCAGTCCGAAAAAGTGGTGTTGGGTGGCGAAGCTCGTTTTGTGTTCTATGGACTTTTTCAGGCCAACCACGCTGAAGCGGTGAAGGAACTCGAATACCAGGATGTTGTCCAACAGGCTTGGGATGATTATGAAGCGAAGCGTCAAGAGTCTGCAAGCGCAGTACAGGCAGTATCCAACGTATTTCCAAAAGTATCTCTCCATCCGGTAGTGGGTGAACCCTTGCCTACTTTATCGATGACCGAAGAAGAAGTGAACTCCCTCTTCCCGGCTTCGAAGAGACATCAGGAAGAGCGCGCGGATAGTGAATTGCTGGCGTTCTTTACAGATACGTATGAGCATATTGTGCTCAAGGAAAAGGAAATGCGCGTGGAACGTCCGCATGGACACATTCTGATGAGTGGCAACAATGTGAAGTTGGGTCAGAACGTAATCACTACGTCTTCCTATATGTATGGTATCTTCAATTCCCATGTGGTTGTGGGTAATACGAACTTCAATAAAATGATGAGCAATGCACGTAGTGCACTCAACATACCCAAATCATCTGGCCAGCGGATCTACGTTGAGATTGAGGGAATCTTCCGCCTGCTCACGATGCCTTCCCTGTTTGAAATGGGCTTCAATTATGTTCGCTGGTATTACAAAACAGCTGAGGATACGCTGATCATCACGAATTATACAACGTTGGATACGCCTGAAGTACATCTTCATGTGAAATCGGAAAAAGGAATAGCTTACCGATACCTGATCACCAATCAGATTACGATGAATGTGAATGAATATGAACTTCCTGTTCATGTTACGGAGCAGAATGGTGAACTGAGCTTCACGGCAGATCAAAGCTCCCTTAGCGCCGAAGTGTATCCGAATCTGGAGTACCGCATGCGGGTAAGCGGAACAGGAGTGAAGGTTGGCGATGAGACTGAACTGGCTAGTGGAGTAAACGCAGGTGACGCATCACTGACGACTTTACGGCTGGACAGCAGCGCTGAATGGACATTGACCATTCAAGGTCTGTTGGAAGGTGGACAGATTTCATCATCGACACGCAGCTTCGAAGAGGAAGTAGCAGCTTATCGTACCTTCTATGCAGAAGTGATGAATGGGTTCCATTTGTCCCAGCCTCAGAAGCAAGGAGCAGACGAGCTGTTCAAAGTGAATGCTCTTGCCTGGTGGTACACCCACAATATGCTGGTGCATTACTCTGTTCCTCACGGACTGGAGCAATATGGCGGTGCAGCTTGGGGTACACGGGATGTATGCCAGGGTCCGGTCGAGTACTTTATGGCTACACAAAAGTATGAGCAGGTCCGCGACATTCTGAAGACGGTCTACTCGCATCAGTATGAGGATGATGGCAACTGGCCGCAATGGTTCATGTTTGATCGGTATTTCAAAGTTCAGCAGGAAGAAAGCCATGGTGACATTATTGTTTGGCCTCTTAAAGTACTAAGTGATTATCTGATTGCCACCAAGGATTATTCGATTCTGAATGAGGAAGTACCTTATACCGTAAAACATGGCTTTGACTTTACGGATCAAACAGCCAGCGTGCTGGAGCATGCCCAGAAGGAATTGGAGTACATTCGCAGCCATTTCCTGCATGACACATTCCTCTCATCATATGGTGACGGGGACTGGGACGATACATTACAGCCTGCCAATGCTCAGTTGAAGCAATATATGGTCAGCAGCTGGACAGTAGCGCTCACCTATCAAACGTTGAAGCAGCTTTCCAGAGCGCTTGCGCCTGTGAAACCGGAGCTTTCTTCCGAATTAAGCGACATGGCAGCGGGTGTGAAAAGGGACTTCAGCAAGTACATGCTGGATACCGACGTGATTCCGGGCTTTGTATATATGGAAGATCCTGCACAAGCGAAACGTATGCTGCATCCGGATGACAGCGAGACAGGTATTCAGTACCGTTTGCTGCCGATGACACGCAGCATGATTGCCGAGTTGCTGGAGCCTGAGCAAGCGCAATCTCATTATGAACTGATCAAGGACAAGCTGTACTGCCCGGATGGTGTCAGATTGATGAATCGTCCAGCACAGTATGATGGCGGCGTCAGCACTCATTTCAAACGTGCAGAGCAGGCATCCAACTTCGGACGTGAAGTGGGCTTGCAATACGTTCATGCTCACATCCGTTATATTGAAGCCATGGCGAAGCTGGGCAACCCGGATGAAGTCTGGAATGGCCTCGGTATTATCAATCCAGTGGGTATTCAGGAAGCTGTTCCTAATGCAGATCTACGCCAAAGTAATGCCTACTTCAGCAGCTCTGACGGGAAATTCAACAACCGTTATGCAGCGCAGGAGCAGTTCGATAAGCTTCGCACCGGAGATGTGCAGGTGAAGGGCGGCTGGAGAATTTACTCCAGTGGACCGGGAATCTACATGAATCAGCTCATTTCGAATGCCCTGGGTATTCGTCAGGAGGAAGAAGATCTGGTTCTGGACCCTGTGCTACCTGTCAGCTTGGATGGCTTGCATTTTAATTTCCAATTTGCCGGCAAAAAAGTAACCTTCGTCTATCATCTCAGCGGAGAGGCCGTACAACGTATTGTGCTGAATGGCAAGGAACTGGATGCGACAAGGTTGCAACAACCTTATCGTCTTGGTGGACTGCGTATTTCACGCACGGCTCTTGAACAGAGTCTGAGCGAGAATAATGTGATTGAGATTTACAGTTAATCGTGTAAACGTTAGTCCATTTTATCAAGTATAAATATTTTAGATGTCAGGTCCTTCGATTTCGAAGGGCCTGATGAACATAACAGGGGAGCGAAGAATGTGGTCAGTATCAAGGATATCGCCAAACAGGCGGGAGTGTCGATCTCTACCGTGTCATATGCTCTGAATGGTAGCAACAAAGTGACAGATGAGACCCGTTCCAAAATTTTGGCTATCGCCAAAGAGCTGAACTATGTTCCCAATGCTGCTGCCAGAACTTTGAAGAAGAGAGAGTCCAAAATTCTGGGTGTATTTCTGACGGATTTTAGCGGGGATGTATATGGAGACTTGCTTAGTGGCATGAAGTCTGTATGCAACGCGCAAGGGTACGACCTGATTGTGTGCAGCGGGAAACAATCTCATCGAATGCTTCCGGAGCGAATGATTGATGGTGCTGTCATTCTGGATCATACATTTGCGAGCAAGGAACTATTACAATATGCGGACAGAGGACACAAGATTGTCGTGCTTGACCGGGAACTGGATCACCCGAATATTAATCAGGTTCTGCTGGATAACAAGGCAGGAGCAACCCTTGCGATGGAGCATTTGATTGAACAGGGGCATACGAAGATTTATGTCGTGACAGGTCCTGAAGGCTCATTTGACTCGGCTCAGCGGTTGAAGGCTGTGAGGCAGGTCTCGGAGCGGGAAGCGAATGTGGAGTGGATTGAGATCACCGGAGATTTCGAGAAGAGTGGCGGAGAACGGGCAGCTGAACGTATTATTCAGGAATATACTCAACCGGTTGGGGTGTTTTGTCTCAATGATGAGATGGCGATTGGTATGTGTGACCGGCTCGCTGACAGTGAGTTAAACATTGGTCAGGAGATTGATATTATCGGATTTGATAATATTGAACTTAGCAAGTATGTGCAGCCAAGACTGGTCACGATTGATTATTCCAAACGAAAATGGGGCGCACTGGCAGCCGAGCAATTAATCAAGATTATTGCCGGAGAGCCTGTCGATCATGAACGCATCTACGTGACTCTGGTGGAGGGCGGGTCGGTAAACAGCAAGGTTCAGTCAGAATATCTTGCGCAAGCCCAGGGTGAAAAGGCGGTTAGCTATTGACGACGCTGCCCCTTCTTCATTCCATGGATGTTGTGTCAAACGACGACTGTACAGCAAGAGACAAGGCTTAGAAGAATTGAAGCATTCTTTTAAGCCTTGTCTCTTGTTTAGCTTGTTTATTTGACCTTATAAAATGAAAAAACCTCTCACCAGGAGAGGCTTGGCCCTTAAAGGCCCTTGGTTTTGTCATTGTTGTAGGATGAAGTGAGAATGCCTGTAAGGAAGAGAGCCAATACAATTGCAATAATCCAAAATGTCAGTGAAAATGACATACCATAGCACCTCCTGCAAAATCTTTACTTCTATTATAACCATTATAAGAAGAAAAGGAATGCTTCACTCCATCATTTGTAAAATAAAAAATGAGTAGGTACTGGTCGGAGGCTCCCATCCGAAGGGTTATTCACAACCCGATTGTTCACGATGAGTGAGGACGATCCGCCGCCATCCAGATTATAGGCGTCCACGACGCCAAGCTTGTACAAACGTCCTTGCAGCTCTTCCAGGGTGGCTCCTGAGCTGCCCCCTTCGTTATACCCGTCAACAACGATAATCAACAATTGATCGTCCTTATAGTTGCCGATTACGGTGCGTGGAGCCCGCTTGGGTGAGACTTTCCATTTTGCGGGAATGACAGTCTTTTGTCCATTCTGCATAAGCACGGGAACAAATGTGGCACCAAATTGGGGTTGTAGGCGATCCAGAGAACTTTTGTCGAAAAATTTACCGCCAACCAGCTTACCGGCATCATCAAGACCTACAAAAAACAGATCCTTAAAACTGGCCTGAAAACCATTCACATATTTGCCATCCATAACCGTTGTACTCAGCGGATATCGTTTACCGCCACTGTCGGCAAATCCGCCGGCATTAATTCCGGCAATGGCACCGCTGCGCTTAACCGCCTGCATGGTTGTCTCAGATCGGCCTGGCTCGCTATCCAGAGCCATCTTCATGGCCGTGGGATCTTTTAGCTTGATTTTCATCGCATAGCCCTTATAGGCGCCTGGATTGACTCTATAGAGTTCAATCGTAAGTCGATCGCTGTCTATCCGTTCAAACGGAACGCCCAGCTTGGATGAGATCCGTTGATTATAGATCGTTTCTGGGCGAGCGGCTTGAACCGTAGCCTTCTGTACAAGCGTCGACATCGTACTTGTTGTCTGATTGTACAACTGTGTTGTTCTTTTAATAGAAGAAGAAGTCTGAACAGCAGCTTCTTTTGCCCCTGCAAGCTCCTGGCTAATTGCCTGGGTCCGGGGTGTAACGGTCTCTTCGGCCAGACCGGAATCGATGAAATCTCCGGGTTCAAGTGGAGGACGAATCAGCAGCATGCATAACATCAATCCAACAAAAGGAGCAATTGCAAGCATAAATAAACGATTAACCTTTTTTACGGGTGTAATCATTTGAGCAGGTCCATCTTTTTCTGGAGTGTCTCCAGTTGTTTTTTGACTTCGCTCAACTGGGTATACAATTTGTTGCTGTTGTCGGTTTTATCGTTTGCATTATCCTTGGTGAAAGTCAGCAATTCATTAAAGGACTGCACCTGGCCCTGCAGGTCTGCTACTTCCTTGGATATCGTTGTTAGCTGCTTTTCGTAGTCGGCTTTGAGCGCTGCAATCTGCTGCTGATTATGGGTCTGAAGCTGATTAATCATCTGTTGCTGGAGGTGGTTACTATAATAGTAGGTTCCGAGTACTCCAAGTGCAATGAGAACAATCCACATGACCAGAAACAGCTTGACTGAAGATCCGGCCTTACCTTTGGCGCTCCGGGTGTGATGGATGTCAGAGGGTTGGACAGAAGGTTTCATATCATCACTCCTGGTTATTTATAGGTACAAAAAATTTTCCAGTCCTCATTCTATCACGCCCCTATTGATTACGCAAAAATGAAATTCTTTGAGTAATAGGATAAAAAGAGATTGCATCGGAAGGAAGTCCTAGGATACAATTTCTTATAGATGCAATAAGTAGGAACTTTGGGCAAGTTTTTCGACTTTTTTAGATAGAAAAGCAGGAAATTTATACTATATTTTGATCTTTCTTCGCTTGGGAAGACAAAAGTCCTGATGCGGCGACAGCAAAATACAGTAGAAATAGAGCTGTTCTTACAGCTGTATCAGGTGTTTTTCTGTTTTTCGACATTATCCGACTCTTACTTCTTCTATACACGGACTGTCGCAAGGATAGAGGCATCATCATGGCTGATGGTAGAAAAGGAATTTGTCCAATACATAACAGGGGGAACAACAATGAAAAAAGTATGGCAGGTGGTCATCGTAGATATCCACCCCACCAGCATGCTGGGTACGAAATTGATTTTGGAAGAACAGCAGGATCTGTTAGTACGGGGGATGACTTCGACTGGGTCCGAAGGTCTTGACCTGGTGAACATTCACCAGCCCGATCTGATTTTGATGGATTATCGGCTTCCTGAGGGCCAGGCGGATCAGTATATAGCCCAAATGAAAAATCTGTCGGCTCATAGTCACATCATAATTCTAACGGACGAGGACAATGTAAAGTTATTTCGTCATCTGATCAGTCTTGGTGCAAGTGGTATGCTGTCCAAACAGGCTTCCCCTAGCCAGCTGATTCATCTGATTTCCGGGCTGCGTGAGGGATATGTATCCATTCCATTATCCTGGTTAGCCAGTTCGGAATGGGCCCAGCCCGTCGAATCTCCGGCAGAAGAACTTATTGTTGAATTAACAGAAACCGAAACTTTTATCATGGAAAGAATTGTTCAGGGCGTAACCTATGATAAAATAGCCAGTGAGATTAACGTTAGCAGACGTTCAATTGATAATTACCTGCGTAAAATATACGTCAAGTTGGATGTAAGCAGCAGGGCACAGGCGATTGAACGTTACGCTTTATATGCGAGGCAGACCAAAACCGTATCCTGACGAGCATGGTTCCATGAATCCCTATGTTCGATGACTCGTCAA
The DNA here is from genome assembly GCF_042796655.1 of Paenibacillus sp. NPDC057886. Taxonomy (NCBI): domain Bacteria; kingdom Bacillati; phylum Bacillota; class Bacilli; order Caryophanales; family Paenibacillaceae; genus Paenibacillus; species Paenibacillus sp. NPDC057886. The sequence goes on along the minus strand of NZ_JBHVMZ010000009.1, from coordinate 5,591 downwards.
GTGTCCGGTCTGGTCATATTCAGTGTCCAACATGAATAGGTTGTAGGGGGCTACGGACTGCGAGCACAGTTCGGATTAGGGATGAAAGGGGAACGGACCGATGAAATATTTCTTCGCCTCCCGTACAAACAGGCTTTTGACATCACCGCTGAGGGACATTCGTGAGATGTCTGGCCGGGATTATTTCATTTCTCTGGCAGAAGAACTGCCTGCGGAGGAGCTGTTTCCATTCAAATTGCTGGAAGAAGCAGCGGTGTCTGTATTTAGTTCCGGACCCTCCGCATTGCAGTATGGCGAACCGGCAGGGTACAGACCGTTGAGAGAATGGCTGGACAAAGATTGGAATGCTCGCAAGGGCATACGGACAGTCCCAGAGCAGATTCTATTGACCACAGGGACCCAGCAGGCCATCGATCTTGTGATGCGTTTGCTGCTAGAGCCTGGAGATTCCGTACTGGTCGAGCATCCTACCTCTCCAGGCTGTCTCGAGGTTCTGGAGATGCAAGGTGCCAAAATCGTGCCTGTCACAGGCGATGGGGATGGCATTTTGCCTGACCTTTTGGAGCATCACATGCAGCAGGTGAGACCGAAGCTGCTTTTTGCTGCACCCAGTTTTTCCAATCCAACCGGCGTGCTGTGGAGTATGGAACGACGTGAGGCTGTGCTTGATCTGTGCTCACGCTACGGTGTGCTGCTCGTGGAGGATGATTCCTATGGTGAACTTCATTTCGATGGATTGGAACCGGGAGACTTCTACCGGAAGTATCCTTCCCTCTTTGCGCTGGATACAGCGGATCAGGGTGGACATGTTCTCTACATTGGTTCGTTTAGCAAAACTGTAGCACCTGCCCTGCGTACAGGTTGGGCTGCCGGACATCCGGCCTTGATCCGGGCTATGGCCTCAGTGAAACGGATAGCAGACGGACAGTCCAGTCCCATGAATCAGCGGTTGCTGTATCAATTGCTCGCCCATTCTCCTTTTAAGTGGAGCGATCATCTCTCCATGCTGAACCGGGAGTATAAGACCAGGCTCAAGCTTATGCTCGAATTATTGAAGCGTCCGGGTTGGAAAGGCAGTCAGTACAGCATTCCTGAAGGGGGAATGTATCTGTGGGTACAGTTGCCGGATGGATTGGACAGCGGGGCTCTGCTCAAAGCAGCTCTGTTAAAAGGGGTGTCCTTTCTTCCAGGTTCCCTCTGCTCCACTGGTGAACAGGATCATCGGTACATCCGATTGAACTTCAGTCATCCCGGCCGGGATGAGTTGCTCCTTGGCATGAATCTGATCAGTGAGTCCATAACAGAGTTTACAGCCCGGAGCTAAACCGGATATAGAAAAGAAAGAATGTATGTATGGTCAAATTTATGCCTGGAACCTGAGCCGGCAGAAGTTCCAGGCATTGAATTTGGAAGCAAATATGTTACCCCAAAGTAATTACGTTATTGCATCCACTAACATTTTTATATATAATATGTATTAATGAGTTGTTGTTTTCTTTATATAAGCTGCATTCATTGCAAGTTCAGGAGAAGCACTCATATATTTTAACTAACGGGGGAACGAACATGTCCAACATTTTATTTGTCAAAGCAAACGACCGTCCTGCAGATCAAGCAGTCAGCGTACAATTGTACGATGCATTTCTGAGCGCATACAAAGAATCCCACCCAGGTGACACCGTTACCGAACTGGATCTCTACAATACAGATATTCCTTACTACGGCAACACTGTAATTACAGGTGGATACAAAGCCGCTAATGGTATCGAAGCAACTGCAGAAGAGCAAAAAGCAGCTGCACTGGCAGCACAATTGCAAGATCAATTCTTGGCAGCAGACAAAGTAGTATTTGCATTCCCACTGTGGAACTTCACTGTTCCAGCACCACTGGTGAACTACATTTCCTACCTGAGCCAAGCTGGAAAAATGTTCAAATACACTGCTGAAGGCCCTGTAGGTCTGGTAGGCGACAAAAAAGTGGCATTGCTGAACGCACGTGGCGGAGTTTACTCCGTAGAGCCTATGGCATCCGCTGAAATGTCCGTGAAATATGTAACGAATGTACTGAACTTCTGGGGTATCCAAAACCCTGAACTGGTTATCGTTGAAGGTCACAATGCTTCACCTGACCGTTCCCAGGACATCGTAGCAGCAGGTCTGAAATTGGCTTCCGAAGTAGCAGCAAGCTTCTAATAGCCTAATATATAGAAAACACGAAAAGCCTGTTATCTCCAATGGAGATGACAGGCTTTTTTGCATCTTCATTTTTAGCATAAAGCTATGTTGCCTCAGTCATCCATTCCATGGATCAGGTAGGGCTCCGCGACTTCCGCAATATGCTCCAGCCTACTGTCGTCATGTTGAATCAAGGAAAAATCCATTTCTAGTTCATTTATACTCCGTTCAATCATATCATTATCCTCAAGCATGTGAGCATGCTCGGTCAGTGCCTGCACACCCTTAACCGTCAGCACATATCGTCCACGGGATAGACGCTCGAACCAGCCGTAATAATTTTTTTGCAAAATGGCCGCAGCAGAACCCACACTTGTCTGTTTGCTGATCAAGGCAGGGGAGGCTTCTCCCTGAGCGCGAAGGGCGGAAGCCACACGTAATGCCTTTTCCCTGTAAGCGGTGACCAGCTGTCTGCGTGTGCTTCCTCCCGTGTTGTAATCACCACTGCGCTCGTCGAATTCCTTCAGCAGTCGTTGCCGCCGGATACCACCTTTACGGACACCGGTGCCGTTACCAGGCATATGACCTTGGACAGCAGGTTCGCACAGCACATCAATCAGAGGTGATTTGGTTTTGTAGAACGTAACGGTGATAAGCCCCAATCCAAGTTGTCTGCACAGTGTGATCAATTCACCCCATCGCTGGTTCACGGCACCACGCTTGCTGCGGTTCCGCTCAACAGCCAGATACACGAAGGGGCTGAGCTTCAGACGCTGCATTCCCTGTAGCAGCAGAGACAGATTAAATGTTTTTTTCATCTCCACAATGAGTGGTTCATTCTGATCCGATCTGACCCCAACCAGGTCACAATGTTTGACTTCAGCCTTCACGTCGTAGCCACGGCGTTCGAAAAAAGCCTTTACAGGCGAATATAACTCGGTTTCGTACTTTACTGCCATCGTTTCTGCTCCTTCCCTGAAGTGGCTCGTCTCTGGCCATCTATTGTCCCGTTTTCTGAATTTAGAACCTTCATTATATCATATCCGTTCTTTTTTTTCTGAGTGCACAAGATGTCTGATAGAACAGGGAAAGCCTCAAATTAAGACCTGCGGATTGAAAAAAAGAGGTCAACTTATCCGATTTGCCGCATAGGTATGTAATACACTTTTCACAACAATACATGATGTTTGGACAGAGGATGGCGGGACTAATCCGGACCGCAAGATTGGTATTCAAGCACAAGCCGTAATTCTATTGATTTCTTCATACCATTCGGAATGGTTGACAATCACACTAAAGGAGCCATAGGAGGTACCAAGCATGAATATTTTTGAACGCGTTGCGGAACATCGGGCAGAGAGTGACCGTTTATCATGGAACGGGACATTTGAAGATTATATTGCACTGCTGAGAGAGGACCCGACTCCGGCAATGACGGCTCACGCACGAGTGTACCAGATGATTGAATCGTTCGGCGTGGAAGAAGTTGGGGGGCACAAACGGTACAAGTTTTTTGAGCAGGAGATTTTTGGGCTGGATCGGTCCATCGAAAAGCTGGTGGAAGAATATTTCCACTCGGCAGCACGCCGCCTCGATGTTCGTAAACGGATTCTGCTGCTTATGGGTCCGGTCAGCGGAGGGAAGTCAACACTGGTAACGCTGCTGAAACGTGGCCTTGAACAATTCTCCCGCACGGAGAAGGGTGCTGTATACGCTATTGAAGGATGCCCAATGCATGAAGAGCCCCTGCATCTGATTCCGCTGGAGCTTCGTCCCGAAGTGGAAAAGGAGATCGGTGTCCGCATTGAGGGCAATCTTTGCCCATCCTGCCAGATGCGTCTTCGGACTGAATATGGCGGTGATATCAGCAAGGTACGGGTGGAGCGGGTCATCATTTCCGAGGATAACCGGGTGGGAATCGGAACATTCAGCCCATCCGATCCGAAATCTCAGGATATTGCCGATCTGACGGGAAGTATCGACTTTTCAACCATTACCGAATTCGGCTCCGAATCCGATCCGCGCGCCTATCGTTTTGACGGTGAATTGAACAAGGCTAACCGTGGATTGATGGAATTTCAGGAGATGCTGAAATGTGATGAGAAGTTTCTGTGGAACCTGTTATCGCTGACGCAGGAAGGTAATTTTAAAGCAGGCCGATTTGCCTTGATTAGTGCGGATGAGATGATTGTGGCGCATACGAATGAATCCGAGTACAAATCATTTATTTCCAACAAAAAGAATGAAGCCTTGCAATCCCGGATGATCGTCATGCCGATTCCCTACAACCTGAAGGTCTCCGAGGAAGAGAAGATTTACGGCAAGCTCATTCAGCAAAGTGATATGAAGCATGTCCATATTGCCCCGCATGCCCTGAAGACTGCAGCCATTTTCTCCATACTTACCCGCTTGAAAGAAACGAAGAAACAAGGCATGGATCTGGTCAAAAAAATGCGGATGTACGACGGTGAAGAAGTTGAAGGGTACAAAGAAGCCGATCTGCGTGAGATGCAAAATGAATATTTGGATGAAGGCATGTCGGGCATTGATCCGCGTTATGTCATCAACCGGATATCCAGTGCTTTGATTAAGCAAAACCTTCAGTGCATTAACGCGCTGGATATTCTCCGGGCGATCAAGGATGGTCTGGATCAGCATGCTTCGATCTCAAAAGAGGAACGTGAGCGTTATCTGAACTTTATTGCCCTGGCTCGGAAAGAATATGATGAGCTGGCGAAGAAGGAAGTGCAGAAAGCATTTGTCTACTCGTTCGAAGAGTCGGCCAGAACGCTGTTCGAAAATTACCTCGATAATATCGAGGCATTCTGCAACTGGTCCAAAATTCGTGATCCACTGACGGATGAGGAGATGGACCCGGATGAGCGATTGATGCGTTCGATCGAGGAGCAGATCGGCATTTCCGAAAATGCCAAAAAGGCGTTCAGGGAAGAAATATTGATCCGCATCTCGGCCTATTCCCGCAAGGAACGGAAATTTGAATACAGCAGTCATGATCGTTTGCGTGAAGCGATTGAAAAGAAATTGTTCGCTGACTTGAAGGATATTGTGAAGATTACAACTTCAACCAAGACACCAGACGCGACTCAACTAAAACGAATGAATGAAGTGATTAAACGATTGATTGAAGAACATGGATATACCGCAGCCAGCGCGAATGAACTGCTCCGTTATGTGGGCAGTCTGTTGAATCGCTGATCTGCAACGAACCATTCCGGATCAGGCTCCTGACGCCTGCTGTGAGGCTCCTTCACAGCAGGGTCAGGGGTCTTTTTATATGGGCAGATATACAATGAAGACTAAGTGTGACTTGTTCCGCTATAACCGAACAACTCGGGAAAAGCGGGGACTTAATTAAATAAGTCCAACTTTGCGACCGAGAATTGGAAAGAGGGAAC
>NZ_JBHVMZ010000008.1:96870-338538 GCF_042796655.1 Paenibacillus sp. NPDC057886 | reverse complement strand
GTGGAGGCACCGTTGGGATACCACCCTGATCGTATCTAGGTTCTAACCTGGTACCGTAATCCGGTGCGGGGACAGTGTCAGGTGGGCAGTTTGACTGGGGCGGTCGCCTCCTAAAGAGTAACGGAGGCGCCCAAAGGTTCCCTCAGAATGGTTGGAAATCATTCGAAGAGTGCAAAGGCATAAGGGAGCTTGACTGCGAGACCTACAAGTCGAGCAGGGACGAAAGTCGGGCTTAGTGATCCGGTGGTACCGCATGGAAGGGCCATCGCTCAACGGATAAAAGCTACCCTGGGGATAACAGGCTTATCTCCCCCAAGAGTCCACATCGACGGGGAGGTTTGGCACCTCGATGTCGGCTCATCGCATCCTGGGGCTGAAGTAGGTCCCAAGGGTTGGGCTGTTCGCCCATTAAAGCGGTACGCGAGCTGGGTTCAGAACGTCGTGAGACAGTTCGGTCCCTATCTGTCGTGGGCGTAGGAAATTTGAGAGGAGCTGTCCTTAGTACGAGAGGACCGGGATGGACGTACCGCTGGTGTACCAGTTGTTCCGCCAGGAGCACCGCTGGGTAGCTATGTACGGAAGGGATAAGCGCTGAAAGCATCTAAGCGTGAAGCCCCCCTCAAGATGAGATTTCCCAGTATGTAAGACCCCTTGAAGACGACGAGGTAGATAGGCTGGGGGTGGAAGTGCAGCAATGCATGGAGCTGACCAGTACTAATCGGTCGAGGGCTTATCCAATATGCAGGTGATAAATCGCACATTTCGTTTCGGATCTAGTTTTCAGAGAATAAACTCTGAAGCATATTCCCTGATAGCTCAGTTGGTAGAGCACTCGACTGTTAATCGAGTTGTCACAGGTTCGAGCCCTGTTCGGGGAGCCATATGGAGAGGTGTCCGAGTTGGCCGAAGGAGCACGATTGGAAATCGTGTAGGCGCCACAAGCGTCTCGAGGGTTCGAATCCCTCTCTCTCCGCCATAGTAAGGCCCGTTGGTCAAGGGGTTAAGACACCTCCCTTTCACGGAGGTAACAGGGGTTCGAATCCCCTACGGGTCATATTTAACTTCAAAAAAGAAGTTGATTTTCACAGCAGTTTTATGATAAGATCATAAATGTGTTGTTCGGAGGCTTAGCTCAGCTGGGAGAGCATCTGCCTTACAAGCAGAGGGTCGGGGGTTCGAACCCCTCAGCCTCCACCATATAACTTTTAATAACGACGCGGGGTGGAGCAGCCCGGTAGCTCGTCGGGCTCATAACCCGAAGGCCGCAGGTTCAAATCCTGCCCCCGCAATTATACTTTCTTTGAAGAAAGTGATCTGGAACCGTGGTGTAGTTGGCCTAACATGCCTGCCTGTCACGCAGGAGATCGCGGGTTCGAATCCCGTCGGTTCCGCCATTTTAATCTTTACATGAGGAAGCTGTTCACTAAATCTGCTATATGGCACCGAACGCCCTGGATAAAGTGCAACGTTTCACGATTAAACTTTATTGTGGCTCGGTAGCTCAGTCGGTAGAGCAGAGGACTGAAAATCCTCGTGTCGGCGGTTCGATTCCGTCCCGAGCCACCATTTATCACAACTTAATACGCCGGTGTAGCTCAACTGGTAGAGCAACTGACTTGTAATCAGTAGGTTGGGGGTTCAAGTCCTCTCGCCGGCACCACTTATGGAGGATTAGCGAAGTGGCCAAACGCATCAGACTGTAAATCTGCTCCCGTACGGGTTCGGTGGTTCGAATCCATCATCCTCCACCAGTTTTTAGGGGCATAGTTTAAAGGTAGAACAACGGTCTCCAAAACCGTTGGTGTGGGTTCAATTCCTGCTGCCCCTGCCAATTAACTTTTAAGAACATATTGTATTATGGCGATCGTGGCGAAGTGGTTAACGCACCGGTTTGTGGATCCGGCATTCGGGGGTTCAATTCCCCTCGATCGCCCCTTTGTTTTTTTTGGGGATTAGCCAAGCGGTAAGGCAACGGACTTTGACTCCGTCATGCATAGGTTCAAATCCTATATCCCCAGCCATTATGCGGACGTGGCTCAGCGGTAGAGCATCGCCTTGCCAAGGCGAGGGTCGCGGGTTCGATTCCCGTCGTCCGCTCCAAAAATATGGCGCCATAGCCAAGTGGTAAGGCACAGCTCTGCAAAAGCTTTATCCCCAGTTCGAATCTGGGTGGCGCCTCCAGTATATTTTTATAAAAACATCATATGCCGGCGTGGCGGAATGGCAGACGCGCTCGACTCAAAATCGAGTGGGAAACCGTGGAGGTTCGAGTCCTCTCGCCGGTATTCAAACAAGTAAGTAAAAGCTCATTAGATGTAAAATCTAATGAGCTTTTTTTATTTAGCAGATATTACATGGATTATTATTTGTAGAAGGAGATGCAATTATTTTTTCTTTATATATTGACGCATACCTTCAATGAGTATATTGTAGATATGTAAAGTCCTTGATATTACTTCGTTTAATTGCGGATATTATAGCTCTTTTAAATTCATATAAAAGATGCTTATCAAAAAAGATAATATCCTTTTTGCGAATGTATATTTTATAAAAGAAATGGAGTGAAACAACGTGTCTGAGGAAAAACATGTATCGAAGCATTCTGACATTTTATTCGATCTATCTGTGTGGGAAGAAGCGTGGAGGAATCAGTCGACAGCTTCAAAATACAATATGAAAAGCGCAGCGTTTGACGCGACGGAAGCATTTGAACGATGGGCAAGAGAATATCATCAACAGTCGTTTACTGAAGAGGGAAAGCAGCGATCGGAACGTATCATAGGCTGGATTGAAAATCAGGGAGTGAGTTTTGACGGGTTATCGATATTAGACATTGGAGCAGCGTCGGGCATCTTTACGATTCCTTTTGCAACCAAAGGAGCGACCGTTACTGCTGTAGAGCCTTCTGAACTGTTAGTTTCATTAATGAAGGAGACAATTCCTGCATCCCTTACATCCAGTATTGGTATCGTTTCAGAGCGGTTTGAGGACATATCGATTCAGGACAAGGGCTGGGAGAAGAAATATGACTTTGCATTTGCATCCATGTGCCCGGCGATGTCGAATTGGGAAACGGTTGAACAGGCGATCAGCACTGCCAGAAAGTATGTTTATATCAGCACGATGGCAGGATCGAGAGAGAACACACTAATAGATGAGCTTAAAGAGGTACTGGGTGTCTATCCATCATACAACGCGGGAGATATGGGATATATACAACAGCTGCTGTACTTGAAAAATTATTCTTATACCACCTTAATCACTAAAGAAACAAGTTATATTGAGATGTCTGTTGAGGAAGTCATCAATAAGCTTCAGGAATGGCTTAGCATGCACGAACTGCCAACGGATGAAGGTTCACTTGCTCTGGCTGGGCAATATATCAGAGACACTTACAGGGATGGTGTGGTTACATTTGCACGCGGAGGGAAGTTCGGTAAAATTCTGATTCAATTGGAGCAACCAAATATGAAAGTTGTACGTACCAAGGAGCACTAAATCATTTCAGAAGTAATCATTTTAGATGAAGTTGCAAGGGAGCAGATATACTGCTCCTTTTTGATGTTCATATATAATATAACTTCTTCTTCGATTAATTCACAAACGTTCTTCTATAGATAGAAATAGTTATAACCGTCGTACTTTATCCACAAAAGAGCTGTTTACTGCTTCATGGATAGATCAGGCTTTTGCTTGCGTTCCCTATACTGTCCAGGCGTGATCCCTTCCCATTTTCGAAAAGAACGGATAAAGTTCTGCGGATTGTTATAACGAAGCCGTGCAGCGATATCCTTGACCGTTAGCTCGCTTTCGTCGAGCCACTTTTTAGCCATACTGAAGCGGTATTTTGTCAGATACTCACTGAATGCACAGCCTGTCTCTTTGCGAAACACACTACTTAGGTAGTTTGCATTGTAATGAAGTCTGGATGCGCATTCCTCCAACGTCAGATCTTTATCGTATTCTTGTTGAACGATGGCAATCATTTTCTCGGAGATATGCTGATATTGGGCGTATTGTCTTTCCTTCAGAATGAGAATGATTGGTATGATGATATGAGTGTGAAACCATTGCTCAACCTCAGTTGCGTACTGTAGAGCATGAAGTTCATTGAAAATAGACCCATGGCCTTTGGAGATCTGTCCCAGTCGTATACCGGATTCCTGCATCATCTGCAAAATATGTGTTAACAGGCGGGTAAGTGCTACCTGATATTCTTCCGGTGTACACTCCAGGCCGAACAGCACTTCAAGCAAATGATGGAGATGAAAGGAGGCTTGGGCTTCATCGGCATTTTGGATAGCCTGTATCAGCATATACTCCAGGGATTCGGGATATGGCAGTGCCCAATGGGATGTACGATTATCAATCGCCTCAAATTGAAAGATAATGCCTGCTCCCAGTTTCATTCGATGTTTGAGCGCTTCAAGGGCCTCCGTATAAGCTTGCGGTATCTGAAATAGGGAGGCGTGAGGCTGACTAAAGCCGATGCTTACCTGAAAACTGAGGATCTCACTGATCTGATGTTGGAGTTGTTCCGTTAATGTATACAGATGCTGTGAAAAACGAACACGGTCTAGTTCAGGGGTACCGATAATGGTAACGACAGCCTGTTCATATACCACAGGAAATAACTGTTGCTCTGCATAAACACTCTCCTCCAGTATGTTTTGAACGGCAAACAGCAACAAATCACGATCCTTGGCATGATATTTGGTGTGGTTCACAAGTTCAGCCTGAACTGAAATGACGGCTATTTGTTGCCACTCTTGAAGCTGTGAACCATAACCATTCTCTCTGAGTATGTCATGGAGAGTGGACGGTGCATTTTTGCCCAGAAGCAGGTTGATTAGAAAATGAGTACGGATCTGCAGCTTATATTGATTTAATTTGCTTTCAAGCTGGGATTGAGAAGCGGATAGCTGGGAAATGCCGGCTCTGATTTGCTCGAATTCATCCATATGAAGTTTAGAATTGGTTTTAAAATTACCTTTGGACAATCGTTTGTCACCGAGTTGTGCAAGGAGCTTGCGGATAGGAATATGCATTCGCCTTGAACCGATCCATGAGAGCAACAGGGAAAGCAGTAGCATAGCGACACTGATATACATGGTGTGCAGCCCAATCTGAACGTACTCGTGAGTAAGAATATTCGTAGGTGAAATGAGAATATAAGTCCACCCTTTTAGAGAAGAATGCGTGTAGGACAGCGAGTAATGTATATCAGCAATACGTACCTCCCGTTGGACAGAAGAGGTAGCGAATCCGCGAATGGATAACAGATCGCTTAAGTTGGCACCCGATTCGCTATCTTTTATTCCTGCTGCAGCCAATGGCTGACCAATATATTCGGGATCGGGGTGAACCATGATGCGCTGTTCACGATTCAAAATAATCAGTCCGGCGGCAGAGCTGTCTGGAGACTCCTCTTCCAGTGGTTTTTGCAGTGAACACGCGGGAATTCCCGCAATCAGGGCAGCGTCAGAAGAAACATTTACATCGGGTATCGATCTGGCAAGTGCAATATGATAGATGCAGCCGGAATTCACTAGGCGCTCATTATTGTTAAACACAGATGATGGTGTAAGCTGCCAACCGGATGTGAGCGTGTTCGATAACAAGTCTTTCATCGGTAGAGCCATTGGGAAATCAGTATTAAGGTATAGGCCAGCATGATCGATAAGCCAGTCCTGGGTCTGATTTACGAGTGTAATATCCATAAGAGGCTCCCATGATCTCATATTCTTGAATTCAGTCTGTAACTTCTCAGCAAACAAAAGACCGGTGCCTTGTAACGTTGAAGATGAAGTTAGCGAATGGAGCGTATCCGGTGACCGAACAGCCTGATCGAGCATATAGCTCACGGTTGCAAGTTTATGTTCCACGTTGGTTTGCATTTGGACTAACAGTTGTTTATTGGCTTGAGCACGATGCAGCTCCGATTGTTTTGAAGAATAGATAAAAGCAGCGATTCCCGTCAAAAGAATGGGCAGGGTACTTAACAAGATTCCGAAGACTATCATTTTATGTAAATAGCTGAATGATCGCACAAGTCCACTCCTGACTTTTGGATTAGTAACACTTCCTATTTTAGTAAACGCTTACATATAGAACAATCTAAATTTTGTTTATTTGGATAAAAAAGTAATTAAAATTCAAGTGAAAATTAAGATCATGAAATCGTTCAAATTAATATTAGAGGTCGTTTTAGTTTTTCTGGAATGTGCAATGGGAAACGTCAGTCGGAGAGAAACGTAGATAAGAGGTATGGACGTCATATTCATACGGGGGAAATGGGTTCAAAGAAGGGTAATAAGGGATTATCTAAGGCCTTTATTCGGTACAGTGGACAATGGTCTGATCCAGGGACAGTCAAAGGTCCAACCCGATCCCCGACCTGAGTCTAGGATGAAAAACCGTCCACGGTCTGTTTTGAAAAGTCGCAGTTTCCCCTAGAATAAGGACATAAGGTTAAACAAGAAACAAACGAACAAACAAACACACAAATCAAAAATAATGAACCGAAAGGGTGGTGAACAATAATTATGAGATGGAATAAAGGAAATGGCTGGGCGATTGTACTGATTGCATTGGGTGCACTCCTCCTCTTCGGAAAGTTAACTCCCCTACTGGGACATTTAATGGGTTATCTGATTCCGATCCTGATGATTGCACTTGGATACTACGGAGTTAAACGAGGAAATGTACTGCTTGGATGGATTGTTCTCTTCATCGGTATCCTCTCATTGCTGGGTAAACTGGCATGGCTGATCGGACCGATCATCGCGATTGGGTTAATCATCTTCGGATTCTCCATGTTGAGTAATAATCGCAGTCGTCGTGGCCGTTACTAAGCTTTCACGATTATGATAAGGAGGACAGACAAAATGAGTGTATTTCGTCGAATGCGGGATATTACCGTAGCTAATCTAAACGAACATCTGGAGCAAAGTCAGGATCCAGTCAAACTGATTGATCAGTTTCTGGTCTCGACCCGCCAAGACATCGGTGAAGCCGAGAAGCTTCGTCATCAATATGCAAGCCATACCAGACAAATGAAACAACAAGCGGATCAGGCAGCAGGTATGGTACACAAACGGGAAGAACAGGCTTCCATGGCTCTGAAAGCAGGCGAGGAGCATTTGGCCAAACTTGCTTTGCAGGAGAAAATCCTCCACGAGGAAAAAATGGAGCAGTACAATGAATTGTACGCACAAAGCAATGCGGCTTTACAGGAACTGGATGAACAGATCGATCAACTGAAAGTGGAGTATCAAAATGTATACAGCAAACGCCAATATTACTACGCTCGTATGCAGACGATTCAATTGCAGCAACGAATGAATCAAAGAGGTCACTACAACGGTCAGAATGTACCCCGTATGTTCAACCGGCTGGACGATCAGGTTTCTGATCTTGAATATGAGGCACAAAGTCTCCGGGATTTGCGGCGGATGAGTCAGGATGGGGCAGGAACGTCCGGCACCATGTCCTCCTCTACGCTGGACAAAGAACTGGAACGGCTGAAACAAAAGCTAAACAATGACAGAAAGGAGTAGACACATGAATAAACTTTACCGCTCATCGCGCAATCGAATGCTGACAGGTTTGATTGGCGGCATCTCTGAAAATCTTGGATTTAGTTCCACGCTGCTGCGTATCATTTTCTTCATCAGTATTTTCGCTACGGGGGGTACATCATTGCTGATCTACTTCATCGCTGCATTGGTAGTGCCCAAAGAATCCTATCACGCTGATCCATACACTTATGGTGCTGATCACGTAAGAGGATACAAGTAAACGAAAGGAGTAAGCACATGAGCAAATTATATCGCTCAACGCGTGACCGGATGCTGACAGGATTATGTGGTGGGATATCCGAGTCGATCGGTATGGATTCAACCTTGCTGCGTATCATCTTCGTCATCAGTATCTTTGTAACTGGCGGCACGTCGTTGTTAATCTACTTTATCGCAGCACTGGTGGTACCAAAAGAGCCTTATCCACCTTATGATCCATACGGCTATGGTCCTGGTCCAGGCGCTGGTAGAGGATACAACAACTTTGATCACGAGCCACCAAGAGGTCCTTTCCAAAACAACCATAATCAAGGGCCTGGAAACTTCGGTCCTGGCCCAGGATACAACAACAGACCTCAGTCTGGTCCACGTTCTTACGACAATAACGCCTACGGAGCAGGGTCACAGCAAGAAAGTGAACTTGATTCCATGATGAAAGATATTGAGAAAAAAGCATTGAAAAAAGAAGTTGAAGAGCTTCGCCAAAAATTATCTCGTTACGAGAAGGGAGAAAAGTAAAATGGGAGTATTTAAACGGATTAAGGATATGACTAAAGCGTCGGTAAATGATATGTTGGATAAAGTGGAAGACCCAATTGTAATGTTGAACCAGTACTTGCGTGACATGGAGGCTGAAATTCATGAGGCAGAGGTAACCGTCGCCAAACAAATGGCGAACGAGCGTCGCATGAAACAGCGTCTGGACGAAGCAGAACGTACTTCGGTACAACGTGAGTCTCAGGCAGAAGCTGCACTGGCTAATGGTCAGGAAGAAGTGGCACGTAAATTGCTGGAAGAGAAAATCTACTTCGATCAAAAAATTACGGAATACAGAGAACTTCATGCTCAATCCGAAGCTCAAGCCAAAGATTTGCTGCAACAGCTTCATGACATGAAAGATGAGTTCTACAAAATGCGTAACAAACGTAATGAACTCGTATCCCGTGCACAAATGGCGAAAGCCAAAAAACAAATGTCCCAAATCAACAGCTTGCACTCGATCGAGAGTGGTGGCGCATCCCTTGGATTCCACCGCATGGAAGAGAAAATCATGCAAATGGAAGCCGAAGCTGATGTGATCCGTGCACCTTATCGTAACACACAATCTACGTACACTAATCCTGTAGATACTGAAAAGCAATTCAAAGTGGATCAACAACTGCAAGCTCTGAAAAACAAATTGGGCAATGGTGCTAAGAATGAAACAGGCGGTACTTCAAAAGAATAACTGTTCGCTCAGCAGACAATATGATATTCTATAAATCGTGAATAAAGAACGGTTTCTAGAACAAAGGTTAAGCCATACAGGTATTCAATGCCTGATATGGCTTTTCCGTCGAATTGGGAAGATCAACTTACAGAGGAGGTGCGGCAGAGATGAATAAGAAGGGTCAATGGCTTGCTGTTGTAATCATTGTCATCGGCATGCTGATGTTACTGAACCGAAGTATTAACCTGCTGACCGTCGCCGCACTGATTCTGTTAACGATAGGTATGGTACAAGTTCGTAAGGGTGACACACACAAAGGCTATCGATACCTCGGTATCGGTGCGGCTCTGTTATTGCTTGATAATCTAATGATTGTATTTTTGATTGTACTGGCTTCTCTGGCCTATTTTTATTCCAAAAACAAAAAGATTCATCTTGATGGAAATGTCATGCGCAAGCAAAATTTCATGGCTCGTTACTATTGGGATCAGGCCCCATGGACATTGCGCAGCATGAGTCTGTGGCATGCCATGGGTGAGATTAATGCAGATCTGTCACTTTCCCTCCCGGAAGAGAAACAAACGATTGTACTTTTGCAGGGGGTTATGGGGAATGTTCGTCTGATACTGCCTGAAGATTATGGTGTTGAAATTGAGGCGTCGGTACTTTTTGGACGGATTAGCCTGAATGGAGAGCAGGATAGTGGCATGATGAACAAATTGGTATGGAGAACTCCTGGATACGAGTCCAGTGAACATAAAGCAAAATTTGTCATTTCTTATATTGTTGGCGACCTAAACATCAGTAATCCGTAATAAATTAAATAGGTGAAGAAAGGAGGAGACCCGGATGAAGACAAAACGACATACCGACATGGTAACCCGAAGTATGGGTGAAGGGATCCTCCTTGTTTTCATTGTGCTCGCTGTGATCTTGTATGTATTGTATACATATGGTTATCTTGCCCCGTTTGCAGGATGGAGGCATCTGATTCAATCGGGTCTGGCATTACTGCTGCTCTTGATCGGTATGGGTGCGGCCTTCGGGTTTTATCAAAGTTACCGGGTTAAGCGCAGGCTTGAACTATTGCGAGAGACACTGCTGCAATGGGAAAAGGGGTCACTCTCACGTACTGTGCCGGACCTCGGCATTGATGATGTCGGCCGATTAAGCGAGCAGCTTGGACGCATCGGCAAAAAGTGGGAAGATCAGGTCTCTTCTCTACAAAGGCTATCTACGAATAACGCGCAGTTGGCTGAACAGGCCAGAATAACGGCCATTGTGGAGGAACGGCAGCGGCTGGCACGAGAATTGCATGATGCGGTATCGCAGCAGCTGTTCGCCATTTCCATGACCGCAACAGCGGTTGGACGAAGAATGGAAAAGGATTTTGCACGTGCCCAGCGGCAGGTGGCCCTGATTGAAGAGATGGCGTCGGTAGCTCAGTCCGAGATGCGGGCGTTGCTATTGCATCTGCGACCTGTCTATCTGGAGGGGAAACATCTCGAACAAGGTTTGCGCGATCTTGTGATGGAGTTGAAAACAAAAGTACCCATGGATATCGTGCTCGAAATGGATGAAGATATTCATTTGATCAAAGGCATTGAGAATCATCTGTTCCGTATCATTCAGGAAGCGATGTCCAATACATTACGTCATGCTAAGGCAGAAAAGATGGAAATTCGGCTTCAGCGCCGGTTGGATGCCATTCGGGTATTGATTCGTGATGATGGTCAGGGATTTGATCTCGACGATCAGAAACAGGCCTCCTATGGTCTGGCCAATATGCGTGAACGAGTGACTGAAATTGGCGGAGCCATTCAATTTGTAACGGCGCCGGGCAAAGGAACACGAATTGAGATTACAATACCTTTGATGAACGATGAAAGCGAGGAAGAACATGTCAATGGAGACGGGAATAGAAACGGAGACGGAAGCGGAAACGTCGATCAAAGTGTTGCTCGTGGATGATCATGAGATGGTACGCATTGGCCTCGCTGCGGTGCTGGATACTGAAGATGGCATTGAAGTGGTGGGGGAAGCGGGCAGCGGCGAGGAAGGCATTCGGTTGGCACAGGAGTATAAACCTGATGTTGTCCTGATGGACCTCGTCATGGAAGGGATGGACGGGATTGAAGCCACCCGGCAGCTGCTCAAAATGTATCCGGAATGCAAGGTCATTGTGCTGACCAGTTATCTGGATGATGAAAAAATGTATCCGGTTATTGAGGCAGGAGCCTTCAGTTATCTGCTGAAAACATCCAGAGCCAATGAGGTGGCAGATGCAATCCGTGCTGCAGCTCGTGGGCAATCGGTTCTGGAGTCTCAAGTGGCATCCAAAATGATGAATCGTTTCCGGCAACCACAGGCAGCCGCACCTGCGCATGAGGAATTGACCGATCGGGAAATGGATGTTCTCCGTTTGCTGGCCAAAGGCAAGTCTAACCAGGACATCGCAGATGATCTGATTATTGGAATCAAGACGGTCAAATTCCACGTGACGAACATCCTTGCAAAACTTGGCGTAGATGACCGTACACAGGCAGCCATCTATGCATATAAGAATGGACTTGCGGAATAGAAAATGAAGCGTGTGAACGTTGAGGCGATAAGGTCCGATCAACCATGAAGATGGTGGATGGGGCTTTTTTTGTATGCCAAAAGAAGTTTAGCAAATGAGTTATGGGGGCATGCTGTTGATAGATTCATAGAATGCAAGAAAGAGCGGAGGATTTGAATGTTAAATCGATGGATGACAGCAGGCATACTGGCATTGGCAATCATTATACTTGTAGGCATGACTCGTGTTTACGCGGAGAAGACGGAATCTGAAGCAGTCAAGCTGGAACAATTGATAAAGACTGCAGATACAGCAATCGATCATGTGGAGCGTTTAGTCATTAAATGGCAAGGGGAAGGCCGTGGAGATGCAAAAGAGCAAGCAGAGCTGCTCGCTCATCGGCTGGGATTGCAACAGCCTGAACGCGGTGTTCAGACGGGGCATGATGTGTATCGCAGTGAGATGGTTGCTGATGCTCAGCACGCAGGCATTCTGGTCAATGTTGTCGTTACGGGGGAAAAGGAATACTACGCGATCGTCCAGTTATCAGGCAATGAACATACAGATCTGCATTTATTAACCGAATTACATGAACAAGTATCCCGGTTGCTTACAGACTCGGGAATGAAGGCAGCATGGAATTTCGCTGTGCAGGGCACTGATTCAACGGAAAGTGGCGCCAGCAGTCAATTGCAGCAAATCGAGGAACAGCTGTCCGGAGAGATGGATATGAAAGCAATAGAACGTTATACAGATAACAGCACTGCCAGCGTTTCATATGAGGCTTCGGATTTGCCCATAGCGATAAAGAGCGGGGCGCATCAATTGAACATGCAGCTGGCGGTTCACCAGAATGTTGAACAGGGGACCAATCGAGTTACAGTAGGTTTCCCGGTGATCACGATTGAATATTAATGCAAAATTAAAGCAGATTTATAAGACTGATCATGAATTTTTATAGATGAGATTTCCATGAATTGTGGAAAAATAGTGATAACATTTCTCAGGAAAATTAGTGCAACCCATGGGGCTTTATGCTAAAATGGCATCACATCCAAGAAGGAAATTTGCTGGTAATTGACGGTTGTATGTTGCGTATATAACACCATTACATAGCTCGGGGAGAGTGTGGAGATGTCTTCCCGGAAAGAAAGAGGAGCCCATGGTCGAAAAACAAATGCAAGATGAAGTGCAGACACCAGGTGCAGTATTTTTCATTTTTGGAGCAACGGGTGATTTGGCCCGCCGGAAGCTGTTTCCGGCTATCTACAGTCTCTACCGCGAAGGCAAGTTAGCCGAAGACTTTGCGGTTATCGGTGTAGCGCGTCGTCCGAGGTCACCAGAAGAATTCCGGGAAGACATCTATGAATCCATTAAGGAGTTCTGCCGCTATCCGGCGGGGGAACCCGATGAGTGGAATGCTTTTGTCGAACATTTTGAGTATAAATCACTAGATATCAAAAACGTGGACGGTTTCAAAGAATTGCGTGAGCAGACAGAGAATCTGGAAGCGAAGTTTAACACGCCGGGTAACCGTCTGTTCTATCTGGCGCTGGCACCTGAGTTGTTTGGCAGCGTGTCATATAGTTTGCGTGATGGTGGAATGCTGGAGAGCTACGGGTGGAATCGACTTGTAATTGAAAAACCATTTGGATATGATCTGCAATCTGCGGAGCATCTGAATGAGCAGATCCGTGAAGTGTTCCGTGAAGAAGAGATTTATCGGATTGACCATTATCTGGGCAAGGAAATGGTGCAGAATATCGAAGTCATCCGCTTTGGTAATGCCTTTTTCGAGCCGCTTTGGAACAATAAACATATTGCCAACGTTCAAATTACCTTGGGAGAGACGGTTGGTGTGGAAGAACGTGGTGGATACTACGATCATTCGGGAGCATTGCGCGATATGGGACAGAACCATATGCTGCAGATGCTGACGATGATTGCGATGGAGCCGCCAAGCCGTTTGTTCCCGGAGGACATTCGCGATGAGAAGGTTAAGGTGTTGCGTTCTCTGCGTGCGTTTAACTCTAATGAAGAAGTGAGCACTAACGTTGTGCGGGGGCAGTATACCGAAGGGGAGTATCGTGGTAAGCAGCTTCCCGGTTATCGTCAGGAGGATAAGGTTGATCCTGAATCCAATACAGAGACTTACTTTGCCGCACGTGTATTTGTAGATAATTTTCGCTGGGCAGGTGTGCCGTTCTATATTCGGACAGGCAAGCGTCTTCCGGTGAAAACGACCGAAATTGTAGTTGAATTCAAATCCATGCCGAGCAACGTTTATCTGGGCAAAAAGTATAAACTGGAACCCAATCTGCTCGTGATTCGGGTGAATCCGATGGAAGGCATTTATATCAAAATCAATGCCAAGAAGCCGGGTTCCGACTCCGAAATTCAGCCGCTGGCGATGGACTTCTGTCAGAGCTGCATGATTGGGATCAACTCGCCGGAGGCGTATGAACGTCTGTTGCATGATGCAGCAGAAGGAGACTCCACCTACTTTACCCGTTGGGATGAAGTGGCTACAGCATGGTCCTTCGTGGACCGGATTGCGGCAGCTTGGGCGGAAAATCACGGAGAGCTGCATACGTATCCTGCAGGTACGTGGGGGCCGGAAGCAACAGGCAAACTGCTGGAGCAGGATGGGTTCCACTGGTGGCCGGTGAACGGTCAGGACGAAGATAGTGTCGTCTGGCAAGTGAACAATTAATCGCGGAAGCAACACTCACGAGTGGCAAGGATTTGGATTAGAGCGAAGTCATTTTATTGGTGATAAGACTAACACTGTTATAAATAAGACTTGGGAAGAACGCAGAGATGCGATCTTTTCAGGTCTTTTTTTGTGATGGAGAAGTAGGGAAAGTAAAGCTTAATATATAATAAAATAAGTTGTTGACAAAAAGTAAGTATATAACTTATACTCAACTCAAGAGATAAAGAGATTACGCAAAGACATACGAAAACCGAGGACGAATCGGAAACGTACATCATTCATGAGATAAAATGTGAACCAGGTGAAGGGGTTACGACATACAATCATGAAGAAAAAAATTTAGCATAATATCTTTAATCTAAGAATACTATTTTGTATATATTGAATGGAGGAAAAGAAAATGTTGGATGTAGGATTGTTGTTGATTCGTTTGGTGATTGGATTGTCGTTCATGGCGCACGGGGCTCAGAAATTGTTTGGATGGTTCGGGGGATACGGAATCAAGGGAACCGGAGGCTGGTTTGAATCGATGGGGATGAAACCTGGCGCATTGGTAGCATTGTTGGCAGGGCTCGCAGAATTCGGCGGCGGATTACTGCTGGCTCTGGGTCTGCTCACACCGGTAGGCGGCGTTCTGATTGTTCTGACTATGGTTATTGCGATTGTGAAGGTTCATGGTGCGAACGGATATTGGTCCACGCAAAACGGATTTGAATATAACCTGGCGATCCTGGTGGTTGGTGTAGCACTAGCTTTGACAGGTGGAGGACAATACGCACTGGACGCATTAATTTTCTAAGAGCGGCAAGCGAAATGAATAATGAGTACCTGGATGCCATAATGATGGCGGAAGGGTGCTCTTTTTTTGCAATCGGAAAAGAGAAGAATCTGCTGTACGTAATCGGTTATTTTCGGTAAAGATTATGGTACAATAGGAAAGTTGGATACTAAATCAGGTCTACGGCATGAATGGAAGCACAACGCTTAGGGAGGATGAACTCCGTTGTAAATGTGTAAAATTAACATAGGATGCTTAATTGCCTCATGTGCGAAATGCGAATGTACAATCAACCGGCATAGCCGGATTGCATAAAGATTGAATGGTAGACCGGCCTCGCCGGATTAACGTGAATGAACGGACGAAAGGGATAGAATCTATGAGCAAAGCTGCAGATAACATTCTTCAACAGGAAGTGGACAAACGTCGGACGTTTGCCATTATCTCTCACCCGGATGCGGGTAAAACGACATTGACCGAGAAACTATTGCTGTTCGGGGGTGCGATTCGTCTTGCCGGTACAGTCAAAGCTCGGAAAGCAAGCAAACATGCAACAAGTGACTGGATGGAAATTGAGAAACAGCGGGGGATCTCGGTAACTTCTTCCGTAATGCAGTTTGATTACCTGGGTCATCGTATCAATATCCTGGATACACCGGGTCACCAGGACTTCAGTGAAGATACGTATCGTACACTGACAGCTGCCGATAGCGCGGTCATGTTGATTGACGTGGCCAAAGGTGTCGAGGCCCAAACCATTAAATTGTTCCAGGTTTGTGCGAAGCGCGGTATTCCGATCTTCACGTTCATCAACAAGCTGGACCGTGAAGGACAAAGCCCGTTTGATCTGATGGAAGAACTCGAAAACGTTCTGGGAATTCGCTCCGTACCGATGAACTGGCCGATTGGTACAGGACGCGAGCTGTGTGGTGTGTATGATCGGATGAAAAATCAGGTGGAATTGTTCCAAGGAGACGATCACTCGACGATTAAAGTACAAAAAGTGGAAGGGTACGAAGATCCGATCATTCGTGAGATGGCAGGAGATTATCTGCATGATCAGCTGTGTCAAGATCTAGAGCTTCTGGATGTTGCAGGAGACCAGTTCGACATGGAGAAGGTACAACGCGGTGAACTGACCCCTGTATTCTTCGGTAGTGCCATCAATAACTTCGGCGTGCAGACGTTCCTGGAGAACTTCCTGCAACTCGCACCGAAGCCGGAACCGCGTCGCAGTACAGCGGGTGAGATTGAGCCAACCAATGAGAAATTCAGCGGTTATGTCTTCAAAATCCAGGCGAACATGAACCCGGCACACCGGGATCGTATCGCATTCCTGCGTATTGTATCCGGTAAGTTCCAACGCGGTATGAGCGTGAAGCATAATCGTGTGGGTAAAGAAATCAAACTGTCGCAACCTCAGCAATTCCTGGCACAGGATCGGGATATTATAGAAGAGGCATATGCAGGCGACATTATTGGTCTGTTCGATCCAGGCATCTTCCGGATTGGCGATTCATTGAGCCAAGGTAGCGAGGTTATTTTTGATGAACTGCCGACGTTCTCACCAGAGATTTTTGCCAAAGTTACGGTTAAAAATGCATTGAAACATAAACAGTACCAAAAAGGGATTGACCAGTTGACCGAGGAAGGTACGATTCAGGTGTTCAACACGGTTAGCTTCGACGAGACATTGCTGGGCGTAGTGGGTCAGCTCCAATTCGAGGTATTTGAATACCGGATGAAAGGCGAGTACGGGGTAGACGTGCAGTTACAGCGCATGCCTTATCAATTTGCTCGCTGGATCGTGGACGAGAATCTGGACCCAAGTAAATTCCGGATCAACTCCGCTCTGGTGAAAGATAAAAAAGGCAATCATGTAGTACTGTTCGAAAATGAATACGCGATGAGAACCGCAATGGACAAAAACCCAACGGCGAAATTCCTGGAGACCGCTCCATAAGCCGTTTTTTCCTAAAATAGTAAAGACAGCAGAAGCAAATGACCTAAATCCCTGATCAGAGGGTTTAGGTCATTTTTGTCGTTCCCAGCTTTTATACCGGTACACACAAACAAGGTACAGTCTCCTGAGTTATGCTCAGTGACTGTACCTTGTTTGGTTGGGGAGCCTAATTAGTCTACGGGGGATTTAACTGCCATGCTCTTGGAGCAAGGCATCATCCAGACCAATGAGCCAGAATCTTTCTTTGCAGACAGAACAACGTGATGATGGTACCTTTCCCTCCAAGGCTTCAGTTATCTGATGGGTTGAACGGGAATGGTGTGCAGATGCTCCTGCGCGATTTGAATTAATTCTTCCTGCTTGGTAGGTTCCGTGTTCTTCCAGATCATTTCGAAAATGGCACCAAGTCCGGGTAATGCTGCTTCCGGTCCATCTACAGAACCTTCGATCATCTCCCGGAGCTGATCATCACTTTTATCATGAACCTTATGAACAATCGCTTCACGCAGGCTTAATGTAATTGGCATCGCAAGTCCCTCCTCGTATATTCGGCTGCTCTAATACTGTTCCCTGGGAAGCGTGAGCGCATTCAAGTTTATTGGGCTTTGTGGTATACTACGAAGGATATTTAAGTAAACATTCACCCTTTAATTGAAAAATGGACTACCAATAGATGCGTAATGCTGAAGTGCAGCGGGAGGTTAGACCCTAATGGCTAAAAAACAATATGCCGTGATTGGCATGGGACGGTTTGGATCAAGTGTAGCCAATGCGCTGAGCGGCATGGGATTCGACGTACTGGCAATTGATGCGGACGAACAGCGGACCCAGGAAATGTCCAATGTGGTGACTCATGCCGTATCGGCAGATTCGACAGATGAAGAAGCGCTGCGTGCGCTGGGCATACGGAATTTTGATGTCGTCGTTGTGGCGATTGGTGAAGATATTCAGTCGAGTATTCTCACGACCCTTATTCTGAAGGATATGGGTGTACCTGTTCTGATTGTAAAAGCACAAAATGAGCTTCATGGTAAAGTATTGCAGAAGATCGGAGCAGACAAGGTTATTTATCCTGAGCGGGATATGGGACTGCGTGTAGCCCATCATCTAACATCTCCAAACATTCTCGATTACATCGAGTTATCTGAGGATTACAGCATTTTGGAAATGAGAGCGTCCGAGCAAATGATCGGTAAAAATCTGCTGGAGTTAAATATTCGTGCACGTTTTGGTTGCAACGTGATGGCGATCCGCAGTGGGAATTCGATGAATATCTCTCCGTATGCGGAGGATCGGATTGCGGACGGGGATGTGCTAATCATCGTTGGTCACAAGGACCATTTAACGAAAATGGAGCTTGCGTATCCAAAGTGATAAGTACGTTGATGGAGCAATCTTTGGTCGGAAAATTTTAATACGTCATGTAACATTTTGATAAAAAATCCCGCAGACGGGAAGGATGGAAAGATGGATATTGTATCACCGCAAAATACACGTGTGAAGGAATGGGCACAACTGCTGGAGAAAAAGCACCGTACCCGTCAACATAAATATATTATTGAAGGCATTCATCTCGTACAGGAAGCGCTGCGCGCCGGGGCGGATCTGGAATGCATCGTTTACGATGGGGAGCAGGGTGTACCCAAGGAATTGGCTGGACTGGAGGCTCCACTTCAGCGTGTGGAATGGATGAGTGTATCTCCTGCGGTTATCGCCAAGTGTACGGATACGATGACACCCCAACCTGTTTTTGCCGTTGTACATAAAGGGCGTGAGCCGCTGCAAAGCTTGTTGTCTTCCTCCAAGGGGCTGGTCGTTGTATTGGACAATGTTCAGGATCCCGGTAATGTGGGGACGATCATTCGCAGTGCGGATGCAGCGGGAGCGGCAGGCGTTGTGCTCGGTGCTGGTTGTGCGGATGTCTATAATCCGAAAACGATTCGTTCGACGATGGGGTCATTGTTTCATTTGCCAATCGTAGAAGGGCAGTTGGAATCGTTGCTGCCTGAAGCAAAGGCTGCGGGTGTAAAGTTGGTTAGTACGTCTTTGCAGGCAGAGTATTCCTGTTACAGCTATGATTTTACACAATCGGTGTGGCTTGTGATTGGTAATGAGGGCAAGGGCATATCGGAGTCTACTGCACGGCTGGTGGACGATGCGATTACGATTCCCATGCAGGGACAGGCTGAGTCACTTAATGCCGCGATGGCGGCAACGATCTTGTTGTTCGAGGCAATGAGGCAGCGGATGGTTTAGCCCATGAATAATTCACTTCATTATCATTTGAAGTAAAAAATATAAGCTTATTCCAACTCGAACGATGAGTATGGAATGGGCTTTTTTTGTATGGTAGGAGAAAGTAAATAAATAAATCGAACGAAATGGAGCTGGTATGCCAATATATAGTGTAAGGAGGAAGGGGATGGATAATGAGTGAGACAGAAAAGTACATAAAACTTGTGGAATTAACCCGGGCTGGCGACTACGAAGCATACGGGGAGTTATATGAGCTAACGGTGATGGATGTGTATCGTACTGTTCGTTTTCTGATTCGTGACTCATCTGACGCGGAAGATCTGGTGCAGGAAATTTATATTCAGGCGTACAGGTCATTAGAGCGATACGATTCGGAAAGAGCGTTTCGTCCTTGGTTAATGGGTGTGACGATGCGGCAGGTCCGAAGTTACCGGCGCAGACAGTTGACACAATTTCGTTTTAGCAAACGGATGGAGAAGTCTGATACTGGGCTGGAGTATGATTTTTCCGGTGACTTAATCAACAAACTGGCGAATCGCCCTCTGCTCGAACAGGTGCACCGATTGCCGTACAAGCTGCAGCAGGCGATCACTCTTCATTATTTAAACGAGTACACGCAAGAGGAGATTTCATGCATATTGGACATTCCGCTAGGCACGGTGAAATCGCGTATTCATGCGGCATTAACCAAGCTGAGGCAGAATCAGAAGTTGAATGCGGGTATTCGAGGAAAGGTGGAGGATTTGCATGAATCTAGATGAACAGTTGCGAGCAGCCTTCCAGGAAGACACGAAAGATTGGATAATTCCTGAAAAAACAAAACATAAAATCATGAATGCTATACGAAGTGAATCACGTCTCAAAAGAAATCGAAAAAGATGGCTGGTCATTGTACTGCTGGCTGCTGTACTCATCATTCCTACTGGAGCCTATGCGGGGTATACCTATTTGGCTAACGAAATGTATGGTTCACAGGAAAATATATCAGCGGTGGGTGGAACATCCGAGGATTACATGAGACTGGAAGCGAAGCTGCAGACAGCCAAAGCACATTTAAGTGAAGAGGAATTTATTCAATTTATGGGTCTGATGAAGCAAATGGGGCAAATGGCCTTGAAGTATGCGGATCAACAGGGAGAGATGCACCCCGAGCAATGGAGTGCCACAGAACAGACCGAGTTTAATCGTCTTGCTGCAGAACTGGAACCCTTTTTCAAAAAGCTGGAAGCAGCAAGTGTAGATTCTCCAAAAGAACCTATGGACCAGGAGCAATTTTGGAAGGAACAGCTGGCAATGGCAGAGACGAAGTTTTCCAAGGAGCAGTTTACCGAGTTCAAATCGTTGTATGAACAGATGAAGCAGTATGAGGCCAAGGTGATGGATCAGAATGGGAACATCCATGAAGAACGATTGTCTGCGGAGCAGAAGGAAGAACTAAAGCAGGTACGCGAGCGAATATTCCCCTTCTTGGAGAAGTTGGGAGTGGAAGTACGCAAACAGGGTGAGTAAATTAGGCAATGTTCAGGAAGCGGAGGAGCGAAAGAGAACCATTCCTTTTGCTCCTTTTCGTTTCGTCGGATGATCTCTTCTTATCCCCTGCCCTGCACATTCAGCCGATACTGATGCGGCGTGGTGCCTGTTGCATTGCGGAAGACTTTGCAAAAGTAAGATGGGCTGGACATGCCTACACGGTGGCCAATTTCCGGAACAGTATGTGTGGTACTTGTGAGTAACACACAAGCATGACGAATACGGGTGGCCTGGGCGTAAGCAACGATGGTGGTGCCGGTAGCTTTTTTAAATATGTGGGACAAATGATAGGGCGAGAGATGCAGTGTATCTGCGATATCCTCCAGACGAAACGCTTCGTTGTAGTGCTCTTCAATCCACTGCATGACAGCCTCAGCATGAGGATGCAGAACGGGAGAACCCGTTGGGAGCGCAGTAGAGCTGGGATACTGCCTGTCCTTCCAAAGGTAGCGAAGCTGTGCAAGAAGTCCAAGTAAAAAGAGTCGTGTATCCTCTTCCGCTACATGTGGAAGCAACGTAGGCAGAATATCGGCAAATTGCTCAATCATCTGGACCAGTGGGGATGAAGCAGAAAGACGGATCGGTTGAAGCGGAGATGTTTGCCCGAGAAGGTCCATTGTAAAACGATTGGATACGGCAAATTGCCGAGAGTGCGAGTTCAGCAGGTGCTGCTCATACATCAGTACGCTGCGGATAAAGGGATGCTCTTTCGTGACTTGAATCTGGATCTGATGCAGCTGAAAAGGGCGGAATATCATCAACGTACCCGGTTCAAGCGGGAATGCCTGTCCCTCTGTTATCAACTGTCCATATCCATCATGGATATATGTGATTTCCACCTGTGAATGAGCGTGGAAAACCTCTCGGAACGCAGTCGTGGAGGTACGACGGAATGCCAGATTAAATTGTTCCTCGGTGATGATGGACATTAGGAATACCTCCTCTTCAAGAGCGCAATATAGTTTTATATTATCACAAGATGAACGCATAAAAGCGCTTTATTATTGTGTATTGTGAAGGGAATAAGGGAGGTATGCATTCATGTTGAAAGTAGCCATTATTGGAGCAGGCGCAATCAGTGCAGCGCACATTACAGCGTATTTGGCATTTCCTGAACGATGCCAGATCGTAGCTGTGGTGGATATGTATACGGAAAAAGCACAAAAGCGAATTAACGATTATGGATTGAAAGGTGCGCAAGCTGTTACCGATTATCATGAATTGCTGGATCAAAACATTGATTTGGTTTCCGTCTGTACCCCTCCGTATACCCATGCACCAATCACGTGTGATTTTCTGCATGCAGGTACACATGTGCTTGTCGAAAAACCAATGGCCTCTTCTTTACAAGAGGCGGATATGATGCTGGAAGCGGCGCAAAAAAGTGGTAAGTTGCTTTCGGTTGTGGCGCAGAATCGTTTTACGACACCGATGATGAAACTGAAAGATGTGTTGGATAGCAAACTTATGGGTCCCATTGTCCACGTACAGGTCGATTCGTTCTGGTGGCGGGGCCACAATTATTATGATCTGTGGTGGCGTGGCACATGGGAAAAGGAAGGCGGAGGCTGTACGCTTAATCATGCGGTACACCATATTGATGCGATGCTTTGGATGATGGGGCCTCCGGTGGAATTGCAGGCCATGATGGCGAATACGACGCATGATAATGCCGAAGTAGAGGATATTTCCATGGCGATGCTTCGTTTCCAAGAAGGAGCACTTGGTATGATCACCAGTTCCGTGGTACACCACGGAGAGGATCAGCAGTTGATTTTTCAGGGTAAAGAGGCCAGGGTATCTGCGCCTTGGAGGGTCGTTGCTTCTACGGCACGAACTAATGGATTCCCAGAACCCAATCCAGATCTGGAACAACAGATTCAGAGACTTGCTGAAGAATTACCGGATGTTACTCATGTGGGGCATGCCGGGCAAGTGGAGAATGTGCTAAACGCCATTGAGACAGGATCGCCCCTTCTGGTGGATGGGAAGAGTGGTCGGAATACACTGGAACTCATTGTAGGCATTTATAAATCGGCCAGTACGGGGGAGAAGGTTACTTTTCCACTAGAGGCGGAGGATGCTTTCTATACAAGGGAAGGGATTATGCAACATGCGGTGCATTTTTATGAAAAAAAGACGGCGGTGGAGAACTTTGAGGATTTGAGTATTACGCTAGGGAGAAAGTTGGAGTCTTAGAGAAGATAGAATAAAGATGCCAGTCTCACATTATATTACAGTGAGGATTGGTATCTTTTTTTTGAGTTGTAACAAAATAAAAGATTAATACCCATGCTCCAAAATTTTATTCCATAATCATGACGCATCTAGTTAGACTTTCTCTTTTGTTAATATACATAATCTAAAACATACCCGGTCATCTTTGACTCCTTAAACGGTATTTACGTTAGCATAGTTGTCATCATACAGGTAAGTATCAAGTGCTAAGGTAATAAAGAATTGCTTTGATTATTCAATGGAAGAAAAGTATAAAAAGAATGCAAAGCGAACGGAATTGGATGCGATCAACAAAGTGATGGGGAACATGCGAGGCAACCTAACTTGGTCGGATCACGTCAATTCAGACATGCGGAGAAGATGATGCATTGGATTGAAGAGCACTATGTAGATGAAATCAGACTGGATCATATGGCGGACGATATCCACTTATCCAAGTCTTATGCTTCCCGGATCTTTCAGCAAGAAGCAGGAAGCAGTATTACCGACTATGTCTCAGCCCGAAGACTCAAGCAGGCTTATCTTCCTGCTGGAAACGACAACTCTGTCCGTTGAGGAGGTTGGCAGGCGGGCGGATTTCCCAATGGATCTTATTTCATTTAATTATTTCGCAAATCGGCGGGAACAACTCCGCTACAGTATCGGCAGCATTTTGAACGTAGCAGCAGATATTAAATCACATGAGGGTAACTGCTGATGTTATTAAAAGTAGCGTCAGTACATTATCGTGATGAAATTTAAAGTGTTATCCTCAAAAGTACGTGCTACAGCCACTTATCGGCCCAACGTTCTACGGCGCTTAATGCGCGCCCCAGCTCTGTACCTTTGCGGGACAACATATATTCTGTCCGAACAGGGCGTTCCGTAACCACATGACGCACGACAAGTCCCTCTTCCTCCAGTTCCTTCATCCGTTCATTAAGTACCCGTTTGCTCAGGTCCGGGATATAAGCGTGAATTTCACTGAATCGTTTGGGTTCTTCCATCAATGTATGAATAATGAGGGCTACCCATTTCCGGCCAATGATCTGATAAGACTGTTCCACCTTTTCGCATATTTGCTTGGCATTCTCATCATCGCTCATAAAAGTACTCCTTTGATTTAGTTATGCTTATTATAGCATTAGTATACTTATTGTAACCTGAGTGTCCACAAGCCCTATGTGTAAAATGTCACATACCAATTGTTCTTAATGTTACCACATAAAGCGTTAACATTAAATAAAAACCCTATAAACACTGGTGTTCACAGGTTAGACACGATTGTTGACGAATTGTGACGACAGGTGTAATATGGGTAACGTCAATTCAATTGGTTACAATTTATAACCTTGATTAAGGTTGTGGAGAGAAGGAATGTTCCATGTTTAATTCAGGTCAGATACACAAGCGGAGGTAAGGCGGGGAACTCCCCCACTAATTCCGTCTTTTGTCATGCTTGGATTTGAACATTTTGCATCATCATATACTATACTGCACAGATCACAGGAGGCACTCCAATGGACGCAATGACATTTGTCCTCTTCGGGGCAACAGGCGATTTAGCCAAACGCAAGATTTACCCTGCATTATATAATTTGTACATTGATTCGAAAATGCCGAAATCCTTCTCCGTTATCGGTCTTGGACGGCGTGAATTGTCGGATGCTGACTTTCAGGCGAATGTTGAAAAGTCACTGCATACCTTCTCCCGTCAAACACCGGAAGAAGAAGCTCAGGTTCGCGATTTCATTGGAGCTTTCCGTTATTGTTCTTTAAATAATACGAAGCTTGAAGATTACACCAAATTGCTGGAACTGGTTCAGAAGCGTGAACAAGAGCTGAATATTCCGGAAAATCGCATGTTCTACATGTCGGTTGCGCCGGAATTCTTTGAGCCCATCGCACTGAACATTCAAGAAAGCGGCTTGGGTAACACCAAAGGCTGGAAGAAACTCATCATTGAAAAACCATTTGGACACGATCTGCAATCTGCTCGTGAGTTGAATGAGAAACTCAGCAATACATTTGAGGAAGAAGAAATTTACCGTATTGACCATTTCCTTGGTAAACCGATGGTTCAAAATATTGAAACTCTCACCTACGCGAATCCGGTCATTCAGGCTTTGTGGTCCAACCGTTATATTGCCAATGTGCAGATTACGGCAAGTGAAACGGTTGGTGTTGAAGAACGTGCCGCGTATTATGACCAAAGCGGTGCCCTTCGTGACATGTTCCAAAACCATATGCTTCAGTTGCTGATGATGATTGGTTTGCATTTGCCAAAACGCTGCACACCGGAAGAAATCCAATTCAAAAAGCAGAAGATTGCTGAAGCTCTTCGTCCATTGACGAAAGAGAATATCGCTTCTGAAGTCGTTCGTGCCCAATACGAAGCAGGCGAACTGCAAGGTACTTCTGTTGTTGGATATCTGGACGAGCCTGGCATTCCAGCTGGTTCTCAGAATGAAACATATGTTGCCGCGAGACTGTGGATCGATGATCCATTCTGGAGCGAGGTTCCATTTTACATTCGTACAGGTAAACGCCTGGCTGAAAAATCGACCAGAATTGTTGTTGAATTCAAGGCACCACTCAAAACAGGTCATGAATCCGAAAATACAACGGAGCCTAACTTGCTGACGATCGAAATTGGTCCGGGAGAAAGCATCTCGCTTCAATTGAATGCGAAAAACCCACTCAACCAAGGCGAAGTGGAACCAATGCATATGAACTTCAACTCAGGTGAACGCAACATTCCGGAAGCATACGAAAACCTGATCTTTGACGCGATGCGCGGAGATTCTACATTCTTTGCTCACTGGAACGAAGTTGAACTGGCTTGGCAATGGGTACAGCCGATCTTGGAAGCATTCCAGGATGGCAATGTGCCACTGGATACGTACAGCGCAGGTTCGCAAGGACCTGAGTCGGCAGATCGTCTGATCGCAGAGAACGGCTACCGTTGGTGGTAAAAGTAATGTAAGAGCAGCATCAGAGAAGAGAACACTACAGTCTGTTCTGCTCGATAATATACAAATTTCTATGAAGTACACCGTTCCAATTTTGCATAAGTCCTTCCGGTTATATTGGGCCGGAAGGCTGTGAAAATTTTTGAATATAGATGGCGGACGCACTTGATTTGCCTAAGTAGCGACGCAGTGTAGGGGACGGAATCGATTCTGTAGAAGCGAAGCTAAAAGCTTTCTGAAAGAAAGCTACTCCGGAAGCATATGCTTCGCCTTTGTATCCAAATTTCATCAATTTAAAGGTTGATGAAAAGAAATTTGGATACAACAGCGATCGAAAGAACGATCCGTAACCGGAACGGTTGCAGCGAAACGGGAATGTAGTCTGGTGCTCTGCAACAAAGATGAAATTTAAACATTGTTCATAACAGGAGGAACTTAGCAATGAAACTTGGACTTATTGGATTAGGTAAAATGGGATTGAACCTGGGTAGAAACCTGATTGACCACAAACATGAAGTGGTTGCCTTTGACCTGAACGCTGAAGCTGTAAATGAAATGAAAGAATACGGCGCAACAGGCGTATCTTCCTATGCAGAAATGGTGGCTTCCCTTGAATCCCCACGTGTATTGTGGATCATGGTTCCTCACAACGTGGTTGATGCTGTACTGGCTGAAGTAAGCCCACTGTTGTCCAAAGGCGACATCATCATTGAAGCGGGTAACTCGCACTATAAAGAGTCCATCCGTCGTTACGAAGAAATGAAACCTAAAGGCATTCACTACATGGATGCTGGTACATCCGGCGGTATGGAAGGCGCACGTAATGGCGCATGTTACATGATCGGTGGCGATCCTGAAGCTTGGGCAGTGGTTGAGCCAGCGTTCAAGGATACTTCCGTTGAAAATGGTTACCTGTATGCAGGTAAAGCCGGTAGCGGTCACTTCCTGAAAATGGTTCACAACGGTATCGAGTACGGTATGATGGCTTCCATCGGTGAAGGCTTCGACGTATTGGAGAAAAGCGGCTTCGATTTTGACTTCGAACAAGTTGCTCGTGTATGGAACAACGGTTCCGTTATCCGTTCTTGGTTGATGGAATTGACAGAGCGTGCATTCTCCAAAGATGCTAACCTGGATGAAATCAAAGGGGTTATGCATTCTTCCGGTGAAGGACGTTGGACAGTTGAAACAGCATTTGACCTGCAAACTGCTACGCCAGTTATCGCATTGTCCCTGTTGATGCGTTATCGCTCTTTGGAAACAGACACATTCACAGGTAAAGTTGTCGCAGCACTGCGTAATGAATTTGGCGGCCACGCTGTAGAAAAAAATTAATTTATATATAATTGTTAACATATACGGATAATCGGGTAATGATGAGTATAGTTGTTTACAAATTCATCAAGTGGAGGGAACATATCATGAAATTTTTCTTGGATACAGGTAATGTTGAAGAAATCAAACGGATCGAACGTCTTGGTCTGGTAGATGGAGTCACGACCAACCCTTCTTTGATTGCCAAAGAAGGTCGCGTATTTAAAGAAGTGATTCAGGAGATCTGTGGCGTTGTTAAAGGCCCGGTCAGTGCTGAAGTTATCGGACTTAAAGCCGAGGATATGTTGAAGGAAGCTTATGAAATTGCAGAGTGGGCACCGAATGTAGTGATTAAACTACCGATGACCGAAGATGGACTCTATGCTTGTCATGAACTGACGCAAAAAGGAATTAAAACCAATGTAACGCTGATCTTCTCGGCAGCACAGGGTCTGATGGCGGCGAAAGCTGGTGCAACGTACATCAGTCCATTTGTTGGCCGTCTGGATGATATTGCGGTGGATGGCATGAAGCTGATTCGCGATCTGCGTCTCATTCTGGATACGTACGATTTGCCTTCCGAAATTATTGCAGCAAGCATCCGTAATATCAAACATGTGGAGGATGCAGCTCTTTCTGGTGCGCATATCGCGACCATTCCGGGTTCGCTCCTGCCAACATTGTGGAAACACCCGCTGACAGACAGCGGCATTGAGCGCTTCCTGAAAGATTGGGAGTCCGTTCCGAAATAATAAAATATGGACAAGGGTTTGATTCTTTAGACCTGTACTCCATTAAAAAGCCTTTCGTCTTGCAGACAAAATCTGCTGGCGGAAGGCTTTTTTAGTTGTACATGATGATATCCCCGTACGAGCAGGTGCTGTCCTTCTTTTTCGGGACAACAGTGCATAAGGATAGTATATAGCCTATAGCTCATCCCGCAGGGGAGGGACGCCCGATGATGAGAAGACGATGGCGAAGCCGAAGACGCCGCAAGCCGCCAAGTGGCAGGCGCAAAATGTGGTTGATTATTTTATTGGTAACAGCGTTCTGTTTGATGCAGGGTTTTGCCTATGTCGATAAGAAAATGAAACCGCCCATCATGCATCTGGCCAAAATCAGAGTGAAGCAAATTGCAACGGAAGCAATCAACAAGGCGATTACCGCGCAGGTATCCGAAGGCAAATCCACCGAAGGACTGATTGACTGGAAAACCGATACGGCTGGGAAAGTGTCCGGATTCATGCTGAATTACGATGAGCATATGCGAATCACCGCGAGTACGATGAATATCGTGCAATCCACTTTGCAGAACGTGCATATGTTAAAAGAAAAAATTCCGCTGGGGCAGGCGTTGGGCAGCCCGGTACTGGCATCCTTTGGTCCAAGTATACCGGTTCGTATTGAGCCTCAGGGAGCGGTCAAGGTGGATTTGAACACCCGCCAGCAGAATGCCGGTATAAACATGATTCTGGTGGAAGTGTACATTCACATCATTGCCGAAGTCGCGGTGGTGGTGCCCTTTGACATGGAACCCGAGACCGTCGATACGGAAATTCCGATATCTTACCTGTTGGTGGTCGGGGATGTGCCGATGTACTACTACGATAATCAGGGCAAGCCAGTGGGCAGCAACGGCAGCAATGCACCCGCGATTGCATTGCCATCGGGTCAGACTGGTGTTTCGAGCGGTCATGGAGGAACGCCTAATTCAATCTCTCCCAACCAACAGCAGGCTCCAGCAAACGGTCTGAACGGAAATGGACTGGAGGTTGAGCCGGATTTGTCTGATCCAAACGGGGGATTGCAGCTTGACGTGGATGTGAACCACTAATGAATCAAAGGCAAATATCGAATAAAAAAACGGGGCCTCTATGTGGAGGTCCCGCTTTGCATTAAAAATCATCTCAAAACTAAATAGATACTTATTATCCTTTTTTTCAACTTAATTGATTCCGCTTCATTTGCTTTTGGCTTTCTTCTGTTTGCGTTCTTCCTGCTCCCAATGTTTCAGATGCGGGTAAGGGTCGAACGACCATTCATTCAGCCCGCTGTCACGATAGATGCCGTAATGCAGGTGAGGAGGAAACTTGCCTTGTGTACCTGGTTTTCCATAGCCTGAACTGCCCACCCAGCCCAAAACCTGACCAGGGTTAACCACTTCGCCGATATGGGCGTTTTTGTCGAAGCCAGATAGATGAGCGTAATAGTGGTAATGGTTGTTCAGATCACGAATACCGATACGCCAGCCGCCAAACGGATTCCAGCCTTTGATTTCCACGACACCGTAACAGGTACTGCGCACAGGCAGGCCATGCGGTGCAAAAATATCCGTGCCTTCATGAATACGGTACCCGCCCCAGCTGCGTTTGGTTCCCCAGGTGCTGCGGTATGAATAGTTGGTTCCGAGAGGGACGGGAAAGGCGTGACCAAAGAGATCGAGGCTGTCAAAATGCTCATATAATTTCGCGAATTGCTGAATGCGCTGCACAGCCCGGGAGTTATGATAATATTCCCACAGGGCGATGTTGAAGTCCTCCGGCTTGTTCCCATAATTCTGAACAATGGAAGCCATGCTGTAGAGTACGTCCAGGTCATTATTGGCATCTGCTACACCATCACCAGAACCGTCACGGCCATATCCATTGAAAAAGACAATAGAACCCGGGTGTTGATCCGTCTCATCCGGATTTAGCCAGCCTCTCCAGGCTGGGGGGGTCATGAATATACCGGTCAGCCGATCCGGATGTTTACGATCTTTCGGATGTGCACGCGAGATGGTTCGTTCATATTGATCAATCGCTGCGAGCCTGTACCAGGGAATTTGGGTCATCTGACCAATGCTTTCATATAGATGTCGGCGCGAAGCGAAAATGTCCGCTGGTTTTTGCTCTACAGCCTGAGGTTTGGAATCAGCGGCGGTGGGTTCACTGTAAACATCAACAGGCAAGAATGGGAGAAGCAGTGTACCTGCAAGCAATGTTTTGATCCAAAAGGAGTAAGTTAACCGCGATGTAAAGCGATCTTGCACAGGGAAGCAGCTCCTTTCCAATGAGATAATGCACATGGTGCCCGGTGAACCAAGCTATAACCTAGCGTTCTTCAAAAGTCTTCATTTTATCCATGTAAGACATGAATGCACAAGATGTGACAAAAGGGGGTTTTTCCAGCGCTTTCATGGTATAATATGTTCCGAGCAACAGCCTAACTTCAGTAGAAAGAAGGTTTATGCATTGGCTAAACGTGTTAAAGAACCGAAACCGGACTGGATTCGGATTAAATTGACAACCGGTGATAACTATCAGGAAATGAAAACGATGATGCGTTCCAAAACGCTGCATACAGTATGTGAGGAAGCACGGTGCCCTAATATTTACGAATGTTGGGCCAATCGGACAGCTACTTTTATGATTTTGGGCGATATTTGCACACGGGCATGCCGTTTTTGCGCGGTGAATACCGGCTTGCCAACGGAACTTGATTTGCAGGAACCTGAACGCGTGGCAGAAGCGGCAGAACAGATGAATCTGCAGCACTGCGTAATTACGAGCGTGGCGCGTGACGACCTGAAGGATGGAGGAGCGACGATCTTTGCGGAGACGGTGAAGGCCGTTCGTCGTCGTTTGCCTTTATGCAGCGTAGAAGTGCTGATTCCGGACTTTTTGGGTGACCGGGATTCCTTGCAGATTGTAATGGATGCCAAACCGGACATCTTGAATCATAACATCGAGACCGTAGAGCGGTTATCGGATAGAGTCCGTGCCAAGGCGAAATACAAGCGTTCACTCGAATTGCTTGCTCGTGCCAAGGAAATGCAGCCAAATATTCCGACGAAATCGAGCATCATGCTTGGTGTGGGTGAGGAATATCATGAAATCTTGCAAACGATGGATGATCTGCGCGCTGTGGATTGTGATATTATGACAATTGGTCAATACTTGCAGCCATCTGAGAAACATCTGTTTGTGGAGAAGTATTATCCGCCAGAGGAGTTTGCTTCATTGAAGCAGGAAGGACTGAAGCGTGGATTCAGCCACGTGGAATCCGGACCTATGGTCCGCAGCTCCTACCATGCCCATGAACAAGTGAAATCTGCTGCGAAAAATAGTGAAAAGGCGGCATCTCACGCATGATGGAGGAGACAGGTTTGGAAGAAGAAAAAAGTTCAGAACAGATTCAGGAATCGGTTCAGGAGCCTGTACAGGAAAAACCCAAAGAACCGGTTATTGTTCAAATCGGCGGAAAGAATTATGAAATCGTGCAAAACCATAAAGAGGGCTGGAATCCTGAAGTCTTCCGTGACCGTTACAGCGAAGTGCTGGAGCGGTACGATTACATTATTGGGGACTGGGGTTACAGTCAGCTGCGGTTGAAAGGTTTTTACCGGGACAACCATCCCAAAGCCACGAAGGATTCCACGATCTCCAGCATGGTGGATTATATCAATGAATATTGCAACTTTGGATGTGCGTACTTTGTGCTTCAGAAGAGCAAAGACCAGCCTCAAGCCAAAGCAAAAAGCGGTTCCTGAGAAGGACCGCTTTTTTGTTGCGTTATTAGTCCAAAAATGCTGTGCGAACCCTATTCCAAAACGGATAGGGACGAAAACGTGCAAAGCTTACCTTGTGTTTGGATACCTGACAACGTACCGATATAAGATCTTCCACCATAACGTTTACGTGGTCAATGGTAAGCAACAACCGCTGGTCCTTGCGTGAGAAGATATCACAGTGATGGTGCTTCGGCAAAATAACCGGTGAACCCAGCGTCCGATAGACGCGGTTATTGATTGAAGCAATCTCGGCGATCTGAATAGCCTCGATCGTGGGATGCACCATGGCGCCGCCAAGCGCCTTGTTGTATGCCGTACTGCCTGAAGGTGTCGATACACAGATACCGTCTCCCCGGAACATCTCAAACGTCACGTCATTAATGTCGACCTGAGCAACGACTGTACCGTCTACACCTTTTAACGTAAATTCGTTCAGTGCGATATAAGAGGTATTGCCCGACTTTTTACGAATCTCAAGCTCCAGCAGCGGATACTCCACAATCCGGGGTTTTAGTCGTTCCGGGTCTCCTTTGCCGCTCATCAATCGTACCAGTTCCCGTAATTCTTCCTTCTTCCAATCGGCATAAAAGCCGAGATGGCCTGTATGAACCCCAACAAAAGCAATGTCCGGGATGCGGTCGATGAAATTGTGAAATGCCTGCAGCATCGTACCATCGCCTCCGATGGAGATGACAATCTCCGGCGATTCTGCATCCAGCTTAAACCCTTCCTCTTTTGCCAGCGCATGAAACTGCTGACTGAGATCAATTGATAACTGGTCTCCGCGGTCTTGAACATAGTATCTCAAGATGAAAGCTCCTTTGTGGTCATTATACTACCGATGATAATCAATTCCAGAGAAGAACACAATGTTGGATTGATATTCAGTTGAATATGAACGCACAGGATGGCTTATTTTTTCATACGTCGGGTTAAGAAAAAGGGACTTATAATAGAAAGCATCAGCAGTAAAAGTAATACGCCTCCAAGTACACCTATTCCCGAAAACAGGATCTGTCCCCAGTCTGGTATATACGAAAATAATTCTGGCTTGGCACCCGTTTGGAAGAAAACAGGCCACTCCGAATTACCCATCATCGGCATCCATAACAAAAGTACAAGTATGGGTGCAATGAGAGCATGGATTGCTCTGGCAAACAGAAAGGGGCCATATCTCATGGGTGTGTTGCTCAGGACACTCATAATCTGGGCATGAACGGATAATCCGCCCCAGGAGAGGACGAAGGCAGCAGCAGCAGCTTTGTACACGAGCGGAATGGATATGCCTGCCCCTCCCGCTTCTTTGGCTCCCAAAGTGACTTCAAATAACCCGCCTACGAGGCTGTGGGATAAGGCAGGGGGGAACCCCGTATATAGAAGCAGTTGTTCCGTGATAGCATATAACCCGCCTAGCCATCCGGTTTGAACGAGTAACTCCATCATAACGGAGAAGAATACAACTAACCCTCCTACGATAATAATAAGGCGAAGGGATGAGGAGATAGCCTGGCGCAGCAATTCACCAAATGCCCGTCCATCAGCCTTTCTTGCCTCATGCATTGCATAAATGGCTCGGAGTAGTCTGTTTTTGTGTGCCTCTTCAGAGGCGGAGGGAGAGTTGTTGATCGACTGTTTATCCTTTACTGAGGTCCTTCCATGGAACCGCATGAGCAGGCCTACAAGAAATGCAGAACCATAATGTGATGTGACCAGTATGGGAGCAATAGCTGCATTGTGGAAAAAACCGACAGATACTGCTCCAATCATGAAAATGGGATCCGATGATGTGGTAAAAGCAACGAGGCGTTCACCTTCTTCCCGAGTAACCAATTTTTGTTCCCACAACTGTGCGGTCAATTTGGCTCCAGTGGGATATCCGGAAGCACAACTGACGGCAAACACAAAGCCCCCGCTTCCGGGAACACGAAATAGCGGACGCATCAATGGATTTAAGAGCGTACCCAAAAAATGAACAATGCCGAAGCCGAGAAGCAGCTCGGATAACACCAGAAAGGGGAAAAGGGAAGGGAAAAGCACGTCCCACCAAATGGATAGTCCGCGTACACCTGCATGCCAGGTTTCCGCAGGAAACAGCACCATCAATACACACAGGATCAGGAGAGCTAGCGGGATCAGGACATGGGTGATTCGTTGTGAAGCGGCCATGAATTCTTCTCCTTTATTTTTGGAATGGTCAGTGTGCAGCAGATTGCTGGTGCTTTTGCCATCAATATATGAGACAAAGCGGACAAACAGTACAAATTAATGTTTAGAAAGCGCTTGCAAAAGTGGCTGTGTTTTTAAGAGATGTATGCTAAAATGATAAAAACGCCTGAACGTCACCTATTTACCTAGAAGGTGGAATTAAATCGGATGGAGTGATGATTATGAGTCTTGTCACCGGAATCCTGGTTTGTGCTTTTGTTTATGTTATACGTGCCTCGCTTGTGCGCTCTGAAGAAGAGGACTGGCGAAGTTATTGATGGAATATCTGGTGCGCCAAACCTCATGTTTGGCGCTTTTTTTGTGCCTTCAGTACGAGATAGACCTGTATGAGTCATGGCTATGTGGGACCATAACCCTTTCATGTTATATAGGACTTTTGGGATTTTTTTGATAGAATGAAGATAAAGGCGTTTGTGGCCTTGTTCTTCAATCTCCTTTCATAATTAAGCATGGGAGTGTAATATATGTCAAAATTCGACACCCGAAAGGAGGGGGAAGCGGAATGAATCCTAGTTTGAGCATCTACGACAATCTTGGTGGAGAGGCAGGCGTTCGCGCACTGGTCGAAGCTTTTTATCCGATTGTTCAGCAGAATGAGAAGCTGGCACCTCTTTTTCCGGAGGATATTCAACCGGTAATCGACAAGCAATACATGTTTTTGTCTCAGTTCTTCGGTGGTCCTGCATTGTTTTCCGAGGCTTTTGGTCATCCGATGATGCGTGCCCGCCATATGCACTTTGAAGTGACGGTTGAACGGGCAGAAGCCTGGCTTGCATGTATGGATCAGGCGTTGACACAGGTCGGTGTGGAAGAGCCGTTGCATTCTTTCGTCCTGCAGCGATTGTCGGGGCCAGCACATCATTTTGTGAATACACCTTAGTTCCGATTACAAGCTTTTGGGAGAGGGATGGAATGAGTGGAAATAGAGCCTCTGTATAAGGTAAAAGTGAAGTGTCATTATTGCGAGACCGAGTATGATACCTCACGCGTAAGACCAAGCTTGAAACGGCCATACCGGACGGATTCCGATTTTTGCGCGTACTACAAACGGGAAAATCCGGATTTCTATGTTGTTCGAATCTGTCCCGAGTGTGGTTTCGCTTCGACGGAGAATTCGACGGAACAATTGAACGATAAACAACGAAAGGCTTTTAAGGAGCAGATCGGCAATCGTTGGGTGAAACGAGACTATAGCGGAGCGCGGACACTGGAACAGGCGATGGATTCATACAAGCTTGGGCTGCTGTGTGCGCAGGTTATTCAGGAGAAAGATCGTGTCGTTGCCGGTCTGCTGCATCATATTGCCTGGCTGTATCGGTACATGGAGGATCATACCCAGGAAAACCGTTTTCTTGAATTTAGCCTTGAGGCTTATGTAAAGGTTTTTGAACGGGAAGGTACTGGCGGGAATGAGGCCAAGCTGCTGTATCTGCTGGGAGAGTTGAACCGCAGGGTAGGTCGGTTCCATGAGGCTGTAAAATGGTTCGGCAGGGTTATTCATGACAAGCGCATTACCGATGCTGCCATGATTCGTGCTTCGCGGGAGCAGTGGGCATTGCTTCGGGAACAGATGATTTCGGGCAAGATGGAGTTGCCGGCTGAGATGATTGAAGTAGACAAAGAGGCTGCGAAACGCAGCCCCATTTAGATAAGTGACAGTGGTTCTCTAATTGCGGACAGGACGACTGGACAGCAGGTAATCACTATCATTGTCGATCACAGTCATGCTGGCATTACAACAAGGAAAGACCAGCAATTTCTTTTTGCCTTCGCGAATGCGTACAAGCTCCTTCGGTTTGAGTGGCAGCAGTACATTGTTTGCATGGCAGTACGGACATTGCTGTACATAAATGTCCCCCATTACAATATCGTAAGGCCAGCTGTTCTCAAAGGGAATCATTCTTGCTCGCCTTCCGCAGAGGCAGGTTTAGCCGCTTCTTCTTTGGCCAGTTCGGCGATTTTCTGCATCAGGATATGCTGGGGCATATGCATCAGATGTTCGAGGGGAACACCCAGAGATTCTGCTAATTTGACGGCTGTGTCAGCCGAGACTTGTAAAGGTTTCATACGATGACCTCCTGAAAATAGCTTAAACTATTTCTCTAGTATAGAGATATAGCGCTTATAAAACCAGTTCTAATTCAAGGTTAATTATCCATTCTACTGAGAGAGGTGCCTTATTTAAATGAAAACACCATTACAACCCGTCTGGGATCTGGAGTCCATTTTTAGTGGAGGTTCCGCCTCCGAGTCGTTCGCTGCGTATTTGATTGAGCTGGAGCAGGATGTACGCAAGCTGCAATCCCTTTTGAAAGAAACACCTGCACCCAAATCGTTGGAAGAAACGAATGCGTTTGATTCAATCCTGGAATTGCTTCAGAGCTGTTATATCCGAATTTCGGAAGGGTCCGCATTTGTGTCTTGTCTTTCTTCACAAAACCAAAATGATAAAAAGGCAGTTCAGCTTCAGGGAACTATCATTTCTCTTAGCGCGATGTTGAACAGTAGCAAGTCCCAATTCGATAATACGCTTAGCCAGACGACAGACTCTGTATGGGAAGCATGGATTGCCCGTGAAGATATTCAGCCGCTTACCTTTGTACTGAACGAGAGCCGCACCCAAGCTCGTGAGAAACTGTCCCCTGAACTTGAAGGTCTTGCACTGGATCTCGGCGTAGATGGTTATCATGGGTGGGGTAAATTCTATAACACCATTGTAAGCAAGGTCAACATTCCATTTGAACAAAATGGTGAAACGGTAATGCTATCAGCAGGACAGGCTGCCAATAAATTGAGCGACAGTGACCGAAATGTACGCGAGGATGTATTCGCTAATTGGGAACAGGCTTGGACTGATGTCGAAGACTTCTGCGCAGATACATTAAACCATCTCGCCGGTTTCCGTCTCAAATTGTATGAGAAGCGTGGCTGGGATGACGTTCTCAAGGAACCTTTGGCGATCAACCGGATGTCGCGTCAGACGCTCGATACGATGTGGAACGTAATTAACGATGCCAAACCTGCATTGGTTCGATATTTGGAGCGCAAGGCAAAACTGCTTAATGTAGAGAAACTCAGCTGGAGTGACGTTGATGCACCAGTAGGCAAGTCGGGTGGAAAAGTCACATATGACGAGGCGGCCATCAATATTGTTGATCAATTCGCCAAGTTCAGTCCCAAACTTTCGGAATTTGCAGAGATGGCGTTCGAGAAACGCTGGATCGAAGCAGAGGACCGTTCAGGCAAGCGTCCAGGGGGCTTCTGTACATCATTGCCACTCAGCAAAGCAACACGTATTTTCATGACCTTCTCTGGGACGCCGTCGAATATGTCGACACTTGCCCATGAACTTGGTCACGGATACCATCAGCACATTATGGAAGAACTGCCGGCCTTGAATCAACGCTACGCCATGAATGTGGCGGAAACGGCTTCTACCTTTGCCGAGCTGATTGTAGCCGATGCCCTGGTTCAGGCAGCAACGGATGAGCAAGAGAAGCTTGCTCTACTTGAAGACAAGATTCAACGAAGTGTTGCGTTCTTCATGAATATTCACGCTCGTTTCCTGTTCGAGAATCGGTTCTATGAGCAGCGTAAACATGGCTTGGTGAATGCAGATGAGTTGTCCAAATTAATGGTGGAAGCACAGCAAGAGGCGTTCTGTGGTGCGCTTGCATCGGATCATCCGCATTTCTGGGCATCCAAGCTGCATTTCTATCTGACAGGTGTACCATTCTATAACTTCCCGTATACGTTCGGATATATGTTCAGTGCAGGCATCTATGCCAGAGCGCAGGAGGAAGGCACGGCATTTGCCGATAAATACGATGATTTGCTGCGAGATACGGGCCGTATGACGGTAGAAGAACTGGCTCAGAAACATCTGGGTACAGATCTCACACAACCTGATTTCTGGCAAAATGCAGCGAACCTGGTTGTTGCCGATATTGATCAATTTCTTGAGATGACAGAATCCGCAAAATAGTATTCCTATATATGTAATGAGGCTGCAATCCTGTGTAAACATACACGGGGGTGCGGCCTTTTTTTGTGTTTTTTAAAGTTAGGCTTCCGCTAAATAATTTGTCGCAATTGAGAGAAATAACTCGCTAAAAGGACGCAAAATGGCAATTAATTGTGCAAATTATAGTTATAATTACCCAAGTTTGTTTGTCTTTGTTGAATGACCACATATGTTGTCATATAATG
The DNA here is from genome assembly GCF_042796655.1 of Paenibacillus sp. NPDC057886. Classification (NCBI taxonomy): domain Bacteria; kingdom Bacillati; phylum Bacillota; class Bacilli; order Caryophanales; family Paenibacillaceae; genus Paenibacillus; species Paenibacillus sp. NPDC057886. The sequence continues at coordinate 300,236 of NZ_JBHVMZ010000008.1, read as the reverse complement.
AGTCGTAAGTCCTTGTTTTGTAGGATGAAGTGCATAAAGGAGGAGCGTTATGGTAAAAATTGACCAGCTTTCATTAGCACGACAGTTGGATCTGGTGTTCAAAGAGCTTGATCATGAATTATCAGGGTTAGATTCAGGTGTGGTTTTTGTGCAAATACGAAATAATGTAATTGGAAAGTTTGGGATTCGACATAATCCGATAACCGGACGTGACGGTCAAATGGAAGTGGAGGACGGTGGACTAAACGAAACCCAGCGCTCTTCTTTCCGTGCAATGGCACTTGAGACTTTGAAATTCAAGCGAAATTGGACTCATGGAGAAATTGCATATGATTTTACAGTAAGACAAGGCATGATTCTCGTTGATGCCACGATGGAGTCCAACTATAATATGGCGAACCTGATGATTCGTTATCCAAGAACCAATACATACATGGATTCAGGCATGGAGTCGTCTTCATAATTGTGATGAGTACACAGGAAAGCGGCACTTCCGAGGAAGGCCGCTTTTTGTTCTTGCATATACGAGCACAAATTACGAGCTTACGAACGACCCGATAATTGCTGCTCAGCGATTTGGACCAGACGTTTAGTGATGTAACCACCCAGAGAACCTGTCTCACGGGAAGTGTAGTTACCGTAGTAACCGTCTTGGGGAATAGTTACACCCAGCTCTTGTGCAGCTTCAATTTTCAATTGTTGCAATGCTGCTGTTGCTTGGGGAACAACCAGATTGTTGGTGCGGCTTCCGCTACCTTGGTTTTGACCTCCGTACATGTGTGTCACCTCCTTATGGCTTGGTGATGTTAGTATGGTTAGAGAATGAGGAAATATGCATGATATGGCGTAAGGAAAAATCTGGATAAGAGAGAAGAGATATAACATGAAAAAAGCCGACCCAGTATGGATCGGCTACGTAGAATAAAAGGAAAATATAGGGGATATATCCCATAGAGGGCACCTGAGAGTGCAAGATTACTACTCGGTTGGTGGAACAATCTCAATACGTGTAAAAAGTTCAACGGGCTGTTCAGGTTCCAGACGAATCAGTCCCGTTTGCTCGTCTGTTAAATTCAAATTGGGTGCATCAGGAAGCCATGTGTAGGGTTCAATGCATAGAAATTGATCGGATTCACCCTTTGTAAAGAGGACCCAATGTTTGAAAAATGCTTCATCCGCTGAATATTTCAGCGTATATCCATCCTGCCTGCGTAAGTGAGCTACCGCTGGTTGTCCTTCGGCAGCTTTCAAAATGGTATCCCAGTTTCGTCCTTGCATGTTCATGCCTTCGTTCAAAGAAGACCATTCTCCGAGAGATTCAATCTCACCTGTAGGCAGTTGTTCTTCATTCTGAGCGTAAATTCCGGACACAGGAAGTTGAAGTGACCATTCGGCAGGTTTGCCGTCAAGCAGAAACCATGTATGATATCCCATTCCAAAAGGAGCAGGAGTGGAGCTCAGATTGGTCACACGCAGACGCTGGCTTAACACTGCGTTTTGTAGTCTGAACGTCATCTCAAGCTTCAAAGGAATTGGAAATTGAGCCATCCAATGCTCTTCATTTTCAGTTAATAATTCCGTTGTAATTGCACAGCCATCTTCATCTTCTTCGATGTCGCTGACACACCAGGACTGGCTGCGGTGGAGGCCGTGAATATGGTTGTCATTGGCCGTATTCTGATCGAATTGGTAATGGACTCCCTCATATTCGAATTGTCCTCGATGAATGCGGCCTGGCGGAACAAGAAGCGGAACGCCGAAGTGATACGGCTTCTGCAAATAAAAGGCAAGTTCGTCTTCTTCCGGACTGCGAACGACATCGCGGCCCTGCACCAAATCGCGAATCGAGATAATATTATTTCCGAGACGCGGCAGCAGGGTAATCTCCAATTCACGGCTATGTAGGATATACGTGTCGTAACCATTCCATTGGCCTTTGGTCACTTGTTTCATATCGATGCTCCTTTTCCCACTTGAAATCTGTCTGCAAACGACCATTCCTATCTGCCGTTGCAGGCGTGTCATTGTGTACATGCCACTTATCCCATTGGCATACTGAATGAATGCTGGTGATTAGGATAAGCAATTCCATCATAACAGATTTCTGTGAAGTGGGTAAAAAAAGCTATTCCCATTTTGACATTCTTCTCCGTGCGGATTAAGATGGTATTCTGAACTATGCATTTTATTCAATGAATGATAATCAAAGCGATGACAGGGACAAGTAAGCGAAGAGAACTCTCTTCAGAAAGCCGGTGGGTGATGTGAACCGGTGTGAACTCTTTACCGAATGGACCCTTGAGTGCTGGTTTGAATAGGCGAAGTCTGAAGCTTGGACTACCCTTAGTAGAATCGGACGTATACTCCACGTTACGGAGAAATGAAGGCATTTCTTCTACATGATCTAATCAGGTCTAGAGGAATGGAGAAATGCGAATAAGGGTGGCACCACGGTCTCACGTCCCTTGCGGATGTGGGGCCTTTTTGCGTTCGCGGAGAATAGGAAGAACAGTTGGATACCGTCTAAGGTATTACAAAATATACCCATCGGTCATCCATAATTAGAAACAGGGAGGCGTTATGTGAAATGAAAACAGTACTTTCGGGAATTCAGCCGAGTGGCAAGCTCACATTGGGCAACTACATCGGAGCAATTAAAAACTTTGTGAAACTTCAACATGACTACCAATGTCACTTCATGGTGGTTGATCTTCACGCAGTAACGGTAGCTCAAGAGCCAGCAGCGCTGCGTGAGCAGTCTGAGGCGGTAGCTGCCTTGTTCATCGCAGCCGGAATCGACCCTACGAAATCCAATGTGTTTCTGCAATCCCATGTACCGCAGCACGCGGAATTGGGCTGGTTGATGACGACCCTGACTTCGATGGGCGAGCTCGAACGCATGACGCAGTTCAAGGATAAATCATCCGGTAAAGATTCCGTTGGCGCGGGACTGTTTGTATATCCTTCATTAATGGCTGCTGATATTTTGCTGTATAATGCTGATCTTGTGCCTGTAGGCGAGGACCAAAAGCAGCATCTGGAACTTACACGCGATCTGGCGGGACGTTTTAACCACCGTTATGGTGAGTATTTCACAATTCCAGACCCTTATATTCCACAGGTGGGTGCTCGTGTAATGTCACTGGACGATGCTTCTTCCAAAATGAGCAAAAGTAATCCCAACGCAGGCAGCTACATTGCCTTGCTTGATCCACCAGATGTGATCCGCAAAAAAATTAGCCGTGCCACAACCGATTCCGGTCGTGAAGTTGTATATGACCCAGCAAACAAACCTGAAGTCAGCAACCTGATGAGTATCTATGCTGAATGCGCTGGTCTGACATTGAACGAAGTAGCGGAACGCTATGAAGGCAAAATGTATGGTCCGTTCAAAAAAGAACTGGCTGAAGTGGTGGTATCCGTTATTGAACCTTTACAGGAACGGTATCGTGAGATTCGTGAGTCTGGTGAATTGACCGACATCCTGGAAACTTCAGCTCGTCGCGCAGAAGCGGTGGCTTCCCAGACACTTCATGCGGTTAAAGAACGCATGGGGTTTGTTCCTAGACGTACGTTGTAGTAGGACGAGGCAAGTAACTTAAAGTAGATGAATTGTTCACATAATAAAGAGGAGCCCTGATAGGGCTCCTCTTTATTATCGTTTCGTACTACCTATGAAGTATACCGGGTCAGGAGGCAGTTTCCGAGGTGGTACGTGCTTCACGACGCTCTTTCTTTGCGCGAATGACGAATCCCCAGCCGATGTTGGCAACGGACACGACAAACAGCAGCGTAGCCAACCAGCCGGAGTAAGAGATCATGATCGCCGTAACCGCTAACAACATAATCGAAGAGAATGCAAACCATAGCGATAAACCTTTGCTCATTGGGAAAAACCTCCATATAGAAATTTGATAAAATTCCGTATAACCTGAAGCGTACGAGCCATAATAATCTTGCAAGCTTGCAATACATTACAGACACAGATTGAAGGGAGATTTTAAATATGGCTCAAGGATCTCGTTCTAACAACTTGGTGGTACCTCAAGCAAACTCAGCACTGCAACAATTGAAAATCGAAGCTGCACAGGAACTGGGTGTAACGATCCCACAAGACGGTTACTACGGTAACTACACTTCCCGTGAGACAGGATCTCTGGGCGGGTACATCACCAAACGTCTGGTACAAATCGCTGAGCAGTCTCTGGCTGGGTCTGGCAAATAATTTATTATAACCAAACAGCAACAAGCAGAAAGCCCGGAGCGGAAACGCTCCGGGCTTTCTCGCGCATTCGTTCCTATGTCTGATTGTGCCCTTCCCTGCACCTTTCGTCAAGAGCGTGCGGATAAAAGTTTTTTATCCATTTTCTCATCGCTTAACCAGCCGACATACGTATCAATCGTTTCGAAATTTCGATCCATAACGACTACAGCGACAAATGGGTACTGTTTGCGGTGTCGATAACGCACATCTGCCCAGCGAACCTTGTACCCTGCCGGTAATTCTTCGACCTCTGCGACAGCATAGGAGGTGAAGTACAGAAATGCAGTGACTTCAGGAGATTTGCGTGAGGCGGCAACAGCCGCGTGAGTGGACGATGAAGCATGGAGATTCCAGGTTAGGACGGAATGATCCATTTTGCCAATCTCATAACTGCCGTCTGCATATCTTTTCACCACATGCCATCGGTTCCAGGATATCGTTGGGATCACCATATAATGAGCCTCAGAATTATTTTTATCGAGTCGGTTCACCTGTCTAACAGCCATCGCACGTGCTATTGTCCGCCATACATAATACAAGCCAATCAAAATATACAGTGAAACAAAGAGTGGAGCAGGGGCGATCAGATCGAAAGCCCATAACAAAATAGCGAGCACATGTGTGGTAAACAGAAACGGATCAAAAATATGAATGATGTTCCAGGCAATCCAGCGTTCTGTAAAAGGTCGTGCTGCCTGGGTTCCATAGGTATTGAACAAATCGGTAAAAACGTGGAAGCCTACGGCGACAGCAGTCCAGGCCGCGACATGTCCAATAGCGACACCAGGGAAGATCAATGCAATGACACCGGTAATGAGCAGAACCCATAACAGGAGAAATGGCAGTGAGTGGGACATGCCCCGGTGATTCCGGATGTAGAGCGAGTTGCTTTTGAGACGTAACGCAGTATCGATGTCAGGAGCCTGCGAACCTGCAATGGTGCCAACCATGACCGCAGCTGCGAGCATGGGACTCGTCGCGACAACAGGATCGACATAGGCCAGACCGGCCAGACCAATCCCCATGACAAAATGTGTAGAAGTATCCATAAACGTCTCCTTTGTGTGGTGTATCGTTAATGCGAGTTGCTTCTCTATTTAGGTGATACCCATATATAGTGTATATTATCCGCCTACAAGGAAGCAAAACACCCTAATTTCCAAAGATATGACAAGAACCTGCTCAATTGACAGCAATTGTACGCGCATTGTCAAACTCTTTTTCCTTTTCTTGTGATAAACTTTATATCGGAGGCGGAGAGAGAAACCTCCATGAGATCAAGAACAAGGGGGATTCACAAGCGTGGACAATCCATTGAGATACCAGGCTTCTTCCGATTCGGCAACACGATCTGCGCCTCCGATGAAATCAGGGACGTGGAAAGATTTTATCCATATTACGAAACCGGGCATTCTTCGAACCAACCTTATTGCGGTTTTTGGTGGCTTTTGGCTTGCATCCCAGTGGGACGTCAACTTCGGCAAGATGCTGCTGACCCTGCTTGGAACGGTGCTGATTATGGCTTCTTCTTGTGTATTTAACAATTACTTTGACCGTGAACTTGATCTCAAAATGGAACGTACCCGCAACAGGTCCTTGCCAACAGGACGTTTAACACCCAAAGTCGTTCTATCCTATGCCATTATTTTGGGTGTGCTTGGATTATCCGTACTCTTTTCCTTCTCCGGGGTACTTGCCGGATTATGCGGCATTTTTGGCATGTTTGTCTATGTGATTATGTACACCCTCTGGTTAAAGCGTTCGTCGACATGGAGCACCTCCATTGGCGGTCTGTCTGGTGCAATGCCGCCAGTCATCGGGTATGTCGCAGTAACCGGACGTATGGATCTTGGTGCATGGTTGCTTCTGGCCATGTTGTTTTTATGGCAGCCTCCACACTTCTGGGCGCTCGCGATCCGCAGAGTGGAAGATTATCGGGCTGGGGGATTTCCGCTATTGCCGGTTGTGAAGGGGATTGAACGGACCAAGATTCAGATGATTCCTTATCTGGTTTTGCAAATTTTTGTCCCGGTCCTCATGTATGCATACGGGTACGCAGGAATCTTCTATCTTACCGTTTCGCTAATACTTTCCGTGCTGTGGCTGTACTACGCACTTAAAGGCTTTCGTGCACAAAATACAGACGCCTGGGCCAAAAAGGTATTCCTTTACTCCATTAACTATCTATCTTTGAGTTTTATATTGATGATTCTGGATACAGTGCACAAATAAGCAGCATGAAATGCTGTAATAAACATAAGATGGGCACGGGGCTGTGGAACAGCTACAATAACAAGGGAGCCCATTGTCGATTGGGTTCTTCGTATACATATGCATCAAAGTGGTATGGGAATGAGGAAATGCATTAAAAACACGAGTCCATGAATTTTATAGAGAACCGTTAAAACTTTATGTATGCGTATTCATATGATCTGATATCGGAAGGGACGATAATGATGCTGAAAAAGTATAAATGGACATGGATGCTGCTAGGGCTTGCGCTGATTATGGCGGTGTATTTAATGTGGGGCACCGTATTTGCCAGCAAGGAAAAGTTACCCGAAATTCGGGAGATTCAATCCTTCTCAATGGAAAATGTGGATGGAAGCACAGTATCTCTGGATGATACCAAAGGTAAGGTGCGTTTGTTCTACTTTTATTTCACCAGTTGTCCGGATGTGTGCCCAATTACGACGTTTACGTTATCCCAGGTGCAGGATCTGTTGAAAGAGGATGATACCTTTGGCAAGGATGTCTCGTTTGTGTCCATTTCGTTTGACCCGAAAGTGGATACCAAGGAGAAGATTAAGGAATTTGCAGATCGATTCCACGCTGATTATGAAGGCTGGTACTTCCTGCGGGGGGATATGGATCAAACGAAGCAGCTCGCCAGGGATTCATTCCAGATCCTCATTGAGGGTGAGAATAAGGACGATTTTGCCCATATGAATATGATTGGACTGGTGGATCGAAATAACCAGTTGCGCAAGGTATACAATGCGTTTAATACAGAGGATGTTGAACCAGCAGTCATTGCGGAGGACATTCGCAATCTGATCAAAGAATGAAGAGGCATTCATTCATTAACAAGCCATAGAAAGAGGCTGCTTCCTGGGTTGAGTACCCCGGCGAGCAGCCTCTTACAGTTTAAAACGATGGAAATTCAGGATATTGGATATACGATTCCAATCCGGCTTTCTCCAGTTGGGCGATGATGTATTCGTCGGGAGTTCCCTCTACACCCGCATAACCGCGTCGTGTATACATCTGTACTGCATCCGGGAAGGCATCTCGCAGCACACCCCTGATTTTTTTACCCGAACTGTCATTATCCATAAATAAGTAGACCTCATCGTAACCAACCTGTTTGCGCAGCGACTCAAGCTTGAGAGAATTCAGTGTTCCAAACGTGCACAAAATGTTGATTTCGGGTCCTACAAGACGTTTTAGTTTGCTGCGGTCATTTTTACCTTCCACAATGACATGAATAGGCATCATATTCACCTCTTGATCAAGAGCTTATGTCGACATTCCCCGGGAAATGTTGCAGCGAAAATCGACTGATTGTATAAAATGGACCTTCTAATTTTTACACGAGCGACTTCGCTGACAGAAACATCTTTGATTTCTAAATTCTTTTCCACATTCTGAACTGAATGTCTCAGCAACAGTGGCCGTTCCGTTTACGGATCGTTCTTTCCTAATGAGGATATTTAAGAAGAAATCTTGAAGATGAAGAAGTCACTTCGTTTGTGTGTAAAACATCAGTCCATTTTATATAGTGTAGCTGTAAATAGGGGAATGATGCAAAGCCAAGGAAAATACAAGCCTTTCTGTTGTCAAAGGGTAGAGATATAGATTATCTTGATACGGTTAACCCAGTATGCTTTTGGGATCAGATAGGGAAGCTTCGCGTTTGGCTGTGAAGTAAGGGAGCAGCATAATACCAATCATCAATAATACAAAGGCAATGAAATAGGGCGATAAACCCACACGAAGCTGTCCTGCTGTGATTGGGCCGATGAAAGAACCGATGGAGGTAGCAATGGATTGCAATGAGAAGATGCGACCCAGCTTGTTTCCACCGCTTAAATGAATAAAGAGTGTTGCCATGGCTGGGAAAATAATGCCTTTTGACATCCCCAGAACGAAAAGCAGGGAAGACAACGGAATCTGTGGTATGGCCGCCATAGCAAAGAAACATAAAGACATTAGCAGCACACCTGCAATCAACCGCAGTTTGGGAGAATAACGGTTGAGAAATAGCATGCTCAGGGTAAATAGTGCTCCAATACTGATAATGGAAAACAAAAGCCCGGTAGACATCATGGACGAATGTCCGCCTCCGCGCAGAGGCAGTTCAAAAAAAAGAATTCCTTGGGCACACGCAATGACAAGGGGCAGAGCAAAGTATCGCCAGGATACGGGCAGGAATTTTCTTTTTTCTCCGACTGGGTTGCTAGGCATGGCGGGCTCGGTCACTTTTTCGTGCTGAACCTCAGCGAGGCCTTTGGGCATGGATAACCATGCGATAACGCCGGACAGAATGAGCAGATAACCGAGACTCGCAAAGGTGGCGGAAAATCCTAAAGCTCCGACGATCAATGCGCCTGCGGCGGGGGACACCACGGATGCCAGCGTATGTACGACGCCATGGCCTGACATGTACTTGCCTTGCTTGATTGGATCACTTGACAGTTGCGCAAGCAGTGCGAGACAGGCCGGAGACAGAAAAGCAAGTACAAACCCGCTGATGGAGCGCAGGGCGAGCAGCTGCCATGGCGTGTGGATTTGCGCCTGGATAAGCAAAATGATCCCTGCACCCAGCAAACTGAACACAATGTAACGACGACTGCCATGTTTGTCGATTTGGGTTCCGGCAATCAGGTTGCCTGGGAGATGAGTCAAGGAATAGATGCCCATCATCCAGCCGATGAAGGTCGGGGCTGCCCCGAGCGAGATAGCGAAAGGGGTCAAGATTGGATACTGGGCGTGCAGATCAAAAACAGCAAGGAACAAAAATAGATATAGCCAGATGGCCGTTTTCACATAAGCCCCTCCTTGTTAAGCGATGCTTGTTCAATAACTGGTCATGACGTGTTCCCCGTTCCTTGGACAGAACCTCATGGTACTACTTGTACGCCCGACGGGACGAACTTAGACCGTTTATTTTTACATAGGAGGGCTTAGCTGACAGCAGCTTCGGAAATCATGTATAATATTCGGGAAGTGTTAATAATCAACTCTAATACGGAAGGTGTAGTCATGAACATAGAAGTAATCAAAGAGTTTGTGATGCAGAACTGGCTGGTGATTGTGGTTGCGTTGATCATTTTGTTCTTTGTTCTGAACGTGGTCAAAACCGTATTGAAATGGGCGATTGCCATCATCATTATTGCGGCTCTACTGATATACAGCGGCATCTCCATTGATCAGATCAAACAGACAGTTACTGACGTTCAATCGAGTACGATGGACACATTGAAGAAGGAAGCGACCAGCATGATGCTCAAAGAAGCTTCCAAAGCAACATACACCAAAGGACAGGATGGAGCATTTACCATCACAAGCCCCAATGTGGAGATTAAGGGTAGAACGAATTCGGATAAAGTCGATGTTACATTCCGGGGGATCTCAGTGGGCGAATGGAAGGTCGACAATGAAACGATACGAACTTTTGTCAAACAGGCACAGGAGAACGGAACAGCACCGGCTTCGTAGTAAAGGAGGAATGGATACGTGCTGCAAAGTTGGCTGGACAGTCTGAAAGAATTCAACGGCATAACGATTATGCTGTTGCTGATTGTGGCCGCTTCATTGCTTCAGGGATGGTCCAGAGGTGCTTCGCGTTCGGCAGGAAGACTCTTTGGATTCCTCATGGATGGCATTATGGCGGTTATTGGTATTCTGTTATCCATCGGTTTAACATTGTGGCTTGCGCCATATGTTCAGCAATGGTTGTCTGTGCATGCGGCAGACATGCCAAACCGTGAATTGAACCGATGGGAGCAGATGTATTATACATTGATTACGGCCATTGCTGATTTTCCGCTAATGCGGTTTGCCGTGTTGTTTGTGATTAGTTATGGCTTCATTCGATTGATTCTTGGATTGCTCTCTTCCCTTATTTTCAGTAGAAGATACAGTTCAGCAGAGCAAGAGAGCAGACCCAAAGGATTTTTCAGCCGTTTTACGGGTGCTGTGATTGGTACAGTTATTGGCTCCGTCCGCGGGATGATTGTGATTGCCGTATTGTTCATGATTGTCAGTCTCTATCCGGGCAGCATGTTTAGTCGCTATGTAGAGGCTTCACCCATTTATATGCAAGGGGCCAAATCTGTCATAGAGCCATTATCAGGTACTTTCATCAAAGACAAGCTACCCGTATTTACTCAAGCCGTGCAAAAGGAACTTGGCGCGATTCTGCAACGCAAATATGAAGTCATTGACCATAACATTCCGGCGGATATTGAATCTGCGGCAAAAGAAATTGTGAAAGGTCAAACGACAGATGAAGCCAAAGCCAGGGCATTATATGACTGGGTAGGTTCTCGCATTCAATATGACTATGGTAAAGTGGATGACTATGAGCAAAAGGGCATATGGCATGAGCAGACGCCACAAAATACATTTGATACACGTGAAGGCGTATGTATTGATTACGCTCGTCTATATGCGGTCATGGCTCGTTCACAGGGTCTGGAAGTCAAAGTGGTTACAGGGCTTGGTTATAACGGGCAGGGTGGATATGGTCCGCATGCCTGGAATGAAATATATTTAAGTGATTCGGAAAGCTGGATTCCGCTTGACCCCACTTGGGCGATTAGTGGCGATTGGTTCAATCCTCCTAACTTTGCCGACACCCATCTAAAGGATCAATCAGCTTAACATTACGCCGGACATGGGTCCGGGAGATGACGACGTTGCCAGGTTATCATGCCGAGGCTGTACAGCCTGGACGGTATGCATCAAGTCATGAAAGAGGTAGGATGAATGAACAATCATTCAAAAGAGAAGGACGAACTTACGGACAAGCGGCGCTTCAGTTACCGGATGAACGTATTTTTCTTCGCTTCCTTTGTTATTTTTAGTGTTATTATTGTACGGCTGGCATTTTTGCAATTCGTGGAAGGGCCTGAGCTCAGTCAGGAGGAAGCGAGCAACATTACCAAAGATGTACCGCTCGCTCCCGTGAGAGGAACCATCTATGATTCCACGGGCGAGGTGAAGCTGGCTTACTCCAAGCCGATTCAATCCTTGTATCTGACTTTATACAAAAACTATGGGGATGTGGATGGCAAGCCTAATCCGAATATAGCGGAAGTGGAGGACATCGCCACCAGGTTGCATGATGTTTTTGAGCAGTATAAGAAAAAGGATTCCGAGGCCCTTACGGTCGATAACATCTTAGAAGCAATGGACCTCAATTCGCGTAAAGCAAATGGGTTCATGCCACGTTTGATCAAGAGTGATCTGTCCGATGAGGAAGTGGCTTATTTCCTGCAGCACAAGGATGAATTCAAGGGAATTCAGATTGTAGAGGAAAGTGTGCGTTACTATGATCCGGATACGGTAGCCGTTCAGACGATTGGTTATCTCAAAAAGTTCAAAAGTTCTAAAACACTCAATAAATACAAAGAGGTTGATGAGGCGAATAAAAAGCAAACGGACCCAGGTCTTGTATATACCGAGAATGAGTTTGTTGGCTTCGATGGACTGGAACTGCAATATCAGGATGTTCTGCGGGGGAAAAGCGGTTATAACTCCGTGGACGTTGACTTACGGAACTTGCCTGAAGGTGTAGCAGGCTCTACCCCACCTGAAAAAGGGTATGACCTGATTTCAACAATTAACAAAAATGTTCAGGTGAAAACGGAACAAGCGATACTGGATCAACTAAGCTGGCTGCATACACATCAGGTCTCCGGTAAGCTGCATCCCAATGCAAAAACAGGTTTTGCAGTCGCAATGGAAGTGGATACAGGGAAGATTGTTGCTGCTGCCAGTATGCCGGATTACGACACGAACGTTTGGAGAACTGGCGGTATAAGTACTGAAGATTACGATAAAATAAAATATATTTATCAAAATGGTACCATTCGTGGATTCCCGCCAGACGATTCAAATAAACGAGCGGAATCTGTTGTATTGCTTGGTTCCACAATCAAACCGCTCAGTGTATTAATTGGTTTGAAGGAAGGTTTCTTCACGACCAATTCCGTTTATTCGGACAGAGGATCTACGACATTTGGGGGGGACAACCGCAGAGTACAGAACTCTTCCGGTCACGTATATGGTCTGTTGACTCCTCATGATGCGATTCGTCATTCTTCCAACGTGTTCATGATTGATGAAATCGGTAAGAAGCTGTACTCCAAGTATGGCGCCAAGGGAATTGGCGTATGGGATGAATACATGAAGCAGTTTGGACTTGGTGTACCTACTGAAGTAGATTTGCCTAATGAATATTCTGGTTACTTGGAATACATTAAGAGTGAAGAGAGCTCACTTACTAAGCTCGTATATGCTTCCTTTGGACAACAAGGGAAATATACAACGATGCAGCTGGCACAGTATGCTACGATGCTAGCGAATAAAGGAAAACGTATGGAACCACAATTAGTCAGTGAGTTCCGTGATTCGCAAGGCAATGTGGTTGAGAAAATGAAACCGAAAGTGCTTAGCACAGTCGATTTTAATGATGCTTACTGGAATGAAGTACAGCGAGGCATGGCAACCGAAGTAACGGCGTTTAGTGGATTCCCCTATGACTTTGCAAGAAAAACAGGTACATCCACACAGTTAGTCGGAGGCAAACTGGTGGATAACGGGGTGTTTATTGCTTACGCTCCACGTAACAATCCGAAGCTGGCTGTAGCTGTGGTCATCCCAGAAGGGGGCTTCGGTTCGAACAGTGCGGCTCCCGTAGCACGTGCGATCTTCGATGCGTATGATGAGGAGTTTGGTCTGGACGGTGTACCGAAAAAAGATAAAAATAAGGAATCAGATACACAGTAATGTGAGTCTTTGATTCAAAGAGGGGACCCTTTCGAGGGTCCTTTTTACGTTTGCCAGGACTGAGAGGCCACTTTCCCGCAAGCTGCTGCAAATCAGTATGTAACAAACATCGTTTATGACACGTTTACATAAGAGAATGAAAATTTATTTCAAAAAAGTAAAGAGATTAACGATATGTCTATATTGACATCGTTTCGGAAGAATCGGCATATGTCTCTTCTGTTTACGAAAATGTAACCAAAATCTGGAGGACATGGCAGTTGACCTTTGATAGACTTGTAGAAGGAAAGGTATGTTATTTGAACCGATTGATGCAATATGCGTGATAGATGAATCTACTTTTACATAAGAACGGAGAGGCTTATCCCATGTTTAACCGATTGAGGAAAAAGAAAATGACCAACGAAGATACACCAGTCAACAACAAGCCGTCTAGTGTAAGAATGAATATGTTTTTTTTCGCTGCGTTTGTAATATTCAGTATCCTAATTTTTAGGTTGGCCTTTGTGCAATTTGTCGAGGGACCTGAACTGACCTATATGGAAACCAGCCGTAATACCAAAGATATTCCGCTCGCTCCTGTTCGGGGGCCAATCTATGATGCGACAGGGAAGGTCGCGCTGGCTTATTCGGAGCCTGTGCAGTCCCTCTATGTGTTGTTGTATGAGGATTATAGAAATGATGACCGCAAGCAGGAGGCGCAGGAACTTGCTGATGAACTAGCGGCTGTGTTTAAACAGTTTAATCCGGGGGACAAAGAACAACCCGATGCAGAAGAAATTATGAAGCGACTGGATCTGGATTATCAGAAGACATTTGGATATGTACCAAGGTTGGTTAAATCCGATTTAACAACCAAAGAGATTGCCTATTTCATGGAGAAAAAAGCAGAGTTTCCAGGCGTTATGGTTCTTGAGGAAAATGTCCGAAGATACGATCCAGATGGGGTAGCCGTTCAAGTGATTGGATATACAAGAGAATTCAAACGGGCGCCGGATACACTTAAAAAGTATAAAGCCATTCGGGAATCAGCAGGTACCCAGCGTGACCCAGGTCTTGTTTATCACGAAGAAGAGAAGGTAGGCTTTGACGGTTTGGAACTGCAATATCAAGAAGAACTTCGTGGAAGAAGTGGCTACCAGTCTATTGACATTGATGCACGAAATTTGCCGGATGGAACGATGAATCTGACCCCACCTGAAAAGGGGTACGGGCTTGTAACAACGATCAACAAGGAAATTCAGATGGTTGCACAACAAGCTATTACAGATGAATTGAGGAAGTTGCCTAAAGCTATAACGGGATACGCGGTAGCCATGGAAGTGGATACAGGCAATATCGTAGCCATGGCGAGTATGCCGGACTATGATCCAAATGACTGGGATTATGACAAGATCAAGTATGTATTCCGCAATGGAACGGCCGAGTCGTTCCCTCCCAATGATTCGAATAAAAAGGCTGAGTCTGTTGTCTTATTGGGCTCTGTAATTAAGCCTCTTAGTGTACTGATTGGACTGAAAGAAGGTCTGTTCAGTACAGGTCAAACCTATTATGATCAAGGGTACGCCACTTTAGGCAAAGATGGGAGAAAGGTTCGAAACTCACACTCGGCATTTAACGGCTCAATTACGGCGAGAAGAGCGATCGAGAAATCTTCCAATGCTTTTATGATTGATATGGTGGGCAAGGGCCTCTATAACAAATATGGGGCGACCGAGGGCGTGGAAGTGTGGGACAAATACATGAAAAAGTTCGGTTTGGGCGTGTCCACTGGCATAGATTTACCAAAAGAATTTCTGGGCCGACTGGAGTATTTGGAGGAACATGAATCGGGTCTGACACGTCTTGCTTTTGCCTCCTTTGGTCAGCAAGGTAAATATACAACGCTTCAACTTGCACAATATACCACGATGCTTGCGAATAAAGGCAAACGGATGGAGCCTCATTTAGTAAAGGAAATCCGTGACGCAGAAGGCAATGTGGTGAAGAAAATCAAACCAAAGGTGTTAAACGAGGTTGATTTTGCCGATGCATACTGGAATGAAGTGCATAAGGGTATGGTCACCAAAGTAAGTTCGTTTGACGGTTTCCCCTACGATTATGCCAGAAAAACAGGAACCTCGGAGCAGGGAACAGGACCAAACAAAAAGGAAAACGGAGTATTTATCGCTTTTGCACCACGGGATAATCCGAAGCTGGCTATAGCCGTTGTTGTACCTGAAGGTGGCTTTGGATCGGTCAGTGCGTCTCCAATTGCACGTAAAATTTTCGATGCCTACGATGAAGTGTATGGCCTCGATGGGACTCCAAAAGGGAAGAAAGATCAGGAAAAAGACAAAGAGTAACGTGATACAGCTTAAGAGAAATAGAGCAGATTTAAACGAAAAAGAAGATAGGTCAATAAAAAGACTCATATACACATTTGGACAGGCGGGGGGAAATTATCCCTTGCCTTTTTATTATGCATCGGCTAAAATTTGCACAAGGGAAACATTATTAGTCTTGTATAAATTTTAATACCTTGTACAACAAAATTAGATGAGGACAATTATGTTAGGAGAGAGAAAGGGGCGGTTTGAATTGTTGATGGTGAAGATGAGGAGCATTCAGAGAGGGTTGATGACGCTGGCTGCTGTTGTTCTGGTTAGCGTGCTAACAGCGTGCTCAAGTGCAGCAGAAACAGGAGGCAGTGAAGGGAAAGTACAGGTCACAGCCACAACGGGCATGATTGCGGATGTAGCGCGTGAGGTCGGCGGGACATATGTTGATGTCACTGGGCTGATGGGCCCAGGGGTAGACCCTCACTTGTACAAGGCTTCCCAGGGAGATATTCGGAAGCTTGAGCAAGCAAAGGTCATTTTCTATAACGGATTGCATCTCGAAGGCAAAATGACAGACATCTTGGAGAAAATGTCCAAGAGCAAAATAGTAACGGCCGTCTCGGAGAAAATTCCGGTGGATGAATTACGTTCAGGAAAGGATACTGGCGGAACGGAATACGATCCTCACGTCTGGTTTGATGTTAGCCACTGGATGCATGCCGCAGAGGCTGTGCGCGATACACTCGTGGAAGCAGACCCGGAACATGCAGAAGAATACAAGGTCCAGGCAGAGCAGTATCTAACGAAACTGGAGGCATTGGATTCCGAGGTGCGGGAAAAAATCCAGGAGATACCGGAAGCCAGCCGGGTATTGGTTACGGCGCATGATGCCTTTGGATACTTCGGCCAAGCTTATGACATGAAAGTGATGGGGCTTCAAGGAATCAGTACAGCAGCAGAGTATGGTGCAAGGGATGTCAGTGAGTTGCGAGATTATCTTGTGGACAACAATATCAAAGCGGTATTTGTAGAATCCAGCGTACCAGCCAAAGCGATGGAAGCGATTATTGCCGGGGCAGCCGAAAAGGGACATACGGTCAGCATTGGTGGTGAACTGTTCTCGGATGCGATGGGTGCTGAGGGAACGGAAGAAGGAACGTATATCGGCATGATCCGCCACAACACTCAGACGATTGTAGAAGCATTAAAATGAGAAACCATATGAAGAGAGGAGTGGAAAGAGCATGAGCGATGCAATTTTATTCGAAAAATCCCAACCACAACCAAATGCTAACCATCTGAAGGGAACGCAGCCTACATCAGCTCCTCTGAGTGTTCGGGACCTGGCGGTGGCTTACCATAAAAAGCCGGTGCTCAGTGGGGTATCTTTTGACATCCCGGAAGGTCAGCTAATTGGCATTCTTGGTCCCAATGGGGCCGGTAAATCAACCTTGATCAAAGCCGTTCTGGGACTAGTGCCAAAAATGCATGGCGAGGTGAAAATTTTTGGTCAGTCCTACCGAGAACAGCGTCGCCGCATCGGCTACGTACCTCAGCGTGAATCTGTTGATTGGGATTTCCCGACTCACGCGCTCGATGTTGTCATGATGGGGCGTTATGGACATCTGGGCTGGTTCCGCCGTCCAGGCAAAAAAGAACGGGATCTGGCAGCTCACTGCCTCGAACAAGTGGGAATGGGTGATTATATGTACCGCCAGATCAGTCAGCTGTCTGGTGGGCAGCAGCAGCGTGTTTTTCTGGCACGGGCACTGGTACAGGATGCCGAATTGTATTTCATGGATGAGCCGTTTGCAGGTGTAGATGCCACAACGGAAAAAGCCATCATTTCACTTTTGGAACAGTTGAAGAAGCAAGGTAAAACCGTACTAGTTGTTCACCATGATCTGGCGACAGTGGAGGAATATTTTGACCATGTGTTGCTGCTTAATGGACGGCTGGTTGCAGGTGGGCCAACGAATGAAGTATTTGTACCGGATACTTTGCAAGAGACGTACGGAGGCCGGATAGCGATGATCGGAAGCCGGACGGAGAAAGGCCAGGTGTAGTGCATGTGGAACTGGATAGTAGCCATTTTGTCCGATCCCAATACACGCTGGATATTGCTTGGCTGCTTGTTGCTCGGCTTCAGTAGTGGAATTATAGGCTCCTTTACATTTTTGCGTCGTCAGAGTCTCATGGGAGATACGCTGGCGCATGCAGCTCTACCGGGAATTTGTATCGCTTTTATGTTGACTGAAACCAAATCAGTAGGATTATTTCTGTTCGGTGCGCTTGTGGCCGGAATCATTGCGACCTTCGGCATATCCTGGATTACACGGTATTCCCGGATCAAGCAGGATGCGGCAATGGGGATTGTGCTGACTGTATTTTTCGGTATTGGCGTAGTGATGCTTACTCGGATTCAGCACGGTGCGAGCGGCAGTCAGAGTGGACTGGATAAATATTTGTTTGGCCAGGCCGCATCCATGGTGCTGACGGATGTGTATGTCATGGGTGGTGTCTGTCTTGTGTTATTAATTGCTTGTCTGGCATGGTTCAAGGAATTCAAGCTGGTGAGCTTTGACCCTGGCTTTGCGCGTGGCATGGGACTGCCGGTTGGCATGCTGGAACAACTGATTCTGTTGTTAACCGTTATTGCGGTTGTTGCGGGGATTCAAGCGGTGGGTGTGGTGCTTGTTGCCGCTCTGCTAGTGACCCCTGCAGCAGCAGCCCGCTGCTGGACGGACTCGCTCTCGCTTATGGTACTGTTGGCTGGCGTATTTGGAGCACTGAGCGGTGCCACAGGTACAATCTTCAGCACATTGGTGCCTAATCTGCCGACAGGGCCAGTTACGGTACTGGCAGCGACAGCGCTATTTGTGGGTTCTGCATTGTTTGCCCCACGTCGCGGACTGCTGGCACGGCGTTTGCGAAGTATGCAGGCGAAATCCGCTTACTTGAGGGAAGAGCATGCCACGCTCCAGACACTCTCTGCACAGCGAGCACAGCAGGAACGGGGTGAGTTGTAATGGCAACGTTTTGGATTATATTAACGGCCATCCTGGTATCCTCCGCCTGTGCTATTCTTGGCTGTTTCCTGATTCTACGGCGGATGGCTCTGGTTGGAGATGCGATCAGTCATGCGGTTCTCCCGGGTATTGCGATTGCTTTCCTGTGGAGCGGCTCACGTGATTCGTTATGGATGCTGCTCGGCGCAACGGTATTTGGATTACTGACGGTGTTCTTCATTCAAAGCTTGCAGGCCGGGGGGCTATCATCGGATGCTTCCATCGGAATAGTGTTTACGGCACTCTTCGCAGTGGGTGTCATTCTGATCAGTCTGAATGCAGGGCATATAGATCTGGATCTCGATTGTGTCTTGTTCGGTGAGATCGCTTATGTCCAGTGGGATACGTTGACCCTTGGAGGGACGGATGTAGGCCCAAGGGCAGTCTGGATGCTGGGCATCACCTTGCTGGTCATCCTCCTTGTAATCGGCTTGTTCTACAAGCAGTTTAAGTTGTGTGCTTTTGATCCGGCGCTGGCTGCGGCCTGCGGCATTCCGGTGGTGCTGTTCCACTATCTGCTTATGGGGCTCGTTTCCATGACATCGGTGGCTTCATTTGAAAGTGTAGGGTCCATTCTCGTGGTAGGCATGTTGATTGTACCTGCAGCGACGGCTTACTTACTCACGGATCGATTGGGTAAAATGATTCTGTACAGCGTGCTCGTGGGTGCCGCTTCCTCGGTTGGAGGGTATATCATGGCTTACGCGCTGGATGCTTCCATTGCCGGGTGCATGGTGGCGGTAGCTGGCATTCTGTTTGTCCTGGCTCTGCTGCTGTCTCCAAAGCATGGTATTGTCTTTCGTTATGCTCGCCGCAAATTCGCGGCACGTTAATTCATAGAGAGTGTCAGCCGCCTGCATTGCAGGCGGTTTTTGGATTGGACTGTAAACTAAGAAAAAGCCATCCCAATAGCAGCTCCTCCTGCCGGAGTGAGCTGCTATTGGGATGCCTAAAGGTGGCAATGAGGTAGATGAATATAACAATTCTTACGGTTTCAAAAGCACCCGATGAACCCCTTGGCTTCCTCCTGGTGCGGTTCCGAGATATAAATATTTCCCCTGGCTTACGGCCGTGGTGATGCCATACAATGTTCCTTCAGGATCATGCCAGCTATTCACAAGCTCTCCCTCTGGTCCATATTCTGCGACAAGTCCATGTTTCACCGGCGCGCTGGCTCCATTTAACAAGGACTGTGGAACTTTGGACATCGTCGCCGCTAACCAAGGATGACTATGCATGTAATCGGCAAAAGGCAGACGGGTTGTGAATACCCCTACCCAGAAGTGTCCCTGTGCGTCACGGGTGATATTGTCCGGAAACCCAGCCAGATTCTCTGCAAAAATATCAGAGGTGCCTTGTTTGGGCCCCTTAAGCCAGTATCGGGTCAACTGATAATGATACGATTCGGCTACAAGCACGAAATCTTCTTCGGCAGACAATGCGACCCCATTGGCAAAATATAAATCCTTAAGCAGAACGGTCGTCTGCTTGGTCAGCGGATCATATTTCAACAATCGTCCATGCGGTTTATTCTCGGCAATTTCTTTGAACATGACCTTGCCATAGTTAGAGGTATCGGAGAAATAAATCGATCCGTCTTGCGCAATGTCCAGCTCGTTCGCCAGGTAGATCGGCCCTCCATCTACTTCAGTGGTTAGTACTTCGATATTTCCGTTCGGGTCAATTGACAGCAGCCCTTTCTGAATATCCGTCACAATCAAATTTCCGGCAGCATCAAATTTCAGTCCGTTAGGTGTTCCGTGGGTATCGGCGAACACCTCCGCTGGCTGCGCCTTGCCCTCCGCGTCAAAGGTCACTCTGTAAATTTTGCCGTCGGAGTCACCCGTATACAGCTGCCCTTCTTTATCAAAAGTGATAAATTCCGGGAACTTCGCGCGGTCTGTAACCAGTTCTGCGGAGCTAAGTTTGTTGTTCTCTTTCCAGGGACCATCCTTCTCAAAAGAAGGAGCGGCAGGTGCAGACCAAGCAGCAGGTTCTACCGGGGCGGGCATCAGCAGAAATACAGCGATTCCCAGCACAATTACCCCGAGCAGGGCCAGGCTCCATCTACGAATTTGTTGACCAGTGGAACGTTTGCGTTGTTTTTGTTCTGTTGACATTATTAATCCTCCTAATATTGTTTGCGGGGGCGAAGCATGCCCCCAACCAGCCGTAAACTTTGTCTGCGGGTCATGAATCGGGAAATCTGGGCACCCAGGTAATTCCGGAGTCCCGGAACAACGTACTGTTTCCCTTTTGCCATAGCGCCCAGTGTAACTGCCACTACACGTTCCGGCGTGTCCTTCGCGCCGACAGAGGCATCCTCCGTACCAACCACGTTGAAGAAATCCGTCTCCGTCGAGCCTGGGCACAGGGTGAAAAATTGCACGCCACGGTCACGATTCTCCCACCAAAGGGCATCGGTAAAGGACAAGACAAAAGCTTTGGTCGCCCCATAGACGGCCATATAAGGCAGCGGCTGAAAGCCTGCGGTAGACGAAACATTGATAACAGCGCCTACCCTTCTTTGGAGCATCCCTGGAAGGAATAAATGAGTCATATCCACTACAGCGGCGACATTGAGCATCACTTCTTCATGCTGGCGCTCGCCGGAGACTTGCTCAAACAGACCGTGGGTGGCAAAACCCGCATTGTTAACCAACAGATCAATGTTCAGATTGAGCTGCTGGCACTTCTCATGATTCCCGCTCCTTTCGATACAGTGTTTTCATAAAGAAACGATGTTACCGATCTTCAAAAAAAAACCAATTCCAAGATGAACATAAAATAATTTCGGTAACACTGTTTCCTATGTGAATCATCGTAACCAAAAAGACACACCTGTGTCAAACCTTTTTTTCAGCGTGATGGCTTCATTGACAACCTTTCTGCAAATGGTTAGAATGCCTGTTAGAAGCCGGCAACTCTGTTGCTGGTCAGTAACATGATAACCGAATGAAGGTGATCCTTATCAGTAACGAAGACAAGCCCTCACCATCCACGGGGCGGGCATTAAAAACATATCAGGAAGCGCGCCTGCAAAATACGGAAAATCTCCGTAAGCTTGTGGTTGATGCGGCTGCAGCCATTTTGCAAGAAGAAGGGCCAGAGGCTGTAACTGTGCGCAGAGTATCGCAAAAGATGGGCTGCTCCACCAAGATCATTTACAGTTTGTTTGTCAATAAAGAAGGTCTGGCCCAGCAGCTGTATCTGGAGGGCTGCAAATTGCTGGCCCGGCGTTTTGAAGAAGTGCCGCTGTCCTCTGACCTCTTGCAGCATTTACTGGATTTGGGCGAAGCCTTCTGGCAGTTCGCGCAGGATTATACCAGCTACTACAAGCTGATGTTCGGAGGGGCTTTTGCCGAGTTCAAGCCGGATGCAGAGAGTATGCAGGGAACGATGACCGCCATACGCCGTTTGCTGATTCTAATCAGCACCGCCCAGCAGCAAGGACAGATTTCGGACCAGGAGGAGACCGGGACTCTTGTCAGCACTATATGGGCATCGCTGCACGGTGTAATCCACCTGTATATGGGCGGGTTCCTTGGTGATGTAAAGGCAGCCCATACCGTATACAAACAAACAATGGATTTGATGTCCCAATCCTTGTTTGCAGCATACAAGCCAGACAGAGGATAAGACAGAGGATAAGACAGGGGATGATTGCATTAATCTTGGCTGTGGGATATGCGACCCGTCTCTATCCGTTAACCAAAGATACGCCAAAGCCCTTTCTGCCGGTTCAAGGGAGCCGTACCATTCTGGATCTGCTGGTGGGCCGTCTGGAGGTGCTGGATGAAATTACGGAGATTCTGATTGTGACGAATGAACGTTTTTTCGGTGCTTTTGAGCAGTGGCATCAGCAGTGGGGGAACCCGGCTGCGCCAAGTTATTTTCCCGAGTGGCTGCATTCCCGCCCGGAGATATGGGCGTACTATACGGAGGGAACGATAGATGATGTCGGCACTACTGAAGCTTATGCGGAGATGCGGACTAGTCTGGGAAACAGACAGAGTGACAAAGGTTAAGCTAAAAGCGGTTCATCCTGTAGGGGGTGGACCGTTTTTTTTGTTTAGGAAATTATACCAAAGTCGATGTTATTACCATAATTCATACGTAGAGGTATGGATTGATTAGCGTATATGACTTGGAACAGACACCACTTGTAAATGGTGTGAAGGTTCAACTCACGAGCGGGTTACTTTGTTGCAGGCCGACGATCTGTGGTAAAATGTCGTTAGCTGTGACGTCCGGAGCATCCGCCTACGCGGATGCCGGGCGATCTTTTTGTGAGAGTTTGTTGGATAGGGAGAAGTAGAGAGACAACTGAGGAGGAAACACAACATGAGTGAATTGAAATACAAATTGCTTGCGCTTGATATGGATGGAACATTGCTAAACGATAATCATGAAATCACACAGGAGACCGCCAAGTGGATTCAAATCGCCATCCGCCGGGGAGTGCATGTATGCCTTTCAACGGGAAGAGCCGTGTTTCACGCCATGCCTTATGCGGTACAGCTTGGGCTGGAGACCCCGATGGTTACGGTCAATGGCAGTGAAGTCTGGAAAGCTCCGCATGATCTGTATATGCGCCATCTGATGGACCCGGCATTGATCCGCAAAATGCAGGAGATTGGCGAAAAATATAATAGCTGGTACTGGGCATACTCCGTGGAAGAGCTGTTCAACCGTGATCGCTGGACGGACAATATTGAAGGTCTGGAATGGCTGAAATTCGGATTCAATACCGAAGTGGATGAAGTCCGTCACCAGATTATGATGGAGCTGCAACATATGGGCGGCCTGCAAATGACGAACTCCTCACCTGTTAATATTGAGATTAACCCTGGTGGTGTATCCAAAGCGAGCGGTGTAGCTGAAGTCTGCAAGCTGCTGGGCATAGAGATGTCCGAAGTGGTTGCTGTTGGAGACAGTTTGAATGATTTGGCCGTTATTGAAGCCGTGGGTCTTGGTGTTGCCATGGGCAACGCGCAGGAGCAAGTGAAGGAAGCGGCTGACCTGATCGTAGCGAGCAATAATGAAGATGGCATTGTCGAAGTCATCCGTGATCATATTTTGAAGGGGGAGTAACCTTTGCTCGCAACCGTTGGCTGGATTTTAATTGTACTGCTGTTTGCGGTGGGGATGGCCGGAACGGTATATCCGATACTGCCTGGTGCTGTAGCGATTTTCTTCGCGTTTCTGGTCTATGGCTGGTTCTTCAGCTTTGTTCCGTTCGGTGTATGGTTCTGGATTATCCAGATATTGATCGTAGTGGTGCTGTTTGTGGCTGATTATGTCGTCAGTGCCTGGGGTGTGAAGAAATTCGGCGGCTCCAAATTATCGACGACTCTCAGTACGATTGGTGTCATAATAGGCCCATTTGTCATTCCGGCATTCGGACTGGTACTGGGACCATTTATCGGTGCTTTTATCGGGGAACTGATCGGAGGGTCTTCACCTGCCAAAGCTTCCAAAGTCGGATTTGGTTCCGTGGTGGGGCTGTTTACAAGCACCGTTATGAAAATTATTTTGCAAATCGTCATGATTGTTCTGTTTATTATCTGGGTGGTAAGATTCGCATAGACGTTCGGGAGCGGCTTCATCTGGATGCACGTCGGTGTGGGGGAAAGAAGGGGAATTGGCTTGTCAAAGAAGGAAACATTCATTAGAGGTACGCTCATCTTGGCGGCAGCTGCACTGATTGCGAGGGTACTCGGATTGGTTCAACGGGTGCCGCTGGAGCATATCCTCGGCGATATCGGTAACGCATCGTTTACCATCTCCAACACGGTATATTTAATGCTGTTAACCGTTGCTACAGCAGGCATACCGAGTACACTTAGTAAAATGGTGTCAGAACGTTATGCGCTGGGACGCGCAGGTGAAGCACAACAAATCTATCGTGCAGCTCTCATCTTTGCGGCTGTAGCCGGGGTAGTCATGTCTGCTTTGTTATGGTTCGCGGCACCTTACTATGCTACGTATGTGTCCAAAGTACCGGAATCGGTGAGCGCCATTCGGGCCTTGGCTCCAGCGCTGCTGCTCTTTCCAGCCATCGCAATGATGCGTGGATATTTCCAGGGTCGCGGCAATATGACTGCAGGCGGCATTTCACAGATTGTGGAGCAGTTTGCACGCGTAGGTACAGCGATCATCGTGGCGTTTGTTATGCTGCAATGGAATTATGATGATCAAACCATTGCTGCAGGGGCTTCATTTGGGGGCGTATTCGGAAGCATTGGCGCTTTTGCCGTCATGTTGTACTTCACCTTGAAGCTTCGCAAAAATGACCGTGCGGCGCAATTGAATTACGAGCGTGCGGAGCAATTGCCTATGCGGGGCATCTACAGCGATATTTTCAAACTTTCGATTCCAATCGTTTTATCTTCACTCGCTGTTCCGGCGATTAACTTTATCGATTCATCGCTGGTAGTTCCGCTGCTTAGTGGACGAATCGGACTGGAAGAAGCGACAGGAGTTCTTGCCATTCTCGGTGCCAAGGCCCAAAGTATTGCAGGCATTCCTCCGATTCTGGCTATCGCACTGAGTCAATCGCTTGTGCCGGTCATTTCGGCAGCTTTTGCACGCAAGGATGAAGTTCATCTGAAAAATCAGGTGACGCTTGCTTTACGCATTTCGATTCTGACAGGAATGCCAATCGTCATCGCTCTGTGTGCGGCAGCGTATTCCGTTAACGGCTTGCTGTTTACCAGCCCAGACGGGACACCGATCATTACATTGCTGACATTCGGTACCATTTTCCAAATTACGATGATGACCACGAACTCCATTTTGCTTGGGGTAGGTAAACCGCGGATTACAATGATTAGTGTGGCTGCGGGTATCGTAGTCAAACTCATAGCGAGTCTAATCCTGGCTCCGATCTTTGGCATTTACGGGATCATTATTGCGACCGCATTGTGTTTCCTGGTTATTACGTACCTCAATTTGCGGGTGCTTCGGAAAATTGTCGATTTCTCGATTATGGGTGATCGTTGGAAAGGATTCATCATTACTGTACTGCTTGCAGCGGGTGTTGGTTTTGCGGCGAACTGGGCCGGGAACTCCATCTTTGATTTATTCCTGCCAGCACGTGTATCATTCCTCGTTACCTGTCTGTTTGTGGGTGCGCTTGTGGTTGTCGTGTACCTGGTACTCATGGTTGTTCTACGTGTACTTCGAAAAGACGAGCTGGGCAGTTACCCTCGTATTTTGCAAAAAATACTCCGTCCGCTCATGCGTCTACAACGTGGAGCCGGGCAACGTGGATAACCGATTCAACACACAATACACACTTCGTTATATCTGTTGAAAAATAAGTACAAGCTCTGTCTGCTTTCATAGCGGACAGGGCTTTTTTGTAATATTTATAAAAGGTAGTCCATTATTGTCCTTTAGATGAATTCCCTGTAAGGCCTCTGTCCTTAATGCGTCAAGGTTTTGGCATCATGAGCCAATGCGGTCTTCAGCATGCCATACCGATGTTCATGGCTCATTTCGAACAGCCAGGGGCGGCGCGGGATCGTGAGATGACCGAGACAATCGCGATTTTGCAGCCAATCCTGCCTTGTTATCGGTTCATACGGCGTATCACCCCATACGGCCAGCAATTCAGGACTATATAACCGTTGTCCTTCCGCTAGCCATTCTTGGTCCAGCAGCTCCTGGCTATAGAGCTCAGCTTCCCCGGCTTCATCTTCATTTGCGGTGAACAGACCGGGCCAGTATTCGGCACGTGAGCCACGGTGGGGAACCGAGCGCGCAAACTCCAATACTTGTGTGAAAACTTGTTCCACTCCAAACAGCATCGCATATAAACCTTTGCCAAACATAATCCGCTCATCCAGCTTGCCAAAATGTTCAATAACCCGGCCTGCAAGACCTTTTTCCCTTCCAAGTGGAAACACGATATGATTCAGCCCAACCAGATTATGCAGATGGAATGCGGGTTTGGACAGCACTTGTTTTTGAAAATAGGGATGCTGCACGACCCGGCTCTCGATATAGTTCTGCTCATTAATAATTAACGCCACACTAAGCAGCGAGCTGCATCGCTCCAGCCAAAATCGTTCCCAGAACGGTGTCATGAATGCCGATACATGAAAATGGGACAACAAATGAAAACAGCTCCGGCCGATCCGGCGGCTGTTCATATACAACAGAAGCTGGGGATAGGCGTCCTGGAAAATGAGGGCATTGCATCGCTCCAGTAGTCGATACATGTGCTCACGGTCTGTTTGATTTTGCAGATTGTGCATAAGGTCACTCTGAAGATCGGTCATGTGATATCCGCCGTTGCGGGATACCATATGGGCAAGCAGGGCCCAGTGAAGCTCAGGATACTGTTCGTAACATTCCAGGTATGCTGCTGTGCGAGTGATGTTACTCCGGTTGTTTTCCTGCGTTAATGTTTGGATCTCTTCCAGAATAATGCAATCCTCTTCACAGACCAGTGCACTGAGCGGATTTCGGGCAAAAGCACTCTCGTTTCCAGGCAATAGGCGTTCCACCTCAGCTTGTAAGGTTGCAGCCATGTCAGAGTCCCAAGCCATATCACGCAAGGGATGGCGAAGCTGTGCAGAGGCCTGCCAAGCCGCTTGTTTACCCCTCCACACTTCCCGGGCCGCACCTGGGATGGATCGAACCATTTGCAATAGCGACCCGTGATGGGCAGACTCGGAGGAATCCGTTTTAGCGGAAGTCATGACATGACCTCCTTTCCTGTTATTCTGATTATGATTTTAGTTTAAGAAGTTGTTAATCTCAGTATGCGCCGAATATTTGACTTCCACTCCGCAATTTGCTTCACTTAGAGGATAGACAAGGTATAGAAAGGAAGATGTTGTAATGGAAAAGATTACATCGAAACCGGAATTTGATGTGGCAATCCAATCTCCGCGTTTGACTGTAGCTGTATTTAAGGCAGATTGGTGTGGTGATTGCAAGTACATCGATCCGTTTATGCCTGAAGTTGAAGAGAAGTTTGCACGTGAACTGACGTTGATTGAGGTCGATGTAGATCAGGTGGGTACAGTGAGCGAAGAGCAAAATATTCTGGGTATCCCCAGCTTTGTAGCTTACTCGGATGGCCGGGAACTCGTTCGTTACGTGAACAAACTGCGCAAGTCGAGAGAAGAGATTGAGCAATTTCTGCAGCGAGCAGTTGAGGTATATAACACGATTCATAAATAAAGCATGACAGGTTCACCATGTAAAAGGTTATAATTAAAGGAACGCCATTTCTCTTGAAATAGGGAAGTGGCGTTTGTATTTTTAACATTTTTCGGGGAAACTAATTGACGTACATAGCCTTGATAAATAGAGGTTCAACTTTTCGACAGACGTTAACATTTTGTCACAAAGCGCAACGTCAATGACACATTTATCCGGTATAATGAATTTAGTTGTGAAATAAGTGTCAAAGTACCGAATCAAGCGGAGGATGAAGTTCTTCGCCATCTTAAACCAACAGCGGGTGAGAAAAAAATTGAAGCACTTAACCTTGTTTAAATGGTTAACTGTATTAACCTGTCTTGTCATGTTTCTGGCCACATTTGGCGGAGGCGTTGTAACCCGAACGGAATCGGGCCTCGGCTGCGGCGCGGAATGGCCTTTATGTAACGGAAAACTTGTGCCTGCACACACTGTTGCCTCACTTATTGAATTTTCCCATCGCGCCGTCAGCGCACTGGCAGGGCTTTTGTCCATAGCCTCTTTTGTAGCATTTTTACGGTTTGGTAAATCACGGTGTGATCTGCAATTGTTTTCATTGTTAACGCTGATATTTGTTATTGTCCAGGGAATCATGGGGGCTTTTGCCGTCGTATTCTCCCAATCTTCTGCAGTCATGGCACTGCATTTCGGATTTGCCTTAATCGCTTTTGCCAGCTCCTTGATGATGGCGCTTGGTATTCGGCAGGAAGCTCGCCATGGTGGATTGGAACGACTGAATCGATATCCGCGAGTCAGCAAAGGGTTCCGAAATTTGGTGTGGTTTTCCACGATCTATACGTACCTCGTGGTATATACTGGAGCATTTGTGAGCCATACGGATTCTGCTGGAGGCTGTTCAGGCTTTCCCCTCTGTAACGGGCAGATTATTCCTGAGCTCTCGGGAGGCGTAGCTGTTGCTTTTGCTCACCGGGTGGCGGCTGTTTCATTAGTAATCGTCATTGCAATTCTCGGTCATTTTGCGTATCGCAAACATCCGGATAACACGGAATTAAGAGCGCTAGGAGTCATTTCTGTTGTACTGGTTTTGTTGCAAGTGGTTATTGGTTTTGGACTGATGCTCACGATGAACCGTCCGGAAGTGTATATGTTCGTGGCGTTGGCGCATATGCTTGATATTGCCATTTTGTTCGGTGTATTAACGTATATGAGTTTCCTGGTGTACAAGTTGCATCGGACCGTTAACCGGTTCTAATTTATCCGAATTATTGTCGTTCAGGGGGGATGAATCCAGTGAAGTTCACCATCCGATGATGTACATCATTGGACAGGTGAACTTTGTTTGATGTCAGGCGTGTCAGGGCACCCTATTGTAAGCAGCGGTCATACGTGTACTCTGATTCCGATTTTATTTAATATGATGAATTATTATTAATTTGATGATCTGCAGAGTGGAAAGAGGAGGCTATATATGCTGCGAACGTTGCTGGGTGAAAAGCCGCGTAAAAATGAAGGGGTTCTCAAGGAAGCGATGGAGGCGATGGCGGATACGCTTGAGTTATTTCAGCGACAGATGCATGTGGACCATGATCCTACCCATGATTTTCGTAAACTGTATGTGTGGACCCAGGGACTGATCTCCTCGCTGGATGAACTGGAGCAAAGTTGTTTTGCTGCTTCCCATTTCCGTCAGAAAGTCAAAGCGGGCTCTACAGATGATATGACGATACCAGAAAAAGCGGAGTACGCCCGTTACGTCTATTTCTATAAGGATGGCTTCATCCGATGTTTTGCCATTCTGGATAAGTTAGGTACAGTATTGAATGAAATATTTGAGCTGAACACAACCAATGTTAAAACTCATTATTCTTATTTTACCGTATTAAGACAGTTCGGATATGACAAGCTGCATTATGTTCTTGCCAACGAACTGATCCAGATCAAGGACTCCTACCGTGAGCCAATGAGCAAATTGCGCAAACGACGAAACATGGAGATTCATTACATGAACTCCGAAATGCAGGATGATCTGTGGCAGCTGCACCAGACTTTGCAAGGGAAAGTAAAGCTGGAGGACCTGGATCAGCATCTTTTGGAACTCCGCGAGGGCGTAGACATGGTATGTAAGACGTTAAAAGCAGCGTATGGCTACATCAACAAGAAGTGGCATAAGCAGGGAATGGCTCAGCCGCCAAAGTGATTTGAATTGTAATATTTGCCTTTGACAAATCGGAATACTTGGATTATAATGAGTTCCTGATCGACAGTTAGATGGAATTAACATTTATGACATTAACATTATAACTATTACTGAACTTATAAATTAAATATTTCTTATCGAGAGCGGCGGAGGGACAGGCCCGATGAAGCCCGGCAACCGATTTATAACTGCATGACAGCTGTGTCATACTTTATAGATGTTAGGTGCTAATTCCTACAAAATGGTGCAAGGCACGATTTTGGCAGATGAGAAGGTATAATCTTTCACGTGAAGAGCCCTTTTTGTTTCTGCAAAAGGGGCTCTTTTTTTGTACGACGAAGGGGAGTTTTCCTTTCATTCGGGTAAAGATACATGTAGGCAGTGGGAAGGAGCAGTAATTTTGATTGAATTAAAAGGTTTAACCAAGACGTACGGTAAAGGTTCGAAAAGTACGACGGCCTTATCGGATCTGAATTTGAATATCCGCAAGGGTGAAATATTTGGAGTTATCGGCCATTCCGGTGCAGGCAAGAGTACATTGATTCGATGTATTAATTTGCTTGAACGTCCAACGGCAGGCGAGGTTTGGGTTGATGGCATCAATTTAACGAGTCTTAACAAAAGCGATTTGCAACAACAACGGCGTAAGATCGGCATGATTTTTCAACACTTTAATCTGTTATCCTCAGCTACGGTATATGATAATGTGGCTTTTCCTTTGAAGCTCGTTAATACTCCCAAGGCTGCAATTGATCGGAAAGTGAAGGAAATGCTCGCATTGGTTGGACTGGAGGACCACAGCAATAAATATCCGGCCCAATTGTCAGGTGGACAGAAGCAAAGGGTAGGTATTGCAAGAGCTTTGGCGAGTGATCCGAACGTGTTGCTGTGTGATGAGGCCACATCGGCACTTGATCCGCAGACAACCGATTCGATTCTAAAATTATTGCTGGATATCAATGAAAAGTACAACCTCACGATTGTTCTAATTACCCATGAGATGCACGTGATTCAGAATATCTGTGATCAGGTGGCGGTTATCCATCAGGGAGGCATCGTGGAGCAAGGGCCAGTGACGGAAGTATTCCTCAAGCCGCAGCATGCAATTACGCGTGACTTTATGATGCGGGACCACGAGGTGGGTATTGCGTTAGAAGAAACTGCTCTGGCGAGTGCAGATGTTTCATTACAGACGGACGGAGCTTCTAAGCTTGTGAAAATATCCTTCCTGGGCAATAAAACATATGAGGCGATTTTGTCCAGAACGGTTCGTAAAACAGGAGTGGATTTCGCCATTTTGCAAGGCACCATTTCAACGATCAAACAAGTTCCCTATGGACAGCTGACCGTTCGGTTTGAAGGGCAGTCGGATGAGATTGATCTCACCATTAAAGAGTTAGTGGATCAGGGACTTGATGTGGAGGTGCTTCGTTAATGGATTTTTCAACGGTACGTTGGGAAGAAATCGGTAAGGCTTCAATCGAAACACTGCAAATCCTGGGAGCATCGGGTCTGTTCACGATCATCATTGGTTTGCCGCTAGGCGTATTGCTGTTCATGACGGCAAGGTCGTCTTCAATCCAGTCCCAAGTGGTGTACACAGTACTATCGTTTATTGTAAATATTCTGCGCTCAGTGCCATTTATCATTCTGATTGTTGCACTCATTCCGTTTACGCGTTCATTGGTCGGCACAGCTACAGGTGTGCTGGGCGTTATACCACCGCTCGTCATTGCCGCAGCTCCATACTTTGCCCGGTTAGTGGAAACTACACTGCGTGAAGTGGACCGTGGCGTCATTGAAGCGGCACAGGCGATGGGAGCTTCAACCGGACAGATTGTAAGGCGTGTGCTTCTGCCAGAGGCATTGCCGGGTCTGCTAGCCGGGATTACCATTACAATCGTTACCCTCGTTTCCTACACGGCGATGGCGGGGATGGTTGGTGGTGGAGGTCTGGGAACATTGGCAATTAATTATGGATACTATCGATATCAGAATGAAATTATGATTATATCCGTTGTATTTATGATCATTCTGGTGCAAGTGCTTCAGATGGCTGGCGATCGTTTGGTTAAATGGTTCACCAGGAAATAACACATATATAGCATTTGCCTGATTCGGTATCGATTTGGTGCAAAATGCAAAACAAATTTATTGGAGAAGGGGTTTTACACATGAAAAAATGGTCTTTTGCTCTACTTAGCATTATGCTGATTGCGGTTCTTGCGGCTTGCGGAAACAACAAGGATTCCGACAGCGGCGCTGACAATGCTGGAGGCGCACCGCGCACCGTGGAATTGAAAGTGGGAGCATCACCTACACCGCATGCGGAAATTTTGGAAAGCATCAAGCCTGAACTCGAAGCAGAAGGCATTCGCTTGCAAATTGTGACTTTCAATGATTATGTTCAACCGAACCAACAGCTTGAAGATAAACAACTGGATGCAAACTTTTTCCAACACCAGCCTTACCTGGATACAGAGAACAAAGAACGTGGATTTCACCTCGTTGCTGTAACACCTGTGCATGTTGAGCCATTTGCTGGTTACTCCAAAAAAATCAAGTCATTGGATGAGTTAAAAGACGGCGCCAAAGTAGCCATTCCTAATGACCCATCCAACGGCGGTCGTGCACTGTTGTTGCTTGCGAAAGAAGGACTTATCACGCTGAAAGACGACACAAATATCACTTCCAACATTCAGGATATCACAGCCAATCCGAAAAACCTGAATATCATCGAGCTGGATGCAGCCATGATGCCTCGTCAACTGGATGAAGCAGACCTGGTATTCATCAATGCCAACTACGCGCTGGAAGCGAATCTGAACCCAGAGAAGGATGCGCTGCTGATCGAGGACCTGCAAGGTAACCCTTATGCAAACATCCTCGTATCCCGTGAAGATAACAAAGATGCAGATGCCATCCAGAAACTGGCTGCAGCTCTGCATTCCGAAGAGGTTAAAACATTCATTAAAGAACGTTATCAAGGTGCTGTAGAACCTGCGTTTTAAGCTAAACGATTAAGCTGAAAATAAATTGTATACTCGGCTCCACTTCTTATGGAACTACTAAAGAAAGCCCTGCATTCTCTTTATAGAGAATGCAGGGCTTTTGTTTTGTTCATCATGTTAAAGAGTACTTCGATGTAAGAGTACCTTATGAATTTTACATTGTAAAGCTTTAACGTTTATGCGGATCAGTATCCGAACGTCCGTCTGTTTGATGGCTGTGAGAATCTGTGGACTCCTGTCCAGCAGCATGCTGTTGGTAAGCTTCCTCAGCCGGAGATGGCGAGTTCTGATCTCCCGGATCAGCATCCTTTTTGCGGCCAGTCAGCTTGCGACGAATCCATCCGAAAGCACCAACAATGGCGGCAACGATGACAAACCATCCTTTTTTAAGCAAAAGCAATAATCCAACTTTCTTGGCTACAGCTACACCAGCTCCACCCAGAATCAGACTGGTCAGGCCAAGTTCAGATTTTTTGTCTACGGATGCATCAAACTCTTCATAGGTGTTTCCTTTGATCACGTTGAGTTGGTTAAGCACAGAGCTTTCAAACTGTTTGCGGTTTTCTTCAAAATTGGCGCTATCCGTAACGAGGATAACACCGATGTATCCTTCGCGGGTGAGTACATTCACATTGTAATTGACGAGTTTTTCCCGCTCTGCATCCTCAAGACCAAGAGAATAGATCAATTGATGTTTGGTGCTGTCATAGGCGGGCTCAATCTCCCATCCAGTGATAAACAGTTGATTTTCGGGTGTTGTTTTCTCATTTTGATCTTCTGTACCTCTTTTGTAGCTATCGAGCAGTTCATCGGCGTCCAGATCGTCTTTCTCACTGTCGTCGACATGACCGGTATCGTTATATTCGAAAATAACATACCAGTTGGAGTTTTCGCCTGCGCCATAGATACTTCCAATTTCCGTTCCATTGGGGAAGGAGTCCGTGTCTTCCAGAAACCTTTGGGTGTTAGCTGCATCTAGATAGGAAAGGTTTTCAGCTACGGTTAATGTTGCTTTGTTATCAAGTACTACGTTTGAAGGCCCATCAATCCATTGATAATCTTCGGTGGAGCTATTGCTTTCACTTTCTGCAGATGCTGTTGTCGAGAATGGAGCTTGAAATGAGGCGACAAGCAAAATTGCGAGTAGAGAGGCTAACCATCTTTTCATTACGCTATATTCCTTTCGAAGGTGTCATGCAATGTTGTCATCTACATGAACATATGTATTGTGTCGTTATATTCATAAGAAAATAAGGACTTATCGACAGTACCATAGGCACTCGAACCAGACAAGGGGAATCTGGATATAAAGGGTTAATTTTCCTACAAAAGACCTAATTCAATTTATTTTAGTTGTTTGAAAGATAAGTATTTAGTCCTTAATTTACACTTTTTTGCAAATGGTACAGATTGGTGGGAAACGTGAGTTGTGGGGGGATGATAAATCTTTTATACTGGATGAGTGACTGCTCTTTGAAGAGGGGGATGAACGTGAAGGGAAAGATTGCCCTCATAACGGGAAGTGCCAAAGGTCTTGGTAAAATGGCGGCCCTCAGTCTGGCGGATCAGGGTTGTCATATTGCTCTGAATTACGTACATAGCCGTACGGAAGCTGAGGCGTTACAGGCTCAGATTATCGCCAAGGGTGTGCGGTGTATTGCCATTCAGGCCGATATTTCCAAGACAGAAGAGATCACCATGCTGGTTGCACAGGTTGAAGAGAAACTGGGCAGCATTGATATTCTTGTGAACAACGCGGGTCCTTTTGTCCGTGAACGTCGACTGTTTGCCGAGTATTCCGAAGATGAGGTTCAGATGCTTGTGCAAGGAAACCTGCTTGGACCGATGCTGCTGGATCATCGTGTATTGCCTGAGATGCGACGTAAGCAGTGGGGACGAATTATTCATTTTGGCTTCAGTCATGCAGGAGAAGCGAGATCATGGCCTCATCGGGCGGTGTATGCTGCTGCGAAGGTAGGTCTGGTTTCATTCACAAAGACACTTGCTGTGGAGGAAGCTCCCTACGGTATTACAGTTAATATGGTATGTCCAGGTGATATTCGCGGTGTCAACAAAGAGAAAACGATTGATGAGATGGCAGGTATAACCGACGAGGAAACGCCGAGAGGACGTCCTGGAAGCGGTGAAGATATTGCGCGGGTGATCACCTATCTGTGTCTGGATCATTCCGATTTTATAACAGGCAACATTATGGATGTATCTGGAGGACTTGATCCGATTCGTCCTAACATACAGCGTGAGGATGCATAGCGCAAAAAAGAGCCCCCGCTTCATGCGAAGCGAAAGGCTCTTGAGGTTTATTTCGTGAAGGATTGATTAGAATACTTGTACGACTTCTTCGACACCGTCAACTTCTTCAAGAAGGGCGCGTTCAATCCCGGCTTTTAAGGTAATGGTGGAGCTTGGGCAGCTGCCGCAGGCACCGACCAGTTTCAGCTTAACGATGCCATCCTCTACGTCGACCAGTTCCACGTCACCGCCATCGCGTTGCAGGAACGGACGAAGTTTGTCAAGCACGTCAGATACCTCATCATACATGGTGCTTTGTGCGTTTTCGCTCATTTTTTTCAACTCCTTTCCTCACTATATTATATTACAATTGGCCATAAATTAAA
Source organism: Paenibacillus sp. NPDC057886 (assembly GCF_042796655.1). Lineage (NCBI taxonomy): Bacteria > Bacillati > Bacillota > Bacilli > Caryophanales > Paenibacillaceae > Paenibacillus > Paenibacillus sp. NPDC057886. The sequence goes on along the minus strand of NZ_JBHVMZ010000008.1, from coordinate 264,541 downwards.
ATGGTCAAACAAAGCAGGTGAACCTACATGAGACCGATTATTGAATTTTGTGCCAATAATATGCATTTTGGCACAGATGAAGTCATGGATCAACTGGAAGAAAATCCAGACTATGATGTGATAGAATACGGCTGCCTCAGCAACTGCGGCCAATGTTACATGACTCCATTTGCACTGGTGAATGGCGAGTTAGTCATCACCGACAAAGTGGAGGATTTATATAACGCCATCTTGGCCAAAATTGCCGAAGCCGATGCCTGGGATGAGTTGGATCTCGATTAACCGAGATGACGCTTGGACATCCAGAGCACGCCGCTTTTTAAAATACGTGGCACACGTCCCATCATGGACGTTTTGCCCATCAGCCCAAATCCAGCCTTCTTGCCGAGTGCACCGAGTGTGCCACGAAGCTTGAGTGGCTGCGGATTGGGCTTTTCGCCTTTCCAGAGGGCATGCTGAATATGGGCGATTTGTTCACCCTGTACTTCGGCAGCCTGACCGCTTGGTGCATAAGGCACGCTGGCGCAGTCACCTACTACATAGACATCGGTATATTCCGGAATTTGATAATATTCGTTCAGTACAACACGACCTTGTGGATCCTTGGTCACATCGAGATCCTGTACGACTTTTACGGGCTGAATTCCGGCAGTCCAGACTACCGCATCCGTTAGAATTTCTTCATCCCGGTTGAAAATGGCATTTGGTTCAAGTCGGGAAATGGCAATATGTCCACGTGTCTCGACCTGATGTTCGCCGAACCATTCATGAACATAAGCAGACAAGCGCTGCGGAAAAGCGGATAATACACGTTCACCACGGTCCAGGATACTGATGTTCAGGTCCGGTCTGCTCTCACGAAGCTCGGCAGCCATTTCGACGCCGCTCAATCCACCGCCGACGATATGCACATTACCATAAGCTTTAACTTCGTTAAGACGAAGGTAGGTTTCCCGTGTTTTGCTGAAGCTTTGAATCGTACAGCTATATTCCTCGGCTCCCGGCGTATTGTGGAATCGGTCTGTACATCCAAGCCCAATCACGAGCTTGTCATATTCCAACGGGTCCTGGCCTTCAAATTCAATCTGACGCTGTTCCAAGTCGATCGAAGTTACTTCTCCGTAACGATAAGTGACTCTATCACTGACTGGGAATTGGATACGCAGGTCATAATCGGATACCGTCCCTGCTGCGAGTGCGTAATATTCAGTTTTCAATCCTTGGAAGGGACTGCGGTCCACCAACACGATTTGTGTATCTGACGGAATCTTGCCTTCCAGAAGTTCCTTGATAATCGTGAGGCCACCGTAGCCGCCTCCGAGAATGACGAAATTTTTCATGACTCGGCTTCCTTTCTGCATCAGTCCCGTGTGAACGGGGCTGTAACCTGTGGAGCAGCTATGCAATAACATAGCTGCTCCTGTTTGTTTTTTTAATCTGGATTTGAAATGATTCAAAATGGGCATTTAAAATTACAGATATACCTTAGAAATTTGCATCACTCCATGCCAAACGCTCCCGGGTAGAATGAAAGTCGCTTATGGGAATGATGCTCGTGTTACATACTATTCGTACACTTGAATTTCATTGTAGAACGTATCACGTTCAACCGGAATGCGCCCAGCACCCTTAATTAACCATATAAGCTCTTTGCGGGTGAGGCCTTCAGGTGTTAGTGCGCCTGCTGCATGACTAATCCGTTCGCGAACGATCGTACCGTGTGCATCCGAAGCACCGAATCCCAGAGCGACTTGAGTCAGCTGTGGACCAATGTTGATGAAGTAGGCTTTAATATGATCGATGTTATCCAACATCAGACGGCTGATTGCAATCGTTTTGAGATCCTCATATGCGGAGTTACGGCGCATAATGCTGGCGTTTTTGCTTTTCGGCTGCATGGAAAGCGGGATAAAGACCATAAATCCGTTGGTTTCATCTTGCAGTTCACGAATCTGTACCATATGGTTTACACGATCCTCATAGGACTCAATGGATCCATAAAGCATCGTTGTATGGGTACGCATGCCCAGATGATGAGCAGTACGGTGCACTTCCAGATAGCGGTCAACGTTCGCTTTGTTTACGCGCATTTTTTTGCGGTATTCATCGGACAGGATCTCAGCGCCGCCACCAGTCAGTGATTCCAGACCTGCTTTTTGCAGTTCTTGTAGTACTTCCTTGATGCTCAGTCCGCTGATGCGGGTGAAGAAATCAATCTCGGCAGCCGTGTAGGCTTTCAATGTAACGTCCGGATATTTTTCGTTTAAAGCACGTAAGGAATCGACATAATATTGAAAAGGAACATGGTTGTTATGTCCGCCTACAATATGGAACTCGCGTACACCTGGGTGAATATGCTGTTCTACGTAATCAATCATTTCCTGACCGGACAATGTGTAAGAGCCATCTTCGCCCTGATCTTTGCGGAAGTTACAGAAAGCGCAGTGGGCTTCGCATACGTTGGTAAAATAAAGGCTCATGTTTTCAATAAAATAAACTTTCTTGCCATTCTTACGCAGGTTGGCCTCATTGGCCAGTTGGCCCAAAGTCAGCAGATCATCCGTTTCATACAGATAAACGCCGTCTTCTACGGTCAGCCTTACGCCGTTCTGCACTTTCTCAACGATTTCAGCCATTCTTTTGTCTGTGAACGGTGTTACCAATGTAGACATGTTGTATCCTCCTATTCTTAACCGGAATCGAGTTGGGTGTAGGACTTACTTACAGAACTACATAGAAAAGATGCGGTCATCTGCCGCTTCTTATATGGACTAACTCTTATTTACCCGGTGCAGCCTGTGCTGCGTACGTAAAGCTAATTTTTCATCAAAATGAGTCTTGTGACTCTATATGCATTGGGGACTGCGTGCAGTCTCGAAATGTGAAAAAAATTACAACTCCAATTATGACCATCACCTGAATAAGTCATGACAAAATATCGACATTTCAAAGCGATCACCTACCCATTATAAACCTCGTGTCCCGGGGGTTCAATACACTGGGAAGAAAAAGGAGTTAAGGGGGAACGCGGAAACAGGCAAAGATGACTTGAGCCCCTTGACGGGGTGGAGTATAATTTAAAGAAGAGTTAACGAAAAGGAGAGTGACCTGGCATGATTAGCATCAGCGAAACGGCTGCAGACAGATTGAAAGAAATGCTTGCACAGCAAGAGACACCTGGTATGTTCTTGCGTCTTGGCGTAGCACCGGGCGGTTGTACCGGATTTTCGTACGCCATGGGCTTTGACGATAAAGAGTCCGATGAGGACCTCTATATGGATATTCAGAATATGAAGGTTGTTGTAGAGAAGGAAAACCTGAAATATTTGAATGGACTTGAAATTGATTTTGAAGAATCCGGCATGTCCGGTGGTTTCACCATTCACAACCCGAACGCAGTGGCAACATGCGGCTGTGGATCATCCTTCCGAACGAAGGAAGAAGCAGGCGTACCGGATAAAGATTGTTAATGATTGCGAATCGCGACCTCTATAGCGTATTAGTCTCGTACTAATCACGTTATGGAGGTCTTTTTGTTGTCGTATGGATACTGCTTCCAATTATATGTTGACATTTTGTTCCATGCGAAGTTATATTGTTTTTGTGCAAACGTTTGCGCAATTTAAAAAAAACACGAAAATGAACCACTGTAATCACAAAAGCAGGTGATGATGGCAGAAGGGAGGTATGACGATAAAACGTTTGGGAACCGGAAATGACCAATACTTAAGCCGTCACTCTGTGATCTAAATGACTGGACGGATGGCTACAAATCGAGGAGGTAGGACATGAAGTTAGTACGACGGCTAGGCGCATTCCTTTTGACGTTGCCGCTCATTTTTTCTTTTCAGACCAATCTTGCTTTTGCAGAAATTTCCGCTTCTCATGTGTATCATAATCATATGCCGAATTTTTGGGCTTACTATGACACTTCCCAATATGCTTCGGCTTCGGTCGGAACTCCAATTCGGTACACATACGATGGTCAGGTTATTAATTTGAAAAGTAGTCCCCCTGCCGGATATCCTTACTATCTGCCCAGCGGGGCACCAATGCCACATGACGATCTCGTATCATACTACACGCATCACGCCAAAACCGGTGCTTATTTGTCTTGGCCATGGCAAGTGGCTGGCGATCTGAAGAACAATCATCCTGCCGCTGGAATGCAGGTGACGATGTCAGGCTCACTGCTTAACAACGTAGACAGCTTTATGTATACCAATAATGTAAACGGTTACAACAACAAAAATTGGGGCGCACCCTGGAAGAACGCCTACAATAACCTCAAAACCGTCAATGGCGAACGAACGTTGGACCTCATTCATTTCTCAGGTCATCATTCAATGGGACCTTTGGCTGGAAATGAATATTTGCTTAAGGACCTTATCTATCAGAATACGGTGATGGCTCAACCTTTTTTCTTGGGGGATTCGTTTAAATCCTCCAAAGGGTTTTTCCCCACCGAGCTCGGGTTCTCGGAACGGATTATTCCGGTACTCGAAAAGCTAGGCATCGAATGGTCGGTCATTGGCAATAATCATTTTTCACGTACACTGCAAGATTATCCTCTGTTGAATGCCCCCGGCAAGGATACGATGGTGTCACCGCCAAACCGTGCAGACCTGCAGAATACCAGCGATGTGGGTTCGTGGGTATCTTCTCCAATGTTTAACGAGAAACAGGTGGTTTATAACAAATATCCGTTTGCCTCTACGCCTCATTGGGTTCGTTACGTCAATCCCGACACCGGCACAGAGAAACGTGTCATTGGGATTCCTGTCGCCCAGGCTGAATCGTGGGAGGAAGGATACCAGGGCTCGGTCAAAGCCGATGCACTCAAGCCGTTCGAAGGCATGGTGGATCAGAAGCAGTTTTTTGTCATCGCACATGATGGGGATAACTCCTCTGGTCGCGCTGGTTCTGAAGACACGTGGCGCAATGCGGGCAATGTGACTTATTCCCAACAGGGAGTAAAAGGGGAAAGCATCAATGAGTATTTGCGTACGAATACCCCGAAAGCTGATGACGTGGTGCATGTACAAGACGGATCATGGATCGACACACGTGACTCTTCGTCCGACCCGACTTGGTATCATTGGCGTCTGCCGTTTGGCATCTGGAAAGGTCAGTTCGATGCTTTCAACAAAGTAACAGGACTCAATCTGGAGCCCAAAAAAAACCTGGACGGTGTCCAGGAAGGTATGACGGTATCGTTCGAGTACGGATACCATTATCTGGAACGAAATTTCGCTCTGGAACAGGCTGCACTCAATTATGCAAAGACGGCTGAGCAGATCTGGCTGGACAGCCATCCAAATTACTGGAAGCCAACAACGGCGCTTGATCGTGAGATTACGTATGAAGGCAATCAGCTTAATCCATGGATGATGGCTTACCCGGTCAAAGGGGACCCGGCCAACGACTACAAAGGTGGGGCCAATCCGGCCGAGCTAAGCTGGTATTTCCTACTGCCAGCGCTGGATTCCGGCTTCGGCTATTACGATGAAAACGTGGATGATGGCGTGAAGCCAACTTTATCATTCAACCAGTCGTTATTCTTCTCTAAACCATATGTAACCACCCAACTGGCGAAGGATCGCACGGGACCATCGGTCTGGTGGCCTCAACGTTATCCGTATAACCCAGGCAGTGCAAACGTCAGCAAGGCAGAGGGGTGGACACTCCATTATTTTGACAACAACTTCGGCATTTACACCTATGCCTATGATGCTAGCGGAATAAGTGACATCAAAGTAAAAGTGCGTACACATCGCGACAAGCGGGCTGACGCCAAAGACAATACGTTCCGCGTGTACGATCCTGCAGATCTCAATGCGAAGGGTGTATCCAATATTGATCCAGCCAAGGTTAGCCATTGGAAGGAATACCCGATGAATAAGCGCGACTTGAAATCGGATATCAACGGTGTCGCCTGGCAACCAAGCAGCACGGATATGTTCAAAAGAGTACCTGCTCAGGAGATTGGTGACCTGTATTATACGTATTTTGACGAATTCCAGGATCAAATGGTCGATTATTATATTGAAGCAGTCGATGCCAATGGCAATGTTACCCGGAGTGACATTCAGACCGTCTATGTAGGTACCGGAAAGTACAACAAAGATGCATCCGGCAAAATGGTGGAGGAAGCGAATGGTACGATCAAAGGTACGCATCCGTTTCTGGTCATAGACCGTACACCACCAGAAGCACCGACGGATGTAAAGGCAGTGGGTATAACGGACCGAAGCGTTACATTGCAATGGAGTGCTTCCACCGATGACGTCGGCGTGGACAATTATGACATTTACCGCGATGGAAGCAAGGTGGGGAGTTCAAAAACAGCGAGTTATACGGACACTGGGCTCAAACCTGCAACGGAATACGAGTATACAATTAAGGCGAATGACAAGGCGAACAATAGTTCAGGCGCGAGCGCTCCTTTGAAGGTTGTGACGCTGGGGGCAGATACTCAGCCGCCAACGGCACCTACCGATGTGAAGGTCAGTGGAAGGACTGCTTCGTCCGTGACGCTTGAATGGACAGCCAGCAACGACAATTATGGCGTGTCTCGTTATGACATTTACCGTAATGGCAGCAAGGTAGGAGAAACTGCGAAATTATTGTTCACGGATGAATCCCTCACTCCTGCGACAACCTATACCTATACGTTGAAGGCGGTGGACGCCGCTGGCAACATGTCTCCATCCAGCGCACCCGTGACAGCCAAGACGGAAGAGGGGAACATCGTTACGATTTATTACAAGCAAGGATATGCGAGTCCATATATTCATTACCGACCGACAGGGGGGACATGGACGACGCCTCCAGGTGTAAAGATGGCAGCTTCGGAATTGACGGGTTACAACAAAATGACGATTAACGTAGGCACAGCTTCCGGTTTGGAGGCGGTATTCAATAACGGCAGCGGCACATGGGATAACAACGGCGGAAATAATTATCAGTTCCCATTGGGTATCAGTACGTACAGCTCCGGAAAAATTACTCAGGGTGCACCAGTGGTGGATGTAACAGCACCAAGTGTGCCTAACGGACTAGCGGCATTATCCACAACGACAGATCGCATCACCTTGGCGTGGGAAGCTTCATCAGATGATGTTGGTGTAGCTGGATATGAAATTTTCCGAGACGGAACAAAGGTGGGGACAAGTATAACGCCTGGTTATACGGACAGCGGCTTGAAGCCTTCCACCACTTACAGCTATACAATTCAGGCCTATGATGCAGCGAACAACAGGTCCGCTGCAAGTGTCGAACTCAAGGTAATGACGGAGGCTACCCCGAAAAGCAACAGTGTGACCATCTATTACAAGCAGGGATACACAAGTCCGAATATTCATTATCGCCCAGCAGGCGGTACGTGGACGACGCCTCCTGGTGTGGGGATGCCGGCGGCAGAAATACCAGGTTACAACAGGATCACAATCGATGTAGGTACAGCAACGGGTCTAGAGGCAGTATTCAACAACGGGAGTGGCACATGGGACAACAACGGCGGCAAAAACTATCAATTTCCCCTGGGTGTCAGCACGTACAATGCGGGATCCATTTCGCCAGGTGCCCCTCCCGGGACACAGACTGCTTTGGAGATTAAGAAAAGAGTAAATTTCCTCTCGACATACCATAGTCAAGGTACATCACAGGTAGTACAGCGAAAGAGCGCGTAACGTTTTGAGTTTGAGTATAGTCATGCTCATATCCCCTGTTCATCTCTGGATGGCAGGGGTATTCATAATAGTTGACAAGAATTGTTGTAACTATTATAGTTACAACATGGAGTTTGAATATGACAACCAAAGGAGAGATTATGATGAACATTGGAATTATTGGTGCGACAGGCAAAGCGGGTAATTTGATTTTGAAAGAAGCTTTGGATAGAGGGCATGAAGTGACAGCGATCGTTCGTAGTGCATCCAAGGTGGAGGATAAAAATCTGAATGTACTTGAAAAAGATGTATTCGACCTCACGTCAGAGGATGCCAAATCATTCGACGTTATCGTCAATGCGTTCGGTGCACCAGCAGGTAAAGAAAACCTGCATGTTGAAGTGGGACAAGCCTTGATCAATGTCCTGAAGGATGCGCCTAATACACGTCTGATCGTTGTTGGTGGAGCAGGCAGTCTGTTCACGGATGAAACCAAAACCTTGCGCATTGTGGACTCCCCAGGATTCCCTGATGCTTACAAAGCAACAGCGACCAACCAAGGGCAAAACCTGCAGGATCTGCAAGCATCCTCCGGTCTTCAATGGACGTTCCTGAGTCCGGCTGGTTTCTTTAATCCGGAAGGCGTGCGTACTGGCAAATATCAAGCCGGCCATGACGTGATTATGATGAACAGTGAAGGCAACAGCTACATCAGCTATGCGGACTATGCCATTGCTTTGGTGGATGAGATCGAAAATCCGAAGCACATAAACGAACGCTTTACGGTTGTTGGCGAAGTGAAGTAATTGATTCGAACTGAAAGAGATGGAAAATGGACGCCAATCATATGATTAGCGTCCATTTTTTTCTTATGAAGTTGAAGTTCTATAATCCTCGATGCTAGTGAGGTGTAACGTCATCTGTATTTGGATTTTCTATCAATTCTACGGACTCTACCGATTCCATACTTTCAACACCATCTACAACCTCAACGAGTCCTACAGCCAATGTAGTGACTGCAGCAGCGGCAATTAGATTCTTGGCCCCGAGCCTTACTCTCTCCATGTCCTCATCTTTCATGCCGACAACAACATCTTTGCCACCGTTATACACATACTTAGCTGATACCACTACGCCTTTAGCTGTATTGGAAAGAGCTCCTCCAATATCAGCAAGTCCCGCGTCTAACGCGGTATTGTCTTTTCTGATCACACCGCTGGCCATATCATATGTACCGCTGGCAAGTTGTCCTACCGTTTTCCCTGTATTAATCGTAGCTTTCTCTACGCCATTACCAACTTCTTTAATAAATGGGCTCCCGGTAAGTTCTCCAGCCACTCTGACGGTGCCGCCCAGTACTTTTCCGGTAACTTCTCCAGCAAACTGACCCAGTTCTTTTAAAAATCCCATACATTATTCCCCACCTTTGAAATAAGGTTGCACATGTGCTGTCTGAATCTTTATCTTATTATATAAGTATATGAGCGAAAAGACTATTTACGTTCAGATTCATCAAACGTTCCTAATTAACAGAAACCAATCCAACGAATCGATCTAACCTATCTAGCCGAACTGAAGAAGCTAACCGACCTAGCCTAGCTTAACGCAACTAACCCACTCAACTCACTACAACCCTCAAAAAAAGCGCTGCTCCCCAGAGGCAGCGCTCGAAAGAACGATCCGTACCCGTAACGGCCGCCCGCTGCTCACCAGTCACTTATTTCCGTGTTTAGTCGATGAATCCTTCCAACATTACGGTCGGCAAGCCGTTAGACTGCCAGGCACCTTTGCTGTAACCGCCGTTGTAGCCTGGCGTTGCTTCAGGCTCCCAATAGAATACACCTTTACCTTTGCTGCTCGGCAGGTTGCGGAATTGCGTTTTCATCGCTGCGACAAAACTTTTACCAGCTGCCGGTTGGGTATTATCCATCCCGATTTCCGATACGATAATCTCCTTGCCATACCGGTTGATCAGATCCTTGGCGTTGTTTACAGCATTGGTGACAGCCGTGTTCCAGCCGGAAGCGGAAGGATAGAGGGACATGGCAATCATGTCAAAGTTGGCACCGTTATCGATCAGACCACCGATATTCCATACATAGAGGGCATTATCATCCCCGCCTGCAAGGTGAACGATTGTTTTGGTGCTGGTGCTGATGGATTTTACGGCATTATGGCCCGTGTTCACCAGCCACGCATAATTTTTCATATTGGTGGATGCTTTTCCATCTTCCCATAACATGCCGTTGCTTGTTTCGTTACCGATTTGTACCCAGTCCGGAGTTACACCTTTGCTCTGCATGGCTGTCATGACTTCACGCGTGTGATTCCATACAGCATCCATCAGCTGTTGGAACGTGTAGTTTTTCCAGGCCGCAGGTTTCGTTTGTTGACCCGGGTCAGCCCAGGAATCGCTGTAATGCAGTGTCAGCATGACGCTCATGCCTGCATTTTTGGCACGCAAGGCCAGAGCAGCTGCACGATCTTTGTTCATGTAACCGTTACCATAATCATTCGAAGGATTAACAAAGACACGAATACGAACGGAGTTGATCTGGTAATCATTTTTCAAAATATCAATAATATCACGCTGTACGCCGTTTTTGTCTTTCCATTTGTAGCCTTGTGCTTCCATCCCGGGAACCCAACTAATGTCGGCTCCTTTGGCGAAGCTCGGTGCTGCACTGGCATGCTGGCCTGCGGGCAGCATAATGGAGGTGAATAACAAAACAAAGACCAGAGCGATGGATGTTTTGAAACCCCTTACATTTTTAAACATTACAATATGCCTCCTCGAATATGGGTTGAGTTGCAACCTAATTATATCGAGTATCGTTTACTCAGCTACAGGGTCCATTTCCAATATTTTGGTTGTTTTTTTAACCTCTCCCGAAAAAAGACAAAACAAAAAGCCGTCCGAAGACGGCTTTTCTACCCGTGGCGCTTTTTGAAACCTTGATCCGTATCCCGCGCCTCCACCAGAATCAGTTAATTTGAGCTAGTGGATCGGGTAAGGGACACGTTCAACATGTGATTAGAAATGTTGACGCACCTCCTTTCCTTGTGCCAAGAGTATACACCACTCTTTTTCGGAAAGCTAGTCTTTTTTTCATATATACGCAAAATTATTTTTCGGTTTGGAACATCGTGATATCCCGGTCATAATGACTCTTCGTACCGTTATCGTTGCGCATTCTCACGCTGTCTTCGCTGATCCGCTCTACGATGCCACGGCCCACTTCACAATATACGCCGGCCGGATCTTCCTGCCATGCGGTTACCGTGCATTGGGATAGGGCAGCCGTGAAAAACTCTATATTTTTTTGTAACGTTCTAGGTTTGTTCGATTTCATTATATACTCCTTTAACAAAAACAATTTTAGAATGTGGATAGCAACCGGACATTTTACACTGTACATCACTTTACCCTGTCTCCTGCTCTTTGTAAAGGGATGGAAAAAGTTATCGTCATGAGGTATCATTTACATAAATTTTACATAGCGTTTACACTACGCTGACGCTTGTAGCCAATCACGAATAGTACAATTATATTAGCATCTATAAAAAATTGAACTGAACATTTACACGAGAACGGAGAGGACAGAAAAAACCTGTAGAAGCGGAGCTAAAAGCTTTCTGAAAGAAAGCTACATCGGAAGCATACGCTTCGCCTTTATCCCCGGATTTTCACCATTGAAAAAGGAAATCAAAAAATCTGGGGATAACAGCGGTCGGAAGGTTGTTCTGTCATCGGAGTGGCAACTGTAAATACTCTTTAGTTCAATTTATCTAACCAAGAATAGATATGTAACAAATTCGGAGGCCATACATGCATAGAGATGTCAAAACAGGTAACTACGTTAACCGTGATTTAAGTTGGGTAGAATTCAATCGACGTGTGCTCCAGGAGGCTCAAGATCCAACAACACCTCTGCTGGAACGCATGAGGTTTCTTGGTATTGTCGCCAGTAATTTGGACGAGTTCGTAAGTGTAAGGGTAGCGGAGACAAAAGAGAAGATCAAGGCTGGATTTACGCAAAAGGATTTTACGGGCTACACCCCTTCCGGCTTGTACCGCAGATTGATTAAACGAACGGGGGCCATGGTCGCCGAGCAATATAAAACCTATCGGGAGCTGATTCGTCTTCTCGCCAAGAAAGGCGTCCATTTTCAGGAATATACGGATCTGAATATGACCCAACAGCGAGCAATGGACCAGTATTTTCATGAGATCATTTTTCCGGTATTAACACCGATGGCTATCGATTCGAGCCGGCCATTCCCACTGGTACACAATAAGTCTGTATATCTGTCCGTGATGCTGCAGAAGGAAGAAGAGCAGGAGGGCGAGCCATTTTTAGCTATCGTTCAGGTGCCTTCCAATCTGCCGCGCGTAGTTCAGGTGCCTCTTCGGGCAAATAGTAAAAAGAAAACGTTCATTTTGATCGAGGACCTCATCAAACATCATATTCATACCTTATTCAGCGGATATGTGCCGCTGGCTGTACAAGAATTCAGGGTGACCCGCAATGCGGATCTCTCCATTAATGAAGAAGAAGCTGAGGATTTACTTGAGGCAATTGAGAAGGAGCTGCGGCGCAGACGCCGGGGAGCACCGGTACGACTGGAAATTTGCAAGGATTTTCGCCCGGATGCGTTGCTAGAGTTGCAGGAAGAGTTCGAAATTCAAGACCCTGTGTACGAGATTGATGGACCTCTGGACCTGAGTTTTCTGGCCGGGTTTGTGGATAGTCTGGAAGGGTTCACTCATCTGAAATACAGTCCGGTGCAGCCTGTGTATCCTCTGGAGTTCCTTCCTCGGGAAAGTCACTTCGAATTGCTGCGTAAACGGGACGTGCTCGTGCATCATCCATACGAATCGTTCGAACCGGTAACGGATTTTATTGTGGAAGCTTCGGAAGATCCGCGCGTGATGGCGATCAAAATGACGTTATATCGGGTAAATGGGGATTCCCGTCTCATCCCCGCACTGGCTCATGCAGCCGAGAGCGGCAAACAGGTGACGGTTGTTGTTGAATTGAAAGCCAGATTTGATGAAGAACGTAATATTGCATGGGCCCGTACGCTGGAGAAGGCAGGTTGTCATGTCGTATATGGATTGGTCGGATTAAAGACCCATGCCAAGATTATTCTCGTCGTACGCAGGGAACAGAGTGGTCTAAGAAGGTACGTGCATGTTGGAACAGGTAACTATAATGAAAGTACGGCCAAAGTGTACACCGACGTGGGCCTGTTTACCTCCAATCCCATCATTGGCGAAGACGCATCGGAATTGTTTAATGAGATTACCGGATATTCAGGACCCAAAGCGTTGCAGGCATTCCGCGTCGCCCCTGACGGCATGAAGGATGAACTGTTCGCGCTCATTCGTCGGGAAACGGAGCATGCCTTCAAGGGGAGACCGTCCAGAATTATTGCCAAAATCAATTCCTTATCCCATCAGGATATCATTGATGAATTGTATCTGGCATCTCAAGCTGGAGTACAGATCGATCTGATCGTGCGCGGTGTATGCTGCTTGCGTCCCGGGGTAGAGGGACTAAGTGAGAATATTCGTGTGATCAGCATCGTGGACCGGTTTCTGGAGCACTCCAGACTGTTTTATTTTGAAAATAGCGGCAACCCGGATGTATATCTGTCCAGTGCAGACTGGATGACCCGTAATTTGAAGCGGAGAATTGAACTGATGTGTCCCGTGTTTGATCCAGAGCTGAAAAAGATGCTGGTCGACATATTGAATCTGTCACTCAGGGACAATGTAAAGGCAAGAGAGCTTATGCCTGGCGGCAATTATGTATTTGTACAAAATGAAAAACCCCCGCTGAGAAGTCAGACGGAGGCGATGGGCATTATTCCCTGGAAGCCTGCTGAATGGAGTGCGTTAACGTAACTCCCCAAGCTTCCTGCAAATCTTTGACGGCCTCTTCCAGACCGCTCAGTTCCAATAACGGCTCGGCTGTACAGATGAATTGCATCTGCAGCGAGTCGTTTTCTTTTGCTACCTTTATGGAGATAATACGTTCAGATCGATTAATCGCTTCAGTCACGCGCAGCAGAGAGCCCAAACGATGGGCATGCCGTTCGTCCGAATCTTTTAGGATGTCCCTGTGCTTATGCAGCAGCTGGGGCGTTCTTTTTTTTGGATGATAATCGGCTGCAATGGCACTAAGGATGGTCTCCCGATGAGATAGTCCGTAGATGCTTGCATTCATAATCCAATAGGCCGAGTGCTGGGGATACCGGAAGTAATTAATCTGTTTTCCAGCCATGTGCAGCATGGAGACCGTGTACAGAATCCGGGCATCCGCTGGATCGGGAGCATTGCCTTGTAGGGCAGTATACAGGGTAAGCGCATCATGGTGAATCCGATTCAGACGTTTCTCTGGAATGGGTGGACCAAAATGAATGAAGTTGCGAATGCTGTCCCGCAGCGCATCTGGCACGACCGGCTTACCCTCAGCCAGGAGATCCCTTAGCAAACCATCCCGTAATCCCGCTCCGCTCACGACATAACGATCCCCCTGGATAATTCGGAAGACTGTCCGCAATATGAGTACACCTGGAACAATAATGTCCGCACGATCCTTGGCAAGTCCGGGTACTTTCTTGCGTTGTGCCGAGGTTAGATGTGGCAAAGAACGAGCGATATTTTCCATCTCTTCTGCGCCGATTTCGTAATGATGCGTAACCGGTAATGAGTATTGCGTTCTCTTCTGCTCGACTTTGGCCAGTGTACGCATGGTGCCGCCAAGTCCTATAAGAGGTAGTCCGGGATGCTGTCTGACCCAATCCTGATCGCTTAATGCCTGTATAACTTCATTACAAAGCGCAGCCATATTAGCCTCAGTCCACTGATCTTCCCCACCATAACGGGCATGTGAGTTAACCGCACCAATAGGCAGAGAGATGCTGTGCAGTCTTTTTCGATCACGGAATACAGTGATCTCGGTACTGCCGCCACCAATATCCACGACATAACCATCCGCCAGATCAATCGATTGAGTGACACCAAGGAAACCGTAATAGGCTTCCTGATCGCCGGATACACATTCGATAGTAAGTCCCGTCTCGGCTTCCAACCAACCTATAATTTCTGGGGCATTGCCTGCATTCCGAATGGCAGCCGTGGCTGCTGCGCGGATCAGCTTGGTTTGATAAGCTTCGCAAGTAGCCTTGAATTGTCGCAAAATGGTGATGGCCTTGTCCAGTGAATGTCGCAGGATGGTTCCGTCTTGTTCAACCACATTGCTTAGACGAGCGGCATATTTGTCTTCATGAATGATGCGATAGGCCACATCCTGATCGAGTTCATAAATAACTAGACGAATGGAATTGGAGCCAATATCGATAATTCCGAGTATTTCGTTATGTGTCATAAGCATCTCCTTCTACAGAGGTTAATCTACCCGATTTTCAGCAAGGCAGCCATGGCTTCCGGTGAACCCGGAGGCGTCGAGGAGAAGGGCGTGGTTAGCATGACCACAATGATGAAGACGATAAAGCAGGCAAACAGAATACAACTTACAGCAAAACCGCGATTGCTTTTCTTCATAAACAGTCGAATACCTGTAACGAATAGAAGTACCGTAATGGCTACCAGAACGATAGAAATTGCAAAATAGGCTACGCCATACAGTGATTTGAAAAATGATTCCATGTCTTCTGAACGCTCCTTAGATCCTCATATTTAAGCCTCTCCAAACCATTCCTTAGTAGCATACGATAGATTGATGCGTTTGAAAAGCAAACCAGGCGCCTGTTCCAGCCTTGAACCAAGCTGATGGACTTTATCCACGGAAAAGGGGCCCCAGCCTTGGACATACATCCAAGAAAGCACGGCTCCTGTTGAGTATGTATAAGGAAGGACTATTGTTCAGGAAAGGAGATCAACCCATGTCGAGACAGCTTGCAAGCAAATGGCTGAAGACAGCGGCGCTGTTGAAATATCCGGTAGCTGCTGTCCACATTCCACAGACGAAATCGTTCAACTCGGGGAATCTGCTAAACATGCTTAGTCATTATGGAATGGTGTATATCAAACCTGTTGTCGGTGGTGGAGGTTACGGTGTCATTAGAGTAACAGCAAGCGGAGGAGCCTATCGGTACACTCATATGAAAATAACCCGTTCTTTTACTCATTTTAATCAGATGTACCGCTCCCTAATCCGTGTAAAAGCCAGAAGGAGATACTTGATCCAGCAAGGCATTCATCTGGCGACCATTCAAGGCAGACCTGTCGATTACAGAGTCAAAGTCGTCAAGACGGAAAGAGGCTGGGGATTCCGTTCTATGGTGGGACGGCTCGCTCGTCCGGGACTGGTCGTAACCAATCTTAGCAAAGGAGGAACGATGCTGTCCGGTAGGAGAGCACTCGGTCTGTCCCTACCTCATATTTCTGGAAAACATAAACGTCGAGAGATGCGTTCACTAACACTCACCTGTACGCATATCATGGAAAGTCAGTTCCCAGGTGTGGGACAGCTCGGCTTCGATTATGGACTGGATCATTCAGGCAAGATATGGATTTTGGAAGTGAACACCAGACCGCAATGAAAATGGTGAAAAAATCTAAAAAAATCCAAAGAAAATCCGATAGTAGTATAGAAGGAAACTAGATGGAAAACGTTTGGAATTTAACAACCTAGGGTAATTTACTCGCATCAACTTTTGAAACTATGAATTTATTCTAAAAAAAACGCTCTGATAATCGTTCTGTTCGATAAGCTATGATCCTGTGTATAAATACTATCCACACTATCCACGTTGATCAATCAACATTTTTACCATTTATCAACAAACTATACACAGGATTTCCACATAACGTTGTGGATAACAAGAACGCTTGTTCTCTTTATAAATCTCTGATATGATAGTTTTGAGGAAAAAAAAGGAAAGGTTGTGGCGGGAAATGGCTATGTTATCCGATGAGATGTTGTTGGATTCCTACCATAAGGCGATTGAGTTGAATCTCGAACGAGATTTCATCGCACTGCTGTTGGCAGAAATCCATAAGCGCAAACTGGGTACCGACGTATCTGCCATTCTTCACTAGAGATCCTCATTGCAGGCAATGTTACAGGTTTCCGGACATGTCCCAAAGATTGACAGACCATAGTGTGCTTGTCTGACAATGGTGACAGTACATCATATGATTGCAAACGTTTTCGGCTTCGTCTGCCGTGTCAGAGGAAGTGTGAATGACGTAGGGGCTGTATGGTCCGGTGTAATCGTCCAATTTGCCGCATTCTGACAGTCCCTGAAGGCAGTGGGGACAAGCCTGCTCCGGTACAACCAGACCGTTACACAGCGGGCATATATAAGACAAGGGTATCCCTCCTGATGTTGAATTCATTCAGGAGTAAGATACCCTTTTTTGTGTCTTTTATGTTCTATATGATTCCATAAGGAATTAGCGCTTCATGTTACTGCTGTGTCCTGGGGACAACTTGGCGTCTGGATCGAAGTAAACCTTGGCATTGTTGACTGCGGTTGGCGCTTCACCGAATCCGACAGCAATCAGCTTCAGTTTGCCTGGATATGTTGTAATATCTCCGGCAGCATAGATTCCCGGAATCGAAGTTTCCATGCGTGAATCGACCACAATAGAATTGCTATCAATTTCGATGCCCCATTCTGCGATAGGTCCCAGGGAAGAGACAAAGCCGAAATTGACGATTACATCATCGACTTCAATTTCCTGCGTTTCCTTGGTTTTAACGTGAGCCAAAGTAACTTTGGTAATGCTGTCTTCACCGTGAAGTTCCGTAATTTCGGTAGGTGTAACGATGTTCACCTTGGAGTTCATCAGGTTTTCGACACTGTGCTCATGCGCGCGGAATTTGTCGCGGCGATGGATCAGGGTTACTTGCTCAGCGATCGGTTCGAGCATGAGCGCCCAGTCTACAGCGGAGTCACCGCCACCGCTGATCAGTACTTTTTTGCCGGCAAAGGCGTTCAGATCACTGATGAAGTAGTGCAGATTGGTTTTTTCGAATTTGGCCGCACCCTCAAGCTCCAGACGACGAGGTTCGAATGCACCCACACCCGCAGTGATAATTACGGCTTTGGCGTGATATTCATTCACATCGGTTTTTACGACGAAGTGACGTTCTTCTAATTTCTCTACCGATACAACCTTTTCCTCAAGACGGATGTTCGGGTTAAAATGGCTCATTTGCTCCACCAGATTATTCACCAGTTCCTGAGCGGTAACTTTCGGGAACCCGGCTACATCATAGATGAATTTTTCGGGATAGAGGGCGGCAAGTTGTCCACCAAGTTGTGGCATACTTTCAACCAGAGTAACAGATGCCTGACGCATCCCTCCGTAAAACGCGGCGAACAGACCCGCAGGGCCGCCACCAATAATAAGTAAATCGGTCATGTCATGACCGGCAGTTTGTGCAGTCAAGAATCAACAACACCTTTCTTATTTTAATAGGTAGTTAACAGAATTAATGAAGCCGGGTACGTATGGTAACCAGCGTTTGTTGCTGAACTGTCTTTCTCATTATAAACGGTGTAAACTGGGTTGCAAAGTTGGCAGTTTGATGAATCTGGGAACAATAGATGAAGATCAGGTGAGAATAGGATGAAATTGGAAATGAAAGGTTATGAAAAATAACAAAAAAAACCTTGATCTTTGCCAGAAATACAGATATCCTTGACCTGTACTATGTGTTTTTTTGTCTAATTTAGCCCCAATTTGTAATGTGAAGACAATACCCGCGTTTTGTTGAATCTTGTGTATAATTTCACAATTTTAATCGATAACTTGCATGCAAAAAGTTCAAATAAATTCGCGAAGCTAACATTTGTCGTCATAATGGATAAGACCTCATCAATATGGGTAAGTAAGAGCCTTTTTACAACAAAACAATCGAATGGCTGATGCAATGAAACCGGAAGGGGTATAGACATGAGCAGTATTCCCAAAATCGTCATCCTCGGCGCGGGCTATGGCGGGATTCTGACAGCCCAGCGGCTGCAGAAGGAATTGAACTATAACGAGGCCGATGTCACATTGGTGAACCGGCATGATTATCATTATATCACTACACATCTACATATGCCGGCAGCCGGCACAGATACCATTGAACATGCAAGGGTCCCGATTTCGAAGCTGATTGACGAGTTCAAGATTGATCTGGTCAAATCTTCGGTGAAGGAGATACGCCTGCAGGATCGGAAAATTATTCTGGAGGATGGCACGTTATCCTATGATTATCTGATTATTGGATTGGGTGGAGAACCGGAGACCTTTGGTATCCCAGGCATGCTCGATCATGCCATGACGATTCGCAGCATTAACTCGGTCAGAATGATTCGCGAGCATATCGAAT
This sequence comes from Paenibacillus sp. NPDC057886, assembly GCF_042796655.1. Taxonomy (NCBI): domain Bacteria; kingdom Bacillati; phylum Bacillota; class Bacilli; order Caryophanales; family Paenibacillaceae; genus Paenibacillus; species Paenibacillus sp. NPDC057886. Next base: position 245,508 of record NZ_JBHVMZ010000008.1, on the reverse strand, counting down.
ATCAGTTTGCCATGTACAAAAACGATAATAAACGTAACCGTATTCGTTTTGTCGTGGGTGGGGCTGGCTTCAGTGGTGTCGAATTCGTGGCTGAACTTGCGGATCGCATCCCTCAGCTCTGCAAGGAATTCGACGTGAATCCGAAAAATGTGCATATCTATAATGTGGAAGCAGCGCCTTCAGCTCTGCCGGGCTTTGACCCGGAACTGGTTGAGCATGCAATGAACGTGTTGAAGAAGAAAGGCGTTACTTTCAAAATTGGTGTTCCGATCAAGCAATGTCTGCCAGACGGAGTCATTGTGGGTGAAGGAGAAAAACTCGATGCAGCAACGGTCGTATGGACCGGCGGTATTCGTGGGAACGCCCTGCTTGAGCAGGCAGGCCTTGAAGTGATGCGTGGACGGGTGAAGGTTGATGAATTTCTTCGTGCCCCAGGGCATGAGCATGTCTATGTCATCGGTGACAATTCACTGGTGTTCAACAACGAAGGGCGCCCATATCCACCAACAGCTCAGATCGCGATGCAGCAGGGTGTTAACTGTGCCAAAAACGTTGTCGCTGCCATCCGCAAAAAGCAGCCACAGCCTTTTGTGTTTACAAGTAAAGGTACGGTTGCGTCACTGGGGAAAGGTGAAGCTATCGCCGTCGTAGGCGGTAAGAAATACAAGGGATGGAAGGCGGCTCAGCTGAAAAAGCTGGTGGATCTCCGATACTTGTTTATCATCGGTGGCATTCCCTTGGTACTGAAGAAAGGGCGGTTTTTTGGATGAGACATTGCAGTGTTCAGGTCAGAGGATTACTCACACGCGAAGAACTGGATCGATACAACACCCTGATGCAGGTTGGCGGTTATCTGGAGGAACAGGATCAGTATGATCTGGCTTATATCGTTCAGAAGGAAGTTGATATTCTCATTTTGCCTGCCATTGAGCGGCTTAAGGAGAAGGGACGTGACCGTGACCGGGCAACGGCTGAGTTTTTGGAATCTCTGAAAGCGGTTGATGAAGAGGATCAGGATTAAGGAATCACGTTATCCAAAAGAACCTGAGTCATCCATTTATTATTGAACATTTCATATTCATTCGAAAAAGTAAAAGCACCGCTGACCCTGTCCTAAATGGAGGTGTCGCGGTGCTTTTTGTGATTTATCCGATTTACAGCTTGAGCATATCTTCCAATGTTCCTTCGTTTAGCAGACTCCCCACATAGAAAGAGCCGAATTCGCCATAACGGGCACTGACTTCGTCAAAGCGCATCTCGTAAACGAGTTTCTTGAATTGTAGTGCATCATCCGCAAACAACGTAACGCCCCATTCCCAGTCGTCGAAACCAACGGAACCGGTAATGATCTGTTTCACTTTGCCAGCATAGCTGCGACCAATCATGCCGTGGCTGCGCATCATCGTACGGCGCTCGTCCATCGATAGCATGTACCAGTTGTCGTTCAACTCGCGTTTTTTGTTCATCGGGTAGAAGCAGATATATTGCCGCTGTGGCAGGACCGGTTTGAGACGGGCGATAATTTCCGGGTTCTGCATCGGGTCTTCGCCCTCTTTGCCAAGATAGTTGCTCAGTTCCACTACACTGACATAGGAATATGATTTGGTGGTGTATTGGGCAAACATCGTTTTGTTGAACGCGTTCTCAACGGCCTTCAGATCTTCCAGCGTTTCACGCAAGTGCATCATGACAAGGTCAGCCTTCTGTCCCACGACGGTATAAACGACAGTGCTTCCTTTGGATGAATCCTCTACTGCTTTCCATTCCTTCCAGAATGCCTGAAGCTCGTCCAGTGCTACGGCGCGTTCCTCATCATCGGCTGCTTTCCAGGCGGCCCAGTTAATCGAGCGGAAGTCATGCAGGGCGTACCAGCCCTCCAGTGTTGATGCGGCTTCGTTCATTGAATTGATTCCTCCTGCAGGTTATATTTCCAAATCCCGGTAAGGGACGGTTGAGTACAATATCGTCTTCATTGTATCTCAACAGGAAGTAGAAGGGCAAATGAAGAGAAGGTGAATATAGGGAAATTTGTCCAGAAAGTTCGTTGCTTCGCCACATTTTTTGCGGTACACTATCTACTATCCGTAGTAAGAGAAACCGAGTCAGTGAAAGAAGAGGTGAACGTCACCCGATGCAGTTTATACCTGTGCTGGTATTGATGGTGTTATTTTTCGTTATGATGTTTGGTATCGGTTTCATTCTGAATATGCTGATGAAGACAACCTGGTTTCCTTCCTATCTGTTCATTATTGTCATTCTGCCTGTCGTCGTGTATTCCTTATGGGATCATACGGCATCGCTGATGTCGCATCTGGGTTCTTTCCATATTGTTGACTATATGACGGGCGTAGCTGGACTTGCTGGAGCGGTCATCAGTGGCTGGGCCATTCGCAAACTTCGCCTGGGTGGGTACAAAATGTTTTAAGCGGCTAGCCAAATGGCAGCAAACGCTGGACAGCATTTTCCGTAAAGGTCTTGCCTTTGTCGTAAACGCTTACGAGTTCAAAGGGAAGGCTTTTTGGCATGCATCAAAAAAATGTGCATGATTATTCGGGCATGTCTCATATATATCTGGATAACATTTCTCCATTTGTTCACTTGTTTTCTAAGGCTATAGCTTTTATAGTAATCTAGCAACTCTGCGAAAACGTGAATGCTGTCGACCTAGGACGAAACGGAGCGAGAACAGGTCCGTTTTTTACCTGTTTTTGAACATTTGAGGATCGGACATTTATGATAGAATAGATAAACATACTTTTGGGGAGAAGGAGATCAAGCTATGCGCATGAAGAATTTGCACCATTATACTGAACATCATCGCTACTGCGTATACAGGGAGTTTGGACTTAGCGCCCTGGATGACCGCATGCTCACCGGAGCGTATCAGCCAATGGTAGGTGCCTTTGCGGTAGGCTTGTATCGACTGCTGTTTCAGCATCTTCCCGGTGAACAGGTCGGTTACTCGCCGCTTGAACAGCAACGGAGGCTGTTCATGACATTGGGACTCGAGCCCAGCGAGAAAGGGCGCAAGTATTTGGTGGAGCAGGCATCCAAGCTTGAAGCTGTTGGTTTGCTTCAGACTTCACGGCTGTATATTCCGGAAAATGACGATTACATTTATGAATATGAGCTGCAGCCTCCGCTCTCCCCGGCAGAATTTTTCCGTACACAGCATTTGACACTGCTGCTTCGTGACAAAATCGGCAAGTTTGCCGTACTCTCACTGCGTTCCGGTTTTTCGGCGATAGAGAGCGGTGACGCGCCTTACCCAGCAGCGAATAAAGAAAATATTTCCGTTCCTTTTTACGATATATTTGAATTGAATACCCATGTCATTGATTATGAACTGGAGCAGGCGTTGTCGGAAGTGTCGACTTCGGCACAGCGCAGCGGGATCAATGGGGCAGCCGAAGAGAACAGCCTGAATTATGCCGACATTATATTGCGTTTTCCGCGTGAGTCGGTCAATCGCCGCCATGTGGAGCAATTGCGGTTCGATCACGAACAGCTCGGCATTGTGAATTATGTGGTGAACAAGTTCAATCTCAGCGTACAGGATGTATGCCGTTTGCTGGATGAAGATGATATCTTCAACCCACAGGGACAGCTCGTGCTGGATGATCTTCAACACAAGGCAAGCTTGCAGTTCAGACAGACCAAGAAGCGACATGAGCAGCAGACGGTCCAGGCAGCGAAGGTAGTTGCCTTAAGACAGCATATGGAGGAGCCTGAGCGTAAAGAGGATTCCGGTGAACCACCTGTCGAACATGTGGTTCAGATGGAATACTACGTCGAAGTGCCACCACAATTTTCGACCAAGTGTGATATTCATCAATACAATATGATGCTGCGTAATGAGCCCTACACACGATTGCTTCAGACGTTCTTCCCTGGTGCCGTACCGGACAACCTGGTGGACATTTTTGAGAAGATCGACCTCAGCTACAAGTTGCCTGGTGAAGTGATCAATGTACTGATTCATTATTTGATGGCATTGCTTGTATCCGGTGGTGAGCAAAGAATTAATCGTAACTTTGTTGAGGCCATTGCCTCCAACATGCTGCTCAAGCAGGTGAATTCCTATGAGAAGGCGGTACAATACATTCGTGACCAAGCCAAGGTCAAAGGCAAACAGGCTGCTGGTGCAGCTGGAACCCGTTCCCGTACATACGGCAAAGGAACCAAAGCCAAACCCGAAATTCCGATTGTACAAGACATAGGCGCCGACGGCGATGCCGTATCCGAAGAAGAGTTCGAAGAGATGATGAGGTTTGCCCAGCAGATGCAGGCAAGCAAACAAAAGGGAACTTCATAACTTTCATAATAATAACCCAAAAGACGAGTCACCTAAATCAAAGGAGACTCGTCTTTTTTGCTAGATGATTATGTTTTACATCTTTGAACAATACATAATCTGTGAGCAGTCCAACCAGAGACGTGAGGCAGATGGACCGCTGACGGTTATCCGTATCGAGGGACAGCCTGACACGCTTAATGTGGTTTGCGGCCACTGGCATCTGCACCACTATTTGACGGAACGAACCGATCGGGAGGCACGGTTTCTGATCGATGTTCCGACGATGAACAAATACTTACCGACATATCTCCTGACGTTCGGCACGGCCATTCGCATCCGCGAACCACTGGAGTTGAAGCGGCGGATTCAGGAAAAGGCATACTGTATCGCCAAACATTATGAAAACGATCCGAATTGAAGTTCACTGACAACATTTGTCAGCGAACTTGTTATATGATAAAGACAAAGCTGCGGCAGCCAAATTATGCGAAGAAGGGAAAGGTGAATTCATCGATGCTTCAACAACCATACCGACTGTATGACTATCATGTTTGGGCAAACGATCGATTGTTTGCACACCTGGAGCAACTCCCGAAGGAGGTATTCCATGCGGAGGTGACGAGCGTTTTCCCATCCGTATCACAAACATGTGCACACATGTACTTGTTCGAACAGCTCTATATGCTCGTGCTCGCGGAAGTTCCGAACGAGGGGATTTTCCCGAAAATCTCGGGCTGGACAGAGGAAGCACAGGGCAAAACCGTGAATGAGATGCGGGAGCTGTTTGACAGCGTTGCCGAACGTTTCCGCGATTTACTGCGGAATACGCCTGAACCAGACAAAAAGATGACGATTGAGCATCCGAAATACGGTAAAATGGAAACACGTTTTTCCGACATTCTACAGAATGTTGTCAACCACGGAACGTATCACCGGGGCAATGTGACCGCGATGTTGAGACAGCTAGGTTATACCGGTGTGCCAACCGATTATATATTTTATTTGTTGGAACAGCAGAAGGTTCAAGGGTAAATGAATCAGATTAGGCTTAAGAGCGAGTCAACCGCAAAACAAAAAGTTGTATCGATAGGGTATGCCATGCTGATCGGAGTTATCATGGGGGTGGCAGCCAAACTTGTTGATGTTCCGGGAATCAACCCTATATTTGACGATATCGGTGGACGTCTGGGTGTATGGGTATTTGTTGCAGCGCTTATATCGGTCTTTAGCTATTCTCCCAAATTGGCGGCAGTAAAAATATTCGTCTTTTTTGGGTCAATGCTGACAGTGTATTATGTTTACACCGTGTTATTTCTACATTTTTCTCCAGAAAGGGCTATGGTTTTTTGGGGGATATGCGCGGTGGTATCTCCGATCTGTGCTTATATTATGTGGTATGTACGTGGGAGTGGGCTGTTATCTAATGTTGTTGCAGCTCTCCCCGTTACATTATTACTGTCAGAAGGGTATCAATTACGTCACGCTTACTTACCTATTCATACTCATTACTATTTAGTTCCAATCCTTATGATAATATATTTAATTTTGATTGTTGTGTTGTTGCTGATCATACCGAAAAATAAAAAACGATTTTTACCCATTCTATCGATAGCACTTATATTGTCATTTATTATGATCTATTTTAATGTTTTAGGTCGGATATTTGGTGGAATGAACGGCGTATTGTAGGGTTTAATTAAAAGTACCGAACATGAATAACGCCCTTCCGACTTCCTGTAGGGAAGCGAAAGGGCTGGATTGATTTTTTGTGAATCTTTTATCGCAGAATCGTCGTTGCTTTATTGCCGGCATAATCTTCGATAACGAGATTCAGGGAACTGGTGCTGGATGCAGGCGTGAATGTCAGTTCACTCAGCTTCGTTCTGCCCCGAATGATATAAGGGAATTTCTGCGAAACGTAAGTTACTCCGAATTCGCGTGCTACCTCATTTTCATAGACATAGATTTTGTACCAATCCTCCAAATCAGGCAATGCAAGGGTGTACTTTCCATCCTTTACCGTAACCTTTTCCTTGGCATATGGTGTAATCTGAGTATCTGTCAGTTGTCCGGTCGTAGTGACTGGATTCTGTTTGCCAATGGCGATATCCAGGACGTAATGTTCACCATTGGTCGGAAGGCCTGTCAGAATGGCAGACTGTTTTCCTTTTTTGACCTGAAGTGTCTTGGTGAAAGGTTCCTTCGTGTACTCAGTTTGGAGTGTAAGCTGGATCGGATCTTTACCTGGGTTCTTCTTTGGGTTTTTCCAACTGACAATAGCATCGCCATTGTTCTTGAATTTCACATCAATGTCCTGAACAGCTGTATTCAGATCATAGGACAGGACGGTTGCTTCACTCTCGGTACCATCTGCGCCTACAGCACGAATGGACAGTTCGCCAGCGGGATGTTTGAGCGATTTAATATAAAATGTGGAGTCATACACGCCGCCGACATAAGCGCCGTTCTCATACAGATTATATTGCTTAACCTTCGAATAGTCTTCCATATCCCATTCGACAACCAACTCATCGGTGTTGGTCAGTGCTTTGGCAATATGGAATCCGGTTGGCGCATTCGGTTTGGCGGCAGAACCGTCGGATATACGAATCTCACCAATGTTCATTTGATAATTCTCAATCGTAGTATCATTAGGGTCGAAGGATAGACCAAAAGCTGCAACGGTCTTCCCTTGGTATGCACTCAGATCGAGTGAAGTAGTCTTCCAGCCTGACGTGTGCTGACCTGAATTTGGCACTTTGACTTTGACCACTTTGGTCGGTTCATCCTCGAAGATCAGTCCAACTTGCATGGAGGAAGCGTCGTTGACAGATGGTTTGTTATAGGTGAGTTCAAGTTTGGATTGGGCGTTGATCGACAGATCTGTCTTGTACAGACGCAGGAAATTGTCCGTATTCAGACTTCCATTTACGACAAGAGAACTGCCGCCAGTGAACGCACCAACGGAATCATAAGTATAGCGAGCACCTTTTTCATAGGTTGGACCATAGTCAAAATCAACAGTGAGTTTGTCACCTTGACTATCCATCCACCACTGCCAGGTGACCGGGATATCTTGAATATTAATATTTGACCATTCGGTTGCATTGGAGACGGTTCCGTCTTCATAATATCTCAGACCGTGGCCTGTATTGAAGTTGGTCGCAAAATTGGAGCCGTGAATAACGGAGCGTTCGGTGAGATAAGCGGCGATGCCGTCCCACTTTGCACCAGAAGCATACACATCGGACAGATCGACGGATGCCGTACGGCGTGCATTGGTTGGGTCCTGATTTGGACCTGACCACCAAGCGCGGTCACGCACAAAGGTCATCCATTGGTACTCGTCTTCGGCTCTATGATTCGTGCTGCCATCGCCCATTTCTTCATCCAGGGCATTATGGGTAAAGTCGGCACCAAGCGTTGCAATACTGTTCATCGGCTGACCGTTCTCGTCCAGATTGTTACGCAGATCGTAGAGCTGCTTCCAACGGCCAAACTGGTCATTCCCACCTTCGACACCGGCAAATACCGTTTCCAGTGGGTCAAGACCTAAACCTAGGGCATGATCGCGCGAATCACGCAGCATGTCATGGTTCCACACGTAATTCAGGAAGATCGAATCCGAGACTCTGCCTAATGCAGAATCTTGCACAAATGGACTGTTGAGTCCGTTAAACTGGTTCTGATATTGAATTTTGCCCGTTGTATTGATGGTGGAGTCATACCACTGAACATATAGTCCTTCGTCTCTTAAATACTTCATGAATTTCTTGTAGGAAGCGATGTCTTCAGGCGCAACGCCTTTGGCAACCTCTTCCTGATTGAAGAAGTATCCGTCGTAATTATAATACTTTGCCATCTCGACCAGCTTTGCAGCGACAGGGAAATTCCCTTTCTCATCCTGCACAAGCATCTGCTTGTAGGTTTGTGGTCCGCGATCGTTGTCGGAGAAGAAGATGTTGGCGATGGAACGGACACCGTTTTTGTGTGCGGCATTGGTATAGGCCGGATTCGGAATGTTCAAAATGCCAAACTCAAAGTACTTTTCCGTCCATTCCTTATTGGGGTCATACAATTCCTCAGGCACACCAGCAGAAGCCATACCATGCCAATAGCTGTAATAGTCTGTGTACTGCCAATAATTAAAGAGGTACTCGCTGAATTCATTCGTGTAAGGGGTGCTGTCAAAGAACGCGTTGCCGTAATCGCCACTCATCGTAAACAACTGGGTGTCCGGGCTGAGTTCGGGATATGCTTGCGTGGCCGCAAAGGCATCATTACGTGGCTGCAAAGGTACATGAGCACGAAGCAGATCACCATGGATATCACTTTCGGGTGTCCAATTCAGAATCTGGGCAGCGGTGTAGCCGTGCTGATAAGGCTGATTTACTCCCTTGGCGCTGTCACCTGTGTAAGGGAGCGTGTCTCCGGCATAAACGGATGAGGCAATGACTTGTCCAAGCAGAGCCGAAGTGAGAACCATTGCGGTTACTTTGGGGATGAGGCCTTTGGGTTTGTGTTTGCGTGTCATGCTGTTCCTCCTTCAAGTCGAATGAATGTAAGGTATTCTTTTACACAAAAATAAACTTATGGTTAACGATAGGGCATGAAAGCATTTTCAAATAGGGCGAAATTAAAGAAACATAGGTATAAAATAAAGAAAAGTTCTAGGTGACAAGTTAATGTCAGAAGGCAGATGATATACTTTAGACAGGAAAACAGCATCGGAGGGAACATGTGACTTGAAAATTGTTAGCGTTTACAAAAATTTCTTTAAAAATAATATGTTTATGAAGATGCTGTTCATCTTCTCCATGATTTCGATTGTAACGATAATTACCTTGTCCTATATCATTTTCCTATCAGTGTCCGATGCCACGATTCGCCGAGAGCTGGCGATCCAGAAAGCGGCGATGGAGAGTGTCGACCGATATATTCATCAGCAGTATGAATCGGTGCAGAACATGGTGAGGGATATGCATCAGAATGAGGCGTTATCGTCCAATATCACCTATCTGATGAACCACACGTACGCCGAGTATGTACAGCATCTGACGAATGGCTATTATGCGAATCAGGATGATTACTCAGCTGATGTACTGAAACATTTTCAGAATATCATGGATCGCAATTCGGATATCAATCAAGTGATGTTATATAGTGCCGAACAGCAGGATCTGTCCTCCTTCAATCAACATAAGCAGTTCAGAAAGCTAAACACCAATGTGGCCCATTCCTATATTCCTGACGTGATGGCGATGGAGACACCGAATATCAGCGCACCAAACTATTGGATTCGCAAAGAAATTAATCAATGGGACCCGGCGCTGTATGCGATTCGGGTGCCTATCAACGATACGCAGACCCTTCGGAATTTGGGTCAGTTCCTTGTGTTCTTTGACTCAGCGGGAATTGGTAACGCTTTGGATAGTTATGAAAGTAATCTTAAGGGAGAAATTGTTGTGCTGTCAGCCAGAGGCACAGTATTGTTCGATTCCAACAGTAACTATTACGGCAAAAAGTACCCGTATATAAATGTGGCCGATTCCCTGTTTGATCAGACGGATATGGACTCGATGAAAAAGGAGAGAAATATGTATGTGAATAAGTTTGTCTCGGCAGATCAGGGATATGTGGTCGTTGGCACGGTCCCTGTGGATGAGATGGCTGAGGCCTATGCGGGTACACGCAATACAATCGTTTCGATTAGCATCATATGTATCCTGTTTGCAGTGCTGGTTCCGGCGTTTTTCATTATTAATTTTGCCAAACGCACCCGCAGAATTATTCGTTTCACCCAAAGGGTGAAATACGGCAACCTGACAGCACGCATCGATGATGCCCGTGATGATGAGCTCGGACAGATCTCGCACAGTTTCAACGATATGCTGGATGAACTTAATCAATATATTGAACGTGTCTACAAAGCCGAGATCAAACAAAAGGAGACAGAACTGGTCGCTCTCCAGGCACGGATTAATCCTCACTTTCTCTATAACACGCTGGAAGTCATCCGAATGAGGGCGATTTCGCAGGGGGCGAAGGATGTCGGCGAGATGATCTACAGTTTATCGGTGTTATTCAAGAGCCTCGTTCAACAGAAGAAAAATTATACGCTCAAGGATGAGATGGAAGCTTGCCGTTTATATCTGGAATTGTTCCGAATCCGGTATAAGGACATTTTTATGTACACGATTCAGTTGGACCCTGTGCATAATCAGCATCCAGTAGTCAAGCTATCCCTGCAGCCGATTATTGAGAACTATGTGGTGCACGGCATTCAGACAGAACGTTCGGATAATCAATTAACGATCGTTGTTGAAGAACTGGGCGATGCTCTGCAGGTAGAGGTCAGAGATAATGGCAAAGGCATTGAGCCTGCACGCCTGACTGAAATTTTAGAAGAACTGGAACGTCCGGAAGAGTCGGGTAAAATGTTCGGACTGCGCAGCGTTCACACCCGTTTGCGTTTCCTGTATGGACCGGAATTCGGTATCACGATAGAGAGTACACTCGGAGAAGGTACCCTGATCAGGGTACGTTATCCTCATACAGAAGGGACAGGTATTTAATATGTACAAGGTATTTATTGTGGATGATGAACCGTTCATCATTGAAGGTTTGTACGATATTTTGGATTGGTCATCGTTCGATATGGAAATTGTAAGCCATGCCGGCAATGGACAGGCCGCATTAAAGGCCTTGTCCGCGCAGCCTGTGGACATTCTGATTACCGATATATCTATGCCATTCATGAATGGTCTGGATCTGATTCGGGAAGCAAGGCAATTGCAGCCTGACATCAAGGTGATTATTCTTAGTGGTTTCAATGAGTTTGAATATTTGAAAGAGGGCATGCAGCTGGGGATCGAAAACTACCTGCTCAAACCGATTAATGTGGAAGAGCTGGAATCCACGCTTCGCAATACGGCTTCCAAGCTGGACCATACGTTGTCTCCTCAAACGGATGATGCTTATGGTGTTCAGATTCTGAAAGACAACATCCTTCACCGATGGTTGACGGGACAGATTGCCTCCACGGAATTCGAGGAACGGGCACAGTTCTTGAATCTTTCGCTGGATGCACCTGATGTTGCAGTAGCAGTACTTCGCACTAAAGGAGAAGCATCCGGCATGTTTGAGCGAGTGGAGGACATGCTGAAGGATAAGTCCAATGTAAATATATTTCATGACATTGATGGAGACATTGTCATTGTTGCCAATGTGCATGCAGGTGAGGACGAGAAAAAGAAATTTATGGAGTGCCTTGAGGCATTATCCGCTGCGCTGTGTGAGACACATCCTGATGTTCTGATTGGTGCAGGAAGTCTGATGCGTGGGCTTCACCATGCTCCTGCAAGCTATCAGGAGGCGAAAAAGGCGCTCCAGTATGTGATGATCTATCCTGATCTTAAAGTGATCGATCATGCCATATTGGAGAAGGGTGGAAGCTCTGCTTCTTCCTTCTCGATCGATTGGAAGGAGTACGCGAAGCTCATTCTATCCCGCAATGCAGAGCTGCTTGCGGAGCGAATTCGGGTCGATTTTGAACAGCACCGCGACGGAGTTACTCCGGCTGAGTTGCAGAACATCGCACTGGAAGTGGTCATTCGCTTCAAGATGGAATTGGAGGGCATCAAACATTCGGATGAATCGGCTATTTACCAACGTGGACTTCGCCTTGTGCTGGACAGCGGAACCTTTGATGAACTCGTGCAGGCGTTGCAGCAGGTTGGTTCGGAGACGATTCAGTCTCTGCTTCAGGATTTAAAGAATCCGATCGTCAACCAGGTGCTTCAACATATTGACAAACATTACGCAGAAGAACTTTCCCTGAAGCTGCTGGGTGCTCACTACCATCTTCATCCGGTATATTTAGGACAACTGTTCCATAAGGAGACGGGGGATACTTTTGCCGAATATATCAATAAATACCGGATTGAACGTGCCAAGGAACAGCTGCGCAATTCGAATCTGAAAGTACATGAGATCGCAAGGAATGTCGGGTACTGGGAGACCGGATATTTCTATAAACAGTTCCGCAAGTATGTGGGAATTTCACCTACTGATTTTAAGGTTTTTGGATAATTTCCAGTGGATCACGATTAGACCAGTGGACTGAAATGGATGAGACATTCTGGGGACAGGAGGGCATGCAATGGAGTTGGTGCCAAATGTTACTCAGCATGTCTTTTTTATGTAAGCGATTCATTCAAATTGGTACAAATTAATGAATCAGTACTGATTTCTCTTTAATTTGTACCTCGAAATATTAAGTTTATCTTCTTTTTGAAAATGCTTTCATTCGATAAGGTTAAAGCAGTTAGTTTGTAGAGCTAAAGGGAACACGAAAAGGGAGGATCAAGGAAATGAGTAAACAAAGAAAAAGTTTTTCTCTCGTACTTGCATTGTTGATGGCGGTTACACTTGTTCTTAGCGCCTGTGGAGGAAGCAAGGATGCTTCAGAATCAGGGGAAGCAGGGGAGGATCCTGTCGAGCTGATCTGGTACACCATCGGTACCCCTCAGAAAGATGTTAATAAAGTGATGGAAGAAGTCAGCAAGTACACCAAAGAAAAAATCAATGCCACAGTAACGATGAAAATGGTTGACTGGGGTGACTATCCGCAAAAGATGCAAGTTAACGTAGCATCCGGTGAGCCAATGGACATCCTGTTCACCTCATCCGGCGGATTCGATTATGTTCAAAATGCCAGAAAGGGCGCATTCCTGGAACTGGATGATTTGCTCCCTAAATACGGTCAGGATCTCATTAAAACCATTGATCCTGCATTCCTGAGCGGTTCGAAAGTAGACGGACACAATTACGGAATTCCGGCCAACAAGGAACTGCCTCAACAAGAGGTATGGCGTTTCAACAAAACGCTGCTTGATAAATACAAAATGGACATCTCCAATATTCGTACGTTAGACAGTCTGGAGCCTTTGCTCAAAACAATCAAGGAAAATGAGCCAAGTGTGACTCCATTTGGAATGGATAAAAACTTCGTTCCTTATGTTCCTTATGACTACGTCATTCAGAATTTGCCAATGGCAATCAAACTGGATACGACGGATTACAAGATTGTGAACATTCTGGATACTCCGGAAATGAAAGCAGCACTCAAAACGATGAGCAAATACTACAAAGCTGGTTATGTGTCGGCAGAGGCAGCAACAACAGGTTCCACCAATGACCTGACCACATCAGGCAACTGGTTCCTGGATCGTGCACAGACACAACCGCTCGCAGACAACCAATGGTCGGCAAGTTACGGATATCCGGTAGTTTCCACGCCAGCTAGTGACGCGATTATCACTAACACGTCTGTACAAGGTTCGATCATGGCCATCTCGGCCAACTCCGAATATCCGGAGAAAGCAATGGAGTTCCTGAACCTGCTGAATACAGATCCAGTGCTGCGCAATATGGTCGATTCCGGTATTGAGGGCGTTCACTACAAAAAAGTGGATGATACGCACATGGAAAATCTGGCTGAATCCAAGAACTACGATATGCCTTCTTACTCCCTCGGTAACAACATGTTGTTGTATCTGAACAACAATGACCCGGATAACAAATGGGATGAGTTCAAGAAGTTTAATGCAGAGGGTGTAAATTCCCCAATTCTGAGTTTTAACTTTGACTCAAGTAACGTGTCGTCGGAACTGACAGCAGTGCAGAATGTCAAAGAGCAATACTGGGCCGCATTGATGACAGGTACGCTGGATCCAGAGAACAATTTGGAGCAAGTGATTGAGAAGTTCAATCAAGCCGGACTTGAAAAAGTGATGGCTGAAGCCCAAACCCAGCTTGATGCCTGGAGAGCGGCAAATAAGTAAGGGTAAATTCAGGGATCGGGCCGCTGTTTGTTGCGCCCGATCCTTTTTCATTCAAGCCTGAAGGAGGATCTCCATATGACGTCATTTTTGAAAAATTTGATTAGAAACCGAGTCATGCTGTTCATGGTGCTGCCAGGCGCTATCTGGTTCTTCTTCTTCTCCTACCTTCCATTGGTAGGTACAGTAGCAGCATTCAAGGAATATCGCTTCAGTCGCGAAGGCTTCTGGGCCAGTCTGATGAAGAGCGAATGGGTGGGTTGGGACAACTTCAAGTTCCTGTTCAGCACCAACGATGCGTGGCTCATTACTCGAAATACACTTTTTTATAACATTGCCATTATTTTCTTGGGGTTGGTATTCGCTGTAGGTTTGGCAATTCTGCTCTCGGAACTGATTAATAAACGATTGGCCAAGTTGTATCAGACAGGTATGTTCCTCCCTTATTTCCTGTCTTGGGTTATTGTAGGTTACTTCGCGTTCAGCTTCCTGAGCATGGACCGGGGGATGTTGAATCAAATTATTGGCTGGTTCGGTGTGGAACCCATTCAGTGGTATTCGGAAGCGAAGTACTGGCCGTATATCCTGGTGTTCGTAGCTTTATGGAAAACCATCGGGTACAACAGCATTGTCTATCTGGCTTCCATTCTGGGGATTGATCGGTCGCTGTATGAGGCAGCGATGATCGATGGCGCCAATAAATGGCAGCAGATCCGTAACATAACGATTCCGTTGCTATCCCCCATCATCATTATTATGACCCTGCTGGCCGTAGGTCGTATCTTCTATGCCGACTTTGGTCTCTTCTATCAGGTGCCAAGGGATTCAGGTACGTTGTATTCTGTCACGAATGTTATTGATACGTATGTGTATCGTGGCTTGAAAACAAGCGGTGAGATTGGCATGAGTACAGCTGCCGGATTGTATCAATCCGTTGTGGGCTTCGTGCTTGTTATCATTTCCAACTATGTTGTTCGCAAAATCGATAAAGATAGCAGCCTATTCTAGGATAAGGGAAAGGAGTGAACCACTGTGGCTCAACTCGTAAAAAAACGCGACTTCCATCATGTATCCAACGGCTGGAACGTAATTATGAACATTATAGCCGGTCTATTCGCTTTGATTTGTGTATTTCCTTTTGTGTTTGTGGTCATCATCTCGCTCACGGACGAGAAGGTACTGGCCCGTGACGGGTATCGACTCATTCCGGCAGAGTGGAGTCTCGCAGCCTATCAGTTTGTGTGGCAGAGTGGAGACACGCTGCTGCGTGCGTACGGGGTCACTATTTTGGTCACGGTACTGGGTACCATTGTCAGTTTAATTCTAATGTCATTGTACGCTTATGCGATTTCCCGCAAGAGCTTCCGTTATCGGAGATTTTTCTCCATATTTGCCATTCTGACCATGTTGTTTAACGGCGGGATGATCCCGACCTATATGGTCGTGTCCCAGCTTCTTGGATTAAAAGATACCGTATGGGCACTGATCCTGCCACTCGCAATGAATGCCTTCTATATCATGATCCTGCGTACGTTCTATTCAACCAGTGTGCCGGATGCAGTCATTGAATCCGCGAGAATTGATGGAGCCGGAGAATTTTATACGTTCCTGAAAATTGTTATTCCATTATCGCTGCCAGGGCTGGCGACGATCGGCTTGTTCAGTACGCTAGGTTACTGGAACGATTGGTTCAATGCGCTGTTATATATCGATAATCCCAACCTCGTACCGCTGCAATCGATGCTGATGCGGATCGAGTCCAGCATCCAGTTCATTCAGCAGAACTCGGCGAACAGCTCGATGAGTCTGGCGGCGATGCAATCCATCCCGCAGGATACTTCACGGATGGCTATGGTGGTTCTCGCCACGTTGCCGATTATTTTCGCTTATCCGTTCTTCCAGCGTTACTTTGTACAGGGTCTGACGGTCGGAGCTGTCAAAGAGTAACCAAATCACTTCTACAGATGGAGGCATCGAAGGATGATGATATATAAGGATAAAAGCAACTCCGTGGAAGAGCGAGTAGAACATCTGCTGAGCTTAATGACGACGGAGGAAAAGGCGGGTCAGCTCATCCAGCCTTTTGGCTGGCAGACATATACGAATGATCAGGGAAACATCACGTTGAATGAATCCTTTAAGCAGCAGGTGGAAAACGGGGGTGTAGGCTCCCTGTATGGTGCACTTCGTGCAGATCCATGGACGGGTGTTACGCTTGAAAATGGACTGTCTGCCAGAGAAGGGGCAGAAGCAGTAAACCTCATTCAGCGCCATGCTGTAGAGCATTCCAGACTGGGAATTCCCATTCTGATCGGAGAGGAGTGCTCACACGGACATATGGCGATTGACGGAACGGTCTATCCGGTTCCCTTGCTCTTGGGAAGTACCTGGAACGTGGATCTGTACCGTGACATGTGCCGGGCAGTCGCTCGCGAGACGCGTGCTCAAGGCGGTGCGGTAACCTATTCTCCGGTGCTGGATGTTGTACGTGATCCACGTTGGGGGCGTACCGAGGAATGCTTTGGTGAAGACCCGTATCTCATTGGCGAACTGGCTGTTGCATCCGTGCAAGGACTTCAAGGCGAGCGTTTGGACCAAGAGGATGCGGTCGCGGCTACACTGAAACACTTTGTCGGTTATGGAAGCTCGGAAGGTGGACGCAATGCGGGACCGGTGCACATGGGCTGGCGTGAGCTGCTGGAAGTAGATCTGTATCCGTTCCGCAAAGCTGTTGAAGCAGGCGCTCAATCCATTATGCCGGCGTATAACGAAATCGACGGTATCCCGTGTACGGTTAATACGGAACTGCTGGATGACGTTCTGCGAAAAGACTGGGGCTTTGACGGTTTGGTGATTACGGACTGCGGTGCCATTAACATGCTCGCAAGTGGGCATGATGTGGCAGCAGATGGATTGGAAGCATCCGTACAGGCCATTCAGGCAGGGATTGATATGGAAATGTCCGGTGAGATGTTTGGACAATATCTGGTGCAGGCGATCTCGGAAGGCAAGCTTGAAATGCATGTACTGGATCAGGCTGTCCGCCGCGTGCTGGCACTGAAATTCAAGCTGGGACTATTCGAGCAGCCTTATGTGGATGCTGATCGAGCAGCAGAGGTCATTGGCAGTGCAGAGCATATTCAACTGGCACGCCAATTGGCTTCAGAAGGTGTGGTCTTGCTCAAAAATGAAGCTGCTGCTCTGCCTCTGTCGACGGCAACAGCGGGCCGAATTGCTGTTATTGGTCCTAATGCAGACCAAGCTTATAACCAGTTGGGCGATTATACATCCCCCCAACCGAAATCCAAAGTGGCTACGGTGCTGGATGGCATCCGCAGTAAGCTTGCCGTAAGTGAGCGTGGGTACGCGGAGGAGGACTCAGATGGACAATCGAATGGTGAAGCCCGGGTGCTGTATGCACCGGGTTGCCGCATCAAGGGTGATTCGAGAGAAGGGTTCGAGCACGCGATAGAAACTGCACGTCAGGCCGATACGGTCATCATGGTCGTTGGCGGCTCAAGTGCCCGTGATTTTGGTGAAGGAACGATCGATCTGAAGACAGGCGCTTCCAATGTGTCCGATAACTCATGGAATGACATGGAGTGTGGAGAAGGCATTGACCGCATGACGCTTGGACTCGCCGGAGTCCAGCTGGAGCTGATTCAGGAGATTCACGAGCTTGGCAAAACACTTGTCATTGTATATATCAACGGTCGGCCCATTACCGAGCCTTGGGTGGATGAACATGCCGATGCCATTCTGGAAGCTTGGTATCCAGGCCAAGAGGGTGGGCATGCCATTGCGGATATTTTATTCGGCGAAGTAAATCCGTCCGGCAAACTGACGATATCCATTCCGAAGCATGTGGGTCAGTTACCGATTTACTACAATGGCAAACGTTCACGCGGCAAGCGTTATTTGGAAGAGGATTTGGAGCCTCGTTATCCATTCGGATATGGGCTTAGCTATACTACTTTTAATTACAGTGAGCCGGAGCTGAGTACAGAGTCGATGAAGGCAGACGAGACAGTCACCGTATCGGTGGAGGTCACTAATACGGGGGCTTGCAGAGGCGCAGAAGTCATACAGATGTATGTATCTGACGTGGTCAGTCGAGTCGCTCGTCCAGCCAAAGAGCTAAAGGGGTTTGCAAAAGTGAATTTGGAACCTGGAGAGACGAAGACGGTAGCCTTCCATATTGGAGCAGAGCAGCTGCAATATATCGGTCGTGATCTCACACCTGTCGTTGAACCAGGTCAATTCCATATTCATATCGGAAGACATGTGAACGATACGCAGTTCGCCGAGCTGACCGTAGAGGAGGCGTAAGGAAATGGAACGCATCAGACGATTTATTCGCGAGTTGTCCGAACGTCAGTGGTTGGAGCAAATGGAGCTACGCAGTTGGGACATCATCCGCGCTTATTATAAAGTGCCAGGACAATACGAGGATCAAAAGGCTTATCCAGAAGGTGAAGGGTTGAATCGTTTTCCGAGTGATCAGGGAACGACTTATTTCTTCCGTACACGTCTGGAAGTGCCTGCATCCTGGCAGCAGGAGCCATACGGACTTGTATTTGAATCCGGTGGGGAAGGCTTGCTTCGGGTAAATGGACATTCCTATCAGGGGCTGGATCGTAATCATACGTATGTAACGCTCGACCCTTCCCGAATAGGTGCTCAGCCTGAGCTAGAGATTGAGTTATTTGATCCGGTACCCGAGCCTGTAGATCCACTGAACCAACAGGCGGTTATTCAGCCGCCGATTACATCCATCAGCAGTTTGTTGGTGCGACCGAATGAACCTGTTCGCAGCCTGATGTACACGGTCATAATTGTGCGTGATTCCGCAGTGCTGCTGCCGGAAAGTGATTTCCGCCGTGTGCGCCTGCTGGAAGCGATCTATCGGGCGATGGATCAATTCGTAGGTCTGACAGAAGAGGCTGTCAAGCAGGGGAATGACATCCACAACATCGAAGAAAGATTGATCCATGAAGTGCGAGAGATTGGTGGAAACGCCGAAGGCTTGGAGCATATGGTGGGGCAATCGCACATCGATATTGCCTGGCTGTGGCCTGTACGTGAGACGGTGCGCAAGACCAGTCGTACATTCTCCACGGTGGATGCACTCATGAATGAATATCCCGATTATGTTTATTCCCAGAGCCAGCCTTTGCTGTATGCTTTTCTGAAGGAACATGATCCCGAGCTATATGAACGGGTGAAGAAGCGCATTGCCGAAGGACGCTGGGAACTGGTTGGCGGGATGTGGGTTGAGCCGGATCTGAACATTCCGAGCGGTGAATCCCTGATTCGTCAGATGTTATATGGTCAGCGCTTTTATATGGAGGAGTTCGGCAAAACATCTCAGATTGAATGGCTGCCAGATACATTTGGTTATTGTGCTTCCCTGCCTCAGATTTTGAAGCATGGCAATGTGGAGTATTTCATGACGACCAAGCTCGGGTGGAATGATACGAACGTGTTTCCATATGATCTTTTCCACTGGGTAGGCATTGATGGCACGTCCATCCTGTCTTATCTCAATCATGGTGTCAACGAGCATACGCTGCCGAAGGACATTCATGATCATTGGCAGTCTTACCGCGAGAAGGCGGCGCATCCTGAGCATATGCTTCTGTATGGGCATGGGGATGGTGGTGGCGGAGTGACGCGAGAGATGTTGGAGTACGTGGATCGTTCCGAGTTGATGGTGGGCCAACCGAAGAATGGTTATAGTACCGCCGGAGCCTTTTTTGACGGAATTGAGAAGGCGCAGCCTGATCTTCCGAAGTGGCATGGCGACTTGTATCTGGAGCTTCACCGGGGGACCTACACGACCCATGGCCGCAATAAGCGCAACAACCGGAAGGCTGAAGTGCTTTATCGTGAAGCGGAGCTCTGGAACACACTTGCCCTGCCGGATATGGAGCCGCAGCAGGAAGCGGAAGTACGATCTTCGCTGCATGATGGCTGGAAGCTGATTTTGCTGAATCAATTTCATGATATTATCCCTGGCTCGGCCATTACGGAATCGTATGTAACCTCAGACGAGGAATATGTCCGGGTATTTGAATTGGGTAAAGCAGGGTTGAATCAAGGGATTTCCTCATTGACGAAGGGAATTAACACCCAGGGGCCAGAGGGTTCTGTACCTTATGTTGTGTTTAACAGTCTCGGCTGGACTCGAAGTGAAGTTGTTCAACTTCAAATGCACGATGGATTCGATCGTTACGTAATAGATGAAGAAGGTCAGCGCTTGCGCATGGATCGGGAAGATAGCCAAATTTCGGTTCTGGTGACGGACATTCCAGCGTTTGGGCATAAGACAATTTGGCTCGTACCGGAAAATGCAAGGGAAATGAATGTACGGGAAATGACGAGCATTGCCGGGCAAAAGAACTTTACAGATACATGGGAAACCGCGTATTACTATGTGCAGTTTAACGATCGTGGCGAGATATCCCGCTTGTGGGACAAGACAGCAGAACGCGAGATTCTGAAGCCGGGTGAACGTGGCAATCAATTTTACTTTTTCCATGACCGTCCGACGCTCTGGGATGCCTGGGATATCGACAGCCGTTATGAGGCTCAGGTTGCTGGAGAAGTGGAGCTTGTGGAGAAGAAACTGGTTCTGGCAGGCACTACGAAGGACGTACTGCGTTTTCGGTGGAAGCTTCACCAGTCTGTGATTACGCAGGATATGGTGTTCTATCATGACAATCGACGGATTGATTTTAAGACCCATGTAAGCTGGAATGAAGATCATAAATTACTCAAAGTGGGTTTCCCGATCGATGTAATGACTTCCAAAGCGACCTATGAAATTCCATTCGGTGCATTGGAGCGTCCGACCCATCGCAACACGAGTTGGGAACAGGCTCAGTATGAAGTGTGCGGACACCGCTTCACAGATGTCGCGGAGTACGGATATGGCGTTAGTCTGCTCAATGATTGCAAATACGGATACGACGTACAGGGAAGCACGATTCGCCTTTCCTTGTTGCGTGCACCGAGATGGCCTGACCGGACTGCGGATATTGGAGAACATGACTTCACCTATTCCCTGTATCCACATGAAGGCGACTGGAGAAGTGCACATACGGTACGTCAGGCAGCCGAATTGAACCATGAAGTGCCTGTGCATCAGGTAGAGCAGAACGAAGGCGTACGCCCGGCATCAGGAGCATGGATTGAATTCGATAGCAGCCATGTCATTTTGGATACGGTCAAAATGGCAGAGGATGGACGCGGTACGGTGCTACGTTTCTATGAATCTTCGGGCACACGTGAACGTGTGACGCTGCAATGGCCGCATGCATTTGAACAAGCTTGTCTCTCCAATGCTTTGGAAGAAGCAGGCGAACCGCTGGCCAGTACCAATGGTCAGATTACATTGTCTTTTAAACCTTACGAAATAAAAACCGTGCTACTACGGTAAACCTTTTTGATATATTTTGAGCTATGTAAGATGAACTAAAACATGTACACGATAACGGAGAGGGCAGAAATAACCTGAAGAAGCGTAAGCTAAAAGCTTTCTGAAAGAAAGCTACATCGAAAGCATATGCTATGCCTTTATCCCCGGATTTTACCTTTTGGAGAAGGAAGTCAAAAAATCTGGGGATAACAGCGATCGGAAGGTTATTCTGTCATCGTAGTGGCTAGTGTGAATGTTCTCAGCTGATCTTTATGGCTACACCATTCAATTTGTTTAAGGAGCGCACTCATTCATGGAACAATTCAGACTACCCAAAATACCAATGCCACCTGTTGCATTGCCACAAGCTGTTCAGGCTGTAATGGAAGAAGTGGAGCAGAAGCTGGCGCATCGACCGAAGCTGCTTCAGCTATTTAAGAACTGTTTTCCCAATACGATTGAAACAACAACGAAATTAATGGATGACGGCACGACCTTTGTCATCACTGGCGATATTCCAGCTTCCTGGCTGCGTGATTCCGTGGAGCAAGTGGTGCATTATATTCCCTTTGCCAAGGAAGATCAGGACCTGCAACGCATTATCGGCGGCCTGATTAAGCGCCACATCCAGTACGTTCATATTGATCCGTACGCGAATGCCTTCAATGAGACAGCCAATGACTGGCACTGGAACACCACCGACGTAACCGAGATGTCACCTTGGGTGTGGGAGCGCAAATTCGAGATTGATTCCTTGTGCTTTGTCGTGCGTCTCGCTTATTTATATTGGAAAGAAACCGAACTGACGGATATTTTCGATTCCAGCTTCAAAGCCGCCATGCGCAAAATCGTGGATTTGTTCCGGGTGGAGCAGCATCACATGGAGAAATCACCATACAGCTTTACCCGCAATAACGGCATTGCTACGGATTCAATCCGTAATAACGGACGAGGCATGCCCGTCAATTACACAGGCATGATCTGGTCCGGTTTCCGTTCCAGTGATGATGCGTGCGATTTCCATTACAACATTCCAGGCAATATGTTTGCCGTCGTTGCCCTGCGTCAGATGCAGGAGTTCGCGGAGTGGGTATTCCGGGACATGGAGTTCCTGCAGGAGCTTAAGGATCTGGAGGCGGAAGTAGATCATGGTATTCAGCTGTACGGTATTTACCGTCATCCTGAATTCGGTCCGATCTATGCTTATGAGACGGATGGTTTCGGCAACTACTGCTTGATGGATGATGCAGGTACACCGGGACTGATGTCCATTCCTTATCTTGGTTACGTCACGGCGGATGATCCGATCTATCAGAATACGAGACGTTTTGCGCTCAGCAAAGAGAATCCGTTCTACTATGAAGGCAAAGTTGCCAAAGGAATCGGCAGCCCGCATACACCGCCGGATTACATCTGGCATATGGGTCTGTCCATGCAAGGATTGACGGCACAGTCTGCTGAAGAGAAGCTAGAAATCATTCGGATGCTGGAAGCAACGGATGCAGATACAGGATATATGCATGAAGGTTTCCATGCCGATGATCCGACGATTTTTACGAGAAAATGGTTTGCTTGGTCCAACAGTTTGTTCTCCCAGTTGGTCTATAAATCCATGAAGGATGGTTTGCTATGAGTAGCGCACAGGTGAAGAGAACCAGGCTGATTATTTTCTCTGATCCAGCGTTTCCGGTGGAAGGCACTTTGCCAACGCAAGGTGCTCTTGATGCATGGAAAGCATCGGAAGAGATCATCGTTGTGGGCGCGGGTGAATTGGCTTCGGCTTTGAGCACAACGGCAGGTGACGGATGTTTCGTGAACTTACATGCGCCTTATTTTCCAAAATCCGCTTGGACCGAAATTGCAGCTTTTCTTCATCAGGGCGGAAGCCTGATCAGCGTCGGGGGTGCACCTTTCAAATGTCCTGTTCGTCATGAGAATGGGGCATGGGTTTCCGAGTCGGAACAAACGGCGTATCACCAGGAACTTTACATTCATGAGGCATTAAAAGTATCCGCAGCCAAAGTGGATTCACTAATTTCATCAGAAGATATTCCACTTCTTGCAGGCAAGGAGGGAATGTTTGAGAGTGCGGATACGTGGAATCTGGTACCCCATACAACCAAAACAAGTGATTTGCCACACCAGATGGGTTCTTCAGGTCCGATGAGCACGCAGATTTCTCCGCTGCTCCGAGGTCGCACCAAGGATGGTCGTAACATCGCTGCCCCAATCGTATTGTGGGAAAACTCCCGCAGTACGTTTGCCGGTTCACGCTGGCTGTTTGTGCATCTGCCTCTGACAGCTACCTTCTGGGAACAGAACGGAGCAGCTGAAATGGTGAATTGGGCGCGGTATTGCGCCAAAGGTGTGACCGAGCTATCTCTGAAGCCGAACTATGCTTCGTATGAACCGGGTGAACGAGCTTCACTGATCCTCCAAACCCAAATTCTACAGCGTGCAGGCAGCAGAAGAAGTGAGCCTGAGGTGTGGACGTTTGATTTGACGGTTGAACGGGAGAATCGCACCAACGGCACGGTAGAGAAGGTATGGAATCATCACCTGGAGATGGAAATTTCCAGCGAGCAGCGTTTTGAACGCCTACTTCTTCCGGTTCCAATCGAGAGCGGGCTGTACCGAATTGTGAGTCGTGTGCAGGCACCTGATGGAGAAGTTCGTATCCTGCGACAAGGTTTCTGGGGGCAGGACGCAGCCTTGTTGGCAGAAGGTGAAGTCATTACACGCAGCAGAGATTATTTTATCAAAGACGGTCGTCCGCTGCCTGTTGTTGGTATGACCTACATGACCTCAGACGTGGCACGGAAATTCCTGTTCCTTCCCAATGCGGATGTATGGGATCGGGATATGGCACAGATGGCGAAAGCCGGTATTAACTGGATTCGGACCGGAATCTGGACTGCCTATCGCAACATGATGCAGGTGGATGGTCACATGTCCGAGGATGTACTGCGCGCCATTGATGCGTTCCTGTTAACGGCAAAACGGCATGGCCTTCAAGTAACATTCACCTTTTTCTCCTTTACACCTGAGACGTGGGAAGGAACGAATCCATATTTGGACCCGCAGAGCGTAGATGCACAGAAACGATTCATTCGCAGCATTGTTAGTCGTCACAGACATTCCACACATGTGGACTGGGACTTGATTAATGAACCGTCGATGTTTGATCCTGTGCGCATATTCTCCGATGGGCCACGTTCGGCACGAGATTCATATGAGCAGCAGGCGTTTATCGAGTGGCTTCAGCAGCGGCATCAGACGATTGAAGCGTTGCAGGAGGCATGGAACATGTCACCTAAACAGCTCCCGAACTTTACCGCAGCAGTCATTCCTGAACCGGAAGAGATCAATTTCGATGTACAGGACATGCACAAGGCTAAAAAAGGAACACGCTGGCTCGATTATTGTCTCTTTTCCATGGAGATGCATAATGTTTGGGCGAGAGAGCTTGTAGGCACGATCAAGGATCTCGTTCCCCATCATCTGGTTACCGTGGGGCAGGATGAAGCTCTCGGAGCACAGCGGCCTTCACCGTTCTTCTATGAGCGGGAAGTGGATTATACAACCGTGCATTCCTGGTGGCTCAACGATGACCTGATCTGGGATGGCATTTTCGCCAAAACACCACATAAACCAAATCTCATTCAGGAGACAGGCATCATGTATGTGGAAACTCCGGATGGCCGTGCTAAACGCACAGAGGAAGAGCTTCACAGCATTCTGGAGCGCAAATACGCGTATGCCTTCTCAACAGGCGGTGCCGGAGCCGTGCAATGGATCTGGAATACCAACTTCTATATGGATAATGCCAATGAATCTCATATCGGAGCGCTACGAGCGGACGGTACGGAAAAACCTGAGGCCGATGTGTCTTACGATTTTGGCCGATTCATGGAGCAGATCCGAGACCTGTTTACCGATCGCGAGCTGGAGGAAATTGCGGTGGTCTTCCCGTATTCCAACGATTTCTCGAACCGTTCCCTGGCTTACGACGCAACGACAAAATTAACCCGTGTGATGGCCTATGAGCTGAATCAGCCATTCCGGGCTGTATCCGAGTATCATCTGGAAGCGTTGAAGCAGCAACCACCGAAGCTGATCATGGTTCCGAGTCCGCATAACATAGATAGCGATGCCTTAAGCGAGCTGCTGAACTTCGCGGAAAATGAAGGAGCTACACTGCTTATTACCGGGCCGCTTGGGTTGGATGCTTATTGGAAGAGAAGTGATCGGGCAGATCATCTTGTCGGCCAGCGCAGTCTGGGCAACGTACAGCGAGAAGAAATGCTGAATATTAACGGGATGAATCACCGCGTCACGTATGGTCGTCGCCGAATTGCCGAGGTGGCGAAGGAAACGCTGCTTCATGCGAAGAATCATACACCTGATGAAGTAGTCGTACTGCCATTAGGCAAAGGCAAGTTGATCTGGAGCCCGCTGCCGCTGGAGCTGAACGGTAGAGATGAACCGCTGGCTGACCTGTATCGATATGCGTCAGAAGTGGCTGGCATTGAGAATGAACTGGAATGGATATCTGGCGGTGATCTGGCAGGGATTTATGGCCGGAAGCTGAGCTTCCCGAAAGGGAATCTGTACGTATTTGTATCAGAGTTCGCTTTGGATCATGAGGTGAAAGTCAGAGATACGCGTACAGGAGTCCTCTATACGTTCCTGTTGGAGAAGAATCGCTCCGTGCTGTTTGCCACAGATGCTGCCGGACAACTGCAAGCCGTATATCGTCCGGATGAAGTAGAGATTGTACAACAAAAGGTAGAGGGGGAATAATACAATGACTAAACCGACAAACAAATCGAAGAGAGCGCATATTATTTCTCACACGCACTGGGATCGGGAATGGTATCTGCCGTATGAGAAGCATCATATGCGATTGGTTCAACTGGTGGATGCTTTGCTGGATCAGCTCGATCAAGGACCGGATTTTAAAAGCTTTTACCTGGACGGCCAGACGATCATCATCGAAGACTATCTTCAGGTTAGACCTGAGCAGAAGGAACGGCTGGAGAAGCATATTCGTGATGGCCGTATTGTCATTGGGCCTTGGTATATTTTGCAGGATGCCTTCCTGACCAGTGGTGAAGCGAATGTACGTAATATGCAGGTCGGACATCGGGATGCCAAACGATACGGAACACCTTCAAAGATCGGATACTTCCCAGATACGTTCGGACTTGTGGGACAGACACCGCAGCTTATGCTGCAATCGGGTATCGATAATGTCTTTTTCGGGCGAGGTGTGAAGCCAACGGGCTTCAACAACACGGTGTCTGACGCTGGATACGAATCCAGTTTCTCAGAGCTGATGTGGGAAGGCCCGGATGGATCGAAGGTGCTGGGTGTTCTATTTGCCAACTGGTACTCCAACG
This sequence comes from Paenibacillus sp. NPDC057886, assembly GCF_042796655.1. Lineage (NCBI taxonomy): Bacteria > Bacillati > Bacillota > Bacilli > Caryophanales > Paenibacillaceae > Paenibacillus > Paenibacillus sp. NPDC057886. Next base: position 218,547 of record NZ_JBHVMZ010000008.1, on the reverse strand, counting down.
GGAATGAGGTTCCGGTGGACGAAGCTTCGGCCCGCAAGTTCTGGGAAACCAAGCTGGCGGACGCGGAGAAGTATGCATCGACAAATGAATTGCTGTACATGAACGGATGCGATCACCAGCCGATTCAGAAGGATCTGCCTGAAGCCATCCGTATGGCTGAACAGTTGTATCCCGATATCGAGTTTGTGCACTCCAACTTCCCGGACTATCTGTCAGCGTTGAAAGAATCTGCGGTTCAGGAGCTGTCTGTTGTAAAAGGAGAGCTGCGCAGTCAGCGTACTGATGGCTGGGGCACTCTGGTGAACACAGCTTCGGCACGCGTTTATCTGAAACAGATGAACCAACTGGGCCAAGCCATGTTGGAAAAGGTGGCTGAGCCACTGGCTTCGTTCGCGCATCTGCTAGGTCATCCATATCCGCATGATCAGTTTACCTATGCCTGGAAAACATTGATGCAGAATCATCCGCATGACAGCATCTGTGGCTGTAGCGTAGACGAGGTACATCGTGAGATGGTCACACGGTTTGATAAGAGCCGTCATGTCGCTGAGGCCCTGATTGAGGATAGCACCAGCCAAATCGCCGCAGCCGTCGATACTTCAACCTTTGAACGATATGGTGAAGAAGCGCGGCCTGTGGTTGTGTTTAACACATCGGGATGGGAGCGCAGCGGTGTGGTTCAGATGGAACTGGATGCGGCCCGTTTGTACTTCCGCGAAGGTTTCTCATTGGAAGAGATGGCAACCAAAATGAACGCTATCGACCTGTCAGGTCATATATTGGTGGATGAAGAAGGCAAGCCAGTTCCGTGTACGATAGAGGATCTGGGTCTGCAATTCGGCTATGATCTGCCGGATGATCGATTCCGTCAGCCATATAGCTGCCGTCGGGTCAGCATTACGTTTGAAGCAGAGAGCGTGCCTGCACTTGGCCTGAAGACGTATGCTTTGGTTCGCATGGACAGCAATGCTGCAAGTGATTCAAATGCTGTTGCTGGGGAGTCTGTGGATACCCATGCGCCTTCGAATACACTGCTGCGTGGTGAACGTGGCATGGAAAATGAATATTTTATCGTAAATATTGCAGACAACGGGTCTTTTGCACTCACGGATAAACGGACAGGCCGGACGTATAAGGATCTTGGCGTGTATGAAAATGTCGGTGATATCGGCAATGAGTACATGTTCAAGCAGCCGGAGAATGAAGTGGCATTGACTACGAAGGATCTTCAGGCAGAAATTCGGGTCATCGAAGATGCGCCTTACAGAGCATCGTACGAAATTGTTCATCATTGGGAGATTCCTGAGTCCGCGGACGAAATGCTCGATCGTGAGCAGCGTGAACTTATCTATTACCCACATCGCAAAGCGCAACGTTCCAAACAAATGGTTACGCTCAAGATCCGAACCATTGTGTCGTTAAGCCGCAGTGGAAAAGGCATCAAGCTCGAAACAACCTTCAACAATCAGGCGAAGGATCATCGGGTGCGGGCACTCTTCCCAACAGATCTGACAGCGGCTGTTCATCACGTTGACTCGATGTTCGAAATTGCTACTCGCGATAATACGCCTGCACCGGAATGGCAGAATCCGAGCAACACCCAGCATCAGCAAAGTTTTGTTGATGTGAGCGAGGATCAGGCTGGATTGGTTGTAGCCAATCTGGGTCTGAATGAATATGAGGTTCTTAAGGATGGACGGAATACGATTGCCGTGACATTGCTTCGTGCGGTGGGAGAGCTTGGAGACTGGGGATTGTTCCCGACACCGGAAGCTCAGTGTCTCGGCGAGCATTCCTTCCAGCTGGAGATCATCCCTCATGATGGGAACGGAGCTACCTCCGGAGCGTACATTGAAGCTTACCAGTTCCAGATTCCATGGACTGTGACCCAGACGGACGTACACCCGGGTTTCCTGACGCCAAGCAACACACCGTTTGAGTGGCAAGGGGACGGTCTTGCGTTCTCTTCACTGAAGGTGAACGAGGATTCGGGTGATCTGATGTTACGTTGGTATAATATGAGATCCAATACGACTGAGTTGAAGTTTGCTGCTTCTGAGTCCATCCCACAAGCATTGGAAGATGCCTATCAGAGCAACATTCTGGAGGAAGAGACAGGCAAGCTGAATTCTTCTGTTATAAATGAATCTTCCACTACCTTGATCAGCAAGGAATGGGCTCTGCAGGCGGGACCTTGTGAGATTGTTACCGTGGGATTGCGTCGTTAATTTGGCAAGCGTGATTGGATCTATTTTTTGCGTACGGTGTACCTGAAGTTCTGCGTACTGTCATGGAATGGATAATGCTTTTTCCAGCTGAACATGTTGAGTTATTCCTCAAGTTTATATAGAATGAACAGTAGAATTACAAGCGATCGAAGGTTACCCTGCCATCATGATGGTCATCGTAAAATTCAATTGTTCATTCTATATTGAAACTATTAAGGGGGCTTGAAGCCATGGAATCCTTGGGAGGACTGCTTCAGCAGCTGAATCCTTCCTTTCGTGAACAGTCGCGGCGGATTGCGGCGGAATTGATGGAAGATCCGTACGTACGCGAATTCCGCGCAGGTCATCCTGAACTGAAAGATGCACAGCTTATTACTGATCTGAGCAAGCTGTATCAGTATGCCAAAGATTCGAAGAACTGTGCGAACTGTCCGGGGCTCGACAACTGTCCTAACGATTTCCAGGGTCACTTTTGCAAACTGGAAGTAGAGCATTTTAACGGTAAACCCGAAATTATAGATAAAAAAGCACCTTGTTCCAAACATATCGCCCGGCAAAATGAGCATGTCATCAAACAGAGAATCCGCAGTTTTTATGTGGACGAGCGTGCGCTCAATGCAGGATATAACGATGTGGAAATTATGGGCAAGGATCGGATGCGTGCTCCGGCGGTGAACCAGGTTCTGCGTTATATTAACGACACCAAGGAGAATGGATTGTCTCCGCAAGGACTGTTTTTGGAAGGATCATTCGGAACGGGCAAGACGTTTCTAATGTGTTATCTGCTGCATGAACTCGCGGTTGTGGGCCACACAGGTGTTATTATCTACATGCCTGATTTTGTGGAGGATCTGAAATCCATGATTAGTGAAGGAAACAAGCTGAAGGAAACGACGGATATTCTGAAAAGTTGTGATCTGCTCATCTTTGATGATATTGGGGCAGAGAATCTGAACCCATGGGTTCGGGATCATGTGATGGGTTCCATTCTGAACTATCGTATGAATCGCAAGCCTACATTTTATACGTCCAACTACAATTTGGATGGGCTGGAGAAACATCTTAGCTTCACCAGCAGGGACGGCGAGGAAATGAACAAAGGCCAGCGTTTGATGGACCGGATTCGTCCGTTTGTTGATGTCATCTCGGTTCGGGGTGAGAATCAGCGGGGCAAACGTTAATTTCTATTTATGTTACCGATCTGATCTATTTTTACTTATATAGTCCCAAAAAAAGCCTGGCTTTCGCATTGTCGCGAAAACCGGGCTTTTCTGGCCCTGCGTGCAGCCTGAAGATCCTATTCGGTGATAAATTTGAAAATAACCATTCCGAAAAAGATAACCGTCATCAGGCCGGCCATGCCAGCAACACCCGCTATCAGATCAAACAGATCGTTACGGGGTTCCTCGTTCACATGTTCACGCGGGTCGTTGATCCGCACATTTGCATCCATGGTATTGCCTCCTTATGGGGATAACAGCTTGCCCTTACAGGGAGCTGAAGCCCGGAGTAATTTTAGTATACTTGGAAAAGAAAGCGTTTGTAAAGATTTTGCAGCGAACCCGCAAGTTCTTCAATTGTGAAGATTTGATGTTGGGGAGATGAACATTGCAGCGTTCATTTCACAAGTTTAGATTACCTGTGTTATACTGGAAGTGTCGTTCACGACGTTACAGGTTAAAATAAACCGTAAGTATATATAAGGAGGACAATTTCATGGCTATTGTTAACGTATCCGATCAATCCTTCAACGCTGAAGTCGAAGGCGAAGGAACGGTTCTTGTTGATTTCTGGGCGCCTTGGTGCGGTCCTTGTAAAATGCTCGCTCCAATCCTGGAAGAGCTGTCCACCGAAGTTGGCGATGCAGTGAAAATTGCTAAAGTCAACGTGGACGAAAATCCGGAATCCGCTTCCCGCTTCGGCGTAATGAGCATTCCAACATTGATCTTCTTCAAAGATGGTCAACCGGTTGATAAAGTGGTTGGTCTGAACTCGAAAGATGCTCTCAAAGGAATTATCGAAAAACACCAATAATTGACCAAGATTTCAAATACGCCTCCGGTTATGCGCCGGGGGCGTTTTGCGTCGAAACCTTTTATATAGGACAATATAAAGTATACTAATTATAAGACGTTGGAAACTGAAATTTACATGGATAACGTAGAGGACAGAAATGACCTGTAGAAGCGCAGCGTTCGCCTTTATCCCCGGATTTATACCTTATAAAAAAAGAAATCAAAGAAATCTGGGGGTAACAGCGATCGGAAGGTCATTCTGTCATCGGAGTGCCTCATGTAAGGTGAAGCTATCAGCTTTCTCAGTAATCGGGAAGGAGGACCCACCGAATTATGGATGAATTCATTACAAACGTGCAGGAACAGGAGAAGGCACTGGAGCAGATCCGCCACAAGCTGGCTTTGCTGCCCGACATGTCCGGCTGTTACCTGATGAAAAACAGTGAAGGTACCATTATCTATGTAGGGAAAGCCAAAGTGCTGAAGAATCGCGTAAGATCATATTTTATCGGCAGTCATAATGGGAAGACACAGCGCCTGGTGTCGGAAATTCGTGATTTCGAATATATCGTTACCGGCAGCAATATGGAAGCACTTATTTTGGAGTGTAACCTGATCAAGAAACATATGCCGCGGTATAACGTGTTGCTCAAGGATGATAAGACATTTCCTTACCTTAAAATTACGAATGAAAAGCATCCCCGACTCGAAGTGACCCGGCGGGTGCTCAAAGATAAAGCCAAATACTTCGGACCTTATCCGAATTCATATGCGGCACACCAAACGAAAAAGCTGCTTGACCGGATGTATCCGTTACGCAAATGCGGCGTGATGCCGAAGGAAGTATGCCTGTATTATCATATGGGACAGTGCCTCGCTCCCTGTGTGCAAGAAGTGGGCAAGGAGCAGTATGATGAGATCTCCCAGGAGATCAGTTCTTTTCTGGGCGGAGGCCATGAGGAGATCAAGAAGGATTTGCAGCGCAAAATGCAGGAAGCGGCTGAGGATCTTTATTTTGAACGTGCCAAGGAACTTCGGGATCAGGTCATCGCCATTGATGCAATGATGGAAAAACAGAAAATTACGATGGCGGACGCCAGAGACCGCGATGTGTTTGGTTTTGCCATTGATAAAGGCTGGATGTGTGTCCAGATTCTATATATGCGTCAGGGGAAAATGATCGAACGCCACGTGTCGACGTTCCCGTTTTATGGTGAGGCATACAGTGATTTTATGTCTTACGTGACCCAGTACTACAGTGATAATCCAGCATTGCCGCAGGAGATCTTACTGCCGGAAATGCCAAAAGATTTGGGAGCTGGTGACGAGAGTGCGGATGATGTATCCGATGTTGATGGAACGGTACCTGCGGCCGTGACAGCCGAGTCAGAACACACAACGCACTTGGCGCAAGATTCTGGGATTGAGCTGCGTGTTGCCGAGTCCCGTGCATCTTATGGAGATATCCAACCAGAAGCAGAAGCGGAAGAAGCTGCGATGGTTATTCAGGACGACGCTGTTGCTCAGGAAGATGATAAACAGCCTCCAGGCCTTGAAGACCCTTCTCAGGTCGCAGCAGCATTGCAGGAATGGCTGGAAATTAAAGTCCACATTCCGCAGCGCGGGTTGAAACGGCAGATGATCACAATGGCTGTTGATAACGCGCGTGTAGCATTGGAGGAGAAATTCCGTCTGATCGAGCGCAACGAAGAGCGGACCTCGAAGGCTTCTGAAGGACTGGGACGCTTTATTGGTCTGGATCAGCTGCGCCGGATCGAAGCATTTGATAACTCAAACATCCAGGGTACGAACCCGGTATCTGCCATGATTGTATTTACCGATGGTAAACCGGATAAAAAAGAATACCGCAAATACAAGGTGCGTTCGGTTGAAGGACCGGATGATTATGAAACGATGCGAGAAGTCATCCGTCGCCGTTACGAACGGGTGTTGAAAGAAAACTTGACCCAACCTGACCTGATTGTTGTCGATGGAGGCAAAGGACAGATCTCGGCAGCCGTGGACATTTTGGAGAATGAATTGGGATTGTTTATTCCGGTATGTGGACTGGTGAAGGATGCGAAGCACAAGACCTCGCAATTGATGATCGGCAATCCGCCTGAAGTTATCTCCTTGCCGCGTGACAGTCAGGAATTCTACCTGTTGCAGCGGATTCAGGAAGAGGTCCACCGTTTTGCGATTTCGTTCCACCGCGAGCAACGTGGGAAATCGATGGTGACTTCCCGTCTGGATGCCATTCCGGGGATCGGAGAAAAGCGGCGCAAGCTGCTGCTGAAGCATTTTGGCTCTTTACGCAAAATAAAAGAGGCCAGCGTCGAAGACTTCCGGCCTCTATCTATTGGTGACAAGCTTGCGAATCAGATTATTGCAGCACTTCGTGATGAGGAGTCGTGACATACGGCTTCTCTTTTTGTTTTGGATTCATCTTGTAGATGACATAACCAACGATGGCCGGAAGCACGATCCAGAAGAGTCCGGCGGAAATGTTCAGCACATCACCCATGAAGATCAGGCTCAGGCCCATCAACAGGCTGTCAAAGATAACATGGGCGAATACAACGGCGATGAAGCCGTGACGCAGCATGATCAGACTGAACAAGAGTCCGATGACAGTAAGCTCTATTGGACGTGTGATGACCGGATAGATCGGGTACAGGGTGTGTCCCAGTGCCCAGATCAATGTTGGGATGAGGCAGGCGATGAACGTGTTTCGTACAACCTTCTGCATCATGCGAATCCCGAACAGACGATAGACCGTTTCCTCACCGATCCCGGCCATCCAGGCCATAATCGGGAAGATCCAGGCATAACTCATGTTGTATGTGGATTGGTCAGCCGATGTTGTCGACCAGCTCCCAATACTCCGCTCCAGAATAAAGAACAGTACGGATTGCACACCCAGCAGAATCAAAGCCCATAAGTAACCTGTATACATACTGTGCAGTACATATTTTCCGTATCCGGGTTCTTTGGCTCGAGGCCAGGGATTCAGACCGATTTTGCGCCACATGCCGTCACCGGCAACCAGTGACAGGTATATGGTTGCACTCATGACCAGCGTTATCCCCGCTTGCATCACCATCAGGAAGGTCAGCATAAAGTTAGACAGCCCCTGCGCCTGAAAGAGCGGAATCATGTTCACTGTGCCAATCACGGAAGCCGCAAAGTATACCAGAGACAGAACGATTCCGCGTTTGAATGACGTGTGTGCTCTCGTCAGAATACTGTAGATGATTGCGAGCACGCCAAGCACAAAGGTTAGGAAAGCATAACCGCCGTAAGTCATCCAGTTGGCTTGCCGGGTCTGATTTTTTACATAGTCGGTATGGGAGACAGGGACCGAGAAGACCGATTCGAAGGAGCGGACTGCTCCGTTTTCAAATGTAAAATTCAGTTCCAGCTTGGAATCTCCAATTTGCTTTTCATTATCCGTGTATTGCAGCCCCGCTTCTTCCTCACGGGTGTCCAGCTGAAGTTTCGGTAAATTATACCCGAATTTGCTTAGGACCCCAGCGGCAAGCTGCTCTTTCTCATTTAAGGAAAGGTTATCTTCGGCTAAACGTTGGGTAGCATTCACTTTACTTTTGTCCTGCTCAGCCTCAATGGATGCATACAGGGAAGAAGGAAGTTCACGCTTGAAACCGACAACTTTTCCTGTTCTCATATGTACGTCAACATTCAAATAACCGCCTTTGTCCTGATCGGGCAAACGAACGCGGTACACATCGTAAGGATAGGTTGTTTCCCATTTCTTGTTATAGGTTTCTAACTGTTTGGTTTTGGCCATATACCCATAGATATCGGAATGGGTTTGGTACGTCACCAGTTCGTTTCCGGTATCCGTTGGAAGGGTATAATCAGGTAGAGAAGCTGCAAAAGATCGTGCCGACTCCGCCGCTTTCTCCTTGCTTATGAAGGAAGTAGACTGGATATCAGTCGTTTGCGATGAGGTGGCAGGAAAGATTTGAAAAACGAAAAACAGAATCAGGCCAATCGCCGCAAGCAACCCTAAACGCTTGAAGTTAGCTTTGAGTACCAAAGGCTGCCCTAAGGGATTCATTTAATATTGTTCCTCCTTTATTAATATGGATATTAAAGTAAAGATAGCACAGCCCAAGCCCCGAATGCCAATGGCGAAACGAGAAGTCGTGCAAATGCATGAAAACGAATGAAAATGATCGAAACAATCTGATCTATCCGTCGCCATATCTGAGTTTTTCCCTTTTTGACGGAATTCGATGCTATTTACTCAAAAATCGTTTTGTATACAAACGTCGCAGCGCTTATAATTTTGAATCAAATGTCCAATATTCCGCATGTCTTTAGGCTAACAAGGGAACGAATAGAAAGTATAAAATGTATTCCGACCTAATGTATATGTGTTACAGCGAAAATCATACATGTTTACGCTTCGAAATGAGGTTTTCCAAATGCTTGGTTATTCCATCAAGTAATGTGAAAAGCGTTTCGGAGAAAGGCTCCACGTCGTGGGGTCATTTTCTTTTTGGCAGAGGTGGATGATACTCAAGTGAAAATGAATGTTCAATGGATGCGGCTATCACCACCCCGAATTCTGGTCCTAGGGTTCGCGGGTATTATATTGCTCGGGACACTTCTGTTGATGCTCCCGGCATCCAGTCGAGGCGGGGTCAGCCTTCCTTTTATTGATGCCCTCTTCACTGCGACGTCAGCGGTTTGTGTAACAGGTCTGGTGGTTGTGGACACAGGGACGCATTTCTCGGTGCTGGGACAGGTCGTAATCGCCATCCTGATCCAGATCGGCGGGCTTGGTTTCATGACGATGGCCACCCTGGTGGCGATTGCATTTAAAAGACGAATTTCCCTGCGCGAGCGATTGATCTTGCAGGAAGCCATGAATCAGAGCACGATGGAGGGCATTGTGCGACTCATTCGCAAGGTTGTGGTCTACTCACTTATATTGGAGGGGATCTGTGGCACGTTATTCGCCATTCGTTGGTCGTTCGATATGCCAATAGGGCAGGCCATCTATTATGGATATTGGCATGCCATCTCCATGTTCAACAATGCTGGTTTTGACATGTTCGGAGAATTCCGCAGCTTAACCGGGTATGTGTATGATCCGCTCGTGAATTTTACAGCCATGTTCCTGATTATTGCAGGTGGTATCGGTTTTGTTGTTCTGTCTGATCTGGTGGAGTATCGGAGGACGAAGAAGCTGTCGCTGCATTCCAAAGTGGTATTACTGACAACAGGATTGTTAATCATATTTGGAGCACTTGTTATTTTTGTGTTTGAATTCAGCAATCCTCGGACATTGGGTGGTCTGAATTGGGGTGGCAAAATTCTCGGTTCGTTCTTCCAGTCGGTTTCCCCAAGAACAGCAGGGGCGAATACGGTAGACATTGCTGGTCTGAGGCAGGCAACGCAATTTTTCATCATTATATTAATGTTTATTGGGGCTTCCCCCGGTTCTACCGGAGGCGGCATTAAAACAACCACATTCATGATAATGGCCGGAGCTGTCATTGCCATGATGCGGGGACGGGAAGATATCGTCTTTTTCAGATATCGGCTTCTACAGGAACGGATTTTCAAAGCACTGACGATTACACTTCTTGCACTGTTGTTCATTATTGCCGTTACGATGGTGCTTAGTACGACGGAAGACAGCAGTTTTTTAATGATATTATTTGAGACGACATCCGCCTTCGGTACTGTAGGTTTATCTATGGGACTTACACTGAAGCTGACCACGATCGGCAAGCTTTTGATCTGCTTCACCATGTTTGCAGGACGTCTTGGACCGATTACGCTCGCGTATGCACTCGGACAGAAAAAGGGGAAAGAGTTGTACAGGTATCCGGAAGGCAAAATGATTATTGGATAAGGGGTTCGAGAAGAACAATGAAAACACAGCAGTTTGCGGTAATTGGGCTTGGGCGCTTTGGCTCCAGTCTGGCACAGGAATTAATGGAGCTTGGGTATGAAGTGCTGGGGATCGATAAAAATGAAGAAGTCGTCGAAGACATGAGTGAATTGGTCACCCATGCCGTCGTCGCGGATTCCACTGATGAGGAAGTGCTGCGTTCCCTGGGCATCCGCAATTTTGACTGCTGTATCGTTGCCATCGGGGCTGATATCCAGACTAGCATTCTCACTGCTATTTTACTAAAAGAACTCGGTGTGAAAACGGTCGTAGCCAAGGCCATTTCGGTTCTTCATGGACGGGCACTGGACAAGCTGGGGATCGATCGTGTCGTTTATCCTGAGCGTGATATGGGAATCCGGGTTGCCCATCAGCTCGTCACCCCGAATCTGCTGGATTATATCGAATTGTCCGATGATTACAGTATTGTGGAGATGAAGGTTCCAGCCTGTCTGCATAATAAAACACTGTCCACTCTGAATGCACGAGTGCGCTTTGGTTGCAGCATTGTAGCCTTGCAAAAGGAGGCCGGGGTCATTATTGCCCCGACTGCCCTGGACTCGCTCCAGATGGGCGACATCATGGTGATTATCGGCATGAATGATGACATTGACCGTTTTGAGGAAGAAGTGATCAGCCAGGAGAGCTGATTCTTTAAACGGAAGGCTGAACGCCGAGCATTAGCTCGGCTGATTAATATGAATGCTAAGGCGTCGTAGTCCTCCGTGAGGGCAGCGGCGCCTTTGCTGTAAAGAGCGCAGCCGTTTCCCTTACCCACTGTCTGGAGGTCTGGCTGAGGTTTTCCTTTTCCCCATAGATCATGCAGGTTGTTCGCCGGGTCTGTTGCAGTTGTGGCAGATATACCGAGACGAGATCATTATCCGCAAGCAATTGTGGGCGGAGATATGACTTGGGCAGCAGGGCTGCGGCTTTGCAGGTGGGCAGAAGACGGACAATCGCTTCAAAGGAATCGATCTCCATGCGAATATCTGGCATCACGGCGCAGCGCTGGAACAGGTCATCGGTTAATTTGCGATACCAGGTTCCTTTGGAGAACGTAATCATCGGCAGATCTTGCAAATGTTCCATTCCGGCTTCTTTACCCGATAGGGGATGCGTTAAAGGCACAACCAGCTCCAGATGATCATCAAAGAGAGGCACACAGTTTAGCCCGGCTTCACTTATAGAAGAGGCAACGATGCCCACATCGGCTTTTTTATCCCGGACAAAAGAGACAATTTCATGCGTTTTCCCCGTCACCAGCTTGATTTCCGCGTTCGGATGTTTCTCCATAAACGCATTAACAAGCGGTGGCAATGTGGTTTGAAGCGTCGTTAGACTGGCTCCAAGCGTAATGGAGCTTTGTTCTTCGTCTTTGTACTGGGCCAGCATGGTCAGAAATTTTTGTTGTTGCTGTTTCTGCTCTACCGCGAAAGTGTAGGCGAACTGGCCTACGCTGGTTAATTCAAGTCGTTTACCACGGCGATGAAAGAGCGCCACGCCGAGTTCATCCTCCAATTTGGAAATTTTGCGTGACAGCGCGGGCTGTGACAGATTCAGCAATTTCGATGCACGGTTTAGACTGGACTGCTCTACAACGGCCGCAAAAGCATTTAATTCCTCGAACATGAGCACTAACCTCTTTTCTAATGAACGTACCTTGCGTGAGGCATCTCCTTGTCAAATATTTCTCCATGTTGTATGGCCTGCACGTCCGATGTTTATAACTTATACCTATAGGTTATAACATTTAATAATTATATTGCAATTCCCTTATAAGAAAAAAAGGAGTAACATGAATCGTGACACAAGTTGTTCACACCTGAAGAAAACGGAACAATTTGTCGAACCTTTCCTTGGGAAAGGTTTGTGTCATGATAAACGAATTTTATTTATGAAAACGTTGTATTTAGCGAAAGGGGATCGACATTTTATGAAAGGGTTTTACTCCAGAAAGCTGCACTCCTTGCTTGGCGTCATTCCGCTCAGTCTGTTTTTCATTGAGCATATGGTGACGAACTTCTCGGCAGTTGAAGGCGGCAAAGAAGGCTTTAACGATGCAGTTGCATTTCTGAATGGCCTGCCGCTCGTGATTGTACTTGAAACGCTTCTCATCTGGTTGCCGCTGTTCTATCACGGTGTATATGGTTTGTACATTGCCTATCAGGCCAAGCCTAACGTGGGACGTTTTGGCAATGAGCGCAACTGGCGCTATACATTGCAGCGCGTCAGCGGTGTCATTACGTTTGTGTTCGTCATCTGGCATATCTGGGAGACTCGTTTCCAGGTTGCGCTAGGGAATGTCACACACGAAGAGCTTGGCGGTGTCATACATGGCATCGTGATGAACCCGGTAACGTTTATTTTATATCTGATCAGTGTGGTTGCGGCATCCTATCACTTTGCCAACGGCTTGTGGTCGTTCCTGGTTAGCTGGGGAATTACCGTCGGTCCGCGTGCGCAGCGTGTATCTTCCTACATCTGCATGAGCTTGTTTGCTATTGTAGCTCTCATGTTTATTGCATCGCTGCTTGCTTTCCGGAGCATGGATTTCCAGGTAGCCACTTCGATGATTGACGCAGTTAAAACAGTTCTGATTTAAGCATTTGGACTTTAAATGCTGACTTATAAGGGAGTGAACAGCAATGGCATCATCTAATGTAATTATTGTGGGCGGAGGTCTCGCGGGATTGATGGCGGCGATCAAATCGGCTGAAGCCGGAGTCCATGTTCATTTATTTTCACTGGTTCCCGTCAAAAGATCCCACTCCGTATGTGCCCAAGGCGGTATCAACGGTGCGGTAAATACCAAGGGTGAGGGCGACTCCCCATGGGTACACTTTGACGATACAGTATACGGCGGTGACTTTTTGGCGAATCAGCCTCCAGTCAAGGCGATGTGTGAAGCGGCACCAGGTATCATTCACCTGATGGACCGGATGGGCGTAATGTTCAACCGGACACCGGAAGGTTTGCTTGATTTCCGTCGTTTCGGCGGAACGAAGCATCACCGTACGGCGTTTGCAGGTGCAACGACTGGACAACAGTTGCTCTACGCGTTGGATGAGCAAGTACGTCGCTGGGAAGCAGCGGGTCTCGTTACGAAGTATGAGAACTGGGAGTTCCTGCAGGCTGTTGTGGATGACGAAGGCACCTGCCGCGGGATTGTAGCACAGGATCTGAAAACGATGAAGGTACAAACGTTCCCGGCAGAAGCGGTTATTCTGGCGAGCGGTGGCCCTGGCATTATTTTCGGTAAAACAACCAACTCGGTTATCAATACAGGTACTGCCGCAAGTGCGGTGTATCAGCAGGGTGTAAATTACGCGAACGGTGAGTTCATTCAGATTCACCCGACTGCCATTCCAGGCGATGACAAACTGCGTCTGATGTCCGAATCGGCTCGTGGTGAAGGTGGACGGATCTGGACGTACAAAGACGGTAAGCCTTGGTACTTCCTCGAAGAAAAATATCCGTCATACGGTAACCTTGTTCCGCGTGATATCGCGACGCGCGAAATTTTCAGCGTCTGCGTGGATATGGGCCTCGGCGTGAACGGCGAGAACATGGTCTACCTTGACCTGTCACACAAAGATCCGAAGGAGCTGGATGTGAAACTCGGCGGAATCATTGAGATCTACGAGAAGTTCATGGGCGATGACCCACGTAAAATCCCGATGAAAATTTTCCCGGCAGTCCATTATTCCATGGGCGGCATGTGGGTAGATTATAACCAAATGACCAACATTCCAGGACTGTTCGCAGCTGGTGAATGTGAATACCAATATCATGGTGCGAACCGCCTGGGTGCGAATTCCCTGGTATCTGCAATCTACGGTGGTATGGTAGCTGGACCGAAAGCGGTTGAATATATCAAAGGACTCAAAAAATCGTCCGCAGATATCAGTTCTTCCGTATTCGAAGGTTATACTAAGCGCCAAACCGATAAATACGAAGGCATCCTGAACATGCAGGGCAGTGAAAACGCCTATGTCATTCACAAAGAGCTTGGTGAATGGATGACGGCGAACATGACGGTGGTACGTTACAACGATAAACTGGAAGCGACCATCGGCAAAATCAAGGAATTGAAAGAGCGTTATGGCAAAATCAACATGTACGACACTTCCGGTTGGAACAACCCGGGTGCAGCATTTACCCGTCAGCTGTGGAACATGCTTGAATTGGCAGAAGCGATGACTTTGGGCGCACTGCTACGTAACGAAAGCCGTGGAGCCCATTACAAACCGGACTTCACCGAACGGAACGACGAGGAATTCCTGAAAACAACCATCGCAAGCTGGTCGAAGGAAGGTCCAAAAATTTCGTACGAGCCTGTAGACGTTTCCTTGATCCCACCACGGATCCGGGACTACTCGAAGGATTAAGTGAACGAATTTATTTATATGGTTAAAAAGTTAGCACCTGAATGGAAAAAGCGGTAGACACATAGAGGCGAAGCGTACGCAGAGCTTCTATAAGTTACTGCCAACCAGAATGAATTATTGCTACTTTCAGTAAAGAGACTCTATGTGCACGACGCAGCGGAGGAGACGGAAATGTCCTGAAGAAGCGAAGCGCCCGCCTTTGATACCCCATTTTATTCAATAGAGATTCATTCACTAAAAATGGGGGAGCAACAGCGGTCGAAAGGACATTCCGCTGACGGAGCGTCTGCCGTGCTCCAAACGTCACTTTACGCATCAGCAATCAATCATCGTCACCAAAGGAGGGGACAACGATATGACGGACACAGCTACAGCAAAAAAAACCGTCAAGTTTATCATCACCCGTCAGGACAGCCCGGAGTCATCTTCGTACAACGAAGAGTTTGAGCTTCCGTACCGTCCCGGCATGAACGTTATTAGCGCCCTGATGGAGATCCAGCGGAACCCGGTCAATACAGAAGGCAAGTCCATTGCCCCGGTCTGCTGGGAATCGAACTGTCTCGAAGAAGTCTGTGGAGCATGCTCCATGGTCATTAACGGCAAGCCGCGTCAAGCGTGTGCAGCCCTGATCGATAAGCTCGAACAGCCGGTTCGGATCGAACCGATGAAAACCTTCCCGGTGGTTCGTGACCTCGTCATCGACCGTACCCGGATGTTTAACGCCCTGAAACGGGTTAAAGCGTGGATTCCGATTGACGGTACCTATGACCTCGGTCCAGGTCCGCGGATGCCTGAGAAGAAGCGTCAGTGGGCTTACGAGCTGTCCAAATGCATGACATGTGGTGTATGCCTCGAAGCTTGCCCGAACGTGAATGAAAAAACAGACTTTATTGGTCCGGCTGCACTTTCTCAGGTACGTCTGTTCAATGCTCACCCAACAGGGGAGATGAACGCTGAAGACCGCCTGGAAGCACTTATGGAAGACGGAGGTATTGAGGGCTGTGGTAACTCGCAGAACTGCGTGCGCTCTTGTCCAAAAGGTATTCCGTTGACTACCTCCATTGCCGAAATGAACAAACAAACGACCAAACATATGTTCAAACGCTGGTTGGGCGTGTAATCTATTCAGATCAAATGCAGAACTTCGAATCTGCACCTTTAGAAGAAGTCGTGATCCTGGGCACATATAGCCTAAGATCCCGGCTTCTTTTTCTGTACTCGCAAAGGAACCGGGCTAGTCATGCAGAATATGGTATACTAAGGGGATGGATTTGGAGCGGAAGAAGGAGGGGGACGCATGGGAGAAACACCGCGTGAGGGCAGCAAGATCTCGCCGCCCCGGCGCTCACAGTATGGATCTGATTCGGAGGACTCCATTTTTCCAGGAGAGGAAAAGGATCATGATCCCTCCCGGCGCAGTTTTTTGCTGCGCATGATCTTAATGACGGCGAGTGCCAGTCTACTCACAGGAGGATATGCCTGGTTATGGGAGCCTCGTCATCTGGAGATCAAGCACGTTGAATTGAAACTGCCCAAGTTTCCAAAAGCATTCGAGGGACTGCGTGTCATTCAGTTCAGTGATGCTCATCTTGGATTCCATACAGGGCTGAAACAAATGGAGAAGCTGGCTGAAACGATACGGGAGCAGCAGCCTGATCTGATTTGCTTTACCGGAGATATGGTTGAACGGGAAGCAGAACCGATGCGCGAATGTATTCCTGCACTGGCTTCCATGCAAGCGAAGTATGGCAAATATGCCGTATTAGGGAACCATGATTATCGAGGCCAGCAGCAGCATGAAGTGGAGCTGATGTTCAAAGAGTCCGGGTTCACGTTGCTCAGAAACAGCCATGTTCTGATTGAACGGGGGGAGTCACGTATCGCGATAGCAGGTCTGGATGACGCGCTTACCGGCAGGCCTGATCCTACTGCGGCAATCAAGGGACTGAGTAGAGAGGTCTGGAAACTGTTGCTTATGCATGAGCCCGATTATGCAGACATTGCGGCACCTTACGGTTTCGGACTACAGCTCTCTGGACACAGTCATGGCGGGCAGGTGCGTTTTCCCTGGATTGGGGCGTTGACAACACCCAGAGGTTCACAGAAGTATATTCAAGGGTTATATTACGCAGGGGATAGGCATATGCCAGTCTATGTGAACCGTGGCTTTGGCATGACCCAACTGCCGATTCGCTTTTTGTGCAGGCCGGAATTGACGGTTTTTGAACTAAAGGGTTAACAACATAAAGAATATAGAGCATAAAGGGAGGTTAGCCAGATGGAACGAATTGCGATTGTATCCGATATTCATGGCAACATGACTGCTTGGGAAGCGGTATTAAAAGATATTCGGAGTCGCGGATTGAAGCGAATCTTTTGTCTTGGCGACCTCGTTGGTAAGGGGCCTGATCCGGTACAGGTTGTAGATCTGGTAAGAGAGACTTGTGAGCAAGTTATCCGTGGGAACTGGGATGAGTTGGTTGCGGTTAATCAGAACAATGAGAATTTTACTTGGCAAGCGAAGCGGCTGGGTAAGGAGAGATTGGCATATCTGGAGAGCTTGCCGTTCAGCCACCAATTAGAGCTGAGTGGTCGTACGATCCGCTTGGTGCATGCCTCTCCCCAAAGTGTGTATCACCGTGTACAGCCATGGGATGAGATCGAGAAGAGGTTAGCCATGTTCGATCCTCCGGCAGATGAGCCTGAGCTTGGTGTGGCGGATGTCGTAGGATATGGAGATGTGCATAATGCATACTTGCAATTTATGAATGGGAAAATGTTGTTCAATGCAGGCAGCGTGGGTAACCCGCTTGATTTTACCCAGGCTTCTTACTGTATTCTTGAAGGAGAGAACAGCAACGATCGGAACATCCCGTTCAACCTTCAATTTGTAAGGGTACCTTATGATATTGAGCAGGAAGTACAGATTGCTCAGCAGGCCCAGGTGCCTTCGCTTGACTTCTATATCCGAGAGCTTCGTACAGGCGTCTATCGTGGGTTACAAACGGATTAGTCATCTCAGGAATAAACGACTGTAATGAATTGGCATACTAATGTTCGGGCTACTGCTACTGATCGTAGTGCTGTTGAGTATATCGATGTTTTATCGTTTATCCATGTATCTATTTGCGCCGGATCATCCTCAGAGCATGCTTGTCTTACCGGACTAGAACCCGTTAGGCAAAAGGAGCGATTGTCATGCTGACCCGAAAAATGCTGGGCCAAGGATTGCCTGCTTTATGGACAGAGCGCCTTGTTCTTCGATCATTACGTCAGAGTGATTACAGCACGTTGTCGGAGCTGTTTTCCGACCCGCAGGTGATCCGTTATGTAAACAGGGGAAGTCAGCCCACGCCAATTCGGGCTCGGAGATTATTGAATCAGATTCGCAGCAGCAGTGCCAAGCTGGACTCACTGCATTACGGCATCTGCTGGAAAGGCAGCGAACAGATCATCGGCATCACTTCATTCCAGCATTGGAACGACCAGAACGGTACCGCACAGATCGGATACATTCTGAACAGATCTTGCTGGGGTAAGGGAGTCGCGACTGAGGCAGTACAGCGATTGCTGGAATTCGGTTTTGCCGAGCTTAATTTGTGCAAAGTGGAAGCCCGCTGTTACGAGGCAAATGTATCGTCCGAACGGGTTCTCTGTAAAAGCGGTATGAATTATGAACGCACCCTTCCCTCGTTTGTTTTGAATCATGAGGATGGTGAGGCGCCGGATACCCTGCTGGATGTTAAGGTGTATAGTCTGTATCGTGAACAGCATGTCCGTTCTCATTGGGAAAATTGCCTGCAAACGTTGGTATCCGACAAGCACGAGTAACATAGAATAGAGCATATTGCATAAATCCAAAGAGCGTCTTTCAATCAGCAAAATATAGATCGAAATGTTTCTATTCGTCTATATCTTTTTACTCGGAAGCGAGTTGAATCGAATTATGCAAAATGCTGAATAATATGAAACAGCTGAGTCTTGAAACGAACTTCAATCATTTGTTACACAATTGAAATATAGCTGCAATTGAACTCTAACAGACAGCGGGTAAACTTATCTCATGACCCCCTTTTTGATAAATAGATTATGCTGTTGGGACCCGCTGTTTGCGGGTTCATTTTTTTTGCCTATACAAGTTTAACTATGGAATTGTGATTTATCTCATAAAACCAAAGTCTCCATTATTAACCCATAAATGTATGCTTATATTGGCCATACCAAATTGTTTCATGTTTTCTATAATACATACGGAAGTATATCCTTCAGAGCAGATCATTCGAAACGACATAAATTTTCCAAGGAAACTTAATTGTGCACAAATAGTTGCGATATGAAAACTTAGCATAATTATACTCCTGTTAAGAGGAGGGATCAGATGGATTGGCTTATGAGGATGAATCGGGCGTTGGATTACATCGAATTGAATCTAACTGGCGAGATTAAATTGAAGGAGATCGCTCAATGTGCTTGTTGCTCTTCACATCAGTTCCAAAGAATGTTCTCATTCATTACAGATGTATCTCTTGCAGAATATATAAGGAGAAGACGGCTTACTCTTGCTGCAATTGAATTGCAGAATAGTGATATGAGAGTTGTTGATATTGCTCTAAAGTATGGTTATGAATCTCCAGTTTCATTCGCAAGGGCTTTTCAATTTTTGCATGGTGTTAATCCAGCAATGGCTCGAGAAGAAGGGACTGCTCTCAAAGCCTATCCTCGGCTTTCCTTCCTTATTTCAATTAAAGGGGAAAAGGCTATGAACTACCGTATCGAGACAAAAGAATCCTTTCAAGTATTCGGAATTGAAAAAATATTTCAATTAAACGGACTAGACACACCAGCAGAATTATGGAAGCAAAGCCATGCTAACGGCGAAGTTGAACGGCTTGCGGACAATGCAGGCGACCTACCAGCCTTTTTAAATCAGGACTATCATAAAGTACATGCTGTTTGTAGCTACAAAAAAACAGATGAGGATCGTTTTCCGTACATGCTGGCCGCGTTTAAAGGCGATTCAAGTAAAACTGACGGATATACAAGTATAACAATATCAGCTCAAACCTGGGCTATTTTTCCCTCTGATCCGTTCACATGGGACAAATTTGATGAAATAATTGAGACGTTGTATAAACGATTCTTCTCCGAATGGCTTCCCACTGCTGGATACGAACAGGTCGATGGAATGGAATTTGAAATGACTGGAGTTAAAGACGGACTTAATTTTGTTGAGCTTTGGTTTGCAGTAAGGAAAATAACGTAGGTGTGACTGACTAAAGGCATATTCTTTGATTTTATTCAAATTGAATAGAGCAGTTTGTAAGTTTCAACTGCTCTATTCTTCGTCTAGCCACCCTTTTGTTCGAGAACAAACTATCTTTTTTCATATTCGGATACGAACTTAAAA
Source organism: Paenibacillus sp. NPDC057886 (assembly GCF_042796655.1). NCBI lineage: Bacteria > Bacillati > Bacillota > Bacilli > Caryophanales > Paenibacillaceae > Paenibacillus > Paenibacillus sp. NPDC057886. The sequence goes on along the minus strand of NZ_JBHVMZ010000008.1, from coordinate 198,580 downwards.
CCCCCACAGCGTTTTTTCACGCCGTGGGGGTTACAGTGGTGCTCCTTTGTTTAAAACGGCACAACTTGCATTTGTTTCTGCTTGAAATATACCCATTCGGTGAATCCAATCTCTTGCAGACGTGTACGAACGTCATCCAGTTCATCGGCAACACGCTGCGGTTTGTGGGCATCCGATCCGAAGGTCACTTTCACTCCGTAATGATGCGCACGTTCCAGAATGGCATCGGACGGGTACCAGCCACCGCTAAGCTTGGTTTTACCCGACGTATTAATTTCAATAGCCACGTTCGATTCTGCAATGACCTGCAACGTTTCATCAATGGCTTGATCTGCAATAATGTCCGAGAAAGGAGGATAATTTCCTTTCATGGCATCAATATGTCCGAGAATCTGGAACATGCCGCTTCGGGCTGATTGCCGAATCAATGCGTAGTAACTCTCTTTCACTTCAACCTTACGTGCATCGCTTAATCCGTTCCAGCGGGTTTTGTTGAATATGCTGACATCTTCCGTATGGTGAACTGAACCAATAATATAATCAAAAGGATATTGCCCCAGTGTATTGCGATACAATTCGGCATGGACAGGGAAATAGTCTGATTCAATGCCAAGCAGCACATCAATTTTGCCAGCGTATTCTTCCTTCAGAGCCAGTACTTCCTCCACATAATGACGTAATTCCGACTTGCCCATCGCGATCCGGGGGAAAGCCTGCTCCTCGTCACTGCCGAAGTAAGGTGTATGATCCGAGATACCGATGACCTGAAGTCCAGACTGGATCCCTGCCTCGATATAGTCTCGAATATTGCCGTCTGCATGACCACAACGAAAATGATGGGTGTGAAGATCAAATTTCATATGGAAATCCTTCCTTTCTCATGGCTCATTTATCATTCTGAACTGATGAACTGGGTCTCCGGCATGCCTTTGAGATCGCTCAGGAATTGCTGCATGGCCGAATTGAGATAACGACTTGATTTGTAAATGACTCCGACAGGGTGACTGACCTCCAGTTCACTGAGTGGAATCATGCGCAGTGTGCCTTGCCGCAACTCGTGGGCAACGGATTGTTTGGATATAACGGCTGCCCCGAGATTGATCTCAACCATCCGTTTTACTTCCTCGCTGCTCGACAACTCCATGACGATATTGGGCTCAATATTATGTTTCTTGAAAATGCCCTCTGTAAAGCGGCGCCCCACTGTATCCGGAGATAGCAAAATCAGAGGTGTGCTGCGCAGGACATCCACCGCAGCATGCTTTTGCTTCGCCAGTGGATGGAATGGGGATACCACCAGTTCGAATGTATCATAATACAGCACGGACGTATTAAGGTTAGGATTACGCTCCGTGAGATAACCGATACCAATATCGACCATACCATTCTCGACCTGGGTATAGATCTGTGAGGAAGGCAGGGATTGGATACTGGTTTTGATGAGTGGAAATTGATCCTGAAAGTAGGATAAGACCCGTGGCAAAATCTGAATGGCAATGGACGTGGTTGTACCGAGTCTGATATGTCCCTGAGGGGTCTCATCGAGATCCATCAGTTTCTGTTTCAGCTCACCCACGATGTCCAGCATACGTTCGGCATGTTGAAGAAACACCTGTCCACGATCGGTGAGGGTGACCGGTTGGTTACGATCGACAAGAACGGTGCTGAACTCATCCTCCAGACTCTTGATCTGGGCCGAGACGGCAGGCTGAGTCAGATTTAGGAGTTCTCCGGCTTTGCGGAAACTCATCGTTTTCGATATGGTAATCAGCGTCTCCAGTTGACTGATATTCATGTATGGCCTCCTTGCACGTAAAATGTCTTCTGTCTATCCATAGGTGGAATCCCGTAACTGGTCATTGCTTGCGTTCCTTAAATTATAGGTGATTCAGGACAGCAGGGCAATGAAGGGGACAACATGGATTTGGGGAGGTCCATTAGAACGAGAAATTAATTTTATTTCAAGAAATTAAAATTATTAATATTTTAAGAAACAGTAAAAAAGTCCTAAATGCCTTTTGCCATGCCTCTCCATGGTAAATGTTCTTGCAACAGATGCGAAAAGCCTCGTTTTTTCGCTAGAATCAGCTATAAACATTTGCCCTGCGGATGACGATAAATTATAGTACACATGCCTTACCGAATTCTTGGTGAATTCTTGTACGTGATAAAGTATAATAAATTTATTGAATATGGGACTTTTGGTGTGTGACCAATAACCCAGTGTAAGGGGGACATTAGACAGTGAAAGCGGAAGTGATTAATCCTTTCCTGGAATCCGCACGGAACGTATTCGAACAGCTCATCCAGGTTTCGCCTTCCACCGGGAGTCTTGGCGTGAAAAATGTGGAGTACATTGCAGACCATGTCTGGATCGTGATCGGAATGACTGGACAACTGAGCGGAAACATCGTGTTTGGAATACAAGAGTCGGTTGCATTGAAAATCGTTTCTGCCATGATGGGCGGCTTTGTCATTACAGAAATGGACGAAATGAGTAAAAGTGCTATTTCGGAACTTGGCAATATGATTAGCGGCAATGCAAGTACCATCCTGTCCAATCAGGGTGTCGTTGTTGATATTACACCTCCACAAGTGATGAATTCTGAATATCTGACTTCCTTTACTGCAACAAAGGCATTGAGCATTCCTTTGCTGATGGACGGAATTGGTCAGATGGATATTCAAGTGATGATCTCGTAGAATAGAACCATACGCCTCAAAGGGCGATATGTGTTCAATACGGGAGGACATAGGGTATGCTGAAAGATCAGGTTGTTTTTATCACAGGTGCGTCGAGCGGAATTGGTGCGCTCTGTGCGCAGATGTTGATAGAAGAAGGAGCCATCCCGATTCTGGCTGCCCGCTCGCAGGAGAAGCTGGAAGAGATTGGTGCTTCGCTAAAAGGGCAACATGAACTACTCACGTTAGATGTAACGAATGATGAGCAAGTTCAGACAGCCGTGGATGCGATGTTGCAGAAATACGGACGAATCGATATTTTGCTGAATAACGCTGGCTACGGAAAATTTGCGGCGATGACGGATATGTCTGTGCAGGAATTCGATGAGATGATGGACGTTAATTACATGGGCATTGTTCGCTGTACCAAAGCAGTGTTGCCGCAAATGTTACAACGAGGCAGAGGACAAATCGTGAATGTAGCTTCCATGGCTGGCAAGATCGGAACTGCAAAATCCGCTTCATATACGGCAACCAAACATGCCGTACTTGGCTTTAGCAATGCCCTGCGCCAGGAACTTCGCAAGACCGGAGTCACGGTAACGACCATTAATCCCGGACCCATCGATACACCGTTCTTCCAACGGGCTGACCCCTCCGGTAACTATGTTAATAATGTACGCTGGATGATGTTGAAGCCGGAAGAGGTTGCGGGGCATATGATCCGGGCGATGAAGAAGCGTAAGGAAGAAGTGAATCTGCCCAGACTGGCTTCGGCTGGAGTGTGGCTGTATCAGCTATTTCCGCGTCTCGCTGACAGGCTGTCGCACGGTGTGATGAATCAGAAGTAAGATGCAACAATGGGCATCATATATCGGATGAAAGAAGGGCTCCGCCGAGGGGCTTTTCTTTTTTTTGTGTGCAAAAACATCTTTCATGAATAAGATTTGGTCCGCAGGCTTTTTTCGCATATAATGAAAGGTAATGTGATGACAGGCTTCGGTTTTATTAGTACAAGCAGGGCTAGAGCATCGAAACGAATAAATTTAAAGGATGGACATACATGACGAATCAAACATTTGCTTCAATTGGCGTAGAACAGGATCTTGAGGCTGTACTCGCCAGACATGGCATCAACGAACCTTCACCGGTACAGGCACAGACGATCCCGGTTATTTTGGAAGGTCGCGATGTGGTTTCGAAATCTCAGACGGGAACAGGCAAGACGCTCGCTTATCTGCTGCCACTGCTGCAATCCATCAAAAGTGATGTAAAAGGGACACAGAAGCTCATTATAGCTCCTACACAAGAGCTGGCGATGCAGATTGTACGCGAGGCACAGCGGTATGGAGAAGAACGCAAAATTGGCGTTCTGGGGCTAATTGGCGGCGCAGCAGTAAAACGTCAGATCGAGAAGCTGCGTGAGCACCCAGAACTGGTTGTGGGGACGCCAGGACGACTGAAGGAATTAATCACGCTGAAAAAGCTGAAAATGCATAACGTCTCCACGATCGTTATTGACGAGGCAGACCAGGTATTCCAGCTCGGCGGGGTAAGCGACGTGGACTTCGTATTGCGCAGTGCCCTGCGCGACCGTCAGCTCATTTTCCTGTCAGCAACGATTGATGAACATACGGCTGGACTTGCGAAGCGGGAGATGAAAGAGCCGGTACAGATCGGAATTGAACCGGACCGGGCAACCGCGGCAGGACTGGAGCATTTTTATTTTGTGGAAGAAAACCGTAACAAAATTGATATGCTGCGTCGTCTGGTTAGACAGTATAACCCGGATCGCGCCATCGTCTTTGTGAATGCTACCGAGGATATTGGCGAGGTTGAAGCGAAAATGAATCATCTGGGCTTCTCCGCAGCTGCGCTGTATGGAGATGCTGACAAAGTGACCCGCAGCAACGTGCTATCCGCTTTCCGCAACGGCAAACTGCAACTGTTGATCGCGAGCGAGGTTGCAGCCAGAGGACTGGATATTGAAGGTTTGCCGATGGTCATTAACTATGACCCTGCATTTGATTCGGAGCACTATGTTCACCGTGCAGGAAGAACAGGTCGTATGGGTCGCAGTGGTATCGTGTTGTCGATCGTGGATGAAACGCAAATTTTCATAATGCGCAAGTTTGCGCGGGAACTTGGAATTGAATTGCCGGAACGTGTACTGTTCGGGGGTAAAGTGCTTGAGGCTGATCCGCGTCCGGATACACGACCTGAAGGACATTCTTTCTCCAGAAAACCAGGGCAGTCTCGGGATCGTAAACCTGGTCAGGCCAGCCGCAATGGCGGTGCCAGAACTGCTGCTTCGAATCAACGTCCGGCGGGCGGCAAGCCAGCTGGCAATACAGGCAGAACAGAACGAGACCAGGATCGCAAGAACAAGGGCGCTCCCAAATGGAGCAAAGGCAAAGAGCCACGCTCTGAAGAATAAAACCTGACGAAAGAGGTGCAGGGATAGATGGATAACGTTCAACCACCCGTATTGAAAATCAACGGGCTAAGCGGAGGATACAGTGCCAAGCGGCCGGTCCTCCACGGCATCGATCTGGAAGTTGGACGCGGAGAAATGGTCGGACTGATCGGATTAAATGGTGCTGGCAAAAGTACTACGATGAAGCATATTTTAGGATTGATGACCCCTCAACAGGGAGAAGTGCGGGTCATGGGCAAGAAGCGGGACGAAGACCCACAGGTATATCAATCCGCCATGGCCTTTGTACCGGAATCTCCTGAGCTGTACGACGAGATGACAGTCATGGAGCATCTGGAGTTTACGGCCAGAGCATATGGTGTTTCTGAGACTGATTTCAAAAAGCGTACGGAGAAACTGCTGGACTTGTTCCGCATGAATGAGAAAAGTACAAGTCTATCGACCCACCTGTCCAAAGGCATGCGGCAAAAGGTCATGATCATGTGTGCTTTTGTGGCAGGTCCGCCACTCTATATCATTGATGAGCCTTTCCTGGGACTTGACCCACTCGGGATTCGCTCTTTGCTTGATTTTATGCTCGAAATGAAGGCTTCGGGATCATCCATTTTGTTGAGTTCACACATTCTGTCCACCATTGAAAATTACTGTGACCGTTTTATTGTCCTGCACCGAGGACAGGTCATTGCTCAAGGGACGCTGAATGAGCTGCGTACTCAATTCGGGGAATCGAATGCCACGTTGGAGCATATGTTCTATTCCCTTGTACAAGGCAGGGATTAAGCATGGATCTCAAGCAGTTATGGAAGCAAAGACGCACGGGATTCTGGAATGGAATTCTTCCTTATCTGGGTTATGTCATTCAGAGCGGCGTAGCCATGGTTTTCTTATTTCTCGTCATTGCGTTCTCCGCCTGGTATACATCGTTTGTACAGCACATTCCGGCGGGATTTCCGATTCGCTGGATTACGTTGCTGTTGCTGGCACCTCTGGTGCTGTTTAGCAGTTATCGTACATATCTGCATCCGGCAGACATCGTATTTTTACGTCCGCAGGAATATCGGATGCACGAATATCTGAAAAACAGCTTCGCTCGCGGCATGATCTATAAAACCTTGGGCATGCTGCTCGTATTTGTTACGTTGTGGCCGCTCTATGTTCGAGCAGATCAGGATGCAAGGCCATTTGGCTGGTTTATCCTGCTTCTCCTGTTGTGGAAAGGGCTATCGAGCTATGGGGCTTGGCAGGAACTACGCATGGTGCAAATCGGTGCCGCCAGAGGATATCGTTTGCTCCGATGGGCATTGGCTGTACTGGCGATTGCCGCCTGGTTGTGGCAGCCTCCACAGCGCAGCATCTGGTTCCTGCTGCTGCTGGCTGTCGTATATATCGTTGCCCTGCGTATTCCTTTGAAACATCGGGTTTCATGGGAACGTCTCATTCAGGTGGAGCAGGGCCAGGCTGGACGAGTGATGCGCACGCTGGGATGGTTTGTAGATGTGCCTTCATCAGGCCAAAAAGTAAGTTCTCGCCGCTGGCTCAGCAAATGGGGGAGTGGCCTCCCGTGGAATGCAGGGAAAGCTTATCGCTATCTGATCACCAAAACGTTCATCCGAACTGAAGTGTTCTCTATCGTTGTGCGCTTGGTTGTACTGGGTATGCTGCTGTCCTGGTGGACGGCAGGCAGTTATTTCGGTATAGGTGTATACCTGTTCTTCCTGCTGCTTGTGGGTGTGCAACTGGGTGCGCTGCGTCGCAGTCATGGTGAATCGTTCTGGATTATGATTTATCCCATCTCGGGAGAGAGTCGTCGTTCTCAGGTGCTGGGGTTCATCTCGAATCTGCATGCACTGGCTGCCTTGCTCATGTGGCTGCCGATGCTGGTTGCGGGATGGAGTGGACTGAGCATGACCGTAGCAGCGTTGGTCCTTGGTATGCTGGTCATCTACTTGATGCGACGTTCTCAGGGCAACAAGTGGTTGAAGGAAGAAGAGGATGAATGAACGGTCGAGCGTCTGACTAGTGAACGTTCAATGGCAACGCCGACTAGGGGCTCTTGCGTAACATAACACAAGAAGGGTATTCCGAGCTGTATCCCGGAATACCCTTCTTTGTACTACAGTCAGCTTACCTTGTTCTGACTCCTGGTGAGGACGTATGGACTAACAGAGGAACGATTTTGTGATAATGACGAGCAAGATAAACAGAACGAGAATGGCACCTGTATTTGTAAATCCTCCGTAACCGTAACCGCCGCATCCATAACCGCCTCTTGTTTCTTCAACAACTCCAGACATGGTCATTCCCCTTTCAAGTGGTGTTGGGCACGCCCTTGCGTACATCGTATATTATGTGCCTTGGGGATAGGCTGATTGGGCCGTTGCCCGGTAAAGCTTGAAAATCATCGTTTTGGGCATTTGCCCGTCAAGATAGCAATACGTTTTCAAGGTGGAATACAAAACACCCCTTTGTATCGAGAGACATTCACCAGGATACAAAGGGGTTTATATTTGTCAGGAAACGGACGCAAGTCTGCTCCCTGACTTATTTATTTGGATAAATATTACTACATATGAATTAAGTTGTCTGTAGATCCAAAACTCCACGATAGATTGTATCGAACAGATCTTCCAGTCCGGATTCTTCAATACAAGAGAAGGCAATTCGCAGATCGGCCTCACCCAGCGCAATGGTACCGACGCCGTATTGCTGTAACAAATGGGTCCGGAGTTGCTCTGCGCCCACATCCTTCAGCTTCAGACACATGAAGTAACCGGAGTTGAACGGATAATAATCCCATACCTCACCGTATTTACCACTGTCGAGGATGGCTTTTACTTTGTTGGCGCGGCCTTTCATGATTTCAAACTTCTCCAGCTTCTGTGCTTCGAACTCAGGTGCTTTCAGCGCATCCAATACAAAAGTTTGGGAAGGATGAGGACCACTGGAGATGGTTGCCCGGATAATACCGAGTGTTTTTTGCTCCAGAGCATGGAGAACCGCAGCATCTTCATGAGCGTACGTGATGAATCCAACGCGGAAGCCCCATACGAATTCTTCCTTCGTGGCACCGTCAACTTTGACAGTCAACACACGTGGGTGGAGGTTCGCCAGTTTGCCAAACAGGGATTCGTGAATTGAATCTTCGAAGAAGAGACCAAAGTAGGCATCATCTGTCACTGCAACGACGTTCACACCAGCCTCAGCCGCCTGACGAATCGTATCTACGATTGCATCTGCTTCTTCGGCTCCAGGCGTATAACCTGTCGGGTTGTTCGGGAAGTTCAGCAGCACGATGGCTTTGCCTTTGTCCTTCTGTGCAAGCAACGCTTCGAGTAGGCCTGCACTGTTGAAGTTCAATTGATCATCGAACAGAGGATAATGAACTAACTCGCCGTGACGACGAATTCCGAAGGTCAGCTCATAATTTTCCCAGTTTTTATCCGGATATATAACAGCGTCCCCTTCTTCGGCGAACAGGTCGGCTACGATACTCAGTCCATGAGTTAATGCGTTAGTCACAATTGGGTTACCAAACGTTTTACCTTCAAGGGAAGGTGTTTCCTTCAGCATCTTGTCTCTCCATACCGTCCGCAACTCAGGCTTCCCTGCAGGCGGAGCGTAAGGGTACAAATCCTTCGGTTGGTATGCGGACAGCTTATCCTGAATAACAGCTAAGTGCATCGGCACACCGCCTTCCAGAGCAATACCAATCGTAGCATTGTAGGTTTTGGCCAGACTTGCTGCTTCAGCGGACTGACTCAAGATACCTTCTTTTGGAAAATAGATTTCTTTGCCGAGCTGCGACAGCATGGAGTAGACGTGACTGCTGCCTGCCTGAATACTTTCGTTCAACTGTTCAGCCAGTGGATTCATTCTTTTCATCCTTCCAAGTCTTTGGGATTCAACTGCCTAACATTATAACACCTTGCCTTGCCCCCGTCACGGAAATTACGCATAATGACAGTTTTATCACTTCACCGCGTTGTTGCAGGTGTTTTTGAGTTAGGTTAATGTCACTTCTCCCGGTTGATTATACTATGGAAAATGGATGTTATTTCTGATGAAAAGGACAGTATTTCCGCATCATTTCGGCAGTTTCCGCATCTCGTCCTTCGTTACGCTGTTCCAGTTCGCCACTAATGTGATCAAAGCGTTCGGACGAGAGGTTCTGTCCAAATTTGAACTTGGCACTCATTCGTTCAGGAACAATGCGCACCACAGCAACGGCTTTGAGATTACCCTTGTAGCGGGGATCAGCTGCATCAATGGGGATATATCCGCCCTGCGGCTGGAGTTTCTCCATGAAGCGTTGCAGAACCTTGCCCTTGATGTCCAGATCCTGAACCGGCTCTGCCTGTCCGAATGCCATCACACTTTTGAAAAAGGAGGTTGCCGGACAAGCTAGCTCGGGATCACTGAAATAAGATGGAATCAGCGAAAACTCTTCTGCCACGGTAAAACTGACGGAGGAATCCTGCTTGATCTGTTTCATCTTCTCGCCGGCAAGACTACCGTGGAAATAAAAACAACCGTCCATATATACGAAGTTTAGCGGTGTTACCCGTGGCTGACCTTCCGGACTGACCGTTCCCAGAAAACCAAAGGAGCATTGGTCCAGAAATGTTATCATTTCCTGTTCTTCATCTACACTGAATTCTTTTCTTCTCATCGGTGTTCCCCCTTGAATGGCATGTGGATTAAATCGCTGTACCTTAGCGATAACAATAGAACCTACATTGACATATAAAAAGATCCAATTTACATTCATTTTAATAGACCAATTTTTTCGGAAAAAGAGGTGCACGATGGAATTGTGGCTACCTATGGATTCATACGAGCTTCAACACCGCTACAAATACGAGGCATTGTATCATGCTTTGCGTGACGCCATTCATGCAGGGACGCTGGCTGGAGGTACAAGGCTGCCTTCTACCCGGGAGCTGGCACGTCAATATGAAATGTCACGCGGCTCCGTGGCCCAGGTATATGACATGCTGCTCGCAGATGGTTATGTGCGGGCGTATAGGGGGAGAGGGACCTTTGTTTCGGATACCCTAACAGCACAGGAGCATACGGAACAGGAGGCAATCATTCAACTTTCTTCGTGGGGAGAGCGGGTGAGTACGCTGAATATTCAGAATAAAAAGGAAAAACCGTCAGCTCTTGACCGGAAGCAACCGGTCATCAACTTCCATGTACAGCGCATGCCTGCCGAGCATTTCCCACAAGCGGAATGGAAAAGTGCACTGGCCGCCGTTCATCGGAGCGGATCGCATGAACGAAGTGGTGCTGCCGGAGACTTTGAATTGCGTGAGGCGATCGCATCACATCTGAGGTGGACACGGGGCATCCAGGCTGAGGCATCACAGATTGTGCTATTTAGTGGTTCCATGCAGGGCATCACTTTGCTAGCACAGTTGCTTATCCCTGAAGGGGCTGCAGTTGTATTGGAAAACCCGGGTTATCAGGGAATTGCCCAGGCCGTTAAGTCCTGCGGAGGAAAGATTATTCCAGCGGAAGTAGATACCGGGGGGATTATTCCGCAGTCCTGGGAAGCACAGACGTTATTTGTAACGCCAACCCGCCAGTTTCCCACAGGAGCTGTCCTTGGTCTGGACAGACGGAGAGCCATACTTGAATGGGCCTCGAAGCGAAATGCCGTCATTATTGAAGATGATTATGACAGTGAATTTCGCTGGGGTGGCAGACCGATTGAACCGCTCAAAGTACTCGATCGTGAACAACGGGTCATTTATGTCGGATCGTTCTCACAAACGATGGTTGCATCCTTCCGGCTTGGCTATGCGGTTCTGCCACCCAGTCTGGTGCAGCCACTGATCGCTGCAAAAGCACTGTACGAACCCGTACCTCCTGCCCTTCTGGAGCAGCGTGCACTTGCGAAGTTTATGGCCCGAGGAGGGTATTTGCGCCATCTAAGACGGTTGACCCGGCTCTATGGGGAACGGCATGCATTCTTTGTCAGTGAGATGAAGGGGGAATTACCGGAACCCTTCCTCATGCAGCCTGGGGACGCTGGATTGCATATTTATGCTGCATGGAAAGGGAATATCGACAGTTACGAGCGGTTCAAGGCACTGGCTCAGGAAGAAGGTGTCGTATTCCGCGATGCGGTGCGTTATCGGCTGACTCCAGGTCATCCAGCTGTGTGTTTTGGCTTTGCACATCTCGAGAAAGAGGAGATTCAAGAGGGGATAAGGCGAATGCGGTTAGCATGGGAGAAGTGCACATTTTCGTTTCGGTGAATTCCGCTGTATAATGGAATAAGACGTTTCGCTCCAGCAGGAGCAGAAATCATATATAAACACATATCGCATCATTATTGATGCAGTATATGCAAAGAGATTAACTTTCAAGGGGGAGTGGCGACATGCTGCAGGCATCGCCGTCATCTTTTGTTATTTTGCCCGCTGTCGCCAAAATTGTCTGCGAACCGGGATGGAAGTGGCAGAAGCGGGAAAAACCGATGCAAAACTATGACTTATTTTACGTGTGGAGCGGTGAGGGGACCGTGGTGCTCAATGACCGGTCGTATGAAGTTGGCAAGGGTAGTTGTTTTCTGTTCAGGCCAGGCGATCATCCTACTGCAACACATAACAAGCAAAAACCGTTGGTACTTACGTATATTCATTTTGATGTAGATATACCCGTTAATGATGTTCCCCAGTCCTATCGTGAAGTACTGGAAACGGTGGAATTTGAGCATTTGCTGGCTCGGTATGTAAGACTGTTTCTATCCGATGTATATGGACGGGATGAAGAGAGTCGGCTGATTCTGAAACAGCTGATGATTCATTTGCTGCGCGCGGACACGGAAGCTCCCGTGGAGAAAAAGGTAAGCAACCAGTTGTCTGATGTCATCCAGGAGGTTGCTAACTATGTACGCCAGCATCCGGGGATAACACATCGCGTAGAGGACCTCGCCGCCAGGGCTGGATTATCGCCTCGATACTTCTCGATCAAGTTTAAGGAATTGATTGGTTCGTCCGTGCAATCCTATATCATTCGCATGCGCATTGAGCGGGCCGAGCATCTGTTGGTGCATACCGGGATGAATGTGACCGAAGTGGCAGATGCCCTTGGGTACCGGGATATCTTTTTCTTCAGTCGTCAGTTCAAGCAGTACACCGGCAAAAGTCCGTCCGAGATTAGATAAGGCCTCTCTGGCCGGTAGAATATGGCAACGTTTCAATTCTGGGAAGCAGGGGTAAGTATGTAGCATTCCAGACGATCGAAAGGGGGAACTTGTGATGAACGGAAAACGTCGGGTCCGCAACCGGGGATGCTCTATTAAGGGCTTTAATATTTTCCGGAACCGCCTGCGCCGCTCCAAACCGGCAGAGGAAATGCAGGACGTATGGTTTTAAGGAATGGTCAGAAAACCAATATGACGAAGCTTAGCTTCGTATTACATGTATACATGGAATGAGAATGGAAATCATCCAGACTTCTACATAGCTCTGAAGCGGATAATCGGATTCTCTGATCAGCAAAAGGTACTCATAGCCTGGACACACTTTACCCTAAAAAGGTGTTCCGGCTGCGAGTACCTTTTTATGTAGGCAAAAGTTCTGTGTGATCTCTTTCTTGAGATCAGAAATTAAAAAAGATGACTCCTGTTATTCAGGAATCACCTACGTATTGCTCAATGGATTGGTTTTAGCCGACCGAGCAATTCTCCCATTTTGACGGAGTCGCCAGGCTGCAAGCCTGGTTTCGGTTCGAATGTGCCGCTCTGCGTTAACAGTACGACGGTGGAACCGAATTCAAAATAAGCGAGATCATCGCCTTGTGCCCATGAACTTACATCCGCACCCGCGTACTGTATGCTGCTCACATTCATTGCGCCTACTTTCACGACAGCAACTTCTCCAAAATCATGAGCAATATACGTAATGAGCCGTTCGTTCCGACTCAGCACCGACTTCATGTGGGTCAGACCAAAATCATTTACGGGATAAACCTTGCCCTTAATATGTTCACTCTCCATTCGGCGACCGCTAACAGGCGCGTGAATGCGGTGATAGTCGCGTGGGCTGAGATACAGGACAAAGGCATAACCGTGCTTGTACTTCTCCAGATGTGGTGAGTGGTTTAATAATTCAGCAAGTGTATAATTTTGTCCCTTAACATTCAGGAGCGTTCCAGCAGATACAGGACCGGCTGCCGTAATTTTGGCATCTACCGGACTGATCAGTGCATGTTCTGAAAGTTCAAGCGGGCGCATGCCCGGTTTAAGTTTACGGGTAAAGAAATCATTCAAAGAACGATATTCCTTCCAGTCTTTTTCAGCTTCCTGAACAGGGATGTCGTAGGTCCGGACAAAATAAGGGATAAATGCCTTGCTTCCCCGACTCTTGGAGAAGGCTCCCACAGTCCGGGAGATCCATTTGCGAGAAGAAAGCTCGGTCATTAACCGCAACAGCGTTTTTGCCATGAATATCCCCCTTAGGGTTAGTGCGAACTTCAAGGCCGGCAGGACCGGCCGTTCTGCATAATATTGACACAGAATGCCCACGAAATCAATATAGGCCGCGATCATACGTCTGGGGTTGCCGCGGTATGCGTGAATTCTGCTCCAGCAGCAGACGTCCGTAAGCCATTGGTTGTCGGTAGCTGGCTTTCCAGTGCTCCGTCATCCCGGCCTTGCGGAAACCGTAGCGCTGATCCCTTCCGTTGCATTCGATAAAATAAATTTGGCCTTTCTCTGTTATCCCCAGATCAAGTCCAAGGTCCGCAAGATGTGGCAGGCTCGAAGCCAGTGTCCGTGCGATTCGGAGCCCGACAGACCGGATTCTGGCCTCCAGTTCAAGTACATGCCAGTCGGCTGCCTCCAAGTGAAGGGCTTCAGCCAGCGTCATGACTTTGCTGCCTTGGGCGATATTCGTGACAAACGTATGCGCTGGAGCCACCTTGGCGAATATGCCCGTGATCCCCCACAGACCGTCACTTCCACGCTGCACGGACACCCGCAGATCCACCGGTCTTCCTTCATAACGCACCAGTGGAATGCGCTCTTCAATAAGATAGGCATGACGGAAAATACGGCGCAGGGTGGCGGACGGCAGTTGTCCTTTGCTCAGTCGGAAAGTGGCCCATCCTCTGCGTGAAGCTCTCGTCTCACAGGTCAGCTTCCATTGGCCGTCCCTCTTAAATATCCGCATAATACCATGTCCGATACTTCCGCTGCACGGTTTAATAATCAGATCATCATAATGGTCCATCATGTATGCCAAAGACTCCGGTGTGGCTTTGATCGCACGGGGGAGATACTGCCTTAGACTGGAGTTCTGATGAAGCATCTCGTGAATATGGTCCTTCCGATATCGATTGCGTACGTTGTACACCTGTATGCCCTGTAACAGGAGTTTGGTCACCTCATGTTGCTCCGTCCGGCGAAGCTGGAGAGCCCGGTTATGAATGATGGAAGGCAAAGGCATCTTTTGCCGGACGTATATGCCTTCTTTTTTGACATAAGCAATACAGGTTTTCGTGTCCGAATCTATATCTTCCAATCGCAAAAAACAAGGGGTTAATCCATAACAGGCCGCTGCCTGTTCGTAATTCGCGAGTGATTCCTGACCGGTCCTTCCGGCCGGTATCCCCCGGTACATGCGTGAATCGAACATAATACCGATCGTTTCTTGTAGCATGACCGTTCCTCCTTCAATGTTATCGCGACCATAGATCGTCCATTCATGGAATGTCGGCCTGTCACTGCATGATTGGACATCACGATAACGCAGACCGGAATCATGATGTATCGATATCCACCGACATGTTCTTGTTAGCCTTCTGCTTCCATTCAATCCAGGTAGAGGTGGGTTTTCGGTGCGGATTGGAAGTCATTTTACGGATTTATACAAAATGCTTTATGGAGTATCGTATGACATTGCTGGATCAGGGGCGTGGACAGCCGCCTTTCATCTATAGCCGGGCACAGCCTATTTCGCCATAGACAGGTATATCACTCGCATGTTGACTCCTACATTCATCCAATGTTATCGGCAAAAGTCGCGATTTGAAGTGGCAGATGCCTATATCGAAGCATATGATGCCGGAGACGAACGTTAGAGGAAGGAGCTAGCTGCATGAGTAAAAAAGGCAATAAGAAGGTTCCTACGCCGAAACTGCGGCAAGTGAGTCCAAAATTTAAGGAACTGGATCTGACCAATCGACGGTCAGACACAATGAGCTCAGGTTTCACTTCGAATAGGGAAGAACGCTTGAATACAAATAAACGGAATTCGAGGGCCATTCAGGCATCAGAAGAATTCCTATCCGATTCAACGGAGCTACCTGCTACAATGAACGAGCTGGAAGACTTAGAGATCGTAGTCAAAACCACCGAATCGGAACCCGTAGAGTCTGATAGCGAGGAAGTCGTCGAGAAGCCAGATAGCCCGGAAAAGCAGATTCAGGTCAGCAGCGTGGCTCCGCTGGTTCTGGAAGAAGAGCAGGGCGTCTACAAGCAGGAAACGGCAAGCAGGGATCGGCTGCAGATCCTGAACCAGAACCAGATGCCGGGTCATACCGGACACTATATCTACACGGATGACTTGAGTGAATTTGCTGTTACAGAGAGCAAACTGGCTCCCTTCTCTGTGGATGCCTCCAAGCTGAAACCGGATGCGGTCGGCAGTGAAGCATTGCAGGATTATGCGGTGACCAGCATTCACATTGCAGACGGGGCAATTGTTTCTGCAAAACTTGCGGAAGCGTCTGTATCCGAGGAGCACCTGATTGACGGCTCCGTGTCCGGTCACAAAATACGAAATGCTTCTATTGCCGGTGAAAAAATCAGAGATGGCAGCATTACTTCCCAGAAGCTTGGCAACCAGGTAATCGATTCTGCCAAAATTGCCGACGGTTCCATCGGCACAAGACATCTCAGCCGTATGCTGGTTACGGAAGAATTAATCAAGAATCATGCCGTAACCGGAGACAAGATCGCGATTAGCGCCGTGGATACAAGGCATCTCACCGGAGGAGCTGTGCATACCTCCAAACTGGCTGATGATGCGGTGACTACATCCAAAATTCGTGAAGGTGCTGTCACAGGCAGCAAAATTGAAGAACAATCCATCGAGTCTCACCATATTCAGGCACGTGCTGTTAAACAGACACATCTGGCAGATGGGGCTGTCGGTCGTTCACAACTATCTATTGGTAGTATTGGAAGTGACCAGATCGAGGATGGATCCATACAAACAAGACATTTAGCTGAGGGTTCGCTAAGCGGAAGACATCTGCTGGACGGTTCAATCGGTTCAAGCCAGATTCGCGCTTATGCAGTTGGCAAGGAGCAGATTGGCAATGGAGTAGTGGGCAGTGAACATTTGACGGACGGGGCCGTAACCAGTAGCAAACTGGCAGACCAGTCGGTTGGAACAGCAAAATTGCTGGAACAGTCGATTACGGCCTCCAAGATTTCTGATCAGAGCGTCATTTCTTCCAAAATTGCGGATGAAGCTGTACAGGGCAAACATCTTGCAAAAGGGTCCATTCGTGGGGAACACATTGCGAATCGGGGAATCACGCCGATACATGTGGACAATTCCGCAATTCACTCCATTCACATTGCAAGTGGAAGCATCGAGGCAACTCATCTGTCTACCGGAAGTGTGTCCGGAGATGCTCTCGCAGATGGCGTGGTATCTGAGCGGCATCTGGCAGAGTCAGCTGTAGGTACGTATGAATTGCAGGATGCTGCAGTTACAGACGCCAAGCTCGCGGATGAAAGTGTGACAACAGAAAAACTTGGAACGGCTTCAGTTAGCAGCAGAGCGCTTGCCCCGGGAAGTGTCGTATCCTCGCATCTTGCGAGTGGTGGAGTCACAGGTACACATCTGGCTCCAGGCAGCGTGGGTTCCGAGGCCCTAAGGCCTTATGCAGTGAAATCGGAGCACCTGACAGAACATGCCGTAGGTGTACCTCATCTACAGCCGGGCAGTGTTGAAACGGATGCTATTGCACGGGCGGCGGTCACAACAGACAAATTGGCCCCTGGTAGTGTAACTTCAGCCCAGATGGCTGGCGGGTCCATTTTTCCGCCTCATCTGACAGATCATGCGATTACCTCCCCCAAGCTCTCACCAGAGAGTGTTGCGACGGATAAACTGGCGGATTTTGCTGTCACGTCAGCCAAACTGGCAGACGGCAGCGTGACTTCTTCCAAAATTATGGCAGAAAGCATTAACGCCAAGCATATTCCAACAGGAACCATTCGCGGTTATCACCTGAAGCAGCATGCCGTTTCACTGGAACATTTGTCGGAGGAAGTACGTTCACCGGAATTATTCGCTGATGGGAGTATTAGGGGCAACAAACTGCGGCATGGGTCCGTAACTGCGGACCATTTGACAGCAGACTCGGTATCCGGGACAAAATTACAACAGGAGGCTGTAGGTAGCGAGCACTTGAAGCCATCCGTTGTACAATCCGTCCATCTGGCTGAAGGAAGCGTGAAGTCTGACCATCTGGGAGCTCATGTAGTGAATTCACAGCATCTGAAGGCAGACATCATTCATGAGGAGCATATTGCTGAACAGGTAGTCACATCCCATCACTTGGCACCTGGATCTGTCGAAACAGACCATCTGGCACCTTTATCCATTACAGCGGCTCATCTTCAGCCAGGTTTGATCAGTGGTTTGCATCTTCAGGCAGAGTCGACAAGTGCGGTTCACCTCCAGCAAGGAGCTGTACATTCCCGTCATATTCAAGATGGTGAGATTCTTCCTCATCATATCCATGAACGCAGCATCGGAACGTCTCATCTGGAAGAAGAAGCGGTAAGTACGATTATATTACAGGATGAATCTGTAACACGCTCCAAACTGGCGAGTGGTAGTGTGGATGGCAGCAAATTAGCCGCAGGGGCAGTATCGGCTACCCACATAGCAGACGAAAGTGTTCAAACCCACCATATCCAAGAAGGAGCAATCCTTGCTGATCATATTCAAGAGTGCAGCATTGGCTCAATTCATCTGGATGAGGAGTCAGTAAGTACGGTTCATTTGCAAAATGGATCTGTAACGGGTGACAAACTGGCGGAAGGCAGTATAAACGGCAGCAAACTGCTCGAAGCTACGGTATCGGGGATCCATATCGCATCCGAAAGCGTGCAATCCGTGCATATTCAGGCAGGGTCCATCCATGCTGACCATATTCAGGAGCGAAGCATTGGCACATCCCATCTGGAAGAGGAAGCAGTAAGTGCGATTCATTTGCAGAATGGGTCCGTAACGAGTGGGAAACTGGCCGACGACAGTGTAAACGGCAGCAAGTTGCTCGAAGATGCGGTGTCGGGGATTCATATCGCGTCCGAAAGTGTGCAGTCCCGCCATATCCAGGAAGGAGCGATCCTTGCTGACCATATTCAGGAGCGGAGCATAGGTACATTTCACTTGGAAGAGGAAGCAGTAAGTGCGATTCATCTCCAAAATGGATCTGTAACAAGTGCCAAGTTGGCTGACGGCAGTGTAAACAGCAGCAAGTTGCTTGAAGCGGCGGTATCGGATATTCACATTGCAGACGAAAGTGTGCAATCCCGTCATATTCAGGAGGGGGCAATCTTTGCTGATCATATTCAAGAGCGCAGCATTGGCACAGTTCATTTGGAAGAGGAGTCGGTAAGTGCAATCCATTTGCAAAATGGATCTGTTACGAGTGCCAAACTGGCGGACGGCAGTATAAACGGCAGCAAGTTACTCGAAGGCACGGTGTCGGGGATTCATATCGCATCGGAAAGTGTGCAATCCGGGCATATTCAGGCAGGTGCCATTCATGCGGGTCATATTCAGGAGCGGATCATAGGTACATCCCATCTGGAAGAGGAAGCAGTAAGTGCGGTTCATCTGCAGAATGGGTCCGTAACGAGTGCCAAACTGGCTGATGGCTGCATAAACGGCAGCAAATTGCTAGAAGATGCGGTATCGGGGATTCATATCGTATCGGAAAGTGTGCAGTCCCGCCATATCCAGGAAGGGGCGATCCTTGCTGACCATATTCAGGAGCACAGCATAGGCACGTCTCATCTGGAAGAGGAAGCAATAAGTGCGGTTCATCTGCAAAATGGGTCTGTAACGAGTGCCAAACTGGCCGATGGCAGTGTGAGCGGCAGCAAATTGCTTGAAGATGCGGTGTCGGAGGTCCATATTGCTAATGGAAGTGTGCAACCCCGTCATATCCAAGAGAGAGCGATTCATGCCGACCATATTCAAGAACGCAGCATTGGGATCTCCCACCTCAAAGCGGAATCGGTAAGTGCGATTCACCTGCACAATGGTTCCATAACAAGTGCCAAACTGGCTGACGGCAGTGTAAATGGCAGCAAGTTGCTTGAAGGTGCGGTATCGGCTATCCACATGGCAGACCAAAGTGTGCAATCTCGGCATATCCAGGATGGAACGATCCTTGCTGATCATATTCAAGAACGCAGTATTCGCACAACCCATCTGGAAGAGGAAGCAGTAAGCGGGGTCCATCTGCAAAATGGGTCCGTAACGAGTGCTAAACTGGCCGACGGCAGTGTAAACGGTAGCAAATTGGCCGCCGGCGCGATAACATCCGGGCATATTGCTGACCGCGCCATCGATGGCAGCAAACTGAGTGAACAAAGTATTACATCCGATCACTTGAATGCGGGAATTGTAGGTCCGGCGCATTTGAGTGAAGAGATATGGAACGCGATTCGTCAGTTCAGTGGAGAAACCCTGGAGCAGCTGGCAGCTATCAAAAGACAAGAGACTTTGTTTCAGGCAGAGAGTGAGGCTGTACAGCTATCCCATCCGGAATTCGTCGAGGAACTACCGATTGCCAATCTGGAGGAACAACAAGAGCAGACATCCCAAGCTGACCATTCGGGAGAATTTTTGTCAGATTCATTGACGACAGATGATGTGACTCAGGCTCAGCAGCCACAGCTTGAATTATTACAAGAGAACGTTGGAACTACTGAGTTTATATTGAAGGAACAATCGGTTACGCAGGAACATTTGTGTGATGAGGCGGTGGGCAGCAATCAGCTGCAATCCGGAGCCGTTGAGGCCAAACATCTGGCATTCCAGCCTGTACGGAGTGTCAGCCGACAGCCTGTGGTACAGCAGTTCGGTATGGAGGCCTTTATATTGCCTGGGGATGAACAGTGTGTGGAAGTAACGGTAGCCTTTGAGGAGTCGTTTATATCGGAGCATTATGTGATTGTAGCCATGTGTAATGATCGGGGATTCCAGGTGTCGCTCCTCTCCCAGAGTGAAGATGAAGCCGTACTGGAAGTGTCACGTACTGTGGGCTCCACACACACCTACGGATTGTTGTCATGGATTGCCGCAGGGCCTTCCGTATAAGAGTGGGGGATCATGTGTCTTCATTCAAGATAACTGTAGACGAATGATTAAATAGACAAAAGCGGTTCCCGGATATGTCCGGGACACCGCTTTTTTTCATATATAAGCTAGACCGTTCGGACGATGAGGGGTGCCTGAACGAAATAATATGAGTTCAACAACAAATGGATTCTTACAATCCTACAGCTTGATAAGCTTTGGTAATCGCAGTAACCTCAGCGGAAGTTGCACCGTACAGATCTTTGGCTGCTTGGATGGTAGCTGTTTTTGCCGCAGCAAATTTGGATGTTGGCGTCAGATAATTCACGAGTGTGCTGTAGAAGATTTGAATGGCTTTATCGCGTCCAATTCCAGTTACAGTCACACCGTTGTGCGTGCCGCCTTGAACTGCAAGATAGTACGCTTTGTTGATAATACCACTGTTGGTATGAACGCCGCCGTTGTCTGCTGTTCCAGTGTAACGGTCACTGTATTTGTCAGGTTGTCCATACAATGTAGGGTTGGACAGGGAGCGCAGTGCATCACCTGCAATGTTAGGTGTGTAAATATCATCACCGATCAACCAGTTTTTGCTTTGGATGGTGTTGCCGAAGATGTCTGCGAAGGCTTCGTTCAATGCGCCTGGCTCATTGCGGTATTCGAGGTTGGCTGTGTTTTCAATAACACCGTGAGTCAATTCGTGACCAACTACGTCCAGATCACCGGACAGGGAAGTGAAGGTTGTACCGTCTCCATCACCAAATACAATCTGTACCCCGTTCCAGAAGGCGTTATTGTAGTTGGAACCGTAATGTACCGTGGATTTAATCAACAAACCGTTCCCATCCAGACCGTTACGGTTGAATTTGTTTTTGTAGAAATCATACGTGGCAGCAGCATAGGCATGGGCATCTACTCCGGCACGATCGGTCCATACATTGTCGGAATCCGTCAGTAGAGTACCTGGAATGGTGGAACGATTGCTTGCGGTGTAAGTTTCAATCCCTTTGCCGCGAGTGGTATCTTTCAGTTGGAAGGCACTGCCGGATTGGGTGGTTGTAAGGGTTTTGGTATCACCAAGTACACCTGTACCTGTTCCTGTTGCGAAGTTGATGATGTCATATTGAGATACGATACTGCCGTCAACGGCATTCACGAAATATTTGGTGCGCAATGGGGCTGGTTCAAGCACATTGACTTCGGTAATGTAAACAAGGTAGGTTTGGTTGTCCTCTTCATTGTGGTAAATGTTCAACTCGGCTTCAGGGGTTTTCTGTGGTTCGCCAAGCTCTCCAACACGTGAAGTGGCTTCTTCTGATGCAATCTTGATCGCATCTTCTGTGCTAATTTCAGCGATACCGTCATTAGGGATGGCTTGTTCTTCAACCGGTGGGAGATCTCCAAGTGCGGATGAAACCTGGCCTGTTTTGTCTAAGTGGATCGTTTGCTCGGCACCGTAGACTGGAATTCCTTTAATGTACTGTTTCAGGCGGAAGTGTCGTACACCAGAGGTGTCCGTAGTTCTTTTAATAATTTTGAGTTGGGATTTCACGTCGGAATTCAGGAACTGTTCCTGTTGTCCGAGGAAATTGAAGATCGTTTCGTCAGAGCCGCTGTTCAACTGGATACCCTCCTCAGAGGCATAAGGGGCCTGTAATGGAATGGACTGATCAGACAATGGAGCTGCAGCAGCAGAAGATACGGAAGCGAGCAAAAGAGCTCCTCCAAGAATTGTTGGCATAACTTTAGCAAATTTCATAGTAAACTCTCCCATTCTTAATATGATTTTTTTGGAAAATACATGATTATGCCAATCTCGGTTGGAGTTCCGTCTGCAACTTGGGCAGCGCGGAGTGTGAGGCTGAATCTGAAACGTGGAATATGACAAGAAACGATAAAGAACAAAGTCGGCAGAGCCTGTAGGCCTGTGGTTGGGCATGTAAAAGGAGTACCGTTTATTCGGTTCAGCCATGAGGCTTAATCGTTCATTGTGGTTCCTCTTTCAGAAGCCAGGGGTCTTGTCCACTTGCGAAGCAGAAGATGTTCTTACGGAGCCGGGGTGTTCGTTCCGGGTTCACATAACCAAACCTGAATTACGTATTGAACGGCATCACTCCTCTCAAGGTACATGTAACAAAGCAAAAACAGTCTCCTGTATCATCCTGCATGCATAATTAACCTAAGGTCAATTAACAGAAATAAAAAAGGATTAAAAAGGAACGTGTGTTCCTTGTTAGGATTTTTTTGTCAATCCACTGCTTGCAACGTATATTATCACAATGTAAAAGTTTGGAAAAGATGCAATTTTAAATTTTTTTTGAAATTGTGTCTGAAGTAGGGGAGCCGTAGCATATTTCGTATAATTTGACGAATCTTGTCTAAATAAATGGATTGACTGAACCTGGTGGCAGACAGAACCTGCTCGGGTCAAGGACATACGCCGTTTCCACTGCTCCATGAATACATAGAATAACGTGTACTCCCTTTGCATGCAGATGATGTACACCCGGGAGGTGACTGTGTTGCAAAAACGCGGCAATACAGCTTTTGTTGCAGCCAAATCAAATCTGGCACAAAGAAAAGCGCAATTAAAGAAGCGTCGTTTGAAATCTGCTTACAAAAAGGGTACAAAGGCCTACAAGTACGTAATTCCACCCGTGGAGCAAACAGAATTGCCAGCATTCGGAGCTGAGCATGCGATGAGCGAGACACTTGCACAGGATTCGACGAACTCGCATAAACCACTGCTTTCGGTCATTATACCTGCCATGAATGAAGAGCGAACCATTGGTGCAGTCGTCCGTCAGGCGCTGCGGATATGCCGTGATGCTGAAGTGCTTGTTATTGTGAATGGTTCAACGGACGGCACAGCAGCAGCGGCAAAACGGGCGGGAGCACAGGTGCTTCGTTATGCCGAGGCTTTGGGACATGATGGAGGAAGAAGAATCGGGGCAGCGGCAGCTCGTGGCAGGGTGCTGTTGTTCACGGATGCAGACATTCCAATTCCGGCAGAACATCTCGCGCCTTATGTGAGAGCGATTCTGGAGGGAATGGATGTGGCACTTAATGATTATAACGGGCCGGTGGCGCGTATCCCTGTTCACCCTGTGGTAGAGGCCAAACATGCGCTGAACAGCATGCTCGCCAGACCTGATCTGCAAGGGGCTTCCATGACAGCCATTCCACATGCATTAAGTCGCAAAGCACTTGAAGTGATTGGTACGGACACACTGGAGATTCCACCGTTGGCACATGCAAAGGCGATTACCAGCGGGTTGAAGGTGCGTGCCGTTCATCATGTGCCTGTAGGCAAAATGAATGCAGTTCGAGTCAAGAAACGAAGCGGACCTGACCCGCTCAGTCAAGTGGTGTGGAATGATCATCTGACAGCAATCAGGTGGATAACCGATACGCTTGGCCCACGCGGAGGACATTCCGATCTGCAGCGTGTTCGTAGCCTGACGAGGTGAGCATGTTGCCTAAAACAAGAAAAAAACCTCGTCAAAAGATGCAACATGCTGGAGGTGAGGAAATGAAGGAGCGTTCAGGGGGTGTCCGTCGTCAACGGACAGCAGGCAGACGAACCACAAGAAACAGAACCAGAACCATGGGCAGGAAAAACCTGACAAAATCGCCGCTAAAGAGTTCAGCAGTGAGCAGGTCAGCAGCAAACAAGTCCGTATTGCAGGAAGCATTCAGTGCAGGTCAACGAGCAGGACGCAAGGCGTTGGAAAATGAACAATCGATTGAACAATATGCACGTTCAACATGGCAGGTACATGAGGCTGCGATCTCAGCGCAGTTAAGGGGCTATTCTGCTGCAATGCATGCAGGGAAAGCATTCATGGAGGGTTATGCTCACGCTGCGGGGCGTTCATTGAATATCATTCCACTTGCCCTTAATAAACCTGCCGCTGCAGTCGTCTGTGCCTGTAATGAGGAACTCACGCTGGGGCAAGTGCTTGTACAACTGAAACGGTTACCGCTGACAGATATCGTTGTGGTATTGAATGGAACAACGGACAACAGTCTGACACAGGTGCTTGAACAGCCTGGTATCACGCTGGTATATGAACCTGACCGGGCGGGACATGATGTAGGCCGCGCTTTGGGGGCCAAGATGACAGAGGCGGAGACCCTTCTCTTTGTGGATGGGGATATGGTTGTCCCGGCAGAGCAACTCGCCCCGTTTCTGTATGCGGTCGACCGGGGAGATGATGTAGCGCTGAACAATCTTTCATCCCTTTTGCCTCCATTTGCCCGCCAGGATGAAGTGAGCCGGATCAAAGCATATCTCAACCGTGTGCTTAACCGTTCGGATCTGGCTTCCAATTCGTTGACGGCTGTCCCTCATGCCCTCTCGCGTCACATGATCCAGATCGTAAAACCGGAGGCGCTGGCTGTTCCTCCAAAGGCGCAAAGTCTGGCCATTCAGCACGGATTAAAAGTGACTGCGCCCAGTCAGGTGGATGTCATTCGTTCCAATCGTCTGCGTTCTACCAATATGGGCAGCGGCAACGAAGTTGCCCGATTAATCATTGGCGACCATCTGGAGGCAATTGCAACTTGGCTGGATATGGGCGGCAACAAGTCACAAGCCCGATCCATTTCCCGTGCCGAAGTGGCCTACAGGAGGAACGCCAGATGACACTGACGAGTATTATTATTCCGACGTACAACGGATTGGAACTGCTGAAGCCATGTATCGATGCCATTCGAAAATATACCGCTCCTCATACGTCATATGAAATCATCGTTGTGGATAATGGTTCGGTTGATGGAACGGCAGCGTATTGTGCCCGGGAACGAATTCGTTTTGTCCGGTTACCGGACAATCGGGGTTTCCCGGCTGCTTGCAATGCTGGACTCCGTGCAGCCTGTGGTGATGAGCTGTTGCTGCTGAATAATGATGTTACGGTCACCTCCCGCTGGCTCGAAAATCTGCGGGGAGCCCTCTACAGTGATGTAAACATTGGCATTACAGGTCCGGTGACCAACTATGCAAGTGGCATCCAGCAGGTGGAGCTTGACTTCCGGGACATGGCACATTTTCAGGAATTGGCTGCTGCCAACAATATAGCCGACTCTTCCAGATGGAAGGAAGTCAGACGGATTGTCGGCTTATGCATGCTCATGCGGCGAAGTGTGATGGAGGACATTGGTGTGCTTGACGAAGTCTATTCGCCGGGACACTATGAAGATGACGATTATTGCTACAGGGCCTGCCAGAAAGGGTATCGTTTGCTGGTCTGCGGGGATGTCCTGGTACATCATCGCGGCAGCGCGAGTTTCCTGAAGACCGATCCTGTAGCATGGAAACAGTTGCTTGAGCGCAATCGATCCATTTTTATCAACAAATGGCATGTCGATCCCCTTAAATATATTGAGACATCCGATGAAGGAGGGATAGTGGAATGAAAGGTGTAATTCTTGCTGGCGGAACAGGAACACGACTGTATCCTCTGACCCGGCTGATTAACAAGCATCTGATTCCAGTCGGCAAGCATCCGATGATTATGTATGGCATCGACAGACTCCGCCAGGCAGGCATTGAAGAGATATTGATAGTGATCAACAAACATTCCGCTGGGTTATACACGGAGTATTTGGGTGGTGGAGCAGATCATGGCGTCAAGCTGACGTATCGGATTCAGGAAAAGGCGGGCGGGATTGCCGAAGCATTGGATCTGGCGACGTCGTTTATCCTTCCTGGAGAGAAATTTGTTGTGCTGCTGGGTGACAATCTGTTTAGCGACGATTTGAAGCCTTATGTGGATCGGTATTTGCAACAACCTGCGGGTACAGCTCGTGTCTTGCTTAAAGAAGTGGACGATGCAAGGCGGTATGGGGTGCCGGTGTTTGATCCGAAGCATCCGGAACGAATCGCATACATTGAGGAAAAACCGAGTGATCCCAAGACCTCTTATTGTGTTACTGGCATATATATGTATGACGACCATGTATTTAACCTTATTCAAAACATTGCACCTTCTGCACGCGGCGAACTCGAAATTACGGATGTAAACAATCATTATGCAGCGGCTGGAGGACTGGAATACGATATTTTGCAAAAATATTGGAGTGATGCAGGGACGTTCCAATCGCTTCAGGAAGCAGCCATCCGCATGAAGGGCCAACTGCCTTAAAATATATGCGCCTGATGCTGTCGCTGTGAGGGGTCCCATGAGAGCAGAACAACCTGCGCCGGAGCCGGAAGAGTGCTCCGGCGCTTTGTGCAGCGGCGGCACTCCTCGTGCATGCCAAGGGAGGGAATGCCGTGAGAGTAGCAAAACGCAGCGACTTGGGTAGGAAGAAGATACTGGGCAGTCATGCCGTCTCCTGGTACGTATCTGTGGGGGTGCAGCCCAAAGCGAGTTCAGATCACGAATGGGGAAAAAAGGGGACGCAGCTGAGAGGTGTAGAACTCGCAGGAATAGAGCGCAAGCTTCTTGCAGAACCGAAAGGCAAAGCCAGCGGGCGCACTGGTGCAAGACGTGGTGGGAGCGCAGGAGCACGGGCCAAAACGGGAGCAAAAACAGGTGGAGGGCGGGGCAGTGCAGGCACCCGCGTGAAAGCTGGCGAGCGTGCAGGCGTGAGCCGTGGCAGCAAAGGGGCGCGAGCCAAAACGGGCAAGCGCGCAGTTGCAGGCCGCGGGCATGCTGCGCCACGGGGCGGGCGGGCCGCAGGCGCCCGCGCCAAACAGCGCACGGCTGTGCAGCGTGCGCCGGGGCCAGCACCGCAGCAAGCGACACACCGACACGGTGGTGTCGCCCCCGCGGGGCGGAAAAGCGCTGCCGCGCATGCTGGCAGCGCAAGGGCATCAGCGCCCGAGAGCGGCTACGCCGAGGGCTTCCGCGACGGCGTGTTCGCGGGCGGGGAGGCGCTGGTGGCGCAGCACATCCCGCCTGATCATATTCTGCCTGCCGTGGCGGCAGATCTGATCGAGGCGGGATTCCGCCAATACGCGCCCACCCTTACCCGGCTGGCCAGCCCTCATGAAATGGCTGTCCATATCCAGGGGGCGCTGGATGCGCAGCGCCCCCTGTCCGTCGTTCGCCTCGGAGATGGCGAACTGTTGACCCTGGCAGCTGATACTGTGCTGCCCGGCGAGCAAGTGCGTGAGCTGGCACCGTTTCTGCCTTATGCAGGGGTGCCACGCTCCACCCCGGACATCCGCGCTGAGCTCGCGGAAGCCATTCGCGGCGCCGATTGGATAGGTGTCCCCATCTCGCGTGCGCCCACTTTTCAGGGACTGTTATTTCCAGTATTGTGGCATTACGGCATTGACTGGTCCCATCTGAATCTGACCAGTTCCACGATTAACTACAGCCTGCATCATTCGGGTCTGTTGTTGCCTGTGGTACAGGGACGCCGGGTGCTGCTGATTGGAACCCGAGCTGCTGAGCTCGGAGCGTTGTTGAACGGCCGCGGCGTTCATGTCACAGGCATCATAGGTGCAGTGGAGGGGGTTGCGGATATCCCGAGGGTGATGCAGCAGACTGCGGAGCATTCGTTCGATATCGCTCTTGTAGCAGCGGGAATTCCGGCCGTCATTCTGTGCCGCCGAATCGCTGGTGAGCTGGGGCGGGTTGCCATAGATTTTGGACATTTGGCTGACAAATTAGTTACAGGAGAGCTTCAACTCTAATGGACGGTCTGGTGCGAAGTTCATCGTAACGTGCATCCAGACGAGGGGAAATGGAGGAAGCAACATGAGCACACCAGGCAGACGTTCAAAACAGCGGAAAGCATCGTCATCCGAAGAAACCATTGTTTTGCATTCAGCTCGAAGCCGTAGTGGAAGGAAGATTAGACGCCAAGGTACAGGTAAACGGGCAGCCAAAAGCGCAAAACTGTATAAGCAGGGCTACCATAGAGGCTATGATGAGGGCGTGCGACAGGGAGAAAGCTCATTCGGACTGGTATTCGAAGGGGTAAGCATTATTATTCCAACGTATAACCAGCGCGAATATGTCCTGCAATGTGTGTCCAGTATTGAAAAGCATACACCGGCCCCCTTTGAAATTATTGTTGTGGATAATGCGTCCAAGGATGGCACGGCAGAAGCAATGCTTCGCAAAGGTGGCATGGTAAGGGTCGCTGCGCTGGATAAGAATCGTGGTTTTGCCGGCGGTGTCAATCATGGACTGATGATGGCGAGGGGCCGACATATCGTGGTACTGAACAACGATACACTGGTCACCCCGGGCTGGCTGGAAAACATGATGACCTGTCTTGGCAGTCATCCCGAAATGGGAGTCGTGGGTCCGGTTACGAATTACATCGGCGGAGATCAGCAGATTGAAGTCCCGTACAGGGAAGTGGCGGACATGTGGTCTTTTGCTGCCCGACATAATCGCCCGGATGCCACGAAACATCGGGAGACCGAAAGGCTCGTCGGATTTTGCTGGCTGTTCTCACGGGAATTGCTGGAGCGGGTAGGTTATCTCGATGAAGGTTACGCCGTGGGCAATTTTGAAGATGACGATTGGATCATCCGGGCGAAGCTGGCGGGATACAGGCTGGGGGTAGCCGGAGATGCCTTCATACATCACTACGGAAGTGTAAGCATGAAGGCGCTGGGAGAAGAGGATTATGTAGTCGTGAATAAGGATAACGAACAGTTTTATACTCAAAAATGGGGAGATCTCCATGCGCTGGTTGCCGATACTTCCCGGCTCTCGCTGCATGCCAAGGTGTCGACCAGTCAGCAGGAGAACAAGACGCCTCCAGGCAAGACGGATTCCCCTGACCTGCGACAGCGCATTTCCACCAATGGCAGCAGCGATGTAACGCATAAGCTGAGACGCAGTACGGATTTTTACCCGGAGGGCTGTTTCATCTCTGATATTAAAGGCGATGTTTATCGACTGATGCGTGGACAGCGTCGCAAGCTGAACATCCCCGTTCCAAGCGGTATTTCTCCCGTTCTGGTTGCCAAACCGGATCTGCTCGGCGTACCCGCAGGTGAGCCACTGATATCTGCGGGTGAGGTACAGGGCTGGTCCCTGGAACAAAGTCATGTTCATGCTCAACCGGTTCAGAGCAACCGCGATGCGCTGGAGGAAGGCATGATTATTGCCGCGACGAATGAGCGGGATATATGGTACCAGATTAGTGGCAGTAAACGCAGGAGGTTTGCAACCCCTTATGCTGCGGAACGGTGGGGCGTGCAATCCGGCCATATTGTTCATGTATCTGCGAACCAAATGCGTACGATCGAAGAAGGATGGCCCATTATTGCTCCCCCCCAGCTCTTGAACGAAGATTTGTAATGACGGGGTTCGGCTGCCTTGTAAATCGGCTCGACAGCATGATGCGGAATGTGATGCACAGCGTATCATAACGCTATACATCTTTCCGCATCCGAACTTTACATAAATTACGGATCATGAGATGTAACGATTGAAAGATTAGCGATCTTTAGGAATGTGTTTAGGGATTAAAGGAGCTCTTGCAACTGCTCTTTTTAAATTTAAAATTTAATCTTTCTATCTTCTTATAGGTTTATTCTATTGGCAGATCCATTGACGCTTGAAGAGGTGAGGAGTACATTTATAGCCATAATTCTTATTTAACAGATAGGAATTAATGGTCTGGGTGGTGATCCATCCCTGATCTCACAATGAATCAATCAGGAGGTATGCCGATGTCTTCTACATCGAAAAAAGTAGTGCTTTGGAGCAAAACAGGCTGTCATTTCTGCGGGGAGGTTAAGGCATTTCTAACGGCCCGCAATCAGCCTTTTGAGAACATCGAGGTGCAAGGCAACGATGTGCTGAGGGACGTGCTTGAAGCCAAATATGGCATTCGCCATGTACCTGTCATTGAGGTGGGTGGAGACGGCAAGTATGAAGCATTGCTGGAGCCCGATCTGGAGAAACTGGCGGAACTTCTCGCCCAGCCTGATGAAGCAGCAGTCTGACCGGACGTGGCGGATCTCTTGATAAAGCAGTTTCCGGCTGCTGAAGGCTGTCACCTCAGTGTGCAGCAGTCGGGGACTTTATAAGGCCATAAACCATCCTCTTATTCAGATATCCAATCCTTATATAGAAAAGTTCTATAAGTGACGCTGTTGACCGATGTGCGGGGCAGTGATAAGATTTGTGAAATTAAAGCTGACCAAACTCATAGGAATAGTTAACTTTTGAGTTTCTTCATTCGTAATCCAAATCAGTTCGGACTTTAGAAAATTCTTGATATATCCTAATCCAAGGAAGGCGGAATGTATATGACGGCTCAGCGCAGTTTGAAATTTGGAGCGATTGTCCACGGTGTCGGAGGCAGCATGACTGCTTGGAGACACCCGGAGATTCAATCGGATGCCAGTGTGAATTTTGAATTTTACAAACGCCAGACGTTGAAGGCAGAAGAAGGCAAATTCGATCTCGTTTTTATCGCTGACGGTCTTTATATTACCGAGAAATCCATACCTCACTTCTTGAATCGATTTGAGCCAATCAGTTTGTTGTCCGCCCTGGCCGCCATTACGTCACGAATCGGTCTGGTTGGAACACTTTCCACCTCGTATAGTGATCCATTCACAGTCGCCAGACAGTTCGGTTCCCTTGATCTGATCAGTAATGGCCGCGCTGGTTGGAACGTGGTTACATCCCCTCTTGAAGGTTCAGCCAAAAACTACAGTAAAAGCAACCATCCAACCCACCCGGAACGTTACCGGATTGCAACGGAATATTTGCAGGTGACCAAGGGCTTGTGGGATTCATGGGAAGACGATGCCTTTGTGAGAGACAAAGAGAGCGGCGTTTTCTTCGATCCATCCAAGCTGCACACACTCAATCATGAAGGAGAGTTCTTCTCCGTACAGGGCCCACTTAACATTGCACGTTCACGGCAGGGGCAGCCGGTCATTTTCCAAGCAGGTTCTTCAGAAGATGGCAAGACCCTTGCTGCCAAAGAAGCGGATGCTGTTTTCACAGGACATGATTCAATTGAGGATGCACAAGCCTTCTACAAGGATGTCAAAACCCGCGCAACAACCTATGGACGTTCCACACAGGATATTGTCATTTTGCCAGGGATCAATCCAATCATTGGGCGGACAGAAGAGGAAGCAGAACAGAAATATCAGGAAATTTCCAGCCTGGTCACCATTGATAAAGCGCTGGACTATCTGGGACGTTTCTTCGAGCATCATGACTTCTCCCAATATCCGCTGGATGAACCATTCCCTGAGTTGAATGGCATTGGCAGCAACAGCTTCCGCAGTGGTACGGACAAAATCAAGCGGGATGCCAAAGAGCAGGGATTGACGCTGCGTGAAGTAGCCCTGCGGGCAGCAACACCGAAGAGCAAATTCCTTGGAACACCGGAGCAGGTGGCTGACAAGATTCAGGAATGGTTCGAAGCCGAAGCAGCAGATGGATTCATAATTCATTCCGAACTGCCAAGTGGATTGTCCGATTTCGTGGAGCTGGTTGTTCCAATTCTGCAAGAGCGCGGCATCTATCGCACCGAATACGAGCATGACACATTGCGTGGCAATCTCGGTGTGCAAATTCCGGTGAATCGTTACACAGCTGCCCGGGAGCAAGTCGGAACCGAGGCATAAGAAAATGGAAAGCGGGAAATCGGCAGCGGTCTAGAAATGAGGCGTCCGGATGAAATATTCGGATTGCATAAGTGGAAGATGCCGATTGATGCTATAAAACCAAGTTAACGGATAGGTTATATTGTTGAATAAATTAATAATTCAATAAATCATTAATTCAATGAATCAATGACACCTGTATACACAGAGGGGGAAGCTATATGAACAGGTCTATCTCATGGATGAAATATATGGCATTGGCGGCAGTATTGGTGCTGGTATTATCCGGTTGCGGAGCAGCAGGTAACTCGAACAGTGAAGTTCAGGCTTCCGGTGGGGAGCAGGCGGGGCAAGTAGAAGGTGGGAATCTAACCTATGCTCTCGCCACATCGCCGGATACGCTGGACCCGCATCGAAGTGGCCTTGCCGTAACCGTACGTGCGATCCGAACCATCTATGACAATCTGGTGGTACAGCTGCCGGATGGTTCCATTAAACCTTGGCTCGCCAAGGAGTGGAGTGTATCGGAGGATGGCAAAAGTTATACGTTCAAGCTGCGTGAAGATGTGAAGTTCCATGATGGCACACCATTTAACGCGGAAGCCGTGAAGTTCAATCTGGATCGGGTGATCGATCCGACCACCAAAGCCGCCAATTCCCTTGCCCTGATTAGACCTTATAGCTCCTCGGAGG
Organism: Paenibacillus sp. NPDC057886; assembly: GCF_042796655.1. NCBI lineage: Bacteria > Bacillati > Bacillota > Bacilli > Caryophanales > Paenibacillaceae > Paenibacillus > Paenibacillus sp. NPDC057886. Next base: position 165,870 of record NZ_JBHVMZ010000008.1, on the reverse strand, counting down.
TCATTGATGAATACACGATCAAGGTGAATCTGGAACAGCCTTCGCAAGCCTTTCTCGGCAACTTGAGTCAGGCCCTGTTAGGAATCGTGTCACCTACAGCTGCCAAGAAATACGGCGATCAACTGGGTAAAAATCCGGTGGGCACTGGCCCGTATACCTTCGTGAAATGGGATGAAAATGCGGATATCGTTGTCTCCAAGAACAAGGATTACAACTGGGCTCCCGCAACTGTTGAAAATGAAGGTGCCCCTCATATTGATACAATTACGTTCAAAATTGTACCGGAAGAAGCAACGCGCATCGGCAGTGTACAGAGTAAGCAGGTACTTGCCGCCGAGACCGTTCCGCCGCAAAATATTGCTGCGTTGAAAAATGATCCGAACCAGCAATTACTGCAGGCCAATACCGTTGGTTTGCCGTATACCCTCTTTTTCAATCTGCGCAAAGCACCTTGGGATGATGTAAAAGTCAGACAGGCGGTGCAATCTGCTGTAGATGTGGAATCGATCGTGAAGACATTGTATCTGGGCAATTACGAACGAGCGTGGTCTGCACTGTCTCCTGGAATTCTCGGTTATGATGCCTCCCTGGAAGGAAGCATCAATCCGGATATCAACAAGGCCAACCAGCTGCTTGATGAGCAAGGCTGGGTCAAGGGAGCAGATGGCATTCGTGAAAAAGATGGTAAGAAGCTGACCCTGCATTATGTGGACGGTTCGCCGAACCGGGAGAAACGTAACGACATTGCTGCGATTATCCAGCAGCAGCTCAAGCAGGTGGGTATAGCTGTTGAGGTTGAAATTACGAAGGACGTTGCGACGGTCGTATATCAGAACTGGGATTATGATCTCTATGGCAACAGCCAGGTCAACTCTGATCCGAATGCACTCTATGCTTTCTATCATACAAGTGCAGAAGGTGAACGTCCGACATTATCAGGTCTATCCGATCCGAAGATCGATAAACTGCTGGAACAGGGAGCGGTGGAGGCTGATTCGAATAAACGTGTGGATATCTATAATCAGATCCAGCAATATCTGATCGAGCAGGCTGTCATTCTACCGATCTATGTGTTCCCTTATACGGTGGCTGCATCCAAATCGGTGCAGGGCATCAAGTTTGATTCGCTCGGGTATCCGCTCTTTAACGATGTTCGGATTCAGCCATAAAACGTACCGTCAATTATGCAGACAGGAAGGAGACGACCCGGTATGGTTCAAACGATACTGACAAGACTTGCTACATCGCTTCTGGTTATTTTCGGAGCTTCGGTGCTGGTGTACTGCATCATGTATCTGCTGCCGGGTGATCCGGTCCTGCTCATGCTGGACCCGTCATCGGCAACACCCGAGATGATTCAGAACCTGCGGGTTCAGCTTGGTCTGGATCAGCCGTTTTACATCCAGTTTGCCAACTATTTCGGAGACATGCTGCGCGGGGATTTCGGCAAATCAATGATCAATTCCGACCCGGTACTGCCCAAAATACTGGAACATTTCCCTGCCACACTGGCACTGACCGCGCTCAGCTCGATCATAGCCATTACCATCGGCATTACGCTCGGCGTACTGTCTGCCATTCATCGTAATGGCGTGATTGATTTCATCGCCCGGCTCGTTGGATTGTTTGGCATCTCCATGCCGACCTTCTGGACCGGCATTCTGTTGATCCTGTTGTTCTCGGTCCAGCTCGGCTGGTTCCCGGCGATGGGTTCCGACGGCTTCAGTTCATTGGTGCTTCCTGCTGCAACACTGGGCCTCGTCGGTGCGGGTTTCATCGTACGTATGGTGCGTAACAGCATGTTGGAAGTGGTGAACGAACCGTTTATCGTAGCATTGCGAGCAAAAGGTCTTTCACAGCGGACCATTATGTACGGTCATGCCTTGCGTAATGCGCTGATTCCTGCGGTGACGGTCATCGGCATGTTGATTGGTGATCTGCTTGCAGGAACCGTCGTGGTGGAGACGGTCTTTTCCAGACAGGGTATCGGCAGAATCATCGCGGATGCGTTGATGGCCAAAGACCTGCCTGTCGTGCAGGGAGTAGTCTTTTTCACAGCGATTATCTATGTAGTGTTGAATTTACTGGTGGATATCTCTTATGCGTACATTGATCCCAGAGTTAGGCGTGCAGTCCGAACGTGAGGACGGATGGAACAGTCTGAAACATCTGAACGCGTAGTGAGGAAGGAGGAGTCTTATGAGCATGAAACCATTGGTGGGTGACAAAAAAGGTTGGACGGCCAGAACAGGGCGTTTACGCCTGTGGAGTCGCCGTCCCCTGCGTCCCCGCGTCTCATTCGCGGTATCCCGTTTATTCTTTTATGCAGCTTTGCTGGTCGTGGTGTTTACCGTCACTTGTGCGATCGTGCCGGGCTGGATTGCTCCCTATGATCCTACTCAGATGATGACGGATGCCATCCTGCAGGCTCCCTCTGCTGCGCACCTGTTTGGGACCGATTATTTTGGCAGGGATATCTTCAGTGTGGTTGTGCATGGCAGCAGGGATTCACTGCTGATTGGATTTGCCTCGGTGCTGGTGGGTGGTATTGTGGGCAGTGCCCTTGGCATTATTGCCGGCTATACAGGAGGTGTTTTGGACACAATCACCATGCGTGCCGTCGATATTCTGATGGCCGTTCCCGGCGTGTTACTGGCCTTGTCCGTCGCGGCAGCGTTGGGACCTGGACTGCTTAACATTGCACTGGCTGTTGCGGTATCCTCCATTCCGGGATATGCACGGGTGATGCGTGGGCAGGTCATGTCCGTTAAAGGTTTGCCTTTTATTACAGCTACACGTTCACTTGGGGGCTCCAATGCCCGTATTTTCTGGAAGCATGTACTGCCTCATTCGTTGTCACCGTTGCTGGTTATGGCGACGCTGGGCGTGGGTACCTCCATTCTGACAGGCTCCGGGCTCAGCTTTCTCGGACTTGGCGTGTTGAAAGAGATACCGGATTGGGGAGCGCTGCTCTCGCAAGGGAGAGGTTATCTGACAGTTGCCTGGTGGATCTGTACCTTCCCGGGACTTGCAATTACCATGTTTGTGCTGGCGGTTAATCTGATTGGAGACGATATTCGCGATCGGCTGGACCCCAAAGTAAATGGAGCGGCTTGACCGCTATTCCAAGGAGGAATCATGATGTCACATGTCGTTATTATTGCCGGATCACCTTCCAAACGTTCGCGTCTGACAGGCCTTACGGATTACAGCAGTAATAAATTAAGAGAGGCAGGTATTACCGTTGAAGTGATTCATGTGGCCGACCTGCCAGCGGAAGATCTGGTGCAGGCCAAGTTTGATAGCTCATTCATTCGTGATGCTCTCGCTGTTGTTGAAGCCGCAGATGCAGTCATCGTGGCTACGCCGGTATACAAGGCATCATACTCAGGCGTGCTTAAGCTGTTCCTGGATCTGATTCCACAGGAAGGACTGCGGGGCAAGCTGTCTCTTCCATTAGTCATCGGGGGATCGATCGCCCATCTGCTCGCTATCGATTATGCATTGAAGCCTGTTCTGGCAGCACTTGGCGGCAGACATATTCTTGGCGGAGTATATGCGGTTGATCAGGGAATTGATCGACTCGATGACGGAAAATATGTGCTTTCAGCGGATATTACTACGCGATTGGATCGTTCTCTGGAAGAATTGATATTGACTCTGGAAAAGAATGGTATTACGATATCATAAAACCAAGTAAATTCATTGGATAAATAGATATAGATAACGTCTGCGGACGTGGATTCGGGGGGCGCTTATGAATATTGAGAATATTGAAGCATTTGTATACATCAATCATTACGGAAGCTTCAATAAGGCTGCCGAGGTACTCTTTTTGTCCCAACCTTCTGTCACCGCTCGTATTCAGTCCCTTGAACGTGAACTCGGCTGCAAATTGTTTGACCGTCTGGGCAAACAGATTGTGCTCACGGAAGAGGGGAGAAAATTCCTTCCCTACGCCCAGCAGGTGCTGCAAGTGATTCAGAAGGGCAGACAGAAGATCCAGCAACGCCGTACGACGCCCGATGCACTGCGACTCGGCAGTACGGTATCCGTATCCAACTATGTCATTCCAGACTTTCTGCCCAAAATCAAGGAAGCTTATCCTGAGGTCAGCATTAAGCTGACGACAGCAACGACAGATCAATTGGTCGCCAAGCTGCTTAGTCAAGAGATTGATCTGGCGTTTGTACGCAAGGTCATGCACCCGGCGATCCGCACGGTTGCTTTTTATGAAGATCCCATTCAGCTTTACGTTTACAAGGGACATCCGTTTATAGAACGTGGGCATGTCAGTATGGAAGCCATCCGGAATGAAAGACTGGTCTTTTTCGAATGTGGTTCACTGGACTGGCTGCGTATTCACCGGGCCTTTGACTCGCTGGAACATCCGCCGGATATTACATATCATGTCGATCATTCGGAAACGGCGAAGAAACTGGTTATGCAGGGGGCAGGCATTGCTTTTCTTCCTGGGTTAACGGTGCAAAAGGAAGTCCGGGAGCAGGAACTGTTCCCCATTCAGGTGCACGAGGTTGCAGGTGTATCGTTGCAGATCAGCGTCGTAACGTTAAAAGAAGAACATTCGCCTTTTGCAGAGCCTTTCGGGGAATTGCTGCGGCAGCTATAGAGCGTCATTAAGGAAGTAAGAAGTAAGGAAGGATTAAAGAGTCAGGTTCGGCATGATCGAAGGAGGAGAATATGATGGGTATTCGTGTTGGCATATTGGATCAAACCCCGATCTACGAAGGGGAGACGCCGATTGAAGCTTTTCGGCATACGATTGAATTGGTACAGCGGGCTGAACAGCTTGGATTTCATCGTTTCTGGGTATCGGAACATCATGATTCAGGCCATGTTGCCGGCTCCTCACCGGAAGTGCTCATTTCCCACTTGCTGGCGCATACGGAGCGGATCCGTCTCGGTTCTGGCGGGGTAATGCTGCAACATTATAGTCCCTACAAAGTGGCCGAGAATTTCAATGTGCTCTCTGCGCTTGGTCCGGGGAGAATTGATCTGGGTATTGGACGTGCACCGGGGGGATTGCCCCGTTCTACACAGGCACTACAGCAAGGGATTCAGGAGGCCGCTTCACTGAAGGATAAAATTAATCAGGTGAAGCAGTTCATCCATAATGAACCGCATGAAGATGAAACACATCCTTTGGCAGGTTTGAGCGCTGCACCGGTATCCGAAATCCCGGCGGAGCTCTACGTGCTCGGGGCAAGTGTCGATAGCGCAGGTATGGCGGCAGAACTGGGATTGCCTTATGTATTTTCATTGTTTATTAATAGCAACACGGAGGTCGCTCTGGAGGCTTTGCGTATTTACCGGGAACAGTTCGACCGCTCACATGGGCGGGAGCCGTACGCCATCCTCGCTATATCACTGATTGTGGCAGAGAGTACGGAAGAAGCCGAAGGACTGGCAAGTGAACATATGCTGGTCAAGATCCATCTGGAGAATGGAAAAGTATTAACCGTTGGTTCCGTGGAGCAGGCGGAAGAATTCGGGCGGCAGTCGAACGAGAAATATCGGATCGAGATTCTGGAGCCAAGTGTGACCAGAGGTACGAAGGAAACGGTTGGTCCGGCACTGGCGAAGTTCCAACAGGATTTTGCCGTGGATGAGCTGATTGTTACCACTGCCACACGTGATTTTGCCAAACGTATCCGTTCATTTGAATTGTTGCGTGAGGCGCTGGATGAGCAGGGACTGGGCCAATTCGCCAATGAGTCGACACCTGCGCAAACAGTGATCAGTTAGGCATATACATGGTAGAGAGCATACCTGCTGAGCGAAGTGACCCGTGTATTATATTAATCCGTCTTACGTGGCACATACGATGATCAAGGAGGCAATGTCGTGAGCAGTGATCTGAAACAGCCTGAGCAACAGGCAGAGCAAGAAGAACAGAGCCGCAAGCATGAAATTTCCGTTGGGCAGGATGAAGAATTTGCAGAGCACTTAACCGCGATTCGGCGACATTTGCATCGTAATCCTGAATTATCCGGAGAGGAACGGGAAACGACAGAAGCCATTCGGGGCTGGTTGGTGGAGGAAGGGGTACGGATTGCAGATGAGTATTCGCTGCGAACGGGCCTTATCGCTGAAATTGGCCAGGGCGATGGCCCGGTAGTGGCATTACGTGCAGATATTGATGCCCTGCCGATCCAGGAAGAAACGAAGCTAGAGTATGCCTCGCAAATCGCTGGCCGGATGCACGCCTGCGGTCATGATGCACACACCGCCATTCTGATCGGTGCTGCACGATTGTTGAAACAGCGTGAATCCCGGCTGCCGGGCAAGGTTCGTTTGATTTTCCAGCCTTCGGAGGAGAAGGCGACGGGGGCACGGCAGGTTATTCAGAGCGGAGCGCTATCCGAAGTTCAGGCTGTTTTTGGTTTGCATAACAAACCGGATCTGCAGGTCGGTACGGTAGGTATCCGTGAAGGAGCGCTGCTCGCAGCGGCGGATGGCTTTGTGGTCAAAGTAGAGGGTGTCGGAACCCATGCAGCAGTACCGGAAGCGGGCATTGATCCGATTGTCGTTGCATCTCATATTGTGACTGCATTACAGGCCATCGTGAGTCGTAATGTAGGAGCACAGGAGAGCGCCGTGATCAGTGTTACCAAAATTAACAGCGGAACCGCCTGGAACGTCATTCCGGAGGAAGCCATTTTGGACGGCACCGTGCGTACCTTTGACGAGAAGGTTCGTGCCCGGATTCGCGAGCGTTTCAACCAGGTGGTTGCTGGAGTAGCAGCAGCCTACGGGACACGGGCTACTGTACGCTGGATTCAGGGACCACCTGCCGTGGTCAATGATGCGTCATTGGCTGCTGCGGCGGAGCAGGTCGCGAGCGAGATTGGGTTGAACAGTATTCGACCGATACCTTCCCCGGCGGGCGAAGATTTTTCCTTTTACCAAAAGGAGATCCCGGGTCTGTTCCTCTTCCTCGGCACGTCAGGTCCGCACGAATGGCATCATCCTGCATTCGATGTGGACGAACGGGCGCTGCCGCTTGGTGCACATCTTCTGGCAGCGCTGGCTGAACAGTCACTGCAAAAGTTGCAGTCCAACGGCGAATAACCGATAACAGCTACGTAAATACGTAAATAAGAAATAAGTTAATACAATAAAATTGCGAATGGACGCATAAAACGGTTACCTCAATCAGGTGGCCGTTTTTTTGTTGTTTTCGTATTTTTAATTTTGTTATTGTGGTTCTCCACATTGTATGCTACGATTCTAATCGTAATTATTACTATTATAAATCGTAATAATTACTTATATTAAGTGTGAAGTATATGGGTTCAACTTATCTACTTCATGAGGGAAAAGGAAGGGAATTATGCATACATCACGCAAGGTTTACACACTCGCTTTATTGATTTCGATTCTGTTTGTATTATCGGCTTGTTCCGGGACAGAGGCAGGAAACGCAGAGCAAACCACCAAATCTTCCAACGCGGAGTTGGTCTTTGCGAGCACCAAGGATATTAGAGATATTAATCCTCATCTATACGCGGGAGAGATGCCAGCGCAGAATATGGTATTTGAATCCCTGGTGATCAATACGCCGGATGGCATTAAACCTGCACTGGCCGATAAATGGGATATATCAGAAGATGGCACAACGTATACCTTCTATTTACATAAGGATGTTCAGTTTTCGGATGGTGAGCCGTTTAATGCCGAAGCCGTGAAGATGAATATCGATGCAGTTCTGGAGAATGTCGAGAAGAATTCCTGGCTGAATCTGGTCGCTGAGATCAAGGAGACGAAGGTGATTGATGACTCTACGTTCCAAATTGTACTGAAAGACCCGTATTACCCGACACTGGAGGAATTGGGGTTAACACGTCCGTTTCGCTTCATCTCACCGAAAAGCTTTATTGACGGGACAACTGCGAATGGAGTCAGCAGCTATGCAGGTACAGGGCCGTATATTTTAACAGAGCACAAGCAGGACCAGTATGCGACATTTACGGTAAATGAAAATTATTGGGGGGACAAACCCCGAATCCAAACGATTAAGTGGAAAGTCATGCCTGACCATCAAACGATTCTGCTTGCCCTGGAAAAGGGAGAAGTAGACCTGTTATTCGGTTCGGACGGTGACATGGTGGATAATGAATCATTCAAAGTACTGACGGATCAGGGGAAATACAGTACGGTTATCAGTCATCCGGTGGGCTCACGTGCGATCGTTCTCAATACCAACCGTTCAGCAACGCGCGAGCCTCAAGTACGTGAAGCGCTGATGTATGCCATTAATAAACAAATTATAGCGGATGGCATTCTGAATGGGACTGAACAAGTGGCGGATACACTGCTCTCTACCTCGGTTCCATACGCTGATGTGGGCCTTGAAGGGGTGCAATATGACATGAACAAAGCGAGCGAGCTTCTTACAGCGGCTGGCTGGGTGGCAGGCTCGGATGGCTATCGTTACAAAGATGGGAACAAACTTGAATTGACGATCTATTACAACTCCGATAACGCGCAGGAGCGAACCATTAGTGAATCCATGCAAAATGATCTGAAGCAGGTTGGTATCGCGTTGAACATTGTTGGAGAAGAAAAGCAGGCCTATCTGGATCGTCAGAAAACGGGTGAATTCGATCTAATGTATTCCCTCTCCTGGGGATTGCCATATGATCCGCAAACGTATGTCTCTTCATGGAGGGTGCCCTCCCACGCCGATTATCAAGCCCAATTGGGACTGGAGAAAAAAGAATGGCTGGATCATACCATTACGGATCTGATGGTTGAGCAGAATGAAGAACAGCGCGAGCAAATGTACAAAGAGATTTTAACGTACATTCATCAAGAAAATGTATATATTCCATTGACCTATTCCGTTACCAAAGCCGTTCATATTAAGGCTTTGCAGGGTGTGGGCTTTAACGTTTCCCAATACGAAATTCCGTTTGAGAAGATGGTTTTCGAAGAGTAATCAGAGAGGAGGATTACCTTGGGCAGGTACGTCATGAAACGCATGTTGGCTATTATTCCGGTGCTGATCGGTATTTCATTTTTATCATTTGTGCTGATTCATTTACGAACCAGTGACCCGGCCGAAGTGGCCTTACGCGTGAATCAGGTTACACCAACGCAGGAGATGGTCGATGCCATGAGGGAAACACTGGGTCTCGACAAGCCGTTTCTTACCCGGTATGTCGAGTGGATTGGCAGCAGCATTCAGGGCGATTTCGGAATGAGTTATGTCAATCAACAACCGGTTGGAGAGCAGATTGCACGCGCACTTCCAGCTACCTTACAACTGTCAGCGGTTGCCCTCGTTATCATCCTGACGGTAAGTATTCTGATTGGTGTGCTCAGCGCCATATATGAAAACAGCATATTGGACCGTTTGATGCGTGCATTGGTCTTTATTGGCACAGCCATGCCGAGCTTCTGGATTGGCATTCTGCTGATGTGGTTGTTTGCCGTGAAGCTGAATTGGTTCCCCACAAGTGGTATGGAGCAGGCAAGTTCAGTCATCCTGCCCGCAGTAACACTGTCCCTGGTCTTCATCTCTACCTATGTCAGACTGATACGCAATAACATGGTGCAAAACAAAACCGAAAACTACGTGTTGTACGCTCGTGTCAGAGGATTGAAGGGACGGACGATTATCTGGAAAGTATTCCGGAATTCACTTCAACTATCGATCACGGCGCTCGGCATGTCGATTCCGAAGTTAATCGCGGGCACGGTGATTGTGGAAAATATTTATGCATGGCCAGGCATAGGGCGACTGTGCGTCACAGCCATTTTTAATTCCGATTTTCCAATTATTCAAGCCTATATTCTGATTATGGGTGTCATGTTTGTTGTATGCAATCTGCTCGTGGATCTTCTGAATTCAGCTCTGGATCCTCGGATAAGAAAGGAGGGGTAACATGATGTTCTGGAAGCGCCTGGTGTCTGACAAAATGGCAGTATTATGTATGATTACGATCGCACTTGTGGTCGTCGCTGGCGTGGGAGCACCCTGGCTCGCACCACATGATCCCACGAGTTTAGACATTATGAACAAATATGCAGGGATCAGCCTTGAATATCCATTGGGTACAGATCAGCTCGGGCGTTGTAATCTGTCACGTCTTCTTTATGGCATTCGTACAACGATTCTGTTCGCTGTAATTACAACCGCGATTACGATTGCGATTGGAACTCTACTGGGCATCATATCGGGTTATTTTCGCGGCAAGGTGGATGAGGTTATTATGCGGATCTGTGACATGATGCTCTCCTTTCCGGCAGAAGTCATGATTCTGGCTATTGTCGGCATTCTGGGCCCAGGTCTGCTGAATGTCGTTGTCGCCAATATTATCGCCAAATGGGCATGGTACACCCGGATGATTCGCACAACAGTTATTCAATACACGGACAAGAACTATATTCGTTTTGCCAAAGTTTCGGGATGCGGGACGGGTCATATTATGAGAAAACATGTGCTGCCAGGTGTCTCCGGCGAAGTCGCTGTCTTTGCAACACTGGATACGGGCTGGGTCATCCTGAATATATCGGCTTTATCCTTCCTTGGTCTGGGTGTACAGGCACCCACGCCGGAGTGGGGCATGATGCTGAATGATGCGAAAAATGTGATGATTACTCACCCAACCCAGATGCTCGCGCCTGGACTAGCTATTCTGCTCGTTGTGGCTGCTTTCAACTTTTTGGGAGACAGCCTGCATGCGGCAATGAATCCGAAGAGTTATACGCATAAGAAGGGAGGCCGGTTGAATGTCTTTATTAGAAGTAAAAAATCTATCCATCACTGACAGCAGAACCGGTCTGTCCATCGTGCAGAATCTAAGCTTTACGTTGCAGCCTAATACCTGCCTTGGCATCGTGGGTGAGAGTGGCAGCGGCAAATCCTTATCCACGAAAGCCATTCTGGGATTGGCTTCTCCCTGGCTTGAAATGAGTGGAACAGCTTTCTATCAAGGAAAAGACTTATTACAGCAAAGCGGGGAAGAGCTTCGAAAGATCCGCGGTCAGCGCATTTGCATGATTCTACAGGATGCAATGACGGCGTTTAACCCGCTCGAACCGATCGGAAAACAAATGATGGAGACCTTTCGAGAGAACCTTCGAATCCCCAAAAAACTAGCCAAACAACTGGCGGCGGATGCCCTGCATCGTGTTCATATCCTTCAACCTGAGCAGGTTCTGCAAAAGTATCCACACCAACTGTCCGGAGGCATGCTGCAAAGGGTAATGATCTCCATTGCCATGATGTTGAAACCTGACATTATCATTGCAGATGAGCCGACAACTGCACTGGATTCGATTAACCAGCGTGCGATTGTTGAGCAATTCAAGCAACTTCGCGAAACGATGGGCATGTCCATTATTTTCATATCTCATGATTTGGGTGTTGTGCAATATTTGGCAGACGATCTCATCGTTATGCAGGATGGGGAATGCATCGAACAGGGGAAGGCGAATGACGTATTTTCGAATCCGCAGCATGAATTTACACAGTATTTGATTGAGACCCGAATCAAGCTGTCCGAGCCTTTTCAGGCTTCCATGGAAGCAGGTGTGCAGTAATGTTGGTGGAAGTGAAACATCTTTCCAAAAGCTACCCCAAATCGGGTGGTTTTTTTCGGAAAGAGAGAACGGACATTCTGAAAGACATTCATTTCGACATCCGTGAAGGTGAATGCCTGGGTCTGATTGGTGAGAGTGGAAGTGGGAAAAGCACGCTGAGCCGCCTGATTCTTGGCCTCGAGAAAACAACACAAGGTGAGGTCCGGATTGAGGGAATGCTCGTTTCGCAATGGATGAAGAATCATAAAGGCAAAATGAGTGTTGTATTTCAGGATTATACGTCTTCGGTCAATGCCAAATTTATCGTGCGGGATATTATAGCCGAACCGTTGGTTGCACTGGGGGATATCGCTGATCTGGATGAATGGGTTAATGACCTGCTCGCCAAGGTGGGGCTTCCTCATGCGGTCATGCACAAGTATGCTCACGAACTGAGTGGGGGGCAATTACAACGGGTATGCATTGCACGTGCGATCTCAACCAAGCCTAGATTTTTAGTTCTGGATGAAGCGCTCAGTTCACTGGATGTTTCCGTTCAGGCTCAGATTCTGGAACTGCTTCGTTCTCTTCAGCATGAAATGAACATGACCTATCTCTTTGTTGCACATGATCTTCAGGCCGTGGCGAATCTGTGTGATCGGGTACTTTTTCTCTATCGGGGAACAATCGTGGAGGAGCTTGAACGGAATTGTCTCTCGGATGCAACCAATGAATATGCAAAAGCATTGCTGGCATCCGTAATGCCTTTTAGTCGTCGCTGATGTATCTCTAAATTGAAAACGTTGTGCGAAATAGGGTTGACGCAAATGCGTCAGCTCTGTTCCCGTTTGAACATAAAATGATAGTCGTAACGCTCTATTTTTGATATGGAAATATTTGTTGACGCTCGCAAGTAGGGTGTGCTATATTTTTCTCGACTGATAATCGTAATCATTACTATTAACGGATTGTAGCAAAATAAACTCAACTGAATTCCATCACAAGAATAGGAGTAGCGGCTGCGATGAAACAGGAAATTGATTTTATCAAGTTTAATCCCACTCAAAATATGACGGTTCTGGTGAGAACGGATCATCCAGCTGAGACATATCCACACATCGCCGCCCAAATTATGTCCTATGACAACGTCTACGCCGAACAAGTGGGGTTCATTGGTGGAGCGGTAAAACAGGAGGCGGCTGCCCATCTGGAAATGGCCGGTGGAGAGTTCTGCGGAAATGCCTGCATGGCCTTGGCTGCGTATATCGCGTCCGAGAACGAGTTGGAATCCACTGATTTTACAGAAATCGTCTTGGAGGTTTCCGGGACGGATCAATTAATCAGGTGTCAGGTGAAGCAGCAGCAGAATGAATATTTTTGCCAAGTAACGATGCCGCTTCCTGAGCAGATTGAACGACGAACCGTCAAGTATGAAGGAATCGATATGGATATTGTAATTGTGCGGTATCGGGAGTTCATCCATATCGTCATTGAAGTGGAAGCGTTCGATGAAGCGATCAGAAAGAGAGCACAAGCGCTGGCACGATTATTAGGCTTAACCTTGGGGGATAAGCTGATTGGGATTTTATTATACATATCCCATTCGGATGAGCTGGCACCGCTCATATATGTCCCACAACTGGATAGTCTGATCTGGGAAAGGGGGTGCGGTTCGGGTACAGCCTCCGTGGGAGCCTATCTGGCATGGAGCAGGCAAAGGGAGATCGTTCGGCATATCAAGCAGCCCGGTGGTGCGATTAAAGTGATGGCGCAATGGAATGGAGCAGAGGTTGAACGAATTACGATCGAAGGATCGGTTGGAATCGTGGCCCAGGGCAAAGCATTTATAGATGCATGACCATGACGAGTTGTAGGAGGAAAAGGAATGCAGACATTGATTGATTTTCAAACATGCTTGAGTGAATTTTCCGGGAAATTCGATGAGTTGGCAGGCAGATATGATCATACGGTTCAGCACAGCTCAGCGCTGGAGGCTTTAATTGATGACTATTCCGCGTTTATAACGGACAAGCAAAATGAACGAATCTGGGAACAGCTCGATCAGCAGGAGTCAGGCAGCATGCATCAACTTGTGCTTGATCTGCGAGACAAATCTGCACGGTGTGTGGCGATCATGGAGAAATATCGGGCATTGAAGCTGCAAGACGGAGATGTGGAAATTGCGGATTATTTCAGAAACATAGAAGAATGTATTGAAAAAGAGTTTGGCAGCTTTCATGTCACCTCGGATTCCAAAGTGCTGCTGGTAGGCTCCGGGTCATTTCCGATGACGCCTTTGTTTATCGCCAAGCGAACAGGGGCAGAGGTGGTTGGCATCGATATTGACGCAGAAGCCATTACACTCGGGCAGAAGGTTGTGGAGAAGCTGGGTGCGGGCCTGAACATTCATTTGGAGCAAACATTGGTGCAGGACCTTGCTTTTACGAGAAAAGCAACACATATCATTTTCAGTTCTACGGTTACCAATAAATATGATCTGCTCGATCAATTGCATGTATTGACGAATGAACATGTGGTGGTGGCGATGAGGTACGGTAACCAGTTAAAGTCGTTGTTTAACTATCCGATGAGAGAGACCGACAGCAGCAAGTGGAAACTGGTCGACAATATCCTGCGTCCGGATGATGTGTTCGATATTGCGTTATACCAAAAAGCATAGCTCGCTTGAGCTTGGGAAAGAGAGGTCCATATGAGCGGATTTCAACGAGTGCTGTTGCTCGGAACAGGCCCTGCATCCATTCAGCTGGCAGTATCGCTCAAAAAGCAATTCAGCAGCACCGTAGGCATCGTGGGCAGAGAATCGGTGCGCTCAGAATCGTTTTTTGAAGCAGTTCGACAAAGTGACGGATTCATTGGAGCAAGCATTCAAAATGAAAAGCATCGACCGTTGGCAGGTGAATGCTTCATCGATCGGGTGTTTAAGGGATATGAAACTATTGAAGGCGAATGGGATACGCTCATTTTCGCTGTGACAACGGATGCTTATATCGATGTATTGAAACAAATGAAGGATAACTTCATCAAACAAGTGAAATTCATCATTTTGGTCTCTCCAACCTTTGGCTCCAACATGCTGGTAAGCCATTATGTGAGGCAGCTGCATGCGGATACGGAAGTGATCAGTTTCTCTACCTATCTGGGGGATACCCGATGGATGAATGACCAACCCTCCAATCATGTCATTACAACAGGAGTCAAGAAAAAGGTCTATATCGGTTCCACGTCTACTCCTTCGGAACCTGTGGACAGACTGTGCAAGATGTACGAGCAATTGGGCATTGCACTGGAAGTTATGTCTTCTCCAATTGAGGCGGAAACGAGAAATATTTCTTTATATGTGCACCCGCCGTTGTTCATGAATGAGTTTTCATTGGATGCCATCTTCGGAGCGTCAGACACACGAAAATATGTATATAAAATCTACCCGGAAGGTCCTGTAACCCAATATTTGATTCGGGACATGCGGACACAGTGGAACGAGATAATGACGATTACGGATAGGCTCCGTATCCAGGGTGTCAATCTGCTGCAATTCATGACGGATGATAATTATCCGGTACGATTGGAGAGTTTGTCACGCCAGGATATCGAGAATTTTAATCAGTTGCAGGACATTCATCAAGAGTATTTATTATACATACGATACACCTCGCTATTGATTGATCCCTTTTCGGAGCCCAACCCGGAGGGTAAATATTTTGACTTTTCGGCTGTTCCCTTCAGGAAGATGTTTGTCAATCAGGATGGATTTTTGGACATTCCCAGAATGCCCAAGGAGGATTATTACCGTATCAAAATCATTCAGGGCATTGCGAGACATTTGCAGGTAAGCTGCCCAACCATTGATACGTTTATTGCCACCTATGAGGCGAAGATTCAAGAAGTTGCTCGCGCTCACCCGGATCAGGATCTATCCGATGCTTTTGTCGTTCAAACCTTCAATGAAGACATTCGGATGATCTGCACAGGGCTGGCGAACACCAGGGGCTAGTTACATCTCAACTATAAAAGTTGAACTTGTATTTATCTTTCATTATCAGGAGGAAATGTTGTGAAAAAGGGTAGTGCTTTTGGATTAATATTGCTGTTATTGTCTGTGATTACCGTGCTTGCAGGATGTGGGCAAGCGGAGGGGACAACAACGAAGTCAGCGAATAGCGGGGTCAAGTCTGAACTCATCTATTCATCCGCCAAGGATATTAATGATATGAATCCTCATTTGTACACAGGTTCCATGCCCGCACAAGGGATGGTTTACGAATCTTTGGTCGAAAACACGGTCGATGGAATCAAACCATTGCTGGCAGAATCCTGGGATATTGCCGAAGACGGGAAAACGTATACGTTCCATTTGCGACAGGATGTGAAATTCCATGATAGTGAACCGTTTAACGCCGAGGCAGTCAAACAAAATATCGATGCGGTTCAGGCGAATGCTGAAAAACATGCCTGGATTAAGCTGTCCACCAAAATTGTAAGTACAAAAGTCTTGGATGAATACACATTTGAACTGGTACTTTCCGATCCCTATTATCCTGCTCTGGTGGAGCTGTCCATGACCAGACCGTATGTGTTTATATCCCCCAAGGATTTTTCGAACGGAGGCACAAAGGACGGGGTAAGCGGTTATCACGGCACAGGGCCCTACAAGCTGACAGGACATAAAATCGATGAGAATGCAACGTTCGAAGCCAATGAAGATTACTGGGGCGGCGCACCTGAGATCCAAAAAATCACGTCCAAGGTTCTGCCGGCAGGGGAAACGACATTACTGGCATTACAGAAGGGCGAAATCAACTTTGTGTTCACCGATGATCGGGGTGCGGACAGCATTGATGTTGAAGCCATGAATCAATTGGCTGACTCGGGTGATTTCCAAGTGGTCCGAAGTGAAGCAATGAATACAAATCTGATCGTCGCCAATAGCAGCAAAGTGGATAACCCTGTCCACGAAACGGCTGTCCGTGAAGCGATATGGGTTGCCATTGATCGGGAAACGATCAGCAATGATATTTTTAACGGAACACAGACCGTAGCGGACACCTTATTCTCGTCAAACGTTAACTATGCCCATGTTGAATTGAAGAAGCGGGAGTATAATCCCGAGACTGCAAAGGAGCTTTTGGAAAAGGCAGGTTGGACATTACCAAACGGTAAGGCAGTAAGAACGAAGAATGGTCAGCAATTAGCTCTGACATTGTATTATGACAGCAATTCATCTTCGCAAAAAACACAGGCGGAATTGATCCAGCATGCCTTAAAAGGATTGGGTATTCAGCTGGAGATTGTCGGTGAGGAATCCACTTCCATCGCGAACAGAAGGGCAACCGGGGAATATGATCTGCTGTTCAATCAAACCTGGGGACTGGCGTACGATCCACAGAGCACAATCTCTGCGTTTACTTCGGATTCTGCCTATAAACATACAACAAGCGGTCTTGCCCAGGCGAATGAACTATATAAGAAAATTGATGAAGTCATGGTGTCCACAGACGAGGCATCCCGCCAATCCTTGTACGCCGACATTATGAAAATTGTCCATGATGAAGCGGTGTTTATTCCGATTACCAATGGGCGTGTTACTGTCGTGGCTCCCAAAAATCTGGACGGAATCTCATTCAAACAGACTCAATATGAATTACCATTTGAGCAAATGAAATTTAAATAGAGCGGGGATGGATATGGGAAGTTATATAGTCAAACGGATATTGCTCGCCATACCCTTGCTGTTCGTCATTTCATTGATAACGTTTGTACTCATTAACCTTTCGCCCCTGGACCCTGCCGTAGTTGTATTACAGGCACAGGAGGTTCCTCAGATCACGGATGAATTAATCGCCCAAACGAATGAAGCATTGGGGTTCGATAAACCGTTCGTCATTCAGTATGTGAATTGGTTGATTGCCTGTATGCAGTTTGATTTTGGCAGCTCGTATGTATCCGGTGAACCGGTGTGGTCCTTGGTTGGTCCTGCCTTACTGAACACATTAAAATTAACGCTGGTATCATCGGTGTTCATTATTGGATTCTCCATCC
The DNA here is from genome assembly GCF_042796655.1 of Paenibacillus sp. NPDC057886. Lineage (NCBI taxonomy): Bacteria > Bacillati > Bacillota > Bacilli > Caryophanales > Paenibacillaceae > Paenibacillus > Paenibacillus sp. NPDC057886. Next base: position 148,263 of record NZ_JBHVMZ010000008.1, on the reverse strand, counting down.
TGTTGGGTGTGATCTGTGCCATGAGAGAAGGGAAAGTCGTCGATAAATCAGTCAGAGGCCTCTCGTTTATCCTGACCGCTATGCCATCCTACTGGCTCGCAGCCATCCTGATTTGGTATTTGTCCGTCAAGCTGGACTTGTTGCCTACGAGCGGAATGGATTCGTTGAAGAGCTATATTCTGCCGGTGATTGTGATTACGGTGAGTTATACAGGCATTTATTTTAGAACGGTCCGGAGTTCAATGTTAAGCAACATGAATGAGGATTACGTGCTCTATGGAAGGGCAAGCGGCTTAAGTGAGCGGAAGGTGACCCTGCATATTTTGCGTAATTCGCTGCAAGTGGCGGTATCCATATTTTGCATGGCGATTCCCATTGTGCTGGGCAGTACCGTCGTGATTGAAAATGTGTTTGCCTGGCCGGGACTTGGGAGGTTGAGCGTGCGTTCCATCCTCAATCGGGATTTTCCGATTATTCAGGCGTATGTTCTTATTTTGGCCGTAACCTTTGTGCTGTTTAATACGATTTCTGACGTGATCAATGCGGCGATGAATCCCCGGTTAAGAAAGGATCTCTGATGCAATTATTAAGAAATTTGAGCAAAGACAAGCTTGCGATGACATCGCTTGCTGTCATTGTAATTATTATTGCTGCGGGCCTATTTGCCCCTTGGTGTGCACCCCATGACCCGGAGGAAGTGAATATGAAGCTTCGGTATGCTTCCTCCTCCTGGGGCTATTGGTTAGGAAATGATCATTTGGGCAGATGTGTGTTATCGAGACTCATTTATGGTATTCGTCCCAGTGTGCTATGGGTATTGGTAGCCTTGATGATATCTGTTCTGGTCGGAGCAATCGTCGGATTTATTGCGGGTTACTTCAAGGGTAAGACAGATGCCTGGATTATGAGAGTTTGCGATGTGATGCTGTCTTTCCCGGGATACGTCATGACACTGGCGGTGGTCGGCATTTTGGGTACGGGACTTGAACATATTCTGATTGCGTTTGTGGTCATGAAATGGGCGTGGTTTGCCCGCGTCATTCGAACATCCGTGATGCAGTTCTCTGAGATGGAGTATGTGAATTTCGCCAAGGCCTCTGGCATTGGCAGTTTTAGAATTATAACCAAGCATATTGTTCCGGTTACATTTGCCGATATTGCGGTGATTGCCAGTGGTTCCATGTGTTCGATGATGCTTCAAATCTCAGGACTCTCTTTTCTGGGTTTGGGAATTCAGGCCCCTCATGCGGAATGGGGGATGATGTTGAATGAGACAAGGGAAGTCATGTTCTCCAGACCGGAGCTGATGCTGGCACCTGGACTAGCCATTGTCATTGTGGTGTCGGCCTTTAATTTTTTATCAGATGCGCTTCAGGTCGCTTTGGACCCCAAATTAATGACTTTCCAAGGTAAGCTTCGTGTAAAAGAGGTGGGAAAGACCGTTTATGAATATAGTAGAGGTTAAACATTTGAAGATCTGGGATGCCAATACGGACAAGGTCATTATTCATAACAGTTCATTTCAGGTCAAACAAGGAAGCTGTCTGGCCATTGTCGGGGAAAGCGGAAGTGGCAAGTCCGTCACATGCAGGTCCATTATGCGTTTGAATAAACCCTGGATTCGCCAATCCGGAACGATTCTCTTCAAAGGCGAGGACTTGAACCAGCTTTCTGAACAAGAGATGAGACGAAGAAGAGGCAAAAACCTGTGCATGATTCTGCAAAATGGCATGAGTGCATTTGATCCTTCTTGTGTAATCGGTGTCCATATTCGAGAGACGCTCCAGACGCATTTCGACTGGAATAACAAAGAGAGCGAACGGAAGATCATTAGCGCTATGGAAAGCGTCATGTTGAAGAATCCGCAGGAAATCCTGAATCAATATCCACATCAGTTATCAGGTGGCATGTTGCAGCGAATCATGATTGCATTGGCACTCGTGTTGGAGCCGGATCTGATCATTGCGGATGAACCCACAACGGCGCTGGATACGATCTCTCAATATGAAGTGGTTGAACAGTTGATTCGACTACGCGAACGAATGGGTTGTTCCATGCTGTTTATATCTCATGACCTCGGTGTGGTTCAGAAGATTGCGGATGAAGTGATGGTCATGAAAGATGGAGCCATTGTCGAAAGTGGGGACATTCGGTCTGTTTTTACGAAGCCGGAGCATGCCTATACTCAATATTTGGTTTCCACCCGGTTGGAGCTGAGCCATCATTTCATGAAATTGATGCAGGGAGGGGATACAGATGCTCAAGGTGGATGGGATAGAAAAGTCCTATAAACAAGGCGGATTATTCTCCAAACAAAGGCAGCAGGTTTTGAAAAAAGTTGTATTTGAATGCCAGCAAGGCGAATGTCTCGGCATCATCGGTGAAAGTGGGAGCGGCAAGTCCACGTTGGGACGACTGATTCTGGGCATTGAAAAGCCTGATCGCGGGCGTATTTTATTGGAGGGGAAAAACGTGAATGATCGCCGCGTGAGGATGGGCAGCATCAGTGCCGTATTTCAAAATTATACGTCCTCCATTAATCCATTTCTCACGGTGGAGGAAGCCATTATGGAGCCCCTAAAGGCTCAAAAAAAAGTGGAAGCGGATATGCAAAGCAAGGTGGATACGTTGTTGCATCAAGTGGGATTGGACTCTTCCTACAGGTTCAAATATCCGCATGAATTATCCGGTGGAGAGGCTCAGAGAGTATGTATTGCGAGAGCTATATCTACTGAACCCCGATGCATTGTATTCGATGAAGCCATCAGTTCTCTGGACGTGTCTGTGCAGATTCAGGTGCTGCGATTGTTAAAAGAATTAAAGCAATTCTATCAGATGAGCTACGTGTTCATTACGCATGATATTCAGGCGGCAGCCTATATTTGCGACAGGGTTATTATTTTCAGGGACGGTCAGATTGAGGAAATGGTACCTATTGAGCAATTGAAGGATGTTCAATCCGTTTATGCCAGGAGATTATTAACCTATTTAATAACGTTTCAGGGGGAGGATCGAGGATGAGTGGGGCGATGTCATGGCCGTTTCTGCGTTTGTACATCCTGGTTCTTCTGTATTTTAGTGCAAATGCAATTCTTAATGTCATTATTCCTTTACAGGGTGAATCCTTGGGGGCGAGCAGTACAACCATTGGGCTGATTATGGGTGCCTATATGTTCACGACTATGTTTTTCAGGCCATGGGCAGGCCATATCATTCAAAAGCGTGGACCGATCAAAGTACTTCGTTTTATTCTGATTATCAATGGATTCGCCCTGATTTTATACACGTTTACAGGGCTTGGAGGCTATCTGGTCGCTCGTATTTTACAGGGGGTATCAACCGCTTTCTTTTCCATGGCGCTGCAGATTGGCATTATTGATGCCCTGCCGGAGAAAGACCGTTCCCAGGGCATTTCCTATTATTCGTTGTTCAGTTATATTCCCGGCATTGTGGGACCTGTCTTGGCGCTAGGGATTTGGCAGACAGGCGGCATGGATTATTTTACGGTTGTACTCATCGGTATTGCCATCTGTACAGGTGTCTTTGGATATACCGCCAAAATGGACAAGAGCAGGGAGCAGCATGCTGCTGGAAATCGATCGGAGCAGAGCGTAAGCATGTTTCAATCCTTTCGTCAGTTGCTGCAAAATCCATTCTTGTTTAGATGCAGTGTATTGATGCTGAGTGCTTCCGTTGTGTTCGGTGCCATCACGACCTTTATTCCGCTGTACACCAGTCAATTGCCAAGCGGCAATGCGGGTATCTATCTGATGCTTCAGGCAGGAACTGTTGTGCTCGCCCGGATTATGTTACGTAAAAAAATCCCCTCCGATGGCAGGTGGCACGCACCTTTTATCATGGGAACGATGTTCCTGTTGGCAATAGCCGCACTATGTGTAAGCTGGGCAATCACTGGAGGAGCCACCCTTCTGTATGTGGGGGCCATCTTGATGGGTATCGCTCAGTCCATTCTGTATCCGACGTTAACCACCTATTTATCCTTTGTATTGCCACAGTTGAATCGGAATGTGTTAATCGGTTTATTTATTGCGACAGCAGATTTGGGTGTATCTCTGGGCGGGGTGTTGATGGGACCAATCGCTGATCTATCCTCCTATTCGTTTATGTACATGATTTGTGCTATCCTAGGGGCGGTGATGATTGTTTTTGCCTATGAACGAAGAAAACCAGTCACAGATATGTCTGTGGGTTAACTGCCAGAAGAAAGTGGGGGTAACGGTTTGAGGTCTTCTGTAACGGGGAACGGCAGATTAAACCCGGTATCTTTTTCATTTATCCGGTTTTATCTGTTAGCCTTTTTATTTTTTGCCGCGAATTCGGCTTTGACGATTATTCTCCCTTTGCGGAGTGAAGCAGCAGGATTGAACCAGGCCGAGATTGGTCTGATGATGGGGGCATACATGTTTACGTGTATGCTTCTAAGGCCTTTTGCGGCGCAGCTTCTGGGGCGTTACGGTCCGCTCCTTGTAATGAAATGGCTGTTGATTTTGCATGCCGCAACATTGCTGTTGTTTGTTGTGTTTGGTGTGGAAACGTATTTGTGGCTGCGGGCGCTGCAAGGTGTAGCCACGGCCTTTTTTTCCATGACGATGCAGGCTGGCATTGTTGAAAAGCTGGAGGATAAGGACCGGGCTCAGGGATTATCCATGTATACCCTTTTTACGATGGTCCCGTCTCTGGTCATTCCCATACTTGCCATCCAAATCTGGGAAAATGCCAGCGACATCTGGTTTACTTTGCTAATGATCGGTTTGGCGGCCCTTCCGCTCCTGATCGGCTATAACGTGGACTTGCCCCGAAGCACGGTACAAAATAAATCGTATACGCTGGGGGATATGGTGCGGTCATTCGGCGGCATCTGGCGCAGCACACCGCTGTTGATCAGCAGCGTAGTTATGCTGTTTGCATCATGTGTATTTGGAGCCACGGCGACCTTTCTTCCGCTGTATATGGTATCGACCGGGAAGGCGAGTGCGGGGGTGTTTTTAACGATCCAGGGGCTGATTGTCATTCTGTGCAGGTTCATTCTGCGCAAAAAAATTCCGTCCGACGGCAGCTGGAATACCTGGTTGATGGCGGGGTTGATGTTGTGTGCGGCACTGGGAACCCAGTTGCTCGCTCTGCTGGAGACGATCGGTCCACTGGTGTACCTGTCCGCGGTGTTCAGCGGTTTTGCCTTGGCATTGCTATACCCAACATTGACCACCTATTTGTCATTTGTGCTGCCTGCCGATTCCCGATATGTACTGATGGGTATTTTCATGTCCTCGTATGATCTGGGCTTCTCTCTTGGAGGGCTTGCGATGGGACTAATTGTACAAATAAGCTCGTATTCCACCATGTTTACGATCTGCACGCTGCTATCCGTTGCAGCCATGATTCTCGTTGTAGCTTTCAGGCAAAGGATGGAAGCAGGTAATAGGACTAAATCTGTGGTGACGGCCTGATTGTATGGCATCTATAAGAAAAAAGTTAAAGGCGTATGGACTGACTTTTCTGGAGACGTATCATTGTGATTCGAAGCTTCAGGAACCAGGCCATAGGCCTTTTTTTTGCTGGGATTTTCCGATTTTTCATTAAAAATGATTTGACAACATCGTTCAACAGGATTATAGTCATTGTTGTTAATCGTAATAATTACTATTAAAGTCAGAGGCATATGGACCACAACTATAAGGAGTAGATACACATGACACAAAAGCAGGTTCCGGTAACTGTTCTTAGCGGTTACCTCGGTTCAGGTAAAACAACCGTTCTTAATCACGTACTGCACAATCGACAAGGGCTCAAGGTCGCGGTCATCGTCAATGACATGAGTGAGGTGAACATCGATGCCGCTCTGGTGAAGGGTGAGGCGACATTGTCGCGTACCGAAGAAAAGCTGGTGGAGCTGTCCAATGGCTGCATCTGCTGCACCTTGCGGGATGATCTGATGCAGGAGATTGAGAAGCTGGTGAACGAAGGCAGGTTTGATTATATCCTGATTGAATCGACAGGCATCAGTGAACCTGTGCCGGTAGCGCAGACCTTTACATATGCCGACGAAGAGACGGGTATAGATCTGACCCATCTGGCGAAGCTGGATTGTCTGGTAACCGTCGTTGATGCTCATCGATTCTGGCATGATTTTGCCTCAGGGCAGAGCCTGCTGGATCGGAACCAAGCGACAGGTGAGGAAGATACCCGCGATGTTGTGGATTTGCTGATTGATCAAATCGAGACCTGTGATGTCCTGCTGCTGAACAAATGTGATCTGGTCGATGACGTGGAGCTGAACAAACTTGAAGGTGTCATCCGCAAGCTTCAGCCCAACGCCAAAATCATTCGGACCATGAACGGACAGGTCAACCCGTCTGAAATTTTGAATACAGGTCTCTTCGACTTCGAGAAAGCAAGCATGTCCGCCGGATGGATTCAGGAGCTGGAGAAGGAATCACATACACCGGAGACCGAGGAATACGGCATTGGTTCCTTCGTGTATCGGCGCCGAAAACCATTCCATCCTTCTCGTCTGGCTGAATTCATGAGCTACTGGCCGGAAGAAGTGGTACGTGCCAAAGGGCTGGTCTGGCTTGCGGCTGAAGGAGATGTGGCTGCAAGTCTGAGCCAGGCGGGATCGTCGATCCAGTTTGGCCCTGCCGGACATTGGGTTGCGGCGTTGCCGGAAGCGGACAAGGAAGAAATTTTGCGTACGGAGCCCGATGTGCTGGAGAAGTGGGATGCACAATGGGGAGACCGTCAGACCGAGCTGGTCATGATCGGGATTGAAATGGAGCGCGCCATCATTGAAGACGAACTTGACCAATGTCTGCTCAGTGATGAAGAAATGCAGGCCGACTGGGGGCATTTCGACAATCCTCTGCCATGGCCTGTTGAAGTCGTGTAAAAAATAAATGCATAAAAGGAGCTATAATCCATGGCCAAAAAATCAAAAGTGGTACGTGAAAAACAACGTCAGGCAATCGTAGCCAAATATGCGGAGCTGCGCCGGGAACTGAAAGAAAAAGGGGATTATGAAGCGCTGCAGAAGCTGCCGCGCAATGCTTCTCCGACCCGATTGAAAAATCGCTGTGAACTGACAGGCCGCCCAAGAGGATATTTGCGCAAGTTCAAGGTATCGCGAATTGTGTTCCGTGAGCTGGCTCATCAAGGGCAAATTCCGGGCGTCACGAAGTCAAGCTGGTAAGAGACATGCATGATCCATTTGATTATGATTGTGTGATTGTGGGAGGGGGACCAGCCGGGATCGGCATGGCCTCTGTTCTACAAGATATGGGGATGCCTCGTTTTACCGTGCTGGAACGGAGCGAGGTGGGGGCAACTTTTCTGGCGTGGCCGGAGGAAATGCGTCTGATCACCCCTTCGTTCACTAGTAATGCCTATGGCATGATGGATTTGAACGCCGTGGCTTTGAATACATCTCCGGCGTACACACTGGGAACAGAACATCCGACAGGGTTGGAGTATGCGCAGTATTTGCAGGTGGTGAGCCAGTTTAAGAAATTGCCTGTGCAAACGGGAGTAGACGTTTCGGAGGTTACCCCGGAGGAGAATGGCTTCCGGGTTGTGACATCCAATGGACAACTGCGCACACGCTATGTCATCTGGGCAGCGGGTGAGTTTCAGTATCCGAGACTGGATCCATTTCCTGGTGCCGAATATGGTGTGCACAGCAGTTTATTTTCCAGCTGGACGGCGGTTCATGGAGAAGAATGTGTCATCATTGGTGGCTATGAGAGCGGTGTGGATGCAGCCATTCACCTGAGTAAACTCGGGAAAAACGTAACGGTAATCGACCGAAACGGACGAGGACTCGCCAAGGGCAGCAGTGATCCAAGTGTGGAACTAAGCCCCTATACGAAGGATCGCCTGCGCGTGGCGATGATGGATAAGCGAATACACATGATGCAAGGTTATGAGGTCAAGTGGATTGAACCGGATGAACCGGGCGGTTATGTCCTCTATTGCGAGAACGATTCCGGCGAGTCCCACTTGCTTAAGACGGGTCAGGCTCCTGTTCTGGCGACCGGGTTCCGCAGCAGTCTGCACCTGATTGAGAATCTCGTCGAGCGCAGCAAGGAAGGTCAGCTGCAATTGGGAGCGGCGGATGAATCGACGATTGTCCCCGGACTGTTCATTACCGGACCACAGGTCATGCATGCTCATCTCCAATTTTGCTTCATTTATAAATTCAGACAGCGCTTTGCGGTTGTGGCCCAGGCCATGGGTGAGAGACTTGGGTTGGATCTGACCCCGCTGGAAACCTATCGCAAAGAAGGCATGTTTCTGGATGATCTGTCCTGCTGCGGTGAAGACTGCACATGCTGAATTCGGTTGTGGAACAACCCGAAGAACTTCGTAAAGTGGTGCTGGTTGGCTTCGAATCGGCTGGCAAATCGGCTCTGTTTCGGGGACTTACGGGCAGAGATACAGGCGAGGAATCCAATGTTCGGGGCTCCACGGTGACCGTCCGCAGGGCGGAGTTGCTTGAGCACCAGCTTGAACTGCTTGATACACCTGGAATCCGGATGAAGGATGATAGTGTCACGACCATGCTGACGTTAAAACAGCTCGCAGCCGGTGATACAGTGATCTTGGTCATCCGCGGCACAGATGTGGTGCAGGAACTGCCTTTACTGCTGGGCATGCTGGATGTCACAGGCAAAAATGCTGTACTGATTCTTACGTTTGCCGACAAATGCGGTCCCGGATTATCGGCTCAGGTTGACTATTACCGTAAAGGTCTGGGCATTTCCGTTCTGCCGCTCAATACAAGGGAAATCGACGGAAACGCCCAAGATCTGATATATCGGGCGATTGTCGCCGCCAGACCCATGAAGAGGCATCCGGAGTTCGCATCACCACCTGAATCCCCTGTGATCGAACCGCAGACAACGATGTTTGAGCATACGGTTTGGGGGCGTTTTGTGGCTTTGGCTGCACTGGTATTTTTATTTGCAGCTCCGGTGTATGTGGCTTATCTATTCTCCGGCTGGATGCAACCGCTCGCAGATGCCTGGATTCTTGAACCACTCCATCGCATTACTGCGGGATTATGGAGCCCGCTGCAGGCGATAATACTCGGAGATTACGGCATGATTAGTCTGGGATTGTATTCGTTTATCTGGGCATTTCCGGTTGTATTCCTGATTGGGGTCAGTGTGGCGGTGACGGAGGAGAGCGGACTGAAAGACCGGATTACCGACTCGCTGGATGGGTGGATGCGTAAAATCGGCTTGAACGGTAAGGATCTGATTCCGGTTCTCAGCGGTTTTGGCTGTAATGTCGTGGCTGTGTTCCAGAGCCGTACTTGCAGCTCCTGTACACGAAAGTCCTGTGTCTCAATGATCTCCTTCGGTTCTGCGTGCAGCTACCAGATTGGGGCTTCTCTATCCATATTCAGTTCCGGCGGCAAGCCGTGGCTGTTTTTTCCATATATGCTTGTACTGATACTTGTGGGCGCACTTCATACCCGTCTGTGGAATCGAAATCGGCTGGATGACACGCTCCCGTTACATGCCAACCGTACATTTCTGCAAAAGCCATCATGGCGCTCCGTAAGCTGGCGAGTTCGGTATGTCATGAAACAGTTTCTCGTGCAGGCGATGCCTATTTTCATCGGTATTTGTGTGGTGGCCACGCTGCTGGAGCAGACGGGGGTGCTGTCTGTTCTGACTGGCGTGCTGACGCCGGCACTTGCAATCTTTCATCTGCCGGGCGATGCGGCGGGCGGCATTTTGTTTTCCATTTTGCGAAAAGACGGGTTGTTGGTGCTGAATCAGTCTCAGGGTTCTTTTGTTGAAGACTTGAGCGGCGGGCAGCTATTTATTCTGGTGTACCTGGCTTCCACGTTAACGGCATGTCTGGTGACGATGTGGACAATACGCAAGGAGTTGGGAGCAGCCTTTGCCGTGCAACTGACAGGCAGACAGCTGATAACGTCACTGGGCAGCGCATTTATATTGGCATGGGTGTGGAACTGGATTGCATAACGATGTTGATGAAAGGGTGTGATCTCCATGCTGGACTCGTTTACCATTCGGAGAATTCAATCGGTGATGAACGGTTATATCCATGAGAAGGTCCCGGCACCACTGCGCACCATGGTGAAATTAACGTATGAGATGAATGACAATGAACTGATTTTGACCGAGGAAAGGCCCGCTGAAGAACGATATCAGTGGGACAAACTGCATATTGCCCGATTTTACTGGGAAGAGAATCAGTGGAAGGTATATGCCAAGGACGAACACAGCAGCTGGAATGTGGTAGACGTTATTGAGCCTTGTCCTGATTTTGAAGATCTGCTTGAGCAGGTTGAGCGGGACGATGCGGGTCTGTTCTGGCGCTGAACACGCGGTTTTTAACGGAAATATGCGATGGAGGGAGGGTCAGTAATGCAAAAGGTACAGCAGAATAACAGGATTAGCCGATTAGCGAGCGATGCTTTTATCATGCCGGACAAATCCGAGCGCTTGCGGTTATTCGGCTCTGTTGATCCGATACAGGGCGATAAGCCTGTGCGAAAAGAAGAGATGCAGGATATGCAGAATAGCAAAAATGATTTCCTGTTTGAGCTGCAACAAGTCGGTATTGATCAGGTGAAGTATCCTTTGGATGTCATTTCGGCCAAAGATCCCGTCAAATTGTCCAGTATCGGAACATTTCGGCTGACGACTTCGCTGGATCGCGAATCCAAAGGCATTAACATGAGCCGCTTGATGGAGCAGCTTCAGCATAGTCGCGTTGAAGGGCTGAGTGACCGGATTCCGGATCTGATTGCGCTGACGCAACAGATGGCTGAACAGATGAATCAACCGAAGGCAGAGCTGAAAGTGACCTATCCCTGGTTCTACGAACGAACCGCCCCCGTAACGGGTTTGTCTGGACTAAATCATTCTTTGGCAACGGTTCATGTCATCTGGGAAGCTGGAAAATCCCCTGTTCTGAGAACGGGTTTACATATACAGATCACGACGTTGTGTCCATGCTCAAAGGAGATCAGCGAATATAGCGCGCACAACCAGCGGGGGTTATTGCGTATCCAGGTGCAAGGCAACCCGGGAGAAGCGTTGCCGGGCTATTGGAAGGAAGAACTGCTGAATGTGGCCGAATCCAATGCAAGCAGCTGTCTTTACCCCATACTCAAAAGACCTGATGAGAAACGGGTCACGGAACGTGCATATGAGAACCCGCGGTTTGTGGAAGACATCGTCAGGCTGGTGGCGGCAGATCTGTATGAGAAGCACTGGGTAAATAAATTTAAGGTAGACTGCAAGAATGAAGAATCCATCCATCAACATGATGCCGTAGCTCGTATCGTATATGACAAGTCGAGATAACGATAGCGTGATGGCTAAGGGATTCATTTTATATCCGTTTACAAAATGAAGAAAAAACAGAAGACTACCGTCAGAGCTTCAGCGGCGTTTCTTCTGTTTTTTTGCGATCCTATGAGCAATCCAGGTGCCATTGCGCTAGACTTCGTACAAAATTTCACCCGTTCGGGATACATCATATCCTTCAAATGATTGCAGTTCCTGCCTGAATTCCGGTGATTGCAGAATGCGCAGTACCGATTCGATCCACGCTTCGTTCGCTTGTTTCTTCAGCATCACCAGATCATAACGTTCCTGAACAAGCGGAATAAAATCAACCTGACCGACAAGTCGTGCAGCCTTCTCACTGCCGATTCCTACATCGGCTTCACCGGAACTGACCTTGGCAGCTACCCCCATATGACTGGTTTCTTCTACGTTATACCCAATCAGATGGGAAGCAGGGATACCATGCAGACGCAATTGTTCATCCAGCAATACACGTGCACCCGAACCTTTCTCCCGGTTAGCCAATCGCAGCTCAGGCTGCTTCAGATCTGTCCAGTTCTGCAAGCCGCGTGGGTTACCGCGTTGTACGTACAGCCCGGCAGGTCGTGTCAGCAGATTCACCACCACATACGACCAGCCAATCAGGATTTTGCGAATGTAGGGCAGATTATATTCTCCTGTATCTCCATCAAGCAGATGGGTACTGACCAGATCGGACTCCCCGCGGTACATGGAGATCAAGCCATCGAGACTGCCCATGAAAGAACGCAGCGGACGAATATCCCGTGTTTGCTTCTCCATATATCGCATGAGAATATCGAGGCTGACATCCTGTCCTGTAATGACCAGATGGCGAGCCGAATGGGCTGACGAAGTGTTGCCCGTCATGGAGGTTGAAGCTGCGAATGTCCCTCTGGATAGAGGAGAAGCACTTACAGCGGGATGAACGGCATGATTGGTCGGATCGGTTCCCGTCTCGGTATTCGATAATTCAGAGGGGGGAACTGAATCCGCAGCGGCTCGGTGGGCTGGCGATTGAAGCTGCTTGGAGCGTTTTTTATAAGCCTCCAGATCGGTGGCGTCAACTCGCATTTGTTTGCCGACGCGATAAGCGACGAGGTCTCCCTTTTTGATCAAATCGTAAACCGTCAGTTTAGATATTTTGAGCAGCTTGGATATTTCTTCGGTGGTATAGGATTGCTCCTCCGTCATCAGTGAAGATCCTCCTTCAAGGTGCAGATCATATAACGTTTCGTTCATCAACGCTCATCGTCGCAGATAAACGCTGGGGTCTCTTGTACTATACCATTAACAGCCAGAAGGGATAAACTCGTCCACCGTAATTCAGCTATCGATGGCTTGCCCTTCAACGGATGCATCAAAGACTACCTTCCTATTTCAATGATCTTATGTATAATGAAATATAATTAATTATATCTAGTTATAACTAAACATAACATCGGGGGAGAAGTAGATGAAAAAGAGTATTGGATATGTGTTGGGGAGTATATCCCTTGGACTGGCTCTCGTATTGGCCGGTTGCGGTGCAAGTACGGAGAGTACAGATTCATCCACAGCAATGGAACAAACGGGTTTAACACCAGCGACATCAGGTGAGAGTTCAACGTCTGGGGCAACAGATCCTCAGGAAAAGGTGGAGCTAACGATCTCAGCGGCAGCCAGTCTCACAGATGCCATGAAGGAAATTGAAACGAATTTTGAAGCCGCTAATCCCAATGTGGAGCTTAATTTCAACTTTGGTGCATCCGGTGCATTGCAACAGCAGATTGAACAAGGCGCGCCAGCAGATGTTTTTGTATCGGCTGCGACCAAAAATATGAATGCGCTCGTGGACGAGAAATTGATTGCATCCGATGATCAGAAGAATTTGCTGCAAAATTCATTGGTAGCCATTATTCCAGCGGATAGTTCAGATACCGTAACAAGCGAGAAGGATCTGACGGCCGAGTCCATCAAGACCGTAGCGATTGGTATACCCGAAAGTGTGCCTGCAGGAACCTATGCCAAGGAAGCACTGACCAATGCCAAACTATGGGATCAGCTGGAAGGCAAGCTTGTACAGGGCAAGGATGTCAGACAGGTTCTGCAATATGTAGAAACAGGTAATGCGGATGCGGGTTTTGTGTACAAAACGGATGCACTCACTTCTGATCAGGTGAAAATTGCATTTGAAGTAGACAAGAACAGCTATACACCTGCGAATTATCCAGTAGGGATTATTGAAGGTACGAAGCACCGGACAGAAGCAGAACAATTCTACACGTATTTGCAAACGCCTGAAGTGCTTGATGTATTTGCCAAGTACGGGTTCTCCATTCCGGAATGAATGTGAGCGCAATAGACTGGGCCGTATTCTGGCCACCGGTTCGTCTTTCCCTTCAGGTTGCGCTGTTGTCCAGTGTGATCGCAGCCGTGTGTGGCATTGCTGTGGCCTGGAAGATGTCGCGTACCTCATTCCGCGGAAAAATTTTTCTGGAAACGGCATTTATGCTTCCGCTCGTGCTTCCGCCGACCGTGGTCGGATTTATATTGCTCGTGTTACTGGGTCGTAAAAGCCTGCTGGGACGGTGGATTGAAGCCATCTTCTCTGCACCTGTAATTTTCTCCTGGTGGGCTGCCGTGATTGCCTCTGTGGTGGTTGCGTTCCCATTGGTATATCAGACGATGAAATCCGGGTTTAGCGGAATTGATCGGGACCTGGAAGATGCAGGCCGCTCCATAGGAGCGAATGAATGGCAGGTATTTCGCTATATCTCGCTTCCACTTGCGGGGAGAGCGTTGATGACGGCTTTCATTCTGGGTTTCGCTCGTGCATTGGGGGAATTCGGGGCTACGCTCATGATCGCAGGTAATATTCCGGGCAAAACGCAAACCGTACCCACTGCGATCTATGTTGCTGTGGATTCGGGCAATCAGACGATGGCTTGGATGTGGACCGGCTCCGTTATCCTCATTTCTTTTATCATGCTGCTCTTAACCAGACAGCCGCGTGACGGGAAGGCATGATTTGGGCCGTTTAAAGTGAAAGCGATAAGGATTAGAATTCAAAAACCCGCCTAAGGAATCTTTCCTCGGAGCGGGTTTTCATTTACGCAGGCCGCGTATATCGTATATCATGTATGTTTGCGTTCATCCAAACCGTTATTTGTTCAGCCTGTTTGTACAGAAGGCGTCTTATACCGGGAAGGGTCCAGCGTTTTGACCATAAATACAATCTCTTCCTGCCGTTCAGGTGTCTGTACCGTTTTGTGATGAAAAGGTTCATATCCCCGCCGTTCATACATGGGAGCAAGCCACGGATGGCGGGTCGCCGTTGCTAGAAATACCGCAGGAGCATCAAGCTTTTGCAGAATGATATGTTGCTCTACCCAATCCAGCAGTTTGGAGCCGTAACCCTGGCTTTTATGGGCTGGGCTTACCGCGAACCAGCGGATGAAAGGATAGGGGCTGATGGCTTGCCGCTGTACATCTTCTGCTCGGTCAAGGGTAACCGTGGCAATGATTTCTCCCCCTTTTTCAAGAATATAGCATTCATGCTGTACAATATTATTCTGGATGACTTCCAGTGTAGCATGTCCGGCTGGAAAAGGAATGTTCAGGGCTCGAATCGTCTCATAGGCATCCACGGTAACAGCCTGCAATTGTTCGGCATCTTCAAGCGTAGCCAATCGGTATTGTTCGGTCATGGTCGATCAATCCCTTCACTAGAAAATTAACTATTCCAACCTGTTAAGTTGGTTTAATATTTTGGTGTTATTTTATCATGAATTTCATGGTTGGAATATAATTCTCGAATCAGATCTGTCTATAAGTCCATCGAAAGCTTCTATATGTAAAAATGACAAAATTTTTTCCAATTTTACTCGTTTCAGGACTCGCCTAAAGCATGCTCTATCCTGTAAAATAGAACTAACTGATTCCAGCCAAGAACTGAAATAAGGAGAGACGACTAATGAATACGAAATCTGATTGCGGTATATCGTTGCAAATCGACGACTATCTGGATCTTTTGCATTTTGCCATCCAAATCGAGGATCAGGAATGGCAGCAGTCCCTTATCCACCAGCTCAAAATATTTCAGCCGGAAGCGGAGCAGCACACACCTGAAGAAGAATTATGGATGAGATTTGATTATATCAACAGTAAACTGACAGGTCTCCGCCACCAGATTCATGCGGCCCATTCAACGGATGAACGCAAAAAGTTTGAAGAACGAATCGGACTGTTGCAACTGCAGCGTATAGAAGTAGCTCGGAAAATTAAATGGGCTAGTCGCAGATAGATGCGTATTTGAATTAAAAGTGATCTGGAATTAAAGAAGCGATCCCCACTCAGTTGGAGGATCGCTTCTTTTGGTTTACTTTTGGATCATATAACTGGTGAAGCATAGAGAAGTTCTATAACGTTATCAGGATGTCCTATTAACATATATATTGCCTGGGCATGACATACGGTGCTATTCTTTGTTCAACCTAATTCCGACTATACAAGTGTGAATGGTTAGTTAAATCAAAGGTGAGGAATGGGAGTACACATCATATTGGCTGAAATGACAGCCTGTGGAGGAGATCGGGAATGGTTAATCAATGGGGGATTCAGAAATTCCGGACAGCATTGCTGTTCATTACGATGTTGGCGGTACTGGCGGGTTGCAGCTCAGGCAATGCAGCGAATGAATCGGATACTGCATCTGCGTCCGGTCAAGATAAAGTGAAGAAGATCATTGTGGGTACAGGCACTCAATTCCCGAATGTTTGCTTTATTGATGAGAATGGCAAGCTGACAGGATACGATGTAGAACTGATCCGCGAGATTGATAAACGATTACCTGAATATGAATTCGAGTTCAGTACGATGGAATTCAAAAACCTGCTGCTCAGTCTTGAAACGAAGAAAATAGACCTGATCGCTCACCAGATGGAAGTGAATGAAGAGAGACAGGCCAAGTTCCTCTTTAATGACGAGGCATATAACATTTTTCCTAATAAAATCGTTGTAAGCGAGAAAAACCAGGATGTAAAATCCATCGAGGATCTGAAAGGTAAAAAACTGATTGTTGGCGCTACGAGTAATGCGGCTGTACTGGCTGAGAAATGGAATGCAGCGAATGGTAAAGCCATTGATATTGTGTATTCCGGAGCAGGAGAAGATACGAATACCCAGATCAAAACAGGCCGGGTGGCTGCAACCATCAGCACGCAGTTTGCGATCGATTATCAGAACAAAGTGGTGGATGCACAGTTAAAGACTGTCGGAGAGGCTCTGTCCAACTCCAAAGTGTATTTCATTCTGAACAAGGATGAGGAAGAGCTCAAAACCAAAATTGATGAAGCGCTCAAATCAATCAAGGAAGATGGAACATTGAGCAAATTGAGCACAGAGTGGCTGGGAGCCGATTACACGGTTGAGGAATAGTTCGTTGAGAAAGGTGAGCGACGGTTATGGGTAAATCATTCGATCTGTCATTGGTTCTGGATTTCGTGCCTGAACTGCTGCGATATTTGCATATTACACTGATTGTATTGGGCGGTTCCATTGTGCTCGGTCTGGTGGGCGGTGTGCTTCTGGCGGTTCCGAGGTTATACCGGATTCCGGTGCTGAGCCAGCTCGCGACCCTGTACGTCTCCTTCATGCGGGGCACACCGATTCTCATCAAGCTGTTTCTGGTTTATTACGGATTACCTGAATTGCTCAAGCCTATAGGGGTTGATCTGTCCAGGACCGATCCGCTGGTATTCGTCATTGTGACTTATGCGTTGAGTGATGCGGCGTCCTTTGCCGAAATCTTTCGCGGAGCTGTACGCAGTGTGGACAAGGGCCAGACGGAAGCAGCTTATGCTGCGGGCTTGACCACGTTTCAGTCGTTTCGGCGTATTGTGGTTCCGCAGGCACTCATCGTTGCATTTCCAAATATGGCGAATACGTTGATTGGCTCGTTAAAGGATACATCACTGGCTTTTTCAATTGGGGTCATGGACATGGTGGGCAGAGGGCAAACGCTGATCTCGGCTACATCGCATGCACTTGAAGTGTATATCAGTCTGTCGATTGTCTACTATGTTATCGTGCTTGTACTTGAAAAAGGGTTTGCTCTCGCAGAACGCAGACTCCAGCGTCACGAACGTAAGAAAGAAGTCCGTGGGCCAGCGGTAAGAGCCGAACGCCTGAAACGAATAGCGGGGTGAGCGAATGTCTATTGATTTCAACTTTATCTACACATCTTTTTTTCAGATTCTAAAGGCATTGCCACTGACACTCGTCATTACGATTGTACCGTTGATCGCAGGCTTTGGCATTGGTCTGGTTACTGCTTTGGTTCGCATCTATAAGGTTGCCTGGGTCTACCGAATCGCTGATTTCTATGTCTCATTTTTTCGGGGGACACCGATGCTGATGCACTTGTTTCTAATCTATTACGGGATTCCGCTGATCATCGACAAGCTTGCAGCCCGGTACGGCTGGGCCTTTCAGTCGTCTTCCATCCCGATTCTGGTGTTCGTGCTCATTGCCTTCTCGTTGACTGCCGGATCTTATATGTCCGAGATTATCCGTTCCGGTATTCTTGCAGTGGATACCGGGCAGATGGAAGCTGCACATGCCGTGGGCATGAGTACCTCCCAGGCAATGAGACGCATTATTTTACCGCAGGCGGTGGGTGCGGTTCTGCCGAATCTGTGCAGCATGTTTGTTGGTTTCCTGCATGGATCAACACTCGCGTTTACCGTGTCTCAGATGGATATTCTCGGTAAAGCGGATGTGGTGGCTTCAGTCAGTCTGAAATTTCTGGAGGCTTTCATTGCTGCCGCATTGATCTATTGGGGTCTGACGGTGATTGTCGAACGGATTACAGCTTTGCTGGAACGCAGAGTTGCCGTGTACAGCAAAGGAGGGGTGTCATGATATCACTGACGAATATACACAAATCTTTTGGTCAGCAGGAAGTGTTGAAAGGTATTGATCTGACTGTGGAGCAGGGGGACGTTGTTGCCATTCTCGGACCGAGCGGGTCCGGCAAAACGACATTGCTGCGTTGTGTGAATTTTCTTGAACGTGCCGATGAGGGCAAGGTTCAGATCAGCGGATTAACCGTGGACTGCAAGCATGCCCGCAAACATGACATTGTGCAGTTACGGCGAAAAACGGCGATGGTGTTCCAGCATTATAACCTGTTCAAACATAAAACGGTGCTGGATAACGTAACGGAAGGGTTAATCATCGCCCAGAAAATGTCCAAAGCAGATGCTCGTGAACGAGCCTTGCGTGTGCTTGAACAAGTGGGTCTGTCCGCCAAAATTAATGAGTATCCCAGCATGCTGTCAGGTGGACAACAGCAGCGGGTAGGCATTGCTCGGGCGCTGGCACTGAATCCAGAGGTAATTCTGTTCGATGAACCTACCTCGGCGCTTGATCCTGAACTTGTAGGTGAGGTGCTATCCGTCATTCGATCGATTGCCCAGGAAGGCATCACCATGATTGTTGTCACCCATGAAATGGGTTTTGCCCGCGAGGTGGCGAATCGCGTTGTATTCATGGATGGGGGTTCCGTAGTGGAAGAAGGAACACCGGAGGAAGTATTTGTGCGTCCCAAACAGGAACGAACTCGCCAATTCCTCAGCCGATACTCATCCGATTGGAGTTATGTCATCTGACGATATAGGCGCAAGCTGGAGTAACTGACGATCCCGGCCCGGCATATGCTGTAGCAGGCAAATGCTGATAGGCCGGGTTTTTCTATGGGTGAAGCAGGCCGTGACGGTAAGGAGGAGGACCATGCAGAGCAAAATCGATGAAATACTCACACATATTGCACATTCTCACCAGCAAATTGCACGTGTACTGGATGCCAAACGTCAAGTCGCTGTGCGCATGTCTGAAATCATCAATCATTTGCCGGATATCGAACCGGAGCTGGATGGCGTTGACGGTCTGCTGGATAGCTCGGGACAGATCAACAAAAGCATCATCTCCTATTTGGGAGGCCTGGCAGATCTGGAAGAAGCCGTAGCCGAAACGCTGACCCAGGTGATGCGGGAGATGGCGGGTCAAGAGGAAGAATAAGCCCGGAAGGCGGGTGAATGGACATGAGCAGAGAACAAAGCCTCATCCTGATGCTGGATGCAGCCGCCAAAATGCAGTGGAATATTGCCCTCATTCTGGAGGCTAAGGCGATTGAAGCCGAGAAGGTAAGGAACTGGGCGCTGAATCATCTGAATGGTGAAGCTTTTCTGACGCATAGCGATCAGGTAGCGGAGCCACTCAAAATGCATGATCAGCTGGTGGAAATACTGGAAGGATTGACCCGGATGGAAACCGGACTGTGCAACAACTTGAAAGCCATTATGGTACAGGACGATGGTGAAGAGGGCGGTATGGACAGCGGCATGTTTGGCGGTATGGATATGGGGGATCTCGGAAAATGAGTTTGTTGCGGCGTGAGCAGGAAGCGAAACTGTCCCTCATTGAGTCCATTGCACACAGTCAGCAGGCGCTCGCCCGCATTCTGGACAGTGTGGCCAGCGTGTCTGCTCACTCGGAAGTATCCGCCCGCAGTCTGGCCGAGAACATTCGTTTGCTGAGCCGTTATCAAGAGGAGATGTCCCGGATGGTTACGGGGATTCAATTGGCCCGAATCCAGCATGGGGAGCCTGGTTTACCATGGCTCAAAGACCCTGGATATGCGATACGCATGGTCCGGAACATACAGGAGGAATGTTGACATGTTAAAGAAGAAAAAAATACGTCTGAGAACCAAAAGAGCTCTGCTTGCTCGCGGGACCCGTCTACGTAAAGTACGTAAACTGCGTGCGGTCAAAGGCAAACGGGTACTCCACAAACGTACCCTCAAAGGACGCAGTGCGTGGCTTAAAAAAAAGAAACGTGCGGTACGACGGCACCGGAGTGTGAAGCCCGCACAACCGTTCGTCCCGGCTACCCCTACCGATCCGAACCCGGACAGTGCATACAGCCAGGGCTACAACGAGACGTACAACGAGGGATTCAACGCGGGTTTCGCCAAGGGATTCGAGGACGGACATCAGTTGGCTTACAAAGCGCAATAACAGAGTAGGTGTGCATTTTTCTGATGGTTATAGATGCATGTCCAGTGTGTGACGATTGCCCGGGGGGACAGATCCCTCCGGGTTATTTGCTTTACCGCAAAAGCGGACATGCCCGTGCAGGCGGATGTGGAGGGCAGACGCCAATTTTGCGCCTTGCAGGACACCCGTCCATGATGCATCTGACCCCGGGGCATATCCTTTAGAGGGAACACCAATCTCGAGGAGAATCTGGAATCGGATCTCCTGAAGGAAGACAGGGTGAAGGATGTGGCAAAACGACGACACCGACCGCCTACAGAAGCGGAGACGGCTTACCGCGGTGGATATGCAGAAGGCCGCAGATTTGGCGGCTGTCAAGCCATGATGGAGCGAGTGGAGATGTTTGAGCCGACCGTGCGGGATATGAAAGTGCTGTACATTCCGCAGGGATTCGATGCCATCGATGAAGGCGTCACTTTGGCATTGCAGCAATCTGTACGTGAGTGTGTTGTCGGATCGCCGGCAACCATGCTGCAGGATGCCAGCCAGCACAGGCCAGACCTGGTATTGGTTATGAATGGACTGCACGTATTTCCTCCCGATCATCTGGAACAGGTGAATGGCATAAGGGCACTGGGTATTCGCACGGCGGTATGGTTTGTGGATGATCCGTATTTTACCGAAGATACGACAACCATCTGTCAGCATTATGATGTCGTGTTCACGCATGAGGAAGCGGCCGTGCCGTTCTATACTGCACATGGAGCGGGTCGGGTGATCTATATGCCGCTGGCAGTGAACCCGGGAATGTTTCAACCAAGGCGCACGGCACCGCAGCATCAGTACGATATTTGTTTTATCGGCACCGGGTTCTGGAACCGCATTGCGCTGTTCGACGAGCTGGCTCCTTTTCTGGCAGACAAAAAGGTGTTTATTGCCGGCAGTCAGTGGAACCGACTGACACGTTCCGATGTTCTTGGTCGCTTCATCCATGAAGGCTGGATTGATCCCGGAACGACAGTGGATTATTACAACGGCGCCAAAATCGTCATTAACATTCACCGAACTTGCGAAAATGGAGAGGACAATCGCAATACGCATCATCTCGAAGGTCATTCCATTAATCCGCGGACGTATGAGATCAGTGCTTGCGGCACGATGCAGATAACGGATGCACGCAATGATCTGCCACGCTACTACCGACCTGGATATGACATAGAGACCTTTACAACGGCGGATGAACTTCAGCGCAAAATTAAATATTATCTGCACCATGAAGAGGAACGGCGAGCCCTAGCTTGGCGTGGACTGCTTACCACGCTGAACCAGCATACATTCACCCGTCGTATTGCTCAGCTGCTGGAGCACGTGTAAATCTCTTTTAGAGAACCCTATCCCAAAAATAAAAGGAGTGGCGGTATGTCTCTCAAACACGGTAAAACGAGAAAGTCTCATGCACCAGTGCTCAGTCTGGCTGACCAAGCACGCAAAAACGGGCAACATGCCGGATATGATGCGGGCAAGGAAGAAGGATATATGCGCGGACGTGCCAACTATATCGTCAATTGTGCACAGGAGCCATTGCCTTTCCGGCAGCTTCACGTGCTGTATGTATCTTCGGGTAAGGGATTCCCATATTCCCCACTGGACGAAGCCATCATGGCAACATTACAGGGTATGGTTGCCCAGGTTACCCTTTCGGATCCGCGTCAACCTGTTTCTGAAATTGCATTGCAAACCCGCCCTGACCTGGTGCTTGTGCTGGATGGCATGGATATTCCGCTGGAACATCTCGATGCGATTCGCCAAGCAGGCATTCAGACGGCAATTTGGCTCACGGATGATCCGTACTATACGGATATGACGCTTGAGACAGTTCAGCATTTCGACCATGTGTTCACATTGGAACTGAACTGTGTCGAGTTGTATCGACAAAACGGCTGTCCTTCTGTTCACTACCTGCCCTTTGCTGCATTCACCAACCATTACTTCCCGATCACGACACCTTCTCCGCTCCACCGGGAAGTCAGCTTTATCGGCTCGGCCTACTGGAACAGGGTGTATTTCTTCAATCCGATCATGGCACAGCTGATGTCACACAATACCGTATTTAATGGCATCTGGTGGGATCGCCTGCCTGACTATGCTGCTTACGGTGAGAAGATCGAACTGGGTCGCTGGATGACTCCACAGGAAACGAACGATGTCTATAACGGTACCAAAATTGTCATCAACCTTCACCGCTCCCACGAAGACGATTCCGTCAATAACAACCATGTTAAAATTCCACCGGCCTCCCCAAATCCAAGAACATTTGAAATTGCGGCTTCCACGACCCTTCAATTGACCGATGCGCGGGATGATCTGGCACGTTTCTATAAACCGGGTGTGGAAATCGAGACCTACTCTTCCCCTCAGGAGCTGCTTGATAAAGTTGAATACTATCTAAATCATGAAAAAGAGCGCCGTGAGATTGCACTTCGAGGGTTGGAACGGACATTGAAGGATCACACGTATGGCAAAAGAATCAACGAACTGTTAAGCATAATATTCCCTTAATCCTGTCCGGAAGGAGGTGTGCACAGAACCCTGCATATTCGTATTCAGGGTCCGTGCAGCCATGGCGACTAAGCCCAGACTCATGTTGTTTTCCCATGTGTGCAACACCCGCAGTATTACGGGGGCGGAGAAGCTGTTACTTCATTTTATGAGAGAGATGGGTTCCATCTTCGATTGTGTACTCGTGGTTCCTCAGGAAGGAAAGCTTGCCGGACTTGCACGGAGATTCGATATTCAGGTCAAAGTATGCTTCCTGCCGATGCTTCACGGTGTGTACACACCTTACCGGGGGATTGCAACCGATGCAGAGCAGCTTCGCCATAAACCAGCCTATCAGGACGTGGTCTCCCTTATCCGGGAGACTGCACCTGATCTGGTGTTAACGAATACCTGTGTCAATGTGATGCCTGCCGTAGCAGCGAAGTCTCTGCAGATTCCGGTGATCTGGAAGATTACCGAAATTATTCAGATGAATGAACATACAAACGAAGCCGTACAGATGATTGGGCGTTACTCGGATTGGATCATAGGCATATCCGAAAGTGCAGTAGCTCCATTCAAACAAGCCGGCATGAGTGCCAAATTGACTGAGATCTCCCCAACCTGGGACCCGGCCTTGCCGGACCCGGAGCGATGGGTTCACTTAAGAGAACGCAAACGCAAAGAGATTGGTTTCAAGTCATCGCAGATCTGTATAGGTTACATCTCTTCCTTCATATACGATGCCAAAGGTCTGAAACCTTTTGTGGATATGGCTCTACAATTGTGTGAAACCCATCCGCGCTGCCGTTTCTGGATCATTGGTACATCAGCGGACAAAAAGTACTATGACGAATGTGTATCACGGGTGAAAAAATCCGGTTATTATCGCAGATTTACCTTTACACCGTTTGAAGAGAACGTATCACTGGCCTATACGGCTATGGATATGCTGGTCATTCCGAGCATGGTCAAAGAAGGATTCGGCATGACAGCACTGGAGGGGCTTTATTTCGCCAAACCGGTTATCGCTTTTGCTCAGGGCGGCTTGAAGGAATTGCTGGAATCGGTAGGCAGTGGTGCTTTTCTAGCTCCGCCTGGTGAAACTCAAGCGCTTGTCACCCTGGCAACAACCCTGCTAAATGATCCTGAACTGGCCTCCGACACCGGTTGGCGTAATCGGACAGAAGCGGAAAAGCTGTACGGTATTGAAACCTACAGGGCAAAGCTGCATACGATGGTGACACAGTGGTTGATGTGTTTTCCCGGATGGTTTCCGTACATTCAGCCTCCGAATGGTCCAGTGTACGCATGGGGTGAGGGCCGTTTGCGAACCGTGCTGATTCTGGAACCGGCTTCGGTTCGGGCACGATTGTTCCCATTGACTGTGATTCAGGCGTTGCCACTCTCGCCCTTGCCTCCACTTGCCATCGGTCAGCCTATTCATGAAGAATCAGAACCTCGCTCAATCCACAGAACGGGACGAAGTCGTTACCCGCATTTAACCCCACGCAGCAGGGTCCGTGACCGAATGAAACGAGGAACAGGTGGGAAGAAGCTGAAGGCAAGCAAAAAGAAGAAACAACGTGTGCGCGTGGTGCAATCGACTGTTCGCAAACGTGTACCTGGCAAAGTCAAACGAAGCAGGGTTCGACGGAGATTATCCAATAGACGATGAAGGCAGGGATTACGATGAAGATCATGACGGTGCTGGGTACGCGACCAGAAATTATACGGCTCAGCCTGATCATTTCCAAGCTGGACCAGTACGCGTCCAAACATATTCTGGTACACACGGGACAGAACTTCACGGAAAGTCTCAGCGGTCTTTTTTTCAAGGAAATGGGCTTGCGGGCGCCTGACTACGTCCTTCAGGATGAAGCGGCCTCGTTGGGTCGACAGTTATCCTCGATGTTTACGCAAATGGAGGATTTATTACATCAGGAGAAACCGGATAAAGTACTGCTGCTCGGTGATACGAACAGTGCATTATGTGCTGTTCTGGCTGAACGGATGGGCATACCCGTCATTCATATGGAAGCAGGCAATCGATGCTTTGACCTGGATGTGCCCGAAGAGAAAAATCGCAGGGTTATCGACGCCATTTCCACTATTAATATGCCGTATACCGAGCAGAGTAAAAAACATCTGATTAGTGAAGGGGTGCCTAGTCGCCGAATTGTGCTGACAGGCAACCCGATCTATGAAGTGATGCGTCACTACGACGCACAGGTAAGTTCCAGCAAAATACTGAAGAAATTGAAGCTGAAGTCCGGGCAATATTTTTTGGTTACAGCCCATCGGGCGGAGAATGTTGATCACCCCCCTCATTTGCTGGAGATCATGAAAGGCTTGAACCAGGTCGCTGAAGAACATGCCATGCGAGTCATATGCAGCATTCACCCTCGAACGGCTATTCGAATCGCCGAGCATCTGCAACTGGAGATGCATCCGCTGGTGGAATTTCACGAACCATTCGGTTTTTTCGACTTCGTGATGCTGGAACGACATGCACGCTGTGCACTTACGGACAGTGGTACCGTACAGGAAGAGTGCTGCATCATGGGTGTGCCTACGGTAACCATGCGTCGCACGACAGAACGACCGGAGACGGTGGATTGCGGCAGCAACGTGGTCTCAGGTCTGGATGCGGAGCGTATTGCGGGCTGTGTGAAAGTAATGACCGAAATGTCAAACGACTGGGATTGTCCACAAGGCTACAAAGCAACCGATGTATCCAGTAAAGTGGTCAAATTTCTGCTTGGAGGGAAAATGCATGTTTGAAAATAAGCGTATACTCGTGACTGGTGGTACGGGATCATGGGGTTATGAACTTGTGGCTCAACTGCTGCCCCAGCAGCCCAAGGAGATTATCGTTTACTCCCGGAATGAGTCCAGCCAAGTGGCGATGAGTCGTGAATTCGAAGACCCGCGTCTTCATTTTCGCATTGGTGATATTCGAGACAAGGAAGCCTTAACGGTCGCCTGTCAGCATGTGGATTATGTATTTCATCTCGCAGCGCTCAAGCATGTGCCAGTGTGTGAAGACCAACCTTATGAAGCACTCAAAACCAATGTGATCGGCACACAGAATGTCATCGAAGCTGCCATTGAAAATCAGGTGGAAAAGGTCATATATATCTCAACCGACAAGGCCGCCAATCCATCCAATTTCTATGGCATGACGAAGGCAATCGGCGAGAAGTTGATCGTATATGCCAATCTGCTGCATAGCAATACTCGGTTTGTCACCGTACGTGGTGGGAATGTACTTGGAACGAACGGCAGTGTCGTACACTTATTCAAGAATCAGATTCGATCCAAAGGTCAAGTATCCATCACGGATATGAAAATGACCCGATTCTTTCTTACTCTGAAAGATGCAATCACATTGCTGTTCAAAGCTTCGGTGGAAAGTGTCGGTGGTGAGATTTTTGTCATGACGATGCCAACGTGCAAAATCGTGGATCTGGCAGAAGTACTGATTGAGGATTCAGGTGTGGAGAATGTATCCATTGTGGAGCGTGGTACTCGGCCCGGTGAGAAGATTCACGAGATTCTGATGAGTGAATTCGAGAGCATGACTACAGTGGTATACGATCAGCAATATCTGGTGATTTTGCCTACACTGGGTATTCCAGGATTGAAAGAGCACTATACAAACTGTCCTCCAGTATCCTTCAGCAGCTTCAGTTCCGAGCATCAACTGATGAGCAAAGAAGAGATTCGTGAAATTTTGCAACGCGGAGGATTTCTGTCATGAAACTGCTGATACTTGGGGGGAACGGAATGGCCGGCCATGTCTTGGTCGACTATTTCCGCCGTCAAGGCGTGCATAGCGTGTTCTACACGAGCCGGGATGTCTCAGATCCTAACGGTCTTCTGTTGGATGTAAATGACTGCTTTATGGTCGACCGTCTGGTGGAGGCGGTGCATCCGGATGTCATCGTTAACGCGGTGGGTGTTTTGAACAGCTTTGCGGATGAAGATAAAATTACCGCTTATCATATTAACGGGTTTCTGCCGCATCGTTTGCGGCGGAGCGCTGATACGATCGGTGCACGTCTGATTCACATCAGTACAGATTGTGTGTTTAGTGGGGACCGTGGGGCGTACCGTGAAGATGATGTTACCGATGGAACATCTGCCTATGCAATCACGAAAGCACTGGGTGAAGTCCAGGATGCGGGCCATCTGACGATCCGTACGTCCATTATAGGACCTGAAATTCGCAAAGGCGGCATTGGTCTGATGCATTGGTTCATGTCCTGCACAGGTGAGGTTGGCGGATATACACGCGTCTTCTGGAATGGGGTGACTACCCTTGAACTGGCCAAATGGGTAGATCATTATCTGGCATCGCCGGTCAGTGGTCTAATCCATCTGGCTCATCCGGTGCCTGTCAGCAAGCATGATCTGCTTGTGCTGTTCAAACAGACATGGGATAAACAGGATGTTGTTATCTTACCCGATGATAGCGTTGTGCAGGACCGCACGTTAGTTTCCACACGTGAGGATGTGAAGACAGACCTTCCGGATTATTCTACGATGCTGAAGGAGCTGGCATTATGGATGGAGCAGAGCTAACAGGCAAAAAGGTACTGATCACGGGTGCTTCTGGCTTCACAGGACGGCATGCGGTTGTTTATTTCAAAGCAGTCGGTGCGGCTGTTGCAGCGGTGGTCAGGCGGGCAGGCATACATTCGTTTGGCGATGACGTGGCTGTACATGTCTGTGATCTTAACGATAAGCAGCAAGTCCGTCATCTGATTGAAGAAGTTAAACCGGATTATGTGCTGCATCTTGCAGGGAAAAATTCCGTGCCCGATTCGTGGTCCAATCCGCTGCTGGTGTTAGAGACCAATGTGATGGCTGTTCTGTATTTGCTGGATGCGCTAAGAAGCTGTCCGGCGGCACGGACCGTTATTGTGGGCTCCCGATTAAAGTATACTCCTGAACCCGGTCGGCCACCGCAGCCTCCTCACCCGTACAGTCTCAGCAAAGCATTAGAGGAAATGGTATCTCTATCGTGGACGTTTCTCTTTGGACAGCAGATTATGCTGGCCGAGCCGGGAAATCTGATCGGGGCAGGCCCTTCAACGGGCATATGTTCGCTGCTGGCACGTCATATTGTTGCCTGTGAACAGGAAGGTAAGACGGAGGCCTTTCGTCTATCCGGCCGGGATAATACCCGTGATTTTCTAGATGTGCGGGACGCGGTCCGGGCTTATGCAACCCTGCTTATTCAAGGCACAACGGGTAACGTTTATCCGGTTGTATCAGGCACGGAGCGCAGCCTCGGAGAGATTGCGGATACGATGCTAACTATGACCGAAGCGGAGGTGCCTGTACGCTGGGACGGAGCTTCTTCCGGTCCGGACGGGGCTGGAGATCAGGAGGAGTTCTCGGCACTGCGCAAGTTGGGCTGGCGGCCGCTGATTCCATTTACCCAATCTCTTCAGGACATTCTGAGCGATGTTCGTACCCAGCAGGGGAGGTCGACTACATGAATCCGAGAGTGTCCATTGTCATTCCGTTTTACAACTGTCCCTATGTACCTCAAGCGATTCAGAGTGCACTGAACCAGACATATACCGATGTGGAGATCATTATCGTCAACGATGGGTCAACCCGGCATAAAGAGCTGCTTCAGCCTTATCTTCCTTACATTTATGTTCTTGGCAAAAGCAACGGCGGTACCGCTTCGGCTCTGAATCACGGCATCCGTCATGTGTCCGGGGACTATATCGCCTGGCTAAGTTCAGATGACCTCTTATATCCGGATAAGATTCGTCATCAGGTTGAATTTATGCAACGGGAGAATGCGCTCATCTCACATACCAACTTTAATTACATTAATGAGCACTCTGCGGTCACCAAGCTGAACGGGGGAGCAGAACCGATGGCCGAACAGGATTGGCTGCGTCTCTTCGTAAACGGCAATCCGGTGAACGGCTGTACCGTGATGATCCGCAGGGATCTGTTTAGTGCGGTGGGCCTGTTCGATGAACTATTGCCTTATACGCATGATCTGGATCTATGGATGCGTATTCTGCTGAACGGACATCGTTTTCCATATCTGAACGAATCACTTACGGCATATCGACGGCATGGCGGAATGGGGACGGTACGCCATGCAGATACCATCGGCCGGGAGGCCTCCATGGTATGGTCCAGATATCGGGAGCCTTTGTTACAGCGGATTGCTGCCATGAAGGGATAATGAACTTTGGTGGGGGTTATGGAGGCCGCAAGCTGGCCGAGTAACCCCCTCTTTGTTATAAGCATTTTTCATCCTTCGATTTAACTCGCTCCCGGGACAAGATATAGACTAATAGAAGCATTTCGAGCTATATCTTACTGATTGAGAGCCACTCTTTGGATTTACGCAAAATGCTCATGTGCGTAATTTATGCGTCGCTATGCAACAGATGCCTGATACCTAACGGATCTATCATCATATAATAGGGAGAATGGTATTATTCACGTGGCGAAAGGGGAGGACCAAATGGAGCCGAAAGTATCAATTGTCATTCCTTTTTATAATTGCGCGTACATCGAGCAGGCTGTTCACAGCGCCATTCACCAGACGTATCCGCATATTGAGGTCATTGTGGTGGATGACGGCTCTACGAGGCATGTGGAGCGGCTTCAACCATTCATGGATCGCATTCGCTATATTCGAAAAAAGAATGGTGGCACGGCAACCGCGTTAAACAAGGGAATCAAACAGGCGACAGGTGATTACTTTGTCTGGCTCAGCTCCGATGATGTGATGTTGCTGGACCGGGTAGAGAAGCAATTGAAGTTCATGCTTGACGTCAAGGCATCCTTCTGTCACGGGGCCTATCATTATGTAGATGCGAACAGCGAATGGATGGACACCGTCAGACCAGAAGTAGGGAGTCGTCTGGAGATGCTTCAGGTGCTGACCGAAGGTTGTCCAATCAACGGTTGCACCGTGATGCTTGAGATGAATGCATTTCGAAAGTTTGGCATGTTTGACACCGACTTTCGCTACACGCATGACTATGAGATGTGGCTGAGACTGTTTCCGCTCTATGAGCTGTTCTATTACAATGAGCCTCTGATGTGTTATCGAGTTCATGAATCGATGGGAACCATGAAACACTTTGAGGCATTGAAAGCCGAGATGGAACTTGTTCAAGCAAAGCATCGGCCCGTTCTACTCAATCTGCTGCAGGTTGGCGGTTATTGGAAGTAGATGCTAAAAGACGTGGAAGCACGAATGCTAGATAATGAACCGTAAGAAAAAGAGGGTATTCGGTGCCGTTAAGTGAGTGCGGCAGAACGAATATCCTCTTGTTTGTTCCTGTTTGTAAGGGTACTTGACTCTAATTTTTCTCAGAAGTGAGAAGGTGCATGGTTGCCGGATCAGGGAAAATGTATCCTTTGGGAAGCTTCCTCATTAATTCGTTCATTACAGCGTAATCCACCTCGATATGCGTTGTCGACACAGGGGTGGAGAACCAACGATTATACAAATCACTGGGGACGAGTAATGTCATATTCTCTGACCTCCTAACTGAATGGCTTCCTGGTAGACATGCAGCGTGCGCAATCCCATCTCTTCCAGTGATCGATGTTGTTCAGCCCAAGCTTTGGCTGCTGCGCCTACCTTTGCACGGGTGGCATCATCCTGCAGAAGGGCATTTAACAGTGCGCTGAGGGCTTCGGCATCCTGTGGTGGCACGACCCAACCAGTATGTTCAGGCTGCACCATCTCAGGCATGCCTGCCGTACCGCTTACAATGACAGGTAATCCAGCGAGCTGAGCCTCTGTAACCGAGAAAGGTTGCGTATCTTGCAAGCTGGGCTGCACATAAATGTCAGCATGACGTAGGAAAGAAGGGATGTTGTCCAGTTTACCCCAGAAAACGATGTCCGCAACCACGCCAAGATCATTGGCTAGGGAGCGCAAATCCTCCATCAGATTGCCTTCTCCAGCAATCCAGCAGACCCAATCCGAGCGGATCTTCTTTAGGCTGGAGAGTGCTTTGACCAGAATATGCACCCCTTTGATGTGCTCCAGTCTGCCTGTAAAGGCGATCACTTTTTTGCCCGCTGGCTTGCGTTGACGGAACTTGACTGCTGCTTGGGCACGGTAGGCTGAAATATCTACAGCATAAGGAATAATTCGAAATTTGGACTCGGGAACACGGAGGTCCGTAAGTGTGCTCTTAATCCAATAGCTGGAGACCAGAATAAGCTCGGATTGTTCAGCGCTTCGCTCTTCCAATGACAGGAAGTAACGTCCACGTTTGGATTGCAAATATTCGGGAAGCGTGAGCTTCGCGTTAGAGTTTTGAGCATCGTAAAAGGCTTCGCGCGCAAGCGCTCCGTGATAACTTGTTACCATGGGGGTGTTGCGGTTCAATATGCGTCTCATCGCGACCGCTGCTACCGGGTCCTGCGCATGGATGACATCGTAATGATCAACGCCAAGATAGGCGGCTCCCATTTCAAAGGCATACCTGTTCAATTCATAATAAGCCACGAGAGAATCGGCAGTGAATTGAGGCAAATCTGTTGGATTAAGTTTGGCTTGAAGCATGGGCCATACCTTATCCTTGGCGAAGGAACGATTGAGATTGCGAATGTATACTTCATTTTTGGCTCCGTTGGTGCCCATAATATCCACCTCTACGCCAAGAGCCATCAGCCTGTCAGCCAGCTGTTTCACATATGTCCATATTCCACCCATCTGTGTAAGCTCCCAATAGGTCACGAGCAGAACTCTCATAGGTACCCCCTTGTCACGGCCTGCACCGGCCGATCTTCTATCCTGTTAGTCTATGAAAAAAGCCAGACGAAAGGGTGGGCATTTCCGTGGAATTGGTTAAAATGGGTGATTGCAAATAGCAATGGATGAGAGAAGGCATAACATATCTAGAATAAGGTTTAACTCTGCTCTACAGGAGGGATATACCGTGGCCGTATATGTGTTGAAGATTCACGAAAACCTGCTGCAAACCGCTATTCCTGTGAGGTATATGGACATTGAATTGTCATATGTGGGGAATGGTGATGTGGATATATTTGTAGGCGGAATCAGTTACACCCGAGGGGAGCTGTATCGCTACCTTTGCTCGATTGGGGCGGATACGGGAAATCACATTATTCACAATCTGTCGCTCTCATCCGATCCATGCGAATTGCGTATCATTAGCAACAGTTCTACACCAAGTCATCTGGTTATTCGTATGTACTGCAGAAGTGACCAGGGGCAGACCCTGGGTATACTTTCGGAGCATC
The DNA here is from genome assembly GCF_042796655.1 of Paenibacillus sp. NPDC057886. Taxonomy (NCBI): domain Bacteria; kingdom Bacillati; phylum Bacillota; class Bacilli; order Caryophanales; family Paenibacillaceae; genus Paenibacillus; species Paenibacillus sp. NPDC057886. The sequence goes on along the minus strand of NZ_JBHVMZ010000008.1, from coordinate 116,042 downwards.
AGATGATCAAGTTGGCAGATTAGCAAAGTTCACCTCTATAAGGCTCGAGGAACCAAATAGGTGGAGCAGGAGAAAGCCTGGTCCATTTTTTGGCATACATACCTGATCCGTTATCCAATGAAAAAAAATAGCTTGACAGCAAAGGTATTTTCATTAGAATTAACCTATGCTTAAACAAGAGTTTAAAACGACGGTTTAAAACAAAAGTTTGAAACGTCGTGAATATAAGGCCGATGGAGAGGCGGAATCAAAGATAATGCCTCCAGGCCGGAAAAGAGAGTGGAGAGAGTGAAACAACAAACAGCAGTGCCTCAGGACCCGGCGGAGTTCTCGATTAAAACGATTATTCTGCCACTACTGGCTATTATCGTCGGGATGATTATGGTCATCTTGGACAGCACGGTGGTTAACGTGGCGATTCCGAATCTGGTTCAATATTTTGAGACCGATCTGAAGACCATTCAATGGACGGTTACAGGATATACGTTGGCTTTGTCAGCCGTCATTCCGCTGGCGGGATGGTTGACCGACCGATTCGGTGCCAAAAGAGTATTTCTGTTCACGATTGCGATGTTTACTCTGGGTTCAGTATTATGTTCAATTGCGCAATCTCCTGAACAATTGATTATTTACCGTATCATCCAGGGACTTGGCGGAGGCATGGTTGCGCCGATTGGTATGGCGATGGTATTCCGTCTGGCTCCTCCTGAAAGAAGAGGCTCTATCATGGGTATGCTCGGGATTCCGATGTTGTTGGCCCCTGCGCTGGGTCCGGTATTATCGGGCTGGTTCATTGAATCATTCAGCTGGCACTGGATCTTCCTGATCAATCTGCCGATTGGTATTGCCGCTTTTATTCTATGTATCAAATTCCTGCCGGATACGGATCGTGGACGCACACCTGCGCTTGATCTGCTCGGTATGATTCTGGCACCAATCGCATTCTCGATGCTCGCATACGGTGTAAGTGAAGGCGGAACAAGTTGGACGTCTGCAACAACACTGACAGGTGTGATTGTCGGAGGCGTGGCGCTGATCCTGTTCGTTATCGTGGAGCTTCGTCACAAAAATCCGTTGTTGGAACTTCGGGTGTTCAAATCATCTGATTTCACACGGGGTATTATTCTGGCATGGGTATCACAAGTCGCTTTGTTCGGGGCGATGATTTTGATCCCGCTTTATCTGCAACAAATCAAAGGCTACACTGCACTGGAAACAGGACTTATTCTGCTCCCGCAGGCGCTGGCTTCGGGTGTGGGTATGCCACTTGGTGGACGATTATTTGATAAAATCGGTGCAAGACCACTGGCTTTCGTGGGTCTGGGTATCATCTCGGGTGCACTGTTTATTCTGTCTTCGATTACGGCGGAAACGGGTCTTGGTCTGATCATTCTTAGTCTTGTCATGATGGGATTGGGTATGGGTTTCTCCATGATGCCACTCAATACGCATGTACTGAATGCTGCTCCACGTAAGCTGGTAGGTCGGGTTACCCCGCTTACTGCTGCTGCACAACAAGTGGTTGTGTCCTTTGCAGTTGCTGGCCTGACCGGCTTCCTGACCTCCCATATTGCAAGCAATACAGCTGGAGCGACTGATGCTACAGGTGTGGTGAATGGATTAGTGGCTGGTTTTAACGACACCTTCTTCCTGGCAGCGTGCATTGCCTTGTTTGGATGCCTGCTCAGTCTAATCCTGCGCAAACCAAAACGGATGGAGGAAGAATCCCTTCAAACAGGGGATCAGCCTGATCCTGCAATGATGATGGGACACTAATTTTTATAAGCCAGATCCCATGAATTTAATGTAAGGCAGTTCAGAGCATCTTTCTGAACTGCCTTTTTGTTTTGTTTAAAAGAAAATGCTCAAGGCAGTCATCATTTCCCGAAATGAAGTGGCGTATCGGTCAGGTGAGAAAGAGACGGCCATATGCTGTCTGCCCTGAATGCGGATATATTCCCGCAGCTTTTTGTTGCGCATCAGGTCTACGGCTTCAGATACAGCTTTATTGACGTTGCCAATCGGATAGAATTTTCCCGTTTGGTTATGTGTAATAAAGGACCGTACACCATCCGAATCGGTACTGAGTACCGGGCAGCCGCAGCTTATGGCTTCAGCAACGGCGTATCCAAAGCCTTCAAGCAGGGATGTGGACAGCATAATTCCCCCGGAAGCTGCAATCATGGAATAGAATGTAGGCATTTGGGAGTGGGGAACGTTGATGAAGATGCCTATCCGATCTTCAAGCCCGTACTCCGCAAGCATGTGTCGGAACATGACCTCGTCCTCCGGATTGGCCAAGGTCGGGTCGTGGAACAACCATAGTCTTGCTTTCGGAATTTTTTTAATAATTTTACTGGATATCTTCAAGTATTCCCGCCAGTTTTTGTTGTGTTCGAGCCTACCCACCCATGCAAGGACCGGATAGGGAGGGGTATCCACCGAAATTGGGGCAAAGGTATTGGTATCCAGCATATTGGGAATGACAAACCGGTGAAGCCAAGGGCACATATGGATGAACAGCTCCAGTAAATGATCCGTTGGCGGAATGACCGCAGCATTACAGTGGGCTTGCAGATAAGGTACTCCCATTTGAATGGTTTCCAAAGCCTGTTCACGCGTCCCAAGTCCCTGTGCTTCATAGATAATGCGTCCTTTATACCCGAGGGCTCTTAATCTGCCCGGCATGGCAATATCGGAGGTAACAATAATGGCATCATAACGATGATGATGAATCAAACTGTAAATTTCCTCATCACTGGAAGCGGTGAAGACCGGTGTGCTGGTATTGTTCTGCATTCCCGAGCCAGAGTACAGATACAATACATGCGCTTCGATGCCATGGCGTTGCAGAACGGCTGTACGCAATCGGTTTAAAGTATCTACACCGCCGCTTGGAACAAAAAATGTGAATAGTACTTTCACACGGTTCACCCTCTGACTTTTGTGCAGGTGCTCATGCTCCTGTACTGTAAGGTACGTTGCCCCAGAGTGCAGGGTGTGGGTGAATGAAGTGTTGTTCACATTTTAGACACATATTTTTAAGCTCTCTTTTAAGTGACTTTAAGCTGCATTTAGGATACAGCACGTAAGATACAAGGAACTTCCCGTGTTGACCATCTGAAGAAAGTGATGATGGCACACGGGTATTTTAACGGGAAAGGATGAATGATGTGCTCGAAGTGAAACAGGTAAGCAAAGTATTTGATGGACGGCGCGGCGTGCATCAACTGGATTTCACAATGGAGCGCGGTGAGATTGTTGGATTTTTGGGACCGAATGGTGCTGGAAAAACCACAACGATGCGAATGATTACGGGCTATTTGCATCCAACAGCAGGATCCATTGCAGTCGATGGCATATCGGTGCACGATCAGGGCAGGAGCGTCCGTTCCAAGATAGGTTATCTGCCAGAGACACCGCCGCTTTATCCGGATATGACGGTACAGTCGTATCTGAAATTCGTCGCTAATCTGAGGGATGTCGCGACACGTGAAGTGAAACTGCGGATCAGTGAGATGGTGAGCAGGCTGGGTCTTCAAGGTCGCGAAAAGCAACTGGTTCGCGGACTGTCCAAAGGGTACAAGCAGCGTCTGGGTCTGGCTGGAGCCATTATTCACAAACCGGATCTGCTCGTGCTGGATGAGCCGACTTCAGGTCTCGATCCGAATCAGATTATTGAGATACGGGATCTGATCCGTGAACTGGGTGAAAACCATACAGTGCTGCTCAGTACACATATTTTGCCGGAAGTGAGCGCGCTTTGTAATCGCATGTTGATTATTAACCAGGGCCAGCTCGTATTGGACGGTTCGCCGCAGCATTTTGGCTCAGCGATGGGGGATCAGTTCAAGGTGTCCATTGAAGTGAAGGCAACAGAGCAGCAATTACATAATGTGCTGACACCATGGGAGAAGGTACGGAGCGAATTCATTCAAGCAGCAGATGGGCAGGCATCCACTGGTTCTGCTGATACGGTCAGAATGCTGCTTACCGGTGAATCTTCCGATGATTTCCGGGAAGAACTGTTCTACCTTTTGTCTGGTGCAGGCCTGCCGATCCTGGAGATGAAGAAAGAAAATCTCAGTCTGGAACAGATTTTCCTGAAGCTTACCACAACGGAAACGGAATCCGAAACGGAACTGGCAACGCAAGAGCCAGAAGCTGATAAAGCTTTACTCGCCAATCAGGCGACAGATACAGAGGTCAAATCGGACACCACTTCAGATCTGAAGCAATCGACTAGGTCCGAGGGCGTTTCATCTGATTCCCACACTGGGGAGGGTTCCAAATGAGACGAATGATGGCGGTTTGCAATAAAGAACTGCAGGCATATTTCCTGTCACCGACGTCGTATTTCGCTTTTGCCGTATATGTACTGATGACAAGTTTGCTGTTCTATTCCAGCTTTGTGTATTACCAGCCAAGTATTGTGGATTATCGCCTGGTGTTGGGAGACACGTTATCCATGCTGCTGTTTGTGGTGCCGTTGCTGACGATGCGACTGGTGGCAGAGGAATTCCGGCAGGGAACAGACGAACTGTTGTTGACTTCACCTGCACGGGTAACCGAGATCATTTTCGGTAAATATTTGGCGTCACTCGCCATTCTTGTTGTACTTATTCTGTGCAGTCTCGTTTATCCGTTTATTATGTCCTTCTTTGGTGAACTGGATCTGACATCCGTATGGTTGTCTGCACTGGGTCTCTTTTTCCTGGGCGGAAGCATGATGGCGATTGGACTGTTTGCTTCCACGCTATCTCAGCACCAGATGGTGTCTGCGGTAGCCGGTTTTATTATTTTGCTCGTATTGTGGATGCTTGATTCATTTGCAGGTAATTCCGGATCTGCGTTACAGCAATGGCTGGACCCATTTGCGCTGACGAACCGGTTTGACAGCTTCACGAAGGGTGTACTTAATGGCCCAGATATATTGTATTACGTGACGCTCTCAGGTGTGTTTCTGCTATTAAGCATTCAAATTGTGGAACGGAAGCGGTGGAGGTGAGAAGATGAAAAAATGGTTGAGTCATACCAACAGTACCGTGCTGTCGGTAGCGGTGATTGGCATCTTTATTTTGCTGACCCTGTTTCTGAATTCGCTTGGCGGCTTCCAACTGGATCTGACCTCGAATAAACAATATACCTTGTCAGACCAGTCTCTTACCGCGATTAAAAATGTAAAAGAAGACGTCAACATTCTGGTGTTAACCGTCGAAAATGCGAACAATACGGTCTTGAACCGCGAAGTATCGGATATGGTTCAGGAATATACGAAACGCAACAGTAAACTGACAATGAAGCAATACAATCTGACGCAGGAGCCTACACTGGCCTCCAAATATGGCATCACAGGCAGCTCCATTGTATTGGAACAGGGCGATCAGCATAAAGTCATTGATATCGCCAGTCTGTTCACGGCTGTCGGGGATGGAAGCGATGGATCGTACCAGTTCACTGGTGAGGAAAAGTTGACACAAGCCCTAATGAACCTGTCTTCCACTGAGATGCACAAGATGGTCTTCCTGACAGGACATGAGGAGCTTGGCTTGGATCAACTGACTACGCTGCGCTCATCTCTGGAACAGAATAATATCTCGACAGAAGAACTTCAGCTGAATCAGGCAGGTCAGGTTCCAGAAGAAGCGGATGTGCTCGCGATTATTGGACCACAGCGGGATATAAGTGATACTGAACTGAAGGCTATTCGGACTTATCTGAGTAACGGAGGAAAATTGCTGTTATCCCTCGGTTTTCACGAAGACATGAAATTGACTTGGAAAAATATCGATGCACTCATGACGGATTATGGCGTGGTTGATGAGCATGCAGTCATGGTGGATAATCAGCAAGCTAGCACAATGGGCCCACTGTGGGTTGTGCCGGAGTATGGCTCACATGCCATCACGGATAAACTATCAGAAAGCAAACTGTACCCGATGTTATCCCTGTCCATTGCTTTGACGAGCAAAGAGCAGGATAAATACACGTTGTCGCCGCTCATTCATTCATCGGATGACAGTTATGGCGAGACGAACATTGCAGGTTTATTGCAAAACGAAACCACCAACGATCCGGATCAGGATGTACAAGGTCCTGTTGAGCTTGGATATGCGGCTGATACAACGGATGGCAAACCGAAGGCAGTGATTCTGGGTTCATCCATTTTCATGCAGGACTCGGAAATAGTGAACGGTGGGAACCGAGATTTTATACTAAATACCGTCAATTATTTAAGTGAAAAAGAAGATGGAGTAACCATCCGGCCACGGGTGCAATCCGGTTATCAAACGGCGTACCTGGACGGGGAGCAAGCCAGAACCATTTTCTTCGTGGCGATTGTCGCATTCCCGCTCATCTTTGTTATGATAGGTGTACTCTTATGGTGGAGGCGCAGACGCGTATGAAAAAATGGGTCCCAACGATTCTAGTCTTATTGGTCTTGATTATCGGGTGGGTCTATGCGGCCAGTCAAAATTATTTTCGTGAAGAGGAAGCGGAGAAGGTCAAGTTGCTCGGTATTAATTCTGCCGATATACACTCCATCACGATTCATAATAACAATACAGACACATCAAGTGCGTCAAAACCCTCGTCTTCACAATTGGAACTAAAGAATGGCGTATGGAGTATGGTGGAACCCAAGGCTTATCCTCTGAATGGTTATGCGGTTAGCAGCTGGCTTGAAGCCTTAAGTGGTGCGGATCAGGAACTGGTTGTAGAGGAAGAGCCGAAGGATCTCGATAAGTATGGATTGGGTGCAGATGCAACGTTGCTGGATATCCAACTGAAGGATAACCGTGAGATCAAATTAAGCATTGGTGGCCAGCTGCCAGCAGATGAGGCTCGTTATGTGCGGGTAGACTCCGGGCCTGTCGTAGCCGTACAGACGGAATCCATCAGCAATATAGAACGATCACGGCAGGATCTGCTGGATACGACTCCGTTTAATCTGGATGAAACCAACGTCACTACGCTGGAATGGGAAGGTGAAGCAGCCACCTGGATGCTCAAATCTTCCTCCGAGGAAGGTGCGTCAGAGCAGACGTGGAAGCTTAATGGTGAAGCGATTGAAGCTACAGATGCCGTTTCGCTGATTGGCAAAATTAAAAACCTGTCCACAGCTGACGATGTGCGCAAAGCTTCTGAACTGAAAGGCACCGTGCCACGCTTTACTCTATCCGTTGAACAGACGGTTAATGGAGAAGCTGTTACGGATGTGTATCGTGGGCTTACTATTCCATCGGAACCGGATCGGATCTGGGTAGTCACACCGGACGGTCAGTGGGCGTATCCCATGGATGCAGCTAGTCTGAAGGAAGCAGAGCAAATTCCGAATTCGATCAAAAAATCAGATGCAACATCTTCGAATGGAGAATGACGCTAATGCGGCTTCCTTCCTCATCCAAGTAAGTGGATTGGCTCCTTTAACATAATAATGAAAGCCTCAACCTTGAACAGGAAATACACGGTTATATAAGGCGGTGCTGCACTTTGTGCAAGCAGCGCCTTTTTTATTTGTATATGTGGAAGAGAATTGGTTTGGTCCCAGATAAAAGAGGCTGATGTTCCATATCCTTTCAGCATATCGGTCCGTACAGAAGAGCATCCTATCCTTGTGACCAAAACCAACATAATTGGAGGATGAGACATGCCAGCAGCCAAAAAGGCGACAGCAATCAGCTTATCTTTGTCTACTGCAATCTTCGTAATGGCCGGATTGACGGGTTGTGGAACCAGTACCAAAGATAACAATCTGCACACCAAAAGTGTTCGTCATGAAGTGAAAGGCATTAACCGTTATGGTGTTGAGTCCAATGGAACGGATGGTATTCGTGCGAAAAGCTATCGGACGCATAACGTCACTAACCTGAAATCAAATGAGGAGCTGGCTAAACGCATTTCAGAAATGAAGGAAGTGAAGTCCGCAAGTGTCATGCTGACCGATCGTAACGCATATGTTGCAGTCCGTTTGACAGATGGTCACACTGGCAAATTGGAAAGCAAAAGCAAAGCAAACAGCACTTTGCGTAACCGGGCGAACGGCACTATGCGCACAGAAAGCTATAACCAGGATATGGGCGGGTTGCGTGTACATGGCGGTAATGGAACCATGTCTCCATACAGCACCAGTGGCATAGCTCCGGGATTGAACACGGATGCAGCTACGGATCGCAGCCACATGGGCAATGACCGCAGCATCTATGGAACTATGGGTACCGGATCTTATGGCATGATGCGTGGTCTGAATAACAGTGGCAATGCACGTACAATGACTGATGGTCACTACGGGATGAAGAGTAAAACATCGCGTATTGACAGCACGGATGACAACACATCCGAAGAGATTAAATCCAAAATCTCGGCCAAAATCAAACAATTTGCACCTCACGTGGAGAACGTATACGTATCAGCTAACCCGGACTTTGTTCAACATGTGGAGAGCTATGCCACAGATATCCGTAACGGCAAGCCGGTTAGCGGTATGATTAACACGTTCCAATCGATGGTTGAACGTATTTTCCCAACGAATGCGTTGAACACTCATCACCGTGACGGCGTACTTGATGATGGCATCATGAATCGTAACAACAACGATGGCATGACTAATCGCTTGAATCATCGGTAACTCATAGTCAAAAGAACAAGTTGCCTTTGCGCAGATGTTTACATCAGCAGCAAAGGCACGCTTGTTTTTTTATAGTTTACATACTTATTTATTGGAGTGAATCGATAAATACAAAAATCGATTATGATATAATGGCAGTGAGGTGAATCCAATGAAATGGGAAGGGATTACGGAGTCATTACCTAAGCAACAATTAAGAGTTTGACTTCAAAAATATGCAAATTTATTATCCAAAAATAAACTTGATATAATGTGAAGCGAGCTGGGGCATGTGTACCAGCTTGTTTTTTGTTTTTTAAATAATAACTTACATTCGACTGCCCATTTTTTTGATAAAACTGAACCAACGCCCTTGACCTTACATAAGATGAGTTGACTGTATCCCCTTAACCTTGTTACACCAACACAACCCGAGCAAGGAGGGGTGAACATTGAAGGGTATCGATCATAAAAGCAAATTTCTGTTGACCCACCGTGAACGCGAAGTATTCGAATTACTGGTTCAGGACAAAACGACGCGTGACATCGCAGGGCAGTTATTCATCAGCGAGAAAACGGTGCGTAACCATATTTCGAATGTGATGCAAAAACTCAATGTTAAGGGTCGTTCGCAAGCAGTTGTAGAGCTGATTAAGCTCGGAGAACTGAAGATCTGACGCGATACTGCACAGTTGATTGAAGCAGCATGAAAGTCTTTTTCTATTCTTCATGATGAAGAATGGGGAAAGACTTTTTTGTTTTATGTTGGAAAGCGAAAACAGCGAATCCCTAAAGTGAAGGAATCGCTTGGTTTGAATAGATATTCTCAGAAGTCTGGATTCAGAAGCTGCTGATTGCAGTCCGCTATTCTAGTTCGCTCAGATTTTGGATAGCCTAGCCGCTTTGTCTTTTCACAGCACCACCAGCAGGAACAATGTATCTTTCCTTTGGCAAAAATCCCTTCGAATTTGTAGGACCAACCGTACCGAATAGCAACCTGTTTTTTACGTTGAATAACACGCCTTCTGTGATGCCTGTAATAGGCTTGATTTCTTTGCTGAGATTTCATGGATCATCACGCTCCCTTGGGAAAAGGCTCAGCCCGCAGAAATTCCAAGGGTACAGATTGCTACGGGCAGAGCGTGATGGGAATCGTAATCGTATATAGCATATGGGTTCACCTACATATTGTTATTGGGATGCTCCTTAATAAAAGCTCTCCATTGTTTCTTCGAAAAAGGCTGATAGAAGAGCTGCTCTAGTTCCCCGTACTGTGTTTCATTTAGGTTCAGATAAAGTGCTTTTTTCGCAATTTTGGCAGCAGGTTGGGAGGAGGATTTCGTGCCACCAGCTTTTTGTTTGATGGGAATGTGAAATTGCAACAAGTCTGTGTGGCTATTCCAGTCTTCCCAGCTTAGTCGTCCTCCGCGCTTCCAGTCGATGGCATACAATGCATAATATTTACGAGCTTCGGTCTGTTTTATGGCAATAATCCAGGTGGAAGGAATCATTTTTTGACGTTGTCGTCGATTCATCGAGTGTACTCCTTCCTTAGAAATGGAAATGTCCACATTCACTTCAAGGTTTATCTCCAATATAAGCGGAATCCCATTCCTTAATCAAGAAGATACCTTTTTAAAAATTTCATCATACATACCGTGAATACATGGTTAAAATCCTCTTGATTTGCAACAACGTATTGATTAAAATAAAAATATAAAAATAATTTTCTTTATTTATAATGAATTAATAAAAATAATTTTCATAAAAGGAGAACTCATGGCAGCCATACTACATGCGTTGCAGCAAGAGCTGAATGAACTTCCGTCTCAGGAACGACGAATTGCCGAGGTGATTTTACAGTCCCCATCCGATATTCCTGGTTGGACCATTAACCATCTTGCTCAGCAAAGCGGAACAAGTGCGGCTACGGTAACCCGCTTTTGCAAATCATTCCATTTCAAAGGTTTTCCCGATTTCAAAATGAAGCTGGCCGCAGAATTGTCTCATTCCACCAATGAAACAGCATATCAGGATATCGTGGCGGGCAATCCTTTATCCAAAATTGTGGAAGCCATCGAAGCCAATCATCTCGCATCCATTGCGGATACCACCCGTTTGCTGGATCTAGGTAGGCTAGAGCATGCAGTTCAGCTATTATGTCATGCCCGTCGAATTGATCTCTACGGTGTCGCAACCTCTTCCATTGTTACGCAGGATTTCTACCAGAAACTTGTACGGATCGGCAAAAGCTGTACTGCCTTCTCGGATTCACATATGCAAATTACGTCGGCTTCTTCACTGGGTGAGGGAGATGTGGCGATGGCGGTATCTTATTCGGGTGAAACACCAGAGACGATCGATGCCTTGCATTGTGCCAAACAGGCGGGAGCTTCTACCATTTCACTGACATCCTATGGCAATAACAAACTCGCGACGGTGTCGGATATTCCGCTCTTTACGTCTTCACTGGAAGAAGGCATGAGGCGGGGGGATATGGCTTCACGGATAGCACTGCTGCATGTCGTCGATATTCTGTTCACGGGCATGGTTAGTGCCGACTTTGACCGTTTTATCCCCAAATTGGAACAATCGTATCACAATGTACAGTCTTATCGAGTTCAACATAACGGAGGTGCCTAAGAAGATGAATATACGTATTTTTGAAAATGAAGAAGATTTGAACGCAACGGGTGCAGGTGTGATTGCCAGTTTGCTACAGACAAAACCCCGGGCTGTACTGGGACTCGCGACTGGAAGTTCTCCTGTGGGTATCTATAAACAGCTTATTGCTTTGTATCAGAAAGGTCTGGTCAGCTTTGCGCAGGCATCTTCCTTCAATCTCGATGAATATGTCGGTCTTCCTGTGGAACATCGCGAAAGCTACCGCAGCTTTATGAATGAACAATTGTTTTCCCATATTGATATCGATCTCGCCAGAACTCAAGTGCCGGATGGGCAAGCTTCGGACTTGGGTGAGGAATGTGTTTCCTATGAACAACGGATTGATGATCGTGGGCCTGTAGATTTGCAGCTGTTGGGTATTGGACATAATGGTCACATTGGCTTCAATGAACCAGGAACCGAGCTCACAGGACGAACACATGTGGTGGATCTCAAAGAAGAGACAAGAAAAGCAAACGCCCGCTTTTTTTATAGTATTGATGAAGTTCCGACTCAGGCCATCACGATGGGGGTAGGTACGATTCTAAAAGCCAAACAAATCTTGCTGATCGCTCGTGGTGAGGAGAAAGCCGAAATTATTCGTGAAGCCTTTATGGGGCCGATTACAACACAATGTCCAGCTTCGTTACTGCAATGTCATCCCAATGTGGTGGTATTGCTGGATCGTGCTGCCGGGAGGTTGGTGAAATGAACGTAGAACCTATGGAAAACCAGGAGCAAGAGAGTGAAAAAAACGTTTCTCTGCTTCGAGGCAGAATTGTATTGCCCGATGGTGTAATGGAGGATGGTGTACTTGTCTGGACGGAGGGGAAAATCCTTTATGCTGGCGCACCCGAGGGACTATCCGAACATATTCGTCGTGAAGCCTTATCTGTGCCTGTTTCCAAGCATGGCGTTATTGTCCCTGGGTTTATAGATATCCACGTACATGGTGGTAATGGAGAAGATTTTATGGACGCGAGTAAGGAAGTGTTGGATAAAATCACTTCATTCCACAGCACACAGGGGACTACTGCAATGCTGGCAACGTCCATGACAGCTCCCAAAGAGAGTCTGGATCGGGTATTGTCTGAAGTGGACAGCTACCGTTCCGAACACATGCCATTTGCACAGTTGGAAGGTGTACATCTGGAAGGCCCGTTTTTCAGTCCCAAATGGCCTGGCGCACAGAATCCGGAACATATTGTATTGCCTAATGTATCCTGGCTCGACGCTTGGGAAAAACAATATCCGGGGCTGATCCGTCAAGTCACCCTGGCCCCGGAACGTGAGGGAGCGCTGGAAGTCATTTCGTGGCTTCGTGAACAGCGCATTACAGCGGCATTAGGGCATACGGATGCGACCTATGAAGAAGTACAGCTTGCGGTCGAAGCCGGGCTGCACCATGCAGTGCATACGTTCAATGCGATGACACCGCTGCATCACCGGAATCCCGGAGCTGCCGGAGCGGTGCTCAGTGATCCACGCATCAGTGCAGAAGTTATTGCAGACGGTATTCATGTGCATCCAGCGGCGATCTCCCTCATCGCACAATTGAAGCAAGCTACCGATCAAATCGTACTGATCACGGACGCGATGTCTGCTGCCGGGCTGGATGATGGTGAATACAAAATTGGCGACCTGCCTGTAATTGTTAAGGAAGGTGTGGCACGTCTGAAGGACGGAGGCGCACTGGCAGGAAGCACGCTTACGATGATTCGTGGTTTCCGCTATCTGGTACAGGAAGTGGGTTTGAGTCTGAATGCAGCTTCACGGGCAGCCAGCCTGACGCCGGCACGTCTGCTCGGCATTGATCACCGAACGGGTTCCTTTGCTAAAGGAAAACAGGCGGACGTCGTTTTGCTGAATGGGGAGCTGGAGATCGAAGGTGTGTGGGTGAAAGGGGAAAGGCTGCAGCATTCGTCGACTACTCGAACGTGAGGCAATAGGATGCCGATCATCTGAATCCAGGATTACACTAAACAAGCGTTGCACTGCAGAATTTTTTTCTGCTGTACAACGCTTGTTTATTTATTTCAGCATTTTGCATCATTCGATATTAACCCTCACGTGCACATTATGTAGACGAATAGAACCATTCGGTCTACATAATGCTGTTTGGAAGTCGCTTATTGGATAAGAAAATACTCATTTTTGGTACATCTGACCCTATTGTTTCTTTCTTTGCGTTTTTTTGCGGAGAGAAGCAAATTCCAGTTGTTGCATCTCAAGGCGGATGTGGTCCGCTGCTGAAGTTTACCGATTTCAGATCATAGATTTTTTTTCACAACAGCAGGAACTCCTGCGGCCATGCAGTATTCAGGAATATCGTCCTTCACAAAGGCACCGCCACCTACGACGGACCAGCTTCCAACCTTTATTTTTTCCCTCACTGATGCTCCGATACCAATATATGCTCCGGCTTCGATAACCACGTTTCCTGCAAGGCAAACCCCGGGACCCAACGTAACATAGTCGCCGATAACTGAATCATGGCTGACACTCACGCTTCGATTCAAGATCACATGCTGTCCGATACGGATCTGTTCCGATATAACGGCCCCTTCAAAGATCATGCTGCCTGCTCCAATCACATTTCTTCGCGACCAACGGACATTAGGGTGTATCAATGGAGGGGCAAATCGAAATCCTGAACTTGTGGTTGTAAGGGCAAAGCGCCGCTTCAACGCCGGATCTCCAACCCCTGCGCATACAATCCCCACTTCATCCCTCAGCAGTTCGATATCAGCTAATGTCCCGAGAATGGGGAGACCCTCCACGGTTAGTCCTTTCATATGTGGACGCTCGTCCAGAAGCCCGACGACTTTAATGTTTAATTCTTCACATAACCAAACAATTTCCCGTGCATGTCCTCCTGCCCCCCAAACAATTAGCTTCCGCATCAGCTTTGAACCCTTTCTAAGGTTGTGAGGGCACCAACAACTTTGCGTATATGATCTCTGTCCATTTCCTCCCATAAAGGCAGGCTGACAATATGCTTTTCCATATACTCGGTCATTTGGAGACTGGCATGGGGGTACGATTTGAACTGCTTTTGCTGGTGACATGCTGGCGAAAAGTACGTTCTGGCTTCAATGGATTTTTGATCAAGGCCATGTACCACCTTCCGGTTTTCCAGAGAGGCGGGACTGAGAACAGATATGAACTGTTGGACAACCGATCCCCGAAGCGTTTGTAGGGACCATCCATGTTCCAGCAAGCCTGCTCGATGAAACTCGTGAAGATAAAGCTCATGGATGGACTTGCGGTTGTGCTGAACTGTCCCAAAGTGATCCAGTGTGGCCAGGGCAATTGCAGCGGTGTATTCGGATATTTTGCTGTTTAATCCCGTAAAGACAGATTCCCGGCTTCGGGAGAAACCGAAATTGCCGGCCTGGCGAATCCGCTGGATCAGATCATGATCGGCACTGTACACGAGCCCACCTTCACCCACAGCAAAGGATTTAGTCGCATGAAAACTGAAAACGATGGCTCCCGGGAATCCGGTGCCGAACTGCTCTCCTGTCTGTGTCTCCGTCGTGCCGAAGCTGGCAGCCGCATCGATAACAACCGGAATGCCATGCTGAACTAAATCATGATACGGAGACAAGTCTATGGCGTTGCCAAAGGTGGCATAGGGTACACATACGGCAATCTGGTCTCCGAGATGCCTGACGGCATGCTCCAGCTGATCACGATTTAACTCCCATGTATCGGGTTCAATATCAAGGAAGTAGGGCTCCAGTCCGCACCACTGCGCAGCCAGCGGCGTAGCTGCAAAAGTAAAACTTGGCATCAGCGCATACTTCCCTCCGGGGCGCTTGCTCTGAGCGATCGCCAGTATCAGGCCAACGGTAGCGTTATGCACCGTTACCGCGGATCCTTTGCCGTTAAAGCTCTCTTGGATGACCCGTTGCTCGAACTGCTGGTTCAGGGGACCGTAATTGGAATATAGACGGGTTGCTTCTATGGAGTCAACATAGGGAAGGAAAGCTTCTTTTTTTACGAGCTTGGGTCTTAAAAAAGGGATATCATACATGTTTCGTCTCCTTTCCTGGGCTTCAGGAATACAATCTTATCCATTTAACGATGACAGGAGGGCCTGGATTCGTTCCAAATCCGTATGGATTTGCGGACGCCCCTGAATGCTCAGTCGATACGCATGAAGAGCGCTTCGGAATAAGTCGTCCGAATGCAGATATCCCTGATCACGGGATGCGATCACGATATCAAGCCATTCCGTCATGGATGTCCGAGTCAGCTCCTGGTTATTTTGACTTTGATGTTTGCGAAGACTGCTTAGACCATCGGCAATATACACTGCTTTGCCTTTGGAGAGCAGGTTAAGCCAAGAGGCGACGTCGTTCAGCAGGCTGTACTGCCTTCCATTAAATGTTCCGAATGGGTGAATCAGGTCCTTTTTGCGGAACAGGACGGTGGTGGGTTCACCAATCACGTTCAGGCAGCGGCTCAGCATATGGTTAGCCAGATCGTAACCATCCAGGATTCGGGTCTCTTCATATAATTTGCAGGATGCATAAATGGGTGGAAGAATCTCTCCCTGTTCGTTGATGATGTTCCTGTAGGAAGTGACAAGAGAAATATTCTCGAAATTTTGATAATAATAAAGCATTCTCTCGATTTTTTCCTTGTGGAACACATCATCATCCATCAGATAGTTAATATATTCGCCTGATGCCAGATTAAAACACTTGTGCCAGTTACCCAAATAGAGGTTTTTATCGTTTTTGAAGTATTTAATCCGTACATCTTCATGCAGATAAGACATCAGCATCTTCTGGACTTCAAGGTTCGTGCTGTCATCGCATATGATGATCTCCAGGTTGGAGTAGGTTTGTTCCAGTACGCTTTCAAGTGCAATCCGCAGGGTGTCTGGACGATTGTAAGCCGGGATGAGAATGCTTACGAACGGGGAATTCATATTGATTCCACCTTTCTGGCGGTTGGTTAGGTCCTGAATGGGAAGGCAGGTTTCCTTGGCTGTTGTGACGGTTTCTCAAGCAGCGAATGATTCACCGGCACTACACATACATGTATATTACGTGGAAGATAAATGATGCAGGTCTGGTACATATTGCGCGCGTTTTTGTCATTTTTGCAATGAATTTGTAAAGGAGGATGAACATGTTGGTAAATGAAATACCGATGCTGATGGCGCATCTGTTTGTATCGGATAAGATACCAAAAGAAGAAATCAGCAACTTGACGGCAGAACTTGAAGCCGCCCACATCAAAGTGAAGCTCTATCAGGCAGACCAGCCTCCCGCCGGGATGCTGTTCCAGAAACCCAGGGTGTACGTATCCCTTGGCGAGAGTTGGGAAAAATTCCCGGGTCTCTGCTCGTTGCCACCTCATGAGAAGAGACGCTGGCTTCATTACAGCTCGGTTAATGAAGTCAGCTCCATTCGGTTGATATTTTGCTGGCTTAAAGCGACCGATCCGCTTCCCGAGAATAAAATCGTTCCTCCATCCCAATTTTCTTCCAATACTCCGGTGATTTCCGTATTCACGGCAAGCTACCGATCCGGTGATAAAATTCAGCGGCCTTACCAATCATTGTTGAAGCAGACCTATAGCAATTGGGAATGGGTCATTGTAGATGATTCAAATGATCAGGAGGACAATTACAGCCGCTATCTGCTGCCACTGGAGGATGAACG
Source organism: Paenibacillus sp. NPDC057886 (assembly GCF_042796655.1). Taxonomy (NCBI): domain Bacteria; kingdom Bacillati; phylum Bacillota; class Bacilli; order Caryophanales; family Paenibacillaceae; genus Paenibacillus; species Paenibacillus sp. NPDC057886. The sequence continues at coordinate 99,089 of NZ_JBHVMZ010000008.1, read as the reverse complement.
TGTCCGGAGATATCGGCAGGATGCAAGTAACGGATATATCGGCTCGGTCAAGAGATATGCTGCAGGATTGTGTACAGGCGAAATTTTGGTAGAGGTGGATCACGATGATGAATTGATGCCGGATTGTCTTGAGAAAATTGTAAGAGCTTTTCAACAACACCCGGAATGCGGCTTCGCCTACGGTGATTGTTCCGAGGTGTATGCAGGAAGCAATAAGGCCCATTGGTATGGTTGGGATTGCGGGTACGGGTACAGCATTTATAATCGGGTATGGCTGCATGATATGGGCAGATGGCAAAACGTGCAAAAGCACACGACCATTAACGGCAATACCATTCGTCATTTGGTCGGTCTGCCCAATCACCCACGTGCGTGGACACGGGATTGTTATCATCTGGTGGGAGGCCATCGGAGCGAACTTCTCGTATCGGATGACTATGATCTGCTTGTGCGTACATTTCTGTGCACCCGGTACCTCTACATCCCGGATTTACTGTACATACAATACCGTAATGAGAACGGGAACAATACAACGTTCACCCGAAACAAGCAGATTCAGGTACTGGTCAGGGAATTGAACCGAAGTTACCGGCAAAGGATCGGATTGAGATTAACGGAGCTGGATCTCCCGGAACTGCTTCCTTACAACCGAATCTGGCAGACCTCTCCCCAGGATCCCGCCAGAAAATCGGGAAATATCCTTTTGGAGGATGCTGCAAGGGTCTCCGTTATTTTCCCGCACCCCTATTCATGGAAAGAGCCAGACTACACCCAGTTATACAGCACAATACAGAGGGGGCTTGACAGCGGGTTCAAGGATATGGAAGTTGTTGTTGTCGGCCAAATACCCGAGGAACTGGAAAAGTACGCTTCCATGGCTCCATCGGGAGCCATTCGCTGGTGGCCGATGGAACAACAGGATTCGTTGGACATCTGCATCCAATATGCCAAAATTATCGCTTCATGCAGGGAAAAGGTTGTTGTTATGCCCTGAACCTATCAAGAACTAGAGAAAAGGGCACATAGCCTGGCATGCTTGCAAGAAGCGCCACGGTCATGTACCCTTTTTGGATGATTGCAGGTGTCAAAATAATTCAATTCAGTGAACACTTTAAACCACTGACTTGGATTTAAGGCCCCGCAGGTCCTTGGTCACCCTGAGGTCCTTGGGTACCTTGAGGTCCTTGGTCGCCCTGAGGTCCTTGGTCACCCTGAGGTCCTTGGTCACCTTGAGGTCCTTGAGTACCTTGAGGTCCTTGAGTACCTTGAGGACCTTGAGTACCTTGAGGCCCTTGGTCGCCTTGAGGTCCTTGGTCACCTTGAGGCCCTTGGTCGCCCTGAGGTCCTTGAACGCCTTGAGGCCCTTGGTCGCCCTGAGGTCCTTGAACGCCTTGAGGTCCTTGGTCACCCTGAGGCCCTTGGTCACCCTGAGGCCCTTGATCGCCTTGAGGCCCTTGAGTACCTTGAGGTCCTTGGTCGCCCTGAGGTCCTTGAACGCCTTGAGGTCCTTGGGTACCTTGAGGTCCTTGGGTACCTTGAGGTCCTTGGGTACCTTGAGGTCCTTGGGTACCTTGAGGTCCTTGAGTACCTTGAGGTCCTTGGTCGCCCTGAGGTCCTTGGTCACCTTGAGGTCCTTGGTCACCCTGAGGCCCTTGATCGCCTTGAGGCCCTTGATCGCCTTGAGGCCCTTGAGTACCTTGAGGTCCTTGGTCACCTTGAGGTCCTTGAGTACCTTGAGGTCCTTGGTCGCCCTGAGGCCCTTGGTCGCCCTGAGGTCCTTGAACGCCTTGAGGCCCTTGGTCGCCTTGAGGTCCTTGGTCACCTTGAGGACCTTGGGTACCTTGAGGTCCTTGGTCGCCCTGAGGTCCTTGAACGCCTTGAGGTCCTTGAACGCCCTGAGGCCCTTGGTCACCCTGAGGTCCTTGGTCACCTTGAGGACCTTGGGTACCTTGAGGTCCTTGAGTACCTTGAGGTCCTTGAGTACCTTGAGGTCCTTGGTCGCCCTGAGGTCCTTGAACGCCTTGAGGTCCTTGAACGCCCTGAGGCCCTTGGTCGCCCTGAGGTCCTTGAACGCCTTGAGGCCCTTGGTCGCCTTGAGGTCCTTGGGTACCTTGAGGTCCTTGAGTACCTTGAGGTCCTTGAGTACCTTGAGGTCCTTGAGTACCTTGAGGTCCTTGGTCGCCCTGAGGTCCTTGAACGCCTTGAGGTCCTTGAACGCC
>NZ_JBHVMZ010000008.1:0-96772 GCF_042796655.1 Paenibacillus sp. NPDC057886 | reverse complement strand
CCCTGAGGCCCTTGGTCGCCCTGAGGTCCTTGAACGCCTTGAGGCCCTTGGTCGCCTTGAGGTCCTTGGTCACCTTGAGGCCCTTGAGTACCTTGAGGCCCTTGAGTACCTTGAGGTCCTTGAGTACCTTGAGTACCTTGAGGTCCTTGAGTACCTTGAGGTCCTTGGGTACCTTGAGGTCCTTGGGTACCTTGAGGTCCTTGGGTACCTTGAGGTCCTTGGGTACCTTGAGGTCCTTGAGTACCTTGAGGCCCTTGAGTACCTTGAGGCCCTTGAATACCTTGAGGCCCTTGAGTACCTTGAGGTCCTTGAGTACCTTGAGGTCCTTGGGTACCTTGAGGTCCTTGAGTACCTTGAGGTCCTTGGGTACCTTGAGGTCCTTGAGTACCTTGAGGTCCTTGAGTACCTTGAGGTCCTTGGGTACCTTGAGGTCCTTGAGTACCTTGAGGTCCTTGAGTACCTTGATCCCCCTGTGGTCCAACACTGGAACCCAGGAGCTCGTCGGACACGAGACGGTGGGCTGGCACCAATTGTCCGCTTGCATTTTTGCCCCAAACGGAGATCTGGATGTCATTCTCTGCCGGACCGGTTACCGTAAACAGATACTCGAATGCATCGAGATTGGCGAAAAAAGTGAGGTTCACATCTGTATTGGGAGCGAGTGCTCTGTGTTCCAGTACATACAGTATTCTGGTGCCGGAAAGAATGTAGCCCTGGATCAATACGTTAGCGGAGCTTACCTGGTTAGGATTATCGATAAGAACGGTGACAGTCTGCGTGGGTCTCACTCCGTTAACTGGAGCATTGGCAATGGGACCGGTTGAAAGAACAGCCATACCTAACACCTCCTTAGAAAAATTTGTGAACATCGTTCTGAAAAGAACAAGTTCTCTATAAACTATGATTCAATGATATGTTGCGTTTGTAAGTTTGCCTCTGTTCATTTGCTGATTTTTCCTTAATTACCCAACTTCTCATCCGCGACAATACGCTGTGCATTGACAAGATTACCCGTACCGTCCTGACCCCACATCGAAATTTCGACAAGACCTTCGGCAGGCCCGCTTGTCGTAAATACAAATTCGTATTCATTCGTATTTGCAGCATAATTTTTGGTTATAACCACATCTGGTGTCAGCGAAATTTCCTCAAGCACATACAGCATTCGTACACCGAGCAAAGAATAGCCCTGAATCAGAACTGTTGCGGAGTTAGCTGCATCTCTGTTGGTTAAAATGACAGTAATTTGCTGAACCGGCCTTGTGCCTGCAACAAGATTATTTTCAATGGGTCCTGACGATAGAATAGCCATGGAGCATCAACTTCCTTCATATTTGATATGAACAGGGTTAACTAGGAAGATTAAGAGAGTGTAGCTGAATATTTTGTATCCTATTCCGTTCCTTAAGGCGACGACTGTTTTTCTACCCATTAAGTTACAGTACAATTACGGATTGGTTCTTCAGAACTTCGAATTGATGGCGTTTTTCCGCTTCATCCCATAAGTAATGAAAACCCCAGCGATTAGCGGTGTCATCTTCACGAAGTCCCTGCTTCAGAGTGGAGTAGCGTGAACTCAAGTATTCTAGGCCCAGATACTTGTAGTGCAGAAGAAGCAGTACTTCACTCGAGTGAGGCCGGACGATTTCTCCGGAAGGCGCAGCTTGATGTCGCCCGGGCCCGAAGTTCATCTCTTGGATAGCATTCGGATTAAAGATTTGGGGTTTGTCAAACAGAGTACTCCTTACTCCTGTTCGTACGGATCGGCATAAAGTTTCACCGTCTCCAGGAAAGGAATCAGATACCATTTGATATCCTTGGGGAACAACCAGAGTAATGCCTTGCGAGGTACATTGCTGGAGGTATTGTCTGAGATTTGGATGATAGATATGTTCATCGATGTCGCAGACAATAATCCAGTCAGCCTTATCTCTGCTTGCTTTCCAAAATTGATTGAATAGATGTTGTGCGGATCGTATAAGCGAGTTGTCCTGAATATCAAAACGTTTGAGATTCACCTTGGGATGGGACTTCAACAGAGCGAGGGATTGATCGGTGGAACCGTTGTCGAAAATGAAATATTGATCTGCGATGTCATCATAGTGGCGAAAAAAGAACGGCAGCATCTTTTCTTCATTCCAGCATATGCAGTAGATGTGTACAATCATCGGTATTCTCCCTTCCATTCGAAAAAGACAGGATGTGCTGGAACACTATATGTCGGTTAGAAGTGGATCGTTCAACATAAGGGAGTGGTTTCGAACAGAACATATGGAAGCCTTTATTTTTGTCCGAATCATAGCCATTACGCAAAATGCCAGGGACTATGTTAAAATAGATCTCAAAAAAGCCGGGATCTGCGGATCACGCATTACGGAGGCGTGAAACATGGAACGTAACGCTATGCTCGAATTCGACCCGTTCATCACAGAGCTGGCGGAAAAGCTGCACGTACACGGATATTATGCCTTTTATGGCGAGCACTACAATGAGACCGATATGGAGCAGTACCGCAGACACCTGTTCACCTCATTCAGCAATATCGTATGGGTAGAGCTGGATGCACGCAAAAAGTATATCATTGTCGATCATCGTGGACGTAACACGGTCATGAAATTAATCGACGGCATGCTGAACACCCGTAGAACGCTGCGGGCCAATCTGGCGATGGCTGGTACGGACACTTCCGAAGTCCAGCAGGAAATCACGCACATGATGCAGCTTGTGCATATGTTAAATTTCACAACCTTCCGCTCATAAGTGGAGGATGCAGGAGTAGAACTGGAGGATGTCTCCGGAAGTGGGTTTGCCCCTTCGGACACAATGCTAATGAACCTGTCACACCTTATTATGAGGATTAGTCTAGATTGGAATGGCTAACAAACGTCAGCCACGTTATTCCAGTAAAAACCTGATGAATGACATGCAAAACGAGGAAATAAAGCGTCTACGATTCGTTAATTCGCCAGAACTGTGGATTTACGTCGAAATTGCACGTGCTAGGTTCGTTAAAAGGTAAAAATAACGAGCCGTTGTAACGAATTTAACTGTCTAAATTGAGAAGCAAAAAGGGAGTCCTGTCATGAATATGGCAGGACTCCCTTTAGGTATGTCACTTATAAGGCGAATAGCGTAGCCTAATGCCTGCATGCGGAAAGCTATCATTTTACACCGGTCCTAAAGTTGTACTTGAACCTACTATCCAATTTAAATCTCACTCACGCATAGAATTCATTTTCCTTGAAATCAAAAACGACGACCTCTAGGGCCGTCGTTTTTTTGTTGTATCTACCTAACCTCCTACTACCCTTCATTTGTAAAGTAGGATCAATCTTAAAATAAGTTCATGGAAAAGCTGCAAAGTAGTGAAGGGGACGAAATCGATTCTGGAGAAGCGAAGCGCTCGCCTAAAAGCTTTCTGCAAGAAAGCTACTTCGAAAGCATATGCTATCCCCGGATTTCACCTTTGTCAAAAGGGAATCAAAGAAATCCGGGGATAACAGCGATCGAAAGAACGATTCGGCACCGGAACGGCCACTTCGCACGCTTTCCAGCACTTATTTTTCACATGAACTAAACTTTACAAACTTTTTAAAAACTGAACAATCGTCAACAACCCTTTATCAAAGTTCTCCAGGTTGAAATGCTCATTCGGTGCATGTAGGTTCTCATCTGGCAAACCGAAGCCCATCATAACAGCTGGAATACCAAGCACGCGTGAAAGTTTCTCCACGATCGGAATGGAGCCGCCGTCTTTCGTAAATAGGGCACGAACGCCGTACACTTGCTCATAGGCATCAGCTGCTTTTTGCAGTACTGGATCCGAAGGATCGGTATTGAAGGCAAAGGCTTTCTCAATCTGTTTTATATGCAGCGTTGCGCCTGGTTGAACATGAGCGCGCAGATGTGCTTCGATACGGTCCAGCACCTGCTGTGGATCTTGATCCGCAACAAGGCGGCATGTAATTTTGGCATGAGCTTCCTTCGGAATAACCGTTTTGGTGCCTTCACCTTGGAATCCGCCCCATACGCCATTCAGTTCCAGCGTCGGACGTGCGCCAACACGTTCCACGAACGAGTAACCTTCTTCCCCGTACAATTGCTCCAGCCCGAGGTCTTGACGAAGCTGTTCTTCATTGAAGCCCTGCTTCACGAACTCTTCTCTCATCTCAGGAGAGAGCGGCAGAACGCCATCATAGAAACCATCTACGCTCACGCGGCCTTGCTCATCATGCAAAGAAGCGAGCAGGGATACGAGTGCGTGCAGTGCGTTCGGTACACCGCCTCCAAATGAACCGGAGTGCAGATCCGTGTTGGCTGTATTTAGATCCACTTCGAGCGAGCAAAGACCACGCAGACCTGTGGAGATTGCCGGTTTTCCTTTTTCGAGCAAGGATGTATCCGAAATTAGTACCATGTCTGCACGCAGCTTGTCTGTATTGTCATTCAGATAAATCGGCAGGTTCGGGCTGGAGATCTCTTCTTCGCCTTCGATGCAGAATTTCACATTAACGGGAAGTTCCTTGTTTTCGGCAAGCAGAGCTTCAACCGCCTTAATATGTAAGAAGATTTGTCCTTTGTCATCCGTAGCACCACGTGCAAATAGTTTGCCGTCACGAACGGTAGGTTCGAATGGAGGTGTTTCCCATAGGTTAAGCGGATCGACAGGTTGTACATCATAGTGTCCATAGATCAGTGCGGTTGGTTTGCCGGGTGCATGCAGGTGATCTGCATATACAATCGGATGTCCCGCTGTTGGAATAACCTCTACATTTTCCATACCTGCACGAGTGAGTGCATCTGCAGCCCATTGTGCCGCACGGTTAATATCCTCTTTATGCGCCGAAATGGCTGAAATACTTGGAATGGATAACCATTCATTCAATTCTGACAGGTGTTTCTCTCTATTTTCTTGAAAATACGTTTGTTCCTTCATTAAAAGGCCTCCTTCATGTTTTGCTTTACCCTATTGTAATCCATTTTGATGCGTTAATAAAACATTGGTTAAAAAATGATCTGCTACATACCGTTTCATTCCCCTGGAAATTATGCGTATAATACAAGAAACGGATTTCATCCATATATTCTCATGTAAACCATTCCGCAGGGGAGTTGAGGGAGTTCCCATGACAGTCAGACCATACGCAAGCAGGCAGGTGAGCGCTGATGGAACCAGCTAGGAAGGTAAGATTCTTCGGCAGACTCGCGCGTTGGCCAGGGTTAACCGCAGGACGCCATAAAGGGCGGTTTTATCGAAACAGTCTGATGCTTATTTTGCTCATTGCCAGCATTCCCGGACTGATTACAGGTATCGTGATGTATCAGTTGGTCGTTGGACAGATGGAAAATGAATTTAATCAGATGCACCAAAGCCAGATTGAGAACCGGGCGCGCAATGTGGACGACCAGCTTGCTTATCTGGAGATGACATTGTCCCATTGGGCTTTTGAACCCAGGTTTGGCAATGCGCTGCGAACGCTGGATTTTGTGTATTATTTCAACGAAACACAGGAGATCGTCACCACACTTTACGTGTTGCAAGGCTCTCATCCGCTCATCAAATCCGCACAGCTATATTTGCAGGAACCGAAATCGATTTTGTTTAACCGGGATTATAACGAGTTGAAGGATGAAGCAAAAATACAGGCCTATGATCGCTATCTGACGATGGGGAACCATGTGTATTGGACAGACTGGGTTGCGAGGCAGAGCAGTGATAAGGCATCTCAAACGAAGGAAAGTATTCTGCATACCGATCCGGGTAATGCACTGGTTCTTGTACATAAGATTCCGGGTGAAAGCATTAATCCATTTGGTGCGCTGATCATTAGGCTGGATAATGAGAAAGTCGCCAGCTTATTGAAAACGCTTACTCCATATGATGAAGGTTTAACGTTTCTCATGGACCAGGAGGGGAACACGCTGGTTACCGGTAATCCGGCAGCAGGGAAGGCTGACCTTGCTTTTGAGCAGCAGCTAAAAGAAGAAGTGGGCCTGCATTCAGACAACCATTCATTCCTGTTCAAATATGAGGACGAGACCTATTCCGTGTCCTATGGGTCCCTGAGTCGAATTGATTCGGACTGGACATATGTCTCCGCAGCTCCGCTGACATCGGTGACCTCACCGGTAAAGCTCGTATCCAAAATCATCGTCATTGCGAGTGCGGGCAGTCTTATCTTGGGACTGGTGTTATCCTGGTTCGCATCACGCCGTATTTACTCCCCCGTAGCAAGGATGCTCCATTTATTGACACCGGGCAGGAATGGAGCGACAACAGACACCAGGCTGGATGAATTCCAGCTGCTGGAACAGCAGTGGAACGAGTTGACTTCGCAGAGTCTGACCGCCCATCGGCAATTGCAGGAACAGCTTCCCCATTTGCGGGACAGTTTTGTACTACAACTGGTGCAGGGCCATCTGTATGCCTATAACGAGCAGGATCTGCAGCAGCGGATGAGAAATCTTGGCTTTGAGGTGGAAGGTCAGCAGTTTTTGCTGCTTCAGATGTATTTTACGGGCTATGCCCAGTTACAGGGGCGATTTGGGAGCCAGGATACGGGACTGGTTACCTTTGCCGCAGTTAATATCATTGAAGAAGTTGCCAAAAATGTTTTCAGTCAAATTAGTGTGATGAACTTTCACGACCTGTCTTCAGCCATGCTTGTAATTGCTCCTAAGGACGAGCCAGTGAAATCACAAGCGTTGTTATGGGGACAGGAACTGGTGGAAGTCATTGGTCAGACCTTGAAATTGAACGTGACGGTGATGGTAAGTCGCCCTGTTGCTTCCCCGCAGGAATTGCCGGGATTATTCGTGGAGATGGAGCAGGCGGTTGCTTATCGCAGCGTGGAAGACGGGAGCCAAATTCTCGATCTGGAGGATGAGCAGTGTTTCCGCAGAACGGAAGAAGCCGCGTATCCACTGGGGCTGGAACGTGAGATCCTTCAGGCACTCAGGCTTGGGAAAAGGGATGAGTCTGAGGGCGTACTGGAACAATTTATGACCGAGATCACCCGAGCGGGCAGTTCCGAATTCCAGGTGCAGCAGATGATGCTTCAATTGCTGGGAAGTATTCAGCACATGATGCTGCAGACCGGGGTAACGCCTTATAGGCTGTTTGGTGGCTGCAACATGTATGAGAGATTGTCCACGATTCGTGAACCTGCACAAATGATGAAATGGATGATCGGAGAAGTATTGCTGCCATATGTTCAGGAGATCGAGATGCGATCCCAGGAGCCGCTGAAGCAGGTAGTGGAACGTACGATGTTGTTTATTGATGAGAATTATAGAAATGATCTTTCCCTGGAAGGCTGTGCAGATGCGGAACAGATGACCCCTTACGCCTTAAGCAAAGCGTTCAAGCAAGTATCCGGGATGAATTTCATTGATTATTTAACACGTGTACGAATGGATGCGGCGAAGCAATTGCTGCGTGAGACCACGATGAAAATCAATGATATCGCAGGCGCTGTTGGATACCAGCACAGTTACTTTAATCGAATTTTCAAGAAACAGGAAGGTTTAACACCAAGCCAGTACCGGGATCAATGGCTGGGTAAATAAACCTGTTCATCAGACTTCATTGCTGACCGGAATCCCGCTTCATGGGACTCCGGTTTTTCATGTTTCACTTCGGAAACAAAGAAGGATAATGCTGCAAAAATGTGCAATTACCTCAGCCCAAATATGTCCAATTCGAAGTGGGAATGGCGTTATAGCGGGCTTTTGGATCACTTTGCGCAACCATGCAAAAAATGAAGGTTGCCGGAAACAAGGCAGCTGTATAGTCTGAATAACAGGTATATTGATAACGCTTACATAAATAGGGAGGGGAGACATTATGAACAGGAAGACGGACTGGAATGGAAATAGCTCTACAGCAGCCCAAGTGGAAATGGCCGCATTGCCGATGAAGCGGGAGTCCAACTGGAAGAGGCAGATTAAACGCAATAAATGGCTATATGTGCTTGTACTTCCCGGTTTTTTGTACTTTGTCATTTTTAAATACTTGCCCATGTGGGGGATCGTTATTGCCTTCCAGGACTATCAGCCTTTTCTAGGCATTCGCGACAGTCAATGGGTGGGCATGGAGAACTTTACGAATTTCTTCTCCAATCCAGATTTCTTCCGATTGCTGAGGAATACGCTCGTCCTTGCCCTATATGATCTTATATTCTTTTTCCCGGCACCGATTATTATCGCTTTGTTACTCAATGAAATCCGGGTCGCTTTCTTCAAAAGAACGATTCAGACGCTGGTCTATGTACCTCACTTTGTATCCATGGTCATTATCGCGAGTATCACTTATGTGTTCCTGACTCCGCAAGGCGGGGTATTATATGACCTGATCTCCTGGATCACAGGCAAACCGATCGATGTATTGGCGAGTCCGGGGTCATTCCGTCCGCTTATTATTGTTCAGATGATGTGGAAAGAGATGGGCTGGGGAACGATTATCTTCCTCGCAGCACTTGCAGGTGTGGATACAGAGCAGTATGAAGCTTCAATTGTGGATGGTGCAGGACGATTACGGCGCATGTGGCACATTACGCTTCCAGCGATCCGCACGACCATTGTCATCTTGCTCATTCTCAGGCTGGGGAACTTCCTGGATACCGGTTTTGAACAGATCTATCTGATGACCAACTCGCTGAACCGTGATGTGGCAGACGTATTTGATACGTATGTATACACCGTAGGGATTACGCAAGGTGCATTCAGTTACAGTACCGCGGTTGGGTTATTCAAGTCTCTGGTTGGAATTATTCTGGTGCTGGGCAGCAACAAACTGGCCAAGAAATTCGGGCATCCCGGAATCTATTAAGAACGTGTTAGTCATCCATTGAAAAGGAGGAAATCGCCCATGAACAGCCGTCTATACAACAGCCCTGCCGGCAGAGTATTTGATATTTTCAATTACGTCATGCTGGGGATTCTGGGCATATTAACCGTCCTTCCTTTCCTGTATATTATAGGAAATTCATTCGCGACCGAAGCCGAGATTACCGAACGCAGTTTTTTTCTCATCCCGAAGGTGTTTTCATTCAGTGCGTATGAATATATTTTTTCCTCGTCCACCATCTTCCGCAGCATAGGCGTTTCGATATTCGTTACGGTTGCAGGTACATTGGTCAATCTCTTCTTCACGCTGACGATGGCTTATCCGCTGTCCCGAAGTGATTTCTGGGGCCGGAATGTCATGATGAACATGGTGATTTTCTCTATGCTGTTCGGCGGCGGGATGATCCCGACCTATCTCGTCATTCGTGGACTTGGACTTCTGGATTCCTACTGGGCCCTCATGCTTCCTGGCGCGATCAGCGCTTTTAACTTAATTGTTGTCAAAAACTTTTTTCAACAAATGCCGCCAGGGCTGGAGGAAGCGGCCCGCATCGACGGCTGTTCGGATCTTGGGGTACTGTGGCGAATTGTTCTGCCATTATCCAAACCGGTGATTGCCACATTTGCGTTATTCTACGCCGTAGGGCACTGGAATAACTTTTTCTCGGCACTCCTGTACATTTCCGACAGTGATAAATGGCCACTGCAAGTCATGCTGAGACAGATCGTTCTGCTCTCGCAGGCCAGTGTCGGAGATATGGCGAACATGGACCCCAATTTTGTGCAGCCACCAGAGCAGTCCATTAAAATGGCGGTCATTGTGGTCGGTACCATTCCGATTTTGCTGGTGTATCCGTTTTTGCAGAAGCATTTTGCCAAGGGTGTCATGTTAGGTTCAATCAAAGGCTAAAGCCAAGGGGGAGAACGTATGGGACAAAAGACGGGATTCAAAAAAGGAGCATTGCTACTCTCTGCATCATTGGTACTGAGTACGGTTCTGGGAGCTTGCTCCACGGACAAAGTAGGTTCAGGAACAGCTGCGGGTGGCACGGATCAGATCACGATCATGCTTCCGAACTTTGAAGCGGAGAATCCGCCGGATAACAGCCCTGTGATTCAGAAGCTTGAGGAATTGACCAAGATGGATGTGAATCTGCAATGGGTACCGAGCAGCTCCTATGAGGACAAATTCAATATCACGCTGGCTTCGGGCAAGCTGCCCGATGTTATGGTTGTGCTGGGCAAGTCCCCAAGTTTCATTAATGCGGCTCGTACCGGAGCTTTTTGGGAGCTTGGACCCTATCTGAAAGACTATCCGACCCTGAGCCAGATGAATGAAATTATTACTAACAATGCTTCCATCGATGGCAAAACCTACGGCATCTACCGCGCACGTGCCCTTGGACGTAACGGTGTCACGATCCGCAAGGATTGGCTGGAGAAGCTCGGTCTGGAAGAGCCCAAGACCATTGACGAGTTCTACAACGTATTGAAAGCGTTCACGAAGGATGATCCGGATGGCAATGGTAAGGACGATACCTATGGTCTAGTTGCGAGCAAATTCACCGGTCCGTGGGATAACATGCAAATTTGGTTTGGTGCACCAAACAAGTGGGGCGATGATGGTAACGGAGGTTTGATGCCGGCGCATGAGACACCGGAGTATATGGAAGCTCTGAAGTTTTTCCGTAAGATCTATAGCGAAGGTCTGGTCAACAAGGACTTTGCCGTGATGGATGCAACCAAGTTGTCCGATCCTTTTGTGAACGGGCAGGCAGGCGTGATGGTGGATGTGGCAGATAACGCACAGCGCATGGATCAGAAAATATTGGAGAAGGATCCATCAGCAACGGGGCACGTGGATGTGCTTCAAGCGATGGAAGGTCCAAAGGGTTTACGCGATATGCCAACGTCCGGCTATTCCGGCATGATTGCCATTTCCAAAAGCAGTGTCAAAACGGAAGAAGACCTGAAAAAGGTGCTGAGTTTTCTGGATCAGTTGAATGAACCTGAATTGCAGGCGCTGCTAGGGAACGGTCTGGAAGGCAAGCAGTATGAGAAAAAAGAGGGTTACATCATTCCGACCACCGACAAACTGGCGCTGAGAGATGTACAGGGTCTGAACCAGATCCTCATGTTTATTCCAGAGGATAAAACGCTTCGTGTGCAACAGACACCTGTTCGCGAAAAGGTTGCGCAGGTGCAGAAAGCCAATGAGGAAATCGTCATTGCTAATCCTGGCGAACCGCTCATTTCCGATGTGTATGCCCAGAAAGGACCGCAGCTGGATAACATCATTAATGATGCCCGAATCAAATTCATTGTAGGGCAGATTGATGAGAAAGGATTCCAGGATGCCGTTGCGCTTTGGAAGAGCAGCGGCGGAGATGAGTATGTCAAAGAAGTGAATGCGTTGTACGCTGCACTGAAGTAGATCTATATTCCAGAGCCCGGCAGCCGTGCTTTCAGCGTAATGGCGGCAGTCGGGCCTTTCCGTGTATCCCTAGTTAGTTCAGAATATTTAAAAACCATCTTCATCTCTTTTTTTTGTGAATTATGGCTTCCAGTTTTTGGTTTTTGATGTATAATCAATGCAAAACAAACCTATTTGAACTTAAATGAACGGTGATGGTAGAGGACGACTACTCTTGAGCATACAGGGAGGAAGCGACATGTGGAACGGGGATGCATTTGAAAATCCCGAGGCGCAGTACCGGGTTCATCCCTTTTGGTTTTGGAATGGGGATATGGAAGAGGGGCAAATCAAACGACAAATATCTGAAATGTCTGCACAGGGCGTAGGTGGTTTTTTCATCTGTCCACGTCAAGGGCTGGAGATTCCCTATCTGTCCGAAGCATGGTTTGACAAGGTACGGATTGCAGTGGAAGCGGCGGCTGCCTGCGGCATGCAGGTCTGGTTATATGACGAGTATCCCTATCCAAGCGGGATGGCCGGCGGTGAGGTGACACTTGATTTTCCTGAGGCGAAGCAGCGCCAGCTTGTGCATCAGCAGATTCGTGTTCATGGCGGACAAACAGTGGATCATGAGTTGCCATGGGGCCGAATTTTAGTCGCAAAGGCAATACCAAAGGATTCACAGGGCCAAAGATTGTGGCATGAATCCATTGATTTGCGCAGCAACATCGGCAATATCCAGACCGATCAGGTATATCAGGAGACAGGACTCACGTCATATAATCGCAAGCGGTTTTTTACATACCGAACGGCTTTTCGCCTGTTGTGGAAAGCTCCCGCTGGGGAATGGGACGTGATTATATTTCAGGAAGAAGAGATGGATGATTTCAAGTATTACGGCAACTTTGTAGACCCGTGTCACAAGGAAGCGATGAGCCGTTTTATTGAACTGACCCATGACCGGTATAAAGAAGCGGTTGGAGAACAGTTTGAAAGCGTAATCAAAGGTATGTTCTCTGATGAGATCGCGCCGCTTGGGCGTATCCCTTGGTCTCCACAGCTTCCCCGCTATTTCAGTGAACGCTGTGGTTACAGTCTGATCGAGTCCCTACCTGCTCTGCTACATGGCGATGTTCCAGATGCAGAACGAATCCGGTATGACTATTACCAGTCGCTGCATCTGCTGCTTAGGGAGTCGTATCACAAACAGGTACATGACTGGTGCGAAGAAGCGGGGATTCAGTATGCGGCAGAAGTGCCCGGGGTACGGATGACCACGCAGTTGTTCAGCCACATGCCAGGTGGAGATTCGGCACATGAGAAAATCGGACGCCCCTTATCCTGGATTCTGGAACGGTATGGCAAGAAAATGCGCGACAATCCCAAGATGGTCAGCTCGCTTGCCAGACAGTTGGGACGAAGCCGTAATCTGATTGAGTGCTTCCACAGTGTAGGCTGGTCGATGACCTTACAGGATGCCAAATGGATGATTGACCGGATGGCAGCCATGGGCACCAACTTTTTTAACTTCCACGCCTTTTTCTATACCATCGGAGGACTTGCCAAGCATGATGCACCGCCATCCCAGTTTATACAGAACCCGTACTGGCGTCATTTTCGCCAGTTGGGAGATTACACGGGACGTTTAAGCTATCTAATGAGCACGGGGACAGCGGACATTCGAATTGCCGTGCTTGATCCAACGACCACGTTCTGGAGCCTCATGGGCAATCCGCTTCACGGATTCGAATATGGCGGAGAAGACGAAGCAGAACGGGTGAAGCTGGATCGTCTCACGAACGATTGGATGCGGATCACTTCGCACCTGCTCGAAAACAGACGTGACTATGATCATCTGGACCCCGAGCTGTTAGCGGAAGCTGTGCTGGCCGAGGGCACAATTCAGATTGGCGTTGCACGTTATGAAGTGCTGATTCTTCCGCCGATGCTGAACCTGGAGGCAGCAGCCTGGCAGCAGGTGAAGCAGTTCGTGGAACAGGGAGGAACGGTCATATCTGTAGGCATGCCGCCGCATGTAGCCATCCAGCCAGGAAGCCCTGTAGGAGATGAGGCCGCTCAGTTCTTTGGTACAGGTAACCAGCCGCACGAGGCATATTGGGGCAATGCGGAAGAAACAGGTCATGACAGCAGCGAATTGATGTGGCAGCAGGGACAGGGAAATGCCTATTTTCTACCTGCGGGAACAGGTCGCGGGGATGACTTCTCCTTGGAACTGATCTCCCTGCTGCTGGATCAGGTACTGCCCGAACCGATCTGTTGGATTATGGAAGAAGAAAGTGCGTCGCTGCTTATGCAGACCCGTCAATTATCGGACGGAGAGTTTATGATCTTTTTGTCCAACCAGGAAGGACAACAACTTGAAGGGCAATTGAAAATGGTAGCCAAGCGGCTATGGACGGATGTGGATCTTTCAGCGGGTACAACTCTGCTGGCGGAACGGCTCGATCTGGAGACAGGACAGCGCGAATCATTGCCGTTTACCAGCAGTGGTGGTGAGTGGTGCATTTCACTAAAGCTTGCTCCCTATGAAGCACATGCTGTGAGGCTTACTTTACAACATGCCCAAGAGGCAACAGAGGGGAATTCTTTTGCTCTGAACCAAAAAGGAATGAAGTTTGGCGTGGATCGTTTAGTTACCGAGAACGAAACCTGCACCATTAAGCTTCCCTCGGAGGGACCTTGGCGGCTGGAAAGTATTCAACCGAACACACTTCGAATCGGAAAATTCCACCTCGATGCTTCCAATTACAACGGTGTAATTTTTGAACGTGATCATATCGCAGTCAAACCGTTTATTGACCAGGCGGCTGAATTATCGGAGAACCATCATCTGCCGCTCCAGTTCAATCAGGTATTTGGCACACCGAAGAAAGCATCCGTTGCCTATCCAATCCAGTGCAAGTATACGACTACATTTGAACTGAGAACGTCATTGGCAGAATGTTTGTTATTCATGGACAGGGCGGCGATAACAGGTAACTGGAACATGGAAATCAACGGACAACAGATCGGACCCAATCAATTCGAGCCGCTTGAAATTACCGATCACAACAATATTGGCTGCAATATAACAGAGTTCCTACACAGTGGTCTGAATGAAATGACCGTTACCGTACAGGTCACGAGGGATGAAGAAGGTATCGTTGATCCGCTGTATCTGCAAGGGCGGTTTGGTGTAGAGTTCCATCATGAAGGCATGGTCTCTCTCGTTCGCGAGCCGGATACGGCGACCCGAATTGGGCCTGAACCTCAGCCGCTTTATCCTCATTTTGCAGGGGAGATGAGTTACAAACGAAGCTTCTGGCTGGATCAGCCTGCTGAAGAGATCACGTCCTTTGAACTGGAATTCAGCGACTGGCAGGTACAGGATGTGGTAGAGGTACGGGTGAATGGTCACAGTCTGGGCGTTCGATGCTGGTCTCCATATCGCTGGACGGGAGAAGCTTCCTGGCTTCGAGCAGGAGATAACGATATTGAAGTACGAGTTACCAATACATTAATTGGACTGCTGGAAGGTACGTATTTTGATTCGGGCAGCCACAGTTTGCAGGAAGCCAATCATATATCAGCTGAAGAATAAACCTCACGAGATGACTGATTGGCAAGAACATATAAAGGAGGGAAAGCATGGGTACAACCCAATCTAATCAGCAACGTATGAAGCCAATCTGGGTGGCGGATCAAGGGGATGGTACGTACCGCAATCCGATTCTGCATGCGGATTATTCCGACCCTGATGTCATTCGTGTT
Organism: Paenibacillus sp. NPDC057886; assembly: GCF_042796655.1. Classification (NCBI taxonomy): domain Bacteria; kingdom Bacillati; phylum Bacillota; class Bacilli; order Caryophanales; family Paenibacillaceae; genus Paenibacillus; species Paenibacillus sp. NPDC057886. The sequence continues at coordinate 81,738 of NZ_JBHVMZ010000008.1, read as the reverse complement.
GGCGATGACTTCTATATGACGGCTTCCAGCTTTTCGCATACGCCGGGGTTACCGATTCTGCACTCCAAAGATTTGGTGAATTGGAAGCTTGTACGATATGCCATTGAACGGCTGGATTTGCCAGGATACGATGTGCCACTGCATGGGAAAGGTGTATGGGCTCCAAGCATTCGGTATCACGATGAAAAGTTCTGGATTTTCTTCAGTACACCGGATGAGGGCATCTTCATGACCACTGCGGATCATCCCGAGGGAGAGTGGTCCCCTTTGCATCTCGTTCATGAGGTAAAAGGGTGGATTGATCCTTGTCCGTTATGGGATGATGACGGCCAGGCTTATCTGGTGCACGCTTTTGCCCATAGCCGTTGCGGGATCAAAAGCAAAATTCAGGTATGCCGCATGGCTGTGGATGGAAGCAAGCTTTTGGATGAAGGAACGATTGTTTTTGATGGAACGAAACATCATCCGACAATTGAAGGACCGAAATTCTATAAGCGAGATGGGAACTATTATATCTTTGCCCCGGCAGGTGGCGTGAAGCCAGGGTGGCAGACGGTTTTGCGTTCGGAACAGGTATTTGGGCCATATGAGGACCGAATCGTCATGCATCAGGGAGCTTCCGTGGTGAATGGACCTCATCAGGGAGGATACGTGGAATTGATGTCGGGTGAGTCCTGGTTTGTTCATTTTCAGGATCGCGATGCGTATGGGCGAATCGTTCATCTGCAGCCGATGTCATGGAGCAAAGATGGCTGGCCTGTCATTGGCATAGATCGTGAAGGTAATGGAACAGGTGAACCCGTCGATATATATGCGAAGCCGAATGTTGGAGCTTCCTATCCCGTCTCGGTGCCTGATGTTTCCGATCATTTTGAGGCCGATCGTCTTGGACTCCAATGGCAATGGCAGGCGAATTCGCGCCCGGAATGGGCTGATGTTGGTTCGGAAGAGGGGCTGGTGTTATATGCGCATCCATACCCGGAGAATATTCAATCCTTGTTTGGAGTCCCACAACTGCTCTTACAGAAGCTGCCTGCCTCTGAATTTGAAGCGACAACCAAGTTGACGTTCTTGCCAGAGCAGGCAGGTGATCGGGCAGGACTTATCTTATTTGGCGATTCATATGCAAGCTTGTGCCTGACGCAGACGGAAGATGGAACAGCCAGATTATCGCTGATTCGAGGTGCCAAACGTCCGGAAAGCCACTTGCACGCAGATGAATGGGAAGAAACGGGGCTGGACTGGGAAGGGAATGGCACACCGGAAAACGGCTGGGCCATTCATTTCCGGTTTACCTTGACGGAACCTGCCCGTTGTCAGTTCAGCTGGAGTGAAGATGGAACGGAGTTTCAACCGATCGGTACACCGTTTAACGCGACGACAGCCCTTTGGGTTGGCGCGAAAATGGGGATTTTTGCTGTAAACACGCGATCTGAGCATCGTGGTGGTCAGGGTGTTTTTCGATATTTTGATGTGAAGGAAATGGTCTGATCGGTTCAGTAACAGGTCTGGAAGGACGTTCTGACCACGCAGTGAATTCAGTGTGAATCATTCGCTTTTGAAGAAGCAAGTGGGAGGAGTAAAAAGATGGGACATCGTATCCAGTTTGACCGCTACCCAGGTGGCGTGCTGAAGGCGTTGACGCTCAGTTATGACGATGGGGTGGTGCATGATCGTAGACTGGTGGGGATTTTAAATCAACATGGACTGCGGGGCACATTCAATCTGAATTCCGGTACGCTGAGCAAGCCTGGCCGAATTGAGACGACAGAAGTAGCGGAATTATATGCCGGGCATGAAGTGGCTGTACATACGGTCACCCATCCCACATTGCCCTATGTCCCGGATGAGCTGCTGACCGAAGAGATTATGGAAGATCGGAGAGCGCTGGAACAACTGGTGGGTTATCCGGTACGAGGCATGGCCTATCCTAATGGAGGTTATGACCGTTCACTCAGTACCAAGATGGAATGGCTCGGCATCGATTATGCACGTACGGTTGAATCCCACGGCAGGTACACACTGCCTGAGCGGCCGCTCGAATGGCATCCAACCTGCCACCACAACCATGATCTGGCGGTCCATGCCGAACGTTTTATCCAGCATACGAAGACAGGTACGCCACTCTTGTTATATGTATGGGGTCACAGCTACGAATTCAATGATAACGACAATTGGCAGATTATAGAACAGTTTGCTGAGCAGATTGGCGGCCGGGATAACATCTGGTACGCAACGAACATCGAAGTGATTGCTTACTGGAAAGCGGTCAAACGTCTGGAATGTTCAGCAGATCGGTCCATCATCCACAATCCGTCAGCTATCTCCGTCTGGTTTACGGCGAATCAGCAGGTGGTTGAAGTGAAGGCTGGAGAGACATTGCGTCTAACTGAACGAATCAAGGTATAGGAAGGGAGCTGACGATCATTCGTTATTTTCATGAGAACGAGGCGATTGCAGGCAAGGTGTATGATTCAATTCCGGATATTTTGACTACCGTGGCACAGCGTTATATTGGGGACCATCCGAAACACTCCTTTTTGTTCCGAGCGTACCATCGTGGAGGCTTCCGCAGACTTGGGGATTATCGTTATGATCTAAATCTGGATGCCAAGTGGAAAGAGGCTCGTGCAGGACAGTACGTGTACGTATGGGGCAAGTTGTGGAGCCAGCAGGAGGCTACGTTAAATACGGGACTGAATTGTTATAGTCCGGTGACGGTCTATGTGAACGGAGAAGAGATTTTCAAATCCGAGTTATTGCAGGAGTTATTTCCCGAGCGCAGAACCCAGATTCCGATTTCCGTGAAATATGGCTGGAACGATGTGTTGCTTTGTTTTGTAAAAACAGAGGTGGGATTCGGCGGAATCTACGGAACGGCCTCATTTAAAAACTTCCCGCTTCACTTCCTCACACCAGGTGTGGATCGCCAAGGCCAGGAGGGCTGGTTGTACTCGGAACCAGTCGATGAACCTCTATCATCACTCCCTCGTGATGGTATGACTGAAGAAGAAACGGGCCTCTCCTGGTATCCGCGCAGGGACTGGACAGAAGGGGAACAGAATGCTGGAGCTTTCGCCAGAATCTTTGGTACAGAGCAGCCGGCTGTTGCGTACGCATGGTCCAAACTGGATGTCATCCAACCAGGCTCGACACCAGTTCTTCTGCAAGGACAACATGAGGGTGCACTCACCCTGTACGTTGATGGCAAGGAGATATATTCTGCTGGGCAAAGCGGCAATTTCCGCATTGAACTGCCTCGCCGCTACGGTCCATCTGATCTGGTGGCGAAAGGTGAAACCAAGGCTGGGAGCGAGTTGTGGGGATTCACTCTGGAGGATGCGAAGGATTCCACTGCAAAAGGCTGGAGATTAAGACCACCTCATCCGGTTGCAAGATGCCCCGATGCGTGGCTGTATACGGGCGTATTTTCTCCAGGCTCTGAACCATCTCCCCAAGACATCGTGGTAACAGATACCGTATTTGATGATGGAGCCCAAGGCGTGTACTGGCATGTAGATCTTCCCGAAACCAGTGTTCGTCCCTATTTGGAAAATACCCATTATGGGAAATGGAATTATCCACTCGGTGTTACCCTGCTTGGACTCCTTCAGATTGGACAGGAGTTGGGACGTGACGACTATGTTCAGTATGTGAGGGACCATATCGGCCTGAGTACGTCGTTTGATCGTTATGGTCTATGGGATCGGGAAGGGTACGGCGCCGCGGGAATTAATAATCAGTTGTCCGCGATCGACAGTCTGGATGATTGCGGTTCGTTTGGCTCTACACTGCTTGCAGCGATGGAACTCGGCGACATTCGTGGAGGCAGGAACACCGCAGATCGTATTGCGAGTTACATCACGGATGAACAGGAACGTCTGGACGACGGAGCCTTTTACCGTGTTCGTGGCAGCGGAGAGATGCGCCAGGAAACGATGTGGTGTGATGATCTGTATATGAGCACACCTTTCCTGATGCGTTACGGTCAGTTGACGGGAGATACTTCTTATTGGGATGATGCGATCAACCAGTTTCTCATGTTCCGTAAATATCTCTATATTCCCGAACAACAGATCATGTCCCATGTGTATGATTTTGTGCGTGGGCGGGCGACAGGCATTCCATGGGGGCGCGGAAACGGATGGGTTCTGTTTTCGCTAACTGAACTACTATCGATTCTGCCGAATGACCACGTCAAACGGCCGGAATTGCTGAGCTTCTACCGGGATTTATGTCAGGGGTATCTGGCGCTGCAAGGTGAAAATGGACTCTGGCATCAGGTGCTGAACCGCACGGATTCGTATGAGGAAACCTCCTGCACGTCAATGTTCATTTACGCCTATGCCCGCGGTATTCGTGAAGGCTGGCTGGAGCAGCCAGAGGCCTACCTGGATGCGGTGCGCAAAGGATGGGAGGGCATGACCCATCTGTCCATTGATTACAAAGGCAATGTGTACGGTGTATGCCGGGGTTCCGGTTACTCCTTTACCGCACTCTATTACCGGGACGATCTGGGATGGATTCTGAACGATACGCACGGTATCGGCATTGTACTCCTGGCCGGGATCGAAGCTTATAAAATGAACCAGCAGCTAAACCGGAATTTGCTCGACTCTTCGGTTACAGCCGCACAACGCTAATACAGCAACCATGAGTTCATCTGCATATAGCCTAACGACAATTAAAGCGGCACAGCCTTAAGGTTGCGCCGCTTTTTCCTTGTCAATAGACTTAATATTAGAAACATTTTGTTCAGAATCCGAATTAAATTGTGTTTAAAACAGTTCCAATTGCTCCGGTCCCTCTTCCTCCTCCGGCTCCGTACGGTCAGGGAAGGGCTTCACGGGCTGCTCCAGCAGCTCCATCATCATCTGTGCATTGGCAGCGGCGTCGCCGCCCGAGTTGTTGTTGAAAATCACATACACATCTTTGCTCTGCTCTTGCAATTGCTCCAGATAACCCTTCCACTCCAGCAGCTCTTCCTGGTTGTAGCGATACAGATAACGGGTTTCGCGCCAATTGGGCGCACCATTCTGGTGCCAGCCTGATACATTGCGCCCATGCATACGCACCAGCGTCATTTCGGCATCGGTAGCTTCGGGTACAATAGGGATAGATCCTGGCCCCGCCTGAGGTTCATCACAGACGCTGTGAATCCAGCCTTGATCCTTCAGAAATGCCAGCGTCCGTTCACGCATGCCCTCTTCATACCAGCTGCGATGACGAAATTCGAGGGCACACGGGATGCCTTCCATTCTCAGCTTTACTTCACGAAGTTCATTGACGTTGTCACGGTTGCATTCAAACCACGGCGGGTACTGGAACAAGGCCGCTTGCATCTTGCCTGCTTCCATGACAGGCTCCAGCGATTCACGAAAAGCCTTATACATCTCCGAGGTGCTTGTGAAATAGGGTTTTCCCCGCAGATGTCCTGTCATCCCCTGATAGGCTTTGACGATAAAAGCAAAGGATTCCGGCGTCTCCGCTGCCCAACGTGCCATCCGGTCCCGAGGCTGAACAGCGTAGAAGGAACTGTCTACCTCTACGGTCGTAAAATATTGTCCATACAGACGGAGCTTGTCTTTCGCTTTGGTACGGTTCGGGTACAAATCTTCCTGATCTCCCCAGCCCGTAAGTCCAATCCGAATCATAAATAACACCTCCTGCTGCTTCTTCAACATGTTTATACATTATATCGTGTGGTTTCCGGCCGTTCAATGCGGACGATTCATGGAAATTTTTGAGTTTGAAGGATAAAGACGATACAATGGCTAAAAGCTATAGAGATATGATTCGGCTGGTATAACAGCGTATTACGGATAGTTGGGCCAGTGACCATGTGGAGGGCGATACGTAATGACGGAATGGTATGAAAAGAGTTTTGGAGAAGACTACCTTCTTGTGTACAAACATCGGGATGTGCAAGGTGCATATCAGGAAGTACATAAAATGATCAATTGGTTAAAGCTTCGGGCAAAGTCCAAGGTACTTGACCTGTGCTGTGGCATGGGCCGACATTCTCTGGCCCTTGCTGACGCTGGTTTCCAGGTGACCGGAATCGACCTGTCTGATGTGCTTCTGCGTGAAGCACGCAATATGGACACCGAACATCGTGTAGAGTGGTATCATGCCGATATGCGTGAGCTTCCGTTGAAAGGCGGATTTGACGCCGTAGTCAATCTGTTCACTTCATTTGGTTATTTCCGAGAGGATGGAGAGCAATTAAGAGTGTTACGCGCCATTCATCGGATGCTGAAGCCGGGGGGCAGCTATATTATTGATTTTATGAACACGGCTTATGTGACTCGTCATCTGGTGCAGCATTCAACACGTGAAAGCGAAGGACAGAATATTGAGGAGTTTCGCAAGATCCAGGATGGATTTGTGCAAAAAGAAATTCACATCACCGATACCGCATCGGGCCAAAAACCACGAATCTATCAGGAACGCGTCAAGCTGTACACTCGCGAACAACTACGTGATCTGCTTCACGAGGCAGGACTCGTGGTGGATCAGGTACATGGCGGTTATGATGAAGAGAAGTACGATGAGCAGACATCGTCGCGGATGATTTTTGTCGGTCATCGGCCGGAGCAGTAGAGTTGGAGGAGAATAATAATGAAGCGAACAGAATCCATTTCCATGCCAGTGGGTATGCATCGGGTCAAGATTACTATGGCTTTTCCTCTGCGCTGGGTGAACAGTTATGTGCTTCATGAACCGGATGGAACAATAACGATTATTGACCCGGGACCACGCAGTGCTGAGACGGAACAGGAGTGGCACGAAGCACTCGCAGATTTCGATTTAACTTTTCAGGATATTAGTCAGATTGTACTGACCCACCATCATCCCGATCATCTGGGGTTGTCCGGCTGGATACAGCAGCAAACGGGTGTGCCTGCCCGAATGTCCACACGATCCCGCCAGGAAGCGGATTACATGTGGGGAACGGAGGCAACCATCAATACAGTTTTGCCTGAATATTATGGTCGCCATGGAATGCCGGAAGACAAGACGCAGCAGATCCGCGAACATATGGAGGGATTCATCTCACAGATTACGCCACTTCCGGTAGTGACACCGATTGAAGATGGCGATTGGCTGGTTATGGGCGGGAAAAAGTGGCTTGCTGTAGAAACCGGTGGTCACGCGCCAGGGCATCTATCCTTCTATGCGCCGGACTCCAGGGAGATCTTGTGTGGAGATGCCGTATTGCCGCAGATCTCACCGAATATCAGCCTGCAGCCGGGAAGTGATAATCAGCCCTTACTGTCTTATATGGAAGGGCTGCATCGACTGGGGGCTTTGGATGTGGAAGTGGCATATCCAGGGCATCGGAATCCGTTTGGCCATTTTGCCGATCGAACGGTTCATCTGCTCACACATCACGAAGAGCGCCTTCAGAAGATGATGGAGCGAATCCGCGAAGCACCGACGAGTGCGTATGATATCTGTGTAATGATGTTCGGCGACCGATTGGGAACACATCAGCTTCGTTTTGCGATGAGCGAGACGTTGGCACATCTGCAGGAATTGATTCGGCGGGAGTGCATTGTACAGGAGCAGCAGCCCGACGGAGTGTTCTTTTTTATCGAAAATACTTAGGATGAAAAGACTTTGACCAGGAGAATCTCCTGTTCAGAGTCTTTTTTGCGTGTAACGACTAAAAAAAATTAAAGCTTTAGTCTCTCTTAACCGTTCATTCATCTTCTTTTAAGCCAGCACTTCTATGATAAATGCATGAACTTCGCCAGAGAAAGCAGGGAAGAGCGATGACCAGGAAAAAACGAAACCAATGGAGAAAATGGCAAGCCTCAGCGGCAGCAACGTTGACCGTGGCTGCACTCTTTCAATATGTAAGAACTTCTGATGCCTTTGATGTCGCTTATGCCGCGGCTAATGGTACCGATATAAGCAGTACAGCTTCTACCCAGATAGATGCTCAGGATGATGTCATGGACGAATGGACGAACAACACAGATAGCAATTCCAATGCATCGTCCAATGAGGGCAATAACCTGGATCAGGGAACGACTGATGGAAGCACTACCATTGTTCCGAATCAAGGCAAGTCGTCGGGCGGCTGGATAACAGATCAGAGCAGCAATCAGGATACAGACTCCGGATATAGCCGTGGCAACTATCAGTCACGCACAGGTGCATCATGAGCCGCACAGAGCAAGTCTCCCGTCTCCTCAGGTTCCGCTTCCGGGCGATGAACACGGACGTGGAAGTACAGTTGGCAGCGGGACGGGAAGAGGCTGAGCATGCGGCAGCGCTGGTGAAGAATTGGTTCGAAACGCAGGAACAGCGTTTCAGCCGATTTGTGGCAGACAGTGAATTGAATCGTCTGAATCGTTGCACAGGATGGATGCCAACCTCCGCAGCAATGGATGAAGTGTTAAGTTTGGCATACGGTTATATTGGACAGACGGAAGGGATCTTTCAGCCAGGTATCTCTCAGGCTCTGCGGGCTTCCGGTTACGATGTCAGCTTCGAGCAGCTGCAACAAAGAGAGCTTCAGCCATCTGGAACCGAACGCAGATTGGGTATTCGACAATCGGATATAACAGATATGCTGAGAGACGAATATGACTATAGCTGCCCACGTTGGATTCAAAGGGAAGGTAGCCGAATGGTTCATAAGGATCCTGGGACTGAGCTGGACCTTGGGGGCATTGTTAAGGGCTGGGCCGTTGAACGTATTGCCGATTGGCTGCAACGTACACTTCATATTACGGCCGGATTAATTAATGCAGGTGGAGATATTCAGGCATGGGGGACAACACTTCATCCGATGTGGTCCGTGCAAGTTACCGATCCTTATCAAGAGGAGCGTAATCTGATAGGGAGAATTCAATTGAGGAAAGGTGCAGTTGCCACTTCTGGGATTGTGCGAAGACAGTGGCAGAATACGGACGGAAGCCTTTCACATCACTTAATTGATCCCCGGACGATGGAGCCAGCAGATACGGATGTGCTGCAGTGTACCGTTCTGGGCCAGCATGCATCGCAATGTGAGATTATTGCCAAGACCGTCTGTATTTTGGGAAGTGCCGAGGCAGTAGGCTGGTTAAACCGTCATTATGACAGGCATGATGTCCTGTGGATGACCCGGGATGGAAACACTTATTTTAGAGGGAATACCGATACGCTCGCTGAACGCTGGTCTGGTTTCGATCCGGATCACCGCTTCAGTCTTATATAAACGACAAGTCTGTCAGATATGGGGGAGCCGGTTATGGCGCAATGGATTGTAGATTACCTGCCAACGTGGAATATCATTCGAATTAGTGGGATAGCCGCTTATTTGCTGCTCTTTGCCGGTGTGTTTCTGGGGATTGCTCAAGGGATGCCCATGGCTAAAGGCAAACCCAAAGCAGCTATGTATAAATGGCATACCCGAACGACCTGGCTCGCCTTCGGACTTGGACTTGTGCATGCATTAACCCTATATATTGATCACTATAGCCCGTTTACCTGGAGTGAATTGCTCATTCCGTTTACGGCTTCAGTGCATCCAATCGGAAGCGGACTGGGTACGTTAGCCTTTTATGGTCTGGTAATCGTACTGTTATCCAGTGATCTGCGTAACAAGCTCGGCCGCAAATGGTGGTTTATGTTCCATATGTTGTCTTATCCCGTATTCATCGGTTTACTGTTCCATGGCATGGTTACCGGCTCTGATTCAGGCAATGTGCTTATGCGTCTAATGTACGTATTTACTGGCTTGAGCATCATTGGTATTACGGTACTTCGAGGGATGCTGAGAGAACGTAAAGGCCCGGAAATTACGATTGGACCCAGTCGTGTACAGCCTAAGGCGGCAGCGGAACAGAAATGGGCAGAGGTGTATCGTTTGGCGGGAGCAGGAAAACAGGAGCATCTGAAATAGTGTATTACTACAAAAGAAATGAATCCATACAAAAGAAGCGGCCTTTGTGGCCGCCTTTTTGTCATGATCAGAAAAGTTATGAATGTTGAATGTACTTTGTTCTTTCACTTCCAACTTCTAATCACTTATGCAAATTATACGATATCATCGCTGACCGGTTTTTCTCCCAAAGCTTCTTCAAGCTCCGATTGTTTGCGATGTGCGATCCGACTGCTGGCCGCCGAGGCGATGGCCCCCACGATATCATCCAGAAACGTATGCACAGGCCCGAGGCTCTTGTCGTTTAAACGTTTAAGCACACCGGGTTTTAGTTTGTCTACATAGCCGTAATTCGTAAATCCAATACTGCCGTATACATTGACAATGGAGAATGCGAGGATCTCATCCACGCCATATAACCCTTCATCATTCTCAATCATCTCCTGCAAAGGAGAAATGAGTTGACCCTGCTCTGCCAGAAGATCAAGCTGGATGCCGGTCAGAACAGCGTTCTGTACCTCGCGCTTACGAAGAACCTTCTCCACATTGTCGATACATTCTTCCATCGTAAGACCTGGGTAATACTGTTTCTGCAGCATCATGACCAGTTCTGCGATCTCAGGGATCGTAACGCCCCGCTTATGCAGCCATTCCCTCGTGGCCTCTGCCACTTTACGGCTATTCAGACTATAAGGGATTTTTTCTTGCTCAGGATGTTCCATGGGCGATTCCTCCTCTGAAGTTAGCAATGTCCCTACACTTTTATCCTAATACGTAATTAACCGATTTGGGTTTCTTTGTTATCCCTCGAGGGGGAGAAAAAGCTTGTTTTCAGCTTTATGCATGATTAGCTTGTTTAAAAAGTAGTTATTTTTTGGGCAAAGGCTCGTATACATGGTAGTACAAACTGTAAAAATGATGAGGGGGAACGTGATCATGAGTAAGATCCGTTATTTGCGTACAGCTTCTGCAGCTGCGCTGTTGAGTATTCCTGTGGTGTTATCCGGATGTGGTATGTTTGGGGCACAGTCATCCGAGGCCATTGATCCACCGCCGCCGATTCAGGAAGCTGCCATGATTCAGGCGGCCGAAGGCAATGGATCACTCGCCAAGCTGCCACTTACAACCGTGTATCTGCAGGACCAGCAAGGTTTGCTGGCTCCGGTATCCATGACGCTACCGTCGGGCACGGACGTTAGAAGTCCCAAGACCGCCCTGGATACACTCGTGACGGGTGGTCCATATGCAGGAATGTTGCCTGAGGGATTTCAGGGCGTACTCCCGCAAGGCACCGTTGTTCAGAACGTAACGATTCATCCGGATGACAAGCTGGCAGTTGTGGAGTTCTCCGGCAACTTTGCCAAGTATGATGCCAAGAACGAGCGCAAAATGCTGGAGGCAGTAACCTGGACTCTCACCGGTACACCGGATGTACAGAACGTACAGATCTGGGTGGATGGCAAAAAGTTAACGCAAATGCCAGTAAACAGCACTCCGCTGCCGGAACCGTTGAATCGGGCAGTGGGCATCAATCTAGATTTGGGTGATACATTCACGACCAACAGCAGTCCGGTAACGGTTTATTTCTCAGCCGCTTCGCCAGCAGGCATTCAATATTATGTCCCGGTTACACGTCTTGTGACACCAGGTGGAGACCGGGTGCAGGCGGCGTTGAATGAACTGATCAAGGGGCCAGCCAAAGGTGGAGAGCTGGAAGAGGTCATGACAGGTGGAACGCAGCTGCAATCGGTCAAAACGTCCGAGGATGGAACCGTAACGGTTGCACTCAAAGATGACATGTTCACCGAGGGAGATGTTGTGCCAAGTGAACTGCTGCAATCTGTCGTGTTGACCACGGCCGAGAACACAGTGGGCAAGGAAGCTAAAGTTCAAATCGAATGGAATGGCCAAAAGACAGTCATGAGTGATGATAATCGGGATTACAGTGCCCCCGTATCGAAGCCTGAATATATCAATGAAATTCCAATTTAAGTCACAAAGAGCGGTCTTGCCTACTGTTGGTAGAACTCTTTGGTGGATAGGATGCTTTTAAGTGAACTCTTTGGGGGACAGGATGCTTTTAAGTGAACTCTTTGGTAATATAGAAGGGATTAGTAAAAGTGTGAACAAGCTCGACATTACAGGATGCTTAAGTCGTAGGAGGCAGAAATGATGAGATCTAACGGACGAACCAGCGACCAGCTGCGCCCGATGAATTTAACAATTAACACGAATAAATACGCCGAAGGTTCTGTACTGATTGAAGTGGGAGATACCAAGGTTATCTGTACAGCTACTGTGGAGGAACGTGTTCCTCCCTTTATGAAAGGGCAGGGTAAAGGCTGGGTAACGGCTGAATACTCCATGCTGCCACGTGCAACACATACCCGAAATCAGCGTGAAGCGAACCGCGGAAAATTGACTGGACGCACCATGGAAATTCAGCGTCTGATTGGCCGGGCACTGCGCTCGGTCGTTAATTTGCAGGCACTTGGTGAGCGTACCATTACGCTGGATTGTGATGTAATTCAAGCCGACGGAGGTACACGCACAACGTCCATTACCGGTTCGTTTGTAGCTCTGGCGCTCGCGGTGAACAAAATTGCCCAACAGCATAAATTGCAAGTATTCCCGATTACGGATTTCATTGCAGCGGTAAGTGTGGGTGTAGTTGGAGAACAGCCTGTGCTGGATCTGAACTATGATGAAGATTCCAAAGCCAAGGTAGATATGAACCTCGTGATGACAGGCGGCGGAAAATATGTGGAGCTTCAGGGAACAGGTGAAGAAGCACCATTTGACCGCCGTGAGCTGAACGCGATGCTGGAGCTGGGTGAGCAGGGCATTCTGGAGATGATTGAACGTCAAAAAGAAGTTCTCGGTCCCATTGCACTCAAGATCGGTGCTCGTGGATTAGGAGAAGCCTAAAATGAGTCTGGGTAGCCCAATTATCATTGTCGCAACCCGCAATGCGGGGAAAGTACGTGAATTTGCTCATGCATTTGCTCCGCTGGGCAAAGAGGTCAAAAGCATGTTCGACTATCCGGAGCTGCCGGATGTCGTTGAGGATGGCGTAACCTTTGCAGAGAATGCCTGGAAGAAAGCTAAAGCGGTGGGCGATGCCCTTGGTTTGCCTGTCCTGGCTGACGATTCGGGATTGTGCGTGGATCTGCTGGACGGTGACCCGGGAGTGTATTCTGCAAGATATGCAGGCGAGGATGCAACCGATGCGAAGAACAATGCCAAACTGCTTGAGGCGCTGGAATCGCTCAAATCCGGTGAGGATACGGAGCAACCGCTTCTGAGTCCAGCAAGTTTCGTCTGTGCATTGGTGCTGTATGATCCGGCGACCGGAGACAAGTATGAATCAGAAGGCATGGTCGAAGGCTGGATCACAGCTGAAGCAGCCGGTGGTGGCGGTTTTGGATACGACCCACTCTTCTATGTGCCTGAATACGAGATGACGATGGCCGAGCTTACGCTGGAGCAAAAGCAGGCGATCAGTCATCGTGGTCATGCCCTGAGAGCGCTCGTATCCAGTCTGAAAGGCTGAGATTCAAACGAATCGGTTCATATGAATATGAATGTATAAGGTGAATTATGGCCTTGCTTAAATATCAAAGCGTTAGTGGAAGGTAAGAGTCATTCCTGTGGAGTGTCTCACCGACCATTAACGTTTTTTTATTTTTATATGAGTGAGCGATCTTAATAAAGCCAGTACGTGAGACCCAAAATAAATCCCGTTTTTTTAGGGGAAGGTATAAGAACATACGTTCTTATACCTATAAAGAAAATACAGGGATTTCACGTTTGAGCAGAGCATTAGGACCGGGGTTGGAAGAAGTTGCAAGTCTTGTACCGTATGGGTTAACATTCAAGTTAACGAATCATCAATGAACTCAAACGGAGGGGATTTGCTTATGCAAGAAGTGAAGCTTACGGTGTCTTATGATGATTATGAGAACGGTATTCGAATGGAAACATTGATTAGGGAACTGGCTGCCAAACCGGAGGCTGGTTCGCTGGAGAGCCTGATTATTGGAGACTGGGGACAGGCCTATGAAAATTCGCCGGATGAATTTATGGGCACGCTCATTGGACTGGCGCCAAGCTTTCCGTCTTTGAAGAAACTGTTCATCGGAGATATGGGTTTTGAAGAATGCGAGGTTTCATGGATTATTCAGACGGATCTCACACCACTATTGGTTGCTTTTCCTGAATTGAAGTCATTTTCAGTAAAGGGCAGCAGCGGGCTAAGTCTTGAACCAATAGAGCATGCCAAACTTGAAGAATTGATCATTATTTGCGGTGGTCTTCCCAAAAGCGTGTTAGCTTCGATTGCCCGGGCAAAGTTGCCTGAATTGTGCAAGCTTGAGCTGTATTTGGGTGTGGATGATTATGGATTCGACGGTTCACTCCAAGATGTACTTCCACTATTGAAACAAGGCTTATTTCCAAAGCTCGTATACCTGGGTCTGAAAGATAGTGAAATTCAGGATGAGATTGCAAAAGCAGCAGCAGAGGCGCCGATTCTGGATCAACTTGAAGTCCTGGATCTGTCAGAGGGCACATTGTCTGATGAAGGGGCGGAGGCGCTGCTTGCCAGTGACAAGATCAAAAAACTCAAACATCTCAATCTTAGTTACCATTACATGACGGACGAAATGCTCATTCGCTGGAAACGTTCTGGTATATCTGTAGATGTTAGCGAGCAACAACAGAGTGATGAAGATGACTGGCGTTACCCGTCGTTAACCGAATAAATGATGTCAGGCATGACGGAAATGGAACAAAATTTGCAACGCCCAGTTAAGGATTCGGATCTGGAGCAGCCGTTATTGTTAATTGGAAACCCGAATAATCGCCGTACCCTTGGATTTCAGGAGGCAAGACAGCGTCTTGGCTTACAACCTGCACTTGTGCTGCCTTATGCCCGGTTGCTACAGACTTGGAGACGGGGGGGAACCATGGCGGATGCCGTACTGCAATGTCTGGAAGGGCGAGGGACTACGCACATGCACGGAGAGCCGTGGATATCTTCACCAGCGTCGATGTCCTATGCGAATCATGATTCAGTTCATGGAGTGAATAGTGTACCTCTTATCCGAATAGATGCCCCTGGTGAGGAATGGGAAGTAGAGCGTGAGCTGCTTTTTCTTGGAGCTGTAAATGATATTTCTCCGTTAATCGATGGCCCTTCTGCGAGAATGATTCCGGCAGAACTGACACTCACTCTTGAACAGGAGTGGGGGCGGATTTACGCGCCCAACCAATGGTTTCGCGGCTGGAAAGCATGTTTGGAACGAATTCACCATGAAGCTCTGGAATATTGGCCTAATGCCCGGTTCATGAATGATCCTCATGACATTGCGATCATGTTTGATAAGAGGAAATGCCAGCAGCATCTATCTGCCCATGGCGTTCACGTTCCCCCAACCCTCCAATCTTCGGCGCCGATCAGCAATTATGCAGACCTGCGTACAGCGATGAAAACTGCCGGTATGAATCGCGTTTTCGTGAAACTTGCGTGTGGCTCCGGGGCTTCAGGCGTTGTTGCCTATCAAATTAATCCGCGAACGGGTGCCGAAATCGCCATAACCACTGTGGGAATGGAGCAGGTTCAGGGAAAGACCATTTTTTATAATGAAGGCCGGATGCGCAGGTACACATGTACTTCGGAGATTTCGGCGCTCATGGATTGGTTGTGTGCTGAGGGTGCCCAGATTGAACGCTGGATGGCCAAAGCGTCTCTAGGTTCAAGCGTGTTTGATATTCGCCAGCTTGTGGCAGGTGGACAAGCAGGTCATGCCATCGTACGGCTTAGTCATACACCGATCACCAATCTGCATTTGCGCAATGAGCGGTTGCTGCCCGCAGAAGCGGGGCTGGATGAACAGCAGATGGAACGGGTTCAGACGGCAGCGAAAGCGGCGATGGCTGCCTTTCCCAACTCATGGTCTGCTGGTATTGATGTGATGCTCAGTGGTGGCACTGAGCCGCGTGCTTATATTCTGGATGTGAATCCGTTCGGAGATTTGTTGTACAGAGTACAGCATAACGGACTTGGAACCTATGAATGGGAAATGGAACTTTTGCGAAAGGAGCCATACAACCATGCATGATATGAACACCATCGTTGGCTCCCATGATCTATTGATGATTACGCTGGACACGTTAAGGTATGACGTGGCCAAGCTGGAGGAACAGAATTGCCCCAACCTGTGCGGTTCGGGTTCTTGGGAGCAGCGTCATACCCCGGGAAGTTTTACATATGCGGCACATCATGCTTTTTTCGGTGGCTTCATGCCTACACCTGCCAATACGGACAAAGCCTCCCACGTAAGACTTTTTCATTCCCGCAATACCGGATTAAAGACGCATCCGCATACCTGGCTGTTCGATACACCGGATATCGTATCCGGGTTAGCGGCTGAAGGATACCGTACCATTTGTATTGGCGGGGTCATTTTCTTCACCAAGAAAAATCCGCTCGCCAAAGTTCTGCCGGGTTATTTTCAGCAGAGCTACTGGCGGATGAATTTTGGGGTAACTAACCCCAAATCGACTGAGCATCAGGTTCAGCATGCCTTGAAGCTGCTGAAGCAAAGCGCACCGGATGAGAAGCTGTTTTTGTTCTTGAATGTGTCTGCCATCCATGGGCCCAATCGCTATTTTGTGGAGGGGGCAAGAGAGGACTCGGTAGAAACACAGCGTGCAGCGCTTCGGTATGTGGATCAGGCCCTTGGGCCATTGTTTGATGCAATGAGGCAGCGTGCACGACCTACGTTTTGTCTAGCTTTTTCCGATCATGGCACGGCGTATGGTGAGGATGGCTATCAGGGGCACAGACTGGCGCATGATGTCGTCTGGAATGTGCCTTACCGTGAATTTATTTTATAGAACAAATGGTTTATATCATGAACGATTACAAACCGGATACAGGGAGGAAACCGATGGACGATCAATCTCAACATACGACAGCAGGTCATTCCGCACAGTCCGGATCCAATAAAGCTACAGGTCTCAGAGAAGTGCTTGCTTTTCCCTATCGCTCTTATTTATATTCGTATCCCCACAAGACCGCATACCGGGAATTGAATCCGCCATTACCGCTCGGTCCGTTGTGGGAACGTGAGAATACCGATACGTATTTTTTATATATGCACATTCCGTTTTGTGCCGCTCGTTGCGGGTTTTGCAACCTGTTCACGTTACCGGATCGTCGTGATGACACCCATGTGCGTTATGTGGATGCACTGGAACGGCAAGCCAAGCAGTGGGCGCCACTCACATCACGCAGACCCTATTCGAGGTTTGCCATCGGTGGTGGGACACCCACTTTATTGAGTGAAATTCAGTTGAACCGCTTGTTTGATATTGCGGAACAGGTGATGGGGCTCGATCCGACGCAAGCTTCGATCTCGGTAGAAACGTCACCGGATACCGTGACTGAAGCCAAATTGGCGATCATGAAGGAGCGAAGCGTGGACCGGGTAAGCATGGGCATCCAAAGCTTTATCGAAGCTGAAGCGGCAGCCATTTACCGTCCGCAGAAACCACAGGAAGTGGAACGCGCGCTCGAGAAGCTTACGAGATTTGAATTTCCATTGTTGAATCTGGATCTGATCTATGGTCTGCCGGGACAAACGGTGGAATCGTGGCTATATTCGCTGGAACGCGTCCTTTCATATGAACCGGGTGAGATTTTCATTTATCCACTGTACACTCGCGAGAACACCATTGTGAAGCCGGATGATATTCAGCGTCAGGGACCGGATATTCGGATGGAGCTGTATAAGGCTGCGCGTGAGACTTTAAAAAGCAGGGGCTATGTACAGTATTCCATGCGCAGATTTGCCAAAGAACAATCTTCTTTTGCAAGCAAAGAGCTTCTACCCTACAGCTGCCAGGAAGAAGGTATGGTTGGTCTGGGATGTGGTGCACGTTCTTATACCAGTGAAGTACACTATGCTTCCAAATATGGTGTTAGTTATAAGGCTACACAGAGCATCATCGCTGATTATGCGGCAACCGAGCGTTATGATGTGGCCGATTACGGCATTATACTCAGCCGGGAAGAGCAGAAGCGCCGCTTTATTCTGAAAGCTCTGCTGCATCGGGAAGGTTTGGCGCTGTTGGATTATGATCAGCGATTCGGAACGGAAGTCATGTCTGACTACGGATGGTTGAGTGAATTGCTGTCAGAGGGCATGGCTGAGCTTGAGCAGGACGATAAGGGTAACCAGGTGCTGCGTCTGACAGAAGAGGGATTGGGCTACTCGGATGCCATTGGAGATTGGCTCATCTCCGCTGAGGTTCGTGAACAAATGGAAGGGTTTGTGTTCTCATGAGAGCAACCATGTATTATCGGGGGAAGCTGTCGTCCTGTAATTACGACTGCCCATACTGCCCGTTTAGCAAAACGGTAGATTCCAAGGAGACGCTGGAAGTGGATGAACAACAACTGCGACAATTTGTGAATTGGGTGAGGGATCAGGAGAGTGCTGGACATCAATTTTCGATTTTCTTTAACCCGTATGGAGAAGCTCTGGTAAGACGTTGGTATCGGGAAGCAATGATTGAACTATCTCATATGCCACATGTGGACAAAATTGCAGTCCAAACCAATCTGTCTATCAAACTGGACTGGGCCCGCGAATTGAACCGGGATAAAGCGGCATTCTGGGCGACTTATCACCCGCGTGAGACGAAGGAGTCTTCCTTCGTCAAACAATGTTTGACTTTACGTGAGATGGGACTTGCTTTTAGTGTGGGGACAGTTGGATTGCGCAGTGCATTCCCCGCTATTGAATCGATGAGGCAGGCTTTACCCGATGACGTGTATATGTGGATCAATGCTTTTAAAGATCGACCCAAATATTATAGCGTGGAAGAGGTCGACTTTTTACGATCCGTTGATCCACTGTTTGAAGGGAACCTCCGGGATTATGATAGTCTGGGCAAGCGCTGTTCCGCGGGTTCGGAGGTATTTTATGTGCAAGGGTCAGGGCATGTAAAAAGGTGTTACAAGGATCGCCGAATTATTGGGCATCTATACCGCGATGGTTTGGAAGCTTTGGCTGCGGATCGGCCGTGTGGCATGAAGAAGTGTGGCTGTTATATCGGTTATATTCATATGGAGGATTCTCCTTTCAGAGATATTTTTGGCAATGGATTGCTTGAACGTAATCCGGTTCTGATTAACCGATAGATATCGGTCAGCAAGTACTTTTAGTCGAGTATGACGAAGGGGTGCCTGATGAACAGCGATTATGCTGCTCATCGGCACCCCTTCTAAGAATGAAAAGATCAAGATCCTTATTTATCGAATGGCCACTTTGTACGTACGCAACCACGAGTTGATTTGTGTCAGATAAGCAAACAGCTGTGGACCTGACATTAACTGTCCAAACCAAGGTAGGTTCGATGAAGCATCCGGTGAGGAGGCTAATTTGCGAATTTGAGCCTTGTCGATTAAGGGTAAGATCGGTGAGCTTGCGTCATCCAGAATATCCAGCACCTGCTGTTTAACGGCAGCAAGATACTGCGGGTTATGTGTTTTTGGATACGGACTCTTTTTCCGGTACAACACATCGTCAGGCAGTACACCTTCCAGCGCTTTACGCAGAATGCCTTTTTCCCGTCCGCCTGTCATTTTCATGTCCCAAGGCACGTTAAACACATATTGAATCAAACGGTGATCACAGTAGGGTACCCGAACCTCAAGCCCTGCTCCCATACTCATCCGATCTTTTCGATCCAATAATGTAGGCATAAATCGGGTAATGTTCAGATAGGACATGACTCGCATTTGGGCTGCCTTACCGGTCTCTCCATCGAGTAAAGGTACTTCAGCCACAGCATCCGAGTAGCGGTCCGCGAGATAGTCGAGTGGTCTGATCCATTCCCGAATTTCCGGGGATAACAATCCGGCTCGCATGTCAGGCGCAACAGACCATGGGAATGTACCGGAGTTCAGCATCTCTTCCCGATGGAACCAGGGATAACCGCCAAATACTTCATCCGCTGCCTCGCCTGAAATGGCAACGGTGGCTCCTTTTTTAATTTCTTTACAGAACAGATAGAGAGAGGAATCTACATCCGCCATACCCGGTAAATCCCTTACGAGCATCGCCTGGGTCAGTGCATGAACCAGTTCTCCGTTTTCAATCTCGATCCAGTGATGATCTGTCTTCAGTTCATCCACCATACGCTTAATCCAGGGACCATCTGCACCAGGCTGGAAGGAATGGGCCTGAAAATGCTTTGCATTGTCCACATAGTCGACAGAATACGTGCTGACCTGACCTTGACCTGTACGGTTGTAATAATCCACAGCTAGCGCAGATAGAGCACTTGAATCCAGTCCCCCCGATAAAAGGGAGCAAACTGGAACGTCTGAAGCCAATTGGCGTTCTAATGTATCCTGCAACAGTCTGCGTACTTCGGCAGCTGTCTCTTCCAGATTATGTTCGTGATTCTGACTTTCCAGCTTCCAGTAAGCATAGGTTTTAATACCGTTTCGGTTGTAAATAAGCGCATGTGCAGGCTTGAGCTCGTTAAGGGAGGAGTATACGCCGTGTCCAGGTGTCCGGGCAGGACCGACAATAAATACTTCTGCCAAACCTTCAGGGCCAACCGCAGCTTCAACATCCGGGTGGATGAGCAGTGCTTTGGGTTCTGAGCCAAATACGAGTGCATCCTTTGCATGACTGTAGAACAGGGGTTTAACGCCCAGCCGATCACGGGCGATAAAAACCTGTTCGCGTCCGCCATCCCATATGGCAAAAGCAAAAATTCCGTTAAACCGGTCAACGCAGGCCGGTCCCCACTCAATATAAGAGGCGAGCAGCACTTCCGTATCACATTGTGTGCGGAAATGGTGTCCACGTTGGAGCAATTCCTTTTTCAACTCGGGTGCATTGTATAGTTCTCCGTTATACACGACGGTATAGGAGGTGTCTCCCTGTAACGCATGCATGGGCTGTGCCCCGTTCTCCGGGTCCATAACGCTGAGACGTCGATGTCCGAACGCACAAGGATTGGAGATCCATGTACCTGAAGCGTCGGGCCCCCGGTTCGACAAGCTGTCCGTCATCCGGACCAGCAGCTCTGATTCCTGGGTCAAATCCCGATTCCACTGTATGAAGCCGGTTATACCGCACATGGTTGTTCATCCTTTCTTAGTCGAGTCATTCATCCGTATGGCTGCTTGAGTCACTAACAGCCAGCAAATGTTGTCTTTTTCGTCAGAAGTCGTAACAAATATATGCCGAAAGCAGGCATAAAATGTCTGTCCTCTTCGGAAACTAGTTCTAGGGACAACGGCCTCAACATGCCTGTGAAGGAGAGAACTTGCAAATGGACAGTATGACCTATTATGTATCTGTCATGGGGCGCTCCGTTATTCCGGACCCGCACGTAACGTCTTATGAATGGGTGATCCAGGCGACGCCTCAGGAGGCGGAACAATTACTGGGACTGCTTAATCTGATGCAGGAAAAAGAGGAAGAGGCCTTTCCAGGAATGGTATTCCCCTGGCCGGATACGCCGGAGGAGTCTGTAAACCGTGCATATGAAGCTGTATTACAGCAGGTGTATCGGGAAATTTATCGCTTGGGAACACTAGAGACCCGATACCAGATCGAACAAAGTACATGAAATGGACAAAGGAGCGCGATAACAAATGTATGCCATTCAGGATGCCAAAATACGCAGATTAACCGAAGTGGATGGATTGTCTTGTGCAGAAGTTGAGGTACAGCCTGGAAATACAGGGGATCCGTCTTTGCTTGTATACGTTGCGGCTACCCAGCCGGGGAATTCGCTTGAAGTCGTTCGAATTGTACGCAATCATTCGGATGCAGTTCTAGATTGGTACAATAACAATATGCACACAGCGTTTGAAGACGCTACGGAAACGGCGTTTGAGAACAGCGAAGGCATTACAGCAGGAGAAGATAAAGCGCAGTTTCAGAGTGAGCTTCTTGCCTTCGGATTACTGGGGCCGACGCTTCAGCGCTATTTGGTGGGACAAGGTTAAGGTGAACGTTCCAACAAATGCCGATAGACGCAAAGGATAAGCGAAATTACCCGGAGCCATACTAAAGGCAAGTTCCGGGGAGGTGACAGCAATGGCTTCCAAGTTCAAGAAAAATAAAGGGAACCTTTATGCGCATCATACCGAGTTTGCCGAGGAAGTGCTCGCCATTAACAGGAAGCATCCTACCCTGAGATATCCGTGGCGTCAGGGAAACAAGTAACCGGAATGCAGAAACCCGCCCTTCTTCTGAAAGGCGGGTTTTTGAATGTTTAATTTAACTTGATGGTGAAACTTGTGGTCAGGCATATTCACGCAGCACCTGAATACCTTTGACGATATTGTATACAAAACTCAATGCATAAATGACAAAGAACAGAATTACAAATCCGACAGCGGAACCGAGACTGTGGGCGGTAACAAAGAAATAGAGTAGCGGGATTGCCGCAAGAAACGGGAATATATGCGAGAATAAGGCCCTTTTAGCGTGTCCCTCAATATAGTTGTCTTTGGCCACAATCCAAATAATGATGGGAAACAGGAACGGAGCAAAGAAAATACTAAAATAGGATAATGCGGATAAAAGTTGTCTCATAGCGTTTCTCTCCTTTATCTGTTCAATGAGATGTATGTATGCAAAAGATTACCCAGCAATACTCATCATGAATATAGTCAGCCTATTTTCTATATGCATCTGAGCTAATATCCTCAATATTGCCTGCTAAAAGCATTCATATTCTGTCCATGTGTTGAGTATGAGAATATTACGTCCAAGTCATGTGGAAAGATGCAATTATTAATTTTTTTATAAAAACTATTGAAAAATATAGAATTCAGAGTATAATAGGAATCGCGCCGTATTTTTTATACATATTTGTCTCAGTAGCTCAGCAGGATAGAGCAACGGCCTTCTAAGCCGTCGGTCGGGGGTTCGAATCCCTCCTGGGACGTCAGAAAAAGCTTCCTTCGGGAAGCTTTTTTGCGTACAGGGGAAGAGAAACCCAAAGGTTCGTCCGATTTATAGGTATAACCTATCAAATGTATAGAATTTATATATTTAAATAATAAACCGTCTTGTGACACAATGAAGATATCAATTATGAAAGCGACGGTGGTATCCATGCAATCAATGAATCAATGGCAAGCGGATGAGTACGACAACAAACTGGCTTTTGTATCGGGTTACGGTAAAAGTTTAATCTCATGGCTTCAACCTCAAAAAGGGGAGTATATCCTTGACTTGGGATGCGGGACGGGGGATTTGACGTACGAAATTTCTGTAGTGCAGGCTGAGGTGGTTGGCATGGATGCATCACCGGACATGATTCGTCGTGCAAGAGAGAAGTTTCCCGATATCGAGTTCATGGAGGGTGACGGGCATCAGTTTGAGACGAACAAGCTCTATGATGCCGTTTTTTCCAATGCAGCTCTGCATTGGATGCGAAGTCCGCGACTTGTAGTGGATAGCATATGGAAATCTTTGAAGCCTGGTGGACGTTTTGTGGCGGAGTTCGGTGGCAAAGGAAATGTGCAGATCATTGTAAATGCATTAGAGGAAGTGCTTGAACGACACACTGGTATTTGTGGATCAGAGCGCAACCCTTGGTATTTCCCGACGATCGGGCAATATAGCAACATTTTGGAACAATGCGGATTTTTGGTTCGACAGGCCTACCACTATGACCGTCCTACCAGACTGGCAGATGGTGAACAGGGTATAGAGGGCTGGTTGGCTCATTTTGGAGGGGACTATTTTGATGGTTTGAGTCAGGAGCAAATTCAGGAAATCTGTCGTGAAACTAGCCAAATCGTTGTGCCGAAGCTCTGGAAAGAAGATGCAATCTATGCCGATTATAAGCGTCTTCGAATTGAAGCTGTGAAGCCGGGAAGCTAAAAAATCAAAAGATGTGTCTTTGTTAAATGAATTAACAGAATATTTTTCATGAAATCCATCGATCACATATAGGCTGGGAATCTCTTTCAGAATGAAGAGGTTCTTGGCCTTTTTTCCTATACTGCATTTAAAAATTGAAATATTCAATCGACAAATAAATACAATTTCACACTTTCTCTTACTCAAGAACCATATAAGTAATTTTTATATCATATTTGTAATTATTTAGAAGGAAAATGTGTTATTTTAGTAGAATAATTTACCAAGGGTCAATCTTCTTGCAGATAGGGCGGTGAGTTGTCACAGGTATTGCAGTACTTGTCATAGCAGGACCCAAGCGATTGGTGAGGTACTTTCATATTGAGAAGGAGGGGCATAGCCTTGAATAAACGATTGATATCCATATTGTTAAGTATTCTAATGACTTTTTCTATCATCATGCCAGCGGCCGGAGCCGCTCCTGTAGGTGTTCAGCTTGAGAACTCGCTAAGCAAGGCCGAAGCCACACAATGGAGAGAAATTCTTGCCCAGCGAGAAGGAAAGCTTGCAGCAGATCCATTTTTGGACAAGAGCCTAGAAGGTCTTGGGGGAGAGAAAACAAGAGTAATTGTTGAGCTCTCCAATAAACCAGTTGCTGTTGCGCAAGGCGAATCTACCCTCTCAGGAAAATCTTTTACCTCCTCTATGGAAACAAAGGCTGTGACTCAAGTCGAGCAACAACAACAGTCATTTGTACATAGCCTCACTCAGAATAAAATCAAACACGAAGTATTGGAAAATTACGCATATGCTCTGAATGGTGTAGCCATCGAACTTAAGGGCAATCAATTGGGACAGTTGCTTCGCATACCGGGCGTTGTCAGTGTATACCCTGACCTTGAAATTACCGTAGCCCCGGAAACTGATGAAGTGAATCCTTATATGAAAGATACAGCACCATTTATTGGCGCCCCTGAAGTATGGAATCTGGGATACAAAGGAAAAGGCGTAAAAGTTGGTGTTATTGATACAGGAATTGATTATGAGCATCCTAATTTGCAAGATGCCTACAAAGGTGGATGGGATTTCGTTGGAAATGACAATGATCCTTACGAAACAACGCATGAAGAGTGGAAGGTTTCTGGTCAACCGGAATTCAATGAAACCGGAAGCGCCTATTACACTTCCCATGGTACTCACGTAGCGGGTACAATTGCTGCTCGTGAAGCAGGGGATTACGGCATTGTCGGAGTTGCACCAGAAGCCGATATATATGCCTATCGTGTTCTTGGACCCTATGGCAGTGGACAAACCTCATGGGTACTAGGGGGGATTGATCGTTCCGTTGCTGATGGTATGGACGTGATCAATCTCTCGCTGGGTAACGCTGCCAATGATCCAAGTTATATTACCTCGGTTGCTCTTAATAATGCCATGTTGTCTGGCGTGACAGCTGTTGTGGCGAGTGGTAACAATGGCCCTAACCGTTACACATTGGGCTCTCCAGGGGCATCGGCTATGGCAATTACTGTAGGTAACTCCACAGGTCCTAGCCAAAGCATTACTGCCAACACTCATTTCTGGATTGGTGAGGAAGGTGAAGGTACGCTTCCTGAAGAACAACCTGTCCCTGAAGTTGAGCCATCTCCTGAGCTGGGAGCAGCACCGGGAACGGATACTCCTGAAGTTCCGGCTCAAGGCGAACCATCAACCACACCGGAAGGTGCGACAGGGGAAGAAGCTTCATCAACAAACGAAGCTGCATTGTCTGGATCAGCGACTGCAGATGCTACAGCACTAGATGTGGGAGACAGCCAATCAGTAGAGGGTGTTCAACCAATCTCGCCTTCTGCGCCGATCGAAACATCTTCAGAAGTTGCACCTGTGAAAGAAGCGCCTGCAGTTGCTCCAACTGAAACGGAGCAAAATCCACTGGCTGTTACTGAGTCGGTGTACCGCCTTGATGTGATGGGCTGGAGTCTTTCAGCAGATCCGGAATCTGTTTTGACGGATCAATATGATCTTGTATTTGCAGGGTTGGGTAAACCGACCGACTTTGAAGGCAAGGATTTTACAGGCAAAGTGGCTTTTGTACAGCGCGGCGAGCTGGCATTTGTGGAGAAAGTAGCCAATGCCAAAGCTGCTGGCGCAGTTGCTATTATCGTATACAACAATATTCCAGGTCCGATCGGTGTGAGTTTGGGAGATAATTTTGAACGTATTCCAACCTTGAGCATGTCGAAGGAAGATGGAGAAAGTATCAAAGCTGAGCTGGATGCCGGTCAAAGCGTTGAAGTGAGCTTCAGTGACTTCGTTAAAGGCCAAACGGCTGGCGATGAAATGAATGCATCCAGTTCCCGCGGACCAGCCAAGGTGACTCTGGATATCAAACCGGATGTGGTTGCACCGGGTACCAGCATTCTGTCTACTGTTCCTGCCTATGGAAAGGACGAACCTGGAGCAGATTATTCACAGGCTTACGATCGTAAATCAGGTACAAGTATGGCTACACCTCATGTTGCCGGACTGGTTGCCCTGTTGATTGAGAAGCACAGTGACTGGACACCATTTGATATTAAAGTGGCACTCATGAACAATGGTAAAGTGCTCGACTCGACAAAATACGATGTGTTTGATCAAGGTGCAGGACGTATTCAAGCAGTGAAAACAATTGATCCTGCTGCATTTGTTAAAGTATTGGATGTAACGAAATACACAGAGAATGGGACGGTTGTTGAGAAGCCTAATGTTACAGGTAGTGTCAATTTCGGCAACTTCCTGAGCACGGACGAAAAAACCGTCAGCAAAACGATCAAAGTGGAGTCGCTGAATGGCAGCGGTGGAAACTACACTGTAAACGTGAATCCAACACGTACGGTACCTGGCGTATCGGTAGCGGTGGACAAGAGCTCTTTTACACTGAATGGTGAGGAAGAGTTGCAGGTTACCATTACAGTTCCAAAAGGTGTTACTGCGGTAACAGAAGCCCAAGGATACCTTCAATTGTCCAATGGAACAAACACATTTACGGTTCCATATGTCGCACATTTCAATCTTACCCTGGCAGGCGTTAAATACATTGAGACTGTAAAAGGCACAGAGAAGAACCCGTTCCATTACCCATTGAAGACTGATGGTACGCTGGATACACTTAATGTAGCTATGGAATTCTACAATCCGATGAATTTTGCGCTTATTGAAATCTTCGATGGCCTTAACCCGGAGGGGGGTTATTATGGAGATGGATATATTGGATCTATTTTTGGCAACTACTACAATTTCGCTGCCAACACAAGATATAATCTGGCTTGGGATGGACAGTATGCAGACTACACTACCGACGAGGTAACTGTAATTCCGGATGGTCTTTATACGGTTGATATCACTACACTCGGTGTTGATGGCAAAACGTATAAAGAAGATACCTCTCCATTTTTGGTGAAAAAAGCAGCTCCGGTTGTCACAGCGCCAGAAAAACTGGAATTCAAGCAAGATGAATCTGCCGTCATTAATGGTAGCGTAGATGATTTGTACTTCCGTGTCGCCCCTGCGGTCAGAGACGGTTGGAACATTGAGTTTGATGCGGCGGCTTCCTTGGAAGCAACATACATCGTGAAAAAAGCGGATGGTTCCATTTATAAAGAGGGTGCCTTTGGAATACAATCGGATGGCAGTTTCAGTCTTCCTTTGGAGGCCATCCAAGCAGGCGAATATGTCGTTGAACTTACGGTAAAAGACCAACAGGGGCTTTCTGGTAAGGTTACTACGGCACTAAGTTTGAAATCCACGGAGACCGAGCCGGAAACTCCAGCTGTCAAAGCGCCTGGAACGCCTGTGTTGTCTCACAATAACGGGGGTGTTAATGGCCTGATTGAAGGATCATATACTGTTTCCATGAACTTGTGGTGGGGCGAGAACGCCACCAGCTACAAACTATATGAAGACGGGGTTTTGATTGATACGCAGAAGTTGACCTACAATGCGCCTCTGGCACAGTTTGCTCAAACGAAGATTACAGGTAAAACTAACGGCACTTATACGTACGTGGCTGAGCTAATTAACGACAAGGGCACCACGCGGAGTCAGACGCTGACTGTCCGGGTTACCAATGCATCGCCAGGCAAAGCAGTTCTCTCTCAGGATAACTGGGATGGAGACGGCAATTATAAGGTTACTATGAACTTGTGGTGGGGAACCAATGCCACCGAGTACCGCCTCTACGAAAATGATAAGTTGATCGACACCCAAGCACTTCATGCGGTTACGCCTAATGCGCAAAGCGCTGTAACTTCGCTGTCTGGACGCACTTCAGGCACGTATACGTACCGGGCGGAGTTACTCAACGCAGCTGGTGTGACCAGCACGGACAAGATCACGGTAAAGGTGAAATAAGCTCTTCGGCACTAATTTATTGAAGGAATTGTTTTTCGCATAAGCGGTCTTCATCCTGATTTCGCGGGATGGAGGCCGTTTTATTTTGTTTTTTTCTGCTGCGGGAATGGAATAGCGCAACCGTGGTCCTGTTAGTTGTAAATTGAATATAGTTCGCATGAAAGTCCGTGAATAATAAAACGCTCCCCTTACAGGGACAGGTTTATTAGCCTGTCACACCTCATAAGGGGAGCGTAAATTAATCTAACCGATCACTCGATTCTTGCTGGCTGTTATACCTGCGATCAGTAGTACAATGGCAAGGAGAACCTGTACCAGCAATGGAAGGGTCCATCCTTTTGTCCAATCATGTAGCACGCCGAACAGCAAAGGTCCGATGGCCGCCAGCATGTACCCAAAGGATTGAGCCATACCTGAAAGTCCCGCAGCCTGTCTTGCATCGGACGTACGCAGTACAAAAAACATGGTTACAAGTCCGAACGAAGCCCCAGCTCCAACGCCAGCCAAAGCAACACCGACGGTTACGAGAGAGGAAATACCACTTAAAAGGAATGCGTATCCCAGAATCAGACATGAGCCTGTGATTGCTGTCAGCACACGTTGATCTTTCATTCGTCCAGCTAGAATGGGGACGATGAACGTTACCGGAACACTAACCATTTGCATCAAGGATAACATCCAGCCCGCTGAAGAGGAACTAAAACCCTGATCAGATAGAACCTCGGGCAGCCAGGTAATTGTAGTGTAAAAAATTAAAGATTGCAGTCCCATGAACAATGTGACATGCCAGGCTAAGGAAGATGTAATAAGACGAACCGACTTCGCTTCCGTTCTCGAAGCCACGTAAACTTCGCCGCGACGTCCAGAACGGACGTGAGGCAGCCACAGAATCAGGGCCAGAATGGACAGTATAGCCCACATGCCCAGTGAAACGTGCCATCCCATGGAGGTTAAGCCTGCCGCGGGAACGCTGATTCCTGAGGCAATAGCGCCCCATATATTCATGGACACGGAATAGAGGCCGGTAACGAGTCCCACTCGCAATGGGAAATCCCGCTTGATCAGACTAGGCAGCAATACGTTGCTCAGGGCAATGCCACATCCGAGAATCGCTGTTCCTGCGAAGAGAACGGAAACAGAGGGCATAAACCGGAGGCCTACACCTATGGTCACGAGAATTATGGCAGTTAACAGAGCGGTTTCCAGTCCGAATCTTCGCGCCAGTTGTGGGGCGAACGGAGAGATTGCCGCAAAGGCAAGCAAAGGAAGAGAGGTAAGCAAGCCTGCCATTGTATGACTTATTCCTGTATCTGTACGGATCAGTTCCACAATTGGACCTGTTGCCGTAATAGGTGAACGCATTGTCGCTGCGATAACGATAATGCCTGCCAGCAAGAGTCCAAGTTTCATGGATGCTGACGATGAATTATCGACTGTAGAGCGGTCAGGTGAGTTTTGATGTAAAGATGATGGCATGGTAAATCTCCTATGGTTTATTTGTCTAATATGTATACATTGATACATACATATACACAAACAAGCATAACATCCCGTGTCAACATCAGATAATGAACGTATCCAATCATCCCCAGAACGCAGAAAAAGCTTCCCGAAGGAAGCTTTTTTTAATACGTCCCAGGAGGGATACTCTCCTTGCAGTCGAGACTGCGAAGTTGTGCTCCCGAAGCTTAGGCTCCGACGAACCATTGGGGTTCTCATCCCTAGAACGCAAAAAAACTTCCCGAAGGAAGCTTTTCTTTAATACGTCCCAGGAGGGATTCGAACCCCCGACCGACGCCTTAGAAGGGCGTTGCTCTATCCAGCTGAGCTACTGAGACATGAAATTTTTCAAGCAAAATTGATTTTATCATAAATAATGATGAATATCAAACATTTTATTTTAAACTATTTTCCGTATATGATATTTGGCGGCGGTAACGTTTTTTTCATTATGATTAAGGTTATGTTAGAATATCAGAAGAACTCAAAAAATAGATCGACTTTCGTTTAATATACATCTATTTATGGTTGATTGCGACTGGAGATTCAGGATACAGAGGAGGTGCTCCTATTAAGGAATCCACGACCCCGGAAACCGAGCACAGTAACAATATCGTGCTGTTTCCTAAGACGCTGGACTATTACCAGATTCAATTGACGGTTATGCTAGAAAATGAACGATATGGTGAAGCGATGGACCTGCTTCGCTTTTTGCTTCAATGCCAAGGGCAGGAAGAACGACATTACGACGAATGGCGAGCCTTGCTCGAATGGCTTGAAGCTGCATTCCCTCATTATGGGGAAGATTTACCCGAGATTCGTGAAGAGCGTGAAGAAGAGGAAATCAGTGAAGAGGACATGGCACGCCAACATGCCCGTTCCAAGCTTGAGCAGGATGACGGCTATGCGGATAAACTGCTTCGTACCGTGATGGAAGAACCTTTATCTGAACAAACGATGCTGGCGCTGGAGCAGCTTGCGTATCTCGATCGGCCAGAAATTGATGATTCGCTTACCGGTTGGCTCAAAGACAAGACACTGCATCCTTTGCTTCAGTTCCGTGTGCTTCAGACATTACGTCGCCGAGGTGTTCAAGGCATTATTGCGTTTACTCGTGGGGAAGAGCCGGTTGAAGTGGAGATTGATACCGTTCCGCTTAGACCTGAGGATTTCCCGATTCAGATTGTTCAGATTCTTGAAAGAGTGGCAGATCAGACGGAGGTTCATGAACCTACGCTCTTTTATTTTGCACAAGAACTGTGGATTCAATATGTCATGGCCGTGTACGGAACCCGTGATTACATGTCCATGCTTGAAGAAAATGATTCCATGACAGATATATGGGGAGCTGCTCTACATATGACCGTTGCAGACAGTCTGGGCGGTTCGCATGACGAGGAAGATACTCGCTCAATGTATGCTGTGACAGGGGCGATGCGCTTTCGTCTGGAGCAAGCATATCGATCAATGAAGCAGTTTGTTTCTGCTGGTTTGGATGGTCAATAGGACCCGGAAACGTTTTCCTCAAACCGTATCAAGGGATTCCCCTTGAAAAAGAATCTAATCTTGTTTATACTAAAATGGTTATTTTGTACGTGATTGCCTACGTGAACATGCGAATTTTGGAGGGGAAAGTATACAATGAAAGCAACTTGGGAAAAGATAGAGAAGAACCTTGGGGTTCTTGAGGTTGAAGTGGGTGCAGATCGTGTAACTGCAGCACTCGACAAAGCTTTTAATAAAGTAGTTAAACAAGCAAACGTACCTGGATTCCGTAAAGGTAAAGTTCCACGTTCGATCTTTGAAGCTCGTTTCGGTGTAGAAAGCCTATATCAAGAAGCAATTGACATTTTGCTTCCTGAAGCTTACACAGAAGCAATCGACCAAACGGATATCTTCCCGGTTGATCGCCCTGATGTAGATGTGGAACAATTCGCTAAAGGACAAGTATTCAAGTTCAAAGCGAAAGTAACCGTTAAACCTGAAGTTACACTGGGTGACTACAAAGGCGTTGAAGTTGCTGTAGCCAAACATGAAGTAACGGATGTAGAAGTGACTGAAGAGCTCGAGCGTCTTCAACAACGTCACGCTGAACTCGTTGTTATCGACGAAGGTTCTGCACAAAACGGCGATGTTGCTGTAATCGACTTTGACGGTTCTGTTGATGGTGTACCGTTCGAAGGCGGACAAGCTGAGCGTTATTCCCTGGAACTTGGTTCCAACACGTTCATCCCAGGATTTGAAGAGCAGGTTGTGGGTCTTTCCACTGGCGACTTCAAAGACGTTGAAGTAACTTTCCCAGAGAGCTACCATGCAGCTGAACTGGCTGGCAAAAAAGCGGTATTCAAAGTGAAAGTACATGAACTCAAACGTAAACAACTTCCTGAACTGGATGACGAGTTTGCTAAAGATGTTAGTGAATTCGAGACGCTTGAAGAGTACAAAGCTGACCTGAAAACGCAATTGGAATCCCGTAAAGCAGATGAAGCCAAAGCAGCTCAAGAAAATGCTGTTGTAGAAAAAGTGGCTGAAAATGCTGAAGTGGACATTCCTTCTGCAATGGTGGACAGCGAAGTACAAAACATGATGCGTGATTTCGACAACCGTCTGCGCAACCAAGGTATGAACCTGGAAATGTTCCTGAGCTTCTCCGGTCAAACACAAGCTGACCTGAGAGGACAAATGCAGGAAGATGCTTCCAAACGTGTTCGCAACAACTTGGTTCTTGAAGCAGTTGGTAAAGCGGAAAACATCGAAGTGTCTGACGAAGAAGTTAACCAAGAACTCGAAAAAATGGCTGAGTCTTACAAGCGTCCTGCTGAAGAGATTCGTGGCATTCTCGAGGGTAATGGTTCCCTGGACAGCCTTCGTGATGAAGTGAAACTGCGTAAAACGATCGATGTTCTCGTTGAGAACAGCAAAGTCGTTGAAGCTGTTGAAGCTCCAGCTGAAGAAGTTGCTGCAGAAGCTGACGAAAAATAAAACAAGCTGTTATGTAATGAACAGCTGAATAAACGATAAGGCACGTGAATCATTGCGTGCCTTATTTTTAAATTATGGCATCCATTTTATAGAGGATTCAGTAATAATATGGATGGGATTTTTTTGCGGCATGGGTTATGCATATTCAACGTCCTATGGTTCTCCTGCAAATAAAAAAAGGTGAAACGGCATAGGATTGCTCCGATTTGCACATACATAGAAAACATGGTTAAATATGATCAGGCAAAAAAGTAAACTCACTCCGTCTTGACACCACTTGTGAAAAATGACATTGTCACAGGAACGTGTTAGAATGAATTTGGGTTTGCTTTACAGGTAGCCTATGTCTAATTACATGTAGAAAAGAGGTTGGTCTCATGAGTCTGGTGCCAATGGTTGTTGAACAAACCAATCGAGGCGAGCGGTCTTACGATATATATTCGCGTTTGCTGAAGGATCGCATTATCTTTTTAACCAGTGCGATTGATGACGATGTAGCCAATCTTGTCATAGCGCAGCTTTTGTTTTTGGCAGCCGACGATCCTGAGAAGGATATCAGCTTGTACATTAATTCACCTGGTGGTTCTGTCACCGCAGGGATGGGTATATACGATACGATGCAATATATCAAGCCGGATGTATCGACCATTTGCGTAGGTATGGCAGCAAGCATGGGCTCGTTATTGCTGACAGCCGGTGCTCCTGGCAAACGATATGCGCTGACTAACAGCGAAGTGATGATTCATCAGCCGCTTGGCGGCGTTCAAGGACAGGCTGCGGATATCAAAATTCACGCAGAATGGATTATTAAAACACGTCAGAAACTGAATCAAATATACGTCGATCGTACAGGTCAACCCCTTGAGAAAATCGAGCGGGACACAGACCGTGACTTTTTCATGAGTGCTGAAGAAGCCAAAACGTACGGCATTATTGACCAGGTGCTCAGCAGACCGATCAATTCCTAAAGGGGTGGTTTCATGTTTAAATTTAACGATGAGAAAGGGCAATTGAAATGCTCTTTTTGCGGTAAATCTCAGGAACAGGTGCGCAAGCTGGTCGCTGGACCAGGCGTTTACATTTGTGATGAATGTATCGAACTGTGCACTGAAATCGTAGAGGAAGAGCTCGGTCATGACGAAGAACTGGACCTCAAAGATATTCCAAAACCGAAAGAAATCCGCGACATTCTTGACCAGTACGTCATTGGACAGGATCAGGCGAAGAAGTCTTTGTCTGTAGCGGTTTATAACCACTACAAACGGATCAACACACAAAGCAAGATTGAGGACGTTGAATTGCAAAAAAGTAACATTTTGCTGTTAGGACCTACGGGTTCTGGTAAAACGTTGCTTGCGCAAACGATGGCTAAAATCCTTAATGTTCCTTTTGCTATTGCTGATGCAACTTCATTGACGGAAGCAGGTTATGTCGGCGAGGATGTAGAGAACATTCTGCTCAAGCTGATTCAAGCTGCTGATTATGATGTGGAAAAAGCAGAGCGCGGCATTATTTATATCGATGAAATTGATAAAGTAGCGCGTAAATCCGAGAACCCATCCATTACACGTGATGTATCGGGTGAAGGTGTTCAACAGGCGCTCCTGAAAATTCTGGAAGGAACTGTAGCTTCTGTACCACCACAAGGTGGTCGTAAGCACCCTCATCAGGAATTCATCCAGATTGATACCACCAACATCTTGTTCATTTGCGGCGGTGCCTTCGATGGTCTCGAGCAAATGATCAAACGCCGGATCGGTAAAAAAGTCATCGGCTTTAACACCGTTGCGGAACAAAAAGATCTTAAACCAGGTGAATATCTGGGTATGGTATTGCCGGAAGATTTGCTGAAATTTGGTCTGATTCCGGAGTTTGTAGGCCGTTTGCCAGTCATCTCCACTTTGGAGCCACTGGACGAGGACACACTGGTACGGATTCTTTCCGAGCCCAAAAATGCGCTTACGAAACAGTACCAAAAACTGCTTGAGCTGGATAATGTGAATCTGGTGTTCGAACCAGGAGCATTGCTTGCGATTGCGAAAGAAGCCATCAAACGTAACACAGGTGCACGTGGACTGCGCGCAATTATCGAGGGCATTATGCTTGAGATCATGTACGAAGTGCCTTCCCGTGATGATGTTACGAACTGTGTCATTACCGAAGAGGTCGTTGAGAAGAGAGTCGTGCCTGAACTGAGCCAATCCAAGGACGACAAGCAGGAAGAAAGTGCCTAACTAAAGGTGAATATTCCGTTTCAACACTGAAATATAGACTTGTCAGTTCTCCACTCCTGGCAGAAGGCGAATTCATGTCTCTGTCAGGGTGGAGCTTTGACGTTGTGGGGAGAGAAATCACTCATGTTTTTAAGACAGGATACACGACCCGTAAAAGTGGGAAACTTAACGATTGGTGGCAGCAACGAAGTCATTATTCAGAGTATGTGTACAACCAAAACGGCAGACGTTGAAGCGACAGTTGCGGAGATTTTGCGACTGGAAGAAGCCGGATGCCAAGTGGTGCGTGTAACGGTAAATAATGAAGAAGCTGCCGCAGCTATCAAGGAAATCAAAAAACGGATTCATATTCCGCTTGTAGCGGATATCCATTTTAATTATAAACTGGCACTCCTTGCGATTGAGAACGGCATTGATAAAGTACGGATTAATCCCGGCAATATCGGTAAACGTGCCAAAGTAGAGGAAGTCGTCAAAGCTTGTAAAGATAAAGGTATTCCGATTCGGATCGGGGTAAACGCAGGTTCTCTGGAAAACCATTTGCTCGAAAAATACGGTTATCCAACAGCTGATGCTATGGTAGAAAGTGCACTTTATCACATTGGTATTTTGGAAGAATTGGATTTCCACGATATTATCGTGTCTCTCAAAGCATCGGATGTACCGATGGCGATTGAAGCCTATACCAAAGCAGCTCAAATCATTAAGTATCCTTTGCACCTGGGGATTACCGAGGCGGGTACGTTATTCTCCGGTACAATTAAAAGTTCTGCCGGCATGGGTGCCTTGTTATCGATGGGCATTGGTTCGACGATGAGGATATCGCTTAGTGCGGACCCGGTCGAAGAAATCAAGGTTGCTCGTGACCTGCTCAAAACCTTTGGATTGATTTCGAATGCAGCTACGTTGATTTCCTGCCCGACCTGTGGCCGTTTGGATATCGATCTGTTCTCCATTGCAAATGAAGTGGAAGAGTATATCTCCAAGCTCAAGGTGCCGATCAAAGTATCGGTGTTGGGTTGTGCCGTTAACGGTCCGGGTGAAGCGAAGGAAGCGGATATCGGTATTGCCGGTGCACGCGGAGAAGGCTTGTTATTCCGTCATGGTAAAATGATCCGTAAAGTGCCGGAAGAAATCATGGTTGAGGAATTGAAAAAAGAGATCGACAAAATCGTGGAGTCCTATGAAACGACAGGAGTTATTCCTGGCCGCTCGCACTGATTGATTTATATATCGTTTTGCAACAGTCTGTCAGCAATGACGGGCTGTTTTTTGTTGTCAAACACACAATTTCCTGATCACCCGTTTACGTCTCGGTGAAAAGGCTATACTACCAAGTATTAGCATGATCTCATATGAGAATAGGGATAGAACAGGAGGATGTTGAGACATGGAATTTGGTATGGTCATAATGATGATTCAATTATTTTTTGGTGTGGTGATCGGTTTGTATTTCTGGAATTTGCTTCGTGGCCAGAAAACGAATCGCAGTGCGGTGGAGCGTGAATCCCGCAAGGAACTGGAGAAGTTGCGGAAGTTGCGCTCCATTTCACTCACCAAGCCCCTAGCAGAGAAGACACGTCCGGCAACCATTAATGACATAGTAGGGCAAAAAGACGGACTCCGCGCCCTTAAAGCCGCACTATGCAGTGCTAATCCACAACATGTCATTATTTATGGACCTCCAGGAGTCGGGAAAACAGCTGCTGCAAGGGTGGTTTTGGAAGAAGCCAAAAAGAATCCGTCATCTCCCTTCAAGGCCGATGCCAAATTCACGGAACTCGACGCCACGACGGCGCGTTTTGATGAACGGGGTATTGCTGACCCCTTGATTGGTTCAGTGCATGATCCGATCTATCAGGGAGCAGGAGCGATGGGCGTAGCAGGCATTCCTCAGCCCAAACCCGGTGCCGTTACAAAAGCGCATGGGGGGATGCTTTTTATTGATGAGATCGGTGAACTGCATTCTATTCAGATGAATAAACTGCTGAAAGTATTGGAGGACCGCAAGGTCTTTTTGGAAAGTGCGTACTATAACTCGGAAGACACGCATACTCCTGCTTATATCCACGATATTTTTCAAAATGGTCTGCCAGCCGATTTTCGTCTTGTCGGAGCGACAACTCGTTCGTCCCATGAACTGCCTCCGGCCTTGCGCTCGCGGTGCATGGAGGTCTATTTCCGTCCATTGCTGCCCGAAGAGATTGGGCAAATTGCGGAAGATGCCGTTCAGAAAATCGGATTCAGTCCATGTCCAGAAGCAGTGGATGTGGTCAAGCGGTATGCAACCAATGGCCGTGAAGCGGTCAATATCATTCAGCTCGCTGCTGGGCTGGCCTTGACCGAAAAACGTGAAACGCTGCAGGCGTCGGATGTGGAATGGGTCGCTGGCAGCAGCCAGATTCAGCCCCGGCCAGATCGCAAGGTGCCTTTGCGGCCGCAGATCGGTTTTGTGAATGGCTTGGCCGTATATGGACCGAATATGGGCACCATTCTGGAGATTGAAGTATCCGCTGTTCCAGCTCTTCGAGATCAGGGACAAATCAACATCACGGGAGTTGTGGATGAAGAAGAGATTGGAGGCGGTTCGCGCACACTCCGGCGAAAAAGCATGGCTAAAGGCTCGGTTGAAAATGTGTTAACCGTATTAAAGGCCATGGGCATTCGTCCTAACGACTATGATTTACACGTTAACTTCCCAGGTGGAACGCCAATTGATGGCCCGTCTGCCGGGATCGCCATGGCGACAGCCATTACATCAGCCATCCAGGGGCGTCCGATTGACCATGAGACAGCGATGACTGGAGAGATCAGTATTCATGGCCGGGTAAAACCGATCGGCGGTGTACTTGCCAAAGTGGAGGCTGCATTCCAGGCGGGAGCAAAGACGGTCATTATTCCAGCAGAGAACTGGCAGTCCATCTTTGAAAACCTGGATGGCTTACGTGTTATCCCGGTCGATACCGTTGAAGACGTATTCCGAGAAGTATTTGACTGGGTGCCTAATGAGGAGCAAGCCAATCAAATCAACCTTGCGGAGGATACAGCGACACCTGCACCGGAGATTTTCCCACCGGCATCCGCATCCTATTTACGTGCTGACTTGCCCCGTCCAGGACAGGTTACAGATTCGGGAAGCTGCTAAGCGCTTCCCTTCATTGGTTTTTTATGTGAACATTTGATAGAATAATGAATGACTACAACCTGAGAGCCATTGGAGGTGCGAAAGCGATGGGACCAAGCAAAGCGAAAGGTCGTCGTTTTCCTTTACTGCCTTTAAGAGGACTTCTCGTCTACCCGAGTATGGTACTGCATCTCGATGTGGGCCGGGAGAAATCGGTCAAGGCTTTAGAAAAAGCGATGGTAGAAGAACATTTGATTCTCCTATGTTCCCAAGCCGAGGTAAATATTGAAGAACCAACACAAGAGGACATTTTCAGAATCGGAACGGTTGCCAAGGTCAGACAGATGCTGAAGCTTCCAAACGGGACGATTCGTGTACTTGTGGAAGGCTTGGAACGGGCTGAAATCATTGAATATACGGATAACGAGGAATATTACGAGGTACTGGCACAAGAGCTTCCTGAAGAGGAGAACAGTCATCCGGAAACAGATGCGCTGATGCGTACAGTTCTGAACCAGTTCGAAAATTATATTAATCTGTCCAAAAAGGTTACACCTGAGACACTTGCGGCTGTGTCTGATATTGAAGAACCCGGTCGCTTGGCCGATGTCATCACCAGTCACCTGTCTTTGAAGATCAAGGACAAACAGGAGATTTTGGAGACCATCGACGTTCGTGAACGGCTGGAGAAGTTGCTGGACATTCTGAACAATGAGCGGGAAGTACTGGAGCTTGAACGCAAAATCAGCCAGCGCGTGAAGAAACAGATGGAAAAAACCCAGAAAGAATACTATCTGCGTGAGCAGATGAAGGCGATTCAGAAAGAGCTGGGTGAGAAAGAAGGCCGTGCCGGGGAGGTTGAGGAACTCCGAAATCAAATGGAGGCTCTTGGCTTGCCGGACAAGGTGAAGGAAAAGGTTGAGAAAGAAATTGATCGCCTGGAGAAAATGCCATCAAGTTCTGCCGAAGGCGGTGTTATCCGCAACTATGTGGATTGGCTGCTGGGACTGCCTTGGACGCAGCTGACAGCGGACGATCTGGATATTCAAAAGGCTGAAGATGTGCTAAATGCAGACCACTACGGTTTGGAAAAACCAAAAGAACGTGTGCTTGAATATCTGGCTGTTCAGAAGCTGGTGAAAAAGCTTAAAGGA
Source organism: Paenibacillus sp. NPDC057886 (assembly GCF_042796655.1). Classification (NCBI taxonomy): domain Bacteria; kingdom Bacillati; phylum Bacillota; class Bacilli; order Caryophanales; family Paenibacillaceae; genus Paenibacillus; species Paenibacillus sp. NPDC057886. The sequence continues at coordinate 42,559 of NZ_JBHVMZ010000008.1, read as the reverse complement.
CCGATCCTCTGTCTGGTTGGACCTCCAGGGGTCGGGAAAACGTCGCTTGCCCGCTCTATCGCCAGATCCCTTGGACGTGAATTCGTCAGAATATCCTTGGGTGGCGTGCGAGATGAAGCAGAAATTCGCGGTCATCGCCGTACCTATGTGGGCGCAATGCCAGGCCGTATCATTCAGGGCATGAAGACGGCAGGTTCACTCAATCCGGTTTTCCTGCTGGAAGAGATCGATAAAATGGCTTCGGACTTCCGCGGAGACCCTTCCGCAGCGTTACTCGAAGTACTTGATCCCGAACAGAACAATACTTTCAGTGACCACTTTGTAGAGTTGCCGTTTGACTTATCTAACGTTATGTTTATTACAACTGCCAACACAGTGCATAACATTCCACGTCCGCTTCTGGACCGGATGGAGATGCTCAATATTCCGGGGTATACCGAGCTGGAGAAGCTGCAAATTGCCAAAAACTATTTGCTGCCGAAACAGAAACAGGATCATGGTCTGGAAGAAGATCAGCTGAATATCGGGGATGACAGCATGTTGCGTGTCATTCGTGAATATACACGAGAGTCCGGCGTGCGGAATCTGGAACAGCAGATGGCTTCGTTGTGTCGGAAAGCGGCCAAAAACATCGTGTCTGGTGTGGAAGGTCAGATTAACATTACACCAGATGAAGTGAAGGATTACCTTGGTCCGGGTAAATTCCGCTACGGTATGGCCGAACTGGAAGATCAGATTGGTACGGTGACGGGACTGGCGTGGACTGAAGTGGGTGGAGATACCCTCGTGATCGAGGTTACCGTTGTACCTGGTACAGGCAAGCTGACGCTGACAGGTAAACTGGGCGATGTCATGAAGGAATCGGCTCAGGCGGCATTCAGCTACACCCGATCCAAAGCTGCACAGCTTGGCATTCCGTCTGACTTCCACGAGAAGAATGATATCCATATCCACGTTCCGGAAGGAGCCATTCCGAAGGATGGACCATCTGCCGGAATTACGATGGCGACTGCATTGATCTCTGCTCTGACGAACAAACATGTCTCCAAGGACATTGCTATGACTGGCGAAATAACGCTGCGTGGCCGTGTGTTGCCGATCGGCGGACTTAAGGAAAAATCACTGGCGGCCCACCGCGCCGGTTACAAAAAAATATTATTGCCCAAGGATAACGAACGGGACCTGCGGGATATTCCGGACAGCATCAAGGAAGATGTGGAATTTGTTCCTGTAGCCCATATGGATCAGGTGCTGCAACATGCGCTTGTGGAACAGGCAGGAATACACCTGTAGCCCGTTAAACGAGGGATCGTATGAAGAGTAAACCGTTCTGCGGAAGCTTTGGCGTCCGCTGGAACGGTTTTTTTGGTATGATAGAACAATCCATGGCATAATACCAACAGCAGCTCTAAGTAAGAGCACAGGAGTTAAAGAGAGGACAGATACATTATGAAAGTAAATCAATCCGAATTTATTATCAGTGCCGTTCGGCCTGAACAATACCCAGAGGACGGCCTGCCCGAGATTGCCTTGGCGGGACGATCCAATGTAGGAAAATCATCTTTGATCAATCGTTTGATTAATCGCAAAAACTTGGCGCGGACGAGTTCTACCCCTGGTAAGACACAGCAACTGAACTATTATAAGATCAATCAGGATCTCTACTTTGTGGATTTCCCCGGCTACGGCTATGCCAAAGTGTCGAAGCAGCAGCGTTTTGCCTGGGGCAAAATGATGGAGAAATATTTGCTGGAACGGAAAGAATTGAAGCTTGTCATGCAAATGGTGGATATGAGACATGAACCGTCCAAGGATGACATGATGATGAATGACTGGCTTCGCCATCATGGCTTGCCACTTGTTGTGGTAGCGACGAAGATGGACAAGATTCCGAAAACGCGTAGAGCCAAACATATTAAAGTCATCAAGGAAGCTTTGGATCTTCGTCCAGGTGATCTGTTTGTACCGTTTTCATCGGAAGAAGGTTTAGGTAAAGAAGAATTATGGGAGATCATCACCCGTTTTGCCGGAATCGGTCAAGCTGCAGTGGAAGAAGAGCCACAGGCTGAGGAAAATCACGAAGATCACGAAATTAACGGATAACCGGGGATTGCGCCATTTTTATGCAGGAAAGTGAGCAACTTGGGTGTATCTTTGATGAGATCAAGGTTAAATCCATATTTTATGGGTTTTCGTGAAAATTCATTGTTTTATTTTGGGGCGAAATAGCTTTACGGTAGTGTATAATGAGTATAGGTGCATTTGTGCCAACAGTACCAAAGTACCGGCCTTGCCGGCCTGAAGAATTTTGAGATCACTGCCACATGTGCAGGAAGACAAAACAATCGGGAAAGAATTGAGGAGATTTTTATGGCTCATCGATTAGCCACAGAGTATGTTAAAGCCATTTTGAAATTGTCAGAACCTCAGATGCATCAGTTTTTGCGCATGACAGAAGACGGTCGGATTCATCAACGTGTGAAGGTGATGGAGAATGGCTGCCAGGAAATTGTGCTAGAAGATGTGAGTGGAGAAGAAGTTCATTTCCCGTTTGACCGTAGGGAAGGGTTTTACATCTGTGAGTTATCTTGCCGCCTGGTAAACCATCATCTGACGAATGTAGTCCGGAAGCTCTTTATGACCTTTAAGGGTGACGGCGTTGTTCATCGGATTTATGAAGAGTTCACCATGACGTATGTTTATACTCAAGGCGTTGTCCGTAAAATTGTGGAGCAGACCGGCGAGAATATCCGTGTCATCTATGAATACAAAAATACGTTGCTTGAATTGAAGCGTGTGTTCCAGGCTCGGGATGTTGAACGTGAGATCATTCGGGTATACGCCGAGATTGATTCGTTACTCGATACAAGAATGAATCTTTCTACTTCTGAACAGCTCCAGCAGATTGATGAAAGGCTTGCTCGCCACCAGAAACGACTGTTTGAGCTTGAAGCTTATTGACCTAAAAGTGTGAATTATACAAGTACCTAACTAACCATCCCCTAATGCTCTGATCTGGCACATTCCAGGCAGCTGCGAAAGGGGATTTTTTTGATTTTGGGAGCTTGATTGGTACGAAATCTTTTATTTTTTGATCTTCCTAAAAGGGGTTGCATTCCCTTTGAATAGATGTTATTTTTAATCTCGTTGAAAAGAATATAGGAACCAGATCCCAAATCTGAATAGTCATGGAGCCTTCCATGGCTATTTGTTTTATATGGGATTTTCATGAATCTTTATCATTAAAACAAGTATTTTAACGCATAACGGTGAAGATTGGTGAGACACTACAATAAATGACAATGCATAAGATGATTTACATGGGAATTTCATAAACATTTCATAAAAATGGCCGGTCATAGTATGGATGTGTGATATAATTAATCATGTCAATCATAAATGGATGAACATATGTAGAAAACACTTTGATTGGAAATTTATTAGGCAGGTGAACTTGCAATGCACATCGTTGTCGTTGGTTTGAATTATCGCACGGCGCCTGTAGAGGTTAGGGAACGATTCACATTTGCAGAAAAGGACTTGTCTGAAGCGCTGCAGCAGCTCAAGCTGACCAAGAGTGTATTGGAAGGTGTAATCGTAGCCACATGTAACCGTACCGAGTTGTATGTTGTGGTAGACCGTCTTCACATGTGTGGTTATTTTATTCGGACGTTCATGGAACAATGGTTTAATGTTCCACGGGAAGAATTTACGCAACACTTATATATATATGAAGATGATCAAGCTATGCGCCATTTGTTCCGAGTCATTTGTGGGCTGGACTCCATGGTTATTGGCGAGACTCAGATTCTTGGACAGGTGAAACAGGCTTTTTTCAAAGCGCAGGAAGAGAAAGCTACTGGGACCTGGTTTAACATGCTGTTCAAACAGGCTGTTACATTGGGCAAACGCGCACATTCAGAGACTTCGATCGGAGAGAGTGCGGTATCTGTAAGTTATGCTGCTGTAGAGCTAGGCAAGCGTATCTTTGGTATGTTCACGGATAAGAAGGTGCTGATTCTGGGTGCCGGCAAAATGAGTGAACTTACAGTAAAACATCTTTATACCAACGGAGCCTCCGAAGTCATTGTGGCGAATCGGACACTTGCGCGAGCTGAGGAATTGGCAGCGAAGTTTCGGGGGACCCCTTGTACGATGGAACAGGCATTAGAGCGACTGAACGAGGTTGATATTGTCATCAGTTCGACGGGGGCAGAAAGATATGTACTGGATGCCACTGTTGTTCGAGAGAGTATGAAGCGTCGTCAATCGCGTCCACTGTTCCTGATTGATATTGCTGTTCCGCGGGATATCGATCCGGCGATCGGCGAGTTATCCAATGTATTCCTTTATGATATTGATGATTTGGAAGGAATCGTGGAGAGCAACCTGGAGATGCGTAAGGTGGAAGCTGCGAAGATCGAGAAAATGATTGAACTTGAGATGGAAGATTATTATCAATGGCTTAAAACCTTGGGCGTTCGTCCTGTAATTCGGGCATTGCAGGAAAAAGGAGCTTCCATTCATGAAGAAACGATGGATAGTCTGTTTAATAAATTGCCTGAACTGGATGAACATCAGCGTAAAGTTATCCGTCGTCTGACGAAAAGCATCGTGAATCAAATGACGACAGATCCGATTAACCGGATTAAGGAGATGGCTGGTACCAACCATGGTGATGAAGCGCTACGCATGTTTACTCAGATCTTTGCTCTGGAGGATGCAGTAGAGGTGGCCGCTGAGAAAGTAAATCAGAGCGATGCCACGGCTCTGCGCAAACCGGATGCGGTTCATTTTAACGATTCCCGGCAAGACCCCGTGCCGGCTTATGCTCCGGCAGGCGTATAAGGCGGGTGGGCAGCTTGACCCTAGCTGAACAAATCTACGAAGCTTTAATCTATATGTATGCCCTGAGCCTACTGTTCTATTTCTCGGACTGCATTCGACGCAATGCGGGGGCGAAGCGGACAGGCACAGGGTTTCTTGTTGTTGTATTGGCACTTCAGGTGTTCCATGTCATTTTACGCATGTTAACCGAAGGGCATTTTCCAATCTACACCACGTTTGATTTTTTGTTTATCTTTTCATTTAGTATTGTGCTGATGTCTCTGGTGATGACTCGTATCCAGCGTTCCGAATTTGCCATTTTGTTGCTGAACGTGGTTGGTTTCTCGGTTACGGTGTTGAACCGTTTGTGGTTTACAGCAGGTGAGATATCTCTGCATAATTGGCAGACTGTGCATGGATTGCTTATTATGCATATCACCTTGGCAAATCTTGGTTTCGCAGCTCTGACGGTGGGTGCTGTATTTGCCATGTTATATCTGTTTTTGCACCGCAAGCTGAAGAATAAAAAGTGGAATGATACCGTACGTCGTCTGCCGAGTCTCGAGGTGATCGGCAAATATATGGATGGTGCTACACTGATCGGCACACCTCTTCTTGGTGTTTCTATCATGCTCGCGGTATTGTCCATTGTGGCCGAAACGCGCTGGAGCCTGCTCTTGGATCTCAAGGTTATTGCTACGGGGCTTGCCATAGCGATCTATGTTGGATACTTCGTTTTCAAGAGAAGGAAACAGTTCTCCACAGTCATTATGGCGAGATGGACGCTGATCGGATACGGCTTTGTCATTATCAGTTTTTTATCCAATGCATATTCAGCGTTTCATCGTTGGACGGGAGAGTGAAGGGGATGAAACGGTACACGCCAATATTTGTGGATATATCAGGGAAATCCTGCTGCGTGGTTGGAGGCGGACGTGTTGCTGAACGTAAAATAAAAGGTTTGCTTCATGCGGAAGCACAAATCAAGGTGATTAGTCCGGAAGTTACGCCAATATTACAACAATTGCATCATGATTCCCGAATTCAATGGCTGGCCCGGTCCTACCGCAATGGAGATTTGCGGGGGGCCTTTCTCGTATATGCAGCAACGGACCATGGTGAAGTGAACACAGCTGTTGTCCATGAAGCTGAAGATGCGGGTATACTGGTTAATGACGCCATATCTTCTGAGCGAAGCACCTTTATTACACCAAGTGTGGTCAGGCGTGGCAGACTGAGCATTGCGATATCGACCGCTGGAGCAGGTCCGGTGGCCGCAGCAGAAATTCGTGACACATTGGAACAGCAATTCGGAGATGAGTACGAGACTTATATTGAATTTTTGTATCAGATGAGGATGGAAGTAAAGGCACGAGTATCTTCTTCAGGTGTCAGAGCTAAATTACTCCGTCGGTTAACCGAAATGAATGTGCTGGAAAAGATCCGTACAGGTCAGTTTAAGTGGTGGACTGAAGAACAAATTGGGGACTGGATATCCCATAATCAGGAGGACGTGTAGACATGCGGACAATTAAAGTGGGAAGCAGACAGAGCGCACTTGCTTTGACCCAGACAGGCCATGTAATTCAAGATTTACGTGATATTTGTGAACGGGAAGGATTAGCTTTTGATTTTGAAGTACATAAAATTGTTACAAAAGGAGATTTGATTCTCGATGTAACCCTGTCCAAAGTTGGAGGCAAAGGACTGTTTGTCAAAGAGATTGAACAGGCGATGATGGATCGCACGATTGATATGGCTGTTCATAGCATGAAGGATATGCCTTCCGAGTTGCCTGAAGGGTTGACGAACGGAGCTGTTCCGCGCCGTGCGGATCCTCGTGACGCACTGATTTCGAATGGTGGACTCACATTGGATCAATTGCCGGAAGGTGCAAGAGTGGGGACCAGCAGTCTGCGTCGATCCAGTCAATTGAAAGCATACCGTCCGGATTTGCAACTTGAATCGCTTCGTGGCAATATTGATTCCCGTTTGCGCAAGCTGGAGACAGAAGGTTTGGACGCTATTATTTTGGCTGCCGCTGGTTTGTATCGAATGGGCTGGCAGGATCGGATTACGGAATATCTGTCAGAGGAAGCTTGTCTTCCCGCAGTAGGCCAGGGTGCGCTCGGCATTGAATGCCGTGAAGATGATGCAGAACTGCTCCATCTGTTGCAGTTGTATAACGATCCGGAAACTGCATTTCCTGTGTTGGCTGAACGTCGCTTCCTTAGTGTATTGAATGGGGGCTGTCAGGTTCCGATTGGAGCACATGCCGTATGGGTGCCACAGCAAGATGCAGATTCCCCGAATGGACAAAACGCGTTACAATTAACAGGTATGGTCGGCACGCCGGACGGCGGACTGATTCTTAAAGAAGCTATGACGGGCAGAGATCCGGTTCGTCTTGGAGAAGAAGTGGCTTGGAGATTGATTGAACGGGGAGCAGAGCAGATACTGGCAGAAGTTAGGGGATGAAGACATGGTGGGGAAGGTCTTTTTGGTTGGTGCAGGTCCAGGGGACGCCAAGCTGATTACGGTAAAGGGCTGGGAATCGATCGGTAGAGCGGATGCTGTCGTTTATGATCGGTTGGCTAGTCCGAGATTACTCAAACAAATGAAGCCCGGCGCGGTTAAAATATATGTGGGCAAACGGCCGGATCGACATACGATGAAGCAGGAAGAAATCAACCAGCTGCTGGTTGATCTCGCACTGGAAGGCAAGGTTGTGGTCCGGCTTAAAGGGGGAGACCCGACGATATTCGGACGCGTAGGTGAAGAGGCTGATCTGCTGCGCAAAAACGGCGTTCCTTTTGAAATCGTACCCGGTGTAACCTCAGCAATAAGTGTACCTGCTTACGCTGGAATACCTGTGACCCACCGCGACTATGCTTCCTCTATTTCCATCATTACGGGGCATGAGAGTCCGGACAAGCTTGACCGCAGTATTCATTGGGATAAAGTGACGAATGCAACAGGTACACTGGTATTTATGATGGGCGTCTCCAAAATTGGATATATCAGCGAACAGTTGATTCGTCATGGACGCCCGGCGCAGACACCAGTGGCATTGATTCGCTGGGGAACAAGAGCAGAGCAGGATACGATCACAGGCACGCTTGAAGATATTGAAGCAAAAGTCATCGCTGCGAACTTTCAACCACCCGCTGTCATTGTTGTTGGTGAGGTGGTGAACCAGCGCGAACAGTTGAAATGGGCGGAAGCACTACCGCTGTTTGGCAAACGCATTTTGGTGACACGGGCACGCAGTCAGGCTAGTGAATTGGTCAACCGGATCGAGGAACTTGGCGGCGAACCTTATGAATTTCCGGTAATCGAGACCGTAATGCCATCAGGGGAGTCGGCACAGGAAAGTGTCAAACAGGCCTTTGGTGCGTTAAATACGTTTGACTGGGTATTTTTCACGAGTGTAAACGGGGTGGAATTCTTCTTCCGTCATTTGGAGCAACAGGGGAAAGATATTCGCTCCATTCATCAAGCGAGAGTTGCGGCGGTAGGGCCTTCCACTGGGGAAGCTTTGCGTAAGTATGGCATCGTAGCCGAGGTCATCCAAGGGCCATTTCAGGCCGAAGGTATGCTCGAAGCTTTTGAAAGTGAACTGAAGGAAGGCCAGAGGGTTCTTTTACCGCATGGAGATCTTGCGCGCTCCTGGTTGCCTGAACAGTTGAGGGAGCGGGGACTTCTGGTCACCGAGGCCATTATCTATGACACCATTCTGGCTGGCGAGGATGACGATGAACTGCTGAAGCTGCTTGAAGAGGGCGGCATTCATGCGATGACCTTCACGAGTTCATCCACCGTCACCAATCTCATGAACATTCTGAAACGGATGGGATTGCAGGACCCCTTGCCTTTATTAAAAAATGTTGAGGTTGCGTGTATTGGGCCTGTTACAGCGAAGACGGCAGAAGCAGCAGGCTTGAAGGTCACAATGATGGCTGAAGAAGCAACCATTGAGAGTCTGATTTCTGTGTTGTCTGAGTGGAAACGAAAGCCTGCTACAGAAGCTGTATTTCCCCGTTAAACATATAAATTGAACCGCAATCGATAGATGAAGCGTGCTGAATTCGTTACGATACCGGCGCGCTTCGCTTTTTGCTCCACATCACTATTCAGGGAGGTTTCACACGTATGAGTTTTCCAATTGTTCGGCATCGCCGTTTACGTCAATCCACAGGTATCCGCAATATGGTGAGAGAGACCCATTTGACTGTGGATGACTTTATCCAACCCATCTATGTTACTTATGGTGAAAATGTAAAATCCGAGATCAAATCCATGCCGGGCGTATTCCGCTTCTCGCTGGACCGTTTGCAGGAAGAAGTGAAGGAGATTGCCGAACTGGGTATTCCAGCTGTGCTGTTATTCGGTATTCCGGAAACCAAAGATAGTGTAGGTTCGTCTGGATTCGCGGAAGATGGCATTGTACAGGAAGCAACCAAGCTGATTAAGTCCTGGTACCCTGAACTGTTGGTCGTTGCTGATACCTGTCTATGCGAATTCACCGATCACGGTCATTGCGGCATGGTGCACACCGTGGAAGTGGACGGTCACATTTGCGGAGATGTTCTTAATGACGAATCGCTGGAGCTGCTCGTAAAAACAGCGGTATCCCAGGCCAAAGCTGGAGCGGACATCATTGCACCATCCAACATGATGGATGGATTTGTCCAAGCGATCCGTGCCGGATTGGATGAGAATGGCTTCAGTCACATTCCAATCATGTCTTACTCCGTAAAATATGCTTCAGCATTCTATGGTCCATTCCGCGAAGCTGCGGATTCCACGCCACAATTCGGAGACCGCAAGTCGTATCAGATGGACCCGGCGAACGCTCGTGAAGCATTGCGTGAAGCCGAAACCGATGTGCTGGAAGGAGCGGACATGTTGATGGTGAAACCTTCACTGTCCTATCTGGATGTCATGCGTACGATCAAGGATCAATTTGATCTTCCACTGGTTGCTTACAACGTAAGTGGAGAGTATGCCATGGTGAAGGCAGCGGCGATTCAAGGCTGGATTGATGAGAAGAAAGTGGCCATGGAAATTCTGTTGAGTATGAAACGTGCGGGTGCAGATATGATTATTACGTACTACGGAAAAGACGCTTCACGCTGGCTGACCGAGAAATAATAGCTTGCTTCCTTAACTTTCCTTAACAGCTAGGATGAACAAAACGGAATATGGTTTATCAAAAATATATAAAGGTCCCCTCCAATAAGGTTTGGTGGGGCCTCATCACTAAGGAGGATGTTCATGACTGCACAACAAGGAACCCGTCGCAATGATGAGCGCTCACGCAGCGCATTTGAAGAAGCCAAGCAGTACATACCTGGGGGTGTGAACAGCCCAGTTCGAGCGTTTAAATCGGTTGGGCTTACCCCGATCTATGCAGAGCGCGGAGAAGGATCCAAAATCTATGATATTGATGGCAATGTTTTTATTGATTATGTGGGATCTTGGGGTCCGCTCATTATGGGACATGCGCATCCTGACGTGGTAGAAGCTTTGCGTGAGACAGCCCTTAAAGGAACAAGTTTTGGTGCGCCAACGTTGCTGGAGACAGAGATGGCAAAACTCGTCTGTGAGCGTGTGCCTTCAATCGATATTGTACGAATGGTGAATTCCGGTACGGAAGCAACCATGAGTGCGATTCGGTTGGCACGTGGTGTAACTGGACGCAGTAAAATTTTGAAATTTGAAGGATCATATCACGGACATGCCGACAGCTTACTGATCAAAGCAGGATCTGGTGTAGCAACACTGGGTCTGCCTGACAGCCCTGGTGTTCCTGAAGGTGTGGCCATAAATACGATTACGGTTCCATACAATGACCTGGAGTCGGTGAAGCTTGCTTTTGAACGTTATGGTGAAGAACTGGCCGCCGTCATTGTGGAACCTGTTGCAGGTAATATGGGGGTTGTACCACCAGTTTCGGGTTTCCTTGAAGGCCTGCGCAATTTGACGTCTCAATACGGCAGTCTGCTCATTTTTGACGAAGTCATGACCGGTTTCCGTGTAGGCTTGAACTGTGCACAGGGACGATATGGCGTTACACCTGACCTGACTTGTCTGGGTAAAGTTATCGGTGGCGGGCTTCCGGTAGGCGCTTATGGCGGCAGACGTGATCTGATGGAACAGATTGCTCCAACCGGACCGATCTATCAAGCAGGTACGCTGAGCGGTAATCCGCTCGCTATGGCAGCAGGTTACACCACCCTCAAATTGTTGACACCGGAGGTCTATGATCGTCTGGAGACATTGTCTGCACGTTTGCAGGCTGGGTTTGAAAAGAATGCAGCAGAGACAGGTGTAGCCATAACGATTAACCGTGTTGGTTCGATGGTTTGTCCATTTTTCAGTGCTGTTCCGGTTACGAATTATGATATTGCCAAAGAAAGCAATCTGGATCAATTCCGTCGTTACTTTGCGGCCATGATTGATCAGGGTGTGAGTGTTGCACCTTCCCAATACGAAGGCATGTTTGTCTCTGGCGTGCATACGGAGCAGGATATTGACGATACGATCGAGGCGAACCGTAAGGCTCTTCAATCATTATGACAATTAAAAGTTGGAAACGCCGTGGGGAATGGCTTGAGCTGATGCCAGGCAAAGTGGTGACAGGCAGTTCAGACAGGCAAACGGCTGCAGAGCAATGGCTCTTGTCTGAGCTTCAGTTACCAGAGAAAATGTTGCGTCAGCTAAAGACGAACCAGGGCATACAACTGGCAGGGGACCGGCTTCGGCTGGCCCTTTTTGCGTCTCAGTCAATCGATGTTGAACCGCGTTGGGCGGATATCGATGTTTTGTATGAGGATGACTTCTGTCTGGTTGTGCATAAACCGGCCGGAATGAAGCTTCATCCCGATGGGAGCCGGGCGGATCAATCGATTACGCTGGATCATGCGGTTGCTTCCTATTACGAAATGAATGGGATTCAGGCGAATGTCCGCCATGTTCATCGTCTGGATGAGGACACAACGGGACCTGTTTTATATGCCAAAAATGCTTTTGCCCTCGCCAAACTGGATGAAGCAATGCGGCGTAAAGATATTGGACGTCATTACGTCGCCATTGCAGGTGGTCAGATATCCACGGAGCTGAATACGATTGATGCTCCGATTGGGAAGGACAGGCATCACAAGCAACGCAGACGTGTCTCTGAAGGTGGGCAGGACGCTGTAACCCATGTGGAGATCGTGGAGGTGTGGGATAGGGCTACCCTTGTCCGGCTGACACTGGATACAGGACGCACACACCAGATTCGGGTCCATTTAAGTTATGCAGGACATCCCCTCGTCGGAGATGAGTTATATGGAGGCAGAATGGATTCTATTGGTCGGCAAGCTCTTCATGGTGAGACACTGAGTTTTGGCCATCCGCTGACAGGGGCACGAATTGAAGTGGCAGACCCTTGGCCGCAGGATTTCGAACAACTGGCACAACGGGAAGGCAAGGACCAATAAACTGGGAAGGTTTGCACAAAAGGTGGCATGCTCATCTCATTCAAGGCATATAGATGGGGTAACGAAGGATTTGGACCATGGATCAGTCCCATGAGAAGGATCATGGTGAACATATGCCGAAAGGAGGACGCCACCTTTGTTGAATCAACCTTATGGTTTGCGGTTCGATATTTATGAGCGCGTTCATTTGTCAGAGGGAGTCCCTGCAATTGAGGAACTGGAGGAAATTGAGTTATATCCCCGCATTCAGGTGATAGGTCAGGATGATCATGCAACATTGCGAGGCCATCTTTTGCTAACAGGTGCGTATCGGGGAGAGAACGAGATCTCGGAGGAACTCAAACATTTTATTCCGGTGGAGATCACGGTACCCCTGAACCGGGTAAGATCGCTTGACGATATTTCCATTGAGATCGAAAATTTTGATGTCGATTTGTTATCCAACCGAAGTCTGAACATTACAGGCGTATTGTCGCTTCGCGGTATCGAGGGTTTTCCGGTGGAGGAACCACAGGTGTGGTCAGCAGATGAGTTTACCGTTGTACATTCGCCCGACCCTCAGCAGGGCGACCGTTCCGCTGAAACAGAGCAGACAGGCAGCTATCCCAATGTATTTGCTCAGGAGTATCTGCTTCAACGGAGCGAAGAGGAGCTGCAGCAGGAACATCTATTTCAAGCTTCTCCGGAACAGTTTCAATCTTGGCAGCAAGGGGATGGGAACGCGGAGCAAGGCAAAATATTGGCTGAAAACGAAGAGTCCTCGTCCTTGAGGGACAAGGAGGATGAAGCGCAAGCGAAGGAGTTGTCCGATACGCCTTCTCCAGTTTCGTCTTTTTTGGCGGAGACAGCCGACAGGTTGGCTTCTTACCCTGAATCTGAGCCTTTGCTTCCTCTGGCTGAAGAGTCGTCTGTCTGGTCCGAGCCTTCTGTCGAGACCTTACATACGAACTTAAGGAATTCGGAGCAGACCGATTCCAAACTGGATTCGCAGCATTCGGATGAACAGGCAGCACCGGACGTATGGCATTTTGAATCTGCCCGATCTGAACCAAAGCAAGAGGATCAGGCGGTTGCAGATGTCCCGGCAGGTTCGCAGTCAGAGAACTGGCAGGATGTCTTCGCAGCGTCTGAACCGGAAATTTCGGAGGAAGACAGACCTCCTCTTGAAGCGTTGGACACGAATGAGTCTGCTGAAAAAGAAGCTTTTATCCCTGAACCTGTGGCTGAGACGGAAGACAAGCCGGAGCTCAAGGTTGCTTTTGGCAGCAAGAGAGAGTCTGCACCCAAACAGGAAGAGGGCGTGGGCATCTCCTCCTTGTTATCCTCTGGCAGAGTGACACGGGAGGCGGAAGCAGAACGGGAGCAAGAGGCGCTCGCTGGAGTCCTGCAGGAAGAAGCGTACCAGCCTGATGATGTAGAGTGGAAGAACCTGTTCCTCGGCACTATTGTGGATCAGACCCCGTTTCGTAAGGTGAAATTATGCATTGTACAGCGTGAAGAAACGCTTGATACTATTGCAGAACGATATCAGTTAAGTACCAGAGAGCTCCAGTTGTATAATCGATTATCCGAACAAGTTGTGGAAGAAGGGCAGATTCTATATATCCCTTAACCTGTAGGCAGGTTCAATGTCCATTTCGACCCGTGATCCCTTGAGGATGGCGGGTTTTTGCTGTGTCTGCCCTCAACCTGCATTGCAGCGCGCTTTTTCCGCTGTTGTCAGGTTGACTATCGGGCACGGGCAGGGTATGATGTGTTTAGGTTTTTTGAAGAACAACGTGGATCGGGAGTAGTAGACAGTATGACCTTTCAGAGAGCGGGATTGTAGCGCTGGGAAATTCCGTAGGAACCAACTGATCGAAGTCGCCCGGGAGTTGCCTGTTTGAATACAAGGGATGAGTAAGCTTTAGTATCATGCATTCCTGAGGTAGGATGGGCCGGTCGCAGCCGTTATCTGCTTGAAGTGTCACGTAAGTAGAAGGGGTAGTCTGTCTTTCTATGTGCGTGAAACAAAGGTGGTACCGCGAAAGCTAACCTTTCGTCCTTTGATGGATGAAAGGTTTTTTTGTTTTTTGGTGATGATGAATAAGTAACGGAGGAATGACACATGTCTGAACAAAAAAATTCAGCTGCAACAGAAATGCCAACCACATATGATCCGAAAGCTGCGGAACAAAAATGGTATTCCACTTGGATGGAAAATGGATATTTTAAGGCTGGCCAGCGTAAAGATGCTGAACCTTATACGATTGTAATCCCACCCCCGAACGTAACTGGAATGCTCCATATCGGGCATGCGCTCGATTTCACACTGCAGGATATTCTGATTCGTACCAAGCGGATGCAGGGGTATGATGCACTGTGGCTGCCGGGTTCTGACCATGCAGGCATTGCTACCCAAACCAAAGTGGAGCAGAAATTGCGTGAAGAAGGTCAGACTCGTTATGATCTGGGACGCGAAAAGTTCTTGGAGAAGGTGTGGGACTGGAAGGACCAATACGCAACAACCATTCGTCAGCAGTGGGGCAAAATGGGCTTGTCGCTCGACTACTCGCGTGAACGTTTTACACTGGACGAAGGCCTATCCCAGGCTGTACGTAAAGTGTTTGTTCAACTGTATGAAAAAGGCCTCATTTATCGAGGCAAACGAATTATTAACTGGGACCCGGTGAACCGGACTGCACTGTCCGACATTGAGGTTGAATATAAAGAAGTTCAGGGTCACTTGTACCATCTGCGTTATCCACTCAAAGACGGAAGTGGGTATGTTACAGTAGCGACAACTCGCCCGGAAACGATGCTGGGAGATACGGCAGTTGCTGTTCATCCGAAGGATGAGCGTTACGCAGACATGATTGGCAAGGTGCTTGTTCTGCCTATTATCGGCCGCGAAATTCCGGTTATTGCAGATGAGTATGTAGATAAAGATTTCGGAAGCGGAGCCGTGAAAATTACGCCTGCTCATGATCCAAATGACTTCGAAGTGGGCCTTCGTCATGATCTGCCACAGATTACGGTGATGGATGAGACCGGTACGATGAATGCCGAAGCAGGCAAATATCAGGGGCTGGATCGCAGCGACTGCCGTAAGCAGATTGTTGCAGACCTGCAAGAACAGGGCGTATTGATCAACATCGAGGATCATACGCATCAGGTTGGACACAGCGAACGGACAGGAGCTGTCGTTGAGCCGTATTTGTCGACACAGTGGTTTGTTGAGATGAAGCCGCTCGCGGAGAAAGCGATTGAAAAGCAACAAAGCGGTGAAGGGGTTCGTTTTGTTCCGGATCGTTTTGAGAAAACGTATCTGAACTGGATCGAGAATGTTCGTGACTGGTGTATCTCTCGTCAATTGTGGTGGGGGCATCGTATTCCTGCCTGGTATGACGAGGAGACTGGAGAAATTATTGTATCTGCTGAAGATCCGACAACTTTGCCAGAATACGCTGGGCGCAAGCTGAGACAGGATGAAGACGTTCTGGATACATGGTTCAGTTCCGCATTATGGCCGTTCTCTACATTAGGCTGGCCGGAAGACACGGAAGATCTGAAACGTTATTACCCGACAAGTGTACTCGTAACAGGGTATGACATTATTTATTTTTGGGTGGCGCGCATGATCTTTACCGCTCTGGAGTTCACGGAAGAGGTTCCGTTCAAGGATGTGCTGATGCACGGTCTTGTTCGTGATGCAGACGGACGCAAGATGTCCAAATCGCTTGGCAATGGTGTTGATCCGTTGGATGTGATTGAGAAATATGGTGCGGATGCAATGCGTTACATGATCTCTACCAGCAGTACGCCGGGACAGGATCTCCGTTTCCGCTGGGAGCGGGTTGAACAGGCTCGTAACTTTGCCAATAAAATCTGGAATGCATCGCGCTTCGCCCTGATGAATCTGGAAGGGTTCACCTATGAAGATCGTGATATTAGCGGAGACCTCGGAACAGCGGATTACTGGATTTTGCACCGCCTGAACGAAACTTCTCGTGATATTACGCGTCTAATCGAAGCATATGAATTTGGAGAAACAGGCCGTTTGCTGTATAACTTTATTTGGGATGACCTGTGTGACTGGTATATTGAATTTGCCAAGTTGTCCTTCTATGGGGAAGATCCGGTTGCCAAGAAGAATACACAATCGGTGCTTGCTTATGTGCTGGATCAGACCATGCGCCTGATTCATCCGTTTATGCCTTACATTTCGGAAGAGATCTGGCAGCATCTGCCGCATGAAGGCGAGACGATTACGTTGGCTTCCTGGCCGGTGTATGACCCTGCATTGGAGAACCCAGAAGCGGTTGCCGAGATGAACCTGCTTATGGATACTATTCGTGCAGTGCGAAACATCCGTGCAGAAGTAAACGTACCAATGAGCAAGAAAATTGAATTGATGGTGAAAGTGAACAACCCAGAGACATCCAGCATCATTGAACGCAACAGCCATTACATTAAACGTTTCTGTAATACGTCCGAGTTCGACAGCGGCCTGGATCTGAGCTCACCGGATAAAGCAATGACTGCTGTCATTACTGGGGCTGAGCTGTACTTGCCGCTGGCGGGTCTTATTGATATTGATCAGGAAGTGGCTCGTCTGGAGAAAGAGTTGCAGAACCTTGAGGGCGAAGTACTCCGTGTGGAGAAAAAGTTGGCGAACGAAGGCTTTGTGGCCAAGGCTCCTGCCAAGGTTATCGAGGAAGAGCGCGCCAAGCAAGCGGATTATTCCGATAAACGGGATAAGGTGATTGCACGAATCAAGGAACTGAAAGGTTAATATATTCGGGTCGGATGGAGTGCTTCTGCGCCATCCGGCCGCTTTTTTCAACCAAACTCAAACCGAAGGTGAATCATATGACGGAACTTAACGGGACAGAAATAGCATCTCCTTTACTTACCTATGACGAGGCCGTGAACTGGATCAATGGCCTTATTCCTTTTGGCATCCGACCTGGATTGGAACGAATCGAGGGATTGATGTCATTGCTGGGAAATCCTCACCAGCGTCTCAAATTTATTCATGTCGCGGGAACGAACGGCAAAGGTTCGACTTGCGCTTTTTTGACGTCAGTGCTTCTTCAGGCGGGATATGATGTTGGAACGTTCACATCCCCGTATATCACCAAATTCACAAACCGTTTTCAGTACAACGGTGAGGATATCCCAGAAGAAACATTGCTCAAACTCTCGAACCGCCTGTATCCGTTGGTTCAAGAGATGGCTTCAACTCCCCTTGGATCACCTACGATGTTTGAGGTATCCACAGCACTCGCTCTTCTGTATTATGCGGAAGAGTGCTACCCGGACATTGTGGTATGGGAGACAGGGCTCGGGGGAAGGATGGACGTAACGAATATTGTTACACCCGTGGTATCGGTCATTACCAATATCGGTATGGACCATACGGATGTACTGGGAGATACGATTGAGGCGATTGCTGGAGAGAAGGCAGGCATCATTAAGGCGGGGGTACCCGTTGTTACCTGTGCCACGCAACCAGAGGCTGTGAAGGTGATCCAGGAGACGGCAGAGCGGCTACGTTCAACCGTGTATCTGGCAGGAGATCGTTTCTCCTATCATAGACTGGACAGTGATGAGAACGGACAATCTTTTCATTTTACAGGACCGTTCCGTGATCTGGACGCTCGTATTCGCATGCAGGGCGCACATCAATGCGATAATGCAGCGGGTGCACTTATGGTACTGGAGTTGCTTCGCCAATACATGGCATTTATGCTGGATGATGAAGATATTGCACTTGGACTGGAACATGCCTTCTGGGCAGGAAGGTTCGAGAAAGTGGTTGATCAGCCCCGCATTGTTCTGGATGGTGCGCATAATCCGGAGGGGGCCGAATCGCTGGCCAAGAGCATTATCGACGTATATCCTCACAACAAGTTAATTTTGATGATGGGCATGCTGGCGAATAAGCATCACGAAGCGTATTTGCAGCATATACTGCCACTAGTGGATACGCTGATCCTGACCGAGCCAGACTTCCGACGCAAAATGGATGCAGCCGAATTGCTGCAGATCGTCGAACGGGTACGTCCCGTCATTGCGAAACCGGAGCTGGAAATCATCGTCGAGCCCGAATGGGTAAAGGCACTTGATCTATTGAAGTCACGGACGGAAGCGGAAGATCTGGGGGTGGTGTCCGGCACATTGTACCTGATTGCAGATGTGCGGGCAGCCCTTTTGCATCAAACCGATTCTGAAAAAGGTTGGTGAAAGTTTTGTTAAATACATCGGAACACGTTCATTTTATAGGGATTGGCGGATATGGCATGAGTGCCATCGCGAGAGTTATGCTTGAGATGGGATACACCGTTACCGGATCGGATGTCGCTTCACAGGAGTTGACCGAGAAGCTGGCAGCCAAGGGAGCGAAAATATATATCGGACATACAGCAGAGCATGTAAATGGGGCAGACCTGGTTGTCTACTCTACGGCAGCTCCTGCTGATAATGTGGAGCGCGTGGCAGCTGAACAGCTGAATATCCCGATTCTGCATCGCGCCCAGATGCTCGCGCGTTTGCTGAACGAGGGCAAAGGTGTGGCTGTGGCCGGGGCTCATGGCAAAACAACCACGTCATCCATGATTGCACTTGTTATGGATAAATGTGATACAGACCCGACATATATCATTGGCGGGGAAATCATGAACGTGGGGACCAACGCCAAGGCAGGCCAAGGCGACTGGGTCGTTGCCGAGGCAGACGAGAGCGATGGTTCATTTTTGCAGTACCACCCTTGGCTCGGTATTGTGACGAATATTGAAGCGGATCACCTGGAGAACTACAACAGTGATTTTGAGGAACTCAAAAAGGCTTATGTGCAGTTCCTGAGTCAGATTCGTCCAGAGGGCACGGCCATTGTGTGTGCTGATGACGAGAATGTTCAGGCTATTCTGCCAGAGCTGAAATCACGGGTGACCACATACGGCATTGATTATGCTGCTGATTATACAGCAACAGATATCGTGCTTGGTGACCGCCGAATTTCCTTTACGATGAGCCATCAGGGCAATGTGTTGGGTACGGTGGAGTTGTCAGTTCCAGGTAAACATAACGTTTATAATGCGATGGCTACGGTCATTACCTGTCTGGAAGCAGGTATTCCATTTGAGAAAATTACGGCTGCCATTATCCAGTTCCATGGAGCAAAACGCAGATTCCAGGTGCTGGGCGAGGCCCGTGATATGCTGATTATTGATGATTATGCTCATCACCCGACCGAGATTGAGGCTACAATCAGTGCGGCCAAAGCAACGGGGAAACGGATCATTGCGGTATTCCAGCCACAGCGTTACACACGTACGTTCTTCCTGCTTGATGCATTCAGTCGAGCCTTTGCAGAAGCGGATGAGGTTCTCATTACCGATATCTATTCCCCTGCGGGTGAAAAACAGATTGAAGGTGTTCACTCGGCTAGACTGGTTGAACTCATCGTTCAAAACAGTAATGCTTCTGCACGTTATCTTCCGACAAAGGAAGAAGTTGTTGCAGATTTGCAGAACCGTCTTCAGCCAGGCGATCTTGTGCTCACGATGGGCGCAGGTGATATCTGGAAAGTTGGCGATACACTTGCCAAAGGGTTGAAATAAATACATTTATAAACCGTCTGACTTCATTTCGAAGCAGGCGGTTTTTTGCATGAAATGGAATGTTTCAGATTCTCTCCGCATATAGCTGTTATAAATGGGACAAAGGAGAGGGTACGGGGTGAGCAATGCTAGAATGACGTTTCGCTTTGGGGATAACGAGTCGGACAAGCCTGAAAACAAGGGGATACCCACATCCAGCACATTTGCAGCTTTGAGTGAAGAAATTCCGCACAGTCCAACACCAACGCGGTTGAATACAACTCCTTCATGGACACCAGAGGATATTCCCGGTGACTGGGGAGAGACGATGCTGACAGGCTCCACTGTACCTGAACCTTACCAAAGAACGGACAAGGATTCGAAACTCGATGAGCCCGGATACAGTTATAATCAGTTTACTGCATATCCGGGAGATGAGGATGAGAACAGGTCGGACGAGAATTATGGAGGTCATGATTGGCTTGCAGATAGTGAAAACTACTCTTATAAGCGGAATCGCCCCCCGAGGGGCTGGAAAATGATTGGTTCTGTAACGGGTGCGCTTGTAACCGGGGCCCTCTTCGGCATGGTTATTCTTTCTTTTTTTAATCGGGAAGGAGCCGTAGATCCTGGGAGCAAGATTCCCGCCAATCAGGCGGTATCGGCCGTGACAGGTCAGGAGGGAGTGGCAGGTTCGGAACAGCAGCTCCAGGCAACGACTACAGGCGGCAGCTATTATGCACTGCAATATGGTGTATTCAGTTCTCCTGAACGCGCTGAACAAGCGAAGGTGGAACTGTCTCAGGCAGGCATTGCCGCAGGCTCCGACCCGGAGGATGGTAATCGGGTATACGCAGGCATTTCGGCTGACCGTGAGGAGGCCAAGCTGCTCAGCTCCAGGCTTAAGACTGAAGGTGTGGAACTGTACGTCAAGGAAATCGTCAACCCTGAAGTGAACCCGGCAGTATTCGGTGGAAAAGCAGAGGATGTGCAGCATTTCTTCGCAAGCAGCTCGGCTTTGGTTGAACAACTGTCTACCCTTTCGATCCAGCAACTTGGTCAGTCGGTTCCTGAAGCCGTCTCAACCGAAACGATGACCTCATTACAGAACCAGCATGAGCTGTGGCTGACCGGTTTGAATAGTATTGCACCGGGTCTGAGTGCAGACGTACAACCCTATGTATCCGCGATGGAAAAATCGATGAACAGTGCGGTAACGGCAATTGCCGAATACAACAAAAATCCGGCCAATGTGCATATGTGGTCTGTACAGTCCGATCTGATGGAATATGTATTACAGCAAAAAAAATGGCTTGAAGCGATAAAACAGTAATTCATGCTTTCCCATAACACAGCCTTGAAATACCTATCCGGCAAGGAACTGGAAATAGTTCCCCTTGCCGGATTTGTGTTTGTATTGACGTACAAAACCCCGTATAATAATGTGGGTGTCAAAAAATGGCGAGGGAAGATCACCGATGAAAAAAAACTTCGGCATGTTATTGCTGTTTCTGCTGCTCGGCTGGCTGGCCGGTGCGTGGATCGCCAAGGCACTGCAGCCTGTAAAGGCCGTTGCCTTTCTAACAAAAGCCACGACCATTCGTTGGTCGCCGCAGGCTGATCTGGATATTATCAGTTATGATATTTCACTTCAATTTCAAATGAGCCTCCTGAGTCTGATTGGTATTATTGCTGCTGTATGGCTGTATCGCAGGTTATAGGAGAATGACGAATTTTGACGAAGAAACTAAAAAATGATATCTACTAGCGTGATCCGACAGGATGTCGCCGTAGCATAAGGGGCCGGTTATTTTGGATAAAACACAACAGCGTCGTATTATTCTGGCTTCTACTTCGCCACGGCGTAAAGAACTGATCGCATCACTCCATCTAGCTTTTGAAGTAATACCAAGTCACGCCGATGAAGATACACCGCCGGAATGGACTCCTGAACAGACGGTACAGGAACTTGCGATGCGTAAGGCGCTTGCTGTTTATCGCGGACTGGAAGGCCGTGAACAGGATGCTGTTATTGTTGGTAGTGACACTATTGTCGTTCTGGACGGTGATATTCTCGGTAAACCTGTAGACGAAGCGGACGCTGAACGTATGTTATCTCGTCTACAGGCTCGTGTACACCGTGTTTTCACGGGAGTAGCTTGTATTGATGCAAGTAATGGACAATCCATGGTTCAGTATCGGCAGACTGATGTAACGATGAAGGAACTGTCTGACGCTACGATTCGTGCGTATGTTCAGACTGGAGAGCCTTCGGACAAGGCAGGATCATATGCCATTCAGGGCATTGGTGCTTCATTGATAGAACGTGTTGAAGGTTGTTATTTCAATGTGGTGGGCCTACCGTTGTCCTTGCTTAGCGATATGCTGGATGGATTCGGCGTACATGTACTGCCACGTACATGAAATTCCGCAATTGACGATCTGAAAAGAGGGAACATATGGAGTCGCCTCAATATATGATGCGCGACATCCCCCAGGAAGAACGCCCGAGAGAACGCATGATGGAATACGGGGCGGGCGCCTTAAGCCATGCTGAATTGCTGGCGATCTTACTTCGAACAGGTACAAGACAGGAATCCGCAGTGCATATGGCACAGCGGATTCTGACCGAAGCGGGTGGAATTCGCTCGTTAATGGATTTGAGCCTGGAAGAATTGACTGCGATGAAGGGAATTGGCATGGCCAAGGCTGTACAGCTGAAAGCCAGCATTGAGCTTGGTCATCGGATTGCGAAGAGCAGACTTACACAGTCGACTTCAATCCGTACCCCTCGTGATGCGGCCGATATTCTTACCGAACAATTGCGTTACTTGCAGAAAGAACACTTTGTGTGTCTTTTCCTGAATAGCAAAAACCACATTATTGCCCAGGAAACACTCTCCATGGGTAGCCTTAACGCTTCGATTGTACATCCGCGTGAAGTGTTCCGGGCTGCCATCAAATGCAGCAGCGCATCTATTGTGTGCGCACACAACCATCCCAGTGGTGATCCTACGCCTAGTCCAGAGGACATTCAAATAACCAAAAGACTGATCGAGGCCGGCGCAATTGTTGGCATAGACGTGCTGGATCACATTATTATCGGAGATGGAACGTACGTAAGTTTGAAGGAGAAGGGCTTAGTATAATATAATGGTTGGCGTTGATGTTTTCCTATGAATGTTGACGGCGTTGTCCGTAGAAGATAGGTTCACTTTACACATGCAAAACAAATGCAACACAAATGCAACACAAAACAAATGCGAATATTAGCTCCGCCATTGTGGTGGGAATGAAAATGAAACGCTCTTGATTAACCGGGGCGGCTATATGAGGCAGAAAAGGAGATTACGTCATGTTTGGTGGTTTTACGAAAGATTTGGGTATTGATTTGGGGACAGCGAATACTTTGGTTTATGTACGTGGAAAAGGAATTGTGGTGCGCGAACCTTCGGTTGTCGCTATACGGACTGATACAAAAAGCATCGAGGCAGTAGGGGAAGCCGCAAAAAAAATGATTGGACGTACACCAGGTAACATTCGTGCCATTCGTCCAATGAAAGATGGCGTTATTGCCGATTTCGATACAACGGCAACGATGATCAAATATTTCATCCGTGAGGCGCAGAAACAACGCTCCATGTTCCAACGTCATCCGAACGTGATGGTATGTGTACCATCCGGGATTACTGCAGTAGAACAACGCGCGGTTGAAGATGCAACCAAACAGGCTGGAGCACGTGAAGCCTATACGATTGAAGAGCCTTTTGCAGCTGCAATCGGTGCAGATCTTCCGGTATGGGAACCAACGGGAAGCATGGTTGTAGATATCGGTGGCGGTACAACAGAAGTGGCTGTTATTTCCCTGGGGGGGATTGTAACAAGTCGTTCGGTTCGTGTTGCTGGTGACGAGATGGATGAATCCGTGATTCAATACATTAAACGCCAGTATAATCTGATGATCGGTGAACGTACATCCGAGCAGTTGAAGATGGATATCGGATCAGCTATGCCGCTTGAGCAAGTGGAAACTATGGAAATTCGTGGACGCGACCTCGTTACAGGTTTGCCGAAGACGATTACGATTACATCGGATGAAATTAGCGAAGCTCTGGCGGATACGGTGAATGCCATTGTTGAAGCTGTAAAAGTTACCTTGGAGAAATGTCCACCTGAGCTGGCAGCGGATATTATGGACCGTGGTATTGTTCTCACAGGTGGCGGCGCATTGCTTCGCAATCTGGACAAGCTGCTTGCTGGTGAGACAGGAATGCCTGTGATCGTAGCAGAGAACCCGCTCGATTGCGTTGCAATCGGAACAGGGAAAGCACTTGAGAATATTCATTTGTTCAAGAGCAGAAGCAGTTCGGCAGTTCGTTCCAAACGTTAATTGATATATGCTTTGCTTGGCTCGCTTATCGACCAAGGGGCATGATATCAACGAAGAGGACCCGGTTAACCCCGGGAGAGCTATTACCCGCATACCCGGGGAGAATCGGCTGATATTCTCGATGGGACTATAAGTCTGACAGTCTCCCCGCCGGGCATGGCTCGGAAGAGAATAATGGATGTTAGAGGGTGGTCGAACTGTTTAAACTGCTGGGTAACAAAAGACTTTTTGTTTTGCTGGTGGGCCTTGTTACATTTATCGCGTTAATGGGCTTTACGCTCGGTCCGCGAACCGCTCTATCCTGGCCGGAGAAATTCCTGAAGGATTCAGTCGGATTTGTACAATACGTATTTTACAAGCCCGCTTCTTCTGTAGCGGGCTTTTTCAAAGATTTGGCGAACATGCGTACGGTATATCAAGAAAATGAAGAGCTTCGCATTGCGATGGGTCACTATACCCGGGATCGGCTGAAATACAATGATATGGAGCAGGTGAATGAACAGCTCCAGAAAGCTCTCAATTTTACCGAAGAACAAAAGAATCGGTATAACTACGGTTCGCGAATTGCTCAAGTCATCAGTGCCAACTCCGACCCGAACAGCAGAACGATTAATATCGATATTGGTGAAAATGCGGGAATTAAAGCTGGGATGGCTGTTACTTCGCAGGAAGGGCTGGTTGGGGTTGTCAGTCATGTCAGTTCATATACGTCAACGGTTAATCTGTTAACATCTATGGACGCCAATGATCCAACATCCAATGCCATTGCAGCTACAGCGGTTGGTAAAGAAAAAGTGTTTGGTATGATCGAGAGTTATGATCCGAAGACAGGCATGCTCAAAATGACCAAGATTTCGGAAGATTCAAATATCAAAAAAGATGATGAAATCATCTCCTCCGGGATTATCAACAATTTTCCGAAGTACATGCGTATTGGGAAAGTGGAGAAGGTTGAAGTTGGGGAATATGGTTTGACACGGACTGCGATTATTAAGCCCTATGCAAGCTTTCTGGACTGGAAAGAGCTGATTGTGATTATCCCACCTGAGGTAAAAGAATAATGGTAACGCGCAAGCAAGTCTTATTCCTGTTACTGTTCGTTTTGTTCATTGTTGAAGGAACGATCCTTCCGCTACTCATTCCTTCGGCCTGGCAAATGCGTATTTCTGCCAACCTGGTCTACATCGTGATTTTGTTTATCGCTGTATATCATCATCGGCACACGGCGTTGGTGCTTGGCATATTATTTGGACTATTGCATGATGTCGTATTCTACGGCGAAATGATTGGACCATACGGATTCTCTATGGGCTTATCGGCATATATGATGGGACTTATTTTTCAAGCGCCGCGTGCACCACTGCCGGTTATGGTTTCCGTTGTTCTTTTGGGAAGTCTGCTTAATGACACCATGTTATTCTTTCTATACAAGCTCTTCCAACTCAATCATGTGACATTTGACTGGGCATTGCTTGAATACATGATTCCCAATTTGTTCATTCATTTTGTGTTCGCGCTGATCATTTATGTTCCTCTTCGGAAACAACTGGAGCGGATCGGTAAGAGAAAGAGCAAAGCACAAGAAGCTTCTTGATACATTTATGGAGTGAGAAGCAGGAACTTTGGGACCCGGGCACGAAATGTAATGAGATGGGAGGGACAGGCTTATGACGGTAAAATCGAATCACGTAACGATTAAAGGCATCCGAGACGGCCTGGTTTTCCTGTTGGACGATCAATGTGAATTCGAGGAATTGCTCTACGAGCTCCGCTATAAGCTGGAACACAGCCATCAAAATATTTTGACCGGACCGATTGTTCATGTGGATATCAAACTGGGCAGCCGGGAAGTGACGGAGGACCAGAAAGAAGCAATTCTTGATATACTGAAACAAAAAGGGAATTTACTCATTCGTTCCATCGACTCACCGGCCCTTAAACCAGAGGTTAAAGGGCCGCCGCCGATTGTGACCATGTGTGGTATGGTACGTTCGGGTCAGGTGCTTCATCATGAAGGGAATCTACTTTTTCTTGGTGATATCAATCCGGGGGGCACAGTAACGTGTACCGGAGATATATATGTTTTGGGTTCACTCAGAGGCATGGCTCATGCTGGAATTGGTGGGGACGAAGATTCGATCATTGCAGCTTCGGTGTTTGCACCAACGCAGCTGCGGATCGCTGATATCATCAGCCGTCCTCCCGATGAGTGGGAGAGCCGAGAGACCGGAATGGAATTTGCTTATTTACAGGACAATCAGATGCAGATCGACAAGATGAGCAATATCGTTCGGTTGCGCCGAGATTTTAATGTGTTTAAAGGAGTGTAGCTCATGGGAGAGGCGATCGTGATCACTTCGGGTAAAGGCGGCGTGGGTAAAACAACCACCTCGGCAAACATCGGGACAGCGCTGGCGCTGCTCGGCAAAAAGGTTTGTCTGGTAGATACCGATATCGGCCTTCGTAATCTGGATGTCGTAATGGGACTCGAAAACCGGATCATTTATGATCTGTGCGACGTTGCAGACGGCCGCTGCCGACTGAATCAGGCTTTGGTCAAAGATAAACGTTTTGAAGAATTATATATGCTACCTGCAGCGCAAACGAGAGATAAGAACTCGGTGTCACCAGAACAGGTGAAGGACATTATCCTCGAATTGAAAAAAGATTTTGAATACGTCATTATTGATTGTCCAGCCGGAATTGAGCAGGGATTCAAAAATGCGGTTGCAGGAGCTGACCAGGCGATTGTGGTCACTACACCAGAAAATGCGGCTGTCCGTGATGCGGACCGTGTCATTGGTTTGCTGGAGAGTTCACACATTCAATCACCAAAATTGGTCGTGAACCGTATCCGTAACAATATGGTCAAATCAGGCGATATGCTCGACATTGACGGCATTTTACAAGTACTTAACATTGATCTGATCGGGATCGTTCCTGATGATGAGCTTGTCATCAAGGCAGCCAACTCGGGAGAGCCTACAGTAATGAATCCGGATTCACTTGCGGCCATTGCCTATCGTAATATTGCCCGTCGTATTCTGGGAGATACCGTTCCTCTGATGCAATTGGAGCAGAAAAAGGGTGCTTTCACACGTTTCAAGAAGTTTTTTGGAATGGGTTAACTCGCTCTTCCTCATCACATTCATGTATGACAGCCGTGGCCCTCAAGCCCGGCTTTTTGAATATTATGGAGCATTTTATTAAAGGCGTCTTGTATAGAATAGGACATTTACCTCACAGGAGGACTCCACGTTGTAGGGTTATTTTTGCTTCCAGCCGAAGCTTGTTCATATTATGAACGAGCCCCTCATAGGATGTAGTAAACAAGCCTCGGCGGGAGGACATTCCATGAATACGAAACTCAGAATCAAACAGAGAAGAGAAGAGCGCATTCGGCGGTTAATGGATGGTGCTACGGAAGAAGTTATGCAGCAGCGAGAATCGGGCTTGGTATCCGATAAGCGTACATCTGCACAACGTAATCCTTTCTCGTCTATGGATATACAAGAAAACCTACGAACGGCAAGATCATCGCTGGCAGAACAGGAAAGAGATCCGGAATGGCTGTGGAAAAAAGAGAACGGACATTATGGTCCGGGCGGCCATCCGCGTTTTAATCTGATGAATTCATTCGTGGGACGAACGGTGGTTAGCATTTTATTATTCGGCGGAGTCTGGGGATTGTTCCAGTTGAACACTTCGTGGACGACATCTGCCAAAACCGTGATAGCCGATGTGCTGCATCGGGATATGGATTTTGCCTATGCCGCTGCCTGGTACGAAAGGCATTTTGGCGGAACGCCATCTTTCCTGCCTGTTCTTGGGCATACCACCGATCCTGTGAACGGCTCGGGTATCCGACACCTGCTGGGCAAACCGATCTCGGGAACCGTCGTTCAGCCTTTTGCACTGAGCATGAAAGGCATTGAGATTGTTCCCGAAGCTGGCGCTACAGGACTTGTCCAAGTTGTCAGTTCAGATGCCGGACGAGTACTTCAAGTATTGGATGATCCGGAAAATGGGACAACGGTTGTAATCCAGCACTCTGGTCAAGTCACAGCCATATACGGACGCTTGAACGAGAGTGAAGTCCAGGTGAATGATTGGGTAGAAGCGGGTGATGCTGTCGGTAGCCTAAAGGAGACTGGAAATGATCAACCTGCCACATTGTATTTCGCTGTAAAAGAGGGCGAGCAGTACGTAGACCCTGCGGAAGTGGTTGCCCTTGATTAGGTTGTGGGGGGTACGGATCTCGTTTCATCCTTTTTTTGTGATTATCATGATGGCTTCCCTGTTGACCGGGAACTTTATTGAACTCATCACGCTGTTTGCCATCGTTTTTATTCATGAATGTGGACATGCTGCAGCGGCAGCCCTTCTGGGCTGCCGTGTCCTTTCGATACAGATGCTTCCTTTTGGCGGCGTCGCCGTTATTGAGGATGCCGGAAATATTACAGCACGTCGGGAGATCATTATCGCTTTGGCAGGTCCTTTTCAAAATATGCTCATGGTTGGAGTTGTTTTGTTGCTGAAGTACGGGAACCTGGGAGACCCGCTTTTTTTGGATTATATTATACAGGGGAATCTGCTGATTGCCCTATTTAACCTGCTACCGGTGTTGCCGTTAGATGGCGGTAAAATTGTACAGGCACTCGTTAGTCTTGCTGCTCCTTACTACACGACATTGATGTGGACCTACAGAATCAGCATTCTGTGTAGCGCAGGGGTGATCTTGGTTGCCATCGGTCGCTGGTTTACCGGTGATTACGGGCTGCCGTTAAATATCCTGTTGATCGGAATCTTTCTGTTCTATTCCAATGTGATCGATTACCGAAATATTCCATACCGGTTTATCCGATTTCTGATGAATCGTGAAAGTGCATTCACCCGCCATGCCGCTACAGGCAGTTTGGCACAGCCGATAATCTCATTTCCGGCGAAACCTTTGGAGACTATTTTGCGTCTATTTAAGAGAGAAAGATACCATATGATATATGTGATGAATAGACAGGGAAGAATCATGGCCGTTTTGCCTGAGCAGCGAATCATCGGTTCTTATTTCAAACAAGACACGGATAAGTTGTAGCATCTTGGTGGATCTGTCCTGAATTGGGTTAATACATGTACAATGAGTATGCGAAGATACAGAATGGATGTGGATGAATTGAATTGTCTTCTAGAGGTGAAGCCATGAAACAAATGATTGTACATAATGAACATAACCTCATGCAAATGGCGCTTCTGGAAGAAGGCAAAGCTGTAGAATTCATGGCAGAGCGTACACGCGAGCGTGGACTGCTGGGTTCGTATTTCAAAGGACGGGTAGTGAACGTGTTACCAGGTATGCAAGCTGCTTTTGTGGATATCGGTCAGAAAAAGAATGCTTTTCTGTATGTGGACGATGTATTGCATCCCAATCTGGAGAAACAACCCAAAGTAAAGCCTTCGATTTCGGAGCTGCTTCGTCCAGGTCAGGATGTAATCGTTCAGGTCCTGAAGGAGCCAGTAGGAAGCAAAGGAGCCCGGGTGACGACTCATTATTCGCTGCCGGGCCGCTGGCTTGTCTACATGCCTTTAGCGGATTATGTAGCCGTCTCCAAGAAAATTGCCCGTGAGGGGGATCGATCCCGACTCAAGACGCTGGGTGAACAACTGAGACGGGACGAAGAGGGGCTTATCATACGAACCGTATCCGCAGAGGAACAGAGGGAAGCCATTCAGGCCGACCTGGAAACATTACGTGAGCAGTGGCGTCTAATTCGTGAAAAAGCGGATAGTTTGCCTTCACCAAGCCTGCTGCATCGGGATCACAGTATGGTTCATCGGATCATTCGTGATGTGTATACGCCGGGCAGCGATGAAGTAATTACGGATAATGAAGTACAAGCCCGTGAATTGAGTGCTTTGCTGGAGGAAATCTGTCCAGGCCATCAACCTAAAGTACAGGTGTACAGGGGAGAAGAATCAATTTTTGCTGCTTATCGTGTGCAGGAGCAGTTAAACAAGGATTTCGCCCGCAAGGTATGGCTGCCTGGTGGCGGATATATTGTCATTGATCATACCGAGGCGCTCACTGTGGTCGATGTCAATACAGGCAAGTACACAGGAGCAGGCGGTGACAGTCTGGAAGAGACTGTAACGGAGACGAACATGCAGGCAGCGGTTGAAATCGCACGTTTAATGCGTCTTCGGGATATCGGCGGCATGATTATTGTGGACTTCATTGATATGGAGGAAGCGATGAATCGGCATGAAGTTGCGGCAACGCTGGAAAATGAACTCAAGAAGGATCGAACCAAGGCTTTTGTAATGGGTTGGACCAAGCTGGGGCTGCTCGAACTTACCCGTAAGAAGGTACGGGAAGAAAGCACGCTCCCTTATGTGGAGCCGTGTTCTTCCTGTCATGGGACAGGCAAAAGATATATTTCGCCGCTGCATTGATTTTTAGTATAGTTGGTGGTATAATCATCAGGTATGTGTTTAGCCTATTGGTCTTGCACATGCTGTAACCGCACTGGCCGGGTACAAGAACAGTTCCGCAAGGACACTGTCACCTGAGACCGGGCGAGTCTGAGACATGAGGAGGTGCAAGGCAAATGTACGCAATTATTGAAACAGGTGGCAAACAGTACAAAGTCCAAGAGGGCGATGTTCTGTTCATCGAGAAATTGACTGCGAACGATGGCGAAAGCGTAACGTTCGACCGTGTCCTGGCTGTATCTAACGATCAAGGTTTGACAGCAGGTACACCATTGGTTTCCGGAGCAACTGTAACGGCTAAAGTGGAGAAACATGGCAAAGGACAAAAGGTTGTTGTATACAAATACAAACCTAAAAAGAACTACCATGTGAAGCAAGGTCACCGTCAACCGTATACAAAAGTAACTATCGAAGCAATCAAAGCGTAAGAAGGTGCGATAAGTGATTATCGTTCAAGTCTTTCGTAATGATGACGGGAGCATCGATCGGTTCTCCATCAAAGGGCATGCTAATTTTGCCAAGCGAGGAGAAGACATCGTATGTGCCGGGGTATCTGCTGTTACAGTAGGTACGGTGAACTCGATTGAAACACTGACTGGTGTCGAAATGGACGCCAAGATGAAGAATGGCTTTTTAAGCGCTTCTTTACCGGTGTTGGAGAAAGACGGAACCTGGTCCCAGGTACAATTGCTACTCGAATCCATGGTGCTTATGCTCACTGATATTGCAGAGTCATACGGAAAGTATATTCAGATAGAGCAAGTCAAATAATTAAAGAAGGAGGACAACCAATCATGTTGAAATTAAATCTTCAGTTATTCGCATCGAAAAAAGGTGTAGGTTCCACGAAGAATGGTCGTGACAGTAACGCACAACGTCTTGGCGTTAAACGTGCTGACGGACAAACAGTAACTGGTGGTAGCATTCTCGTTCGCCAACGCGGAACGAAAATTCACCCAGGTACTAACGTGGGTATCGGTAAAGATGACACTTTGTTTGCGAAAGTTGACGGCGTTGTGAAATTCGAACGTTGGGGACGCGATCGTAAAAAAGTAAGCATCTACCCTGTGAATGTTGCTCCAGTAGCAGCTGCAGTAGAAGCATAATATCGGCATTCCGCCTAAGGAGCCTTCGGCATTTTTGCCGGAGGCTTTTTGTATTTATAGGTTATTCGATAATGAACTGGCAGAAAAGACATGTTATACTTGGTTACGGTGGGGTTTAAACCAACCGAGTTTTGTAGAACGGGGAGAAGCCATGAAATCTTGGAAAAGAGTGCCGTGGATTGCGGCATGTTCACTTCTGATTCCTTTGGTTTTCGTTATGCTGTATCCAGTGGTTATTTTAATTGCTGTATACGCATTGTGGTCCGTCGCGGTGCTTTTTGTTTCTGTGAACGTGATGAAGAGACAGGCAGAGGCGGAACGCAGAACCATCATACAATCTATGGAAAAGACAGCAATTGCATCATTAAATCATCATAGGCATGATTGGATGAACGATCTTCAGGTGTTGTATGGATATCTTAGACTGGGCAAACTTGATAAATCAGTGCAATGTGTGGAAAGAATAGTAGAGCGGGTTAACGAAGAAAGCCGAATCTCCAGATTGGGTATTCCTTCACTCGTATTTTATCTTCAATCTTTCCGGACCAGTGGAGTCGCTCTGGAATTGCATGTGGTCGTAGAGGAAGAGTTGCAGCTTAGTGCTCTGGTCTCTCCCGAGGATGGCGAGTCGCTTACGGGGGCGATTGCCGATGCGATTCGAGCCTATCAATATGGCGGCGGCCGGTCGTCTTGGGGAGAGGTTCGCAAACTGACCTTGAACTTCGGACAGGATCATGGTGATGTGGTTGTCCGGCTGGATGGGGATCAAACACCCGATCCGGAAACACTGCGGCAGCTCAATGCCGTACTCAAAGGAAAAAAAGTCAGAACGGAGCAGCTCCCGTCTGAGGATACGTTTATACAATTCAGAATGCCTTGCGGAATATAGGAAGAAGGGGTAAGCCATGTTTGTTGATAAAGCGAAGATTTATGTGAAAGCCGGAGATGGAGGAGACGGAATTGTTTCCTTCCGCCGGGAGAAGTATGTACCTGAAGGTGGACCAGCAGGTGGCGATGGAGGCAGAGGAGCCGACATCATTTTCCGCGTGGATGAAGGTCTGCGTACATTGATGGATTTCCGATACCAACGTCACTTCAAAGCAAAACGTGGTGAGAAGGGACGTAATAAAAGTCAGCATGGTGCGAACGCTGAGAATATGATCGTACGTATTCCTCCTGGAACCGTCATTTTGGATGATGATAGTGGAGAAGTACTGGCTGATTTGACACGTCATGGTCAACAGGTTGTCGTTGCTCGTGGCGGACGAGGCGGACGGGGAAACATTCGTTTTGCCACGCCTAACAATCCAGCACCAGAACTGGCCGAAAATGGTGAAGAGGGCGAAGAACGTTACATCGTACTTGAGCTTAAGGTCATGGCAGATGTCGGTTTGGTTGGTTTCCCAAGTGTCGGGAAATCTACACTGTTGTCTGTTGTTTCGGCAGCCAAGCCAAAGATTGGAGCATATCATTTTACAACCATTACCCCTAACCTGGGTGTTGTTGGTGTGGGTGAAGGTCGCAGCTTTGTTATGGCCGACTTGCCTGGTCTGATTGAAGGTGCTCATGAAGGTATTGGACTTGGACATGAGTTCTTGCGTCACGTAGAACGTACACGTATTATCGTTCATGTTGTTGACATGTCTGGTTCAGAAGGACGTGATCCGTTCGAAGACTGGCAGAAAATCAACGAGGAACTGAAATTGTACAATCCTGTACTCGCCGAAAGACCACAGGTTGTAGCAGCCAATAAAATGGACATGCCGGATTCCGAAGCTAATCTGGAAGAGTTTTTGCAGAAGGCTCGTGAAGTTCAACCGGATATTGAAGTAATGCCTATTTCGTCCCTGACACGGAAAGGGATTCAAGAGCTCTTGTATCGTGCGGCTGATCTGCTGGATCAAATTCCGGACGAGCCCGTAGTTGAAGAAGTCGCTGACTTATCCGAACGCAAAGTGTACAGCTTGGACAAAAAAGAGGACGATGGCTTCCGTATTGTGCGGGAGAATGAAATCTTCGTTGTCGAAAGTGCCAAGATTGAACGTATGATGAAACGGATGCAGCTGAATTCGCATGAAGCTATTCTCAAACTAGCGCGTACATTGCGACATATGGGTGTGGATGCCGAACTGCGTAAACGCGGAGCTGAAGAAGGAACCATTGTGCGCATTGGCGAGTTTGAGTTTGAATTTGTGGAAGGCAGCAGCTACTATTAAGATAGAAGTGCAACCCTTACAAATATAAAGGATTTAAAACATACGCAGAGTAGTGGGAGATAACCCGCTGCTCTGCGTTTTTTTATTTTCCCTTACCTACGCGTAGGATAAACTTTTATACTGTTAGGAATAGTTTTTCAAAAATAGACATGTGAGGTATTGCCCTTTTGGAATAGATCCTATATAATGTCCACTATATGAATACATGAGTCTTTGAGGAGAGGACGTTCTGTGAATGAACGCTATTACTTAGTACGGGAAGACATTTTGCCAGAGGCTGTGGTGAAGACCATGCAGGTAAAAGAACTGCTGGCTTCCGGGGATGTCAAAACAGTTCATGAGGCGGTTGAACAGGTTGGATTAAGCCGAAGTGCTTTTTATAAATACAAGGATGGCATCCATTTGATCAATCAGCTTGAACGGGAGCGAATTGTAACGATCTCCATTGATTTGGAGCATCAGTCAGGAATATTGTCTCGTGTGCTCGGACATGTAGCTGGTTATGGAGCCAACGTGCTAACCATTAATCAAAGTATCCCACTCCAGGGAAGGGCCAATGTTGTCATTTCAGTGGAGACGTCTCATCTTCATGGAGAAATCGGAGAAATGCTCGATCGGATGCAGGATATGCCCGGGGTTCGACGCACGCGCATTGTAGGCCAAGGTTAATTAGACGTTATCGTAAAACGTTTAGGAATAAGTTGTATGTATGGTTAAATCGTACAGGGGTGAAGGAGAAAAAGACATTGGGGGTAGATCGTTAGTGAAACCGGTAAAAGTGGGATTGTTGGGTCTGGGTACGGTGGGTACTGGGGTCGTTCGCATCGTGGAAGGAAATCAGGAGGATCTGAGCAGTCAGGTTGGATCACCTATCGTTATTGAGAAGATTGCAGTGAAGAATACGGAGAAGGATCGTGTCATTGCTGTAGACCGTGCGAAGCTCACTGAAGATCCTTGGGAAGTGATTCGTCACCCGGATATTGATGTTATTGTGGAAGTTATGGGCGGCATTGATCAGACCAAAGAGTACATTCTTGAAGCACTGGAGCGGGGCAAGCATATCGTAACTGCGAACAAGGATTTAATGGCTCTGCACGGTTCCGAGATCTTGGCCAAAGCACAGGAAAAGCAGTGTGATGTATTCTACGAAGCGAGTGTGGCTGGGGGCATTCCCATCATCCGCACGCTGATTGAAGGTTTCTCATCCGACCGAATTACCCGCATTATGGGGATAGTGAATGGAACAACGAACTTTATTTTGACCAAAATGAGTCAGGAAGGCGCCTCGTATGAAGAAGTTCTGGCAGAGGCTCAAGCACTCGGATATGCAGAAACCGATCCAACTTCCGATGTCGAAGGACTCGATGCAGCTCGCAAAATGGCGATTCTGGGTACTTTGGGCTTCCGTACCAATGTGGAATTGAAAGACGTGACCGTTAGAGGGATTACATCCGTAACCCGTGAAGATATTACCTATGCTAAAAGACTTGGTTACGAGATGAAGCTGCTGGGTATCGCAGATCGTCGAGATGATGAGATCACCATTAGTGTTCAGCCGACGATGGTAAGACAGAATCATCCGATTGCTTCCGTCAATGGGGTGTTCAACGCTGTGTATGTACATGGCGAAGCTGTAGGTGAGACGATGTTCTACGGTGCGGGTGCAGGCGAGCTTCCGACGGCAACTTCTGTAGTAGCGGATATCGTGGCTGTGATCAAAAACCTGAAGCTGGGCGTGAATGGTCTCAAAGCGATTGTGCCGTATAAACAGAAGCGTCTGCAAAGTGACGAGCATATTATGTCGAAAAACTTTATTTTGCTGCATGTGGATGACAAGGCAGGGGTACTGGCGCAAATTACACAAATCTTCGCTGAATACGAAGTCAGCCTGGCTTCAGTTGTGCAACAGCCGAACGAGCACAACCCGGATGCAGAGATCATCATCGTTACGCATAACGCTAGCAAGGCGAGCATGGATAAAGTATTGAAACACTTTGAATCCCTTGCCGTCATTCGTCGCATTAAGAGTGTGTACCGGGTAGAAGGATAATACGTCCTTAAATTCCGGTTTGAATTTTCAATTCTAAGTCCAGGTTTAAGGTACACGTTTAACCATATAGATGTATGCAATCATATTCGGATTATTAACGACAAAGGAGTTTACCCACAATGAGATATCAAGGATTACTGCAAACGTATAGAGAGCACCTTCCGGTTAATGAAAACACACCCCTGCTTACTCTTCACGAAGGAAACACACCCTTGGTTCATGCGGAGAATCTGTCCGAGGAACTCGGATTGAATTTATATTTCAAATATGAAGGTCTGAATCCTACAGGTTCATTTAAAGACCGCGGCATGGTTATGGCTGTTGCTAAAGCGATGGAAGAAGGCAGCCGCACGATCATGTGTGCATCAACAGGCAACACTTCAGCGGCAGCAGCGGCCTATGCGGCTCGTGCTGGTCTGAATTGTATCGTATTGATCCCGAATAACAACATTGCGCTGGGTAAACTGGCTCAAGCCATGATCTATGGAGCCAAAGTGATTGCGATTAATGGCAACTTTGACCGTGCATTGGAAATTGTGCGTGAGATTACAGCCAAACATCCAATTACGCTCGTGAACTCCGTGAATCCGTTCCGGATTGAAGGACAGAAAACGGCTGCATTTGAAGTTATTGAGCAGCTTGGTCAAGCACCTGATGTGCTCGCGATCCCGGTGGGTAACGCAGGGAACATCTCGGCTTACTGGAAAGGGTTCAAAGAGTATAAAGAAGCAGGCAAATCGAACTCCCTGCCCCGTATGGTCGGTTTTGAAGCGGAAGGCGCCATGGCGATTGTCAAAGGTGAACCGATCCTTGAGCCTGAAACCGTAGCAACAGCTATTCGAATTGGTAATCCAGCAAGTTGGAAAACTGCTGTAGCTGCAGCTGAAGAGTCTGGCGGACAAATTAATTATGTAACTGACGAAGAAATTCTGACAGCATATCGTACGATCGCCGCTCGTGAAGGGATTTTTGCTGAACCTGCATCCGCTGCTTCCGTTGCCGGTGTATACAAACTGAAGAGTGAAGGGTACTTTAAAGGCGGAGAGACTGTGGTTTGCGTACTGACAGGACATGGTCTAAAAGATCCTAATATTGCAATCAAAACGGTAGCGACTGAGCCGCTTGTTGTGGAAGATTCCGAAGAAGCGGTTATGGCGGCAATTGCACAATTGGAGCAACAATCCGTATGAGTTTGCAGCAAAGGGTGATCGTTAAGGTACCTGCAAGTACAGCCAATCTGGGTCCAGGGTTCGACACCTTGGGCATGGCATTGTCTCTGTATGCATGGCTTGAGATGAAACCGGCTGAGCAGACAACATTTCATTTACATGGAGATCATCTGACTGGTTTGCCAACAGATAAATCGAATTTGATATATGAAGTTGCACAGATGGTGTTCAACGAAGCTGGAATCTCCGTGCCGGAGTTGGAGATTTCCATGTATTCCGATATTCCGCTTACTCGGGGACTGGGAAGCAGTGCATCCGCCATTGTGGGTGCATTGGCTGCTGCTAATGCATTAATTGGTACTCCATTATCTAATGCCAGGCTTCTGGACATGGCTACGTCGCTGGAAAAGCATCCGGATAATGTAGGAGCTTCACTATATGGAGGTATCATTACAGCAGCGTGGGATGGAAGTCGGGTAGACCATATTCGCATTGAGCCGCATCAGGATTTGCAGACCCTGGTCATCGTACCGGACTTTGAGTTGTCCACTTCGAAAGCAAGAAATGTAATTCCGCAGCAATTTGACAAGTCTGATGTCATTCACAATATAAGTAGATCATCCTTACTCGTTGCGGCTTTGGCAAGTGGTAGATTGGACATGATTCAAAAGGCGATGTCTGATCGGATTCATCAACCCTACAGAGCATCTTTGGTACCCGGTATGGCTGAAATCCTGGAACATGCGGTCAGTCATGGAGCCCTAGGGGCTGCATTGAGTGGAGCCGGACCTACTGTTTTGACGTTGGTAGATCGTCATGATACTCGTAAGCTCGAATTGGAGCAATATTTGATACACACAATGAGTCGTGAAGGTATCACTGCATCTGCATTGTGGTTGGATCCGGACCTGGACGGTGTTACCGTACTGCCTGATCAAGATGAAAGTCCTTTTATGGACAGAGTTAAAGGGGAAGTTAACGCATGAAACGAATTGCAGTATTACCTGAAGGCTCAGTTTCCCATGAAGCAGTAGATTTTCTGTTTAATGGGGAGCCTTTGGAATTGCTTCATTCCAAGCTGATTTCTGATGTTTTCCGGGCTACGGATAGTGGAAAGTCCCAGTACAGTGTCATACCCATTGAGAATACGATTGAAGGCTCCGTTAGTTTGCATATGGACTGGCTGGTTAACGAAGTGGATATTCCGATGCAAGCAGAATGGGTTTATCCATCCATCCAGAATGTCATTGGGCATGGCTCCGAGTTCAGGACAGAGAGTGGTGAATATGATTTCGGGAAAATTACGAAAATCATGTCCCATCCCGTAGCGATACCGCAGTGCCAGAATTTTATTCGCCTGCATTCACCTGGAGCAGACCTTGAGGGTGTAAACAGTACAGCGGAAGCTGTAGAAATTGTGAAAAAAAATCCTGGAAAAGGCTGGGTCGCGATTGGCACCAGGCTGGCTGCACAGAAGCACGGTTTGGACATTATGGCTGAACGGGTTACCGACCATGACAACAACTATACACGTTTTGTACTGATAGGCCATGAGCCTGTTCAGATACCACGAGAGCCTGATCATGTAAAAACCAGTTTGCTGGTTACATTACCTGAAGATGCACCGGGTGCATTGCATCAGGTACTGTCGGCTTTTGCCTGGCGGAAGCTGAACTTGACCCGACTGGAATCTCGTCCAACGAAGAAGAGGTTGGGGAGTTATTATTTTTACATTGATGTTGAGGAAAGTGCAGATTCGGTATTGCTTACCGCAGCCATGGCTGAGATTGAGGCTTTGAATTGTCAGGTACGCGTTCTTGGCAGCTATCCGTGTTATACATATCCTTCGTTGAAAACGACCTGAATCAGGACGTACAGTGTTGAAGGTTGTCATAAGACTGGGTAAAATGAGCAAGAAATAGCTTGTCATTTGTTGTACAATGAACGAGATAAATGTAGTTTCGGAATCTAGGAATGGAAATTTTATGGAGGTGCAGTCATCGGTGTCAGAACAATGGATTTACTTGGATGGTCAATATGTGACCAAGGAGAACGCAACCGTTTCGGTATATGATCATGGATTTTTGTATGGAGACGGTATTTTCGAAGGTATTCGAATTTATAACGGTAACATTTTCAGATGCAAAGCGCATTTGGATCGTTTGTACGATTCAGCTAAATCCATCAGTCTGAACATTCCGCTGTCTTATGATGAGATGCTGGAAGTGATGGCTGAAACGGTACGTCGCAATGATATGCGTAACGGTTATATTCGTTTGATCGTTTCACGTGGACCTGGTAATCTGGGTCTTGATCCGCTGCGCTGCCCTAAAGCATCCGTTATCATCATTGTAGAGCAACTGGCGATTTATCCGGAGGAAGCGTATCTTACTGGGCTGAAAGCCGTGTCTGTTTCCCAGCGCCGCAACATCCCGGACGCATTGAATCCAAAAATTAAATCATTGAATTATCTGAATAACATCCTGGTTAAAATTCAGTCTAACTATTCAAATGCTGGTGAAGCTATTATGCTGAATTCCCAAGGTTACGTTACTGAGGGTTCAAGTGATAACATCTTCATCATCAAAAATGGTGTAGTGTACACGCCACCTTGCTATCTTGGTGCACTGGAGGGAATTACACGTCAGGCCATTATCGATCTGTGCGGTGAGCTGGATCTTGAATTAAAAGAAGTACCATTTACGCTACATGATGTGTACATTGCCGACGAAGTCTTTTTCACTGGAACAGCTGCAGAAGTTATTGCTGCTTATGAGGTGGACGGCAGAACGATTGGAACGGGCGTCGCAGGTCCTGTAACCTTGAGACTGCTGGAAGCGTTCCGTCAAATTGTCGACAAAGACGGTTATAAAGTTTGGGAAGATTAAATGGAACGAACTGAATAGGAAAGCAGGGAATCCTTCTTGTCTTAGAAATTCAGCATACCTGGAGTATGCGGTTTTTGGGGCGGGAAGGATTTTTTTTGCTTAGTTGATGTCATTGGCCCAATTTCTGCATAGGATGTAGTAACGGTATGGGCGAATGCACTGCCCAAGTATCACGTCTAGGAGGTTAGTTCCAAGTGAAAATACACATGGTGAAAAAAGGCGACACATTATATCTGCTGTCCCAAAAATATAATGTAGCGTTGGACAAAATTATCGCAGCTAATCCGCAAATTGCAAATCCCGACAAGTTGGAGATCGGCATGAAGGTCAAAATTCCTGCGGAGCCTGTAACACCAAAGCCAGAAGGCGTGTTGCACAGTCATAAAGTTCAGCAAGGAGATTCATTGTGGAAGTTGTCACAGGCTTGGGGAGTTCCGTTGAAAGATATGATCAATGCAAACCCGCAATTGAAAAATCCTAATGCTCTTCTTGTAGGGGAGACCGTGTACATTCCATCAGCGAATGCACCGGGGAATGTGGCTTCAGAGAATGGTGCATCATCTAATGTTGCTCATGAGAAGTTGTCGCCTGAAGGAAAGGAATACACAGGGGTTAAAGAAGAAACGGCTCCGGTTGTACCAGTAGTCCCGGTCCCTGAACCGGCACCTTTACCGGAAGTCTCCAATTCGGTTCCAGCTCCAATACCTGCAAATCCAGTCATACCTAATATCAAGCCAGAAGTGGAAGTTTTACCACAGTTACCTGAAATTCCTGAAGAGAAGCCGCAGGAGGAAGCTCAGAAGAAAGAAAACACCAAATCCGAAGTACAATTAAAACCGATAACTGAAGCTCCGACGTATACGATGCCTAATATCTCACCTGAAGTCCTGCCTCTACCTGTAATACCTAACAACACGAAATGGTCTACAGAAGTGACGCCTGCGACCAAAGCTCCATGTGGTTGTGGCAGTAAAATGCTTCATGCTCCTGCCGAGCATCCGTATGCTCAAGTTCCAGTACCTGCACAAGAGGTATACACTGCTCCACAAAACATGTATACGGCTGGGGCGAATGACAATGCTACATTCCCGGGTATACCTGAGGTGAGTCCTTACTCCATGGGTAATACATCCAACACACCATGGACCGGCACGGAGTATAATCATAACAACGTTATGCCAAACGTATTTGCAGAGATGCAGAATAACTCGTATCCGATTGCTCCATCAGGTCAAGTAAACAGCCCATACCCTCCATTTGCGGCCAATGAGCATATGAACCACCAACCGCCTCATATTTCTCCTTACTCTATGCTTCCGTACCCGCCATGCGGATGTGGCAACCATCATATGCCCAACCATCAATACGCTTATCCCTCACATAACTATCAGAACCCAGCGTGGGGCACATACAATCCTTATGGGATGCAACCCGAAATGACCACATCCATGATGCCTAATCAGCCATTAGAGTATGCATATCAGAACCCATACCCTACTCAGAACATGGTGCCGCCGTCTCCGCTGGGTGCATTTGGTGAAATGTATCCTCCACAAGGTAAGGGGGAAGGTAAAAAGGGCGGACATGACGAAGCTAACTTAAGCCAGTCCGCTACAGAGAGTGAGGATGAGTTCAATCTTGGAGCGAAGCCTAAACGAGCAGCCAAAACAGGAACTGCAAAACGCAGAACAGCCAAACCTGCTGCCAAAGATAAATCTAAAGTATCTGTATCCGGGAAACAAGCAAGAGAACGCACAGGAATAACCTCTAAACGTAGTTCTGACAACAAAAAGCGTAGAAATCCCTGGATACAGCAATAACACTGTAAAGTAACGGAAAACCGTTAATCTTCAAAGGTCGACTCTGAGAAGAGCCGGCCTTTTGAGTTTTGTATGGAGAGCGGGGTAATCCTACTGCAGCATGGAAGTGTCACGCTTGTAGGCTTCTTTAGCAGATATCAAGAAAGCCCATGAACGTGGACGCGATCGTTGGGGGAATAGAGCCTCAAATTCGCTATAGTTTTAGTGGGGTCATTAGGGACTTAGAATCTATTAAATGTTTTTTTGGAAAAACTATTGCATTGGTTTCATCAGTATGATATATTATTTAAGTCGCCGCTGAAACACAGCGCTGACAACGAAAAGAGTAACACAAACGAGTTTGATCTTTGAAAACTGAACAACGAGTGAGTAACGATCTTGCTTGCAAGATCGACGCTGAGAAATCGGTACACGTCTTCGGACCGTATGATTTCGAAGTAAGAATAAATGAGATTTTTAATCTCGTCAGTTTCAAAATGAGCTTATCGCTCTTTTCAATACTTTATTGGAGAGTTTGATCCTGGCTCAGGACGAACG
>NZ_JBHVMZ010000007.1:35273-378290 GCF_042796655.1 Paenibacillus sp. NPDC057886 | reverse complement strand
ACTACAATCATTATCGAGGGCAATGGAATTTAAAAAAGCTACCGCCTGCAAAATACAGACAGCAGCTTAAAGAAGTTGCCTAACCTTTTTTTTAATGTCCTTTACAGAGGGTACAATTTAACCTAGGGGCGCCCTTTTGAATTTAAAAATAGGAGTGACTGGCGCTACATTGGAAGGTGAAATCGATTCGTTAGCGTTGTCCAAACAATTGCTGCGCCGTTTCAATAAATAACCGGGATGCGGGAGAAGCATCGACAAGTGAAGGAACGGCAATTTCAATATTGCGGTAGGCTTTTGGCTCTGTGGGGAGTGCTTTGACACCCGGAGGCAGCCAGGACAGCGAGATTGCAGGCAGCATGGCGGTTCCGAGTCCCTGCTCAATCATGCTAAGGCAAGTGTTTACGTTATAGACCACAAACCCGAAATGTAATTCTGCATTTGCTCGATGGAAGAGATCTACAATCGGTACCTCGTAGCCGCCTTTGCAGATGATCATGGGATGCTTGTCCAGCATCTGTACGGGCAGAATTTCCTGATTCGCAAAAGGTTCATCGTCCCGGAACACGGCCAACATCTCCTCGCTATAAAGCGGAAGCGTCTCATAAGCAACATCTACTGACTCTTTGTCTGTTGCAATAATAAGAGCCACATCAATGGCCCGTGAGCTTAGCCATTCCTGAATTTCAAGGATGTTCCCCTCGTGCAGCTCAAACTGAATCTGAGGATAGCGGTCCCGAATCGAGCGGATGATTTTTGGCAGCAGATGGGCGGATGACATGGGGAATGAGCCAATACGAATCGTACCGATCTCCAACCCTTTTTCGGCGGCAACGACCTGCTGTACTTTATCAAATTGCTGTAAAATCCGGCGGAAAATGACCAAAATTCGCTGTCCCACATCCGTAAGCACAATGCCGTTCCTGCGATCCCGTATGATTAGAGTGACATCCAGTTCATTCTCCAGCGAAGAGATGGCCCGACTGACTGCGGGCTGCGTCATATTCAGTTCCTGGCCTGCACGGGTGAAACTTCCCGTCTCTGCAATTTTCACAAATAACTGCAACTGTGAGTTGTTCATAACAAATATGGTATGCTCCTTATGATTAACATGCATTTCAATTATTTCGATCACTATTGTATCATGGAGACACGGAGCGATCAAAGAACGGATGTAAAACGGGTCTGGATCGGAGTCCAAATGGTTTACAGGCACAGAAAGAGCGCAGGATAATGTGTACGATTGATTAAACTGCGCCTATAGATGTGTGCCGGATAGGAGAATAAACATATGGCTTTATCACGTGCAAAAGCAGGGTGGGTCCTGGCTTTTCTGGTACTCATGTGGGGCGTAAACTGGCCCCTGACCAAATACGCATTAAATTTTACACCGCCGCTTATATTCGCAGGCATGCGCCTGTTAATTGGGGGCTTGGTGCTGGGGTTGTATGCTTTTCCCCGCTACAAAACACTGCGACTGAAGCAAACCTGGCATATCTATGCCATATCTGCGGTGCTTAATATCATCTTCTTCTACGGCTTTCAGACCGTGGGGCTGACGGAAGTGCCGGCAGGATTATTTTCATCCATCGTGTTCCTGCAGCCTGTGCTGCTCGGAATTGGGGCATGGCTGTGGCTGGGCGAGTCCATGTATGGACTGAAGATTGCCGGATTGGTGCTCGGTTTTGCAGGGGTGGC
The DNA here is from genome assembly GCF_042796655.1 of Paenibacillus sp. NPDC057886. Taxonomy (NCBI): domain Bacteria; kingdom Bacillati; phylum Bacillota; class Bacilli; order Caryophanales; family Paenibacillaceae; genus Paenibacillus; species Paenibacillus sp. NPDC057886. The sequence goes on along the minus strand of NZ_JBHVMZ010000007.1, from coordinate 376,595 downwards.
TACGATCAGTATTGGTGGCATGACAGGCAAAGTATCCCCTGAAGGGGTTATGCTTGGGCTGTTCAGTGCAATTAGCTGGGCGATCGGGACCGTATATATGAAGCGAACTTCAATGAAGGTCGATGGAATCTGGATGACAGCCATTCCGATTCTGATCGGCGGAGTTGTTCTGACGTTGACGGGTACGGTCACAGAGAGCTGGGCTGATGTGCAGTGGGTGCTTCCTTTTATACTCGATATGCTGTTTATTTCGGTGTTTGTCATTGCTATGGGCTGGCTCGCGTTCTTCAAACTGGTCAGCTCCGGCGAAGCCAGCAAAGTAGGATCGTTCACGTTCCTCATTCCGCTGATTGCCCTGTTATGCAGTGTACTGTTCCTTGGGGAGTCGGTGACGGTCAATCTGATCGCAGGTCTGGTTATGATTATTGCCAGCATCCTGCTCGTGAATGTTAAAGTAAGAGGCAGCAAGGTGGCGAAAATATAAAGTTATGTGGCGATAATTCGGCTTGGCTGACAGGTAGTCTTTAATTAAAATTTTAAATATTTCATGAAAAATGACGTATGGATGATGCGCATGTACTAACGGGCGCACGATCTATACGTCATTATGTTTATCCGGGGAAATAACGCCTTTCTCCTTTTCATAGGCTTCAATATGCTGCTCAATCAGATACTCAATTTGCATCGCAATGGATCGTTTGTTTTTGTCAGCAATCACTTTAATTTTCTCAAAGTTCTTTTCTCGCAGCCTAAGTGTAAAGACTCTTTTGTCTGTAGCCATGAAATATAAAACTCCTCTAAAAATGATATTAATATTGTAGCATTACAAAATTATTCAATATACAATCATATTGACATCTAAGTGATGTCACTTTAGTATTTATATGCAAAGTGACGTCAATTTATAGGAGGGTTTATATGGAAGGGTTAGAGGATGTAATTAATGAGTTCAAAGCTCTTCGCACGGAGAGTCCCGGAGAGGTAATCATGTATAGTTCAGAAGAATACAAAAGGTTGATGCAAGAAAGTGATCGTTTATTTACGGAGCTATGTGAATATGTGCGGCCAGAGGGAGTGACGTTATTTTTGGATTATTGTAACGTAAGTACCCTTCTTCAATATATGACAGAGTCCGCAATGTACGAGCAGGGCTTCATAGATGGGTGCAGCATGCTGAATTTCATTTTTCATCAAAGTAAAATACATAAATCAGAGGATATCATTGCTCCTCAGAATGACAATGCAAAAAATGGGTAAGTTATATATAGGAACATCACCATGAATACGAAAAAGGAGGACTCCAGCATGACACAACAGAACAATCAACCTCAGGATGAGGCAGAAATCCGCAACAAATTGGATGAAGACGGGGATTCCTTGATGGAGAAAAAGAAAATTTTGAGCGGTGTGGATATTGAGCCGCAAGCGGACGAATGGTCTGCCAAGCCGTCACCAGTAGCATTTGATGAAGGTAAATCATCCAAAGAATAAGAGGAAACAAACATAGCTTGAAATGAAGCGGGTACCGTTAAGGTATCTGCTTTTTTATATCAGAAAGGTTCAGCAAGTTTCAGAGCATCATCTTCCCGATATCTTGTTGTATAATCATGGGAAACGTTTGTGAGAGGAGAATATGAAGATGAGTGTGATTAATATTAAACGGGCTGTCATCGGAGATTACACGGGAGTATCTGCACTAATGGATGAACTTCATCATTTGCATGTAGAGGCTCGGCCAGACGTATACAGAGAGTTGCAGACGAGAATGAGTCATAAGGAATATGAACAACTACTGGAAACGGATCATCGTTATCTCTATGTTGCGGAATGGCTGGAACAGGGTGAGATTGTTGGATATGCGAGCGCACAGTTAAATGTTATTCAGAATGTTGATTTGTTAATGGATCGAAAGATGTTATATATCAATGAGATCATCGTTGGCAGCAAACATCGCGGACATGGGACAGGCAAACTGTTGATGCAAGAATTAATCGAACTTGGCAAAGAAATGCAGGTCGACAGTGTTGAACTAACCGTGTCTACATTTAATACCGGTGCTCAGGCTTTCTATGAGCAATTGGGCCTGGCTGTGCGCAGCAGTAGAATGGAATACATACTATAATGTCCTGCTCTAAGGGACTTTGAAGCAATCCATAGTCTACAAAAGGAGCGAAACGATGAAAGCTATTTCAAATGAACAGATGGAACCAATCCGTATTTTGGAATCCGCAGAGGATATAGAATATCTTGCTCTCATTGTACGAAGACTATTAGGGGAATCTGGCGCGGTAGTGCATTCGTGGGACGCTGAATCCATCAATCCAGGCCAACTTAATTTCACCACATCGGGCATATATCGTATACATGGAGCGGCTACGGCGGGTGAAGCAGTGAGGCCGTGGTCTCTTATTCTAAAAATCATTAAACCAGATTCGTCGGAAAAAGAAGATGTATCCTACCATAATTACTGGAAAAGGGAAGCGGAGATTTTCACTTCTGGAATTCTTGATCATTTACCAAGGCGAGTTGTCGCACCAGATTGTTACGCGGTGCAGAATAGATTGGATGATACCATTGCACTGTGGATGGAAGACGTAGCCGGACATTATGAACGCACTCATGTATGGCATTTGGATGACTGGAGCTGGGTTGCTGAATGTCTTGGTGAGTTTCATGGCGCTTACTTGACGGAAACGGAGCTGCCTCAACATGAGTGGGTTTGTCCGGCTTGGCTGAAGTCTTGGGTTAGAGGCTGTCGTCAGTATTCTCCTGAAATCATCGAGCCTTGCTTCGAAAGGTCTGGAGATGATCCTGCGGAGGGTAGAGAGAAATATCCTGGTATGGAAAGTAAAATACATGATCAGGCTTATTTTATCTGGCGATGGTTTACGAAGTTCAGCGAGCAAATGGACGAGCTCTTGGTCTCATTGGAACGTCTGCCACGGGTGCTGTCACATCAGGATCTGGGACAAGGTAACATATTTTTGCCGTCAGAACGTAATCATGAAACTCTTCTTACTCTCATTGATTGGCAATTCATGAGTCTTTCTGGAATAGGAGAGGAATTGGGCAAGTTATATGGTGTCAACGCAAGTTTGGGTCACATAGCCGAAAAAGATGTTATACCAGCCAAAGAAAAATTGTTCGAGAGCTACATATACGGACTTCGAACAGCAGGCTGGTCGGGAGACGAACGAATTGCAAGATATGGTTATTGTGTAGGAGTAGCTGCCAGGAGCATGTGGGAAGTGCCTCAGTGGTTGAAATGGGTGGAGGAAATAAGGAGTTCTTCTAATCAAAATCATGAGCTTTTCAGCAAAATAGCGGCTCGCACCCAGATCATCTCCATTCAAATGGACATGGCGGCGGAGGCTGCTGCACTTGCTAACACTATATTTTTTGCAGAGAAGTAAATCGTATTCAGAAAAATAATGAAACAGTCTTGCATACCCCCATGGGGTATGTTATGGTTATAACAGAACGAAAGAAAAGGGGTGTTCGCGATGGAACATCAGAGCCATCCCAAGGAACCTTCGGATTCATCCATAACAGAAGTGAGTGAAGTCTCACAGACAGATGATCAGCAAGCCAATTCATGTCATACGGCAGGCAGTGACGGGAAGCATGTGCGCAAGAGCCATCACTCCCAAGAGATGAAGGGCAACCTGATTTCCCGTTTGAACCGTGTTGAAGGACAGATTCGCGGGATCAAGGGATTGATCGAGAAAGACACCTATTGTGATGATGTGCTGACGCAGATCGCGGCGGCTCAGTCCGCTCTCAATTCGGTAGGCAAGCTGTTGCTGGAAGGCCACATGAAGAGCTGTATCGTTGAGCGCATTCAGGCCGGAGAGCATGAGGTTGTGGATGAATTGTTGGTAACGGTAAGGAAGTTAATGAAGTAACTATTTTTGAATGAACTCATCATTTATATATCCAAGGAGGAACTACCCATGTCTAATATTACGTTGAATGTTACAGGAATGTCTTGCAATCACTGTGTGAAATCGGTTGAAGAAGCCGTGAAGAATGCGGGAGCGAATGGTCAGGTGGATCTGGCAGCAGGAACTGTAGCGGTTGAATATGACGAGCAAAAAGTCAATGTGGATCAGATCAAGGCAGCCATTGAAGATCAAGGGTATGACGTAGTCTAATTATTGCAGGCTTAAACTGAACTTCCCTTTGCATGGAAGGATTTCAATAGATCTTTCCATTAAATAAGTTCATTGTTTAAGCCTGATTTTGGTCTTTTATATACCCCTTGGGGGTATTGAACGTATGGATATATTTCATAAAGAAAGGAGCTAACAACATGGATAAGTCATCAGCAACGGAAAACGCAACAGCATCAGAACCCGTACCTTCACCGGAAGCAGCGGGATTACAGACAACACTGCAAATTACAGGTATGACCTGTGCTGCCTGCTCTACCCGGATTGAGAAGGGTTTGTCCCGAATGGAAGGGGTCAATCAGGCGAATGTTAACCTCGCCATAGAACAAGCCACGGTATCCTATGATCCGAAGACAACGAACATCAATGCTTTGCGGGATAAGGTGGAGGCGCTTGGCTACGGTACAGTAACGGAATCCGTGGATCTGGACATTACAGGCATGACCTGTGCTGCTTGTTCTGCTCGAATCGAAAAGGGTCTTTCCCGGTTGCCGGGTGTATCCCGCGCAAACGTGAATCTGGCACTGGAAACGGGACATGTGGAATTTGCAGCGGGAGCATTGAAGGCATCCGATATTACGGCGAAGATCAAGCAGCTTGGTTATGGCGCGGAATTGCAGCAGACACAGGAAGATACCCAATCGGTGCGCGAGCGTGAATTACAGCGCAAAAAGTGGAAATGGATGATCTCCGCCCTGTTATCTTTGCCGCTGCTTTGGGCCATGGTGGGTCACTTCTCATTCACCTCGTGGATCTGGGTACCGGATCTGTTTATGAACCCGTGGTTCCAACTGGTGTTGGCAACGCCGGTACAGTTTGTGATCGGATGGCAGTTCTATGTGGGAGCCTATAAAGCGCTCCGTAATGGCAGTGCCAATATGGATGTACTGGTTGCTTTGGGTACAAGTGCGGCTTTCTTTTACAGTCTGTATCTGACCCTGACGAGTGGTAATGTATCTTCGACCATGATGGATCATGGTGGGGCGGGAATGACAACAGCAGCCATGCCAACCGTGGAGCTTTATTATGAGACGAGTGCAATTCTGATTACATTGATCCTATTGGGAAAATGGTTCGAGGCTGTAGCCAAGGGGCGCTCCTCTCAGGCAATCAAGAGCCTCATCGAACTGGCTCCGCGTGAAGCCAGAGTGATTCGTGATGGACAGGAGGTTATTGTACCGTCGGCGTATGTCGCAGTAGGTGATCTGGTTCTGGTAAAACCCGGAGACAGCATTCCTGTGGATGGCATCGTGGAGGAAGGGCAATCTTCTGTCGACGAATCCATGTTAAGCGGAGAGAGCCTGCCCGTGGATAAAAAACCGGGGGACGCCGTTACAGGCGCTACGCTGAATAAAAATGGAGTACTAAGACTGCGTGCGACCCGCGTTGGTTCGGACACGGCGTTATCACAGATTATTAAAGTGGTTGAACAAGCACAGGGTTCCAAAGCCCCCATTCAGCGGATTGCCGATGTGATCTCAGGCATCTTTGTTCCGATTGTTGTAGGCATCGCGGCGATCACGTTCCTGATCTGGTATCTGTTCGCCAGTCCCGGTGACTTTGCCGGTTCGCTGGAGAAGGCGATTGCTGTACTTGTCATTGCCTGTCCTTGTGCGCTTGGACTTGCGACCCCAACGTCCATTATGGCTGGATCAGGACGTGCGGCTGAATATGGTGTGTTGTTCAAAGGAGGCGAACATCTGGAATCGGCACAGCAGATCCAGACCGTTGTACTGGACAAAACAGGTACAGTCACCCAAGGAAAGCCCGTGCTTACGGATGTGGTGACGGCTCCTGAATGGACGGAAGCAGAGCTGCTGCAACGAGTGGGAGCAGCAGAGCAGGGTTCGGAGCATCCTTTGGCTGAGGCCATTGTAGAAGGAATCCGAGGTAAAGGTCTGGAGATAATCCACTCAGAGCAGTTCGAGAACATTCCGGGATATGGCGTGCGAGCCCGGGTTCAGGGACAAGAGGTCCTGGTCGGGACACGCCGACTGCTTACGGATGCGAAGGTGAATGTATCCGAGGAAACCATGCAACAGATGAACAGCCTTGAAGAACAAGGGCGCACAGCGATGCTGGTCGCGGTGGATGGTCAATGGGCCGGGGTTGTTGCTGTAGCTGACACCATCAAGGAAACTTCACGGGAAGCCATTCAGCGGCTTCATGCCATGGGCATTGATGTCATCATGATTACGGGGGACAATGAGCGGACAGCACGCGCTGTAGCGGAGCAAGCCGGAATCAATAAAGTTCTGGCTGAGGTATTGCCTGAAGGTAAAGCGGCTGAAGTGAAGAAGCTTCAGGAGCGTGGCCTCAAGGTAGCGATGGTTGGGGATGGAATCAACGATGCTCCGGCGCTTGCTACAGCCGATATTGGTATGGCCATTGGAACGGGTACCGATGTAGCGATGGAAGCAGCAGATATTACGCTAATGCGCGGCGATCTGAACAGTATTGCAGATGCGATCGAGATGAGCCGACGCACCATGGGTAATATCAAACAGAACCTATTCTGGGCACTTGGTTATAACGTGATTGGGATTCCAATTGCAGCAGTGGGATTCCTGGCTCCTTGGTTGGCAGGTGCGGCCATGGCGTTCAGCTCTGTATCGGTTGTACTGAATTCGCTGCGTCTGCAACGAATGAAACTGAAAAGCAATGACTAATGTCCATTGAGGGACGTGATTCAACTTTTCATTATGCTCAAGATTAAGCATAGGGTGCGGTCCGCTACGGCGGACCGTGCTTTTTTTGTTGGAGAAAGATGGTTGAGATATGCTAAAGGAGCTGTCCTTTCCTTGTTAACAGAGGTGAGGATGTCAAGTGATGTCCTCTTATGAAATGGAATTCATTGTTTGTGAAACACATCTTTATCTTTCTGAACCTTTCAGAAATAGATTGACAATATAGACATATAGACTTAAAATTTAAAACGATCGTTTGATTTAAACAATCGTTTACATCAAATTCGAACTAATAAGTAATGGAGGACATCATTTATGTTGCAGGCTTTACGTATATTGTTGAAAAAACCGCCAGTAATTGTGGGGATCGTGACGGCACTTATGTTCCAAGTGATCTTCAGCGTGATCTGGATGACAGCATATTCCGGAGTGAATGACCGGATGAATGAATTGACGGTTGCCGTTGTCAATGAGGATGGAGAGCAGTCCAAGGGGATCGCAGATCGTATGGCTGAGACGCTTCCTTTTCATACCGTAACGAATCTGAGTGCTGCTGAAGCACTTGACCAGTTAAACCATCGCAAGATTCATATGGTGCTGAATATTCCTGCAGGATTTAACGAGCTGATTCAGACAGCCGGCTCCACTGCCGAAATTAAGTACACCATTAACGAGGCGAACCCGGTTACGATCAAAAGCATGATGCAAGGCGTCTCGCAAAGCGTGACGAACACGATTAACAAGCAAGCAACAGCTCAAGGTGTGCAGGCTGTTCTTACGGCTTCCGGAGCTCCTGCAGATCAGGCAGCTGAAGCTGCTGCCAACCTGACTACCCGTGTGGAAGGGACAACCACTTCCATGAATCCGGTTAACGGCATGAACAACCAGATGGTGCCGATGATGATGGTACTCGCTTCTTATGTGGGAGCCATGATTATGGGTATGAACCTGCAGACAGCGATGGGTATGCTGTCCGCTACTCACTCCCGCTGGACATTGTTCGGTGCCAGAGTGGTTATTAATCTCGGGTCTGCTCTTGTGGTTTCCCTGCTGGGATCGTCACTGATTGTGTCGCTGGGCGGACAGATCGAGCAAGGATTTATCGCATTCTGGTTGTTCCAGGCGTTGTTCCTCTGCACATTCATGTTCTTCTCCCAGTTCTTCCTGATTTGCTTTGGACCGGCGGGAAGTTTGTTCAACATCATTTCACTGTCGCTGCAACTGGTATCTTCTGGTGCAATGGTGCCACGTGAATTGCTGAACAGCTTCTACAGTGGTATTGGTCAGTATCTGCCAGCCACATATGCCGTTCAAGGTGTTCTGAGCGCTCAACTGGGCGGACCTGGAGTTCAATCCGCTGCTGGCTCGATTGTTATTGTATTGCTGGTTGCTGTAGCCCTCTCCCTGGTGGTGACGTTGTTGAAAAAACAACGCATGCCAGCTGGGGCACCAAGCCCGGCTCAAATGAACAGCTAATATTGCAGACATAATGGTTGTTCTTCATAGGATATGATCAAGCACCCCGGTGATTTTCACCGGGGTGCTTGGTTTAATAGTAGGTTGAGGTGGCTAGGTTTGCAGGACCACAGGCGGCACACCTTGCGCTTTGATGCACAAACTTTCATAATGAAACGATAGAGTAGTCTCGCTGCAGCCCGGTGAGCTGGAGCAAATGAATAGAACGGACAAGAGGAGCGGACGGAATGACGGAACCGGAATTGGATATAAAAACGAGGATTTTGCTTGCAGCCAAGAAGCTTTTTGCACAGCAGGGGTATGACGGGACAAGTGTTCGTCAAATCTGTGATGAGGCGGGTGCGAATGTATCGCTGGTCTCGTATCATTTTGGCGGAAAAGAAAAGGTGTTTGAAGCATTATTTGAGCACTTTTTTCCTGATCATATGATGAACGAGTTGGCTGAAGAGTCCATGTCCTCCCCCGTGGAGGGTATCCGACGAATCATTGGTGAAGTTGTAAAGTTCACAATGACGGACCGGGAGATGAGCGATATTGTGCAGCTTGAAATTACGCTGCGTACCCATCGCACAGCTACCGTGTTTCGTTTTTTGGACCCCGTCTGGACCAAAGTGAGGGAACTGCTGCAAGAAGGCAAGGAGCAGGGCGTGTTTCAGATCGAGTCCGTATCTTATGCGATGCTTCAGGTCATGGGTGTGGCTTTGGCACACAAACGGGCCAAGAACTCACGGTTTAGCTTTGACTATCAGGACATGAACACAGATGAGCTGGCCGAGCAGACCATTGAATTCGTACTACGAGGATTAGGAGTGAATAGCAATGAACGAAACCATTGAATTGATGATGAAACACCGCTCTGTGCGGAAATTCAAGCCAGACCCTGTAAGTGAGGAGCAGCTGGCAGCAATCGTGGCGGCCGGGCAGATGGCTTCCTCTTCAAGTAGTGTGCAGGCCTATACTATAATTGCTGTTACCGAACAGGAGCAGAAGGCCAAATTGGCTGAATTGGCAGGCAATCAGTCTTACGTCAACGAATGCCCTGTGTTTCTCGTATGGTGTGCTGACCTTTATCGGCTGAGTGATGCTGCCAAGCGCCATTTGCCCCAAAAGGAATCCTATGAGGACTCCACTGAAAACTTTATGGTGGCCACAATCGATGTTGCACTCGCATCGCAAAATGCGGCGCTTGCAGCAGAGTCACTGGGTTTCGGGATTGTATATATTGGCGGGCTGCGTAACCGCATTGAGGAAGTGAGCGGAGTATTGGGCTTGCCTGACGGCGTCTATCCAGTATACGGCATGTGTATTGGTGTTGCTGATCAGGAGACGGGCATTCGTCCGCGTCTACCGCTTGATGCCGTCTTACACCATGGCCGCTATAACGCCGAGCAGACCCTCAAAGGCGTCGAGAGCTATGATGAAACGACCGCTGCTTACATGAAGGAGCGCACCCAAGGGGAACGTTCTACACCGTGGTCCGAATTGATGGCTAAACGTCTCACAGAGCCGGCACGTCTACAGATGAAGCCATTCCTCGAAGGCAAAGGATTCTTGAAACGTTAAGGGTGAACCTCAAAGAAGTCAGTTCGGTGGATGCCGAATTGACTTCTTTTTTTGGTGCTGCACCTATTACGTTGAGAAGTCAGCACAAGGATAGACGCCAAGTTGAATCATGATTTGCTATCTTATCCGTTCGTTCGCACGAGCTGCGAATGCATCTAAGGCAGATCGTAGAAGCGTTTCGTATTCTGATAAAAGAGACGCACAGCCCGCTCGGTTCCCATACCGGTCACTTCGCTCCACGCCTGAATGACCTGTCGGGTCATGGCAGGGTGAGTCATTCTTCCCTGAAAAGGCCCTTCGAAGGTCCAAGGTCCATCGGTTTCTGCCATGACCTGCTCGGCAGGATACCGGCGGGCCAGTTCGCGTATTTCCTCTTCATATATGATATCCGGTGTAAATGAGACGAAGTAGCCGTTGTCAGCCATCCGCTGAACAGTCTGCGTCGAACCTTTGAACCAGTGAAAATGGGCCCGACGATGATGATATTGCTCCAGCAGGTCACAGGCGATATCGGCATCTTCGTATACAGCGTGTAGTACAATCGGTTTACCGTGCCGTTTCGCCAACTGGATAAATTGCTCCAACAGATCAATATAGCGGCTCTGATCAAAGCGTTGTCCCATCTGTTCGGCTTCCTGCCGGTTGTAATAAGGCAATCCGACCTCCCCAATCGCTATGGCTTGTCCCATATGCTTTTCAATCCATTCGAAGAACAGATTCTGTTCTGCCAGGGACGGCAGGGGCTGCTCGGGATGGAAACCAAAGGCCGGATATACGGTGCGGGGGTATTGTGAAGCTAGTTCCAGGTTGGTCTGGGCAGACGCCAAATTCATGGAAACAGCGATGACGGCTTCAACCTGCTGGGATGAGAAGGAATGCAGCATCTCACGTTGTTCTTCAGGTGTATATTTGTCCAGGTGAAGATGAGCATCGATCAAGGGTGCAAAAGCTGTTGATTGCATGGATGGACCCCTCCTTTTTGTCTTTTATCAATGATACGCAGAGTAGTTTGTCTTGGATCACCCATTTAAGGGGAATAATAACTTAAAAACCCGCACTATTTAGATAGGCGGGTTTTCTGCTGTTCTTCTCTCATCCACTGGGAAATCTGCCGTTTGCGTTCAAGAAAAGCAGATTCCTCCGTAATCGCTTCGCGACGTGGACGATCAAAGGGAACATCGACCTCGTGAAGTACAGCCGCAGGCCGATTCGATAAAACATAGATACGGTCAGCAAGCAATAATGCTTCCTCGATATTATGCGTAATGAACAACACCGAGCGGCGGTTCTGTTCCCAGATATCGAGCAGCCAGCGCTGCATGTCGCTGCGGGTCAGTGCATCCAGCGCACTGAAAGGCTCGTCCAGCAGCATCAGCTCCTGCGGACTGAGCAGGGCGCGCAGAAATGCAACCCGCTGCTGCATGCCGCCCGATAACATATGCGGATAGGCTTGTTCGAATCCGGCCAGTCCGACACTGCCCAGCCATTCCCGGGCATCTGCAAGCGCCTTAGCCCGGGGTGGTGCATCCGCAGACACTTCACCTGCAAGCAGCACATTGTCCTCAATGGTACGCCATGGGAAGAGGGCAGGCTGCTGCGGCATATAGCTAATCTTGCCGCGTTGTCCGGTAACATCCTGACCATTCATCAGGATCTGGCCCTCCTGTGGTTTCAGCAGGCCGCCGATGATGTGAAACAGGGTGCTTTTGCCGCAGCCGGAAGGGCCGACGATGGCTACGAATTCCCCTTGTTCCACGGTCAGGGACAGGTCATCCAGAACGGGTAAAATGCTGCGCCGCTCGCGGAACGAAGCATGCACGCTCAGCACTTCTAACGCTGGTGATGAATGATGTGCATTTAAGGTCACGGCTCCATGTTCAGGAACTCTGTTACGCGTTGGAGTGGTTGCACCTTCATCCGGGGCAGCAGTTACCCGCTCGTTGTGTTCGGGTGTCATTTTGTCATCACTTCCTAACCTTTAGATGGGGCATATTTCAACATTATCGCTTCTGCGGCCGCCAGCGAACGAGCAATTTCTCAAGTAGGGCAATGAGCAGGAAGAGCAGCAGACTCAATGCCACAATAATCATGATTGCCACGAAAAGACGATCCGTCCGATAGGCCGATTTTTGCAGCATCATATAATAGCCGATGCCCTTATCTGCACCGATCCATTCAGCGATGATGGCACCCATGACGCTGTACGTAGCGGCAATTTTAATCCCCGAGAACACCGAAGGCAGCGCATGTGGCAGTTCGAGCTTCCAGAAAATTTGGCCACGTTTTGCACCAGCCATGCGCATATAGTTCATCATCGCCGCATCGGTGCGGGTCAACCCGTCCATGGCAGCTACAGCCACCGGGAAGAAGCAGACCAGGATGATGGTAATCAGTTTGGGCAGCAGTCCAAATCCGAACCAGATCAGCAAGAGCGGAGCAAGCGCGATGGTCGGTATATTTTGACTAAGAATAAGTAATGGATAGAGTGCAGATTTCAAAAATGGAATCAAATGCAGCACCATCGCAATCAGTAATCCCACGAGCGTACCTGCTGCGAACCCAATCAATGTCAGCTGGATTGTTGCCCATGCATGCATGCCAAGTCGATCGGCTTGGGACGCTGCTTCATGGGCGATGTCCGAAGGCGCAGGCAGCATCCATTTCTCAATATGGAATAGGGAGACGGCTCCCTGCCATATCGCTATAAAGAGAATAACCGCCACAAAGGGCGGCCATACGCTTTTCCAATAGGCATGCATTAGCGATATTTCTCCGTCAGGGTGTCCATGCTGAAGCCGCTTGGGCTATGGGCGATCTTGATCTGTGAGATGATGCTCGGACTGCCGGCTTCCACAAGAACTTCGTGCATTTTTCGGACAACCTCCAGCAGTTCCTCCAGTTCTCCCTCCATCGTGGTATCCAGTGGATTAACCTGATATTTCAAGCCGGACTGCTGAATAACTTCAATGGCACGATCAACGTAAGGATAAGAATTTTCGCCATTTGGCGTTTTGGGAATGACTTGAATGCTGAGTAGTGTACTTGCCATGAAAGATCACGCTTCCTTTCGGGTTAAATTGCATGAGTTAAACCAGCTTTACACTTTCCCACTCCGATTGCAGTACCCTCTTCCGATCACTGTTATCCCCGGATTTCTTTAACGATTTTTAACGGAGGAAATCCGGGGATAGCATATGCTTTCGAAGGAGCTTTCTTTCAGAAAGCTTTTAGGTGAGCGCTTCGCTTCTTCAGATGGGTTCTGCACTCTTCGTTCTGGTGTAATAAAAGTTAAACTTAAACAATTTTTATTGGGGTAGAAACTCGTTTGTATACGCCTTGGATACATCTACCTGCTCATCGAGCAGCTTTTTGCTAAACATCCAATCCGTGTAGTTCTGCCATACTTCCTGCTTCTGCTCACCCCAGCGCGGTGCGTCATCCTGATATTTCGGACTCAGCCACTTTTGGCTTGCCAGCACAAGGTCCTTATCCAGATCCGGTACGGCCTTGATCAGAATGTTGGCAGCGTCTTCGGGATGTTCAATCGCATATTGATATCCTTCGGAAGTTGCTTTCAAGAACGCTTTAACCAGCTCGGGATCGTTCTGAATCGTCTGTTCATTCGTCACGAGTACAGGTGTGTAGTAGTCCAGCGCTTCAGAATAATCCTTCACATATAGCATGTCGATCGGTTCGCCGCGCAGTTGGGCTTCAATACCCGTCCACGCGTAGAAAATCCAGGCAAAGTCGATATCGCGTTTTACAGCGGTGAAGAAGTCTGCATCGCCCATATTAATATTTTTGACTTTGGATACATTAGCGCCTTCGCCTTCCATAATGGACTGCATCACGGCTTCTTCTACCGGGGAGCCCCAGCCACCGTAAGTTTTGCCTTCAAAATCTTTGGGAGACTTGATGTTCCGATCTACCGGAGCGGCAAATCCGGACGTGTTATGCTGAATGACTGCAGCGATGGACACGAGCGGTACGCCCTGTGTGCGGGCCTGGGTCACACTCTCCTGATAACTTACGCCAAAAGGCACTTCGTTCGAAGCCACCATGGTATCCGCGCCTCCGGCACCTGGCTGTACAATCTCTACATTCAAGCCTTCGGCTTTGTAAAAACCTTGATCTACGGCCGCATACAGGCCGGTATGATTCGTATTTGGTGTCCAGTCCAGCACCACTTTAATGTCCTTGAGGGCTGCGTTGTCACCTTCATTGCTGTTTTCGGTGTTGCTGCTGCCATTTTCTCCTGAAGGTGCAGCTTCTTTGCCGCCACATGCGGCCACAGCCACTAGTAGTACGCACAAGAGCATTAGGCCCATCATTTTACGCCATCTCATCTTCATTTCTCTCCTTCATGTTGTCCGGCCAGTGGCACGGGGTACTCCTTGGCTTCATATCCAAGCTTCTTGCATAAATCAACAGATTTATACCAGCTATGATCCGGATGACGTCACTTTTTTTTAGCTCTCTGACTATAGAAAAGAACATTAAAAAAGCGCCCCGGTAATCCGGGACGCGTGCAGGCGTTAGAGATGTGGCACTCAGCAAAGAGGCTGGGCCAATTCGATATACTCCGATTCCTACGCTGGCATGATCCAGATCAGGTCTAAGGGTCAGTATCTTGGTGGGATACACTCTCAGCCGGCCTATTCCGACTCCCCTGGGAAACTATGAAGTTACGGGCATTACTAGGTGTAATTATAGGCCAGAGGCCCATGCATGTCCAGTCAGGAACTGGATAGAGGAGATGGATGCGATAATCAAACAGGCCATCATACATGTGTATAACAGCCTGTTAAGATGTGTTATTTTCAATAATTATCGTGGCGAATCATATAAGGAAATCTGACTGAGTGCAAAAGCATCGGATTTCGGGTCATAGCCTACCTGTTTCTGAGTGGTTTCCAGATTCAATCGTTTAAACCGATTATTCGAGATCCCATGCAGTATGGTGAAGGGCTCCAGATCTGGAGCTGTAATTGCTTTGAACATCAAATCACACAAGTCAGCCGGACTAATATACGCGCTCATATCCCTTGCCTCCAGCGCTGGTCCATCCGGTTGAAAATCATCATATGCACCTATACGTATTGCTACACTTTGTAAACCTTCGGTATACGCAAAATAGGAAGCGAGCGATTCTCCAAAACATTTGCTAACCCCGTATAAATTTCGTGGGCGTGTCGGCATGTCCGGATAGACTTGAGCATCAATGGGATACCCCTCGATCGTCTGTGCACTGCTTGCCAGAATGATTCTCCGCACACCTTGGTCTTGAGCTGCACGGAATACATTAAATGTACCCTTGATATTGATATCCAACAACGATTCATAGAACCCGGCATGCGGGGAAGGATCGCCTGCCAGATGTACAACCACATCCATGCCTTCGCAAGCGTGCTGACAGGCTTCGGGATCTGTCACATCCAGTGTCATAATCTCATGGCTTGTCCCTTGATACGTATGCAGTCTATCGATATTCAAATCCGTTAGTCGCAGGTGAAATGCTTCTGACAAGTGTTGGGACAAGTCACGTCCAATTTTTCCGGCTGCGCCGGTAATTAAAATGTTCATAAATCAGCTCCAATTCTTAACGCTGGAAGAACTCAATCCATTCCTTTTCAGGTCCATAGATGAAGAAATAACGGTAACCGTTAGGCAGTGTAATAATCTCTCCATCAATAAACTCGGCCTCGGTTTCCTTAATGCGGTTGTACTCAGACTCAAGGTCATCGACATGGATGGCAAAATGGTGCACCGTACCTTCGGAAGGCAGCTTGTCGCTGTATCCCTGAATCAACTCAATCTCGGTCTCATGGCTTCCGTTGAAGCCGAGAAAGGCGAGCTGAATGACACCGTTGGTATGGGTTACCCGGTCTTTCAATTCAAGACCAACAATCTCCGTATAGAAACGCAGCGTGGTCTCCAGATCACGAACGGCAATGCCGACGTGGTCAATGCGCTTTTGAAAACTCATTATCCAAATCCTCCTTATATGTAGAGAATAATTCTACCATTTTAAGGGATATGATAGGGCTCTAATACGAGGTTGTCAAATCCGATTTTAATTTGGAAAAATTATATTTGTTCACAGAATGTTCACTTATGTGGAGGGGTTCGTCATCTCTATAATTACGAAGGTAAACAGAGAGGATGAGAGAATTGCCAACAACGAAGAAAGAACAGATTGTTTTTGGAATGATGATGTGCACAGGGATGGTCGTCGTCATGATGACCTTCAATTTATGGCACAATGGGTTATTGAGCAAGATGTCCGCGCTTGAAATACTGCTTCAGTTCATATTGTGCTTTATCATTGCGTTCCTGGTGGAGTCCTTCATTGTCGGACCTGTAGCGAGAAAAATTGCATTTTCCTTACCTTTTGACAAGTCCAGCAAAATCTTGGGTGTGCTCGCTATGTCATTTTTCATGGTTATTGGGATGGTCCTGATCATGTCCTTGTACGGAATGATTTCCGCTTATCTTGCGAATCAGTTAAGTGGAGCATCCGTACTAAGTACGTATCTTCATACGATTGCTCGTAATTTCAGCCTGGCGCTTCCTTACCAAATTATTATTCTGGGACCGCTCGTTCGATATGTATTCAGTAAATTCATTAAGGATAAAGGGCGTGTAGTTCCTTCAACGTAAATAACGTTAGTTCCGATTTAAATCACCTGAAAGTATTTCCTGGGCAATCGTCAACTGCTCTAAGATAAAAAAGGAATTGTTCATTTTTAAATTAATAAAGGCCTCATAGCATTCATCGCTACGAAGCCTATCTTTTTACAGCTAAGATTCATTGGATCTAATTTATCATCTGTTCCGTAGATGTTACGATGCTGAGCTTACAGTATGCCTGCGCTGCCATTGATACGCGATCACGCTGATAATGAGCAGACCGACTGCAAAAATGGCAAGCATCCATGCGGACTGGTTCACTTCCAGATGATCCAGACTCCAGCCTGTAACCAAAGGCAGAATGGCACCGCCAACACCACCTGATGCAATCAGGATGCTGGGTGTCGATTCCTCTGTACCAGGCAGCATTTTGCTGGCGAAGACGAGGGCAATGGAGAAAACGCCCGATAGTGCAAGCCCGAGTAACAGAATGATTAGAAATGCCGACCAGATCTGGTTGGTAAAAGGAAAAATCATCAACAGTACAACTGCTGCAAGGCAACTGTACAGAACGTAGACGCGATATTGGAATTTCTCCGCAATATATCCGGCAAACAGTCGTCCAACAGACATGGCGATCCAGAAGCAGGTAACACTAAGCGCGGCACCTGCTTCCTTCATGTTCATTTTCTCAATCAGAATGGCTGGCATGAAGTTGGCAAGGCTCATTTCGGTGCCGACATAGAGAAAGAAAAATAGAACAAATAAAGACAGAAGAGCCAAATTGCGGCCATGATAGGTTGAACGAGTTGACTTAATATCTCCAGGATTCGTTCCATTTGGCGATTCAACAGCGTGAGCGCGTCCAGGAGTCTGGTCTGAGCTGCGTCGACTCAGCTCGCTGTCCAGCTCACCGAATGAACTTTTGGCCCAGAAGATAAAAGTCATCGCTGCACAGACGGCAACCACGAGAAACGACATACGCCAGTACCCGGCAGAAATCAGACCGCTGGCAATGAGCGGCATGACCATGGCCCCAATACCAAATAACACCTCAAGTCGGCTCATGGCAACCGCTGTATTATCTTTAATTGCAGCAATGATGATTGTACCGATGACAGCCTCGATCATTCCGAATCCGAATCCGGCTGCGGGTGCAATGACGAACATCCAGCCCCAAGGAGGCAGCAGCATATAGGATAACTCTGCAATGCAGAGCAGAGCAGCGGCAATTAATAGGCCGCCTCGTTTGCCAAAGCGATTATTCAACCACGGAGATAACAGTACACCACCCAGGAACCCGGCAAATTGGGCAAATATCAGTGTGCCTCCCTGACTATAATCCTTGCCATAATGTTCAAGGGCAACGGGTAGGATGGAGCCGAGAACCACGTGGGCAAGTCCGATGAGGAAATAGGACAAACATCCAATCCAAAGTAATTTTTTCATGAAGAAAAACTCCTTCTAAATATGATGTATATGTAGTAAGTCTGCCATTCAGGAGCATTTCCTAAAAACAAACAATCTCTATCATAACAGGACATGTATGGGTCTGCACGGATAACTTGCAATGGAACCGAAAGTTCGTATATACTGAAAAACAACAATTACAGATCGGACCATGCCGTTGAAGAGCATCCAACTCGGAGGCGTTTTCGCCAGGGGAGCGAACCATTCCCCAAGTTAACCGGAACCGCCCGTTATCGCGGACCAAGAGGCTGAACCAGAATATTCTGGTTCGGCAAGTTGGGTGGCACCGCGAGCAGAGCGCTCCTCGTCCCAAGGGATGAGGGCGCTCTTTGTATTTTTACAGCCAAAGGAGACGGTGACCATGTTGGAAATGAAGTGGATTCGGGAGCATGCAGAAGAGGTGCAGGCTGCGGCAGTCGGCAAGAGAATGGATATCAGTATTCGTGAATTGTTGGAACGGAACGAAGAGCGCAGAGCACTTTTACTGGAAACGGAAGAAGGGCGTAGAGTACGTAATTCGTTATCTGCGGATATCGGTAAGCTGATGCAAGCTGGCGAGCGTGAACAGGCCGAGGTTTTAAGGGCTCAGGTGAAACAGCTGAATGACCAGTTGGAGCATGTTGAAGCCAAGCTTGCCGTTGTGCAAGAGGAAGTGACACGGCTGCAATGGTTGGTACCCAATGTCGTATCGCCGGATACGCCAATGGGCGCATCGGATGAGGATAATGTGGAGCTGAGACGTGTGGGTGAGCTTCCGGTATTCGATTATGAGGCCAAGGATCACGTGGAACTTGGTGAACGGCATGATCTAATCGATATCCCGCGTGGGGTGAAAATCGGCGGAACACGAAGCTATGTGCTCAAAGGAGCAGGATTGCTCCTGCACCGGGCTGTACAGCAGCTTGCGCTTGATCTGCTGTTGAAGCATGGATTTACGCCAATGGAGGTTCCTTTGATGGTGAGGGAGAATACTCTCTTGAACACGGGGTTCTTCCCAACAGGACGGGATCAGGTCTATGAATTGCAAGGCGAGAACAAGTGGCTGGTGGGGACATCGGAAGTGCCGCTGGTTTCGTATTATGCAGATGAGATTGTGGATGTGCAAGAGCCAATCAAGCTGGCTGCCGTTTCGACGTGTTTCCGCAGTGAGGTTGGCTCAGGCGGGCGGGATGTACGCGGATTGTACCGGGTGCATCAGTTTGCCAAAGTGGAGCAGGTCATTCTCTGTGCACCGGATGCGGAAGAATCGGAGCGAATGCTGCAGGAAATTACGGGACACGCCGAGGAATTGCTGCAATTGCTGGAATTGCCTTATCGTGTGGTGGCTGTGTGTACAGGGGATATGTCGCAGAAAACGTACAAACAGTACGATATTGAGACCTGGATGCCAAGTCGCAATGCGTACGGAGAGACACATTCGTCGTCGAATCTGCATGATTTCCAGGCTCGGCGTTCGAATATTCGTTGTCGTGATGCCCAAGGCAAGCTTGCATACTGCCATACGTTGAACAATACGGCTGTGGCTTCGCCACGCATTCTGATTCCATTGCTGGAGAATCATCAGCAGGCGGATGGAAGCATTCGCATTCCAGCCGCACTTCAGCCCTATATGAGCGGTGCCGAATATTTGTTTTTGCCGCAGCAGGATGAAGAGAATTAAAAGGTTGTCAGCTAAAATAGAAAGCAAACAGGAACCCCTTCATTGGGGTTCCTGTTATTTAAACATATGGAGTGTGACCCATTGGTATTCTTGTTCAAATCGCGCTGCAAGCTTGGGATCTTCCTTGGCTGCAACTTCTCTCATGTATGTTAAGTCTATAGACTCAAATTGGCTATAAATCAGGTAACGTGCCCACTCTAAACTTCGAGCATCACTCCAATATTCGGATGCTCTTAAACGATCCCAAATAAGGTCATCTATCCCAATTACATAGCAATAACCCTCTAGTGTATCAGAAGGAATTTCAATTGGGATGTCCAGTTCAGAGACTGTCTGTTTTGTAACTTCCAGAAGTATAAAGTTCCACAGCATGTCCTCCTACAATAATAGCAGGATCTGCATCTAAATCATCAAGGATTGGAGTAATAATGCCCATTACATAGAATTCTTTTAAATCACTTCTTGCCATATCCCCTGCAAGTTCCGCTAGCTTTTGTTTAGCCCACTTGATTCTTTCCTGCATTTCAGGCGTTTCTATTCGGTCCATAGTTCACCCATATTCTTAACGCAGCTTCCATTCTCGCTCGTTAATGATTTCGATTCGTTCGGATTCAAGGCTTTTTTTGAAACGATTGCGAGCTGTTTTCATCAGTAGAATGGGCCATCATATCAAGTAAATTCACTTCAATCATGTACATCCCCTCCAATCATTTGAGGTTTATACTAAAATAGTATTACTCCACCTGTATTCATTATACACTGATAATTTTAAAATTGTTCCTCAATCATGGGTTGCGAGTTCATCTACTAACAATATTTCCCACCACCATCTAGGAAGATGTCGAATTTTCCTCTTATCCGAGATTCTGCTCCAACATGATTCACTTTTATGTAATGAGTTTCCGATATAATATAATAGAAGTAAAATATTGGATTACAGGAGATGAAAATTGCAATGAATGGAATGAAATTAGCAATACGAGGCACCTTGGCCTTTATTTTAGTATTGGCAGTACTGGCTCCTTCGCTTGCCCTAGCAGCCACGGGTGACGTGACATCCATCGAGATTACCAACAGCAGTCCGCAACAGATGAGTGTATCCCAGACAACTACGCTTCAAGTGATGGCGGTTATTGAAGGATTTGATAACAAGCAGGATGTTACGGGAGGCGTCACATGGTCCACGAGTAACGAAGCAGTCGCCACCATTGTTAAAGGCAAAGTGAAGGCTGTGGCAGCGGGAGAAGCGACGATATACGCACAGGTAGATGGAGCCAAAGCGCAATTGCTTGTTAAGGTTCAGGATAAAATTAAAAGCATCAAAGCTTCGCCAAGTTCCTATAATTTTGTCAAAGGTAGTGAAAGTACGCTGCCCAAAGTAAGCATTGTACGCGCTAATGGCAAGGAAGAAGATGTTACATCCGAGATTGTATGGACGGTATCGAGTGCTTCCGCGGTGCTGGAGAGTGGTAAAATTAAAGGAATTACGCCTGGCAGAGTGCTGTTACAAGGCAAATATGGCTCAGAGACGGTTAAAGTTCCCGTAGCCATCACGGACGAGATTACCAAAGTCGAAGTAACACCTGCTGTCATGCAGCTGAATATTAAAAAATCGAAAGCGTTGAAGGTAATCGGTACATATGCCAATGGGAAAACGATTAATCTTTCAAAACAGGTGACGTGGACCTCTTCCAACAATAATGTAGCAACCGTGAAAAATGGCACAGTAAAAACACTGACGGAAGGACAAGCCACCTTGACAGGAACTTATCAAAATCAGACAATAAAGGCAGAGGTTACCGTTGTTCCTTTGCTCAAAAAGCTCATTACAGGCCAGAAAACACTCGTGTTATCGCCGCAGGCAAGTACAACTCTGAGTGTGATGGCGCAGTATGATACAGGCAAAACCACGATTGTAACGAGCAGTGCCGTGTGGAGCAGCACCAAACCAAGTGTAGCCACAGTAACGGACGGCAAGATTGTGGCCGTGGGTAAAGGAAAAACTTCGATCACAGCTAAATGGGGCAATAAAAAAGTTACCATACCGGTGACGGTAAAATAAATTTTCAACGAATGAAGCATATCCAATTGAGGTTATTTCATCATCGTGAACAGAAACAGATGGGGCGTAGACATACGCCCCTTTTAGGTATAAAAAATTCTAAAAAGTAATCACGTAAAGGAGTGAGCATCCGAATGACAGACCACCTGCAACCGGAAAATTGGCCTGCGTGGGCGACAGAATCGGTAGAGATTGTAGAGGCCAATCCTATGTGGGGCTCACAGGCTCAGGAAGAGATTCGCCAGCTCAGAGATCTATTACAGCAGCTCAATATTCATAAATTTGAACATATCGGAAGCACGTCCATTCCGGGATTGCCAGCCAAGCCCATTATTGACTTGATGGGAGAGGTGCAGTCATGGGAGGACATGGAATTGATTGCTGATCAGCTGAATCCGGTAGGCTGGAACTACGTTCCGCCTGAACTGGATGGTCGGGAATATAGACGTTTCTGGGTCAGAGTAAAAGATGGCAAGAGGGCTGTACATCTTCATCTGATGCGCCAAGGAGAGGACCGTTGGGATCGCCAAATCCAGTTTCGGGATGTGCTGAGACAGCGCCCGGATCTGGTAGAGGCTTACTCGGCCTTGAAAGTTAAGCTTGCTGATGAGAATAAGGACGACAGGGAAGCTTATACCGCTGCCAAAACGGAATTTATTTTACAAGTTCTTGATGAGGGCATTTGATTCATGATAACGGCATTTTTCAAAGGAAGGCTGATTTATTTCATCGCAGTTATCTTAACCATGGCGGTAGGACTAGCGTCCAGACGCTTTGGTGAACTTTTACCGGATTTTGTACATGAGCATTTCGGTGATGCCTTGTGGGCAGGGATGATCTATTTTGGGGTACGCTTGGTTTGGATTAATCGCAGCAGAGAGTTGGCGCTGATGGTGAGCCTGCTTTTTAGCTGGGTCGTCGAGTGTTCACAAATGATTCAGACTCCTTGGCTGAACGAAGTGCGTTCAACGGTGCTGGGTGCGCTTATTTTGGGACGTGGATTTCTGGTGATGGATCTGCTGAGGTATGTTGTCGGCATTCTGTGTGTGTATGGGATTGATCGTTATTTCCTGAGAAATAAGAAGGCTTGATGAAGGGGAGTGACTTAGATGAATATAGAGAAGCTTTTTGCGGAATCACCCGAGTTTGAGACAGAGCGGTTGAGACTGAGACGACTTACGCTCAACGACCTCGATGATTATTTTATGTTTGCCTCCGATCCGAAAGTGAGTCAGCAAAGTTTGTGGAACTGCCATGAGACGTTGGACGACTCCGTTCAATATATTCAAAGAGTGTTGGACAATTATGAGAAGCAAACGGTTTATCTATGGGCCTTTATTCTAAAGGAAACGGGGAAGCTGATCGGGCGAGGTGGCATTTTTCATCTGAATGAATCCATGCAAAGTGCTGAACTGGGGTACGCGATTGCCAGCAGTTGTTGGGGCAAAGGCCTCGCAGCAGAAGCGATGCAGCCGATTGTTGAATATTGTTTTCAGGACTTGGACTGCAATCGGCTGGAGGGGAAATGCAATGCAGGCAACATCGGCTCTGCACGAGTGATGGAGAAGCTGGGCATGTCGGTTGAGGGTTTGCTGCGTAAACAATTGAAGATCAAAGGTGTGTTTACAGATCAAAAATTGTACTCCCGTATCCGGGATGATCTATAATACTTCCAATGACATGCAGGATACATAGAAGAAATTGAAGGAGGCGGAACGATGATCTACAGTATTATTTCCCAAGCGGTATGGGAGCAGGTATCCAAGCAGAGCGTGTATGCACCGGATAGCCTGGAGACGGACGGTTTCATTCATTGTTCCACTGAAGAACAGATTCCATGGGTAGCGGCTCAATATTATCAAGGGCGTACGGATTTGTTATTGCTTGGCATTGATGAGAGGGCCTTGAAGCCGGAACTGGTGTATGAGGACCTATACGAATTGAATGAACTATTTCCACATATCTATGGTGAACTTAATCTGGATGCTGTACGGAAAGTCATTTCCTTTGAACCGAATGAGGACGGGACGTTTTCTTTTCCTGAATAAAGACATTTTGCGAAGGGTTGTGAACGCGTGGAGATGAATCAGGTATTTCTGGATACAGCCGAGAAGCAATTTCTGTATTACAAGCAGCTTGGGGAAAAGGCCATGGCGCAACTGGAGTCCGAGCAGCTATTTCAATCCTGGAATGAAGATGCCAACAGCATTGCGGTTATTGTGAAGCATTTATGGGGCAATATGCTGTCCCGTTGGACGGATGTGCTGACAACCGATGGAGAAAAGCCATGGCGTGAACGTGATGCGGAATTTGTGAATGATACCTCGACCCGGGAAGAGCTGCTCGCCAAATGGGAGGAAGGCTGGAACTGTCTGCTTGGAGCCATTCGTTCTTTTACACCGGAGCAACTGTCTCATATTATATATATTCGCAATGAAGGACATACCGTCATGGAAGCAATTATCCGGCAATTGGCGCATTACCCCTATCATGTGGGGCAGATTATCTATGCAGCCAAAATGCTCAAAGAAACCTCGTGGAACAGTCTTTCCATTCCGAGAAACGGTTCGGATCAATATAATGGTGGCAAATTTGCCAAGATGAAGGCACGAAAACATTTTACAGATGATGAATTACGCATAGAAAAAGGTAAAGGTGAGGAACAGCAATGACACAGATCGCATTGATTCGCCATGGAAGCACGGCGTGGAATAAGGAAAAACGTTCGCAGGGACAGACGGATAATCCGCTGGATCAGGAAGGAAGAGAACAGGCACTATTGCTTGCTGCAAGACTGAGTGAGGAAACGTGGGATGCCATCTATGCAAGTGATCTGGAGCGTGCAAGTGAGACGGCTCGCATCATTGGAGATCGTTTGGGAATACAGGAGATTCATTTGGACCCGAGGTTGCGTGAAATGGGCGGTGGGCAGGTGGAGGGTACGACCGAAGCTGAACGTGTAGCCCAATGGGGAGCGGATTGGAGTGATCTCGATTTGGGTCGGGAGCTTGCGGATGCAGGTACAATTCGGGGCAGTGCCGCGCTAGAAGATATTGTACGGCAGCATCCCAATGGAAGAGTGATCGTTGTCAGCCATGGCGCCATTCTTCGTAATACACTGCGAGGTCTGGTGCCTGAACTTGATGTGAGCGCGAAGCTGTCCAACACGTCAATCACCCGGATTTCTTGGAAAACGGAATCCTGGCAATGTGAGCTATACAATTGTAGCGTACATCTGGATTCCTCCAAGGAGTTGTGATAGACAAAAGAAGCAGAGCCCTTTCCCACTGTTCGTTCACTTATTTTGCAGGCTTTGGAGAAAAAATGATAAAGGGATTATAAACTTGTGGACAAGGAGGGTGATAGCATGACTGAACTGCCGTATTTATGGACTGAGGATGTGCTGTCTCCTCTGGGCGAAACAGGGGTTATGATCCGTTGTGGGGATACAATATCTGAAGCGGTGCACCGGAGGGTGATGTCGGTATGTGCTTTGCTGGAAAAGAGCCAACTGCCGGGCATCCTGGAATGGTTACCTTCATTTTCATCGGTCACACTGTTCTATGATCCGTTGATTTCTCCGTACCACGAGGTATGCGGGATGCTGCTTCATGAGTTGAACAAGATGGAAGAGGCGACGCTGAATCAACCCAGAACGATCATTATTCCCGTATGTTATGGTGGTGAACTGGGTCCCGATCTGGAATATGTCGCTACTGAACATGGACTTACGCCAGATGAGGTCATAGCTATTCACACATCAAGGGATTACCTGGTACACATGATCGGATTTGCACCGGGTTTTCCTTATCTGGGCGGATTATCGGAGAAGATCGCTACGCCCAGACGCTCTACACCTCGGCTTCGGGTTGAAGCGGGAACGGTGGGCATTGGTGGCAAACAAACGGGAGTTTACCCGGTGGCTACTCCCGGCGGATGGCAATGTATCGGCCGCACGCCGCTGGCGCTATTTCGTCCGATGGAAAATCCGCCAAGCCTGCTTGCAGCGGGTGATCGTGTTCGTTTTGTGTCGATATCAATCCAGGAGTATCTGGAACAGAAGGAGGGCGAACGATGAGTATTGAAGTCATTCGCCCAGGTTTGTTATCCACCGTCCAGGACGAGGGGAGAACGGGATTTCGCCGATATGGGATTCATCCGGGCGGAGTTATGGATACCTATGCAGCCAGAGCAGCCAATGCACTGGTTGGGAATTCCCGTGATACGGCTGTGCTGGAGATGACGATGACGGGACCGGAGCTTCGTTTCCATGAGACTCGGCTGATCTCTTTATGTGGTGCCGATCTGACAGCAACTGTGGATGGTCTGCCTGTTCTGCTATGGCGTCCAGTCGTGTTGATTGCTGGAAGTGTGCTGAGATTTGGGCGATGCCGTTCCGGCGTGCGGTCTTATATGGCGATTGCTGGTGGAATCGCAGTACCTGAGATCATGGGCAGTCGCAGCACGGAACTTAAGACTGGTTTTGGTGGGTTTGAAGGGCGTGCCTTGAAGGTGGGCGACAGATTGTCTGCGGGGGAAGCTTCTTGTGAAGCGCAAGCGGCGTTGCATGGATGGAGTGTAGAAGCTGAAAAAAACAACCGGCGGATGCATGCACCTGCCTGGTATTTGTCCAGTAAGGAATGGCCCGCCTACCATGCTGAACCTGTTATTCGTGTCATGCCGGGCAAAGACAGTGCGGAGTTTAATGAAGATAGTCTGGAACGATTCCACAAAGAACGATATGTGATCTCTCCCCAATCGGATCGGATGGGTTATCGATTGGAGGGTGCAAAGCTGGAACTCGGTCAACGGATGGATCGGCTGTCCGAAGCCGTCACCTATGGCACAGTTCAGGTGCCAGCAGATGGTCAGCCCATCATATTGATGGCTGATCATCAGACCATTGGGGGCTATCCTGTGATCGCACAGGTGGCCCGAGTAGATTTGCCGATACTGGCACAGGCTAGGCCGGGGGCACGGGTTGCTTTTGAACGGATTACATATGAAGAAGCACAGCAACTATTCCTGGAGCAGGAGTTGGAGTGGCGGCTAACCGATCAGTTGATTCGCAGGAGATTGGCAGAAATGGGGGACCATTAATGAACACGGTGGATATCAATTGTGACCTGGGCGAAAGTTACGGGGTGTACCGGATGGCGTCGGATGAGGCGATTCTGCCGCTGATCACTTCAGCCAACATCGCATGTGGATTTCATGCGGGTGACCCGGCAACCATGCGTCATACGGTGCAGCAAGCATTGGAGCATCAAGTCGCAATAGGCGCCCATCCCGGTCTGCCGGATTTGCAGGGTTTTGGCAGAAGACGTATGGACATTTCACCACGGGAAGCCTATGACATGGTTGTGTATCAAATGGGTGCACTGGATGCGTTTGTTCGTTCATGCGGGGGATGTATGCATCATGTGAAGCCTCATGGAGCCTTGTATAATATGGCTGCTGAAGATGATCGACTCGCTGAGGGAATCGCGGAGGCCATTTATAAAGTACAACCGGATCTGTATCTCTACGGCCTGGCCGGAAGTGCGCTGATACAGGCAGCGGATCGTATTGGACTGCGCAGTGT
Organism: Paenibacillus sp. NPDC057886; assembly: GCF_042796655.1. Lineage (NCBI taxonomy): Bacteria > Bacillati > Bacillota > Bacilli > Caryophanales > Paenibacillaceae > Paenibacillus > Paenibacillus sp. NPDC057886. The sequence continues at coordinate 349,291 of NZ_JBHVMZ010000007.1, read as the reverse complement.
GAGTGAAGTTTTTGCGGATCGAACTTATGGACCGGATGGGACACTAACACCGCGCAGTCAGGCCGGGGCTGTCATTCAGAAGACGGAACAAGCTCTTGCTCGAGTGCTGCGTATGGTGAAAGAGGGCATTGTTGTGTCGACGGAAGGTACACCTGTATCCATAAAGGCAGAGACGATCTGCATCCACGGCGACGGTGCGCATGCCCTTGCATTTGCTCAAGAGATACACACGTTGCTTGAATCTGAGGGAGTTACTCTGTCTGCGCCTGGAATTGCTAGATGATTGCTACAGTAACAGAGGGCCAGAGGTCGAACTATACGAATTTGTAAGGAGTGAAAGTAGAGCATGAAACCGATACGTAATTCGGCAAAGGCCGTCATTGTACAGGACGAACGTTTGCTGGTGATCCGGTTGGAGGATCAATATGGTGCAGCTTATGTTTTTCCTGGTGGAGGACAGGAGAAAGGCGAAGAACTCAAGGATTCCGTTGCCCGTGAATGTCTGGAGGAGATTGGACAGGCGGTGGACGTGGGAGAACTGCTCCATATCCGGGAGTATATTGGAAAAAACCACGAATTTGCCGAGTGGGATGCCGATGTGCACCAGGTTGAATTTTATTTTGAATGCAGATTGATTGATCCGAAAGCTACAATCTTTGAAGGCTCCAGTCCAGACGACCATCAGGTAGCCGTCGAATGGATTTCTCTTGAAGAGCTGTCCAAGGTTCGTTTATATCCGAAAACAATTGGTGAGTTGTTGCAGAACAAGAATTCATCACGCATTTACCTTGGGGATTTAAATTAAAATCAGCCAAAATCAGAATAAGGCTTATCCTTTATGTAAACATTTTTATAAACAACTTTTCCAAAACTGTCACGTTTACGAATGGGTTCATGGATTCACCATAGATGAGGTGGGTACACTATAAGTACAGGCTTATTACACCTAACGTAAGCTGACTGTACTTATACACGGCAGCGGAGCGGATAAAACCTAAAGAAGCAAAACCTGCAAAGTTGAGGCGACGACAGGTTTTGGTTTGAACTTTAGCTTACCCACTCCTCAATTTGAAAGAACAGTAGACGTAGTGAAGGGGACGGAATCGATTCTGTAGAAGCGAAGCGTTCGCCTTTATCCCCGGATTTTATCCTATGAAATAGGATTTCAAAAAAATCCGGGGATAACAGCGATCGAAAGAACGATCCGCACCCGTAACGGCTGCCATGCTGCTCGTTAAACATATCTCCCAAATCGAAAGGAGCATTTCCCATGAACCAGACTGAATTGGAACAAAACATTGTAAAAGCATTGGAAAACAACCCCTTTTGTAGTTTCTCCACGGTGGAGAATGGTAAACCAAAATCCCGCTATATGGCGCTTTTCAACGATGGAATGAACATTCATCTGGCGACAAACCGTCGTACGCACAAGGTAGAGGAGCTGGAGAATAATCCGAACGTCAGCCTTTTGCTAGGTTATGAAGCGGGTGGCTCCAAGGAAGTGGTCGAGATTGAAGGAACGTGCGAAGTTACGAAAAATGAAGGTTTGCGCGAACAGGTATGGAATGATGAACTAAAAGCTTGGTTTGACGGTCTGAACGATCCCAATTATGTCATTCTGGACATCACCCCAACTCGATTGAATACACCGGCAAAGATCATGAGCATCAGGTGTGGGAGCAGTAATTTCAGAGATTGAAAATCACCTTTCCTGAATGGACGGCCGTGCCAACTATTCGGAAAAGACATAGCCAACCGTGAACGCCAGAAGGCTTCACGGTTTTTTGATATGAACCGATTCAGCTAATATGGATATAGATGTAAGCCACATGTAATATACGTTTTTAACAGCGCGAGTAAACTATTTTCATCCAAAAACATGCAAAAGATGTCGAAATCACGCATAATATTGTAAACTGGAGCAGGTATGTGCGGATAACGTAAAAAATAATGCTTTTCAATGGCTGAACATTGCGTTATGATTTGGAATGTAAACGATACGCACAGATATGAATAGATGTTCATGTGAGATAAACTAACCTGAAATTCTGATATATATGATCAGAAAATCAGTACGCACAACCCATGAGATCTTTCGCATTTCTGCGCTTATTCGTTTGCTCACTAATGCATGATTCAATGTACATAACCGGGAGGGGTTATTTTGAGAAAGAGTAAAAAAGTATTATCAAGCCTGACTGCCGCTTTGGTTGCATTAAACGTGCTTGCGGTATTTCCGGTACCTGTATCGGCTGCGGACGCTACCAAGGTTAAATTGCGGATCATGGAAACAACGGACATTCACGACAACCTGATTAACTATGATTACTATTCCGACAAAGAGACAGACCAGTATGGTCTGGCGAAGACGGCTACGCTGATCAAAAAAGCCCGTGATGAAGCAAAGAACAGCCTGCTGTTCGACAACGGTGACCTGATCCAGGGTAACCCGCTTGGGGATTATGTAGCGAAGATTGATCCACTCAAAAAGGGTGAGACTCACCCTGTATATAAAGCGATGAACCTGCTGGATTATGATGCAGGAAACATCGGTAACCATGAGTTTAACTATGGTTTGGATTTCCTTGACATGACGCTGGAAGGTGCGAACTTCCCTTACATCAATGCCAACGTATATGTAGATGACGGTGACGACGATGAGACGAATGACAAGAACTATTTTACCCCATATAAAATTCTAGACAAAAAAGTGACCGACGAGAGTGGCAAAGAGCACACCATCAAGGTGGGTGTCATCGGATTTGTACCTCCACAAGTAATGCAGTGGGACAGCGCTAATCTGGAAGGCAAAGTTATTGCCAAAGACATTATCGCTACTGCGAAAAAATTCATTCCTAAAATGAAGGCTGAAGGTGCCGACATTATTGTAGCTATTCCTCACTCCGGTTTTGAAGATATTCCACAAACGGATCTGATGGAAAACTCGGTATTGTATCTGAGCCAGGTTGAAGGCATTAATGCCATTCTGTTCGGACATGCCCACAAAGTATTCCCGAGCGCTGATTTTGCCGGTAAAAAAGGTGTAGACCTTGAAAAAGGTACAATCAATGGTGTTCCTTCCGTTGAACCAGGCTTCTGGGGTGACCACCTCGGTATTATCGATCTGGACCTTGAACTGGTAGACGGCAAATGGAAAGTGGCAGACTCCAAAGTGGAGGCACGCCCTATCTATGACACAGCTAACAAAAAAGCTCTGGTAGATGCTGATCAAGAGATCGTTGATGCTGTTCATGACGAGCATGAAGGTACGCTTGAATATGTACGTGGCCCAGTTGGCGAAACGACAGCTCCAATCAACAGTTTCTTTGCACTGGTTCAGGATGATCCATCCATTCAGATCGTAACGAATGCACAGAAATGGTATGTTGAAAAACATATGCAAGGAACAGAATATGAAGATATTCCAGTATTGTCTGCGGGAGCTCCGTTCAAAGCAGGCGGACGTTCAGGTGCTTCGTATTATACGAATATCCCTAAAGGCACCATTGCGATTAAAAACGTAGCTGACTTGTACGTGTATCCAAATACGGTACATGCCGTGTTGGTTAATGGCGCTGAGCTGAAAGAATGGTTGGAATGGTCTGCTGGCCAATTTAACCAGATTGACCCGGCAAAAGGCGGGCAACAACAGTTGGTCAATATGGACTTCCCAACGTATAACTTTGACGTTATCGATGGTGTTACGTACCAAATTGATGTAACTCAACCAGCGAAATACGATGGCAAAGCAACGATTGTAAATGCATCAGCTAACCGGATTAAAGACCTGAGCTTCAATGGTAAACCGGTTGATCCAGCACAAAAATTCATCGTGGCAACGAATAACTATCGTGCTTCTTCGTCCAAATTGGCTAACCCGGATGGTAAACGTATCGTCTTGGCTGCACCGGATGAGAACCGTCAAGTGATCATTGATTACATCCGTGAGAACAAAACGATTAATCCGACAGCAGACGGCAACTGGTCGTTTGCGCCAATTAAGCCTTCTGCAGGGGTGACGGCAGCAGCACTTAACGATCTTGAAGTGGTGTTCGCGTCTTCCCCAGATGCCAAAGCATTGGTTGAAGCGAACCCGGCGATGTCCTTCATTGGGACTAACAAAGATGGTTTTGCTGAGTATGGCTTGAAATTGACAGGAGAAGCAGCAACGACTCCAGAAACAGGTACGGAGCCTGCTCCAACGCCTACGAAGCCAGACCCAACTCCAACTAAACCTACAACCAAGCCACAACCTGAGAAACCAGCAGGCGGCAAAGTGGTATATGTAGTGAAAAAAGGAGATAACCTCTACCGTATCGGCTTGAAATACGGTGTGGACTGGCGCAAGCTGGTTTCCGCAAACAAAATTACAAATGTGCACAATCTTAAAGTTGGACAGAAAATCGTAATTCCCGCTTCTTAAGATTAATTAGCGGTAAATGAAGACCGACAGTCATCAGACTGTCGGTCTTTTTCATGCTATGCTGATACGTTCATGCATCAGTAACCATCATCGTTGAAGTCATCAAAACAGTAGAGATAAATTTGAAGACCCATGCTATAATATTTACAAACTTTGGGTATATACCAGTAAACATTAATGAGATAGAATCACAAACTGGCAAGGGGGTTCTACATGAATTGCAGTGGCTGCAGTCCAATTCATCCTATAGAGGATCAAGGTACCCTGTATATGCGTCCCATCTCCCCCGCTTTGCTGGAAGCACTGCAAACGCAGGGAAGACATGTCGAACATTCGGATGAACTCATCTGGATGCATTTTTTGAATCTTGAATCGTTACAGTGCTGTATGGAGGATATTCGGAAAATTGAGGCGGCTCTCCCAGATCCGTTAACGGTCCAGGTTACTCCACTGTATAGCCAGGCAGATGCTGATAGCTGGATTAGTCTCTCCATGCAGGAAGCTCGCCTCAAACATGCTGATCTGGTTTCCATTATCCTGGAGCATCAATTTAGCAGTCATATGCAGCCGATCGTAGATGCTTCGGAACAGATTATCGGATTTGAATTTTTACTTCGTCCTGCTGAACAGGGCAGACCCTTCAGTGTATATGAATTATTTGAAGTTGCACGGGATACCGGATTGCATTCTTTTCTGGATCGGACAGCACGTATTGCTGCCATTGAGACGAGTGCCGTTCTTTTACCGCATGGTGTCAAACGTTTTGTGAATTTCCTGCCTTCCTCCATCTATAACCCCGAATATTGCCTGACGCACACATTTGAGACGATTGAACGCCTTTCGCTAGACCCTAAGGATTTTGTGTTTGAAGTGGTGGAAACGGAACAGATTCAGCATATGTCCATCTTGCAGCATATTTTTGAGGTGTATCGTTCTCATGGAATGTCGGTTGCCTTGGATGATGTGGGGGCCGGATTCTCGACGATCGAAGTAATGAATCGGCTGGAGCCGGATTTTGTCAAAATAGATCGGAGTCTCATTGATCATTGTGATCATGATTTGAACAAACAGCGGCAAATTATCGATATTGTTGAGATGTCGCGTCGATTTGGCGGGCGGGTACTTGCCGAAGGCATTGAACGCATCGAGGAATTTGAATTCTGTCGATCCGTGGGTATTGATTTGGCACAAGGATATTATTTTGGTAAGCCAACCGCATATCCGCCACAAGGTCCCTACGGAAAAACCTCTGCATGAATGCAATAAAATAAGGATGTACCAACAAGTCACTTCGCATAATCGGAGTGGCTTGTTTGAGATGCCATGTAATTTTTTTCAATCAAATAAATATGCTCATTCAGCCGATATATAGGATAGGCCTTTAGATTAGATCGGTGTCTATGTGAAACCTTATTTAATCAGGTTGGAGAGGTCCTACATAAAAAGAAAAAAGGGCAGATTTATATTTGGAGGGGGAGAAGCAAAATGGGGAACAGTCGGGGGAATGAGCAAGAAAAGGCAGCAATCAAGCAAGCTAAGCCAAAGGATAATAAACCGAAAAAGAAAAACAAAAAGAAAAAAGGCTTCGTCTGGAGCATAAGGAACAAATTATTGGTATCCTTCCTGGCGGTTCTGCTCTTGCCGAGTCTAACCATTGGGATTGTTACGCTGCTTATCGCTGATAATACGGTGGAAGACCAGTTGATGGACAGTGCCAAACAAAGTGTAGACACAACGAATTCAATCATTGGGACACATGTGGATGCGAAGATCCATGATGTCAATTATTTTGCCAGTTTGATTGTGACTGACATGATTAAAGGACAAAATGAAAGCCCTGAGCTTGAGACGAAATTAAAACAGTATCTTGGACTGCATCCGGATGCTTTAAATATTTTTGTAGGAACCAAAGAGGGAGTCATGGTTCGCGGTAAGGAATCTGCGGGAAGTTCACAAGGGTCCGCTTATGATCCCCGGGAACGAGAATGGTACAAGCTCGCGATGAAGAAGCCAGGTATTCCAGTAGTTTCACCTGTATCCAAAAATACAGACGGCATTGCTGTTGTCTTTGTCTCCAAAACGCTTGATGACCAATCGGGTGTCGTTGGTTTGTCCATGGATCTAACAGAGCTTCAAAAACAGGCATCCATTAAGGTTGGCAAGGAAGGGTATGTCGTCATCTTGGATGCGAACAAAAATTATGTCGTATCCCCAGTCGTGGAAGCTGGTACACAAGAACAAACAACAACGCTGGATCAAATGTATGAAAGCAAGGAAGGCGAGTTCAGCTACATCTATAATGATGACCCAAAAACCATGGTTTTCTCTACTAATGAGGAAACCGGGTGGAAGATTGGCGGCACGATGTTGAGAAGTGAAGTATCCAATGCAAGTAAAGACATTCGGATGGCAACCCTGCTGGTCATTCTGACAGCAACCTTCTTAACGCTGATATTTATTATCTGGTTTACACGTTCGATGCTGCGTCCGATCAAACGTCTGCAGGAATCCGCTAGAGCCGTAAGTAAAGGCGACCTGACGGTTAAAATGGAAACAAGACGCAAAGATGAGGTAGGCGACCTGGCGAAGTACTTCGAACGGATGGTCGACAATCTGCGCATGATGATTCTGGGTGTGCAGGAAACGGCAGAGCAGGTCTCTGCCTCTTCGCAGGAATTGTCCGCCAGTGCGGATCAAACAACCAAGGCCATTGAGCATTCAACGATGGCGATCCAGGAACTTGCCGAGGGTGCCGAGCAGCAAGTGAAGAGTGTAACGGATGGATCGGGACAAATGAGCCAAATGGCGGAAGATGTTCGCAAGATGTCTGTGCGTGTGCAATCCATTACAACGAACATGCGGCATACATCCGGAGCAGCCTATTCAGGCAATGAAGCTGCGGGTCAAGCGGTAGAGCAGATGAATAGCATTCAGGAAACGGTAGAACAGCTGGCAACGGTGGTTCAGTCACTGAATGCACGGTCCGTTGAGATTGGCAGCATGGTAGATGTGATTGCCACGATCTCAAAACAGACCAATCTGCTGGCCCTGAACGCTTCCATTGAAGCGGCAAGAGCGGGTGACGCTGGACGTGGCTTCGCCGTCGTAGCGGGAGAGGTGCGGAAGCTTGCAGAGGAATCGGGTAGCTCAGCTGCGCAGATTGGTGAACTCGTTCATAATATTCGTCAGGATATGGATGCGGCCCTGAACGCTATGAATGCTGCTCAGACTCGGGTTGGAGACGGGATTCAGGCTGTAAATACGTCTGGACAATCCTTTGCACAGATTCGGGAGGCTGTGGAGGATGCTGTTCATACGCTGGATGATTTGTCTGAAACAACGAAGCAGCTGGAGAGTGGTGCTTCCCACGTTGCCAAAGCAATGAACGATATTTCGATCGTGACCCAAGAATCTGCTGCGAATACGGAATCTGTCTCGGCATCTTCTCAGGAACAGCTGGCATCTGTGGAGGAAATCGCTTCGTCTTCAGCACATCTGAACAGTATGGCGGAGCAATTACAAGGGTTGTTGGGTATGTTCAAAATGGTAGAGGGCGCACCGAAGGATGGGGACAAATCCTAACCAGTAGACGATATCCTCCACCGCAGTTTGTATAGAAATTAGAAGGAAATAAAGATAGACATTTCTCCTGCAGCCATGTATAACTATAGCGTCTGGTTTATCCGCAACAATTGCGGTGTAATTATGATCTGGCAGGCGATTCATATCTTGCTCGAATCATGATGAATATATAGCGGCGCAGGAGGCTTTATGACATATGTAGCAATTCTGATTTTTGTACTGACCATCACACTGGTTATATGGCAACCACGCGGATTGGGTATTGGTTGGTCCGCCATGGGCGGGGCTTTGCTAGCATTGATGTGTGGTGTCGTCAGTCTGAATGATGCCTCTGATGTGGCATCCATTGTATGGAATGCAACGCTCGCTTTTGTTGGCATTATTATGATTTCATTAATACTCGATGAGACAGGTTTCTTCGAATGGGCAGCTCTTCATATGGCGAGGTTGGCCGGAGGGAATGGGCGAAGACTGTTTATCTATTCCATTTTGCTGGGGGCGGGGGTGTCCGCTCTCTTCGCCAATGATGGTGCAGCGCTAATTCTCACCCCGATTGTGCTCGCGATGGTACGTGCATTGAAGTTCGATGAGCGCATGGTGCTTGCCTTTGTCATGGCCAGTGGATTTATCGCGGATACAACGTCGTTACCGCTGGTTGTTAGCAATCTGGTGAATATCGTATCTGCGGATTATTTCGGTATTACATTTGTAGAATATGCGGTGCGGATGATCATACCCAATCTCTTTTCCATCGTGGCGAGTACGGGGATGTTGTTCTTGTTTTATCGCAAAAGCATCCCGCTTCGCTACGATATCTCTGCAGCACGTGATCCACGGGAAGCCATTCGTGATCCACGGATGTTCCGCATCGCCTGGTTCATGCTGGTGCTGCTGCTCGTAGCCTATGCCTCCAGTGAATTTTTGCCGATTCCAGTATCGGTTATCGTCGGTGCAGTAGCTCTTTTGTTCGCCATTTTGGCAAGAAAAAGCGAAGCCGTGGACCTGAAACGCGTGATCAAGGAAGCCCCATGGTCCATTGTTGTGTTCTCGGTGGGCATGTATATCGTGGTGTATGGACTGCGTAATGCCGGATTAACCGATCACCTAAGCCGCTGGCTTGAGGCCATCGCAGACCATGGCCTGCTGGCTGCTTCAATAGGGATGGGCATGATTGCAGCGGTATTGTCATCCGTAATGAACAATCTGCCCACCGTGTTAATTAACGCACTGGCAATTCAGGGTGCACATACCGAAGGTATTGTGCGTGAGGCACTGATCTATGCCAATGTTATTGGTTCGGATCTGGGTCCCAAAATGACACCAATCGGCTCACTTGCCACATTACTGTGGCTGCATGTGCTGTCCCGCAAAGGTGTGAAGATTACATGGGGATATTATTTCAAGGCAGGCATCATCTTAACCATTCCCACACTCTTAATTACCTTGGCCGGATTGGCGTTATGGTTATGGATTTTGGGTTAATAAAATCGTATTTTACATTAGCAAAAGTAGAACAGACCGTTAAGGGTCTGGAGTAGGTGCTGTAGCAACAGCATTAATTTCTGTGTTGATCTGGAAAGAAAAGATCAATACAGGTAGTGTTGTAGGGATCGCGCTTATTGTCATTGGCGTAGTGGTACTATATACAGAAACCAACCTTTGCAGAAGGTTGGTTTTTTTGCGTTCTGTTTTCCTTCCCAAACGATTCTAGAATAGTATACTAACTTAGATTTTAGGGTAGCATTAAACGAATATACGATCACTTCCTAACTATTAGGAAAGAGTATAGCCTTGGTGAATATAAAGCGCTTGCATTAGTATAAATGCGAGGAGGAAAACCAAATGAGAAAACGTTACATTAAGCTATTAGAGCATTTAAAACAATCTGAGCATGATTTTGTGAGTGGAAGCGAATTAGCTAATCTATTTGGTGTAACGACTAGAACGATTCGCAATGACATCAAAGAAATGAATGAAAATTATTTAGATAAAGCAATTATTACTGGCAATACTCGCAAAGGATACAAGTTAGTCGGGGATTTATCCAGCCTGCATAAAAATGAAGATGATTACGAAGAAAGAGCATTTCATATTATCAAAGCACTGTTATCGCAGACTGATTTTATTACGTATGAAGACCTTGCTAGAACGCTTTATTTTTCGACTCAAACAATCCGTAAAGACGTGCAAAAATTATTACAAACGATTCAAGCAGAAAAGCAGAACATCGAGATTGAAGCTATTATTTTTCAAGGCATCCGGCTTAAAGGAAGCGAAGTCGAGAAACGGATTTTGCTCAAAAAACTAGTCACTACCGATTGTCTCAAACACATGCCGATAGACGAAGCACTGCAATACTATTTTGGCGATTGGTTCAACGAATCTTCTATTCATTTTATCTACGCTTGTATTGAAGAAGAGGTTGCCGAGTATAATTTATTGCTAAGTTTTCAAGAATTATTCTCGATCTGTGTGAATGTTTTGATCAGTCTTAAACGGGTAAGTCTTGCACAAAAAATAACTGAACAAGATATGAGGTTGGATCATACAAGTTTTGAAGAATTAAAGATAGCCCAATCTATTCTGATCCGTCTGGCTCAAGAAATGGATGTTCCTTTTGATGAATATGAGTATCAGTATTTAGGCTACCTGCTTATCGCGTTGCAGATCTTACCTAAAAAAAATGAAGAAATTGGGCATGAACACGGTAATGAAATTGAACAAAAAATCAAATTAGTGATCCAAAAAGTTGGAGAGCAATACGGATTTATCAGCCACAAAAACGAAGAGTTATTTGATCGATTATTAGCGCATATTACCAAATTATTATACCCATTAAAGTATTATTTCCCTGTCGAAAATCCTTTTATTGCTCAAATAAAATCAGAATACACCAATGCTTATAATGTCGCGGTTGTGTTGGCAAAAGAATTGCAATTTTGCTTGAATATCAAAATACCTGAAAATGAGATCGGTTACTTGACGCTACACATTATGGGCATTATTGAGAACTCTCAAGATAACAGAAAACGTATTGCGATTATTTATGGCAAAAATCTATTAGTCGGCAAGCTGTTGGAGCGTAAGATTAATCTCTACTTTCCGAATATTAAAATCGATAGTCTACTAGCTAATCATGAAATACATCTTCTTCCCGAAGGAATCGAAACGATTATTGCAACGAGCGAGATTGCGGAGCTACAACAGTTCAATGTACAAAATATCATTCTGGTAAGCGAAATGATTACCAGCGATGATATGAAGAATATTTCGATTCAGTTAAATCGTGGACTACTCAAATATTATTTATCACCAAATGATGTTTTTTTCTTAGACGAGGATAATCCAATCGATTTGTTGAAAGCCCTTACGGAACTAGGCGATATTCAACATTTATATACCAGTATTCTGGAACGAGAAAAAATGTCCAGTACAAATATCGGTAATTTAGTTGCTATGCCCCATCCATTTGATTGTGGAGATAACAAAAAATTACGAGTGCTGGTCGCAATCAATAAGCAAAAAATGCTGTGGGGCGATCAGATGGCTCAGATTATTTTCCTGTTTGTTCCGCCGAAAAATCAAAAAGTGAATAACACCAAGTTTTTTGAAGAAATTTACGATGTGTTCAAGCAGACCAATATGACAGAAAAATTGCTCAATATAACAAATTACGATGAATTTTTGGAAGTATGGTCTTCCAAGTAAAATTTAGGAGGAATCAAAATGTTAATCAATATGAAAGATTTACTTAAAGTAGCGTATGAGAATAAATTTGCAGTCGGATCATTTAATGTGGCAAATAGTGAATTTGTGAAAGTAGTGATCAATGCCGCAGAAGAGCAAAATTCTCCAGCTATTATGCAAATTCACCCGAATGAAATCGATCTAGTCACTGACGGATTTGTAGCTTATGTACGCGAAGCGGCATCCAAGTCTAAAGTTCCTTTTGTCATTCATCTGGATCATGGAGCCAGTATCAAAGATATTACGCGCTCGATTCGTAACGGCTATACCTCGGTCATGATGGATGCATCGCACTTACCTTTTGAGGAAAATATTGCGGCAACCAAAGAAGCGGTTGAACTGGCTCATCTGGTCGATGTATCTGTAGAAGGTGAACTAGGTACGATCGGGAGTAATGAAGGCAGTTCAGAAGGTGGAGCCGACGAGATTTTGTATACGAATCCAGAAGAAGCGGCGATTTTTGTAGAACAAACAGGTATCGATACACTTGCTGTCGCTGTAGGTACTTCACATGGTATTTATCCTCAATCCAAAGATCATTCGATCAAAATCGATCGTTTGAAACAAATTCATGAAAAAGTAAAAATTCCGTTAGTGCTACATGGTGGATCAGATAATCCTGATGAAGAGATTAGAGAAGCAGTGAAGCATGGGATAGCGAAGATCAATTTATCAACCGATATGAAGCGAGCATTCTACAACCAATTAAGAGCGACACTCGATGCGAATCCGAATGCATATGAACCGGATCAACTGATGCCCGAAGCGACCAAAGCGGCAACAGAGCTGGTGAAGAAAAAAATGGATTTGTTCGGTTCTACGGGTAAAGCATCCCTTTATAAACTGGGAGAAATTTAAGAGGAGAGATCCATCATGAAGATTTCTAATGTCTTAAAACCAGAAAATATCATATTAGATGTCACCGCTACGACCAAAGCTGAATTAATAGATGAATTGTCGCAAAAGTTAAACGATAACGGCTATTTAAGCGATATCGAGCAATTTAAAAAGGATATCTGGGCACGTGAAGAACAGGTTCCTACAGAAGTGGGGTTCGGAATAGCCATTCCGCATGCCAAGTCTACTGGAGTACAGTCACCTGCCATTATTATGGGCAGATCATTAAGCGGTATAAAATATAGTATCGAATCATGTAATTTATTTTTTATGATTGCAGTGGATCAAGACTCTTCATCAGAGCATTTGCGGACATTATCCAAAATTTCGACCTTTTTGATGGATGAACTATTTAGAGCGAAGCTTATTCTTGCTCGAGATCAAGAAGAAATTGTCTGCTTATTTGAACAGGCAGAAGAGCAAGATGCGCAGGCGCTTCATCGTCCTAAAAAGTATGCTGGCAAAAAAGTGGTTGGAGTAACAGGCTGTCCTACAGGAATCGCTCATACGTTTATGGCAGCAGAAGCATTGAAAAATGCGGCTAAAGAACTCGGTGTACACATTAAAGTGCAAACCAATGGATCAACAGGTGTTGGAAATCAATTGACTCCTGAAGATATTGCTGAAGCTGATGGTATTATTGTGGCGGCAGATGTCAAAGTCGATATGGATGTTTTTGGCGATCGTCCAGTGATCAAAACATCTGTCAAAAATGGAGTTCATCATGCACAAGAGTTAATTGAAGATGCGATTGCTGGAAAAGGTGTCGTTTTGAATCAAGGCAACAATAATCTTAAAGAAGCAAAAGAAAAAACACGCTTAAAGCAGCCTAAAATATACAGCCATATTATGAATGGTGTATCGTTTATGATTCCTTTTGTAGTCGCAGGCGGTATATTGATTGCGCTTTCGTTTATGTTTGGTATTCATGCGGCTGATCCAACTAGCCCGGACTATAATGCTTTCGCCGCTTTTTTAAGTACAGCAGGGGGTAGTGCTGCTTTCGCATTGATGGTTCCTGTATTAGCAGGGTATATTGCGTATAGTATTGCTGACCGTCCAGGTTTAGCACCTGGTATGATTGGTGGGATGCTGGCAACTCTTGGAGGTTCAGGATTTCTGGGAGGTATGCTAGCTGGATTTATCGCCGGTTATACGATCCTAGCTTTGAAAAAATTAGTCAAAGGCATTCCCGATTCACTGCAAAGCCTGTCACCTGTGCTGATCTTGCCATTAGCAGGTTCATTTATAACCGCCTTGATTATGTACTTTGTAATCAACAGTCCGATGGCTTGGATCAATGAGTCGTTACAAGGTTGGCTAAATGGCTTAACAGGCTCGAATGCTATTTTATTAGGAGCGCTTCTGGCAGGAATGATGGCATCTGATATGGGAGGACCGATTAACAAAACAGCGTCTGCTTTTGGACTGGCGATGTTTGCCAATCAGATATTTGAACCTTCTGCGGCTCTAATGGTTGGAGGTATGGTTCCACCACTGGGTATTGCATTAGCCACAACAATATTCAAAAATAAATTTTCAATCGAAGAACGTAATGCGGGCAAAGCAGCTTATATTATGGGTGCATCGTTTATTACAGAAGCCGCGATTCCGTTTGCTGCAAATGATCCATTGCGAGTTATTCCATCCAATATTGTAGGCGCAGCGATTGGTGGAGGAATGTGTATGGCTCTAGGTATTTCGTTACAAGCTCCTCATGGTGGGATCTTTGTTATTCCGATTGCGGCAAGTAATCCATTACTTTATATTGTCTGTATTTTAGTAGGTTCCATCATTACAGCTTGTATGATTGGATTGTTAAAGAAACCTGTATACCAACCACAGAGTAATACAAACGAGCCATCAGAAAAGAAAGCCGTAACCACTATGAAATCTGCATAACTTCTCTAACCAGCTGGTGCCATGCACTGGCTGTGAGGCAGTTTTTTGTTTGTTCTATATATCGGATTGATTCAATATCTACATTAAGTATTTACACAAGGCCAGCCTTTTATAGAGCTGGCCTTTTTTTGCTTTCTCCCAGGCTGAGGATTGCTATGCTGGGAAACAACCAGCGCTGACACAGCGCAGGGAACGGAACGATTGTGTAAAAGCGAAGCGTTCGCCTTTATCCCCGGATGTATTCCTTGAGAAAAGTAAATCATATAAATCCGGGGATAACAGCGATTGAAACAACGTCCGTTCCCGAAGCGGCCAACCAGCGCCAAAATACCATTCCAGCTTTTTCTAATACACAGCCCAACATTTTTAACATTGCGTTTACAAAACATTGATTTTGAGATGACATAACGAAACTACAATGATAAAAGAGTTGATGGTGAACAAAAATAAAAGCAAATCACCATCACTAAATTGGGGGAGGAAAACAAAACATGTTTAAAAAGTTGCCGTTCATTTTGATGACCTTAACGTTCGTACTGGTGCTCGCAGCATGCGGATCGAAAAATGACGCTGGTACAGAGGGAAGCAATGGTTCCACAGGAGAAACTGCTACTGAACTTAGCGGTAACATTCTGGCTGTTGGATCAACAGCACTGCAACCTCTGGTAGAGCAAGCTGGACAAAAATTTATGGCAGTTGATGAATATAAGAAAGTAACGGTACAAGTGCAAGGCGGCGGTAGTGGTACTGGTTTGACACAAGTATCTGACGGACAAGCTACAATCGGTAACTCTGACGTATTCGCAGAAGAGAAAATCGATGACGCAGCAAAAGTAAGCGAACTGAAAGATCACCAAGTGGCTGTTGTAGCAATCGCTCCTGTAAGCAACAAAGATGCAGGTGTACAAGATTTGACGAAGCAACAACTGATCGACATTTTCTCTGGTAAAATCACAAACTGGAAAGATGTTGGCGGTAAAGATCAATCGATCGTTATCGTAAACCGTCCTAGCAGCTCGGGTACTCGTGCAACATTCGAGAACTTTGCACTGGGAACAAAAGTGGAAGATATCCAAGGTTCCATTCAGGAAGATTCCTCAGGTACAGTTAAAAAGCTCGTAGCTGAAACTCCGGGCGCAATTGGTTACTTGGCTCTGTCCTACCTGGATGACAGCCTGCAAGTATTGAAATACGAAGGTGTAGAAGCAACAGTTGAGAACGTAGAAGCAGGAACTTATCCGGTATGGGCTTACGAGCACATGTACACCAAAGGTGACCCGGATGCAGCAACAAAAGCATTCCTCGACTACATCTTGAGTGACGAAATTCAACAAAACGACGTGACGGAGCTTGGTTATATCCCAGTATCCGGCATGAAAGTAAAACGTGACGCAGCAGGCACTGTGACTCAATAATCTTTGAACTTGCGCATACAGCGAGAGAGGCGGACCCAGGTCCTGCCTCTTTGCGCGGTTTGCTCTGGAATAATCCCATATTTTGCATGAATTCTACTATAGAAGGATGGTTGTTATGGAACAGACCGAAGGGGGAACGGTAATGAACAACAAGTTGAAACCGCGCCGGCCCTTGAGAGAGAAGCATTATTGGGAAGAGTGGACAGGACGGATCTATACGTCGATTTGTGTCGTTTTCCTGATCGTTGTCA
Source organism: Paenibacillus sp. NPDC057886 (assembly GCF_042796655.1). Taxonomy (NCBI): domain Bacteria; kingdom Bacillati; phylum Bacillota; class Bacilli; order Caryophanales; family Paenibacillaceae; genus Paenibacillus; species Paenibacillus sp. NPDC057886. The sequence goes on along the minus strand of NZ_JBHVMZ010000007.1, from coordinate 333,074 downwards.
TGTTTTCCATCGTTTATTTTGTAGCGTCCAAAGGCTTGTCGACCTTTTTCCAGAATGGCGTAAGTTTGCGCGAATTTTTATCCGGAAAAACGTGGAACCCAACGGGGGAACCCGCTGCCTTCGGAGCGTTGCCGTTCATTACAGGTTCATTCATAACAACATTGCTTGCAGCTCTGATTGCAAGTCCGCTTAGCTTGTGTGCAGCGCTCTTCATGACCGAGATTGTACCAGGTAAAGGTAAAAAGATATTGCAACCTGCGATTGAGCTGCTGTCCGGTATCCCTTCCGTTGTGTACGGGTTTATCGGTCTCAGTGTTATCGTTCCTTTGTTGCGCAGCATGTTTGGCGGAGCCGGCGTCGGGATTGCAGCCGGATGTTTGGTTCTGTCTGTTATGATTTTGCCTACCGTAACAAGCATTATGGCAGATGCACTGTCTGCACTGCCGAAAGGTCTGCGTGAATCGTCCTACGCACTGGGGGCAACTCGCTGGCAAACGATCTATCGTGTCATTATCCCGACAGTTCTTCCAGCTTTGCTGACAGGGATTGTACTAGGTATGGCCCGCGCATTTGGTGAAGCTCTTGCCGTACAGATGGTCATCGGGAATGCACCGCATGTACCGACATCACTGCTCGAATCCGCTTCAACGTTAACGAGTGTAATCACCCTGAGTATGGGTAACACCACGATGGGATCTGTTCATAATAATGCACTGTGGAGTATGGCGCTTGTCCTGCTGGTGATGACCTTTGTCTTCGTCATTCTGGTTCGCCTGCTTGAAAGGAGGAACCGGGTATGAAAATGAAGGCTAAAACGGTAGATAAAGTTGCCACATCCATTATCGTTGTTCTGGCCCTGTTCATTGTTGTTCTCTTGCTCGGTTTGCTTGGCTTCATTCTGGTACGTGGGATTGGGCAGATTAACTGGCACTTCCTGACCAGTGCACCACAGTTGCTCAAAGGTGGAGGCGGGATTGGACCGCAATTATTCAACTCGATATTCCTGCTTGTTCTGACCTTGATTATTACGATTCCGCTCGGATGGGGCGGCGGTATTTATATGGCCGAGTACGCCAAGCCGGGCCGGATTACAAGCTTTATTCGACTGGTTGTCGAAGTGTTATCCTCGTTCCCGTCTATCGTTATTGGTTTGTTCGGACTCTTGTTAATTGTTAATACATTTGGTCTGGGATTCTCCCTGTTATCGGGGGCCATGGCCTTGGCTATATTCAATCTTCCACTCATGGTGCGGACAACAGAGCAAGCGTTTCGGGCCGTTCCGAAAGAGCAGAAGGAAGCGGGTCTAGCACTCGGATTGTCCAAGTGGAAAATAATCACCTCCATTCTGCTGCCTGTGGCATTGCCCAGTTTAATCACGGGTACGATCTTGGCATCGGGCCGGATTTTCGGTGAAGCAGCAGCTCTGATGTTTACAGCGGGTATGAGTAGTCCACCACTGGACTTCACAGACTGGAATCCAACGAGTCCAAGATCGCCGATCAATCCATTGCGTCCGGCAGAGACACTGGCCGTGCACATCTGGAAAGTAAACAGTGAAGGCATTGGCCCGGATTCCAAAGAAGTAGCAGCTGGCGCTTCAGCCGTGCTTGTACTTCTTGTACTGGCGTTCAATCTGAGTGCACGCTGGATCGGTCGGGTGGTTTACCGCCGTATGACAGCTTCGAAATAAGGAGGAACCAACATGGCCATACCTTTTGGTACGGAACAGTTAAGCATATATTATGGGCATTTTCAGGCCGTTAAACAGATCAGCCTGACGTTTCCCGAAGCCAGTGTAACGGCGCTCATTGGACCATCCGGCTGTGGTAAATCCACGTTCCTGCGGTCGCTCAACCGGATGAACGACGAGATCGCCGGTTCCCGCACGGAAGGACATATCTGGATGGACGGCAATGATCTGAATGAGCCGGGCACAGACGTGATCAAGCTTCGTCAGAAAATAGGCATGGTGTGGCAGAAGCCGAACCCGTTCCACAAGTCCATTTACAACAATATCGCGTTTGGCCCCCGCTACCGTGGTATCAAGAACAAGAAGGCACTGGATGAAATTGTGGAAAAAAGCTTGCGCCGCGCTGCGCTCTGGGACGAGGTGAAGGACAGACTGAACGAGTCTGCCCTGGCCCTTTCGGGTGGACAACAGCAGCGGCTCTGTATCGCCCGAGCGTTGTCGGTTGATCCGCAGATTTTGCTGCTCGATGAGCCGGCATCTGCCCTTGACCCGGTATCTACGGGTAAGGTGGAGGAATTGATCTCGGAGCTCAAGAAGGAGCTGCGGATCGTGATTGTTACCCATAATATGCAGCAGGCGGCACGCATCTCGGATTATACGGCTTATTTTTATCTGGGAAGCATGATTGAGCACGGGGATACGGAGCATATTTTCACTAACCCGGACAATCGTCTGACTCAAGAATATATTATGGGACGTTTCGGTTAACTGTTATATTGGATAGAGTATGAGATCGAGATAGATTTATAGAGATAGAAGGAAGCATAGCACCCGGGCGAGGTCGTTCGGGGGTTATGCTTTTTTACATCATCACGTATATGGAATAGTTTGCCAAAATAAAAACAATCATGCTACGATATTCGTGAGCACCACCTTTCATTTGACAAGAGAAGGAGATGTGGATCATAACTACCCATAAGATATCCCATGACACCATGGCAACTGAAATTATCTCGCATTATTCCATAGAAAAACCTGAAATTTCCTTTATCCGACATAATGAAAATCTAACGTATCAGGTGGTTGATCAATTAACCGGACAGAAGTACCTATTGCGTATACATAAAGCCGCTTTTGCAAGCATGACGGGCATCCAGCATACACGACCTGCACTTGAAGCAGAGATGAATCTACTTCATGAATTACGGGCTACTAGCCCATTGCGAGTGCAGACACCTGTACGCAATACATCGGAAGAGTGGGTCACCGTCTGGTTGGACGAAACAGGAGAAGAGATCTGTTGTACCGTTCTGGAATGGATTGAAGGCAGGGATATCAAGCAGGGAGAACGTCTGACAACAGCACAGATTCATGATTTGGGCGTACAGTTGCAGATATTGCATCAATATGGACGACGACCAAAGGAAGCTTCCAAGCCACAGGCAGGTTTACAGAAATCTGAAAGCGGACAGAGGGCGAATGACGTTGAACAGCATGCTGATCAGGCAATCATCTCAGAGGTATATACCGATAACAATAGCCCTGCCATGGGACAAGCAGGAGTACGACCAGCCTACGGATCGATCAAAGAGAATCTTGTCATGTTGGAGCAATTGGAGGAAGGCGTTAGACGTGGCATCTTTACTCCTGAAGATTTCGATCTAATTCGCGAGACGTTTGAGAACATTAACGATCAGCTAGAGACGTATCCGCATAATGCTGAGACATGGGGAGTAATTCACGGGGATATTACCCGCGGCAATCTGTTAGTGACGGATCAGGGCATATCCATGATTGATTTTTGTTTATACGGTTATGGCTACTATCTGTTTGATGCCGGAGGTGCAGCTACGATTTTCAATCGGGAGGAACGGGATGTCTTCCTATCGGGTTATACGGAGCAGACAGGACCACTGACGAAGCGTGATATTCGGTTAATGGAAGGATTCATGCTGATCTTTACGTTCGGCTATTTCGCATTTCAGATGGAAAACGAGTCCAGATACGAATGGATGAAAGAGCGAATGCCTCTTATATGCAGCAAATTTTGCAAACCATATGTACAGAACGAGAGTATTTTCTATGAGTTATAATTTGTGATTTCTAGTGGGTGGGTAGCGCTATGAAGAACATTCGTGCAAAGAGAGTTGCAGCGAAGGGTCAGTCTGGTGGCTGGAAGCATGCCGGATTGCTACTTAGCGGAGTGGGCATATCTAATCTGGGTGATTTCATATATATTGTGGCGATTAACCTGATGGTATTGAATATGACACAGTCCCCAGCGGCAGTTGCAGGGTTATGGATTATCTCGCCGATTGCTTCGGTGTGCACTAAGTTTTGGTCAGGCAGCCTGATTGATCGTTATGATCAGCGACAGCTGATGATTGGGGCCGATATGCTACGGGCATTGTTGGTGGCGACGCTCCCTCTGATGTCCAGCTTATGGATGATGTACGCAGTGATGTTTCTGATCAGCATGTCCTCATCTATATTTGTCCCCTCCTCTCAGGTGTACATTACCCGGCTGGTACCTGCTGAACGGCGTAAGCGTTTCAATTCCCTACAAGCCCTGATTAGCTCAGGGGCATTTATTACCGGCCCGGCAGTTGCAGGAGTGATGCTGATTTATTTATCTCCGGCGGCAGCTATTTATGCCAATGCGGCTTCCTTTGCTGCTTCTGCATTAATTCTAATGTTTCTTCCCAAACTGGGCATTGGAGAACAGAATATAGGGACGGGAAGCAGACTGACACCTCGGATGATTGCCCAGGATTGGAGAGCTGTACTGAGCTTCAGCCGGAAGTCCGGCTACGTGGTCGGAATATATGCCTTGTTCCAGATTATTCTGGTGGTCGGCATGTCGCTCGATGCCCAGGAAGTGGTGTTTATCCGTCAGGTGATGAACCTGCCTGAATCGCAGTACGGAGCATTAATGAGTATCACCGGGATCGGTTATTTGGCAGGCTCCATGCTGGTTTGGCTGTTCGCCAAACATTTGCCGATCCGTCACATGATGGGTGGCGGTGTGCTTCTGGTCGCGCTGGGTTATTTCCTGTTCGCCCGTTCATTCTCGTTTGAGCTGGCGGCGATTGCTTTTATTCTGCTCGGTCTGTGCTCCGCACTGGCGAATACGGGCCTGGTTACCTTTTACCAAAATAATATCCCTGTCGATCTGATGGGGCGAATGAGCAGTGTACTTGGACTGGTGTTAAGTGTGCTGCAGGTGGCCTCCATTTTGATTGCAGGAGTAGTGGCAGAACATTTGTCGCTTCGTATGGTATATACGGTTGTATCTGGGATCATGGTGTTGGCAGCGTTTGGATTGTGGGTGACGAGTATGCTTCCTTCCCGAAGCAGGTTTTTCGATGAACCGGCGAAGCCTAAGGCGATGGTGGGGTGACAGGCAAAATACGGCAATTCTAGTACAGAATAATGGTTGCCTGATTACCCGAACCGTTCTGTGGAACATAACATAGATAGTATTAATCACAGATACTGACCAGTAGAAAACGAATAATGTATACGCTTTCGAAATGAAACGCATTAACTCATTCATGTGATGAAAGTTTACAGTTCGTTAGTTTATCTTGTGTATAAAATGGGAAAAAGGAAGTATTCACAAAGAAATCGTTAAGTTTGTTGACACTGATCTTCCGGTCGATTAATCTTAATGAGAAAGTATTAAAAACTTCAATTATCATTCTGGTACAACATATCAGAATGGTTCCATACAGCGAATGATAGCGAGCGGGAGAGACCTGGGCATGCCGAGTACAATGGCAGCTGTCGGGCACCGAAGGAGCAAGCTGCTACGCACCCGGCGCAGCGGTTAATCTCTCAGGTAAATGTACCATCGTTGGACGCAACTCTGGAGAGTGCGCGACATGCGCCACCCAAGGGGTATATGGTCAAGCAGCACGGTGTGCAGGGTGACATAACCTGTGAATACAGGGAATGCATCAATCCGCCGCGCTGCTTATCATGAAACTCTCAGGTATCGAGGACAGAGAGAGGGCCTAGGGCCTTCTTCTGTCCTTTTCTTATGTCATCATTCAGTAATAAAGGAACATTATGGGTGTGCATCTGGATGAAAATGACGATTATAAATGGAGGGTTTGCGATGCGTTTTAAAGACGTTTTTTCAATTATTGGTCCGTCCATGACAGGTCCATCAAGTTCACATACGGCTGGAGCGGCACGATTGGGGCGAATTGCCCGTCAGTGGCTGGGATGCACGCCTGAACGCGCCCGGCTAACTCTGTATGGCTCGTTCGCCGACACGTATCAGGGACATGGTACGGATCTCGCGTTGATCGGTGGCCTGCTTGATTATGTAACTGATGATCCACGTATACCGGATGCAGAACAATACGCAGAGGAAGCGGGTATGGAGGTAGAGTTTTTCACAAGTGGCCTGCCTGCTCCTCATCCCAATACGGTCAAGATTGAGCTGTGGCATGGTGAGCGTCAATGCTCACTGATCGGTGCTTCTATTGGTGGTGGCAGTGTATCGGTACATGCATTGAATGACTTCCGTGTACAGATTAGCGGAGAGTTTCCGACACTTGTGCTGCGACATTCGGACAAAGCAGGGGTTCTCGCTTCCGTAACCTCGACAATCAGTTCGTCAGGGGTGAACATCGGGTATATGCAAGTGGATCGGAAAGCCCGGGATGGTGAAGCGCTGACAGCAATGGAGATGGATGGTGTGCCGAATCCTGAGATGCTGAACCGTCTGCGGTCGCTGGATCATATGCTGGACATTCGCGTGATTGATTTGAAGAGAGGGGTCGAGCCGGATGCGGTTTAAACATCTACATGAACTGAGTACCATCTGTACAGCAGAGTCCAAAACCATTGCCGAGCTGATGATCGAAGAGCAGGTTCAGGAGACGAATATCCCGGAAGCGGATGTTGTGCGGCAGATGTCGGATTATTATCAGGTGATGAAAGAAGCTGTACACAAAGGGCTGACAGAAGATACGACATCACGCAGCGGCTTGACTGGCGGAGACGGCAAAAAAATGGCCGAGTACATTCGTAAAGGTGAGACTTGTTCTGGAGATGCTTCTGCACTAGCCATGGCATATGCCCTTTGTGTATCGGAAGTGAATGCCTCCATGGGCCGGATCGTAGCGACACCGACAGCCGGTTCTTGCGGCATCATTCCAGGTGTGTTTATCAGCTCCCAGGAGCGTTTTGGCTGGAGTGACGAGCACCTGGTAAACGGTCTGTTCTGTGCGGGAGCGATCGGTTATGTCATTGCCAACAATTCATTTATCTCCGGTGCCGAGGGCGGCTGTCAGGCTGAAGTGGGTTCTGCCATCGGTATGGCCGCTGGAGCTATGGTGGAGCTGCGTGGAGGGACACCGGAGCAAGTGGTTCATGCGGTTGGCCTCGCGTTAAAAAATACATTGGGCCTTATCTGCGATCCTGTCGCAGGCCTCGTGGAAATTCCGTGCATCGTCCGTAACGGACTGGGTGCCGTAACCGCGTTGGCTGCGGCCGACATGGCCCTGGCTGGGGTACGAAGCGCCATTCCGTCTGACGAAGTCATTGATGTCATGCTGGAAGTGGGCAGTGCGATGCCGAGCAGGCACCGTGAAACGGCCCAAGGTGGGCTTGCTCAAACGCCGACAGGACGGAAAATGATGGAGAAGCTTGCCAAACCGAAGGCGAAGCGTGCGGAGCCTGAGATTGAAGCTGAGTCTCCTGCTGAAAATGAACCAGAAACCAAGGCATAACATCCATGAACGTACATGAACTGAATTTAATTCGTGGAGCTTGGATCATTAACGGTAATGATCCAAGCTCCCATCATAATTTGAAAGCCGATATGAATTCTTCCTGGTGAAGAAGCATATCGGCTTTTTTTGCTTTTTCGGCGTTGCTTTCAATGCGTTGGAATTGCAAAGGATACAACAATATGAAGAAGCTACGCGATATCTGTACTTAGTACAACATATCCATATGCGGGCAGCTCAACGGCCAGGATTCCCTCTTCCTTGGCTGTACGATAATTCTCGCCAAATAACTCTGTCCATTCCCCGGCGCCCACCTCCAGCTCGACGATAGCCGTTTCTTCCGAACGATTGAACAGGATCAGAATACGCTCCTCATCATCCTGTCGTTCCATCACAAGCTGGCTTCCGCCTTCACGGGCCTGCAGGAATCGAATGCTGCCTTCTGCACGCAGGGCAGGGTGGGCATGACGAAGTGCGATCAGCTTCTGATAATAGGTGAACAGCTCGCGATCCTGCTTCGTCTCATCCCACTCCATACATTTCCGACAACCGGGATCATGATCGCCGTCCAGCCCGATTTCGTCACCGTAATAGATGCATGGTGCACCCATATAGCTGAATTGGAACAGCGCGGCCAGTTTCAGCTTCCGCTGGTCGCCCTCACATAAGGTGAGCAGCCGTGGTGTATCGTGGCTGTCCAGCAGATTGAACGCCACTTCGCTGGCTTGCAGCGGATAGCGGGACAGCTGTCGACCGATGGAGCTCACGAATTGCTCAGCGTGCATGACATCTTTTACAAAAAAGCGATTTACGGCTTCCGTAAACGGATAGTTCATCGAAGCATCGAACTGATCGCCTTGTAGCCAGGAGGAGGATTCATTCCATACCTCACCCAAGATATAGGCATCCGGATTCGCAGCCTTAACCACACGGCGGAAGTCGCGCCAGAACGCATTATCCACTTCATCCGCGACATCCAGCCGCCAGCCGTCGGTGCCCACTTCCTTAATCCAGTATTCGGCCACCTCCAGCAAATACGCCTTCACCTCAGGATTTTCCGTGTTCAGCTTCGGCATGTGGGCTTCGAATCCGAATGTTTCATACGTAGGAATGCCATCCTTCACATCCAGCGGGAATTCATGCACATGGAACCAGTCCTTGTATTTGGACTTCTCCCCGTTCTGTTGCACATCGACAAACGGCGCGAACGTCTTGCCGGAATGATTGAATACCGCATCCAGCAGCACCCGAATTCCGCGTGCATGACACAGTTCAACAAGCCGTTTGACTGTATCTGCATCGCCAAAATGCCGATCTACTCGCAGATAATCTTCGGTATCGTATTTATGATTGGTCGTTGCCTCGAAGATTGGTGTGAAATAAATGGCGTTAATGCCCAACTCTTCAAGGTAATCCAGATGGTCGATGACGCCCTGAAGATCACCGCCGAAGAAGTTAAACGGGGTTGGTTCCCCACCCCAGGGTTCCACATGCTCTGGATCGAGATCGGGGTTGCCTTTGGCGAATCGTTCAGGAAAGATCTGATAGAAAATCGCATCCTTCACCCATGCAGGCGGTGTAAATACAGCTCCGGGATGGATATACGGGAACTGGAACATGTGACCGGGATCGTCGGGTTCATGCGTCTGGAAATCCGTTTCGGTCATCCAGATCTGTTCTGTGCCATTTTTCAGCAGGAAGGAGTACTTGAGACGGTGATACGGAGGCTTTACTTCCCCCTCATAGTAATCGAACATGGAATCGGATGTATATTTGGTTAAAGGAACCAGCTCTTTGGTGCGATCCCAGGCGTATTTATCACCAGTCAGGGCATGTACCTCGGTGAGATCATTCTTTTTGGCACGCAAACGCAGGCGAATGGTATCCTTATCGTAGGCGTAGGCCCAGTTCCGTTTCGGTTGATGAAAGATGGCTTCCAGCAGCATGTTGAATTTCCTCCCGTCGTATACACACGAAGTATGTGAGCAAGTCGCAGCATTCGATGCAGAATTATGCGAAGCGGATGATTAAGGTATAATTTAAATAAAAGGACATCCATGGTCGTGTGATCATCATTCGTACATTTTATACAAACAAGATATTTCATTATGTTTCAAATATATAATTAACCCAAAGGGTGCAGAAAGGAAACGAATGCGCGCATGAAAACAAAACTGTTATACATTGAAGACGATACGGAAATTGCCACTTGGGTAAGGGCAGACTTGGAGGAGCGTGGATATGAGGTGGTATGGCTCGGAAGTGGTGAGGGTGCGGCTGAAGCTGCCGGGGGCTGCTCATTAGTTATTCTGGATGTCATGCTGCCGGGACTGGATGGATTTACGGTAGGACAGCGACTCAAAAAGGAACATCCTGAAGTGCCCATTGTCATGCTCTCGGCCAGAACGTCCATTGATGACAAGCTGCACGGGCTTGATTTTGCCGATGATTATGTAACCAAGCCATTCCATCCCGATGAACTCGCCGCACGGATTGAAGTCCAGCTTCGAAAGGCAGGAACGGCGATCTCGGCCGATACCGTGGTGAAACTGGATCACTTGTCCATCTACGAGAAGGACCACCGGATCGTGAATGAGGAGACGGGGGAAGAAATTATTTTATCAGGCAAACAGTTTCATATCTTCGCCTATCTGCTTAGGCATATGGGCATGATTCGAACCAAGGAGCAGATCTACGAAGCCGTTTGGAACGAGCCTTACCTGGACGGGGACAAGACATTAATGGTACATATTCGGCATCTGCGCGAGAAGCTGGAGCGTGATCCGGCGAACCCAACGATCATTCAAACCGTTCGCGGTGTCGGGTATCGTGTGAAGAAGCCATGAGCAAAAAGGAGACGATGCGCGATCCATCCAATAGGGATAGAGGCGTAAAACGAAGCTTATCGGGCAAACGGAAAATGCGTTTTGGACGGTCCCTGATGTCCCGTTATATTCTCCTGATCTTGGCAGCGGTTTTGTTTGTTCCGGTCGTTCTCCCGATTACATCCATCATCTATGTGGTGGTGGTGAACAATACGAATACTGGGAATACGGCACCTTATGGGGATGTCACGAAAATCAGCAACCTGTGGACCCGGGAATCCGAGAAGCTGGATGGGGCGACCTCTGATAAAATCAATCAGCGTATGGAACAGCTGCACCGCAAATATCCCAAATCTTCGATGTACCATGTGGACCAAAACGGTGAAACGGTATTTATTCTCGCTGGGGAGGACGTTGATGTATCGGAATCCACCGTGGATGGAACAAGGATGACGACATTGAAGTGGACACTGAATCATCAGACAACAGAGACCCGGATTCCTGCGATATGGAAGGCAAACACTGCCATGGAATTTATGAAAGAAGCGTCTTATCGTGATCCGCTAACGGTGGTTTCTTTTGTAGGGGGAGATAGCGAAGACAAGGGACAGGGCTTCATGGTGATTGAAGTGCCAAGGTATCTTTTGCAAAAGCCGCAGAACAACTGGCCTATGGAACTCTTGTATTTGGGTGGATTGATGATGATCATCTTCCTGTTATTTATCATCATGTCGATCCTGTTCTTTGCGCGAATTCGCAAGCGGCTTATCCGGCTCCAGACGGCGATGATCACTCCGGGCAAGGAAGGCATTCCACTTCCTGTGGAAATCCGCAGATCAGACGAGATCGGACAGCTGGAGGAATCGTTCAACGAAATGGTGCATCAGTTGACAGACAGCCGTCACCGGGAGCGAGAGGAAGAGCAGCTGCGCAAACGTCTTGTCGCGGGATTGTCGCATGATCTGCGTACACCGCTGACTGTTATTCGTGGACATATGCATTCCCTTCACAAAGAACCACTAAGCACAGCTGCGGATACTTCATTGCGTCGTATGGAAGCCAAGATGGATGACTTGAGTGGACTGATCGATAACATGTTATCGTACAACCTGCTCACCAGCGGGAAATATACATTGAAGCTGGAACAGAAGGACGTCCTGCGAATCGTCAGGGAAACAGCAGCGGCCTGGTATCCCGTTTGGGAGAAAGAGCAGTTTGAGATTGATATTGACCTGTCGGAAGAACCGTTGATCTGGCAGGTGGATGAGCAGGGATTACGTCGTGTTCTCGATAACCTGTTTCAGAATGTCATCCGTCATGCAGCGAGTGGAAGATATATTGGCATATCGACGGAACAGATCCATGGGGAGAGGGCGCTTGTTATTCGAGATAAGGGCCCAGGATTGCAGGAAGATTCGGATACCAAGGGAACAGGTCTGGGGTTGTCCATCGTGGATCTGCTGATTCGTGAGATGGGACTGCGGAAGATGGTACACAGCTCCGGGAATGGATTGCGGGTGTGTCTCTATAGCGGCGGGGGAGCTGGGAAACCAAGGCCCTAACCTTTTTTTAAACTAAACTTAAACTTCAGACGACTTCAGCCTTAACCTTGGAAGGTTACGATGATATCCGAGGTGATCAAACAGTGAGTGATAATATTATTCAAACCGCTAACTTATGGAAAACATACCGGGACCGTGCGGCGGTCCGTGAACTTGATCTGCATATTAAAAAGGGAGACATCTACGGCTTCCTTGGTCCTAACGGTGCTGGTAAAACAACAACCATTCGTATGCTCCTTGGCTTAATTAAACCGACCAAAGGGGTCATCCGTATATTCGACAAGGATATCCGCAAGGATCGTATGGACATTCTGCGACGTGTAGGTTCGTTGGTTGAATATCCGTCTTACTATGGACATCTGAACGCGGTGGAGAATCTGGAAACCTTGCGCCGGATATTGGATGTACCAAAATCGAGGATTGCCGAAGTACTCTCCATCGTGGATCTGACTCGGGATGCTAAACGTTCCGTAAAAGGTTACTCGCTTGGAATGAAACAGCGGCTGGGGATTGCAAGTGCCCTGCTGGGCCAGCCGGAGCTGCTGATTTTGGACGAGCCGACGAACGGGCTTGATCCGGCGGGCATTCAGGAGATCCGGGAGCTAATCAAACGCATGCCGTTGGAACATGGCATCACCGTACTGGTGTCCAGCCATTTGCTGAGTGAAGTGGAACAGATGGCGAGCCGGGTTGGCATTATCCGTGAGGGGAAAATGGTCCTTCAGGATACAATCGCCAATCTGCATAGTCAGACGGGCAGCTCCATTCGACTGACGGTATCCGAGCCGGAAGAGGCGATGAAGCTGGCAAGAGAGCAGGGACAATTCGGTCAACGTGAAGGAGCGGCGCTCACATTCCCGTATATGGATAATAGCGCAATTGCCTTGCTGGTCCGTCGATTGGTTGAGCAGGACCATGCGGTCTATCGTGTGGAAGAGCACCGTCAATCTCTGGAAGACTTGTTCATGCGGGTCATCGGTGAGGGGGCAACGGTATGACGGGCCGCGCGTTATCGTCCGACTGGCTCAAAATTCGTGGCAAAGGCATCTGGTTTCTCGTTTTTCTGGCACCCATTGGACTGACAGTAATGCAGGCTCTGAACTTCGGGCTTCGTTTGGACTATCTGAAAGAACAGTATGGGAATCATCTGTGGGAGGGTTTGCTGGACAATGTGGTTGTTTTTGTACCACTTGCCTTGATGCTGGGGGCGACGATTCTCAGCTCGATGATCGCAAATGTTGAACATGAACAGGGTTCGTGGAAGCAGCTGCTGGCGATGCCGATCACGAGACCTGCGGTGTATCTGGCAAAATTTCTACTCGCCTGTATGCTGCTCATCATCTCCTGCTTGTTATTAACAGCGGGAATTATTGGTCTGGGACTGCTGCTTGGATTCGACGCTGGTGAGATTCCTTGGATACATGCAATCAAGCTGGGTTTACTGCCACTGGCTGGCGCGCTTCCCGTGTTATCGCTGGAGCTGTGGCTTACGATGGTAAACAAAAATCAGGCTCTTCCCGTCACTCTTGGTATTGTACTCGCAGTAATGGGCATGTTCGCACTCAGTATCTCACCGTACTTTCCGCTTGCTTGGGCACAGATGGCTTGGATCAGCCCCAAACCATTCGTATACGCCGGTTTGGGTGTAGGTGCGGGGCTTCTAATCATGTTGCTGGGTATGGTGCACTTTAGCCGGAAGGATGTGGCCTAAGATGAGTTTTGCAACAACTTATTTCCGAATCCTGTCCTCTGAGCGACTCAAAATGGGCAAATCGCCTGTCTGGCTTCTGATTCTGCTGAGTCCGTTAATCGCACTGCTGATTGGGCTGCTATCCACACCTTCAGGTCAATGGAATGTGCTTATGGGCTCAATGGTCTTTCTGCACGGCTTGTTATTGCTGCCCATCCTGACCGGCGTGTTTACCTCGTTCGTCTGTCGTTTCGAGCATGCAGGGGGAGGTTGGAAGCAAATGCTGGTGCTGCCGCTTACCCGTACGGGCGTATATGCAGGCAAATTGACCATCGTGATTCTGCTTCTGGCAGGAACACAATTGCTGTTGCTAGGGTCCATCCTGCTGGCAGGTACAATTCAAGGCATGACGGGTTCTATCCCATGGGGATTCCTTACAGGCAAGCTGCTGCTGGGGCTATTCGCCTGTGTGCCGCTCGCTGCCCTCCAAATGTTCGTTTCCTTGGTATGGAGCAGCTTTGCCGCACCGCTGGCATTGAATTTCGCGTTGACCGTACCGAACATTCTGATCGTGAACTCGGTCACATTTGGTCCATATTATCCTTGGGCTCAGCCCATGATTCTAATGACACCGATCGAAGGTGGAGGTTTCGGAGCCTATAATGTTCCGCTGGGTACGATGCTGGCGGTAGTCGGGGGCAGTGCAGTTCTCTTCATTTTAATTGGAGTTTTATATTTTAGAAAAAAAGAAATTTAAACATAGGATTTCATATATATTGGTTTAACAGATTCCTTTTAAGCAAACATAGACGTCATTGTTTGACGGACTATGTCGCTTAAAGGGGATTTTTTTGTCGTTTTTACATGGTTTTGGTGAAGAGATTGTAAGCAAAATGAGATTGGAATCTGGTAAAATAAAAAAAGCTGTTTCTAGACAGGCTTACATGGTTATTCGAGGGTAGGCCCATTTCGCAGAAAATTATATTTTTTGGTTGTTAGATGAAGATATAGGCTGAGAAAAGAGGGGTAAGCCTTGGATATTAATAAAACGGAAACCCTGAGGCGCATTATTTCTGAGGGAGGCTCTTACCAATCATTGTTCTTTAATCACCCGGATGCCATATATGTGATGGACATCCATGGAAATTATATTGATGCCAATCCCTCGATTGAGAAGATTTCAGGGTATACATTTGAAGAGCTCCGTCGATTGAATCGAAATGGGATTTGCCCTCCCGAGAGCGAGGAGTTACGTAAAGAATACATTCGTGAAGTACTGGCTGGACATTCAGTCAGTAATTCGATCACGTTTTATCATAGAGACGGTTCTCTGAAACAGGCCGAGATTACCTATGTCCCCATAACGGAGCAAGAAGAGATCGTGGGGATATACGGTATTGCCAGGGATGTAACTGAGATCGTAGAAGTGGAACGTAAATTGCATGAAACGCAGGAGAAATATCAGATGTTGGCGGATCATGCCCAGGATCTGATTACCACAAGTTCGATGGATGGCAAGCTGCTTTATGTTTCTCCTTCCGTCTATTCGTTGCTGGGATATCGTCCGGAAGAGGTGACAGGAAAGTTCCTGAAGGATTACTGTTACCCTGGGGATTACCCTGAACTTCTGGAAATGTCGTCGAGTGGGAATGGCTGCAAGATGCGAGTGCTTCATAAAAAGGGCCACTACATCTGGATGGAAACGCTGGCGAAGCCTGTGGCCGGAGAAGAGGGCAAGAATACTCAAATTGTAAGCGTCAGCCGGGATATTACCCAGCATAAAAATGCAGAAAGACGTCTTAGAGAGAGTCGTCAACGGTACAAATCGCTGTTCGAACATAATCCGGCAGCGGTGTATTCGCTGAATCTCGAAGGTAAATATACTGCAGTGAACCGCAATCTGGTCAAAATGCTGGATGTGCCTCGAAGCAAGTTGATTGGGCAGTCCTTTCTTTCGCATCTGGATAAAAGTGAAGTGCACTGCGGGCAGGCGTACTTCGAACTGGTGAAGCAGGGTAAACCCCAGCATTATGAAACTCGAATCGTGAATTCCACTGGCAGGAAGGTTGATGTGTCTATCATTAACGTTCCCATCATTGTGGATCAGGAACTTGTGGGTGTGTATGGGATCTTGTCTGATATTACCGAGCGTAAGGATTATACAGAGCAGATTCAGGAGCTTAGCAAACAGCATACCCTGATTCTTAACTCGGTTACAGAGGGCATCTATGGATTGGACGCAGATGGCATCACCAGGTTTATGAATCCAGCTGCTGCTTCCATGTTTGGCTACGAAGCGGAAGAGTTTGTCGGCAAAAGCTCGCATCCCATCATTCATCATTCACGTGCAGATGGCAGCTATTTTCCCAAAAATGAATGCCCTATTCATATGACGGTGATGGACGGGCAGCGTCGTACTGTGAAGGAGGATGTGTTCTGGCGCAAAGACGGAACCAGCTTTCTAGTGGAATACCATGTTACACCGATTATCGATGAGGGTCAGATTCGTGGCGCCGTAATCGTGTTCAATGATGTGACTGGTGATCGCGAAATTGTGCGCGCCAAGGAAACCGCTGAACTTGCGGCACAGGCCAAATCGGAATTCCTGTCCATGGTCAGTCATGAGATTCGTACACCAATGAATGGAATTGTAGGCATGACTGAATTGCTGATTGGCACGGATTTATCGGAGGAACAGCGAGAATACGCCGAAATCATCCGTGAGAGCGGCGATGCACTATTAAATATTTTGAATGATATCCTTGATTTCAGTAAATTGGAGTCTGGGAAAATGGCTCTGGCCTACGAACCGTTCTCGCTGCGCATCATGTTGGAACAGGTTGCGGAACTTTTCTCCCCTAAAGCGGAAGAGAAGCAGTTGAATATCCGATATCGACTCAATCCCGACATTCCTGAGTTTATGGTGGGTGATGCGATGCGTATTCGGCAAATTCTCGTCAATCTGGTGAGCAATGCTTTGAAGTTTACGGATCAGGGGAGCATTGATGTCACCGTCGATATTATTCGCGGCAGTAGACCGGAAGCGAGTGTACTGGACTTTGCGGTGAAGGATACGGGGATTGGTATTCCAGAAGATAAGCTGGATCAGTTATTCCAGTCGTTCTCTCAACTGCATCCTGTGATTAACCGCAAATATGGCGGGACAGGTCTTGGATTAGTCATCTCCAAGCGGCTCGTGGAGATTATGGGTGGCAGTATCAGTGTGGAGAGTGAAGATGGAAAGGGATCCACCTTCCGTTTCGCAGTGCCTGCGACAAGTGTAGATGCGACTGCTGAGCAATCTGCCCGTCAATTCAGCCATGATCGGACACGCCAGGGAGATAAAGTGGCGATGCGCATTTTGGTTGCCGAGGACCACCCGGTAAACCGAAAAATTTTGACAGAGTATTTGGAGAAGCTTGGTTATCAAGCAGATGTATGCTCGAATGGAGTCGAGGCTATCGAAGCCATCTCACAGAATGCCTATGATATTGTCCTGATGGATCTTCAGATGCCTGTTATGGATGGGCTCAAAGCGACAGACCTTGTACACCGATTAATTCCGCAGGAGCGTATTCCAGCTATTATAGCGGTAACCGGAAATGCCAAACGTGAAGACAAGGAAGCTTGTTTGGAGATTGGCATGCGTGACTTTATCAGCAAACCAGTCATGCTGAGTGAACTGAAACGGGTGCTTCAGCAGTGGGGGCCAGCAGATGAACCACAGCTCGCACCAAGCTGAATACTCGTACTCACATGGTGGATAAAAAAACAAACACAAAAAAACGCCAATGGCACTTCTGTATCAGGAGGTTATTGGCGTTTTTGTGTTTCTGCTTATTTTGTTATTGACCATCCTTGAATGGCTGAACTGGTCAAACCAGGGTAAGACGATTGATGTTGCCTGACAAAACTTCACAGGAACGCTCGAATTTCTCACGTTCAGATGCATCCAGATTCAATTCGATAATCTCCTGGATCCCATCCCCGCCAATAATGGCTGGAACACCTGCACAGACGTTGCTCTGTCCATACTCACCGTCGAGGATAGCGGAGACAGCAATGATCTTGTGTTCATCGTTGAGAATCGAACGGGTAATATGTGCGAGTGCGTTACCTATTCCGAATTGGGTGGAACCTTTACGAGTGAATATTTCCCAACCGGCATCTTTCGTTTTGCGAGCGATATCTTCCAGGTCCAGATGTTTGAAACGTTCCTTGTGCTGCTCCATAATGTGCATAATCGGTTTACCTCCAATGGTGACATGCGACCATGCCACGAACTGGGATTCCCCATGCTCCCCGAGAGCATATCCATGCACGCTGCGTGGATCGATGGAGAAGACCTCGGACAACAGTGTTTTGAGCCGGGAGGAATCAATAGACGTACCTGTACCGATGACTCGTTCACGCGGAAGACCGGACAGCTTCCATACCATATAAGTTACTATGTCAACCGGATTGGCCGCGATGACAAAAATCCCCTGGAATCCGCTATTCATGATAGGAACAACGATATCTTTGGCAATGGACTCTGCTTCCTCCAGAATATCCAGACGTGTCTGCCCTGGCTTCGGATTTGCTCCGGCTGTCAGGACAATGACATCCATGCTGCCGCAATCTGCATAAGTGCCAGCGTATACCTTCGTGCGGTTGTGTGTGAAGTCCATGCAATGGGAAAAATCCAGCGCCTGTGCAACCGCACGGTCATACGTCCGGTCAACCATCATAATTTCTCTGCATATCGATTGATTAATCATGGAATACGCACAACTTGAACCGACAAGTCCCGCCCCGATCACCGCTACTTTACCTGATTTGCCTAACACTTCCGTTCAGCCCCCATTTACATTTAATTTATCCGTTCTTAATGAGACTTATGTTAAGTATAGTCCTTTATTTTATGCTAATAACTGCTTATACGTTACATAAGATAACACATGGAAAAGCTGTGCAGCAATGATTTCCTCTGTCGCGGGAGCGTATTGGAGTGATGGAGTTAACTAAATTGACATGAATAATTCATCTTCATAAAAATTGACGGCGTTTGCACCAGCGAATTTCGACATGACAGCATTCAATCTCATTGTCGGATGAAGGGTTATTTTTACGAATGAGGCAACTGACAAAAGTTCTTATGAATCCGCAGAAACAGAAGAAAAGCGTCAAAGGGATCAGCAAAGAGACTGACGAATACATACCGACAAGCAAATGAAAAATGCGTACTTGATCTATGAGACAGGTTGACCCGATCCGATGACAGTTCCAGAGGGGAACGCTGAAGCCACTACCTTGTATTCAAAAAGACTTCATTCCGGGAGGGAATAATAATGATTGCAGAAGCAGGAGCAACGACGGAAACGGCCAAGAGCCTGGGCATTGGTGCCAGTACTCTTCGTAAATATGCGGCAGCACTTGAGGAACAGGGATACCGATTCGAGCGTTCAGCCAACAAGTCCAGATTGTTCAAGTCGGACGATATCGAGTGCATTGAACGCCTGATGACAGAACTTAGGGAGCATAACCTGCCACTTGCAGATGCTGTGGTAACTGTACTGACTCCAGACATGCCTGCGATGGTAATAGAGGACGCTTCGGAGACGGAATGTGCCGCAACAGTCATGCCCGCAATATTTCCTGAGGGGCCTGAGCCAACTGGAGCCCTGAGATCTTATGAAGGTCTGGGACAACTGGTGAGTGAAGTGACATATGGTGCTGTCGGACAGCAAGACGATCAGGTCCAACTGCTGCAGCATCGGGTGGACGAACTGGAGTTAACGCTGCAACATCTGGCGGACACCCATCTTGCTCTCCAGGAGCAGATGGAGAAGCAGCGCCTGTGGATGAATGAGAAGCTGGAAGAGGAGCGGGACCGTGAACTGGTCACCAATCTGCGCAGCTTCCAGGGAAGAAAACGCAAACCCAAAGGAGCGTCGCTCCGAATGTTGTTCGGGCTGCTTCCCAAAAAGCACAAAGAAGCCTGAGACCCGGTCCATGCTCGTCGTGATTTTACACAGGCAGCTTGATATAATGAGCCCATACAACAACAAGACTGGCTGCTGATCTGTTCTGCATTAACGGAGAATAGAGAGATCAGATGGCTGGCGTGGGAGGATCTGTGGAGCTGCGACGAAGCTGGCAAAAACTGCTCGGTCTATGGACTGATCGTCCCCGACGGAAAGGTAAGAAGATCGCCGGGCGTTATACGATATATGACTTGCTCGGCATGGGAAGTTATGGACTGACATACCTGTGTACCGATGAACAGACTGGCAAGAATGTGGCGTTAAAAGAATCCAAACCCAGCAAGGGTAGACTCGCTGTACGGCTGCTGGACAGGGAGGCGGATGTGATGAATCGGATGGATCATCCGGCCATCCCTGAGTTGCTGGATGTGTTCACATACCGGGCGCGCAGTTACATTGTCACCGAGTATATCCTTGGGGAGACACTGGAACAGTGCATATTCGATCAAGGCCGCAAATATACGGAACGGGCATGTCTGGAGCTGGTAAAGCAACTGCTGGCTCCCATTGTGCATGTTCATGAGCAGGGATATATTCATGGAGATGTTCGTATTCCGAATGTCATTTTACGTAATGGGCAGGTGCATTTGATTGATTTTGGCCTGGCACGGCGCATGGGGGAGCCTTTGTTGCCTGAGCTGAAACGCCGGATGCGTGAATTGCCTGAGCCTGAAGATGAGCTGGCTGCACCGGACCAGGATTTGCAGGATATCGGTCATTTTCTTTTGTTCATGCTGTATTCCGCTTATGAGCCAGAGAAGGGCCGCAAACCGGCCAGCTGGCAAGAAGAACTCAAGCTTACGCCGGAGGTTCGCGATATGCTGGAACGACTGCTTGGACTTCGTCCAGGCTATGAAGGCGAGGCGCTGGAATTACAGGCGGATATTGAGCGTGTGCTGATGAAATTGCGATGAAATAAGAATAAGGGGTGTTTTGCTAACCGTGAGGACGGCGGGCAGAACACCCCTTTCAATACATATATCATGATTTAACGCCGGTCTAGCCGATACGAACATTTCTGTTTGGAAAAAGTAGTACCAACTTAGCTGGAGCTGTATTTTCTGCTTTTATAGTAGCCGGAGCCGTGGCGGCTATCCCGGTGTTTTGCATCCGAAGATGAATATCGTCTGTAGTTGCGTTTGCCAGAGGAACTGTTATACCGTTTACGGTGCGAAGAAGATTTGGAATCCAAAAGTTTGCCTAACATTTTCCTGAGCATGAGGTTTCCCTCCTTTCGACTTCAGCCGTTTTAAGCATATACGGGGCTCTGTTGGAGCGGGTTTCGGATTTTTTAAGGGGAATTGTATTCATTGGACAGGGGCTAGGCGTATAATAGGATGCTCGAGGATTACACGGAATTTTTTATTTTGAGCATTTCGCGTTACAATAGAAGACAGGATGAGATTTTAACGGACAGGAGTAGTTGTAATGATTACGTTGAAGACTAAAGAACAAATAGAACTTATGAAGAAGGCCGGAGAAATTCTTGCCGCATGCCATAGAGAAATTGCCGGAATGATCCGTCCAGGGATCACGACGCAGGAAATTGATCAGTTTGCAGAAGCTTTTATGAAGAAAAATGGCGCTACACCGGAACAAAAGGGATACAACGGGTACCAATATGCGACATGTGCGTCGGTTAATGATGTGATCTGTCATGGATTTCCGGGAAAATATGTACTGAAGGATGGAGACATCGTTACGATTGATATGGTCGTGAATCTGAACGGCTGGCTGGCCGATTCAGCGTGGTCGTATGCGGTGGGTCAGGTGACTCCAGAAGCACAACACCTGCTGGACGTCACCAAAACATCCCTCTACAAAGGGATTGAATTGGCTGTGATTGGCAACCGCATCGGTGATATCTCCAATGCGATTCAGACGTATGCGGAAGGTGAAGGTCTGTCGGTTGTCCGTGAATTTATCGGTCACGGAATCGGCGAGAAAATGCATGAGGAACCGCAGGTGCCTCACTACGGCCCACCACACCGTGGTCCACGTCTCAAGGAAGGCATGGTTATTACGATTGAGCCGATGCTGAACATTGGTACGTACCGTAGCAAGCTGGACTCGGATGGTTGGACAGCGCGTACTCAGGATGGAAGTCTGTCTGCCCAATATGAGCATACGATTGCCATTACAGCAGATGGTCCTGTCATTCTGACTGCTCAATAATGGTTCCCGATGTCTCCAATGTGATGATATTTGCATATTTCAAGGCGGCCCACGTTTGTGATCCGCCTGTTTCGGTTTAAACTATTTAGAGGCGATACACATAGAGCCGGTGGTGAATGATATCAGCTGACAGAGGGTTAACCCCTGTCCACTGGCAAGAAGGAGGTCATTTTGGTGTCTGAAAATAAACAGATCGTACTTGCGTCTCGTCCCGAAGGTGCCCCATCCAGAGAAGATTTTAAATTCATTGATGCACCGCTTCCTGAACCGGATGCAGGACAAGTCCTGGTACGTACGCTATATTTGTCTGTAGACCCATACATGCGGGGCCGCATGAAAGATACGAAATCCTATGCTCCCCCCTATGCGTTGAATGAAGTGATCAAGGGCGGAACGATTGGGCAGGTGGTGGAGTCTTCGGAACCCAATCTGCGCAAGGGGGATTTGGTATCCGGAATGTGGGGCTGGCAGCAGTATGCAGCCGTAAATACGGGAGATATTTCCCTGATTGATACAGAAGAGGCTCCAATTACGGCTTATCTGGGTGCGCTTGGCATGACCGGTTTGGCCGCTTATTTTGGCATGGAAGATATTGGTAAGCCGAAGGACGGTGAAACGGTGGTCGTCTCGGGAGCAGCCGGAGCGGTAGGCATGATTGCGGGTCAGATCGCCAAGATTGTAGGTGCACGTGTTATCGGGATTGCAGGTTCTGACGAAAAATGTGCTTATCTGAAAGAAAAACTGGGATTCGACGTGGTGTTGAACTATAAGCACGAAGAGGATATGTCTGTTGCCATTGAACGGGCTTGCCCGGCTGGCGTAGACGTATATTTCGACAATGTTGGCGGTGAAATCTCCGATGCGGTACTGCGCCATATTAATCGGAATGCACGTATTCCACTCTGTGGACAGATTTCGTCATATAATCTGGAGAAGCCGGATATCGGCATGCGCCCGCAGACGTTACTGTTAACCAATACAGCGTTGATGAAAGGCTTTCTGGTGAGTGACTATGCCAAATCCTTTAAGGAAGGCCGAGCCAAATTGGCAAAATGGATCAAGGAAGGCCACATACAGTTTGAAGAAAACATTGTGGAAGGTTTTGACCAGACGCCGGAAGCATTTATGGGTCTCTTCTCTGGAGATAACCTGGGCAAACAGCTTGTAAAGGTTGCGGACCCTGAATAGATATATAAAATCCCATGAACATATGCCAGAACAGGAAAAGACACGTTCCGCACGATGAAGTGCACAGAACGTGTCTTTTTAGTTGTTAGGATATTGCGATGTTGCTAGGAATCGGCAGCAACAACTTCCTTATAGTGCTTGTACATATATACCCGCCAGCGTACGATCATGCCGAAGGCTAGAAGGAAGAACAATCCACCCGTTTGAGGAATGCTCACATAACGCTGAATGACTTCATGCAGGATTAAACGTATTGCCAGCAATCCAAGCAGAATGAAAGCGAAGCTTCGTGAACGTGTGGCAAAAATTTCTTCGTTAACTCGTTCAAAACGGGTACTGCGAATGAGGGGATACGAGAATATAAACCAGCCCACCAACAGCGCGATAAGTGCCCATAGAAGCGGAACATGTGTCTCGGGTACTACGAACATGAGAAAACCCGTGCTCATTCCCAACGGGGGGATAAGTATTTTGCGAATGGTTACCGGACGGTGGCTGGCTTTCATTCGAATAAAAATGGCAAGCAGGGCCATGACGAGCATACCCAGAGTTGCACCGATCTGAAGGTAAGACGGACTGATTTGAGCCACGTAAAACTCCCTCTTTCTGGAATAATATGTTATCCGAACATCCGGAACATGATGCGAATTACCGGAATTTTCTGTTTCTATTATATCACAAACGAAGAAAGCCGATAGAATGCTTAGTGTATCATTTACCCGGATTGTATATAGAGGGTTCATTTGAAAAATTTGTATTATTGTACCCAGTGTGAGGCGGTTTATTCGAGTAAGGGGAAATCAGGAAATGAACGAACATTTATGGATGTACGCCCGACTTATCGGTTGGCAAAGTGCTGGCTGGTTTGAAGGGAAGGCCGCTTTGTTATTACAGTTGACCAGTATCATATGTGGAAGTGCACTTGTGCTCCTGTTATGCGCGTATGGTTACATCTTATGGGATAAGCATACAGCAAGGCGAAGAGATCGTCGCTTGTAGTGGACGGGTAGATATGGCCAATGGGAAGTACCCATATGCTTCGACTCAAGGCAGTACATCATCAGAACATGCAGGAAACCCCCTGATTGTGATGCAAACCATTGAATATGTACGAGCTTTTCTGATCAGTGGCATAGGATTGGTTCGATATAACATCAATATACTGTTGTTTACCTAACAAGCCTTCGGTGTATTCAAAAAAATAGGGTCATGGAAATCGGCGGTTACAAGACGGATACCCAGGTAGGTCACATAGAGCTTGTCATGCGGCTGCACAAACATATGAAACAGATGAAAGAGCGTGGACGTATTATATACATTCCCGATCCGATCTGCAGTGTCAAAGTACCGGAGACATGGAGGCAGCTGCGGAAGCAGCGTGCTGGCTGGCATAGGCAACTTGCGGGCAGCCTGTGGGAGCAACGCAACATGATCGGAAATCCGACCTATGGGTGGATGGGGATGGTATCGATTCCATATTTCATCCTTGTTGAATTGATGGGACCGGTTCTGGAGATTACGACGATATTTCTGCTGATTTCGGGAATGTGGTTACAAGTTGTGGATGCCAAGCTATGTATGGTCCTTGCTCTGCTTCTGGTACTCTATGGTTCCCTGTTGTCGGCTTGCGCGGTGATGTTTGAAGTATGGTCCTCCCGCAGAGCGTATACGTTTCGAGAGGTGACACGACTGCTTTTGTATGCATGCTCCGAGACATTCTGGTTTAGACCTATGAACAATGTATTCCGTATTTACGGACTGTTGCAGGTGGTGGGATACGGGAAGAAAGACAGTAAGAACGGAAAGGGGTAGTATACCGATCATAGTAATACCTTGGAACAGAGCAAGGAGGAATACGCTTCATGAATAGAAATCACAGGCCACTCACGGTATGGACATTGGCTTGCCTGACCGTGGTATCAGTGGTCCTGGTTATCCCCTGGATTTTGTGGCAATCACAGGCACCGACACCGCTTAACATCATGATTGTCGACAAAAGTAAACCGGACTTGTCCTATGTGGGGCATAAGGGACTGGTATGGATTCTGAATCAGCAGAAGATTGTCCAACAGACAGGGGAGCATTATAAGTATGAAGAAGACTACTACGGATATGATATACAGAACGGGATTTCCCGTATTGAGCGGACATTGCCGGATGAGGTGACAGACACAGACCTGATCTATCTGACGGCGAATCATCATATTTCATCTACAGATACGAATGAACGTATACAAGGTAAAGTCTATGAAGGTCTCACAATATATGATGCACACAAAATTCGTGAAGCCGCAACCAAAGGTGTAACAATTGTCGCTGAGTTTAGCGCCTTGTCGAATGCAGTTTCGAACATGACAAGAGAGCAATTGTATCCGATTCTGGGCATGAAAAGCAGCGGATGGCAGGGGAGATCGGTATCGGATCTGCAGAGCTTGGATGAAGTGCCGCAGAAAGTACGAATGAACTATGAGCTTAGGGAGAAAAAGGATTGGCCCTATCATGGAGCAGGCATTGTGTTGGTTCATGAGGATGGACGGGTAATTGTATTGAAGCAAGGCCGGGATGTAAAAACCGGTGACATAAAACTCGCCTTTACACAGGAAGGTGAGGAATGGAGTGGAATTACCCGGGACATCCATTACAGCGAATGGTTCGACATCACTGTACCTGGACAACAGGCTACTGTACTGGCCTGGTATAAGACGGATCTGACGGAGAATGGTCAGCAGAAACTGATGGACGCAGGTATTCCGGCGGAATTCGCTGCTCTTATCCGACATGAGGGCTACAATCGGACGTATTATATGGCAGGGTCCTTCGGAGAGCTGGAGCATTATTCATTCTGGCGCCGTATTAAGGGTTGGGATGTGCTAAAAACGAAGCTCACACCGGATCAAAAGGGAGTTCCGGATCGGTTTTACTGGAAAGTATACGTACCCGTGATGAAGAGGATTTTGCAGGAAGTCCAGACAGGGCAAGCACCCTGGCAATAGAACCAACCGTTCCTTCGGTAGCGGGACGGTAGGATACATAAGGAGGGCTGCAGATCATCTGCAGCCCTCTTCCATTTGTCATCAAAATATATCAGGCTTGGTGAAGATGCAGCAACCCATTCAGGAAAGCGGTCACGGACAGTTGCAGGCTCTCATCCGGGTCAAAGTTCATGCCGAAGCCGCCTTTCTCACCCATGGAGGCAAAGCCATGGCAAAGACTGCGTAAACCGCGAACGGCATGGAGCGCTTCCGCTTCATTTAGCGGATAAGGCTGCAACAGGCGGAGCAGCAGATCCAGGGCAGCTGTACTCTCCACAACGAGCTGCGGTTCCTGACGGTCCGGGGCATGGAAGAAGGCTTCGTACAGCCCAGGATGCTTGCGGACGAAGCCGATATATGCGGCAGCGACCTCCTGAATGGCTTCGTCACCCGAACGGCCAGCAGAAGCCTCGGTTAACGCACGGCTGAGCTGCTGTGCGGACATCAACGCCAATTCCTGGCGAAGCCCTGGAAGACCGTTGATGTGGTTGTATAGCGACGGGGAGCGCACATCCAGCCGCTGGGCCAGAGCGGCCAGTGTTAGCGAATGGAATCCGTCGCTGTCGGCAAGCTGGGCGGCGGCGCTTAACAGAGCGCCGCGATCCAGCCCTTGGCGGGGGCTCACAGGTGCCCCCCGGCAGGGCGCAGCCGCTGCTCCGCGTCTGCCGTAGCTGCGCGCATGGCCGCGGCGGGCTGACGCAGCATTCGTCCGTGCCCTACAGCGAGCACGGACGGTTCCAGCTCAGCCAGGCGCTTGGCGCTGGCAAGAGCAAGTTCCCGGTTCCACGTCGCCAGCGCGGGGAACGGAAAGAGCGGGCGCAGGCGGCCGGATACGGCGAGGCCGCCGTGCAGCTGATACGCGTCGCCAGCGATGAGCACGCGGCTGCGCGTATCCATGAAGGCCATATGGCCCGGCGTATGGCCTGGGGTGGCAATGGCGACCAGGGATCCGATCCGGTCGCCGTCATCGAGCAAGCGGTCCGGCCGGGTGCGGATCGCTTTGGGTACACTGCCGCGTACCGGAGTCTGTGACTCGCCGGGAAGCAGGGAAGCGTCTCCGGCGAGCAGCGGGGCATCTCGTCTGGAGATGCAGACCTCGGCTTTAGGCAGCGCATCCTTAAGACCATCCAGTGCACCAACATGGTCGCCATGGGCGTGAGTCAGAATGATTTTGGTAATTGGTTTGCCAAGGGATTGTGCAGTAGCCAGAATTCCCTTGAGACTGAATGGCATTCCGGCATCAATAAGGGTAAACCCCTCTTCTTCTTCAACGAGATATACGTTCACAGGGAAAAGGCGTGGAAGGAATGAAACTTGGACAACAGCATGCTCACGTGTAATTCGCATCATTGAATCCTCCTTAAAACTAATGTTGTTAGTAATATAACTAATGTCATTAGTTTTTGCAATACCCCATGTTGATATGCTTAAAAAATAGGATATTTTAAAATCCCAAAACACTTTACAAAAAAAGCGTTTTCAAAATAGGAATAACCGATTATAATAATCTCGTAAGCCCTTTCATATGTCTATCTTATTGGAGCCTTTCGCGAAGCGATCGGCTCACTTTTTTTGCTCTGTTCGCTTAAAACACGAATGGAACTCGACCATTTCACTTAGCCTATGAGGGCCTGTATATACTGGTATGACAGGGGGGAATCAGGTTTTCCAACCACCAAGTTGAGAATGTTGACAAACATAACTGTTATTCCTATAATGACAGTTATACTTGCCTTGGATTGAATGTTCATCGGTGAACGATATGCCGGGAAGGGAGTAAGTAATGAACAGTGAATTTACCATTGCTGTGCACTGTCTGGTCTTTCTGTCCATGAAGGATGAGTGTATGGCCAATAGTGAAGACTTGTCTCATAGTGTTGGTACGCATCCAGCCAGAGTACGCAAGGTGCTTAGTGTGCTGCGGAAGCATGGATACCTGACAACCAAGGAAGGTGCCCACGGTGGATATCTGCT
Organism: Paenibacillus sp. NPDC057886; assembly: GCF_042796655.1. NCBI lineage: Bacteria > Bacillati > Bacillota > Bacilli > Caryophanales > Paenibacillaceae > Paenibacillus > Paenibacillus sp. NPDC057886. The sequence goes on along the minus strand of NZ_JBHVMZ010000007.1, from coordinate 305,168 downwards.
CAGCCGTCCGAGTGGAGAAATCAAGCTTGGAGAACTGTACAGACTGGTAGCAGGTGGATCACTTGGTCCCAGCTGGTGTTCGGGAGAATCCGGTTCAACGTGCGTTGTTTCTTCCAATATGCAGGGTGTAATGGGTAGCATCTACGATGGAGGCGAAGAAGCACTAAGCGCTTATTTTGACCACATATCCATTGAGGATGTTAAGCATCGTATCGGTAATGGGGAAGAATGTTCCTTGTCCGTGGAACCCTTGTCCATGAAGGATAGATCATGACAGATTTGATCGTTAACAGCTCTTCATGATCTGGCCTTGGACTGCTGTTGTCAGGCATGGTGGACAGGCTATATAAGGGCGTTTGCTCCGGTTGTAAGATCCGTTAATGTTTCAGGCGATTCCGGGCATAACGTGAACACAGATGGAAGCGATCGTCTGCGCTGATGTTATTTTCGGAAGGTGAGTACTCGGTAGAGTTTGGCCTTGCGAACGTAAAAAAATTAAAAAGAACTTGGGGAGTGGAACGCATGTCCAGCATTGAAAACAATGAAACACTTCGCGTGATTAACGAACGTCACGCTGTCAAAAAATACGAAAATGGTTTTGTTATGCCTGAAGCAGATCTGAACGCTATCCTGACTGCCGCTTCCGAAGCACCGTCTTCATGGAATCTGCAGCACTGGAAATTCCTCGTGATCGAATCCGAAGCGGACAAAGCCAAGTTGCTGCCAATCGCTTACGGTCAAAGCCAAATCACAGACAGCTCCGTTACGATCGCTGTACTCGGAGATCTGGAAGCAAACCGCAACGCCGTCATTTATGATCAGGCTGTTGAAGCAGGTGCGATCCCAGCTGAAGTTCGTGACGCATTGGTTGGACAGATCAACGGTGCTTACCAAAATCCACAAATCGCCCGTGATGAAGCGATCCGCAATGCATCTTTTGCTTCACAGAACATTATGCTTGCTGCACGTTCCCTGGGATATGATACTTGCCCAATGGGTGGTTACAACCCGCAACAATTGATCGAAACATTCAACATCCCTGCGCGTTATTTGCCAACGTTGTTGATCACTGTAGGTAAAGCTGCAGTACCAGCTCGTCCAGCAGGTCGTTTCCCGCTGTCCGAAGTTGTTGTTAAAGGTTCTTTCTAAGACTGATTTTGAATCAGTTATCGCTATAGATATAACGTAAACAGCCGCATGTCCCCTCTAGAGGGAACATGCGGCTGTTTGTTTTAAAATGACAGTGGGGCATTATTTCTCTGGTGTTTCCGGGATTTTCGGTGCATTGAAATCTTCCAGATACTCAATCGCGTTATACATCATAACCGCAGCTTCGGCGCGGGTAATCGTTTCCTTGGGATTGAAGTTGCCCTCCGCATCGAGCGTATTAATCTTCAACACAAGTGAGCGTTGAACAGCGCCTTGAAATTCTGGAGTAAGCTCTTTTTCATCCGTGATATCTACAGGCTTGATATTAATCATCGGCAGGCCGCCTTTGGCTTCAATGCCTTGCATCAAGAAAAGGGTATACTGTTCACGGGTCAACGCTTTGGAAGGATCGATATCGTTTGACATCTTAATGCCATTGAACTGGGCACGGATAAAAGCATCACTGTACCATACGCCATCTTTTACGTTGGAGAAGTAGTCACTTGGTAGTGGTTGCTTGATAAAACGAATCGTGTCCAAATTCAGATGGAGACCATCTGCAATGAGTTGTATACCCTGAGCCGTGTTTAGTTCCTGTTCCGGTTTGAACAAGCTATCACTCACGCCTTTGATTAAGCCATCCTGATGCAAGGATTCGATCTTGTCTGCCCCCGCAATACCTTGAATATCAGTGAATTCCGCTTGAGCGGCGTGAATCGGACCAGCGCTCAGAGAAAGGGTGAGTAAAGCTCCGGCTGTTAATGTAGCCAATATATTTTTTTTCATGTCAGTTTCGCCTCACTTTTCCAGGGAGTATCCCTTTGTATAAAAGTTATTTGTCCCTATAGACGACCCTAATCCTCAAAAGGTTGCTGTAATTTTCTATGTTTCTCAACATGAAATTCCGTTGGATTATGTACAATGTGTTTGGACTATTGTAAGGCCTCTTGCTTTGTATTATGGTGAGGGTGAGATAACCACTGAAGCAAAAGTCTGTGAATTGGGTAAGTACATAACAGTGGAATCAACTATTCGGGTTACAACTTCTTATAATTGCATGGAATGACAGAGCAAGGTCAATCATTTGAACGAATAAGGAGAGAATGAAATGATGGAACCGACAGCAACGAATGAAGCTTTTTTCTATACAGGTACTTATGCATCAGCAGATCAGCCGGGGATATTTCTCTGTGCGTTGAACAGGGATACAGGTGAGTTGCGGATTGTAAATCATATGGATGGGGTGGATAATCCATCCTATCTGGCTTTATGCCCGGATGGGAATTGTCTCTACGTGGTAAGTGAGACAGATGAGGGAGAGGTGCTGGTCTATCGCAGGGATGCTGCGACGGGTGAGCTGCACATGATGGATCGCAAGTTGACGAAGGGCGCTTCGCCTTGTTATGTGTCTGTCACGGAGGACGGCAAGTGGGTGCTGACTTCGAACTACAGCAGCGGCAGTGTGAACGTATTCCCGATAGGAGATCAAGGCACACTTGGAGAGATGAGCGCGCTGATTGAGCATACGGGAAGAGGGCAGAATGATGACCGTCAGGAAGGGCCGCACGCTCACTCCATTCAACCAGACCCTTCCGGTCAGTATGCTGTTGTATGTGATCTGGGTCTGGATCAGATTATCGTGTATCGTCAGGAAGAAGGCCGCCTGGTTACGCATCGTGAGACGAATCAGCCTCCAGGTTCCGGACCGAGACATCTCGTCTTCCACCCCAACTTGAAATGGGCATATGTGATTAATGAATTGAGTAACACCGTTACGGCGTTCATGTATGATCAGCGCAGAGGTGAGTTCACTACGTTGCAGCATATCACCACCCTGCCTGAAGGACATTCTGGGGAAGGTACGGCAGCGGACATCCGTGTGTCCCCGTGTGGTCGCTTCCTGTATGCTTCCAACCGTGGGGACGACAGCATTGTGCTGTATCACATTGACCAGGAATCCGGTGAGCTGGAGGCTATAGAGTGGACTTCCACGATTGGTCAGACTCCGCGCAACTTCAACCTGCTGCTCGGTGGTATTCTGCTGGTGGCCAATCAGGACAGCAACAACCTCGTTGCTTTTCAGATCAATGGTGAAGATGGACGTCTAACACACAACGGATTCAAATTGGAGATACCCCGCCCTGTGTGTATTGCTCCGGTAGTTTAAGTTGAGATGACACAACATTCTTTGTTGCTCTCAGATTCCAATTGAGCGTGCGAGAATGAATTATCCAAGTCGAAAGATTCATCTTTCGGCTTTTTTCCTTTTTTTCATACATGGAATTACTAATTTAGACCTATAGATGGAATTATATGTTTAATTTAAAATGAATATATTAAAGCGCTTACATAAATATGAGATGGCGCTAACAAGGGATCGGGCTTACCAATTCGATTGGGGAGGCTATGGTTTTATGGGAAAACGATCGTTATGGAAGCGTACATTGCGGACCGCAGGGGTATCCCTGCTGAGCTCTGCGTTACTGGTTACTTCGCTCGGCCTTGGAAACACGCCGGTCACTCATGCTGCGGGTGCCCGTCAGATGGAGTTTCTGGACCGCGGTGTGGTTGCAGTGAAGACAGGCACAGGTGTGTTTGTCAGTTGGCGGCTTCTGGGTACGGAAGGGTCGAATGTATCGTTTAATGTCTATCGGGATGGAACCAAGGTAAACGCATCACCCATAACGAACAGCACCAACCTCCAGGATGCAAGCGGGACAAGCAGTTCAAAATATACGGTTCGAGCCGTAGTCAGTGGAACCGAGCAGGCTGCTTCGGCGGTAGCGAGCGTATGGGGCAATAATTATTTGTCCGTACCTCTCAGTGTGCCAGCAGGGGGGACAACACCGGATGGTGTGGCCTACACGTACAGTGCCAATGATGCGAGTGCAGGGGATGTGGATGGGGACGGCGAGTATGAATTGATCGTGAAGTGGGACCCGTCCAACTCCAAGGATAACTCCCAAAGCGGCTACACGGGGGAAGTATTTATTGATGCCTACAAATTGAATGGGACGCGCCTATGGCGTATCAGTCTGGGCAAAAACATCCGTGCGGGTGCTCATTACACACAGTTCATGGTGTACGATCTGGACGGAGACGGCAAGGCCGAAGTGGCGATGAAAACGGCTGATGGTACCAAGGATGGTACGGGAGTAGTCATCGGCGATGCCAGCAAGGATTATCGTAATTCAAGCGGATACGTTCTGTCCGGACCGGAGTTTCTTACGATCTTCAATGGACAGACCGGCAAAGCACTTTCCACGGTGAACTACGAACCAGCACGCGGCAATGTGTCCGATTGGGGAGACAACTACGGCAACCGGGTCGATCGATTCCTTGCGGCGATTGCGTATTTGGATGGGGAGCGGCCAAGTCTGGTCATGGCGCGTGGATACTACACCCGGACCGTGCTGGCGGCGTACAACTGGCGGGACGGACAATTGACGAAACAATGGACTTTTGATTCCAATACATCAGGTAATTCCGGTTATGCCGGACAAGGTAATCATAATCTGAGCGTGGCGGACGTGGATGGCGATGGCAAAGATGAGATCGTCTATGGGGCGATGGCGGTGGATGATAACGGCAAAGGACTCTATACGACAGGACTTCATCATGGGGACGCAATGCATCTCAGTGATCTGGACCCGGATCGTGCGGGACTTGAAGTATTCCAGGTGCATGAGACCGCGTCCAATGCTGGAGTGGAATTCCGTGATGCGCGTACAGGCCAGTTGATCTGGGGCATACCTACGACGAAAGATATTGGACGCGGGATGGCAGCGGATATTGATCCACGTTATAAGGGTGCCGAAGTATGGGCGGATGGTGGTTTGTATACAGCCAAAGGGCAGAAAATCGGGGCAACCCTGCCTTCCTCCACGAATTTTGGCATCTGGTGGGACGGTGACCTGCTCCGCGAATTGCTGGACAGCAACCGGATCGATAAATGGGACTACGCCAATAGCAAAACGGTTAATCTGTTGACGGCATCCGGTGTTTCTTCCAATAATGGAACGAAATCCACACCGAATCTGCAGGCTGACCTGTTCGGAGACTGGAGAGAAGAAGTGGTATGGCGGACCAATGACAGCTCTGCGCTGCGCATCTACACGACAACAGCCGTTACGGACAAACGGATCTATACCCTGATGCATGATCCGGTATACCGTCTTGGTATAGCTTGGCAAAATGTAGCCTATAACCAGCCGCCACACACGGGCTTTTATTTGGGAGATGGCATGAACACACCTCCTGTACCGAATATCCGGTATGCAGGTAAATAAGAGGAAGGCGCAAGATTTCATGTCAAACCCCGGGGTGATGTTACAGCGAATAAAACATACAACTGACAAGGGAACAACGGGCTTTGGTCGTTGTTCTTCTTTTTCTGCCATTTACACAGATATTCGGTAGAAATCGGAAAAAAACGTTTGACAGCCATATGTACTGCCCTTATGATACGTATATAACTCACTAAACAGGTAGGAATAATAAAAATGACTACGCTCTATTTGCGGAAGCAGTCATTTACAGTCACATGAGAGATCGTAGCATGAACAGAATAACGTTCTCACCGTATAGACGGAGGAACACCGCAGCGCATCATTTCTGGATGAAGCATACACGGCCATTGGGCCGGCATGACTTTATGAGGGAGAAGTGTGCGGGGGTTCCTCCGTTTTTTGTTTTTTTTCGGTGCGTTCCATGCTGTTCAGCCTGCCTGAGGTAATATTGCAGATCCATTCGGGGGGAGTGTTATCTATGAAAAAGAGAATTCATAAGGGTATTCTGGTTGGTCTGGCATTGGTGTTAACAGGGGTACTGGCGGCATGCGGATCGGAAAGCGGTGGCACGAATGCGGCAGGAACATCGGGGGGAACGGAAGGCGGCAAAGAAGGTACAAAAGCGATCGAGCTGCTGAATGTATCCTATGATCCGACACGTGAACTCTATGAGCAATATAACAAGGCGTTTGCGGCGTATTGGCTGAAAGAGAAAGGTCAGGAAGTAACGGTTAAACAGTCTCATGGCGGTTCAGGTAAACAAAGTCGTTCCGTCATTGATGGGTTGGACGCGGATGTGGTTACACTGGCATTGGGATACGATATAGATGCCATTGAAGATAAAGGTCTGATTAATGCGGGTTGGCAGGATAAATACGAGCATAACAGCTCTCCGTATACATCAACGATCGTATTTTTGGTACGCAAAGGCAATCCGAAAGGCATTAAGGACTGGGATGATCTTATCAAGGGAGATACCCAGGTCATTACCCCGAATCCGAAAACGTCCGGCGGGGCACGCTGGAACTATCTGGCGGCATGGGGATATGCGCTCAAACATAACAACAATGATGAAGAGAAGGCCAAAGCATTTGTTGCAGAATTGTTCAAACATGCGCCTGTCCTTGACTCTGGAGCACGAGGAGCGACGACTACGTTTGTAGAGCGCGGTATTGGTGATGTACTGCTTGCATGGGAGAATGAGGCTTTCTTATCGGTAAAAGAGCTGGGACCGGACAAATTCGATATTGTTGTGCCTTCGGTCAGTATTTTGGCTGAACCACCGGTAGCAATTGTAGATAAAAATGCAGACAAAAAAGGCAGCCGCGAAGTGGCGGACGCCTATCTGAAATATTTGTACAGCGAAGAGGGGCAAACCATTGCTGCCGAGAACTATTATCGTCCAACCCTGGACAGCGTGAAGGAAAAGTTCAAGGATCAGTTCCCGCAGCTTGAGCTGTTCACATTGAACGATGTATTTGGCACATGGCGCGATACCCAGGCCAAACATTTTAATGACGGCGGCATCTTTGACCAGATTTATGTTCCGGGCAGCTAATGCATCTGACGTCGATGATGTTGCGTGACCATGTAAGCGGCCAACCAGTCCGACCGACTGAAGGCAGAGAGGATGAACGTGCATGAGCAAGGTGATGGTGGCCCGGAGTCGCACACTGCCGGGATTTGGATTAACGATGGGTTACAGTGTGCTTTACCTGAGCCTGGTTGTACTTATTCCACTGGCAGCGCTCTTGTTTAACTCCACGGGGCTGACCTGGTCCACACTGATTGAGGTGGCGACGAATCCGCGGGTACTGGCTTCTTTCCAGGTGAGTTTTCTGACTGCAGGTGCAGCGGCCCTGATCGATCTGGTCCTCGGGCTGCTCCTGGCTTGGGTACTTGTCCGGTATGAGTTCCCTGGGAAACGGCTGTTTGATGCCGTCATTGATCTGCCTTTTGCCTTGCCGACGGCAGTGGCGGGGGTTGCCTTAACGGCATTGTATGCCGGAAATGGCTGGATTGGGCAGTTTGTGGAACCTTTGGGCATCAAGCTGGCTTATTCACAGGCGGGCATTACTCTCGCGCTGATGTTTATCGGGATTCCGTTTGTGGTGCGTACGGTGCAGCCGGTTTTACAGGAACTGGAGACTGAGGTGGAGGAAGCTGCGGCTACGTTGGGAGCGGGAAGATGGCGGATATTCCGGAAGATCCTGCTTCCGGATCTGATCCCGCCGCTGTTGACCGGTTTTGCGTTGGCCTTTGCCCGAGGCATTGGCGAGTATGGCTCAGTGGTGTTTATCTCAGGCAATATGCCGATGAAAACGGAGATTGCGCCCCTGCTGATCATGGCTAAGCTGGAGCAGTTCGATTATGCGGGAGCTACGGCGGTAGCCCTGCTGCTGCTGCTGGTCTCTTTTGTCCTGCTCTTGATCATTAATTCACTTCAACGCTGGAGCCGTAAGGCAGGCAGAGCTTAGTAAGCAGTGAACCAACCTAAACCAAAAGGAGGTACAGAATATGGCGGGTTCCGTTCCATTGACGCCTGCTTCCCGTGTGCGAACCGGGCCGGGGCCAAACCGTGCAACCACGGAAGCACCGTGGGTTAAATGGTTGTTGATCGGATTGGCAAGTCTGGTGCTGCTCTGGCTTCTCATCTTGCCGCTGGTGATCGTGCTAATGGAGGCATTAAAGCAAGGCTGGGGTGTCTACATTGCCGCCCTTACCGAACCGGATGCGATGTCGGCGTTAAAACTTACGCTGCTGGTTGCCGGGATCACCGTACCGCTCAATACGATATTCGGTGTGGCGGCTGCGTGGGTCATTACCAAGTTCCAGTTCAGGGGCAAAGGACTCATGATTACCCTGATCGATCTTCCTTTTTCGATCTCGCCTGTGGTAGGTGGGTTGATCTTTGTCCTCGTCTTTGGTTCAAATGGATGGTTTGGACCGTGGCTGGCCGAGCATGATATCAAAATTATTTTCGCCCTGCCCGGTATTGTCATCGCAACGTTGTTCATTACGTTCCCCTTTGTCGCCAGAGAGCTGATTCCGTTGATGGAAGACCAGGGCACGAGGGAAGAAGAAGCGGCGGTTACGCTTGGTGCCTCCGGGTGGCGGATCTTCTGGAACGTGACCCTTCCCAACATCAAGTGGGGTCTGCTGTATGGCATCATTCTGTGTAATGCGCGGGCGATGGGTGAGTTTGGGGCCGTGTCTGTTGTATCGGGACATATTCGCGGGGAGACCAACACGCTGCCGCTGCATGTCGAGATCCTGTATAACGAATATCAATTCTCCGCTTCGTTTGCCGTCGCCTCTTTGTTGCTGATTTTAGCTCTGGCAACGTTGCTGCTCAAGAGCTGGTTGGGTCATAAAACGATTCCCGAAAAGTGATGTAACACTCCTGTATCCATGCCGATCATCTTGGTTTTGAAGAGGGCTCCGAATGAAAATGAATTTTGTTTAAACTTCATGAAAATTCGGATTGACAGCTAATGGAAGCCCTGCTAATGTATAAACCAAGTATATAGGTTGGATAAGAATGAATTATAAGTCGGGTTGGATGACAGCGCACTTGAGGAATATAGCGGGCAGTAGCCCGAGAAGAGGAGGCGGCTCTATGGCTAAGCCGTTAAAAGTGGATGAGGTATGGATGGATCGAATTGCCGGACAACTGAATGACATGGAGTTTGGCTCGTTACACATCGTTGTACACGAAGGCCAGATTGTGCAGATGGAGCGGACCGAACGCAAGCGTTTTGAAAATACGCCCTCCGGCAGCGCCTCCAAATCCGGCAGCACTGCACGAAGCAGCTCACCCCGTTCATTGCGCTCATCAAATGCAAGCGCGAAGGGATAGGCTTCATGTAATTCAGGATCGAATTATGCAATGCAGAAATAGTAGAAATCAAAAAAAGAGAAGCCGATGATTTTGCGGGCTTCTCTTTTTTGGTTTGATTTAACAGAGAGGTTCATTTTTCGGAAATTGCTCCGGATGTACGTGGTTTATAGAGGTTTAGTTCCATGTCCAAGTTCTCATCCTCATGTGCTTCAGTACTGCTATTCAATTCTTTATCCGAATCGGTGTGTCCCGCGTAGGGGCGATCACTGCGAGAAGGCGTTCCTGTCAGGCTGAAGCCCGAGATGAACAGGATGAGTTGCAATCCCAATGCGTAGGGAGCAGCAGCAAGTCCGATTAGATGAAGCAGGGAGCACATGGCAATTAGGGTAACGAGTGCTTTGGTTACTGTGCCAGATGAACCCTGTCTTGGGCTGGACCAGAGCAGATAACCATAGAACACCGTGATGATCAAGGAAACGAAGCGTATCCATGGCAAAGCGTTGAACCATGAATGCCAGAAAGGATACAACAGACCTTGCTGACGAAACACAAAATCAGCGATCAGGTACAGTACAGCTGCGACAGCGGCAGGCTCGGCAGCCGGACGAATGACATTCCAGATCGTTCTTCCCCAATGGTCCGGATGTGCGTAGCGATTCAATTCATCGGACAATGCTGCACTCTCCCGTTCCAGAGCCCTGTGCATCAATGCGAGTCGAGCGGGATCAACATCGATGATACAGCTGCGGATTTGATCCTGAAGCTGTGGAGACAGATGTACTGCGGCTCTGCAGGACAGCATGGCGGTAAACAGTTCATGATGCTCATGTTCCGTTAAAGCAACATTCCGATGTTCTTTTGCTGTGAGTTGTCCCAATAGGGTTGTACTTATGTATAATGTATCTCGTATCGCGTGCATTCGCCTGTCACGGCTTCGTCTGACCTCAGTTGCAGACCATACGTAGAGTCCAAGCAGCACAGCGATCATTCCGAGTAGTAACGCCACGAAGCCCGGATATGAGAATAGAGCAAGCATCCAGCGTTGAAGCACAATGGTTCCTCCTTTGCAAAAACTGTAGCGTAGCATGAAACACGGTTCACATAAGCTTTCTCTCACTATTACACAGGAATTGCGTGAATTCAAGCAGGAACAGTAGGAATTTACTGTCATAGGAAGGACCAGGGCACCCAAGCAAAGAAGATGTAATTTCCATGAATTTTTTAATTCTGCACATAATCATCGGTTTAATAGGAAGGGAGCATGATCTATGGACCAGATCAACATTGAACATACACCGCCCTCAACAGCAGAATACCTTGCTTTACGGAAGAGCGCAGGTCTCAGTGCGATGAGCAAGGAGGGAGCAGAGATCGGCCTGCCCAATAGCTTGTTTGCCGTATGTCTGCGTGAAGAAAATGAAATCGTAGGCATGGGCCGGGTCATCGGGGACGGTGGCTGCTTTTTTCAGGTGGTGGATATCGCCGTGCGCCCAGACCAGCAGGGGAGAGGATACGGTAAATTGATCATGAGCGAGATCATGAATTATTTGCGTGAACATGTGCCTGCTCGTGGACTGGTTAGCCTGCTGGCTGACGTCCCTGCCGATCGTCTGTACGCTCAATTTGGCTTCACCTACACCAGTCCGAAATCGGAAGGTATGTGGTGGAGACAAGGGGAATAGGAAGCGAAATAAAGCAGCAGGTTGTCGAAAAGTGGAGGGAAGGAATTATCTAGAACTTCATTTTAATATGAGGGAATTGATGTTGAGCCGCATATAGCGGCTTTTTTCGTTTGGATTAAGGGATAGAAGAGATTTTTTCGCGATGGTTTACAAGTGGGTGAAGACGGTTTAAGATGGCGTGAGCCGTTTAAGGTATATAACAATGGGATTAAGTATTAAAATAACGGTAAGTTGACAAGATGATATCTACTGAAAAGAGGGATTTGATATGAAAGTTGCCATTTTTGGAGCAACCGGAGCGATTGGAAAGACGATACTGTGGGAGTTGATGGACCGCGGACATGAGGTAACGGCGATTGTTCGTGATCCTTCGAAGGTTGAGATGGAGCATGAGCGTTTGCGTGTGGTAGAGGGGGATTTGCTTAACCCGGACCAGGTTGCCGATGCTACAGCAGGACAGGAAGCCGTTGTGAGTGCCTATGGACCGAAGTTTGGTGCGGAGGAAGAAATGCTTGAAGTTACACGTTCACTAATTGAGGGTGTTCGTCGTGCAAAAGCAGGACGTTTGGTTGTCGTTGGCGGAGCAGGAAGCTTGCTTACGGATTCTGGAGAAATGCTGATGGACACACCAGGATTCCCTGAGGAAGTCAAACCACTGGCGAAGGCTCATGTCGATGCGTATAACCTGATTGAGGCATCGGATATTAACTGGACCTACATGAGTCCTGCGGCTACGATTACAACAGGAAGACGGACAGGCCTGTTCCGGGTTGGCATGAATCGTGTGATCACAGATGATCTGGGTGAGAGCTCGATTTCCGTTGGCGATTTTGCAGCGGCTTTGGTGGATGAGCTGGATGATCCGCAATTTATTCAATCCCGGTTTACGGTGGGTTATTAAGAGCTATTTGTCTAGATCTGAAAGATGAAACGGAGAATCGGCTTGGTTCGGTAAACAGAACAGGATTGCTGAGTTGAGGTTTGGAACATTGAAGCTCAATAGTTAAGGTTTAATAGGCAGTAATTATTTCTAAAAGGGTTGTCACCGGGGAGGGATGAACGTTGTTTATCGTAACCGCTGAACAGATGAGAGCTGTGGATGAGCATACCATTCAGAAGCTTGGCATTCCTGCTGCCAGTCTGATGGAGAACGCAGGCAGAGCCATCGCTGAGGAAGTTATCCGGCTGTGCCGGGAAGACGATGTTGACCGCCGTTCGGAGCAGCAGGGCCGCTGGAGCGATGGTAACCGGAAGGGGGCGCACACCGGGCCCGGTGATCGGCCTGCTCATGGTGGCGACATCATCGCCGATCCGGCGCTCGTGATGGAGCAACCCGGCGATCAGCAGTGGTACATGCTGATCGGCAAGGGTAATAATGGCGGCGACGGGCTGGTTGCGGCGCGCCATTTGGTTGAAGCGGGGCTCGGCGTGACTTTGGTCTACGCCGATGCGCCTGCTGCACTGCGGGGCGAAGCCGCAGTGCAGCGGGATGCCGCCGCGCAGCTCGGCATCCCTGCTCTGGTCCACGGGCGCGAAGCCGTGGACTTCGGCCGGTGCACAGGCATCGTGGATGCGCTGCTGGGCACCGGCTCGCGGGGGGCGCCGCGCGGAGCATACGCGGCGCTGATTGCGGCGGCGAACGACAGCGGCAAGCCGGTCGTGTCCGCCGATGTGCCAAGCGGGCTGAATGCCGACACCGGGGAGGTATATGAGCCCTGCATTCAGGCCCGGGTGACCGTATGTCTCGCGCTGCTTAAGCGCGGGCTGGTGCAGTACCCGGGCGCATCTGCCGCGGGGCGCATCGTGGTGCGCTCCATCGGCATTCCCGCGCGCCTTGCGCCGGAGCATGGCCCCTCGGTCCGTCTGCTGACGGAAGAGGTGCTGCGCCGTGCGCTGCGCGTGAATACGGGCCGCCTCCGGGCACCGGACGGCCACAAAGGCACTTACGGCCACGTGCTGCTGGCCGCAGGCAGTCTGCCGATGAGCGGCGCAGGCCTGCTCTCGGCCAAGGCCGCGCTGCGCGCTGGCTGCGGGCTCGCCACATGGGCGCTGCCCGCGGCACTGCTGCCGCATGTCATCGGCACCGTGCCCGAGCTTATGCTCGCTGCCGCCGCAGATGGCGACAGCGGCGAATGGAACGCGGCTTCCGCAGACGCCGTGCTGCGTCTCGCGGAAAGCCGCGACGTGCTCGCGACCGGCCCGGGCCTCGGTCGCTTCAAGGGCGACACAGACTGGCTGCGCCGTCTGTGGCAGCACACGGATCGCCCACTCGTCATTGACGCGGACGCCCTCAACATGCTTGCAGACGCTGGCCCAACAGGGCCTCGCGACTGGGGCAAACGAAGTGCGGCGACTATCCTGACGCCGCACCCTGGGGAGATGGGCCGACTGCTGGGCATGTCGACCCCGGAAGTGCAGCGTGACCGAATCGGACACGCTGCACAATACGCCCGCGAGCAGGGCGTGACCCTGGTGCTCAAGGGAGCACGCACGGTCATCGCAACGCCATCCGGCGAGGCGTATATTAACACCACCGGGCACGCCGGCATGGCAACCGGCGGTGCGGGAGACGTATTGACCGGTATCATCGCCGGTCTGCTCGCCCAAGGGCTAAGCGCGGAGCAGGCTACCGCCTTTGGCGTGTTCCTGCACGGCCAGGCAGCGGAGAGAGCCGCGTTGCTGCGCGGTGATCCGGCATCCCTGCTCGCCGGGGATATTATGGATGCACTGTAAACCAGGGGCACGAGTGAAGACGGTGAGTAACACGCAAGAAGTGTACGCAAGAAGTACACGCAAGAAGTACACACAGGAAGAACACGCCCTGCATCCTCCTGTGCATAACAGAAGCAAATGAACTATCCATAACATCAAGAAAGGGATGTCCCGCAAGTCATCGACATGACGTGGACATCCCTTTTTAGTGTGAATACCGTTTAACGAACCGAGTACACGCTATGAGCTGCATTTTCCAATGATCTGCGCTTTAACGAATGCCAGCGACGCTATTTCACTGATCGGCAGATTCTGGCGCAAGTTTGTACCAGTATAACGAGAATAACGTGACTGAAGTTCGTTAAACTGTGCATTCGACCCAAATCCTCCAATTAAGTTGTGGTCGATTCGTTAGAATGGATTAGCGCTTCAACCCGAGAAGGGAAGTCCCTTCCTGCCTTCGGTACAGCGGTGCTCTTCTTTCTTTTATTATGGTTCGGCTACAACCGGAACCGTAAAAGCTCCTGATGCATCTCCGCACTGATATCCCGCAGGGTTTTCACCTTGGTGCTTGCTTCGGCGAACGAACGCTGTTGCTCAGCCGTTGAAGCTGTAATTTCCTCACTGCTTGCAGCCGATTGTTCCGTAATGGCACTTATGTTTTCAATCGCCTGCTGAACCTGTGCGCTAAGTTCACTGGACTGCTGCATGTCTTCTGTAAGCTGGTTAATGCTTGTGCTGATCCGCTCTACACTGTGACGAATTCCGGAGAAGGATTCGCCGGTTTTTCCAGTGGCCTGCTCCTGTTCTGCAAAGAGCTGAATGCTCTGTGTCACAGAGTTTTTCACTTTGCCCATAGCCTCTGTGATTTCACCGACAGCCGCAAAGATATGCTGCACTGATTGCTCCGATTGCTCGGCCAGTTTCTTCACTTCCCCCGCGACGACAGCAAAGCCGCGTCCGGCTTCACCTGCACGTGCCGCTTCAATGGAAGCGTTCAGAGACAGAAGGGTTGTCTGCGTAGCGATGCCTGATACATAGGCAGTCATGGTTGCGATCCGGGAGGCGCTCTCCTCCAGTTCCTGGACAGTCTTTTCTACCTCAGACATGGCAATCCGGTTGACTTCAGCCAGTCGAAGCTGTTCTTGTACGGCAATATGTCCCTCCTGCACGGAACTCAAAACTTCATTACCATAGATGGCCGATTGTGAAGTCGCCTGAAGATTGCTTGCAAACATATGCTGCATCTTGTCCACGACCATGACCGTGTCACTTAGATCTTCAGCAATTTTCTGACTGCCAATCGACAGTTCTTCGGTTGTTCGGGATACTTGCTGCACGATGGCCTGCACCGTATCATTACCGCGATCAATATCCTGCGCCATTCCATCCACACGATTTCCTGCTGCACCGATGGATTGAATGATACTGCGAATATTCCCTGTCATAAGGCGGAAGGAGCGGTTTAAGTCATCCAGCTCATCTTTGCCTCGTGTCTCCGAAAGCTGCTGCGTAAGATCGCCGTTCGCAATTTGTCCTGCGGCTTCTTTCAAGGTGCGGATGCGTCTCGCCAATTTTCGTGAAGTGTACATGTTGAACAGCAGGACAGCGACAAGCAGGACGATGGCACCGGCGAGAGCAATCTGCCAGGTCCGCTGAATGTCTTGTTCAAGATCTACTGTATATTGGTCGTATCGATCCCGGGTCACCTCATCCAGCATATAGATATCATTTTGTATGCCTTTGACCCGTGAACTGAAACGTTTGGCGTCCGAACTGTTCATAGCTGTGATGGCTTCGGTGGCGCCCGTGTCTAGAGCGGCCAATTTTGTTTGGATGGATTGGATCAGGCGAAGCTGTTCATCTGTTTCCAGCAAGCCTTCTGTGAGCTGCTTTACCATGGTTTTACCTTCATTCAGCAATCGTGCTACATTATCCTGATTACCAGCCGTCATGGAGAACGAGTATACATCGAGCGCCTGCTCGGTCTGAATCTGGTTGGCGTTTAACTCAGTGACCTTTAACATGGCAGGTACCAGGTTTTGATTTTTGGCATTCATGCTCAGCAATTGAATAATGATATAAGCTACTAGCAAAAGGCATAACAGTAACGATACTATGGCATTCAATATCAGCTTTCCCTGTAATTTCATAAGCGTGCCTCCATATTAGCAATTGGTTTAATGATCTAGGGTAATTTTGGTTTTGCCGGAAGCGATCTGTGCTTTCAAATCTTCGAACGTTTGCTGTTGTTCGTCCGTAAGGGTGATGTTATGTAGGGCGGTTAAACCTACGCCGTTTTCTGCCAGACCATAGAACATTTCTTTTTCGGGAAATGAATGTTGGTTCTGAATGAACGTACTAATGGCGTTATGAAGAGAGACATCTACATTTTTGAGCATGGAAGTGAGTACTGCTTTTTCTGCTAAAAAGAACTGATCCTGGTCCACGCCAATGGCGTATTTACCCAATCTCTGAATCTCCGAAAGTGAGCCTATACCGGTAAGTCCGGCAGCAACGTAAATAACGTCAACATGTTGTTCCTCAATCATCTGTGCCGCGAGCTTTCCTCCAAGATCAGGATTGCCGAAATCCCCGGCGTACACGACATGGACTGTGGCATCCGGATTAGCGGCCTTTACACCTTGCTCAAACCCTTGCTGGAAATCGTGAAGCACCGGAATATCCATTCCACCCAAGAAGCCTACATGGTCTTCGGTTGTTGCAAAACCAGCAATGATGCCTGCAAGATAGCTGCCTTCTTCTGCTTTGAAGGACATGGAAGTCACATTGGGGAGGTCGGAATGCCCGTCAATGATGAGAAAGTGCTGATCGGGATATTTCTGAGCAACCTTCTCCAGATCGGTTTTTATCGTGTCGCTTAGACCAATAATCAGATCAACCTTATCCTTTGCAAATTGTTCAAAGGCTGCCTCGGATGTCAAATCCTTTCCCGGCTCCTTGTAATCAAAAACAATACTGTTCTCGTTTCTTGCCTGTACCAATCCCTCAAAAGATGCGTCACTGAAAGAATGATCACCCAAGCCGACATCCGTAAGAACGATTCCGACTTTGGTTCGCTGATCTGCGGGGGACACCTTATCGGTTGCCGAACATGCTCCCAGCATCAGAACAACCAGAGCCATCATCATGGTGAACCCGAATTTGATTTTCCATTGTGTTTTCATGTGCGTATGCCCTCTTTTCTATAAGATGGAGATGACGTGTGAGGTGAGCAATTCCTCTCTATGTATATCGGACGGCAGCAGAGTCTCCATAATGGGAAAGGATGAAAATTTACGAAAACTCAATGAAATTCCAATGAAACCCATGAATTATACATGGAATTTACATTTGAAGAGGCATGAATTCGATACAGGGCCTGTAATACGTCTTGCTGGTCAACGGGAAAAAGGAAGATAAAAAAAGGCAAAGAAGAGACCGATTAGATCTCTTCTTTGCCTTTTCCTGAAACCAAACCAAATGAATGACTACACATCATGAATCAAGACATTCATATATATGAACGGTTTTCCCGGTTCGCTCAGCATATGCAATACTCCTGAGCGCTACGTTCCCGCTCTCATTCAGCTGCACTTGCAGCGTATTACCACGCTGCTACCGAGCCATCGGCCCGGCTTTCCGTGCCGCCGCACAATACGCCGTTGTCCGGGTTGCGCCAGATGATCTGGCCGCGTCCAAACATCGACGGATCGAGGGCGACCTGTATATCATGCCCTTTGCGGGCAAGTGCCTGTGCAATATGCTGAGGGAATCCGGGCTCAACCAGGATCGTTTTGCCTTTGGTCCACTGCCAGCGCGGAGAATCGAGCGCAGCCTGTGGATTGAGGTGGAAGTCCACCGTATTCATGACGACCTGCACGTGACCCTGGGGTTGCATGAAACCGCCCATGACCCCGAATGGTCCGACCGCTTCATCACCGCGTGTGAGAAAGCCCGGGATGATCGTATGATATGTCCGTTTGCCCGGCTCCAGTGCGTTGGCGTGATTCGGATCAAGAGAGAAATTATGTCCCCGGTTTTGCAGGGTAATGCCTGTGCCCGGCACAACCAGCCCGGAGCCGAAGCCCATATAATTGCTCTGAATGAAGGAAACCATGTTACCCTCACCATCTGCCGTTGCAAGATACACCGTTCCGCTTGCCTTTGGGTCGCCTGCTTCAGGCGGAAGTGCCCTATCGCCAATGAGCTTGCGCCGTTCGTCTGCATACGCTTCAGATAATAATTCCTGCACCGTTACGCCCATTTTGCGTTCCTCGGTAATGTATTTCTCTCCATCGGCAAACGCCAGCTTTATGGCTTCCAGCTGCCTGTGGTATGCCAGGACGGATTCCTTTTCATCAAAATCAAAGCCTTTCAGCAGATTGAGCGCTGCAAG
Organism: Paenibacillus sp. NPDC057886; assembly: GCF_042796655.1. NCBI lineage: Bacteria > Bacillati > Bacillota > Bacilli > Caryophanales > Paenibacillaceae > Paenibacillus > Paenibacillus sp. NPDC057886. Next base: position 287,096 of record NZ_JBHVMZ010000007.1, on the reverse strand, counting down.
AGCTATCAGCCCCTGACCGTTCGGTGGGATCTCCCACACGTCATATCCACGATAGGAGACCGAGATTGGATCAACCCATTCAGGCTGGAATGCAGCCAGATCTTCTTTGGTCAGGTAACCTCCGTGCTCTGCCATAAAAGAGTGAATACGCTCCGCAAGCTCGCCTTCATAGAAGTCTCGCGCTCCGCTCTCGCCAATCCGGCGCAGTGTAGCCGCATGATCCGGCGAACGCCACATCTCGCCCACGGCGGGAACACGCCCGCCCGGGGCAAACGTCTCAAACCATGCTCGCCCGGCTTCTGCATCGCCTTGGCGTGCATAAATGTCGGCTGCCCGTGCCCAATGGCGGGCCAGCCCCGGCGCAAGCGGGTAACCTTCTTCCGCGTAGCGGACAGCCGGTTCCAGCGCTTCCGCCAACGTGAGCCGCCCGAATCGGCGGCTCAGCTCAGCCCAACCCGCCGGTGCGCCAGGAACCGTCACCGGGATGACCCCAAGCTTCGGCATCTCCGTATGGCCTGCCGCTTTGAGCGCCTCAATCGATATACTCTGAGGCGCAGGCCCGCTGGCATTCAGGCCATGCAGCTTGCCCTCGGTCCAGACGAGGGCAAAGGCATCGCCCCCAATGCCATTGGACGTTGGCTCCAGCACCGTGAGTGCAGCAGCGGTGGCAATAGCGGCATCAATGGCGTTGCCGCCCTTTTTTAACACATCGAGACCGGCTTGCGCAGCCAAAGGCTGTGAAGTGGCCACCATGCCTTGTTTGGCATAGACGGGCACGCGGTAAGACGGATACGGTTGGTAGAGTGGATCGTAGTTCATCAGGTTGTTCAGCTCCTTGTCGCAAGATGTCAGGTTCCGGCTTGCCGGATCAATTACTCCTAACCCTCTTCGGAACAGGTGACGTGATCTCCTGCTGACAGCATGAAATCCAACCTGACATGGCCCGTGAACGGGGATGATACAGCTGCATTCATTCAGTGTCATTGTATTTTTTTCAAAGATTCGAGGTGTTCTCCAGATGACTAGGTCGTTACCATATCGCCGCCATTGACATGAATGCACTCTCCGGTGACATAGGAAGAATCGCGAGAAGCGAGATAGACGTAGGCAGCCGCGAGTTCATACGGTTGGCCTGCACGGCCCATCGGCGTCTCGGTTCCAAATACCTGTACATCTTCAGCGGAGAAGCTGGAAGGAATGAGCGGTGTCCAGATTGGTCCGGGCGCGACGCAATTGACCCGAATGCCCTGAGCAGCGAGCGATTTGGCGAGTACACGAGTCAGAGAGACCACAGCCCCTTTGCTGGAAGAGTAATCGATGAGCTGCACTTCACCTTTATAGGCCGTAATGGAAGCCGTATTGATGATGGATGCTCCTTTGCACAGATGCTGGAGAGCCGCCTGAATCAGAAAAAAGTAGGCAAACACATTCGTCTGGAACGTGTGGTACAGCTGTTCTTCCGTAATATCAACTATGCTCGGCTGTACGTACTGCACGCCATGATTGTTGACCAGAACATCAATCTTTCCGAAGGTTTCCATGGTCGTTCGGATGACAGCCTCGCAGTTTTTCTTCAACCGTAGATCAATCTCGATTAACAGACACCGTTGTCCCAGCTCTTCAATGCGTTCACGTGTCCTTTCGGCGTCTGTCCGTTCATATAGATAAGCGATGGTGATATCTGCACCTTCCTTGGCAAAAGCAATCGCTGCCGCTCTGCCGATTCCACTGTCACCACCGGTAATAATCGCAACCTTGCCTTCCAGCTTGCAGCTGCCAATATAGGCAGGATCTTCGCTGATCGGTTCAGGCACCATCAGGGTTTCCAGACCTGGCTGCTGGTCCTGATGCTGGGGTGGGAAAGCCAGCTTTTGTGGCTTGCACACCGTTTTCTCACCGTAAAAAGGATAGACAGGATTCATTCGGTTTACATCCTCCTCGCACGTTCGTTCATACGCCTAAACTATGCATTCGCCCAGTAGAAGGTGCGACAGAAGGAAGAAGGGCATTTGTTTTTGGTGCGAGATATACCATAATAAGGATGTAGGTATTGCAACAGTTCATTATATGTGGAGGTGTCAGGAGCCAAATGAATATTCAGGGGATTAATCATCTGTGCTTTTCCGTATCCAATCTGGAACGGTCCATTACCTTTTATGAGCAGGCTCTAGGTGCCCGTATTCAGGTGAAAGGCAGGAAGCTGGCATATTTCGAACTTGCCGGACTGTGGATCGCTTTGAATCAGGAAGAAGTCATTCGCAACTATACGGAACGAACGTATACACATATTGCATTTACCGTAAAAGAAGAGGAATTCGACGAGTCTGTGCAGCAGCTGCGAGCAGCCGGGGCTGACATTCTTCCCGGAAGACCTCGTGACCCGAGGGATGCGTTATCCGTGTATTTTACCGATCCTGATGGTCATCTGTTCGAACTGCATACAGGCAACATGAAGCAAAGGCTGGATTTTTATCGTGAAGAGAAGACTCATATGACCTTTTATCCATAAGATTATATGTAAATGGAGGTAAATGGTAATTAACGTGTTTAATGTCACTGCAATTATCCGTAAAATAAGTCTTAGGATCGCAGAGGATATGGGATATATCTAATGCCAAACGATACAGAAGGAGAGATGGGCGTGGAGAGCAAAGGATGCAAATTACGGGTAATTGCAAGTGGACTCTGCATGGCCACAGTCATGCTGGTTTCCGTTTTTACGGGGGGGATTACCAATTCGGGGGAACGCACAGGGCTTGCTGAAATTTCGGTTCAGCAGAATGACGAATTTCCACCTGTAACGCTGCTTGATCTGAATGATCCGGTTCCTCATAGATGAATGGGGGCCTCTGTACCAGAGACCCTGCATTTTTATAAAACCTTTTCGTCTGTCTCTGTAGTTGTTAGAAGAAGATAGGATTTGTCTTTACTTGATAAATGATTTGTAGTCGCTATATTCCATTTTACGATCCTGTTTGCTTAAGAGGAGTAATTGGTGGCTGATGTTAGCTTCACGCTCTGCATAGATACGTTTTAGCAGGTCGTGGCTCATTCGTAGAAAGTAATAACCTTCGTCCGGATTGTCTTTTTCGTGGAACACCACGCCGAGAAGACGATATAGTTTTGCCCGCAGTATCCCTTCATCCCGCTGATCCAGCAGTTGGAGAGCTTCTTTGATGGCAGCCTCTGCCTGTAGCGGTTCGCGTTCCTCCAGATAGATTTTACTGATTTCCTCCAATATGGAAGCCTTTTTGTCGGGCAGTTTGCGTTTGTCGTATATTTCGGCGCATTCAGCCAGCAAGGGAAGGGCTTCTTTTTTTTGCCCCATATGGAGCTGAATTACGGCAAGGTTGTGAAGGGCCAGCACATAGGAGTCACTCTTTGCTCGTTTATATGAATCTGCCGAAGTTTTAGTCCATTTCTGGCTTAATGAAAGGTTCCCTTCCTGTTCGGACATGTAGTAGGCTTTGCCCAGACCAAGCGTAATCTCACCATAAAGTTCCTGCTGTCCTGCCATCTGGGCTTCTTTTTCTGCTTTATGATAGAAATCCAGGCCTTGATCGACATTCCCCAAACGCAAATGTGTGGTCCCAAGATACGTCAGTGCACGAATATGATCATCCTGCAGGTGTTTAAGCCTGCTGCTGTAAGTATGCGCCTGTTCATAATATTTCCGCGCAGCATGAAACAGCTCTGCATGAAAAGCGGAACGCCCCATTTCCAGATAATATTGAACGATACGACCCCGATCTCCAGTGCGGGTAACCGTAAAAGCGGCGGCTTCTCCCTTGTCCATGGCTTCCCGATGTTCTCCCATCCGGTTATGGCTGCGCATAATCAGGAGGTAGGCCTCTGTCTGGTCTAGTGTATCCTTGGTCAATGTGAGCACGTTATGTGCCATTCGAATGCAAGCATGGTCGTTGTTTTCCTCAAAATATAATTTTGCCTTGTCCAGCACGGCTTCACCAATATCTGTATCTGTTCCTGTATTTCCTTCCAAAAAATACTCCATGGGTGTATTCAATCTTTTTGCGATGATCTTCAACATACGTTGGGAAGGAACGGCTCTGCCCTTTTCGATGAGGCTGATATAAGATCGCGTCATGTCCTCTCCCGCCAGTTGCTTTTGCGAAAGTCCAAGCTGCTCCCGGATTTCCCGGATTTTGGGTCCGACCATGTTCATTCACCGTCCCTTAAATATAGTTTGATCTTACTAGAATTGTGGATTGTATGTTGACTCCATGGAGTAGGCAAAAACAAGGGGCAAGGCGTGTAAGGGGCATTTACCTCCATTTACAGTTTAATTCCAATTTGGGAGATTATAGAATGATAGTATCCAAGATGAAAGGAGGAGAAATGAATGGTCCTTAAAGCGACTCCCATTACACTGGAACAACTGAAACGCAAAGAAATCGAAGCAGCACAAATGGAAGCTAACGTACTGGGTGAGACTCGTGAAGTCAGTGCCCGTGCAGTAGAAGCCCGTGCAGTAGAAGCTCGTGCAGTAGAGGCTCGTGCAGTAGAGGCTCGTGCAGTAGAGGCTCGTGCAGTAGAGGCTCGTGCAGTAGAGGCTCGTGCAGTAGAGGCTCGTGCAGCAGCGGCTCGTGCAGCAGCGGCTCGCGCAGCAGAAGCTCGTGCGGCAGCAGCCCGTGCCTGATCTTACTTACTTACCGTATTACGTAGATTCATAGATGGGAGCTTCCACGGAAGCTCTCTCCCTATATTCAGAGAGAATTCGCACGTTGGTGAGAACGAGGTGTTTTGAGCCGATGCAAATTAAGCAAATATGGTCTTACATTCCAGAACATATCGTACCCATCCGGGAACTGAATGATGCTCTGGGACTCAACAGTGCCCAGACAAAAGTACTGGAAAAAATTCATGGTTTGAAACAGGTTCGGCAAGACAGGGATGGAGATCTGGCGGCCCTGCTCGGGCGTGTGCTTACCCAGGTGGTTAACCATCGGAAGGTAGCTCCTGCTTCGATTAAGTATATCATTTATTGCCACACAATTCAGGAAAATTTCCCCTTTCCTATGAAAGTTTTGCAGGGCCTGAAACGGGCGTATGGATTGCAGCATGCCATCGCGTTTTCACTTACGCAGCAGAACTGTGCATCGGGTTTGGTTGCCCTGAATGTTGCCGAAACTTTGCTGCCTTCATTGGAAGCGGATGATCATATTTTAATTTTGACAGGGGAGAAAACGTTTAGCCCCGTTGTGCAGTTGATTCCCAACACAACCGTGATGGGAGAGGCAGCCGCTGCTGTCCTGGTCGGTAATATCGGAGATGGAAGCCGTATGGTTGGTCTTACGAATATTACGCTAGGTCAGTACTGTAATGTGCTTACGGGAAATCCTCAATTACAAAGGGAATTCCAGGAGATATACACGCCACGGCTATGTGATGCCATTCTTACAGCTGTGGAGCAGGCGGGACTTGCACTGCAGGACATTCGATATATCGTACCGCACAATGTGAATTTATCCTCCTGGAAAAAAGTAGCCGCCCGATTATCGTATCCCCTCGAACGTATGTATACATCAAATGTGCAGGAGATTGGTCACTGCTTCTGTTCAGATCCGTATATCAACCTTCAAGCTGTTCTGGAGCAGGAGCTTCTGCAACCGGATGATTATTATCTGCTTGTTACAGTTGGTCTTGGGGTTACCTTCAGCGTAGCGGTAATGCAATTTGCAGGAATTGGAGGCGGTAGTCGTGACGACAGTGTTGACCGATTTTTCGAGCAAGTTGAAGTGGGCGTTAACGGGTCGGCATAATGTTACTTTTATATATTTGAACAATTTTGAGGTTGAAGAATATTGGAGTGAGCAGGGGATTCTTAAGCTACCTTCATTGAGTATCGGCTCGGCTGCAGACGTCGTAAACCGGATGGAAGAATTGGGACTGTTTCTGGCCGGAGAGAACGATATCATTTTGCTTAAGAGTCTGCCGGATCAAGCCTTCATGGCAGAGGCGCATTCACTGGGCTTTGGGCAGTCGCGGTGCATTGCTGCGGAATGCAATGAGCCTGCACTGAACATCACTGCTAATCTTCTCAGTTGTCCAGATACGCTGGAGAAGCTGCGTCAACTATCCAAGAATCCCGACACACCTACGTATTTGGTCCCCTTCGGGACATCGGAGCAGGAAGAAGAGCTCTCCCGCCTTACCGGGATTCCTCTTGCCGTTCCGTCCGCAGACGTGTTTCGCAAGGTGAATGACAAAGGCTATTCGCGCCGCCTTAATGCCAAGCTGGGCATTCGCCAAATTCCAGGCGTAGAATGTACGTCCCTGGAAGAGCTTGCATCCGGTTTTGAGCGCCTGAAGCCTGTACTTGAGCAGGGTGGACGCCTTGTGTTGAAGGATTCCATGGGCGTGTCGGGCAAAGGCATTACCGTGATCTCTGATGAAAGCCGGTTTTACAAATGTATGAGCTTGCTGGAGAAGCAGGCGAGTAAAAAGGATATTCGCAGGGTCAATTATGTGCTTGAACAATGGATCGACAAAATCTGTGACCTGAATTACCAGATCCTCATCGATCGGTCCGGTGGAGTCGAATTCCTCGGCGTAAAGGAATCACTGGTAGAACAAGGCGTACATCAGGGACATCTCATGCCCTCTCGTCTGGATGACATTCAACTTGGCATTATTCGGGAGGCAGCCTTGCAAATCGGTGCAGCCTTGCATCGGGATGGATATTACGGCATTGCCGGCATGGACGCGATTCTGGATGAGGATGGCACGGTTTGGCCCAACCTTGAAATCAATGCAAGGTTTAACATGTCTACATATCAGACGAACATTCAAGATCGTTGGCTTCCAGACGGCATGTTTGGTCTCGCCAAAAAATACGCACTTCGTCTCAAGCGTTTGCTGGAATATGGAGAGCTACGCTCCAGACTGGGTGGGCTGATGTTCACACCAGAGGCTGGCGAAGGGCTGTTCATCAACAACTTTGCCACGGTCAATGCGGCATTCAAAAGTGAGGGCAGCCTTTTTTCCGGACGTCTGTATGGCGTAATTATTGCGCCCTCTCCTGAACGGCTGCGAGCCATCGACGAATCGGTAGAAGCCGTATTAACTTCCATAAATGAGGTGATGTGAATGTCCGCAGAGTATCAGATTCAACAGTTGCCCATCTCGGAAATTGCCGAGAAATTCGGGACACCCCTGTATGTTTATGACGGGGAAGTACTGCGACAGGTGTATCAGGAGCTCAGGGGATCGCTTACGCCCCACGTGGAGCTATTTTATTCATTAAAGGCTAATCCGAATGTTTCGATTGTACACATGCTGCAAGAAATGGGTGCGCAGGCGGAGGTGTGTTCCCTGACGGAGTTGCACACGGCTCTAAAGGCAGGAGTGGCTCCGGACAGCATTATTTTTCTTGGGCCTGGAAAAAGCGATGATGAGATTGAAGCGTGTATACATTATGGCATATATGCTATCGTGTGCGAATCATTCCAAGAGCTTGAGCGCATTGAGATGATCGCTGCCAGGGAAGGGAGAATTGTATCGGTCGCGCTGAGAGTGAATCCTTCCTTTTCCGTAAAAGGATCAAGGCTGACTATGGGCGGCAAACCACGCCAGTTTGGCATGGATGAAGAGAGTGTGTTTCAGGGGAAGAAGCTGTTCGAGAGCTGCTCCCATGTGGAAATTATGGGACTTCACGTGTACATGGGAACCCGCATGCTGGAGGTAGAACCGATTGCCGAGAATACCCGGCATATTCTGGATCTGGCTGAGCGCCTTGAACATGAGCTTGATATTACGCTGCGCATGGTCGATGTCGGCGGGGGATTGGGTGTGCCGTACCATGAAGGTGAGCAGCCCCTGTCCATTGCATTACTAACGGAACAATTAAATCCACAGTTTGAAGCCTTTCGTCTCGGACACCCGAATACGCGGCTGTTTATGGAGCTTGGGCGTTATCTGGTAGGCACCTCGGGCATGTTGGTCAGCCGCGCCTTGTACGTCAAACAATCGTATGGAGAAAACTTTGTCGTGACAGATGGCGGAACGAACTGTCATATGGCAGCGGTAGGTACAGGCTCCTACGTAAAACGCAACTTTCCGATTGCATCCCTGACGCGTTATGGAGCAGCCCCTGTAGCCGAGTACAATATCACGGGTCCCTTGTGTACACCCAACGATGTTGTGGGCAAACGTGTTCAGCTTCCGCCCATCATGCAAGGAGATTTGATTGGCGTGTTTCACTCCGGAGCCTATGGGCCAACAGCTTCTCCAACGCACTTTCTAAGTCACGGAAGTCCTGCTGAAGTTCTAATTGTTGGCGGAGAGGCCTATCTAATTCGGGATAGGGATACTCCAGAGGATCTGCTGGGCAAACAGCGTTTGATACAAGTGTCCCATACCGCAATAACCAATTGATAAGGAGAGATGATGAACATGACAACTGCACTATTGCTTGAGGAGATTAAGGGTGCCATTGCTGAAGTATTGAATACGGAAGCCAGACAGGATATCCAATTGAGCACTTCTTTATTTGACGAACTGTATCTGGATTCGACGTCGGTTCTGGAACTGCTGATGACGCTGGAGGACCGGATTGAGGGTCTCGAGATCGATCCGGACGAGCTGGAGCCGGATGTGTTTGATACGGTAGGCTCTCTGGCTGCTTATATTGAGAAGCAGCTTATCGCGGCTTGATGGCTTCGCCTGTTGCCATTCGTGAGATGGGGGTCAGGCTTTTCTTGGACAGCCATCCTCCATTCGAGCATCCTGATTTATTGCGCTTGCACCGGGATATGTTTGCAAATACTCCGGTAAAGTATGATGTTCATCTTTTGCAAGAGCGTAACAACAATGCCTATCACGATATGAGCGTGGAGCTATTGGAAGCGACAGGGCTTGATCAGGTTATGCAGGATGTAGATGTGCTGCTGCTTGCTTACAATTTCCCGAATATTCGTCCCGATATTTCGATCGTGAATTATTTGATGGATCGCTATCAAGCGCGCTTTATCAGCTTTGCGGTAAACGATCTTGGTTTTGGCGCCCCCTTTGCAGCACTCCATATGCTTCAGCATTATTTGAACCGGGAGGGATTCAATAAGGGTATGCTGCTGATCATGGATCAGACGGCTCTCCCCTATGAAACCATGGAATTGAATGAATCGCCTGGGCCGGATACGGCTGCAGTCATGTTGCTCGACCGGATGACAGGCAAGGGACCTTGCCTGCTGGGCGTGGAGATGCGATATGCCGACCAGTCCATATCCGATACGGCTGCTCTGGTACTGGATCAATTGTGCAAGGAGACATCCATTTACCAGAATCAGATTACTTTGCTCATCCACCCTGATCTGGAGCAGGAATGTACGGGCACTTCATGGTACGAGGAGTATGAATGGAAGGGGTGTTACGATCCATCACGCTGGAGTGCGGCTCCGTTCTTCGCATTGCAGGAGCTTCTGGAAGAGAAGGATAGGAGCGAGTACATATGCCTTATGCATCTGGAGAAAACCGATTCATTTATTCATGCGTTGTTAATCCAAACTGGCGATGCAAGGGTGGACAGTCAGTAACAAGGAGGAGGGAGCACAGTGGCGTTCGGTATTGTGGATATTGGCGTCTACCTGCCTGAACAAATCCAGCAACCGGAAGAAGTTCTGGCTGCCTTGGAACTGGGAACGGGCGAACTTCAGTTTTTGCGTAAATGCCATCACTTGGAAGGCGTACCTGTTACAGATTCTGGTCAGATGCTGGATGATACGATTGCGCAGGCTGTGGAACGTCTTCAGACCAGGCAGTCTCTCGCCGGAATAGACCTTGTTCTTTATGTCCATTCCTTCCAGGTGCAGACACCCGGCGACTACAGGCTTGTGCAGCGTGTCTTACGACGCTTCGGAATGGAGCATGTCCCTTTCTATGGCATATCCCAAATGAACTGTGCTTCGTCGATAGCGGCTCTTCAATGGCTTGAACGTCTTTCACAAACACAGCCTCACATTCAGAATGTGCTGCTTGTTTGCGCGGATCAATTCAATTTTCTGCCTTCTGAATGGCGCTATCTACGCAAGTCGGCAATCCTGGGCGATTCCGCTGTAGCCGTTCTGTTAAGCAGGGATAGTCATCAGCACGTCATTCAGGCGACGCATATTTTTCGGGATACCCGGTTCCATACGGGCTATCACGCCACCGCCGATGAGATCACGGCATTTAATCGATTGTATGTGGATCATATCATTCAAGGCATGGAAGAGCTGCTGTCCAAGGAAGGCTTGACTCTTGAAGATGTGGATCATATCTTTCCCCATAACGTCAACTGGACGACCTGGAGGGAATTCTCGCGAAGAACCGGATTTGAGCAGGAGCGGATCTATCTGGATAACATTCAGCGAATCGGCCATACCTTCTCCACGGATCCGTTTATTAATTTGAGCTCGGGACTGGAACAGGACTGGGTTTGCACGAAAGGACGCTCCGTCATGGTCAGCATCGGGCTGGGCAGCTTTTTTGGTTTTGCATTGGTGAGGCATGGAGAATAAGAAGAATGAGGGAACAGGAGGAGTGGCAATGCACGTCATTGAATTCCAGGGTGCGGGGGCGAGATCCGTGGGCCTGCAGGCGGCAGGTGATCCTGTTGCTTCAATTTCGAATTTGTTGGAAGACGCAACCGTGCGATGGAACAACCGTCCCGTGCTTTTGGCTGCGGGGGCATACATGCTGGCGACAGCGGGTCTGATTGAACAAGAGCCTGCGGTTTGGCATGAAACTGCAGGAGGGCTGTATGGTTGGGACCAGTTACATGCCGTGCTTGTGCAGGATCGGATGCTTGAGCCTTCCGGGATTGAGCTATACCGTGTACGGTTCAATTCGGCTGAGGAGCCCCAGAAGTTTGGCAATGGCGAGGGAACGACTTGGGACGAAGTTTTGAGAACAAGGTTGCTCCAATTCCGAGCCGAATTGTGCAGGGCTGGTTTGGAGCAGATGCGCAGGCATTTGTCCGGTCGCATATCCGGAGGGCAGTCCACCCTTCAGCATCAACTGGTAAAAGGCATGGTCGCTGATGTTTTGACAACGCTTTACATGACGGAAACGTTGCCTCAGGACCAATACCTGTCAGCGAAGCCAGACCTTCCGTTACGCCGGGTCCACGCGTGGATTCATCAGGAATTGGATGAGGCTTTCAGACAGATTCAGCGTTTGGGTGGAGGCTTCGGATTTTTGAGACAGGGTGTATCTTCCTATATATATACGAGCCAACTGGTGAAAAACATGCTGTTGTTAACAGGCGAGGAGGATTATCGATGATCACACCGTCAACTATTGCGGTCTTTGAGCATGTCATGCAAGAGTATGCTGCGGAGCTGCGCGAGGTCGGCCTTTTAATCGACCGTGAACCAGAACGGATTCATGAATTTTTGCATTTGCCTTCCATGCAGGCCATCAATCATATGATGATTCCACCGGAGTATGGCGGTCAACCGATCGTAACCATAGGCAATGAGCGATATTATGGACTCTCTTCCTTGGAGAGGGTGATCACGATTGAGAAGTTGGCCACAGGAGATGCCGGAGCTTTTCTGGGCGGCCCGGGTCCCTCGATGTCCAGCATCGTCATGACCGATCTCGCCGATGAGGAGCAGAAGGAACGTTTTTATAGCCATTTTATGAAGGGCGCGTCATGGGCCTTTTTTGCCATGTCGGAGCCGGAGAAGGGCTCGGATGCCACGGATATCGGTACACGTATCACGCGTCAGCCTGGCGGGGAAATCGAGCTGAACGGTCATAAAATCTACATTGGGAATGGAAGCCGTGCGCGTGTAGGCCTGGTGTTTGCCCAGACCAATCGGACACCTCTCGGCATTCAGATCGCGCTTGTCGATCCCTCGATGAAGGGTTTTACGGCGACCCCGCTGGATACGATGGGACTCTGCGCGCTGCAGATCAGTCATTTGAAGTTTGAAGGCTTCCCGCTGGAAGAGAAGGATATCATCGGCCGTCATCTTAGTCCTACGAAGCGGGGGTTATGGGGGGCACTACGTACATTCCATCGCATGCGCCCTAGCGTAGCGGCATTGGCGCTTGGTGTTGCACAGGCTGCGTACGATTACGTACTGGAGCACAGATCCATTTTCAAGGAACGGGAGAAGATAGAGCTGGAGAGAATGGAGATGCGTCTGCATTCGCTTCGCAGCATGATTCGCAATGCTGCGGCAGAGATTGATCATGATGCCCAGAAAGGGTATCTCGCTTCCCTTAGTAAAATTCGCGCGGCTGCGCTGGCCGAGGAAGCGACGGAATTGGCACTGGGAATGATGGGACCCGGCTCCATGATGGAACATCCCTTGTTAAACAAATGGTATCGCGATGCCAGAGCCTTCGAGTTTATGGAAGGAACAACTTCCATTCAGAAAATCAATGTGTTCCAAGCCTATGCCAACGGGAAGATGCAGCATGCCTGAACCATTTCGCTATGCTGACTTCGACCCCATTTATGTGGATCATATCTGCTGGTTAACCGCGGAGGATCATCTGTATACCCTCGACTGGCCAACACCGGATGATTATTTTTATGTTTCCCCACACATATATATGGAAGATCATTATTATGGCCGCGTGGGAACGCTGACCCGTTCGCTCATGGCAGATGGGAAACGCCTGACTGCTGGTGATCTTGCGCTCATGGTGATGGAACGGTTATCTACGGAGGCGCACTGGGACTGGCTGATTTTTGCGCAGACTTGCCCTGAACGTCATGCTCTGAATGCCCCCCTTGCCCGTATGCTCGAAACGGCTGCATGGCACGTTGATTATCCGCTTGGGCTATCACATATGGGTGCGCTGGCCGGTACGGAAGCCATTCAGGCGGCTCAGTGGAGCATACGTCGGAAGGAGCGTGCTGCCATTGTACTGGTGGAACAGCGGGTATTTCATGATGACGGTCAGGCCGGATATGGACTGAAAACCGAGAAGCGTGGCGATACGGCCGATATGGCGGTTGCCCTTCAGGCGTGCACCAATCAAGGCGCATTGCAAGTAAGCTATGTCGGCAAAAGGATCATCCAGTCGGGCGAAGTCGATTCTTTTGCCTCCCAGGTACAGGATATTATCCGTGAACTGATGGATGGTTGCACAGCTGATCATATGATCCTTCAGTCAAGGCTGGGGCTGCACATAAGCGACAACTCCATTTTGCATATAGGTCCTGACAAGACCGTATGCGTACCATATGCGGATTATCAGAGCGGGGATGTATGGATACAACTAGCAGAAAAACTGCAGCGAGGAATTATCAGGCCGAAAGAACGGGTAGTGCTGGTTTCGTGGGATGGGGACCGCATGATATCCGCTTGCTGTGTACACGTGATCCATCTGCCATTGCTCAGCAGTCTTGCAATGAATCAGGAAATCAAGACAACATGAATTGTGGAGGTGAGTCACCATGCAAGGAATCGATTATACGGTCGGTTCGATCCAGCGATTGCTGCTGCGAACGGCTGTCCCGATGCTGCTTGCTTCACTGGTCAATGTAATTACGCAACTGGCTAACGTATTTTTCATGGGACATACGAGCCAGAGCGTTCTCTATGTCCTGTCGCTGTACATCCCGGTCTCCTTCGTTATGATTGCTATCATTGAAGCGATGCAGCTCTCGGTTCAGGTGGCGGTGGCGCGTAGTCGTGCCGGGGGTTCACGGGCGTTTACACAGTTATTTGTCCATATGATGGGAAGTGCAGTGCTGCTTGCTATCCTTACAGGCGGCCTTGTAATGCTGCTGACTCCCGCGCTGTCATGGTTTTATGCCGTACCTGCCGACATTGCTCCCATGTTTACGCTGTACGTGGCGGGCATGATGATCGGGGGTGTTCCGGCTGTTCTGGCAGCAGTAAGTGGTGCGGCGCTTCGGGGTCTGGGCCGGGCGCAAGCCGCTTCGTGGAATTCAGTAGGCATGGCTATGCTGAATATTTCCCTTGTGTATGTGTTTGTATCGATGTTCGGGCTCGATCTGAAGGGGATCGTTTATGCCAACTTGATCTCATCGACATTATCCTTGCTCATCTCCCTGATCATTCTTTTCGTTCGCAAAGAAATACTTGTGGAACACTTTGTTTTTGCGAAGAAGCATTTTGTTGCACTCAGACATGTAGGGATTCCCGTTTTCATCTCATACTGCATGATTTTTCTGAGCACCTTTTTCTTTAATAAAATCGTCAGCCACTTTGGTGAAGGTACCGTTGCCGGTTTTGGTGTCGGGTATCGAATCCAGACGATGGCGATTCTGCCGGGCATTGTGATTGGTTCCGCGATCGGCATCATGATCAATCACAACTTGCAGTCGCCTCATCGACCAAGGGCCTACGCAAGTTATCGTCAAGGTCTGCTGCAATCCTTCGCTCTCTATGCAATCATTGCTATTGCAATCTGGATCTGGAGAGAACCACTTACTGCATTCCTGATTGAAGACGCGGCATCTCGTGCGGAAGCTGCACGTTATCTTTCTGTGGTTGCTCTTTCCTATATTGGTATGGGTCCCATGATGACCACGCTGCTTACAATGGAACAGAGCGGGCGTGGGTATCAGGCCATGTTCCTTAATGCAATATATTTTCTGCTAATTATCTTACTGGGATGGGGACTGACTCGCCTGTTTAATCAGGTTATCTATTTCTATGGCGTTATTGCTGGCATGAACGTTATAGGCATGTCTTTCTTCCTACCTTTCATGCGAAGGCTAAAGCGGGATTATGTAGAGCCGTCTTCATACGAGTCAGGAGTTACAGAGGAAGAAGCAGCTCTTTCCAGTCAGGGATATTCCACACAGACTTGACTCTAACTAAGTAAAGGAGGATCTTGCATGAAATATTCCGAACCTGCTTATCTCGTGCGTCGTATCGGAGATACATGGATCGCTGCGGATGAAACGTTCGGCCAGTTCTATGAACTTGAGCCTGAGCACACGCTGGAGCCACAATTCCCTCCGGATTTGCCGGGGGTTGAACCCCCGGAGGTCCCTTTTTTTTTGTATCAGCCGCTTATCGGACAGCAGGTACCCAAACTCTGTATCTTGGGCATTCCCTATTCCGGTGGAACAAGCTTGGAGAATTCCTCTGTATCCGGGTTCGTGCACGCGTTACGTGCGGAATCGTATAAAAAAGTGTTGTATGCGTCATTAAAAGAATCAGGGAATTCGGGATTATATGATATCGGAAATGGAACACGGTTGCTTGAAGACGTGGTCATGCAGGATTGGGGTTCTTGCCTCATGGAAGAAGCGGATAATCATGCAGAACTGCCCTATTCAAGAGGAATTGCCTCGGCTCTGGAGTGTGCCAGAGAACATCAGGCGTTGCTCTGTTGCTTGGGTGGCGATCATTCGATAACACGGGGCGTGCTTCAACGTATGCCAAAGGCCAAAGGAAGCCGCAGGGTTATGGTCCAGTTCGATGCCCATCATGATTGCGGTATAGATGCTATTCATCAGGAGCTGCCCAGTCACTCCAATTTCGTTAGACATCTGTTGGAAGATGGGACTGTTGAGGTTGTTGTACAGATCGGTCTGCGCGGTCTTCGCTCTGCAGACCAGATGTACAGACATCCGGGCTTGATACAGATATCAGCGGAGCAAATGACACCGGAGAAGGTGCGCAGCGTCCTGAATGAGGTTCGGGAGAGATACGATATCGATTCGGCTTATCTGACCTTTGATTTGGATTGCCTTGATCCTGGAAGCTTTCCTTATGTTGATTTTCCCATTGGCGGAGGACCGACCTGGCAGAACATTCGAAACTGCGTCGTTGCAGCGCTGGATGCCCCGCTTCCTTATCTCGGTATGGACATGGTTGAAGGACAGGGTGTGTCATCAGACAGAAACATTCCCGGACAATACGAGTTGGCGCTTCGCATGTTGGCTTATATGCTAGACGGCATGGACCGGAATCGTCGCCGGTTTGCTTCGCCTGTCGATGGGGATGCAGTCAGGGAAGGTATACTGTCGGGAACGGGAGCATTCATGAATAAGGGAACAAAGGAGCCGCGATGATGAAGGATTTTCGATCATTATATACGTTTCACCGGGAACAGGTACGGGATCAGCTCTGCAAGGAAAGAACAGACGGCATTCAACTCGGCTACTTCTATGCGTTGATGAATATTGTTAAGGAGCTTGCACCCCTTCAGCCGGCAATGTCTCCTGAGTCGATCTGGATGGATTATCTGGCATTTTTGCGTACGATTGATGAACACAAAAAAAGCCCGTTTTCCTTTATGGAGTGGGATGAGGTTGAGGGACGCGAGCATCTAAGGGCCACGCTTAAGGAAGGCGGAGCTTTGCTGACCTGGCACTACGGTTTTGTCAGACACAATATGATTACAATTGGACAAGAGATTCGCGCAGGACATATCAATGCCAAACTCCCCTTTTATCTGGTGGCTGAGCAAGGGACTGTGAAGCAGGAGCAGAAGCTGGAGGCCTGGAATTCCATCCGGCAATATGCAGGAGCAGAATTGCTTAATGCAGAGGACGAAATGATTGGCATCCGATTATATTCCCATTTGCGGAAGGGAGGTTCATTTAATCTTTTTGTGGATGGACAGACCGGATTCAATACGGATAACCGCGCAGTGGAACTTCCTTTTCTTAGCTCACGGATTCGGACGAGGAGCGGCATATTTCGCATTTTAGCAAGGGCTCGCAAGCCTGTATGTCCCTATTTCATGACGTTGACCGAGGATTTCCGTTCGAAAATTGTTTTTCTGCCTCCTTTCACATTGGAAGAGGACATTGAGGCATCGGCAGAACGTGTTTATGAGCCGTTTCGTGCTCAGCTGTGGAAGCAGCCTGCACTCTGGAGATTTTGGGACCGACACCATCAGCAGGTTATTCACTGGAAAGAGGACGAGATTCCCATTCGCTTGGATGAAGGCGAGGATCGGTTGGACTGGTTCTCCAGACCGCTGGATGGATTCGGTCAGCTTGGACTGAACACCGAGAGTGGTATGATTTACAATTTGGGTTAACCGCCTGATAAGGGGGAGCAGGATGCAGTCATTTATTACGGAGCAGCGCAATCAGCTGTCGGTTCATGTAATGCCGACACGCCAATATGCAAGCCGCTATATCCATCTCAATATCGTTAACGAACAAGGGAGAATTCCGGCAGCAGTATTTATGGTCATTGTTCGTCTGCTGCTTAACCCATATCCGGGCTTGCTGGATAAAAGACAGCTGCGCCAGCATTTGTGGACCCTATATGCGGACGAGCCTGGGTGCAATTTTGAGTACAAGGGGGATGCACAGCTTGCATCCATTCGTTTGCGTACTCCTGGAGGAGTACTGCCCCTACCAGAGGCGCGAACGAAGGAGGCGCTGGAACTGCTTGCGGAGCTAATGCTGTGGCCGGTATCCAGTGGTGATTTTGATTTTGATGAGATGCAGGTGCAGGAAGAGATCAGGTGGGCAGAGCATCACGCCGGTTACGATATCTCTGAATGGGATAAGGTAGTGCGGGGGCGTTGTCTGGAATGGCTGGGATATGCAGAACGAGGCAGAGCTACCGAACTTGAGAAGCTTCGGCATTGTGTGCGCGAGGGTGAACTGCTGCAATGGTATAGAGAGGTAATTCGTTGTCCAATTCATGTTCATGTTATCGGTGATTTTGAGCCTGATCCCATGATTGGGCTTGTCCTGTCTGCATTTCGGACATTGGATGAAGCGGAGGTGGGCATGGATGACAAGCGGGCTTTATTCCTAACACGGGAACATCAAACTGCTGAGCGGCGGGAAGAAGGCGAACTGATGATGGAGCTGATGGATGTTCAGCAATGCAAAATTAATGTGACATTTGACACCGGAGTGGATTATGGGGCCTCCAACTACCCTGCCTTGTTTCTTTTTCATTCGTTGTTTGGCGCCACGCCTGCCTCAAGACTCCAGTGTGGACTTCGTGAACAAAAGCAATGGGTATATCAAATCTACAGCACACTGGATGATTATCGCGGAACGCTTCATGTGACAACGGGAACAAGCAGCGGCTATGCAACAGAGGTTCTTGAAGCGATCGATGCGGAATGGTTGAAATTATGCAGCGGAGACATCCATCAGCGTGAGTTGAACAGGGCCATTCAAAATGTGATGCATTATGTGCAAGTGGGCTACGATTTGCCTGAGCAGGTTGTGACCCTCCATATGGATCGGCTGCTCCATCAGGTCCACATGACCACCCCGCAATTTCTGGATGCCATAGCGGGTGTTACATCCGAGCAAGTGGCAGAGGTGGCTTCCGGATTGAAAAAAGCAGTGACTTGGATTTTGTACCCCGAGAGCGAATATTCGGCATAGCTGTAGGAGGAGAATCATGAATATTGCTGTGAATGTCGCGCCCACCCAGCGGCGCTTGTCCAATGGCCTCTACGTCTGCATCTTCCCTGAATCCCATTTTCATCATACCTTCGTTTCGTGTTCCGTTTCTTATGGATCGATTCATGATGCTGCACTGCCAGGGCGGGCTCATTTTCTGGAGCACATGATGTTCTACAATCCGGATGAGCAACCTGTAAAACCAATGTTTCATGCTCTTGGGGCTTCAACGTCCGCATTGACTCGTTATGATGTAACGACATATCAGATGGCCTGCACAGGCCAGTTTAGGCCAAGTATGGAACTGTTTATCCGGACGCTGGCAACGCCTTATTTTACCCCGGTACATATTGAGAAGGAACGAGCGGCCATCTATCAGGAACTGTCCATGTATGAAGATCAGGCATCCTGGCGAGCCTTGCAGCAGCTGACTCAGATGATGTATGGCAATAACCACCCTATAACATCGGATGTTGCTGGCACACCTGACAGTCTGTATCAATTGACACCGGATGTGCTGAATACTGCCTACAACAATTATTATTCCACAGGAAACATGGCGGTAGCTGTGGCAGGTCCGGTTGAATCGGAGGCCGTTATCGAAATACTGGAGCAATATCCGGTTCGGGAGTACGGGACGGCTTCTCTACATGGTGCGCTTCCGTGGGATCGGAGGGGGGAGGAGTCCGGAGAACGTTATCTGGAACTTGAATTCGGGTTGCCTCTGTCTCTTGTGAGGTTTGGATTTCGGGCCGAGAGTGGAATGGAGTTAAAGGATCAGGTCGCCTGCATGATTGGGATCGAAGCGCTTCTGGGTGAAACTTCCGATTTTTATGCGGAGTGCATCAAATCGGGTCTGCTCGGCAAAGGAGCAGCCTGGGACCATTATTATCGCCAGGAATTTGCATTTTCGAACGCTTGCGGTTATTCAACAGACCCGGCTTCATTGCGTACCCTTATTGAGGAGCGGTGTGATCGTATTCAGGAGAGAGGCGTAACCCTGAACAATCTGGAGGTTGCACGATTGAAATGGCTAAGTCGGTATTATACCGATATGGACTCGTTAAAACAGCGATGTATGCATGTATCGGAGCATAAAGTGATTGGACTGGACTATATGCAGATCGGTACGTATGTATCGGAATTGACAGAAGAAGAGATTATAAGCGGTTTGAGAAAAGTGGCAGCGTCTGCTCATTTGCGAATGGTTGTTTTACGCTAACTGTAAAGTGGGCAGATGAAGATAATTCAAGATAATTAGATGATTTTTGGTGTCACGGAGGACATCATTTTCGTCTCAACGTAGGAGTATGAAGTCGCAGGAGGGACAGGCTCATGCTGGATGGCGGAAAAACGGAGATCCATCTCTGGAAGCAAGCTCTTCCCATAAGCGAGGATCAGGTGCAGTCAGCTGTGACCATCGCTCAAGCTACACTTGCTCCAGAGGAACAGCAGCGGATGTCCAGAATCGGGAAATCCTCCTTGCTAGAGGCTCATTGCTGGATGACATCGAGACTTTTCCTGCGAAGTGTGCTGGCACAATACATGCAGCTGCAAGCATGCGATATTCAATTCAATTATGGTATCTCTGGAAAGCCGTATGTTCAGGGTGGTCCCCGGTTCAGTCTATCGCATACGAAGGGTCTGTGTGTTCTGGCAGCTACGTCCAGTAGTGCCGAGCTTGGCGTAGACGTTGAATGGATGCGTCCACTGCTGCGTCAGCAAGCCATCATCAACCGATTTTTGACCGTGGAGGAGCAGGGTTATATTCTAAATGGTGTGCAGAAAGGGCAAGAGCGTTCCCGTCTGTTGTGGGAGATGCTTACACGCAAGGAGGCCTGGATCAAAGCCTCCGGTCAAGCCCTGTGCGGACAATGGAGAATGTTAAATACGGTGGATGAACATTCTGCTGAGATGAATCTGGTTGAACGCGAGGGACGATCTTATATGCTTCGGGAGCTGGATGTGGGAAGCGGGTATATTGCCGCGCTATGTTTGGAAGGAAAAGTACAAGCCTCCATCCGATGGATGTCATGTATTTAAATCTGAATAGGAAATAGCTTACATATCTATTGTGTAAACAATGGATGTACATATAATATGGATAAATATACCCTTAATTTACCACTGTTTGATACTTCGTTCATACTCAAGGAGGTTTGTCATGATTCAGTTTCCCAAACCGGATGTGGAACAGTATTTCCAGACGTATCGGATTTCCCATTTTGCCGTATCGGCCGACGAGAAACGTTTGTTTTTTGACAGCAATCTGAATGGCCAGCCCAATATCTGGGCGATGGATCTGCCGGGTGGCTACCCGTATCCTTTGACGTATTTGAATCAGAGCAGCCAGTTTATCAAGCCAGACCCGGAAGGACGTCATATTCTCACGGCGTTTGATCGGGACGGGGATGAGAATTACCATCTGTATGCACTTCAACCGGAAGGCGGGGTCCCATTTCCTGTTGTTCCGGCAGAGCCCAATGATCGTTGTTATTTCTCCCATCTGTCCGAGGATGGACAGCGTCTTTACTATATGACAAGTAGGGATAACCCGAACTATCTCAATTCACGCCGAATTAACCTGGAAACGGGAGAGGATGAGCTTCTGCATCAGGGGGAAGAGGTGACAAGCAATCTGGTTGCTGTGAGTTCGGATGAACAAGCCTATGTGATCTTGAATGTATACTCCAATACCTACCAGACAGCATACGTGTACCGGAACGGTGAGTCAGAATCCATTATTCCGGTCTCCGAACGGCAGAGTCAGGTTCCGTATGTCCTGTTTGCAGACAATAATCAGCTTCTCATGATTACAAATGATAACGAACCGTACTCCTATGTGGCTGAATACCAGCTTGACACTCATGAATTTCGTCCTCTGTGCAAAGTGGAGGGAGAAGACGTGGAAATCATCCGTTGGCATAAGGGTTCAGAGACATTATACTTCTGGACGTTTACAGGTCCCGAGAATCGAATGTACGCGCTGGACAAAGGTTCCGAGCAGCCTCGGCGTGTGGACATGCCGCTGGATACCGTAGAACATGTGACGGTTACCAAGGCTGGCAACGTGTATATATCGGGGCGCGGAGCTGTCCAGCCGCATAATATCTATCGGCTGATGGCAGGTAGTGAGTCATGGGAGCCGTTGACTGCCAATCGGGTAACGGGACTTCATCCGAGCGATCTCGTCTACCCGGATGTTATTCGATATAACTCCTATGACGGACTGGAGATCGAAGCGCTTTTTTTCAAGGCAAAGCCGGAGCAGGCTAATGGTTACACGGTATTTTGGCCGCATGGGGGGCCACAGGCATCAGAAGCGAAGTTCTTCCGTCCGATGTTCCAGTTAATGCTGGCTCAGGGGTATCATATTTTTGCTCCAAACTTCCGGGGAAGCACTGGATATGGCGCCGAATTTGTAAAGATGGTTGAGAGGGATTGGGGCGAAGGTCCAAGGCTGGACTGTGTTGCCGGTATAAACTGGCTGTTTGACGAGGGTATCTCGTCACCGGATCGCTTGTTCGTGGTGGGGGGCAGTTACGGTGGGTATATGACCTTGCTGCTGGCAGGACGTCACCCGGAATTATTCCGCGCTGCGGTCGATATTTTTGGGCCAAGTAACCTGTTCACATTCCTGGAATCTGTGCCGGAAGACTGGAAACCGATGATGGACAACTGGCTGGGTGATCCGGTCCGTGACCACGAACGCTTAACGAAGGATTCACCGATTACGTATCTGGACCATATGGTGAACCCGATGCTGGTCATTCAAGGAGCCAATGATCCAAGGGTCGTGAAGGCGGAATCCGATCAGATCGTGGCCGCGTTGCAGGGGAAAGGGGTAGACGTGGAATACATCGTTCTGGATGATGAAGGGCATGGCTTCTCCAGAAAAACGAATGAGATTCTCGTTTATCGGCGGATGCTGGAGTTTTTGCAGAAACATCAGGAAGTGCCGGTTGCACAAGCGTAATTCATATGGTCGTATCACCGATTTAAATATATGATGGTTTGAGAAAACCGCCAGGAGAGCGTGTGTCTCATCGTTCTGGCGGTTTTTTGGTATGCTAATCCAGCAAAGCAATAACCGAATTCATGTACTGCTCCGCCCAATGCGCAAAAGGCATATCCGCTGCCCAGGTCACTCGGCCTGTTGCTTTGCATTCACCCCATAACAAAATACGCTGATAGAGCAGATGCACCCTAAGACGGGTGGCAAAGTGCTGGTATCGCTCCGTATCTGCTGCGCAGACCACGTCCCGGTAACCGTGAAGGAATCGTCTGGCTAGTTCGGGTTGGCCTTCGCGTACATACATGGCTGTCATTTTGGTTAAGTCAGCTGTACCGTCTCCAAAATAGGCCGTCGTAAAATCAAACAGACCACTAATTTGCCATCCCGAAGCAAGGCTACCATTCTTCTGAATTAAAAAATTCTCGACCTTAAAATCCCCCATCACAAATCCGGGAACAGGCATGGATTGGAATGCAGATTCAGCGTTTTTTAACTGCTCGTCCACCCACTGTATATCTTCATCTGTTATCACAGAGTACTTTGCAGCATCCTGCAGCCAGTGATGAATTGTCCCATACAACCAGTCCGGATATTTGCCCGCAAAGGGAACGATCTGCTTTGCTACAGGATCATACTCTCCCGCGTCAGGGACCTTCCAACGGTGCAGTTCTGCTAAGGAGTGGGCAAGCATCGTAGCGATGTTCTCCTGATCCTCCTGTGAAAGTGAAGCCTGTAATGACGGATCTTGCAGGTGCATTCCAGGTAATCGGGGCATGATGGCATAGCTCCAGCCCAATATGTCGGTATCTTCATGCAATAAATATGGATCAGGTACAGGAATGTTGGTGTGAGTTCTCAGCTGTTCTACGAAAAACTGCTCTTCCTGAAGTTGTCCCGCATATAATGGGTTGCCTTTCAGAATATATTCTCCCTCTGAAGAGAGAATAAGAAGTGTCTGACCCATCACACCTTCATCGGTTCGCTTATAATCCATAAGTGTTCCCAGATTGAAATCATGAAGCGCCTTTTGCAAGGATGCTCGCTCAATCTCACCAAGTTTATTGGAGCCAAAATATATACGGGTTGTCATAAGCCCCTCCTGCGATCTCAGTCTTCATCCTCTTCGTCAGACAGATCAAACGTATCGGCATCAACCAATCCGCGAATAAAAGCTTCAAAATTAGGCGCCAGATATGTAATCTCATAATCGTCTTCCTGATCCACATGAACCACAGCTGGCTCGCCTTCAGGACCACAGAATCGATAATCCAGCATCACCACATCGTGTCCGGCAGATGGACAATCACAGATCACAACACCAAGATCAGGGTATCCCCAATCTTCAATCATGAAACGACTTCCAAATTCTCCACCCAGTGTATTGGACTTGTCCCGCGCAATGCCCATAATCCCCGTAATGGCGATATGGTCTTCGGCCCATGAAGTGGCTTCTTTGCTTGGGAAAACGGTGTGTGCAGGGATTCCACCGTTCTGTGTGTTCATTAACTGGATATAGGAGGCAGGTAATTTGTAGCCTAGCTCCTGTTCAATGGTTTGAATCAACTCTTCGTCAAAAGGTGAAGATACATAACTTTCCAACGCATATTCACTCTTTTCCCAGAATGAAACCGGATCGTAGGGCCCGGAAGCGGCTCTAAGGTTGTTTAGCCTGCCGCTGTGCTCCAATTCCAACAATATCTCTTGATGGCGTTGTCGATCCTGTTGCATTTTTTCAGCTTTGGGCCGTGTCCATTCGAGAAATTCGATAGTCGATTCGTCATGGGGCAAGAGCTCGTTTGCCATCTCAAAAGCTTTGAGTGCCTGCTCATACATGGCCATATGATAATAAGCGTAACCCAACCGGTACTGCCAGAGAGGGTCACTTGCTCCCTGCCCATTGACGGATAGTAATTGTTGGACAGCCTCACGGTAACGTCCTTCATTGTTATACGCTCTGGAAAGTTGTCCAATTAGCTCATAATCCCGCTCCGGTTCAGGGATATGTTGAATACGTTCAATAATGAGAGCGAACTGGTCCTGTTCATGCCATTTGTTTAGTTGTTCCAGCAGTTCTCTTTCCATCACTATGCCTCATTTCAATAGGGGAATGTGAACCTGTTTCCATTATATCTTACAAGCTTGCAGGATGGATGGGTATCCTTTCCAGTCGTATATAAAAACACTCCCACAAGCAGAAAGCCATCAAGACGTTCCAACAGGGGGAGTGTTGTGTATTTGTTTTAGGTTGCGGTCGCTGGATCGATCAACTTACAGATCGTCAAATCCGTTATCGTCGCCGACTTTGCCGTAGTTACGGGATTTGGCTTCGAAGAAGTCTGTTTTCGTAGCATTCAGCGCTTCGTCGGAGAAAGGTTTAATCCAAGGCATGCAGTTCACATCCACGCCTTCGTATGCTTTTTCCATACCCATCAGACGCAAACGTTTGTTAGCGATGTACTTGATGTAGTCTTCCAACTCGTTCAGGTCAATTCCGCGTACGTTGCTGAGTGTGTAGTGTGCCCAGTTGGTTTCAAGTTCAACGGCACGGTTGATCGTTTTGTACACATAGTCCATGTTCTCTGGTGTGTTCAGTTCAGGGAAGTCTACCAGCAGCTGTTTGTACACTTCAGCGAAGAAGTAGCAGTGTTGGTTCTCGTCGCGCTGAATATAAGAGATCATTTGGCTGGTTGCCATCATCTTCTGGTCACGGGCCAGGTTGTAGAAGAAGGCAAATGTACTATAGAAGAAGATACCTTCAAGTACCAGATCGGCTACCATGGCCTGGAAGAACGTCTGTGGAGACGGGTTATCCCGGAAGGTTTGGTAAATGTCGGCGATGAACCGGTTACGGTCAAGCAGCACCGGATCATGTTTCCAGTATTCAAAGATCTCCTTTTGCTCCCGATCGGACACGATGGAGGACAGAACGTAAGAGTACGATTGGTTGTGTACAACTTCCTGTTGTCCAATGATTGCCGAGATTGCTTCCAGTGAGGAATCCGTGAAATAACGTTTCACGTCACCTACAAACATCGTTTGCATGGAGTCCAATACAGCGAGCAGGGAGATGTTGACTTTGAATGTACGCTGTTCTTCCGGATCCAATTGGGCAAATTGGGAAGCATCCTTGGACATTGGGATTTCATCCGCGATCCAGTGGTTGAGCAGCAGTACTTTGTACAGTTTGTACATATGAGGCATACGAATATCGTTCCAGTTCAGAATGCCTGAGCATTCCCCTTCAATGATACGGGTAGACTGGTTGGGCGCTTCGGTATTGAAAATTTTCTGCAATTGCATAATCCGTTCACTCCTTGAATGAATTTACACTGTTATATTATTTCAACTTATATATTAGGGGCTGTAATGTGGCATCTATATCAACATCTCATGATGTTGTGATCGTGATTTGGGCAAAAAAGTACCAGGGCAACGCCATTTTGCATTCAAAACAGGATGCCCTGGTAGTCATCGTAGATCTAGTGAGCTTTCAGCATTACGATAAAACTTAGCTTGCGCAAGAATCGCATTCTTCAATAGTCAATGCCCGACTGCGGACATAATAAGTTGATTTAATGCCGGCTCTCCAGGCGTGCAGATGCAGTTCCAGGAATTCCGTTGCTTTGATATCTGGACGAACATACAAGTTGAAACTTTGTCCCTGATCGACGTGGCGCTGACGGGCAGCAGCCATATTGATGGAAGCATGTTGATCCACCATGAACGCTGTTTTGTAATACCAGATCGTTTTTTCGGACAGGTCAGGTGCCGGGTTGGCAATCTTGTATGTCGTTTTCTCTTCATAGGACAACAGTTCATAAAGCGGATCAATGCTGGCTGTTGAACCGGCAATGATGGACGTTGAACCATTTGGTGCAATGGCGAACAACCAGGCGTTACGTACCCCGTTTTGCTGTACTTGGGCTTGCAGTTCTTTCCATTGTTCAGTTGTAACGAATTCGCCGACGCGCTCACCTGTCGTGTAATCCCGTTGGTCGAAGTATTTGCCTGTTTGCCAATCGGAACCTTGGAATTTCGGATAATGTCCTTTTTCCTTGGACAGCTCCATGCTGGCTTTCACGAGCAGATAGTTAATTTTTTCATACAGATTATCGTTATATGTGACTGCTTCTTCGGATTCCCAACGAATGCCTTCGAGAGCAAGCAGGTGATGAAGTCCGAATGTTCCCAGACCAACCGCACGATATTGACTGTTGGTGTATTGGGCTTGCAGGACTTCAATGTTGTTGATGTCGATTACGTTGTCCAGCATACGAACCTGAATCGGTACCAGACGCTCCAATACATCATGAGGCACAGCACGTGCCAAGTGAATGGAGTTCAGGTTGCAGACTACGAAATCGCCCGGAACTTTGGAAATCACGATGCGGGTTTGTCCATCTTTGGTTACGAGCTCTTCCTTTTCAACTACAGTTGCAGATTGGTTCTGCATGATTTCGGTACAAAGGTTGGAAGAGTACACCATGCCGTGTGCACTGTTCGGGTTCGAACGGTTAACGGTATCACGGTAGAACATGTAAGGCGTACCGGTTTCCAGTTGGGATTTCATAACACGTTTCATGATGTCAATCGCTTGTACCGTGATCCGGGACAACAGCGGGTGGTTGACTGCTTCCTCATATTTCTCACGGAATGCGCCTTCGCCTACGGACTCATCATAGAAATCTTCCAGTCCGAGTGGACGACCGTTCTCGTCTTTCCAGCCCATTACTTTTTTCGTTTCATGCGGGCAGAACAGGCTCCATTCGCCGCGGCTGGCTACTCGCTCCATGAACAGGTCGGGCAGGCAGATGCCGTGGAATACGTCATGCGCACGCATCCGCTCGTCACCATTGTTCAGCTTCAGATCGAGGAAGGCCAGGATGTCTTTGTGGAAAACGTCCAGATAAACGGCAATTGCACCTTTACGTGTTCCGAGCTGGTCTACGCTTACCGCAGTGTTGTTCAGTTGGCGAATCCAAGGGATTACGCCAGAACTTGTGTTTTTGTGACCCCGGATGTCCGAACCACGAGCTCTGACTTTACCGAGATAAACGCCGATGCCGCCGCCCATTTTGCTGAGACGTGCTACATCTGTGTTGGAATCGAAGATGCCCTCAAGGGAATCATCCACGGTATCAATGAAGCAACTGGAGAGTTGTCCAGCCACTTTTTTGCCCGCGTTGGACATCGTAGGTGTAGCTGCTGTCATGTACATGTTGCTCATTGCCCAGTAAGCTTCCTTAACGAGATCCATACGTCTCTCAGCAGGCTCCTGATGCATCAGGTACATGGCGATAACCATGTAACGCTCTTGAGGCAACTCCATGACTTTTCCGTCAAAATCGTGAGCAAGGTAACGTTCTGCCAGTGTGAGCAAGCCGATGTAGTCGAACAACAGATCGTTTTGGTAATCGATGCATTCAGCAAGTTCGTCGATCTGCTCTTTGGTGTAACATTCCAGCAGTTCTTCGCGGTAGATACCTTTCTTCACAAGATCCACAAGAAGCGGGTGGAAAGCGCCGTAAGGCTCTTCCGGGTAAGATTTGTATCTGCGGTTGGTTGCCGCTTTCTTGTAAAGGGAAGTGAGCAGGGAGCGTGCCGCTGCAAATTTCCAGTTAGGCTCTTCCTTTGTTACCAGTTCCAGTGCGCTCATCATAAAAGCGTTACTGATCTCGTCTCCGGTAACTTCGTCACGACGGAGCTTGCTGTTTACCCCGCGTACCAGACGTTCCTTGTCCAGCATGTCCAGTCCTTCCAGAATACGATCTGCATATACCGAGATGCGCATATCATCAAAGGCAAGCTGGCGGTTGTTCGGCTTGGTCACAACTTGTGGCATGAATATTCCTCGCTTTCGCATGTTTAAGAGATAAATTGGAGAAATTCTTTATATAAAGAATTGAGTGTCTTCTTACGGTGAGATAAAGATATAAGCTGCATTTTGCGGACTGAACGGCGGTGATAGCGAGTCTTGACTTATCTTGCACATAGGAGCAGCACGCAGAACATGGTCACATAAAAAGCATTCCCCTTGCCTATTGGCTGAAAATGCCCATGGATGCCCTGAGTTCCTTGCTGTCTTTAAATAATCAAAAAAAGACAGAAAAGGGTGCTTATGTAATCTTTTGTCTATAGCAGACACGCCTGTAACTAGAGGATACCGGTGCAGTCCAAATAGCCCCGTTAACCTCCGAGTCAAGTCTGTTTCGAGAAAGCGATTTACACCTACAGGGACGTGCCTTTGGAGGTGATTCCATCCTGTTTTTCGCGAGATTTCAGAAGATGACTAATAGAAGTGGGGTAATTCAATTTTACTACATTTTGTTGCTGTTATCCTACTGTAACCCAACATATAGTGTTTGTAAACAGGGTTAACACGGTGAAACGTAATTCCGAGTATACCATTTAAGCCAAGATTCCGCAAAGGAAAAGGACTGGAAGATTTGAAGATTTATCAAAAAAAAATTTTGGTCAAATCAGATGACGTCATCACGTCAGTTTGAATTATGGCTCCTTCAACTGGTAGAATAAAAACAGGCAAAAATCGACTAAAAATGAGCGGCACCGGTAACTTGCGGGGCCCAAGGAGGCGGAGCGAAATGGCAATAGCAGAGGTAACCGTAATTCCGATTGGCACCGGGACAACCAGCTTGAGCAGTTATGTGGCGGATATGCAGAAAGTATTGGAAAAGCAGCGGGGCATTACATATCAGTTGACCTCCATGAGTACCATTATCGAAGGCCCGCTCAATGAAGTATTTACAGCAATTGCGGCTCTGCATGAAGCTCCGTTTCTATCGGGAGCCCAGCGTGTCTCCACATCCGTCAAGATCGACGATCGTCGAGACAAACCGGATGCGTCCAGTGTGCAGAAGCTACAATCTGTTCAGGAGAAACTGGCATCCCGTCAGGCGCGGCCGAACTGACGGAAGTCTTTATCAGTAATCTAAGAGAAGTTTTCTTATGTATATTGCTGCAAGCCCCTGTCTGGGGATTGCAGCTTTTTATGTTATATTTTTTGAAGGAGATACTGGTGTTACAACCTTAAAAAGATAAATCGTATTCTGATATCTGAATGTAAACTCATAAAAGCTTCGCAGGATACCTCCATACGAAGCTGTATGATTTCAGGATACTATAAGATCAAACCAGCTTTTTTAAGGCCAGCTCTGTTTAATACCAGGGATCCTTGTAGTTTTTGATACGAACCGTATTTCCAGATGGATCAGTTACAACTTTCTCCTCATCCTCTTTAAGACCATTTGAATTAACACTGAGGATTGTTTTTAATTCGCCATCAGTCTGACCTATATGCGACAAAAAAACGTGATGCGGGAACGACTTCGCAGCGAGGAAGAGTACACACTTTCGGTTCGGCGCATGATCGAGCCCGAAAGTGTGTTTGGACAAATCAAAAACAACCGGAGATTCCGAAGATTCCTGCTTCGCGGCTTGCCAAAAGTAGGCCTGGAGGTAGGGTGGCTTTGCCTTGCCCAATCTGCTTAAAAAAGCCGCAATGACGGAAAAACGTAAAGGGACAAAGCAGGATAAACCTCTGCTTCGTCCCTATTGAACGTATGGGTGTTATTTCTCTTCACCAATATGCTTTTTAAGGGCTTTTGAGATAGCCCCTTTATGGATTATTGAGAAGGCTATTCTGCAGTTACCAGTGCTGCTCCAATGAGTGTAGCATTGGTATAGCCACCTCCAACATTCTCAAATGAGAAGTTGGCGATCGGAGCACCGATTACGGTAGCATAGTCTCCCTCAAGCAGATCGCCTGTGGAGGATGGATAGATGGCGAGTACATTGTTTCCGTTCTCATCCATGATATGAACGATAGCAGCTGTGGAGCCATCAGAAGTATCTTCTTCAACCTCAATAACTTCACCGCTAATTTGTATAAAATGTTCATAGTAATTCGTAACATTTTTATTCAAATGTTTGGTTGTCACTTTGGTATCCACCAAACTTTTAAGCTTTTTGCGAACTTCAGCTGTACTGGCTGGGAATAAATCGTCGTGCGCTGTGAAAAAGTCATAAGAAACTTGTTCCATGATCGCTGTATCATTAGTCATGATCGGGGTTAATTCATTGAAATAATCAGCCGCAGTTACTACTGTCCCCTGGTTTAAAGAAGCTGTATTCGCTTTAGTCTGTTCAATGGGAGAGGAAATCACCAATGAATTCAAAATTTCATTGACTTGCTCTTTTCCTTTTTGTTCATAATAGTTCTTGGAGTAGGTTAATGTCAGACTATAAAGCTCAGCATTGGATGGAATCAGGTATTGAATCATGACAACCTCTCCTCCAGATGGATGGTTATATGTTCCTTCCAGAACACCTGCATTGTAATCTTTGAAAGGTTTTTTGGTGTAACGGGTCTTCTTATACTCTGGAACACCAATACTTTGCCCATTTTGTTCATAGTAGTCCACGGTTGCATTGGCTATTGCTTCGGGGTTAGTTTCACCACTCGGATTAGCATCAATAAGAAAATTAACGTTATCGGTAAATTGGGTTGCTTCCTGGTTAGAAAAAGCAGCTTTGAGTGCTGGCACGTTCAACTGGCTTGTATCTACGCTTTTCCAGTGATCCGGATATGAAAATGAGAAACCTTCTCCACTATATGTAGTGTATTTAGTAGCTTTAGCCTCGGCAGAGCCTATTTCGGTCGTGCTTGTTTTCTCTGAAGTTTGTGTGTCTGCTGTTTTTGTTGTTTCTGAATTACCGCAAGCACTAAGCAATGCTGTTAATGCCAAAATCGTAATAAGCTTTTTCATGATATCTAATTGCTCCTAATGTGTTCCCCATCGGATGGGATTTTTTTCTAAGGTCATCGTGTGTGGTCAACGATTCAGATCTGAACTGCTCATGATAAAGTTGAAAAATTGCCTGGTTTCGTTCTTAAGTTGATCAGGCGCATTAAAAAATTCCCTTAGAAAGACTCCGTGTAAAGGATGATCCAGGTAAAAAGACATTTGCTCATTTAAATTCTTAATTGGATTAGAGGTTAGACCGATAAGATAATCGGCACTCGTCCCCAGAACGTTCACCAAACGACATAAAGCATCTGGATCAGGTTTCCTATGATTGGTTTCATACCGGGACAATTGAACTATTGTAAGGTTCGTTTTTTCAGACAATTCCTTCTGAGAAAGACCCTTCAGTTCCCTTAAATGTTTAATGCGTTCACCTAGAGTTGGCATAAACACTCCTTTCTACTTGAATAGTAAAATAATATCATCCCTACATAAATGAGAATACATAATTACCGAAAAGGTAATAAATGTGCTGATAAAAAGTTAATTCTATAAAATATACCATTACGGTAATGTTCAAGGATGTAAATAAACAACATCTTGATAGAAAACTATGATTAATAAGTATATGCGTACTCCTAAAGAACCATGGATGGTTATATGTGTAATATTGAAGCTATTTAGACACCTTGACGCTGGTACCTTACATCAACGAACAGGGCGGCCAGATACGAATTCACGATGGGAATAAAAATTCGAATGGAACCTTCAGCATCAAGATCCATAATATAATTTTGGGCTGTCGGGAGATATCGAACCTACATATTCTTTTGCTGCGATTCCCATATCGCCGGGTCAACAAAATCATGTGCGGACAGCGAGGCTTCCAGCCAAAGTGCTGCGAGCGGGGCATATTCTTCCGGAACGGCTGTACAGATATTCTAATTCATTACATACATCCCCTTTGTTTATTTTAACGTTCACAAGCGTGCTGAACTTCTGCAATACTGCACTTCTATGTTAGCAGGACGCCATAACCTCATTAACGCAAAATGAAAGGTAAAGTTTCACTGCTGTAGGGAAGGTGTCCTTTAAAGGACAGCCGCCCAAATTTAACCAGAGCCCGATCTAGTGTGTGATTTTTGCATATAGTGAACTGTACCTCAAATAAAAGGAGGGTTTTGCATGAGTGGAGTTGTAGGTGGATACGGCGGCGCATGGACATCGACTGGTGCCATTTTGGTTCTCTTCATTTTGTTGGTTATCATTTCCAAAGCATTCCTCATCTAATAGACTCTTAACACCTAAACCATTGGTAAAGGAGGAATCTCCATGAGCGAAGTAGTTGGAGGCGCAGGATACGGCGGCTGGACATCAACTGGTGCCATCTTGGTCCTGTTCATTCTTCTCGTTATCATCACTAAATCTTTCTGGGTATAATATGTTTGAACTCCGCCGGTTAACCGGTGGGGTTTTTTTTGGTTTGAGGACAAGCCTACAGGAATAGTGAAAACGCCTATTTTGTCAAAGTAGGGCCATAGCCCGGTCCAGAGGTAGGCATAATACATAGCTTAGGGGTGTAGGCAAATGTTAAGGAGGAATGAACAATGAGCGAAGTTAAACCGAATTCACCGAACGGACAGGGACACGTATACGGATACGTGGGAGGTTATGAGCACATGCATGGATACACAGGTCATGAAATGCATGGGTACGGGTATGGATGTGGAACAATGCCAATGGGATATGGTTACGGGTATGCTCATTATCCCAATCATGCTCCAATGCTGCACGGTTATCACCAAGGTTGTGGAACTTCTTATGGACACGGCGGGGGAAGCTGGGGATCGATGGGTACAATTCTTGTACTGTTCATCCTGCTGGTTATTATCTCCAAAACAATGTTTATCTAAATTGTCCAACAGCAACTATATCAGGGAGTTGATCCATACAACTCCGATGAAAGGCGCCGAGATTGTATCGGTGCCTTTTGGCTGTCTGGACACGATTTATTAAAAATGGACATGGAAAAACACCCGGAACCCAATTCCGGGTGCTTTGTGTATGTTTTCAATCTTCTCAAGAATAAGTGATATCCAAAACAACAAAAGCCCTACCTCTCTTTTGTCCTTGCGGCTCCGATGACCGCGCCAGTGTGAATGGGAACATCTTGTGAAACTCTGTAATACCGGGTTATTGTGATTCAGGTTCTTCAATCTTCATAGGTTAGTGTGCATATTCGCTGCGGTCGCAGCATGAAGAAAATATTCCGGGGTTTAAAGAAGACAGAAAATCATATGAGGTTGTTTAAATACCAACTCTTATACTATACCACAGGTTGTAATTTTTTGCAATAAAAAGGAAGGTCAAAGCTTTTTTTGAAAACAATTGCGAAAACATTTCAGATTTTTTTCTTCAATAAGGTAATCCTCTTCAAATGATTCTGCGTAGGTTATAATAAGAGGGATGACACGGAAAGGGGCCCTCGCATGACTGAATCTATAGAGGACAGCAGGTTGATGCGGCAGATTGCGGAACGAGATGCTTCCGCTCTCGAGCTTTTATATGACCGCTATGAGCGAGCGGTGTATTCTTTTGCTTATCGGATCGTTGGTGATCCAATGACAGCAGAAGAGACTGTCCAGGAATTATTCCTGCGCGTCTGGAACAATGCTGAACGATATGAGGCCTCACAGGGGAAGCTGACCACGTGGATGTTCGCCATTACGCGCAACATTGCAGTGGACATGCTGAGGCGAAAATCCAAAAGCGCAGCTACGACCTCAGTGGAGAACGAAACACTGGCGGCATATGCCGATGAACATACAAATACAGAAGAAGAAATAGAGCGTAAATGGGAAGGTGTCCGAATCAAGGAGGCCTTGTCCCAGTTGAATGGTGACCAGCAACAGGTCATTGAATCAATCTATTATGCAGGCTTAACGCAACAGGAAGTATCCAGCAGATTCGGGATTCCGCTGGGTACGGTAAAGAGCCGTGTCAGGCTTGCGATGCGACAGCTTCAGAAGCTGCTCGCCGATGCTGAAATGCATCCGGACGCGGGAAGGGAGGGCATACATCCATGATAGAAAGACATGAGGAATGGTCTGATCTGGCACCGGTGTATGTGCTGGGAGGACTCGACGCGGAGGAAGTGGCAGCATTTGAAGCACATTTGGCCCATTGCGAGTCTTGTCGCCAGGAGGTGAGGGAATTGCAGGAAGTAACAGGCTTCCTGCCACTCGCGGCGGAACCTGTTGCACCGCCGCCTGGCATGCGAGCACGTGTGCTGGGCAACGTGCTCGGACACGCGCAGGAGAGCGCCGGAACGAAGCCGGCGGCTGCTCCTGCGCAACCTGAAGCACCCGTGGTGCTTCAGGCGGATCTTGCGCCGCAGCATGAAGCGGCGCAGCCCGGGCAGGGCTTGCCGCCGGAGACGGCGGTGCCTGCAGCCCGGGCAGAAGAGGCTGCACAGGCACAGCCGTGGCAGCCTCAAGGGCGCGCGCGTGCGCGCAGCAGCCGCGCCTGGCGCATAGCGAGCGCAGCCCTTGCGGCAGCGGCGCTTGTGCTCGGCATCTACGCCGGGCAGCTGCAAGGCCAGGTCGATTCGCTGAAGCAGCAAGCAGCTGGCTCATCAGCGGTGCAAGAGCAGCTTGCTCAGGCGCAGGCACAGAATGCGCAGCTGCAAGAGCAGCTTGCTTCATCCCTGCAGCCTGCTCAGGGAATGCAAACAGGCGAAGCTGTCAAGCTTAGTCCTGCGACACAGGACATTGTGGCCCAAGGACTGGCTACCATTGTCATTGACAGCAAAGGCACTCACCTGGTCGTACAGGCGGAAAACTTGCCTACTCTGAAAGGAAACGAGGCGTTCCAGGTTTGGTTGATAAAGGGCGATACCCCTCAGAATGCAGGGACCTTCCTGAGCCATAATGGAACGGGAGCAGTATACTATACGTTAGACTCTGCCAACGATTACGACACGGTCGCGATCACACTTGAACCGGATGCGATGGGTGATGAGCCGCGTGGTACAATGATTTTGGCTGCCAAGATTAAAGGATAAGAAATGTCTTGTCATAATAGGCTGTTCCCTGCGGGGGACAGTCTTTTTTGCATGGTTGTACGCGTACATATAAGTTAGATGAGCGATTCGTAGTTAATTCCAAGGAAGGTTTCCCATCCGTTAAATGAATTAATTTTTTCAGTGCGAGTAACCGATAACAAATAGGAGGCTGTACCCTTAATTCTCCCTCTGTCATCAATGGGGGGAACTGGTTTACAGCTAGAGAGTGAGGGGTTGGGGTGGAAGTATACCGTTCATTTATCTTTCGTCTGATGCGAAATTATCTTATCGGTTCAATGGCAGCTGTTTTTGTGGTAGGTACAGTGGTTATGGTGTCTACCTTGCAAATACCAAACATTCAATTTGTACGCCTCATTATCATTGTGTTGATTTCAGTATTGTTTATGCTTGTTGCTGAACTGATTACCCTATGGGCTCAACTAGGCCCCATTCGGCAATTCTTTGCCGCCGAGCATCATGAAAAGGCCGAATTGACAAAGATGTATGAGAGCATTCACCGGTATCCGGGACAAACGATCTATCGTATATTGGGTCCGCACATGCTTGGATTCTCCCTGCCTGCTGCCGGATTGACGATATGGATGATTTCTACAGGATGGCTGGAATTTCCATATGGATACGTCGCAGTTGCAGCTGCGTGTGCCTTATTGATCGCTGTGATGCATGCCCTGATTGAATATTTTCTGACCGTTCGGACCGTAAGACCGCTGCTGCTGGAAGTTCGCCGCAGAGGCAAAGAACAGCATGGCATGGAGCCCTCTCTCGGAGGACGTGTGCTGGTTTCCATTCAGCGTAAATTTCAGCTGAGTACGGCCCTGATCGGTTTGTTTCCATTATTTCTATTCTTCCTGGCTACATCGATCCGTCTTCAGTATATGGATAGTGAGTTTGCGAAAGAGTATATTCTGTGGGCAGTTCTTATCGTCGTACTAGGCGGGGGGTTCGCCCTTGTGGGAAGTTGGCTGCTGATTCGGGATGTTCGCGGTCCGGTTGCGGAGCTGACGGAGGAGATGAACCGAATTCAAGAGGGAGACCTGGGCAGAAGAACCCCTGATCTGTACGCGGATGAATTTTCTGCGCTCATCTCCGGATTCAATATGATGATTAACCGGCTTGAGATGAGACAGGAACGCAATCAGCAGTTGCTGCAAAGTTATTTTTCCACCCTGGCGGCTGCATTGGACGCACGGGACAAATATACGGCCGGTCATTCCATGCGGGTGGCAGAGTATTCCATTATGATTGGCAAGCTGAGTGGCATGAATGAAGAACAAGCCGATCTGTTATACAAATCAGCGCTGCTGCATGATATTGGGAAAATCGGCATACCCGACGAAGTGTTATTGAAAGATGGAAAACTCACCGATGAGGAATTCGCCATCATTCGCACACATCCCGTCCTTGGAGAGAGTATTTTGTTACAGATTGAACCGATTGATGCGATGGCAGATTTCCTGCCGGGTGTAAGGTCTCATCATGAAAGATATGATGGCAAAGGATATCCTGATGGTATAGCGGGCCAAGAGATTCCGCTGTTTGGCCGTATCATTGCCGTGGCTGATGCCTTTGATGCTATGACGTCTGATCGTCCTTACCGAAATGGAATGAGTCATGAGAAAGCGCTATCTATTTTGGAAGAAGGAAAAGGGACCCAGTGGGATCCCTATTTTGCAAGCTTGTTTATTGATGAGTGGAGACGGCAAGAGCATCTCCAGAAATCGTCGGAGCGAGGGGTCAGCTGATCCCCTCTGTCCACTTCGATTCTTTTCTGCGACGACGGTGCAGCGAGAGCCCGGTGATAATTGTGAAAACGCATTCACCGAGTACGACCGCACCCATGGCGTCATAGATTACATGTTGTTTAATCATTAAGGTGGACAATATAATCAGTGCTGCCCCGGCAGCAACTAACACCTTAACCTGTTTGCGAATGCTCTGAACGGAGAGAACAGCACGCATAACCAGATAAGAATGAAGGGCATGAATACTTGGAAAACAATTATATGGACGGTCCTGGCCGTAGAGCCATCCGAGAAGAGATGCACCGAGACCTGTACCTGTTAACTCAGGACGCGGCACCATGGTCTGGAAATTAAAATAGATCAAGTAACAGATCCAGACACAGATGTTCATGGATAACAGGACGCGATAATAAGTGAGCCGATCCTTGGCGCATAAATAAGCCAGCACGCCGAAGACAAACGGATACCAACCCAGATAGGGTATGGCCATGGATGGTACATAAGGGATGATCCGGTCTAACGGGGAATTAAGCACAGAGAAACCACGTTCCGGACTATTCAGAATATCATAGAACATCCCCATGACAGCCAAGGAAAGCATCAAGCTTAACGACAGCCAGTAGGATTTACTTTTTAACACGTGCACAGCACCGTTTCTCCTTTCATCCAGGTTCGCAAGGAACTGGATCACAGCGTTTAAAAATTGAACAACAATATATTCTACTACGTTCAGCGCACAAATTGAATCCTGATTTGTGTATTTTTGTGCATTTTTCGACGACGACGGAATGTCGAAGGTTGAATGGGCATGATATGATAGAGATGTATACGGACTAAAGGTTCTCTGTCAATGAATACACGACAACAGGAGTGAGTGAATGCAATTTTCAAAAATGTTCGTATTAAATATGGGGATGCTTATTACCATTGCTTACCTTGCTAGTGTGTTCTATAAATACATCGTAATACGCGCTTCATCACGAGTAAAACAGATCAGTTCGTTGTTTGTGCTTATTTTTGCAGGCTGGATCAGCACCGTATTTGGATTTCAACTGAATGATGAAGTGGTCTTCGATCTTCGTTTTGTTCCTTTAATTGTTGCCGTTTTGACATATAGACAACCCTATAGCGTTATTTTTGTGGGGGTTGGGATTGGGCTGACCCGGTTAACTTTTGGTATTAATGATGCTACGGTGGCTGCACTAATTAATATGTCGATTCTGGGCGTGGTGTGTGCAGGGTTGAATATTTGGATGAGACGCAGTGACTACAGGCTGATCGTTAAAGGTGTCATCGTCACTTTGATCGTAAATCTGGTCAATAGTTTAAACATTGCTATTTTTGGCGTTATCCCAGCTACATATTTTTTCTCGCATATTATGCCGTATACCCTTCCTGTTGGTATTGTACTTAGTCTTATTTTTGCTTTTATTTTACGAGATTTCCAGAATGAACAGAATCGGATTTTACTCATCCAGAGTACCAATCGTTTATTGTCTGTGCAAAAAGAAGAATTGCAGAAAGCTCAGATTGTGCTGGAAGACCGTGCCAAGCAGTTGATGATTGCTTCGCAGTACAAATCGGAATTTCTGGCGAATATGTCGCATGAACTGCGAACACCCCTGAACAGTGTCATTAACTTTGCCCAGATGATCAGTGAGAACGGTGATACGATGGAGCAAGAGGATATCGTACGTTTTGCCACAATGATTGAGCATTCTGGTCAGGAGTTGCTTACGTTAATTAATGACATTCTCGATCTGTCCAAAGTGGAAGCGGGCAGACTGGATATCGTCTTGGAGGATATCAGTGTTGCACAACTCACGGAAGATGCTATGAATCACTTTCAGTTGATTGCCGAGAAAAAGGGAGTCCAGCTGCAACTGGACAAGAAGCCAGGACTACCGGAGACCCTCTGGTCTGATCCCCAACGAGTTCAGCAGATTTTACGTAATCTTATGTCCAATGCCATCAAGTTTACCCATCAGGGGAAGGTCACACTGACCGTGAGCACCAAGCAAATGAAGAAGTCAGGCATTCTGAGTCAATGGATTGTTTTCTCGGTGCAAGATACGGGAATTGGCATTGCTGAAGATAAACATCAATCCATTTTCGAAGCATTTCAACAGGCTGACGGGTCCATTAGCCGCAAATTTGGGGGAACAGGACTCGGCCTGTCTATCAGTCGGGATTTGGCAAGATTGCTAGACGGGTCGATCGAACTTGAAAGCGCTGAGGGCAAGGGAAGTACCTTCTATCTCTATCTCCCACTGAACCGTGAAAAAATGAGTTGACAACCCTCACGCTGTGAGTAGAATTTGGGGTGACAACTAGCATCGACCGGCACTTGAAATCCGGTCTAAGGAGTGTATCCCCATACAGAAGACGGTCAACGTTAACCCTCCTCCGTTTGCAGGCAAACCACGGCGCAAGGGTTCGACACAACGCACGAATTTATCTATTGCAACATGGGAGGGTGTACCGGCAATTATTTTGCAGACGTTGCTGGGAGGCCCATTTTTAACCGGATTTCTGCTGTACCTTGGGGCCGGGTCAAGACATATTGGCTTTGTGCTCGCCATTACGACGTTTGTTAATATCGCCCAGATTGGAGCAGCTTACTGGATGCAGCGCATTCGCAGCCGCAAACGCATGCTTGTATTGTTTGTGGGGATGCATCGCATCCTGTGGAGTTCAACGGGACTGATTCCGTTCCTGTTTCCCAAGGAGTGGTGGGTAGGTATCTATATTGGTGTGTATACGGTTGCATTCATAGCCAATACAATCGGCGGTATGATCTGGACCTCGTTGATTGGAGATATCGTTCCTGCCAAGGTGAGAGGGCGTTATTTCGGAATTCGAAACACGATTCTGAACGCACTTGGAAGCGTATGCTTATTTGCAGGAGGCATCGTTCTGGACCGTTTCCCCGGGGAGATGGGCTTCTTAATCCTGTTCGTTCCTGTGTGGATCTGCGCGATAGCCAATACGGTTATTTATTGCTTTTATCCGGATGTACCGTTTGAACGTTCAACTGAAAAGGTTTTCTGGCGCATGTTCAAGAAGCCGTTTCAGGATCCTTCCTTTCTGAGGGCTGCCCTGTTCCTCGCGGCCTGGTTACTGATCCAGACGTTGATCGTTCCGCTATTTTCCTACGTAATGCTTGACCTGCTTAACATTAATTATCAGACGGTATCCATAATCACCGTGGTTCAGACGCTCGTCATGATGGCCGGATTCTATATCTGGGGCAATCTGAACGCGAGATTCAGCAACAAAACCTTATTGTTTTGGACATTGCCGATCATCGCACTCTCCTGTTTGTCATGGGGATTGATGTCGTTTATGCCTGTTTTGATAGCGCTTTTTTTATCCCATATTTTTCTCGGTATTGGTGTGGGTGGATTCAACCAGCTCGCCTTTAACTTCACTATAGGAGATACACCAAAAAGCGAAAGACCGATGTTTGTAGCCGTATATTCGGCTATGACCGGAGTGACCTCGTTTCTTGGACCGCTGATTGGTGGCTGGTTGTATGAGAGAATGGAAACCTGGCCAGACGCGATGAATTGGGTCTCCGCCTATGGCTTCCAAGTGGGTGTTGGTGCAGCGATGCTGGTTCTTATGTTTACGCTTGGACGTCGTGTGCTTCTGAAATAGAAATATGTGGAGGGATGTACTTGGAGAATCACGAACGGCAAGCCCTTGTGATTGGAGCCACCGGGCTTGTGGGTGGACTGCTGGTACGCAGCTTGCTTCAGAATCCGGCTTATG
This sequence comes from Paenibacillus sp. NPDC057886, assembly GCF_042796655.1. Taxonomy (NCBI): domain Bacteria; kingdom Bacillati; phylum Bacillota; class Bacilli; order Caryophanales; family Paenibacillaceae; genus Paenibacillus; species Paenibacillus sp. NPDC057886. Next base: position 246,388 of record NZ_JBHVMZ010000007.1, on the reverse strand, counting down.
GTCGGATCCGTGTATTGGTCAGACGTCCGCTAGAATGGGAACATCCAAAGCTGGAGCAGCATGTCGTGGACTGGGAGCAACTAGAGGACCAAAAAGATCTATTTTGCAATATTGATGACTTATATTGCTGCTTGGGTACAACGATTAAAAAAGCCGGAAGTCAGGATAACTTCCGCCAAGTGGATTTTCACTACCCCGTGAAAGCTGCCAAACTTGCCAAGGAGCACGGTGTATCCCAGATGCTCGTCATTTCTTCCATGGGAGCCGATGCCGAGTCACGTGTATTTTATAGTCGAACCAAGGGAGAGATGGAAGAGGCGTTATCGGCTGTCGGTTTCCGTTCACTGCATATATTCCGTCCGTCGTTGATTCTCGGAGATCGCAAAGAAAAACGGTTGGGTGAGCAGTTGGCAGCTCATGTCATGACGTTTCTGGATCGCTGGATGAAAGGCAGAGTGGATAAATATCGGGCAATCCAGGCTGCAACCATAGCTCGGGCCATGATGAACATTGCACTTGTTCAAACCAATGGAAACCACGTCTATTCTAATGACGTCATCCATGTGCTTGGTTTGGATGAGTCCTGAGATATGGATGGTTTGCCCGTATTGAAATGAGAGCTAAGGATAGACGTTTCTTGCCTGGACGGGATCATGGTATAATAAGCTTCAAAAATGAGTTCGAGGCTTGTCTCCTCTCGGTGGCAGGACAGCGAACATGAAGGAGAACTCATCCATGAAAAAACCAATCTCTACCGATCAGGCACCAGGCGCCATTGGTCCATACAGCCAGGCTGTTGAAGCAGGCGACTTCATCTATACTTCCGGTCAGCTTGGCCTGAACCCGCAAACAGGAGAATTCGGAGCTGATGTACAGGAGCAGACTCGTTTGTCCCTGAGCAATGTGAAGGCCATTCTTGAAGCAGCAGGCACGAGTATGGACAAAGTTGTGAAAACGACTGTTTTCCTGAAAGACATGAATGATTTTGTTCCGGTGAATGAAGTGTACAGCACATTCTTCGAACAGCCTTATCCGGCACGCAGCGCAGTTGAAGTTGCTCGTCTGCCGAAGGATGCACTTGTGGAAATCGAGGTCATTGCCCTCAAATAGGGGAGACTGATATTTGCCAAGCAAGGAAAGATACATAAAAAGCCGATTTCTGGTTATATGACCGGAATCGGCTTTTTTTATATGGCCAGATCGGGATTAATCCCGATCCTGATTACGGGCGAAGAACAACCATACCGCATAAATGGCTAGTACGATCGCAATGATAATTGCCGTATAATATACGGAGGTAACGTCTTTTTGTTTGAGTGCGATGGCAATGTATGCCCAAGTAAAGACAAGTGGGTATACACTATCCCGGTAAGGGAAGCTCACAAGTACAGCCAGCACTAGGCCTACAATTAACATAATGATGGTCCAGGCAGGTTCGCTGAGTCCGAAGCCATCCCAGCCGATTTTATATAATAATACAGCCGCATTGATTATGGTTGCCACGCTCACCCACCCAAGATATATACTGAACGGCAGCTTCACGAGCCAGATTTCGGCAGTTGTGGGAAGGGTGATTGCACGCGTTTTTACATATAGCATGATCAGGGACAACAGAAGCAGAACGATGACGACTAAGGCGAGACCGATTTTGAGATTTTGAAAAGCAAAGATCCACGCTACATTAAAGGCACAGCTTGCTAGAAACCAGTAACCGAGGCGGGTAATAGAGTCCCTTTTCCAAGAAAAGGGAACAAACTGATAGATGACAAAGCCAGCGAGCAGCAGATAGATCAGTCCCCATATGGAGAAAGCATAGCCTGCAGGTGTGAGCAATACAGGGTACATATCCGATACTTCCTTGTTGGTCCTGCCTCCGATGGGCAGTGCGTTGGAAAGGTAGTTTACTACGATAACAGCGATAAACCCAATCGCGTTTAACCACTTGTACGGATTGTTACGTGACATTGTGTTTCCTCCTTGGTTTAACAAAAATGAATGAACCACGGGTCAGTCTACAATGAATATACCCAGTTCTTTCGCATTCTAATAAGAAGCCGCAAAAAATTCACAGGATCGTTGTCTGCTATCCTGCAGTTTGCCGCTCTCTTATTCGCTGAGTTACGTCTCAATGTACGCTGGTTGAAGTGGAAATATGTTCACTTTGAAGGAGGAAGAAGGTTGTTTACAAGAGAAACGATGGAGAAGCAACAAACGTGGTTTTATGTCGTTGCCCTGTTCGTGGGAGCAGCGATTGGGCTGGGCACCCCTGATTGGGGATCAGCGCTGCATTATACGGTTTCACCTGTGCTTGCCATCTTGTTATATAGCATGTTTGCACAGATTCCTTTTTTACAGCTAAAAGAATCCTTATCCAACCTGCGATTTATTGGAGCTTTGCTGGTCGCTAATTTTATCGTTGTACCTGTGGTCGTGTGGTTGTTAACCTTGGCGTTTCCGCAACCTCCTGCCGTGCTCATTGGCGTTTATCTGGTACTGCTAACCCCCTGCATTGATTACGTCATTGTTTTTACACAGCTGGGTCGAGGCAATGAGAAACTGATGCTGGCAGCAACGCCAATCCTGTTTGTTATACAAATGGTCTTATTACCGGTATATTTGTGGCTGTTCATAGGGAAGGAAGCGGCACAGGTCATGCAGGTGGGGCCTTTCGTGGAGGCCTTTCTATTCTTGATCGTCATTCCGTTGCTGTTGGCTATTCTTACGCAAGTTGTGACTAAAGGCAAAAAGGGAGGGGAAAGGGTGATGGATGTAACCGCCTGGCTGCCTGTACCCATGATGGCTCTGGCATTAATTGTGGTTGTTGCATCGCAGGTCGGGAAGGTCTACAATGATTTTGCTGTAATTGTGGATGTTCTGCCCATCTATATTATTTTTCTGATGGTTATGCCCTTCATCTCACGAATCGTTGCGGCTCTATTCCGGTTGGATACAGGCGCAGGCAGGGCCGTTATTTTCAGTGCGGGGACCCGAAATTCACTTGTCGTTCTGCCATTGGCACTTGCATTGCCCGAAGAGTGGTCCACAATCGCTGCCGCTGTGATTGTAACTCAGACGATCGTCGAACTGGCGGGAGAATTGATTTATATTCGTATTGTTCCTTCCGTCATACTGAGAGATCGCTGATTCCTTTGAAAAGAAGATCAGGGTGTATTCGTTAAGATAAATTCATTTATGTGAAAAGAAGGAAAGGGGCTATTCCCAGAGTCATGAACATGACGGGATGCCCCTTTTATCGTTTAACGAATCGAGCAAGTTCTATTGGACGAATGTCCACAGTTCCGGCGGCTCATTTAAGCATTTCCGTCAGATAACGTTTTGCGGTACTCCCCCGGTGTGATGCCCTCCATTTTTTTGAACACTTTGCTGAAATACTTCTCGTCCTGATAGCCGACCATCTCCGAGATCTTTGCAATTCGTAGTGAAGGGTTCTGTAACAGCAGCTTGGCGTTATTGATTCGAAGTTTGCCCAAATACTCCGACCAGTTCAATCCGAACTGCTGCTTGAATTTGCGTGATATATATTCGCGACTCAGGTAGAACCGTGCAGCAATCTGCTGTAGAGACAGGTCCTCCTGATAATGAGCATCCATATAACGTGCAATCTCACTCATTGGGTCCGGTGTTGCATGATGATGTGCAGTGAGTGCCTTTCCGGCTGCGAGCAACCGCTGTTCCAGCAGGGAGCGGAGCAAGGGCAGCGATAACAGTCCGTCACGGTCCAAAGGTAATTCGGCGAATGGAATGGATTGTTCTTCTATCGCTTCATCTTCCTCTTTCGGTGGGGCGCCTGCGGCATCATCGAGCCAACGGCCAATCATCCATTCCATTTCATCCACCCATTGCTGTATCTGCTCCGCTGTTACAACATCGAGCCGGGTGATGGGATCCATCCATTCCGCAACCGCATTGGACACGCTGGAAGCGCGCCCGCTCATGGACGCGAGTCGTAAGGACTCCTCAAAGGTGGATAACCGGAGCCCCTTGTTTCCGATGGAGGACTCCAGTGTATCGTGAATACACTGCTTCGTTTGCAAGGCATTACGTCGCCACAACCGCAAGCTTGCTTCCTGATATGCTCCCGAGGTTCCCGTAGGGTAAAACTCGCAGCTGGAGATACCAAAGTGAAGACGGCGTTGGATGGTTTGTTCAAGTCCATCATTCACTTTCTCAAGAATGGATTGAAGTGACGAGCACTGACCCCAGTACAGGAGAACGACCTCATCCGGTTGATCAAGCTGGCGGAACACGACACCTTCGGCAGGTGGGGATAACATCTCCGCACAGATATTCAGCACGGAGAATACGAGCAGATCAGGCTGACTGCGATATTTTGCCAAACATTGTGCATCCAGATGGGAAAGACTGGTGACTGCCACACTGCAACGGTCGATCTGCTTGGGCAGATTTAATTCATCCCTCAGCCGCTGAAATTGGGTATTGTTACTCCCGCGTCCGACGACCAGCTCTGTGAGCAGTCTGTCATGATAATGAGGACGCATCTGGTTTACTACCATGGATTGTCTTGTAGACTGCATACGTACCGCATCTGCTTCTTTCCAGGCATCGACTGCCCTGAATAAGGATGAGTTCAGTTCATCTGCTTCGACTGGTTTGAGCAGGTAGTCCGTACCGCCATAACGAATCGCATGTCTGACCAGTTCAAAATCATCATATCCGCTGATGACCAGTACCTTGCTATGCGGGGCATGAACAGATATCCATTCAAGCAGAGCCATACCATCCTTGCCAGGCATTCGCATATCGCTGAGTACAATTTGCGGTTGATGAGCCGTGATGGTAGAGACCGCTTCGTGACCATCTGCCGCTTCATACAAGGTATCAATTCCTGCAGCTTCCCATTGACCAAGCAGCTTAATCGCATCGCGGACGTGTTTTTCATCATCGACAATCAAGGCTTTCATGTTGTTCACTCTCCCGCGTATATTTTGACTATGATCTGCACGCCATTCGGTTCCAGATTGCCGATCGTAAGCGTCGCATTGTATCCCGGAGGTGAGTTCAGTTGGAGCCTGCGCATCACGTTACGCAATCCAATCGACTCGGTCTCGTCTGGTTCCTGAGAGGGGCCGGAAGGTGTGGACGCCAGCCGTAACCAACGCTGAATCTCAGACAACTTGTCTTCCGGAATGCACGGCCCGTTATTTTCCAGTCGAATCTGAATCCAATTGTCAGGCGTTCGCTGACTGAATATGCGTATCCTGCCTTTGCCAGGCTGAACATCGGCCCCATGCTTGAAGTAATTCTCAATTAAAGGCTGCAAGGTCATTCTCGGCATTTCGGCGCGCAAGGTATCTTCGGCAAAATCCAGTTCAACCTCTAAGCGGTCACCGAACCGCTCTTTTTGCAGTTCCAGATAGAGCCGTGCATGCTCGGCTTCTTCTTGCAAAGTGACCCGGGTCTGGTCACGCATGCTGTAGCGCAGCATTTTGGATAGGGAAGAGAGCAGCACATACACCCGTTGTCCTTGCTGTTGAAGCGCCAGTGTACCGATGGATTGCAACGTATTATACAGAAAATGGGGATGAATCTGAGCTTGCAGCGCTTTAAGCTGATTCGTTTTATTCGCAATTTCAAGGCGATATTCCCGCAAAATCAAATTGTTCACCGTATCCATCATATCCCGGAAATGACGGGCCAGCACACCGATCTCGTCCCGACTCGTTAAACGGATATCCACATGCAGGCGTCCTGCCTGAATCTGGTTCATATAACGCATTAATTGCTTGAGCGGTCCGGTGATCCGGATCGAGATAAACAGGGTTGCCACAATGACTAATAACAGTGCAGCAATAGCGATCATGGCGTTATTCCAGGTTAAGGTGGTGGCGCTTGCGTACAGAGTTTCATTTGGAATCTGTTTTACAATGGTCCAGTTTGCGAACGAACTGCCTAATTGCTGGTACACATACATTGAATGATCTTGTTCAAAATGCCCTGATGCGGTCTGGGCTGGCCCTGCAACGGAACGTGCCGAATTCAGCTCGCTTGCCGCCTCCTGCCGTAATTCATCCGTTCCGCTGACCTCCGAATTCCCTTCGTAAATAACCTGGTTTTGATTGTCGATGACATAGATCTGTTCCTTTGCTGGATCATACAGTCTGCTGCAGATTTCGGCAATGGTATCCATGTTCAAATCGATGGCGAGCATGCCCAATCGTTCGGTCGAAGGCACATCCTTGATCACACGGTGAAGGGTAATCACTGTTCTTGGAGGATCATCTGCTGACGCTGCCTTGAAGCCGTAGGAATGACTAAGGTGCGCCGATTCGACCCAGATATCCGGGCTTGTATCGTCCGATTTTCCATGAAGCGAGTCGGAGTAGGCCTGTTTGCGCTCTTCCCGCTTGGGGAAAGGATTTGCAATTAGTGTCGATTGATTGGCAGCAAAGGAGTGCAAATACAGCTGAAATACATCGGGCACAGCCGAACGTATCGTCTGCAAGGTAGTGTATACCTCGGCAACTGCGCGATAGTCGCCGGGGATTTTCGCCAGATTTCGTAGAAAATTCGGATCATTGTACACAGCAAGCGAAGCTCTTGCCACGTTATCCACGTAATTGTTGAGATTGGTAGACGCCTGAAAGATCAGGCGTTTATTCTCGGCAACGGCCTGCTCACGCAGGGCGGTCTTGGTCTGGATAAACGTCATGCTGATGGATGCCAGCAGCGGAATCGTCGTGGCAATGAGCATAAAAGCGATTAGCTTGGTGCGAATGCTGTAGTATTTTGACATCATGACACCCCTTCTGGTTGCAGGTTAAGAAAGGACAATATTTTACCCCAAACTGTTCACCAGGGTCGGTGTTTCCCTGCGCGAGATTGGGGTTTAATAGAACAAGAGACCAATTTCATCCATCTATAGAAGGGGAGAACGATATGAAGCATCGCAAATCTTCACAGCTGTTACAGCAGCTTGTGTTCGTGGGTCCCTCCATCGTCTTTTTTATTCTCATTATCGTGGTCCCTTTCCTGCTTGGCATGGTGTATTCCTTTACCGACTGGAACGGGGTGTCGGCGAACATTCATTGGGTAGGATTCGACAATTTCAAGCAAATTTTCTCGAATGATCCCAAGTTTCTATCTGCGTTTTGGTTTACGGTACGCTTCACCGTGGTTGGTGTAATTTTGACCAATGTTATCGGTTTTTTCCTGGCGTATTTCCTGACCAAACCGCTCAAGACGAGAAACTTTCTGCGCACGATCTTTTTTATGCCTAACGTGATCGGTGGATTGTTGCTCGGCTTTATCTGGCAGTTCATATTTGTGAAAGGGTTTTCAGCAGTAGGCGACGTAACCGGATGGTCCTTCTTCAACCTCCCATGGTTGGGAGACGAGCCGACCGCCTTCTGGGGTATCGTCATTGTATTTGTCTGGCAGACCGCAGGATATCTGATGGTTATCTACATCTCGTCCTTGACCAACGTATCACCCGATCTGCTGGAAGCTGCCGAAATTGATGGTGCCAGCCGCTGGCAGGTACTGCGCAGCATTATTTTCCCGCTCATTATGCCGGGAGTCACGATCTGTCTGTTTCTTGCAATCTCCTGGTCATTCAAAATGTTCGATCTCAATCTGTCGCTGACCAAAGGCGGGCCGTTTGGATCAACAGAATCGGTAGCACTGAATATTTACAATGAAGCTTTTGTAAATAATCGGTACGGCATCGGTACAGCCAAAGCACTTGTGTTCTTCGTAATCGTTGCCATTATCACCATGATTCAGGTGCGTGTAACGAAGAGCAAGGAGGTGGAGGCATAGATGGAAACGTCAAAAAATTATCGCTTCAGTACCATTGTAACCGAGATTGTTATGGTGCTCATTGGATTATTGTTCCTGGTTCCGTTTTACTTCCTGTTTGTCAATTCGGTCAAAACATTCGGTGACCTGCTTACCAATTCGGCCGCTTGGCCGGAGGTGTTCCAATGGGGCAACTATGCGAATGCCTGGGATAAAATTAAATTCCCGTCAGCGCTGATGAACTCGCTCATCGTTACCGTAGTCAGCAATCTGCTGCTGGTGTTGATCAGCTCCATGGCCGCCTACCGAATGGTACGTAGCGATACCCGCTTCAACCGGATTTTGTTCGGTATGTTCATTGCTGCCATGGTGATTCCGTTTCAGTCTATCATGATTCCACTCGTTACCGTAACCAGTAATCTTGGACTGATCGACAGTCTCTTCGGACTCATCATCTGTTATCTGGGTTTTGGTGCACCGATGTCCATCTTCCTGTTCCACGGATTCGTCAAATCGGTTCCACTCGAAATTGAAGAGGCAGCTCGGGTAGATGGAAGCTCCGCCTACGGCGTATTCTTCCGAATTGTATTTCCGCTCATGAAGCCGATGTATGTTACGGTTATCATCCTGAATACACTCTGGATCTGGAATGACTATCTGCTGCCATCCCTGATTCTGCAAAGCTCCAATTTGCGTACAATTCCGATTGCGACCTTTGCGCTCTTCGGACAATATACGAAACAATGGGATCTCGCCCTGCCAGCACTGGTGCTTGGCATCATGCCAATTATCATCTTCTTCCTGCTGATGCAGAAATACATCATTCAGGGGATTACCGCCGGATCTGTTAAAGGGTAAGTACGGGGGTTGGTACCGCTCCGGGATCATGTGCGCTTTTGGTCACTGTTGCTCCTCGGTGGTCTGAATGAATTAAGGCAAAGAAGCCACCGAGGAGCAAAGGCGAGCGCTCCGCTCCTCCAGCGCATCATGATCCCTCCGCTCCGACCTCGCACGGAGGTGTGCAAAGGGAGTCATGCCCGCAAAGCATGGGCCTGACCCCTGAGGGGAAATGATAAAATTGCATCGGGGTGGCTAAAAAATGCAACGAAGCTGTTATACTGAAACTACTATAGGGAGAGTGTATGTATGAAAAGAATGACCAAGTTGACGTTGCTTATGCTAATTGCTTTTTCCGTAATGCTCGCAGGTTGTGGCAACGGAGATAAGAGTGGAAGTCCAGTTAAGACAGATACCCAAGGTGGCGGAGAGGCTGCTGCAGGAGACAAAACCATTAAAATCTTTCAATTCAAAGTCGAAATTGCGGAAGCGCTTAACCGTCTCAAAGCGGAATATGAGTCCTCCCATCCAGGCATCAAGTTGGACATTCAGACCGTGGGTGGCGGCAGTGACTACGGCGCTGCATTGAAAGCCAAGTTCGCTGCTGGCGAACAACCGGACATTTTCAACGTTGGTGGTTATCGTGAACTGGACACATGGCTCGAATATCTGGAAGATCTCTCAGGTGAAGCATGGGTAAAAGATGTGCTTGATGTTGCCAAAGAGCCGATGACCAAAGACGGCAAGCTCTATGGACAGCCGCTGGCACTGGAAGGCTATGGCTTCATTTATAACAAAGACCTCTTCCAAAAAGCAGGCATCACTGAAATTCCGACCACACTGGAACAATTGGATCAGGCTGCACAGAAGCTTCAAGCCGCAGGAATTACCCCGTTCTCCAATGGATATCAGGAATGGTGGGTACTCGGCAATCATAACGTAAACGTGGCATTTGCGAATCAGGCAGATCCGGTGAAATTTATTCAAGGTCTTAATGAAGGTACGGAGAAAATCCCTGGCAATCAGGTGTTCACGGACTGGATGAATCTGCTCGACTTGACCCTGAAATACAGCAACAAAAACCCGCTCACAACCGACTACAACACTCAGGTAACCCTGTTTGCCAGTGGGGAAGCAGCGATGATGCAGCAAGGGAACTGGACGCAGGTACAAATTGATGGCATCGATCCTAATCTGAATCTCGGCATTCTGCCGATGCCAATTACGAATGAACCGAACGACAAATTGTTTGTTGGCGTACCGAACTACTGGGTTGTGAACAAGAATTCGCAAGTGAAACCGGAAGCAAAAGAGTTCCTGGAATGGCTCGTGACATCGGATATCGGTAAACAATACATGACCAAAGAATTCAAGTTTATCCCTGCATTTAGTTCAATTCAAGCATCCGAAGAGGATCTGGGTGACCTTGCAACCGAGATCATGAAGTACAGCCAAGAGAACAAAACATTAAGCTGGAACTTCAACCGTTTCCCTGAAGGTGTTCCACAGGAATTCGGTAGCACGATTCAGGCATATGTGGCAGGCAAATCGGACAAAAAAGCCCTGCTTGACGCATTGCAGCAAAACTGGGATAGTCTGAAAAAATAATCAACTTAGATTAGCTATCCGTATAAGTAAAATAGTGCTGTCTCAACCTTGAATGGTTATCCACATACTAGTATCCACAGGCTAATGGAGCCATTCGCAACTGATTTGGATGAGTAGTCAACTTAAATAGGTCAACCAGAATACAATTCTGGTTGGCCTATTTTTTAGTTCTGGGACTCCGCTATCGCAGATCGAATGAATAGCATGCGAACCTGCTCTTGAAATGTGGATAACTCCATCATATGTAGTGGCCCAACAACCTATTTAACACAGAGTTAATACTATATGTGGATATCCTGTGTGTACAACGTTCTAAATGTGGACAAGTCTGAGAAATTTGGGGCAAAGATCACCTTTTGTTAACAGCATCACTTGTGTTTGTTTAATTAGTACTGTATAGTTCTATTTATGACAAATCAAAAATCGATCTCGTGTTCTATGAAATCCAAAAGTTCCAATCCGGTTAATCGGACCAAGGCAGTCGAAGTGGCCGCTCAGTTATTTTTGCGTCAGGGATACAGCTATGTCAGCATGGATGAGGTAGTGCGGGCAAGCGGGGTTTCCAAATCGAATATCTATTACCATTTCAAAAACAAGGAGGAGTTGCTTCAGGCCGTGGTGCAATACTGGATTGCCCAGTATGAATCGGAGCTATACCTGCTGCTTAGTCAGCGTGAACGAGAGGTCACAGAACGGATCTATTCGTTCATGGCGTTACTGTCCGCTGGCATGGAAGGGCGCGATTATAAAGGCAGTTGTCCGTTTATTACATTGTATATGCAGACACCAGCCAGCGCACCCGAAGTAAAAGAAAGCATAGCCCGCTTTTTCCGTGAGCTGCAGCCGATGATGGAAAAGCTGTTGCAGCAAGGACTGGATCGTGGTGAATTCCGCAAAGGGATTGAACCGGGACCAGCGGCTGCATTATTTATTGCCGCATTGGAAGGGTCACTTGTACTTGCGGAGACTGCGCGTGATACAGGGATTATTGAACAATCAGCACGTACATTTTGTCAGATGCTTCGGTGAACGAAGCTCTTTTTTTGAATATAACTAGTACTAAATAGTACTAAATTAATGGCGATAAAAAGGGAGAGAGATTCGAAATGAGTATACATACTTCATCATTTTCAAACGCAGACCTTAAGACTGACCCCAATCCAGCCAAGAATAACATGGCGACTGAAACGAGCACTATTTTGATGACGGGCAGTACCGGATTTATAGGCAAGGAGGCAGTAAAACAACTTGGGAACAGTGAAGCACAGTTATTGCTGCTTGTACGCTCTGAGTCCAAAGCAAGGATGGTTCTAAATGCATACGGAGTTACGAATTTCAGCCGAATAACCTTTATCCAGGGGGATCTGTCAGCTCCTGGCCTCGGTCTAACCAAAGCTGATCGTGAACGTGCTCTTCAGGCCAATATCATAATTCATGCAGGTGGGACGATGGATGTCACATTGGAACCGAAGGTGGCAGAACAGATTTTTATGAATGGAGCAAGAGGCATTGCCGAACTCGCCGAAGATATCCAGCGCTTACACGGTTTGAGGCACTTTATCCACGTGGTTGGTTTTATGAGTCCGTATGGGAGGGAGGGTTCTCCGTCCATATCTTCAGCCAATGAAGATGTTGGGGATAAGTCGAACAGGCAGAAGTCATGGATTAGCAAAGCCTTCCATTCGGAAAGTGCCTATGAGCATATGAAATTCGAAGCGGACCGCTATATTCGACAGCACGCTGAGCAGCATTCCTATGTATTGTCGGTTGTAAACCCGAGTACAGTCGTCGGCCCATATCCCACAGGTGCAACTGAACAAACCGGAGGAATTGGCATGATGGTACAAGCGATGAGAAGGCATAGAATGCCGGTGATTCCCGGTGGTCTACAGCACTGGCTTCCCCTCGTATCCAATGACGTGGTTGCACAGACTCTTGTTTATCTTACTCAGGACAGCAATCCATCCAGCGGCACATATCCCTTGTTGTCCAGAAAAGCGGACAGTCCGGATATGAAGGAACTGATTCGTTTACTGGCGGCTGAGTTGGATGTATCTGCACCTCGATGGTCAGTGCCCCTGCCCATGATTCATGCAGCGATGAAGGCTGGTGGCACAAAGATCAGCGGGATACCGCCTGAATCAATCGCGTTTATTACCAAACAGGAGTTTGAAGTGCAGCAAACGGAGCGGTTGTTTCAGCGAATGGGACAAAAATTGCCTGAAGTTAGCGAGTTATTACCTTATGTGACAGCAGATTTGGATTATCGTTTCAGCTACCCCTCACAGGAGGATTTGCCTCAGGGTTGGACTCGGACACGTAAGGGCAGTCTTGCGGTGCTGGTCCATGAGGGTGAGGGGGAGCCATGGGTGATTGTTCATGGTTTGATGAGTAGTGCTGACGATATGATCCCGCTGGGAGATGTGTTATGGAGTATGACGGGAAACCCGATATGGCTTGTGGATCTTGCCGGATTCGGGCGTTCTCCGGTTCATCGCAACAAGATAAAAGGGACGGCCTTCAAAGGGCAGGTGGAAGCGGTGCGAAGTGTGCTGGATGAGATACAAGGTCCGGTCAAACTGGTAGGACATTCTGTTGGTGCAGCAATAGCCGCAGCGGTGATGCAGGAGAGCGGGCGTGAAAATATCCAGCTGGCCATGCTGCAACCCGTATGGGGGGCTTCGAAGGACGGAATGCAGCGCCTGATATCAAGATTCTCGAAAAGAATGCTGCAAGGACTGTTATCTCGGATGACTCCACAGCAAGTGGCTGGGCAGTTAAAAAAAGCAGAGGCTTCGGAGATCGATCCAACCCTGCTGGAAGGCTACGCGAGGAGAGCTTCTTCTGGTTTGAAGTCTCCCCGCATTGCAGGAGCGAATGCTGATTTGCTCCACTGGATACAGTCTCATTCAAACGATAAAGTGTCGCAGGCAAGTGCAGATGCGCAGCGCACACTCATGGTCTGGGGAACAAACGATAAGGGATACTCCCGCCCCGAAAATATCCATTCATCCGTTCAACATGTGGAACTGCCCTATGGGCACCAATTTCCCCTGTTTGAGGCGGAGGAAACGGCTGCACTGCTCGTGAATTGGCAAGTGGAGAGACGGTAAACGTCGAATCGAGGTATACAATCTCCAAATTACAGAATATTCGAGGCACCCAAAAATAAAATGTTAAATTATATTACACATACAGTTAGATAAAATGAATGAAAACGTTATTTTCACTCCCATTTATACTTGTCGCACAATAAAACGATGCTCATTTTGGCAAGGCGGTACATTGTGACCCTCTTCTAAACTGCGATAGACTTGATTTCAAGATCAACAGCTAAGAGGAGGATGTGTACGATGCCACTTCAAAAAACGTTATTGGCACTGGACGCGCTGGACAGCGCTTATGTAAATGGTGAGAGTGTAAAGCAATTATTTGTTCAATATCCACAGGTTTCGGTTGAAGTACTGACTGTACAAGGGGAAAAGGGAAGTACGGATTTTGTTAAAATCATCGTCCCCGGTACGGACGGCAAGTTGTCCGGAGGGCAGGCTCCGACGATGGGGATTGTCGGGCGACTGGGTGGAATCGGTGCCCGTCCAACGCGCATCGGACTCGTTTCGGATGCCGATGGCGCCGTCGCTGCTGTCGCAGCAGGACTGAAGCTCGCCGATATGCAGACTAAGGGCGATTCGCTCAAGGGAGATGTCATTGTGACAACGCATATCTGTCCGGATGCCCCGACCCTTCCACATGAACCGGTTGATTTTATGGACTCTCCGGTCGACATTTTGCAGATGAACGAACATGAGGTTCTGCCCGAGATGGAAGCTATTTTGTCCATCGATACAACCAAGGGAAACCGGGTGATTAACCATAAAGGCATCGCTATTTCGCCAACGGTAAAAGAGGGATACATTTTACGGGTGAGTGATGATTTGCTCCGTATCATGGAGATGACTACAGGGCAGCTGCCTGTGACTTTCCCGATTACGACGCAGGATATTACGCCATACGGCAATGACTTATACCATATTAATTCCATTTTACAGCCAGCTGTGGCTACACATGCACCCGTTGTAGGCGTAGCTGTAACCGCTCAATCCGCAGTTCCGGGATGCGGCACAGGAGCGAGCCATGAGGTTGATATTGCAAGCGCAGTTCGTTTGGTCGTGGAGACGGCCAAGGAATTCACGAATGGGACCTGTTCTTTCTACAATGTGGAGGAATATACCCTGATTACTCGTCTGTATGGATCAATGAAGGTACTTCAGACGCCGGGAATGCAGGCAGCTCCGTCTGCATAGTTAATCCGAGAAGGTCACGGTTGAAGCGGCAGGTGGATACCATGCTGTGGATATTCGTGGCATCTACAGGCGATTTGATATGTAGGAGGCAATAAGATGACCAAGCAGCTTGGCATGATTACGATTGGACAAGCTCCGCGAACCGATGTTGCACCTGTCATAGAGAAGTATCTGGAGGGGCGGGCGGAACTCCTTCAGGTCGGGGTGCTGGACGGACTTTCAGCAACTCAGATCGCTGCGCTGGCCCCGGAACCTGGAGACTATGTGTTGACTTCCCGTCTGCAGGACGGCAGTGCGGCTATCGTATCCCGCGAAAAAATCAGACCAATGCTGAATCAAAAAATTCGTGAATTCGAAGCCTTGGGTGTATCCAATATTCTGTTGCTGTGCACAGGTTCATTTCCGGGTCTGCGTTCAGCCAAGGTACATCTCATTGAGCCTGATCGCATTATTCCTCCAGCTGTACAGGCGATGGCCGATGGCCGACGTCTGGGGCTTATCGGACCATTGCCAGAGCAAGCGGGACAGCTTGATTTGAAGTTTTCCTCCCTGGTCCAGCCTGCGTTTGCTGCTGCTTCTCCCTATACATCCGGCGAGGCTGAGTTCCGGCAGGCGACGGAATCATTAAAGGGGCGTGTTGAACTCATTTTACTGGATTGCATGGGGTATGATGAGCGCCACCGTCAATGGGTTGCCAATGCCAGCGAAGGAATCCCGGTCATTTTGTCGAATGCTCTAATGGGTAAGCTAGTAGCGGAAATGGTCTGACATTAGGAGGAGACGAACAAATGAATCAGCAACGAATTGACGTCAGTAAAAATGTTTTGGTGGAATGCCTTGGACTTCGCAGTGGTGAGACCCTGGCAGTCGTAGCGGATGATGCCAAGAGGGAACTGGCCGAATCCATATATGAGGCAGGCAAGGCATTGGGAGCAGATGCAGTGCTTATGGTGATGAAGGAACGGAGCAAATCCGGTGAAGAGCCACCTGCACAGATTGCCGAAGCGATGAAGCGTGCAGATGTAGCGGTATGTGTAACCCGTTATTCACTAACCCATACGCAGGCACGTAAACAGGCAGCAGCTGCTGGAACCCGGGTAGCCACGATGCCGGGCATGACGGATGATATGTTCATGAATGGTGCCATAACCGCAGAATATCCCAAAGTGAAGGCTTTGACAGATAAGGTTACGGCCATGCTAAGTGCAGGCAACCGTGTCCGCATCGAGAAAGATGGACACCAGCTGTCGTTCTCAATTCAGGGACGTAATGGCGTGCCAAGCACAGGTATGTACCTCAATCCAGGTGAGTCCGGCAATTTGCCTTCCGGTGAAGCTTACATCGCCCCCGTTGAAGGAATTGGAGAAGGTGAAATCCTGGTGGATGGCTCAATTGCAGGAATAGGTGCAATCAGTGAACCTGTTCTATTGACAGTTAGAGAGGGCCGCCTTGTTACGGCAACTGGCGCTGAAGGAGACAAGCTGTTATCCATGCTGGGCGAAGGTGATGGTCGTATTCTTGGAGAATTCGGCATCGGCACCAATGACAAGGCTCGAATTACAGGTGTTGTCCTAGAGGACGAGAAAGTCTACGGTACGATTCATGTTGCTTTTGGAAGTAATAATACGTTCGGTGGCACAGTTGCAGCAGGTGTTCATATTGATGCTGTTGTGCAGAAGCCGGATGTTTACATTGATGATGTGTTGATTATGCGTCAGGGAGAACTGCTCGATCAATAATGGAGCAGAATATTCAAGAGATAACCTTGTGGATCAAAAAAGGTGTATGAGAGCGTATGCACAACATATCCACAATGGGGACCAATGCGTAAATTACGCGGTAGTTTTGGCGACAAATACACAACATATTCACAATATATAAAGAGATATCCACATAACTGGGGGTAACTATCAACAGTTTGTGGGTAACATATGCACAAGATATCCACAGCCTGGGGAGGAATGCCAATGTTGGGTCTTATCAGAGTGATTACGCTTCATCATGAAGAAGATATCCACAGACACGGGGCATTGATTGAAGGACGTTATGGCATTCAGGTTCGGAGTCGCTGCATTCCCGATCAACCGCTAGGGGTATATGATCAGGCCACAGAGCTTGAATCGATTCCTAAAATTGTGGATCTGGCACGAAAACTGGAACAGGAAGGCTGTACCTCTATCGGTATCAGTTGTGCAGCCGATCCGGCTCTTCCAGAAATGCGTGCCGCTGTTCACATCCCTGTCTATGGTGCTGGATCATGTGCTGCACATCTTGCGCTCACATCAGCGGCGCGTGTAGGTGTATTGACCATCCTTGAAGAAGTGCCTCTCCTGATCCGAGGAATACTAGGTGATGCCTATATCGGGATGGAGCGTCCCGAAGGTGTGATAACCACGCTGGATCTCAACACGCCACAGGGGCGAATTGCGGCTATGGAAGCCGCCAGAAGACTGAAGGCGGAAGGCGCCGAATCCATCGTTCTTGCGTGTACCGGTTTTGCAACGATGGGTTTCGCCTTGGAAGTGGAGAAAGAACTGCATATCCGGGCGCTTGACCCGATCTATTCATTAGGGGCAGCCGTGTCTGCGTTGAATGCCTGATCAATGAAATGCCGGATATGGGTATTGGATAAATTTTATGGTTTTGATAATTTGATTTTGGCGCCGATGCAATGTGAATAACTGCATCGGCGTTATTTGTGTGCGATAAGGTGTTATCGGGGTTCTTGGAATAGCATGGCGCCTATGTGCAAAGAGTGTGGGGATCGTTTATCCTATTTTCTAATGTGAAGCGATAAAGGGGTGAATTTATTTTCCGCATCATTAACTGCTACTAACAACGTATTATTATTACTATAATTTATGAAATCAATATATAACATACGGATATCACAGAAATTCCCGTTTTTTTTGATCAGATAGTCTGGTAAACTATCCAAAAAAATTAGATACAGTATGCAGGAATGATTTGCAAATCTGGCTCAGGGTGGTCGATAGGCTTGAAAACGACAGGTATAACATTGAAAGAACTGTTGAATATTCCTATACTCAGCAAGGCCAAAGTCATTAGTGGGCATCAAGGATTGGATCGGGTTGTGCGGTTCGTAGATATTATGGAGGTGCCCGATCTGCAAGGATGGTTGCGGGAAGGCATGCTTATGCTGACGACAGCCTATTCAATTCGCGATAATCCCGGCTTGCTCGGAGAACTAATCTATACGCTTAATGAAGCGGGGGCGGCTGCTTTGGCTATCAAACCTGCGCGTTTTCTCAAAGAAATCCCGAAAGAAGCCGTTGCAGCCAGTAATGACTGCGGTCTGCCCATCATTGAAATTCCTCCGGAGATACCCTACATGGATATTACTCAGCCTGTTATGGAATTGGTGCTGGATCGACAGGCCGCACTGCTCCGCAGGTCAGAGGAAGTATATCGCACGCTGATGACAATGGTACTTGAAAACAGTGGAATTCAGGCAGTGGGGGACAATGTGGCTGAGCTGCTTCAGGCACCTGTGGGTGTTATCGACAATGCCGGACAGATAATTGTGTCTTCACCGCCGGATTATGACTGGAAAGAAGCTGTGGACCCACTCGTATGGGAGATTAATCTGGATCGGCGGAAAGTTGCCCGGTTGCTTGTGGACAAGGACTCCCTGGATGAAATGGAACAAGTCGGCATTGAGCAGGCCAGACTGGTGTTATCCCTGGAATTGATGAGAAACAAGGTGGCGGAAGATACCGAATTGCGTCTTCGGGGCAATTTCATTGACGAGTTGCTGACACCGCCTCTGCTGTTGCCACATGAAGCTGAATCGAGAGGTCGCAAGCTTGGCATGAATCCGGAGCATTTATGGGAAGTAGCCGTGATGGAAGGTGAGACGGCTCCGGATGAAGACCTCTTGACCGAATTGCTTGGTCAAGAGGCCAGAAAACGGAGGGTAGCGCCTCATATTGAGTTTCGGACCAACAGGGCGGTGCTCTTTTTGCCATCACCGGAGTCCCGGGATGCAGCATGGATGGATGACGTTCAATCCTGGACTGATACCATTGGACTATGGCTCGAAGATCCGGCCAACAAGCTTGGACAGTTCAGGACAGGTGTGGGCACTCAGGTTCCACTTTGGAATATGCATCAAAGCTATGGCGAGGCCAGAAATGCCCTGATGGTATCCTCCCGTTTGTCGGGTGGGCGTACAACCCGGTTTGAGGATGTGGAGGTATATCATTTGCTGAGCGAAACGGCGAATGATCCGGGTTTTGCGGCATTGTTTGAGCGGAAGCTGGGGAAATTGCGTGCTTATGATGATGAACACAGCGGGGATTTGCTGCGGACTTTTTTTTATTATCTGGAGAGCCGAGGGAGTTTGATCGAGACCGCCAATCGCCTCTATATTCACCGGAATTCCGTGAAATACCGACTGGAGCGAATACGGGACATTACGGGCTTCGACCTGAATCACCCGCGTGAACAATTTGTCTGTCATCTGTGTCTTGTGTACTACTACATGAAACAGGATAAGCAAGAGGTATAGGTCCTGCCAATCGGACACTTGCTTCTACAAAGCAAAATCTATAAAGGATGAAATGGTAGATATAGGTCGAAAAATAGCGAACTATGTCTTAGAGTGTGATTTAACATGACATAAATAGGAGACATTAGTGCACAATCGACAAACGGTTGTGCTTTTTTTTAGCTAAAAGGGACGTAGTTCGACGCCCGGATTCTAGGTAAAATAAGCACAATTACAAAGAAGAGACGGATGAACAGACAAGTTTTCAAGACTGGGCCGTCCACAGAGAACCGTAAAACAGCAAGTGAGACATCAGAGTTAAAGGGGTTGATCGATTGTTTGCTTACACGCTCCGAAGGCTGCTGCAGATGATTCCGGCGCTGATCGGCATCGTGGTGATTACCTTCATCCTGTCCCGTGTTCTTCCGGGAGATCCCGCCATTGTCATGGCTGGCGAACAGGCCACGGATGATGTCATTGCCAAAATCCGAATGGACATGGGATTGGACAAGCCATTATTTGTACAGTTTTTTAGCTACGTGGGACAGTTGCTTCAAGGGAATCTGGGATTCGCCTACCATACCGGTCATACGGTGCTGAGTGACTTCGCTACCCGCTTTCCGGCAACCATTGAGCTGACATTGGCCAGTGTGATTATAGCCATCTGTGTTGCGATTCCGGTAGGCATTATCGCTGCAACCCGAAAAGAGTCCTTTATGGACCACATCTCCAGGGTGTTCTCACTGATTGGAGCATGTGTACCGATCTTCTGGCTGGGACTGCTGTTTATTTACATCTTCTATTCCATCCTTGGCTGGGCCCCAGCTCCAATGGGACGCATCAGCGGAGACCTCAATCCACCGACGCATATCACCGGATTGTACGTGGTAGACAGTCTGATGACCGGAGATATGGTTGCACTCAAAAGCAGTCTTGCTCATTTGCTGCTCCCGGCTATCTGCCTGAGTACAGGAACAATGGCGATTGTAGCGCGTATGACCAGATCCAGCATGCTGGAAGTCATCGGACAGGATTATGTGCGTACCGCACGAGCCAAGGGCTTGAGCGAGACCGCGGTCGTCGGCAAACATTCCCTGATCAATGCGCTGATCCCCACGTTGACCGTTCTTGGCCTTCAGTTTGGCGGATTACTCGGTGGTGCGGTAATCACGGAAACGATCTTTTCTTGGCCTGGCGTCGGCGGTTATGTCACAGATTCGATTCTGGCTGCCGATTATGCACCAATTCAGGCATTCACACTGGTAAGTGCCATTCTGTTCAGCTTTATAAATCTGGCGGTGGATCTGGTCTATGGATTGATTGATCCACGAATCCGTTATGAATAGGGTCGCCGCGAAAGGAGGAGTACCGTTGTGAGTACTGCCGCACCGACTTCCATGGGAACCAAACCTGCACCAGCGGTTGTTCCCAAACCCAAAACCTTTCTGAGACTACTGCTCCGCAATCGGCTCGCTGCCATTGGTCTGGCCTTTATCGTAATATGGACTGTCATTGCAGCTATTGCTCCCTGGATTGCCCCTTATGATCCGTACGTGACGAATACGGCTGTGAAGCTGGAATCCCCATCAGGTGGTCACTGGTTCGGTACCGATAACTATGGTCGTGACATTCTGAGTCGTGTTCTGTATGGAGCTAGAATCAGCATCTGGACAGGCTTGATTGCCGTCAGCATTTCGTTTGTCATCGGGGTTCCGCTGGGCGGAATTGCTGCTTACTACGGCGGACGTACGGGCAATATCATCATGCGGGTGATGGATGTATTGCTTGCCTTTCCCTCGCTGGTACTCTCCATGGCGATTGCGGCTTCCATCGGCAACGGACTGACGAGTGCCATGATTGCTGTAGGGATTGTCGGCATTCCCGAATTTGCCAGATTGATGTATGGGCAGACAGTATCCCTGCGCGAAAAGGAATACGTGGAGGCCAGCAGAGCCATCGGTGTGAGGGACAGAGTGATTCTGTTTCGCCACATCTTGCCAAATGCTTTGGCACCGCTGTTGGTACAGGCCACACTTGGTATGGGCTTTGCCATTCTGACAGCATCCAGCTTGAGCTTTCTCGGTCTTGGCGTCAAACCGCCTACAGCCGAATGGGGGGCCATGATCTCTGAAGGCCGGGAGTATATCATTTCTGGACAATGGTGGCTCGTGACATTCCCTGGACTGGCTATAGCCACATCCATTCTTGGCTTTAACCTGCTCGGAGATGGTTTCCGTGATGTACTGGATCCAAGGTTGCGTTCGGGAAAATAGGGGTTGGTGATCACCGGTCTCTATAGAACCGATTTATAAATAGCTGGATGGGAGAACCGATTTGCGGGGAATGCCTTGGAATAATGGCATGCAAGGTTCCATCACCGGCAGAAGGCTGATCGAATGCTGCTGCGGTTGGTATCTGAAATAGGGGCAAGTTGCTTTCTGGGTACTGGTGCACACATTCGCTCTGTCTAATAAAAGCTGCAACGTTTTACAGTATCACATCATAAGACTGGTTCAAAAAGGGGAGGAAACTAAAAATGAAAAAGCTCAAATGGTTTTCTGCAATGATTGCTCTTACCGTTGTTCTTGGAGGCTGTGCCAGCAATGCCAACCAGCAGCCTGCGGCATCCGGCTCAGGAGAGGAAACAAAACCCGCACCTACACTGACGGTTGCTTACTCTGAGGGTGGAACCACAATGGACCCGGCGGAGGCGAATGACCTGACCTCGGACACATTGGTACTGGCAACCTATGACCAGTTGGTAACCTATGGTGTCAAAACGGTGGATGGTGCTGAGGTAGCCAACACGGAGGATATTCAGCCGATGCTCGCCGAGAGCTGGGAAGTGTCTGATGACAATACAACGTATACATTCAAAATCAAAAGCGGTCTTAAATTCCAAAGTGGGAATCCGGTCAATGCGGATGCGGTTGTGTACTCTTTTGACCGTGTGGCGAAGTCCAGCTCCGGCAGCTTTCTATACGGAATGGCCGACATCAAGAGTGTGACCGCCAAGGACGACTCCACTGTCGAGATCGTGCTGAATAAAGCAAACCACATGTTCACCCAGATCATTGCCATGTATACCTTCTCCATCGTGGACCAGAAGCTGGTCGAGGAAAAAGGTGACGATTATCTGAAAACAAATGCTGCCGGATCAGGCCCGTTTACGCTTGAAAAATGGGACCCGGCCAGTGAAGCGGTCTTCCAGGCCAACAACGACTACTGGCAGGGTGCACCGAAGCTTGGCAAAGTCACGCTGAAATTCACGAAGGAAGCCTCCAACCGTGTTCTGCTGCTGAACAAGAGTGACGTGGACATGGCGATCGAGATTCCTCCCAAAGATGTTGCGGCTTTGCAAGAGAACAGTAATTTAACCATCAACTCGAATGCGAGTAACCGTATTTTGTTCTTCGCCATGAACAACAATGTCAAACCGTTCGATAATGAAAAAGTGCGTCAGGCCATCAACTATGCGATCCCGTATGACCAATTGATCAACGATGTTATGTACGGTCAGGCCAAAGAGATGAAGAGTGCTGTAGCAAGTAACACACCAGGTTTTACGGATGCAGGCTATGTATACGAGTACAATCTGGACAAAGCCAAGGAATTGTTAAAAGAAGCAGGTTATGCGGAAGGGTTCAGCTTTGACTTTACCCTCGGTTCCGGATTTGACGATTGGGAGTATGACGCGGTTCTGATTCAAGCGGAACTGGCCAAGATCGGTGTCAAAATGAATATTAACAAAGTCGCTCGTGCACAGTTCCTGGAACAGCAAAAAGACGGGAATTTAGTCTCTTACATCTCCAAATGGACTTCTTTTGTTAACGATCCTGGATACCACCTGGGCTTCCTGCTCTACGGTGAAGGCTCTTCCAACTACATTCATTACAACAATGCGGAAGTTAACAAACTGTGGGAAGAAGCAGGCGCTGAACCGGATCAGGCGAAACGCAACGAGCTATACATGAAGGCACAGGAGATTATTACGACAGAAGCACCATGGGCGTATCTTTACGAATATAACCGGGTTGTCGGCATGAATAACAAGGTCAGCGGATACGTGTATTACCCGGATGAGGTTCTGCGTTTCTACCCGCTTAGCAAGGAGCAGTAAACGAACGGACGATTTGGGGGACAGGCAATCATGCCTGTCTTCTGACGATTCGCACTGAGCACAATACAGCCAATATTGAAAGGGGCCTGAACAGGATGGATTGGAAAAGCAAGGTACTTGATGCAATCGAGGAAGGCCAGGATGAATTACTGGAGCTCTGTTCACAATTGATTCGTTTCCCGACGGAGAACCCTCCAGGGGATTCACGTGAGATTAGCGCTTTTATTATCGAATATCTGCATCAGGCTGGAATCGACACCAAAGTACACGCGGCAACGGAAACCATGTTTAACCTGATCTCGACGTTGAACGGAGAAGGGGCGGACAAGTCAGACAAACATCTGATTTTTTGTGGTCATACAGACGTTGTGCCAGCCGGGGATCTTTCCCGTTGGGATTTTGATCCGTTCTGCGGTGAAATCAAGGACGGATATATGCTTGGACGCGGGGCATCCGACATGAAAGGTGGTCTTGCGGGCCTGATCTTTGCGACGGTTATTCTGGCAAAGTTGAATGTGCCTTTGCGCGGAGATCTGTCGCTGATGATTGTTCCGGATGAAGAAACAGGCGGGGATCTGGGAGTGCCGTGGGTTCTGGAACGTGGTCTCGCAACAGGAACTGCCGCGGTAATTGCTGAACCTTCCAGCCCGCAGCATCCAACCATTGGACAAAAGGGGAGCTGCTGGTTTGAGTTCACGGTGGAAGGCACACCGGGCCACGGCAGTCTTCAACCCATTGTAGGTGATAATGCGATTGTGAAGGCAGCTAAAGGCATTGAAGCATTGCAGCGGCTGTGGGACATCAAGCCAGACATCCCGGAAGAAGTGAAGGATATTATCCGCATCTCGCAGGAGTATGCGCGTGATCGGGAGAAGGCAGGTCTGGCCTATCAAGTGTTCGACCATGTCACGGTGAATATCGGTTCGATTCAGGGTGGAACCAAGGTGAATGTGGTAGCCGATCGCTGCACTGTTCAGGTAGACTCTCGCGTTCCATTTGGTGTGGATTACCGTGATGTGCTCGACCGTGCTCGCTCGCTTCTGCTTGAAGCAGGAATTGAGTCGGAGCTGAAGCCGTTTGGCTTTCAGGGCAACGCAAACTGGACTCCAGCGCATGAACCAATCGTGAGCCAACTGGTGGAGAGTATCAGCGAAGTGAGCGGCGAAGAGGCGTACGGTGTGCTGCAATGGGCATCCAGCGATGCACGCCACTTCCGTAATCATCAGATTCCGGTATTGCAATATGGTCCGGCAGAGCTGTCCACGATTCACAATTTTAACGAAAAAGCACCCGTATGGCAGATTATCCAGTGCGCCAAAGTGTATGCGCTGAGCGCGCTTAAATATTTGGGCGTGGAAGGTATGGAAGATGAGACGTCATTGAAGAATTTGAAGGGTGCGGCTTCCGAAGAAGCCACGACGTCCAAGCGCTAATTCTTTTTAGAAGGAAAAAAGCAAAAGGTTCAGAACGTAATGGTAGGGGAGGGGAACAACATGACTAAACTGCTCGAAGTTTCGGATTTGCGGACAGAGTTCATCACGGATGCAGGCGTGATACGCGCCGTGGACGGGATCAGTCTTTCCATACAGCAGGGTGAGACGCTGGGTATTGTCGGAGAATCGGGATGCGGGAAAAGTATTACATCTTTATCGATCATGCAGCTGCTCCCCAAAAAGATCGGCCGCGTGGCGTCGGGAGAAGTCCGCTTCCAAGGGAAAGACATGCTCAAGCTGTCCGGGCGAGAAATTCGCCGAATTCGGGGTAACCAAATGGCCATGATCTTTCAGGAGCCGATGACCTCGCTCAATCCGGTATTCAAAATCGGCAAACAAATCTCGGAAGCGGCACGATACCATCTGAAGCTGGGCAAAAAAGAGGCTTGGGCACGGTCGGTTGATATGCTTCGCAAAGTTGGCATTCCCCGTCCTGACAAAATTGCAGAACAGTACCCGCATCAGCTCTCAGGTGGCATGCGCCAGCGGGTGATGATCGCCATGGCAATGGTGTGCAGCCCGCAGCTGCTCATCGCGGATGAACCAACAACAGCCCTGGATGTGACCATCCAGGCGCAGATTTTGGACTTGATGCGTGACCTTCAGCGTACGGAGAATATGGCAATAATGATGATCACCCATGATCTCGGCGTTGTAGCTGAGATGTGTGATCGTGTCATGGTGATGTATGCCGGGCAAGTGGTTGAGGAGACAGATGTCAAAACCCTTTTTGCCGATCCCAAGCATCCTTATACTCGCGGTCTTTTGGCTTCGCTGCCACAGCTTGCGGGGGATCAGGATCGTCTTCAGTCCATCCCGGGTCAGGTGCCGAATCCTGCCCATATGCCGTCCGGCTGCCGCTTTGCCCCTCGATGTCCGGTTAAGGAAGCACGATGCGAGACCATACAGCCCGAATTACTGGAAACAGCTCCAAGTCACAGCTGTCGCTGTCTGCTGCAACAGGAGGGGATTATATGAGTGCGATATTGGAAGTCAGAAACCTCAAAAAGCATTATCCCATCCGCAAAGGCCTCTTCTCCAAACAGGTCGGTGCCGTCAAGGCAGTCGATGGTGTAACGCTGTCCGTGGAACGCGGCGAAACACTCGCCGTGGTCGGAGAGTCCGGTTGTGGGAAATCCACTACGGGGCGTGCCATTCTGCGTCTGATTGAGCCGACGGATGGCGAGGTGTTCTTCGAAGGCAAGGATGTACGGAAGCTTCCGCCAGAAGAGCTGCGCCGTTTCCGTACGGATATGCAGATGGTGTTCCAGGACCCATACGCCTCACTGGATCCGCGCTGGACGGTACAGCGTACACTGGAGGAGCCGCTGCTCACCCATCACAATCTGGGGAAAAACGAGTTGAAAAGCCGAATCGAAGAACTGATGGAAGTGGTCGGATTGTCTCCCTATCAGGCTCACCGCTTTCCACACGAGTTCTCGGGTGGACAACGCCAACGGATCGGTATTGCTCGTGCTCTCGCATTGAACCCGAAGTTCATTGTGTGTGACGAGCCCGTGTCAGCGCTGGATGTCTCCATTCAGGCGCAGGTACTGAACCTGATGCAGGATCTGCAGGAACAATTCGGACTGACGTATATGTTTATCTCTCACGATCTATCCGTCGTTAAGTTCATCAGTGATCGTGTTGCCGTTATGTATCTGGGCAAAGTGGTGGAGCTTGCGCCCACAGCCGAGCTGTTCACCGAGGCGCTGCATCCGTATACAAAAGCATTGATGTCCGCTGTTCCGGTTCCTGATCCGAATGTGCAAAAGGAACGGATCGTCCTGGGCGGCGACGTGCCCAATCCGGAAAATCCACCGTCCGGCTGCACGTTTCATACCCGTTGTCCGTATGTGAAGGACGAATGCCGCTCTGTTATCCCGGAGCTGCGGGAGATTTCCCCGGGACGCCAGGTAGCGTGTCATTTATATTAGGGTTGAAAGGGAAAGACACCTTCAAGACCACGATTGAAGTGGAATGAAGGTGTCTTTGTTGTTCTTGTTTAATGTTTTCATTTGGGGCACGGTAATAGGTGACAATGGGCCAAAGTCTTGGTTATAACCTGGACCATCGTTCAGTACAGGGGACTAACTTTAGGCACGGGTGTGACTGGGCCTAAGGTGGTTGTTTCCTCGAATGGGGTTATTATACAATTTCTATGGAATAATAACCCAAGTGGAAGAGGAGAAAATATATGAAACCATCAAATTGTAAACGGCCCAGACAGGTCATCCTAGCTAGTGTCTTGATCGCCGGCTTAGTCCTGTCATCTTCGGGCTTGCCTGCTCATGCATCAGCCACTCCAAATAGCAATCAGGCCCAAAGCCAAAGCTTGGCTGAGAAAGGGACAGCGACCTCCGCAATTCCTCCGATCACAGCTAAATCCGTAGAGGAATTTGCAGATGCCTATTTTGCTCGCGCTGATGTGAAGGAGAAGCTTACGGGGGCATTGTTTGTAGTTGTAAAGGATGGCAAAGTCCTGCTTAACAAAGGATATGGCTACTCAGATGTGGCTTCCAAAACACCAATCAATCCTGACATTACCCAATTTAGAATGGCATCCATCTCCAAGCTATTTACGACCACAGCGGTGATGCAGCTTGCCGAACAAGGCAAGATAGACTTGGATCGCGATATCTCTGCATATATGGATGGAGTTAAGATCCCTAATCAGACCGGCGTTCCCCTTACAATGAAGAACCTGATGACCCACACAACAGGTTATGATTTTACTGATTTTTCTGGTAATACTCCAGGTGTCTCTCTCCAGAATTATGTCAAAAATAACGTGCCAACGGTAAAAATAAAACCTGGCGAGGCCTACAGGTATGATAATCTGGCTTTTGTACACCAAGGTTATATCGTAGAAAATGTAGCTGAAATTGACTTCAATACTTATGTAAAACAAAACATATTTAAGCCGCTTGGCATGACACATAGTGACTTTTTATTATCGTCCCAAGTCCATCACAATCTTGCAAAAACCTATGACGCTGCAGGTAAAGAAATCGCTGTGTATCCTAATTATCCTGACATAGATCCCAGTGGCAGCATGTTCTCTACCGGTAGTGATATGGCCAAATACATGCTTGCTATGTTAGATGGGGGAAAGCTTGGTGATGGCCGCATTTTGGAAGAAAAAACGACAAACACAATGGAAGCCTACCAATACGGTATTAATGACAGCTTACCCGTAATGTCTTATGGTTTTGAAACCATGCATAATCATCTTTTCAATGGTCAGACCGTCATTGGAAAAGGTGGTGACCTTCCTGGTTTTCACTCCTGGCTGTGGATGGTGCCAGAGCAAAAGGTAGGCGCCATGATCATTGTAAATGGTGAAGCGCTGGACCCTCGCGATGAAATATTTGGCTCATTCATGGATCAATTTTATCCTGAACAACACAAGGCTGCCACACCAATCCAATCATCCAAGGAAAGCTTGGCCAAGTTTGAAGGGAGATTTCAAGATTTGAGAATACCTCTACTTAGTGCAGAGGTGAAAGCGGGTGAGGATGGAACACTTATTATAAAGGATGCATTGGGAACCCATAAGCTTCAACAATTAGAGGCGTTGTTATTTCAGGATGAACAAGGGGTAAAAGCAGGCTTTAAGGCAGATGAGGATGGAAAAATTGAATACATGTATTACAATTATCCAGACAGCTTCCTGAAAAGAATGCCTGTGCAAGCTCCATTCTCTGATGTATCTGCCGATAGTCCATATGCGGCTTCTATTGACCAATTAAATCAACAGCAATTTCTGAATAAAAATGATACTAATTCCTTTAGACCGGAAGAAGCAATGACACGTGGAGAATTTGTGCAAATATTAATGAAAATTGTCGGATTCCAGCTATCTAAGGACCCTGTAATATTTAAGGATGCAGTAGGACATGATTTGGCACAAGAGATTCAATCAGCAGTTCTGTATGCAGGGGTAAAAGGGACACAGGATGGCCGCTTTGAGCCAGACCGTGCCATAACCAGACAAGAAGCGGCTTCTATTCTTTGGAGATTCATTCAATTCAATGTATCCGCTCCGGCGCTACAAGCCAAGCTGACGGGAACGTTGCCGGCACCTTGGGCATCAGAAGCAGTGCAATTTGCGGTTGCTATGCAGCTCTATGGTCCAGAGGTGAAGATAGATGCTGATGGCGCTGTGGACTATGAGCCAACCCGCCCCATGCTTCGTCAGGAAGCAGCCGTCATGTTTGATACTCTTTGTGAAAAAATTCCGGTATTGTTATACGGAGTGGAAGGTTAATTAGAGGGCTAATCAGAGTGTTACCTAATTATTGAGTTACTCAGTACAATTGGTCATTATTTAATAAATGTGAAGCAGTAATTAGACTTAATTAATTAGTGGGTAAAAATTCATCTCACATCAACCGATATAATCACAGAGGAAGTAACGTGAAATGAGACTTGCATATCCAACATGATTATAAAAAAATTTACTAAGATTGAAAATGAAGAAGGGTTTGGAGATATTATGGATGAGGAAGTTCAAGTTCAATACATCAATTTTTCGGTAGGAAATCAGATTTGTGCGCTTCGTATTGATGAAGTTCATGAAATTATCAAAATGCTTCCGGTAACCACTGTTCCTTTTGGCAGTCCTGAGATCAAGGGCTTTACGCCCCTGTATGGCAAAGTGGTTTCTGTTGTGAGTGTACGCGTCCTGCTGGGCATGCCTGACGAGGAGACTACACCTTCCACGCGCATCATTGTCGTGCCTTACCACGATGATTATGTACCGCTCGTCGTCGATTCAGTGGATTCCGTGGTCATGTATGATCGATTTGAAGAGCCTACGGAAGAATATCGTCATTACACAACGGGAATATTCAAGGAAATCGCACACAATGACGACCATGAGGCCGGAATTCTGAATCTGAATGTATTGCTGGGCAATTTGACCAAGTCGCAGTAAGTGCAACGCTTAAGTATTATATACAAAGCACATATCCGGTTAATTATGAAAATGCTCCTTACCCCTTTTTGGGGATAAGGGGCATTTTTTAGTGTGAGCATCCTACCCTGGAGTGCAATGACTTGGCGTGTTTCACCTTTTAACAGCCATACATAATATAGTATGAAGTGGTTTGGAGATGGTTTTTCGAAGTGATGTTGCACTTTTTATGCGTAAAAGTTTTTAAATCCGAGCATTTTCGTATATGATGGAGAGTAACAATGCGAAGGGATGACGGGAGACTGTAATGATGCAATCGCTGTATGGAGTATGGCTTGGTGACGTATTTTTTTGTTTTTCCGGTGAAACATCGGAGCCACGTGTGGATGCCTGGAGCCACGTGGTACGGAAGCTGAATTTTGGCGACGGGGGTCGTCTGTTTCAGCCTGCCGCTCTGCGTCTTGCGGAGCTTCGTTGGCCCAATCCGATGCGTAATGCCGCGGAAGCGAGTACGAAGCGGCGTCAATTGCTCGGGCGGACGTTGGAAGGGCTGGCAATCTCGCCCAAAGATACATTCAAGCTGCTGCTCCATTGGGACGACAGTATATTGAATGCGGCAGGAATTCAGGCTGGAGAAGAGATTCGCTACTGGGTAAAAGCAGCACAGTTTACACAGGAACTGCTGCTGCGCGGAGAATTTGCTCCATCCGCTGAGTTTGCGGCCAAGACGGGTGCACGTCGCCGCACCGGACAGGAAACGCTGACAGGCGTATGGCGTCCGCGTCTGTTGCAGGAAGCGGATGTGGAACGATTCCGGGAGTTGGCGGAATCCATGCCGCCGATCGGATTGTCTGCTCCCGGAGCATACGCATCTTCTGAACCGGAATCACGGGAGGAAGCGGGCGCGGCCGTATTATTTTCATTTATGAGCGGAATGGTTCATGCGGTTGTCACAGGTGAGATGGAAGGCATGGATAGTGAACTGTCCCGTTACCGTACGCCATTCCGGCGTGGGTCCTCTCCGGTAGCAGAGCTGTGGTGGAATAGTCTGATCTCGATGTTCCGTCCGGTGACGGTGCAGGGACCTACGGAGGAAATGGCAGAACTCATTGGAACGCTGCAAGAAGCTGGCGGTACAGCGAGACCCGTGGTAGGCAGTGAAGAAACGGCTCCCACGGAAGGCGAGCTGAAGCTGGTACTGCGGCTGGAACCGCCCCTTGGTGATCATGAATCATTGTGGGGGATTACCTTCTGGGCAGACAGTGTGCAGGAATCTGGCCTGAGACTGCCTGCACGCACGATCTGGGCACATCCGGAACGGGATCTGGATCGAGGCAAAGTACGTTATATATCAGCTGCAGAACAGCTCCTGTTGGCGCTGGGTCATGCAGCAGAACTGGCACCGGAGCTGGAAACGGCGCTTCTTCATGCACGACCGGAAGGAATGAAGCTGGAACAGCAAGCCTTTTTTGAATTTTTGACCTATGCTGTGCCTCGTCTGCAGAAGGCGGGAGTAACCGTGTTAATGCCTTCCCGCTGGAGCCGTGCAGGGAAACGCCGCGCTGGATTACGTCTGCAGATGCTCAATCGTGGAACAGAAAGACCGCTCGGGGCACCGTCTGCACTAGGCATGGAGCAGCTGGTTGCCTTCAAGGCAGAACCGATGCTGGACGGCAAACCTGTTACGGCGGAGGAGCTGGCTGCTCTTGCGGAAGCAACGGTGCCTTATGTGATGTTCCGCGGTGAATGGATTGAAGTGGATACAAAAGAGATTCGCCAGGTTCTGCGTTATATGAAAAAAGAAGAAGAACAATATATGCCACTCTCCGAATGGCTGCATCTGGCAGCTGAAGAAGGCGAAGATACCGCATGGAAGGGGCTTTCCGTCTTTGGTGCGGAATCCGAGGGGCTGCTCTCCTTTTTGCTCGACGGACAGGTGCTCCGCAGTATTGAGCCTCGTCAGGTTCCGGCAGAGCTGCATGGTGAGTTGAGACCCTATCAAGAGCGGGGATACCAGTGGTTATCCGCCATGCGTGAGCTTGGGTTCGGCGTATGTCTTGCCGATGATATGGGATTGGGGAAAACGATTCAGGTCATTACCTGCCTGCTGGACTTGAAACATGAGGAACAGCAAGCCGCGGCGGAAGAAGCGCGTGAGCACGAAGCGTTTATGGGGATGGAAGAAGAGTCCGCGAACGGTGAACAGCCGCATGTGCATGATGCGCATCTGCCTGCACTTATTGTGTGCCCTACCTCGTTGCTTGGGAACTGGCAGCGTGAGCTGAAGCGGTTTGCCCCGAATCTGTCGTTATATATTCATCATGGCGGACAACGGTTGCACGGCAATGCTTTTCAGGCGGAAGCACAGTCCCATGATATTGTGCTGACGACCTATCATCTGGCTGGCCGGGATGGCCCGGATCTGGCTTCGTTGCACTGGTCTACCGTTGTGCTGGATGAGGCGCAATATATTAAAAATTACCGTACGAAGCAAGCGCAAAGCGTTATGCGTCTGTCTACGCCGCATCGCATTGCGATGACGGGTACGCCAGTGGAGAATCGACTAAGCGAACTGTGGTCCATTTTCCAATTCCTCAATCCGGGGTATCTGGGTACAGCTTCTTCATTCCGCCAGCGGTATACGGGACTGGGCCCATCTGAAGAAAATGCAGCCTCTTTGCGTGAGCTTCATCGGCTTGTATCGCCCTTTATGCTGCGCAGGCTGAAAAGTGATCCGGATATCCGCAAGGATCTGCCGGAGAAGCTGGAGCTGAAATCTTATTGTTCCCTGACACCAGAGCAGACCGTTTTGTATCAGCGGGTGGTAGATGATCTGATGGGCGGATTGGATGGACGAAACGGTATCGCTCGTAAGGGAATTGTGTTGTCATCACTGACCAAGCTGAAGCAGATCTGTGACCATCCGGTGCTGGCGGACAGCAGCCGGAAGGAACATGGCAAGGCTGAAGCATCGGGCAAAATGGAACGTTTGCTGGAATTGCTGGATGCGATCCGTGACAACGGGGAGTCGGCGCTGATTTTCACTCAGTATGTGGCGATGGGGGAATTGCTCGTATCCCGGCTTACACAGCGGTATGAGGAAGAACCGTATTTCCTGCATGGCGGTGTTTCGAAGTCGCAAAGGGATGACATGGTGGAAACCTTCCAAAAAGGGGAGGGTCCATCCCTGTTTGTCCTGTCTCTTCGTGCCGGGGGTGTGGGGCTGAATCTGACGCGTGCCAGTCATGTCGTTCACTACGATCGCTGGTGGAATCCTGCGGTGGAGAACCAGGCGACGGACCGGGTATTCCGGATTGGGCAGAATCGAAACGTACAGGTGCATAAGCTGATCTGTCAGGGTACCCTGGAGGAACGGATTGATGAGCTGATTGAGAGTAAAAAGGCACTTTCCGAGCAAGTGGTCGGTTCTGGTGAGAACTGGTTGACCGAGATGTCGGATGATGAACTGCGTGGTCTGATCTCGCTTCAGGGCGAGACATGGCTGTAAGTTGCTATATAAGTTCAACTAATGAATATTTACACTGGCACTCCGATGACAGAACAACCTTCCGATCGCTGTTATCCCCAGATTTCTTTAATTCCTTTATAAAAGGGGAAATCCGGGGATAGCGTATGCTTCCGATGTAGCTTTCTTTCAGAAAGCTTTTAGGCGAACGCTTTGCTTCTTCAGGTTATTTCTGTCCTCTCCGTTATTGTGTAAATGTTTAGTTAAACATATATAGATACACACTCACATACATGCAGAGTGTAATGATAGGAAGGGGGATTGTTGTGAGCGAAAAATGGAATGTAGAGCTGCATATGTCCCCCGGTGGATGGACAGCAGAAGTTAGTGCAGCTGCTGATGCAGGCAAAGAGGCATTCGCAGCTGCAAGCAAGACCGAATTAGCCGAAGGCTTATTCACGGTAACAGGCACGTTGCCACAGCTCAGTGAAGCTGAGCGGGAGGCAGTGCTGGCACAGCTGCGCAAGCGTCCGCTGGCGCTGTATGCGCTTCTGCGCGGCGGCCCTGCCCCGGCGGAGCTCGCCGGGCTGCTGCCCGCTGCGCCAAGCGAGGCCGCGCCGGGCACAGCCACCGCTAGCAGCTCGCTGAGCGCGGGCGGCGCAGCGGCGTGCACCTGCGGCCGCCCGGGCTGCGCGCATGCCGCGGCCGCTGAGCGCGCCGTTGCCGCGCGCTTCGCGGCCGAGCCGCTGCTGCAGCTGGCGCACGCCGGCCTGCCGCGCGAAGCGCTGCTCGCCGGCGTGCTGGGATCATGGGCGGAAGAACTCGCCCATGATCCCAGCGGCCCCGGCCGCGCAGCCGAAACGGCCGGCCGCCCGCAGGCGCGGGGCGGCGAAGGCGGCGCAGCCGTCGGCGAGTGGATCGCCGAGGCAGCCGCGGACGGCGCCATGCACCAGCCGGGGCCTGGCTTCGGCGCTGTGAAGGTGCGGCTGGCGCAGCCGGGGAAGCCCCCGGCAACGCCGGAACTGGCGGCGCTGCTGCCAGGCGTGCCTGCCACCGCAGGGATGGCATTGATCCGCGAGCGCGTAGCTGCGCGGATGTGGGAGGCTGTCCAAAAGAAGAAGAAGGACAGCCCGGCAACCAAATGATGCACCATTCGGAGCGGGGGAGATCTCAGATCATCCCCCGCTTGTTTGTGATGTGCATCGGCGCAATCCTTTTTATCCAAAATGGATATATACATTTCCAATTCGCTTCTTGTGTGTAGAAGCTTGGGATAGGGCTCTAAAAGTCCAAAAAACGACCGTACAAGCTGTACACCCGGCATATCTTTAGGATGACCTGCTCTCAAGGAGGTCTTTACAGGTGGAGCTTTGCTGCAAATTAAGGTATACTGTCGCAGGGAAGACAAGCCCACATGCACGAATGCTGCAATCATTATTACAATATCCGATAGGAGTTTTTACATGAAATTACGTACAGGACGACAGCGCCACATTGCGGTCATGCTGTCCTCACTTATGATATGCGGAGCTTTGTTATCCGCTTGCCAGGACGGTTCGGGCTCGGAGGAGAACCAGAATCTGAACGCAGCAGGAAGCGCACAGCAAGAGTCGGACGGTACCACGGTTCATTTGACTGAGGATACGGGCAATGATGGCAACAACACAGGTGGGGATGACAGCTCATCTTCGGACAATAACAATGAAGGTACGGATAGTGGTTCCGGCAATGCTTCAACTGGGGGAGAGAGTTCTTCTGACGCAGGCAATGGAGCCACAGCAGAGGACCCCCTGATGGAGAAACGCAGCATTAGCGCGCTGCAAACGACGATTGATGCACAATCGGTAGTGACCAACGCAGAAGCGATGGCCGTGATCGTTAATAAACAGCGCAGCTTGCCTGAAGGGTACGAGCCAGATGATCTGGTGGAGCCTAACGTGCCGTTCTCCTTCGACGGACCGCATGAAAAGCGCCATATGCGCAAGGAAGCTGCCGAGGCGTTGGAGAAGCTGTTTGCAGGTGCCAAAGCGGACGACATTGAGCTTCGTGCGGTATCTGGATATCGTTCTTATCAGCGTCAGGTTTCGATCTATAACAACAATGTCAAAACCAAAGGTCAAGAATACACCGATCGTGTAAGCTCTGTGCCAGGCCACAGCGAACATCAGACCGGACTAGCGATTGACGTTTCCAGTCCAAGTGTAGGCAATGCGCTGGAAGAGGTGTTTGGCACATCGAAAGAAGGCCAGTGGTTGGCTGAGCATGCAGCAGAATATGGGTTTATCATCCGTTATCCGAAAGGTGAGGAAGGGATAACCGGCTATGTGTACGAGCCATGGCATATTCGCTATGTCGGCACTGATCTGGCTCCTGATGTTGTGAAAA
This sequence comes from Paenibacillus sp. NPDC057886, assembly GCF_042796655.1. NCBI lineage: Bacteria > Bacillati > Bacillota > Bacilli > Caryophanales > Paenibacillaceae > Paenibacillus > Paenibacillus sp. NPDC057886. The sequence goes on along the minus strand of NZ_JBHVMZ010000007.1, from coordinate 210,968 downwards.
GTGGCCTGACACTTGAAGAATACTTTGACGAGGCTAACATTAAGCTGTAAACATAAGTGAATTGCTACATGTTTTAGCATAGCGTCTATACTGTTATTCCCAAGTCCTTGTAAGACCGCCATTTGACGAGGTGAACTGGTGGTCTTACAAGGCTTTTTGATATGCGCAGAATCAAACTGGAATGAAGCTGGATTTCCTTGTCCGGAAGGACAATGGACTGATATACTTCAGAGATTAATCAAGGAAAATACAATTAAAGCGAGGGGAAGCAGAATGAGCAGACAGCAGGTGTTTACGGGTTCTCCATGGGAGCCGCTTGTGGGATATTGCCGTGCCATTCGTGTTGGCAACCGAATTGAGGTAGCTGGTACTACGGCCATGCAGGACGGTGTTGTGGTTGGAGCAGGTGATCCATATGCACAGACGAGATTTATTTTGCAGACCATTGAAAATGCACTGAAAGAATTGGGTGCAGACATGTCTCATGTCGTGAGAACCCGCATGTTTGTAACCGACATTTCCCGGTGGGAAGAAGTGGGCAAGGCTCATGGTGAATTTTTTGGACAGATCCAGCCTGTAGCTACGATGGTGGAGGTTCGTGCACTCATCGATCCCCTGTTGATGGTCGAAATCGAAGTGGAAGCGATTGTCGAAGCGGAAGCGGATATGGAAGTAACGAAATAGAGCCATCATGGATGTCTATAAAGAAAAACTCTAGATGCAGTTAGCAAGTTTGTTGAGGAACTAAAAGATTTGTTAGGCAAGTTTATAAATTTTCCGCTCTTCATAGCAACTTTGAGGAGATTAGAGGAATGATTAGTTAATTCTAAGATTTTTTTGTCAACAGTTAAAAAAACCAACCATTAACGGTTGGTTTTTTTAAATTCTATGAGTTTATTTTTCTCCAATTGCTTATTATGAGTTTAGCTAATTCTTTTTCTTTATCTGTCCAGTCTTGAATTTCAATGATCTCAGTTTGAAGATTATGTTCGAGGGTCTTAATTGTCGATAACCCCAATAAATAATCTACAGAAACATTTAATATCTTCACAAGATTCACTAAAGTCTGCGAATCTACATCTCTTTTACCAGATTCATAATTACCATAAGCTTGGCGAGTGATACCGAGCTTTTTTGCCATATCTTCTTGAGTTAGGTTCTGTGCAATACGTCCTTCTCTTAATCGTTCACCATTTAACATGATATCACCTCTATATGAGGAGTATAATGCAACTCTTTGTTGCATACAGCAAAGGAAACAAATCGTTTCTAAATATGCTTATAAGAAACGTAATGTTGCTTTTGGGCGGATTAAAGTGTACAATTTGTTGCATAGAATTATACGTACCCGAGAGGAGAAACCCACTATGTGGATCATCAGCCAAGATGAGAAAACTATCGTCAAATCTGTTGCTCTTACACTCGAAACATCAAACGAAGGAACCGTTCTTTCGAATCTGCTTTTACCGTAGGTACATTTCAGCAGAAGGAGAGAGCGATCGAAGAACTATCTCGTTTTCGTCAATATCTGTCAACGATCAATATGGAACCTTTTTATATCCAATCCGATCTGTAAACAGAATCTTGCTGATACATTGTGCTGAATATTATTCAACCCAAAAGCATATTTAAATATACTTGAATTTGCTTTTTACTCTGAGTATAGCCAAATAACATTTATAATTTGCTAAACCCTGGCTATGTTTGTCCATTTAATTCTTTTGTATCTACCAAACAAGATACAAATTTGGATATTGTGGTTACTGAACATCACGATGGGATCAATGTGGCAATTTGACATATCAATCGCAGGCTTCACCATTTAACTTAACTAAGCGATGTAATATACAGCATAGAGAAATAACCTTACCCAACCCTGGGTGCAAGAGCACAGCACAGGACGGATAAGGTTATTTCAGCATGATGTTAGTTTACAAACCGCTGCATACAACGTGCGAAGCGGCTTATACCGTACGTTCCTTTACAGCTTATTTCGCTTCAGGTTGTTCGGCTGGTGTTTCAATGACCACTTTCCAAGCCGTTCCGATTGGCGGCAGGCTGCGAGTCAGGACCGGGCTATAGAATCCAATCGCTTTGGCTCCTTTGGTCAGTTCCTCTGGTTTGATCGTTTCTCCTTGATGATTCACCAGTTGTGTATCTTTGCTAATGTTAAGGATAACATGGTCCGGAGCTGTTTCTGTCAGACGAGAGCCGGAGATCTCGATCTGAGTAACGTTATCTTGTGTTGTTTTTACATTTTCAATCGTACCTGCTGTACCCAGAACCTCTTTTGGTTGTGCTTCGGAATCCGAAGCAGCAGTATCCAGTACAGTGACTTGGTAAGTAGGGGTTTGCGGCGGTAAACTGAGGGTTGCAATCTCTGAATGCTCAGCTTCCACGTTCATGCCAATGGTCAGATCGGTAAGCTTGATATCTTTGCCATCCGCGGATTTGAAAGTGGTATCTTCACCAACATTAAGCACGATACCGTCTGTCCCTGCGCCGCCGATATGGATGGATTGATACTTGCCTTCGCTGTTAATTCCCGTAATGACCCCACGCTCAGTAACGGTTTTCACTTCCTCTTCACTGGAGATGGTGACCTGGTTTCCTTTGGTTGTCACCTGGCCGTGCAGTACCTTTTCTGCAAAAGAAGCGGGTACGAACAGTGTGCCATTTGTGATTTCAGGCGCTGTTCCCAGCTTAAGCAGCATTTTATTGACTGAATACTGGTCTTTGCCTGTGGTAACAAGTGTCCAGAGGGTACCTTTTGTCAGCTCAGCAGATTTGTTTTCCTTGTTCCATTTCAGATCAATGCCAAGTGCTTCGGTGAGATCACGCAGCGCGATCATAGGTTCTTGACCATCCTTGTTCCAATAACCGTCAGTCATCGGTGCACCGTTCACAGATACTTTTACGGCTTCAGTTCCTTTGCTATCGGCTGATACGGAAGTTGAATTGACGGGCTGAATGCTGTCCAGGTTTGCTGCGTATACGGCTCCCCCGCCCAGGGCCAAGGACAGGACCATCAGGGCGCTAACTTTTTTCATGTTGTTGTTCATCGTTGATTTCATCCCTTCTCATCTTGGTTATGACGCGGTAAACTCCTATTAAGGCCACGTTCCATCCTTGTAGACGGGACAACTTCGTCCAGTGTTGCACTTTGATGTAATTAATGTGAGCAGCATGTTAGTCTATTATTTGAAAAACAGGCCATATTCCCGGTTATAAGAAGCAGGATGCGGTTAAGGATCAATGAGTGGAAAACGTGTGATTCAGACTTTGAATTAATCTTGGATTACATGGGGTTTGGGAGCATCCAAATATGAGGAGGGGAAACAATCATATGAGTGATATGTTGGTGGCGCTCTACCATTTGCCTGAGCAAGAGAGTGGACTGAAAAAGTTGGAGGAGTCCTCCATTGTTATCCGAAGAGCCATTGCACCAGAGAAGCAGCTTGTGCTGAATTGGGTGAGATCCCATTTTAGCCAGCCCTGGGTGGATGAATGTGATGTAGCTTTTGCACGTCAACCCGTAACTTGTTATATTGCGCTTGAGCATGGGAAAATGATCGGTTTCGCTTGTTATGAAGCAACGTGTCGTAATTTCTTTGGTCCAACAGGTGTTGGTCAGGAGGCACGGGGCAAAGGTGTCGGTACAGCGCTGTTGTTGGCTTGTATGCACGCCATGAAAGCAGATGGTTACGCTTACGCGATTATTGGATCGGCGGGACCTGTGGATTTCTATGCTCAGACCCTGGGGGCCGTGAAGATCGAAAATTCAACACCTGGGATTTACAAAGGCATGCTCCGGGCAGACTAGACGATATTCATGTTCTGGAAAAGGAAGGGAGGAAGAAGATGAGCACAAGCAAAATGCTGCATATCGGCATGATCGGTACAGGCTCCATCTCGGATCTTCATATGAGATGTTATGCCAAGAATGAGAATGCCGTCATTTACGCCATCTGTGACCTGAACGAACAGCGTGCAGCAGCGGCAGCAGAGAAGTATGATGCACAATCAGTGTACACCGATTATCGTGAGATGCTGAAGGACCCGCATGTGGATGCCGTTAGTATCTGTACGTGGAATAATACGCATGCCGAATTTGCCATCGCTGCCCTGGAAGCAGGCAAGCACGTGCTGCTGGAAAAACCGGTAGCAACCAATGTGGAGGATGCACTGCGGATCGAAGAGGCTGTGAAGAAAAGTGGATGTACCTTTGTCGTGGGATTTGTACGTCGATATGACAACAATATGCAGATGATGCGCAGTTTCATCGATGCGGGTGAGTTTGGTGAATTGTATTATGCCAAAGCTTCTATCCTGCGTCGCTTGGGAAATCCCGGAGGCTGGTTTGCCGACAAAAACCGTTCCGGCGGTGGCCCGCTCATTGATCTTGGCGTACATATTATCGACCAATGCTGGTATCTGATGGGTAGACCGAAACCTGTTTCGGTGAGTGGCAATACGTATCGAAAACTGGGCAATCGTGCCCATATCGAGCATCTTTCTTTTTACAAAGCCGCAGATTACAGTTCTGCTGTCAACAATGTGGAGGATATGGCGAATGCGCTGATTCGCTTCGAGAACGGGGCTTCTTTGGCGGTAGATGTGAGCTTTACCCTGCATGCACGTGGGGAAGAATCTTCAGTCAGATTGTACGGCGAGCGTGGTGGGTTTGAGCTGGAGCCAGAGACGCTAATCGTTACCGAGAAACACAATACCATCCTGAACATTGAACCCCAGACGGACTATAAAGGTCTCGATATTCACGGTGCCTTCCAGAATCAGATTGATCACTTTGTGGATTGTTGTCTGAATGGTACCGAGCCAATCAGTCCAATTGCGGATGGTGTGGCTTCGACAAGGATGCTGTGCGGAATTTACGAGTCAGCCGAAAAAGGTCAAGAGATTCGTCTGGACTGATATAGAGATTGAATCTAACGAGGTATTTAAGGGTGTTGTTTCTCCATCTTATCATTGGAGAGACAACACCCTTTGGTTGATTCATTGATCGTGATCAGACAAAACGGATATACGTTACTTTTCAAACCCTTCTAACACGATTTTGCCAATTGCAGTGCCCGATTTGCTCTTTTGGTAGGCTTCCAGCAGGTTAGCTGCATTAATCGGTTTAATCCGCTCTGCCATCGTTGTATGAATCTTGCCAGCATCCACTAGATCTGCGATTTCATTAAGTAGAAGATGTTGTTCAATCATATCATCTGTCTGGAACATCGGACGGGTGAACATCATTTCCCAAACGAGCGTTACACTTTTTGAGAATAACTTTTGAAGTTCGGCTGGTTTTTCAAATGGCAGAATGGAACAAATTTTTCCTTGCGGCAAAATAACTTCTGCCATCTCATCCATATGCTCATCTATATGATTTAGCACGAAAATATATTGTACACCAGCGAGTCCGAGATCTTTAAGTTGTGGTCCAAATGGTTGACGATGGTTGATCACATGGTCTGCTCCGTTTGATTTTACCCAAGAGACAGATTCGGGACGAGAGGCAGTTGCTATAACTTTAAGTCCAGCCAACTTGGCTAATTGAGTAGCGATCGACCCGACGCCTCCCGCTGCCCCGATAATAAGCATACTGTTGCCTTCGTTATCCGATGCATTCCTGGAAATGCCCAAGCGCTCAAAAAAAGCTTCTCCTGCCGTAAGGCTTGTCAGAGGTAAAGCTGCCGCCTGGGCGAAATCCAGATTTTTCGGCTTTCTGCCGACAATTCGTTCATCTACTAAATGAAACTCACTGTGTCCGCCTGGGCGCATATTGCTCCCCGCATAATACACTTCGTCACCAACGTCGAACAAATTGCAATCGGAGCCGATGCCCACTACTACGCCCGCTACATCACGACCAGGCACGGTCAGGGATAAATCGTCCGGATGTTTGGAAAGATGCGATCTCCAATCCGTCGGATTGACAGACACCGCCTTCACCTCAACGAGTAAATCCTTTCCTGTAGGTTTTGGTTTCTCAACTTCTACCTCCTGAAATGGTGGTATGTCGGTCTCTAGCCCAGGCTCGTAATATCCGAACGCTTTCATCATGATTGGATTTCCCATTGCTATAGTTATCCTCCTCGTAGAAATAAGTTTATATATAAAATATATAGTATAATATCAAAAATAAACAGTAGTATCATTTTTGGTTTATAGTATCAATAATGATACTAATGGGGCTGGATTGTAAAAAAATAAAGACTCCGTTACTCCTGAAACAGACCATTGGTCTGAATTCATCGGAGAGGAAGTCTTTGTGATAAGAGTTCATTTATTTAGCGGTGAGTTCTCATACCCCGGATCATCATAATCCGTATCTTGCAGCCGTGAAAGTACGTTCATGCTCTCAATCGCCTGCCGGGTATCCGAGGTGCCATGGTCGTAGAGAAACGTGTACAGTAACGTCATGCCGTCCGAAAATTGTTCCGTGGCCTCGTCATGATCAGCCGATTTGTAGGGTACCGGAGCTCGTTGCAATGTATAGGCATCTTCATCCTCCAGCACTTTCATCAGGTCTTTCAGCCGATTTAACTGTTCATCGTCCACCATGACTTCAAACGGTGTTGATTCGTTCTTAGTCTGTTCAATGAGATTATGGGTTACTGATACATAGTAATGCTTCTTGCCGTCCTGCATAATCCAACCTCCATTCTAAAATGGAAAAAAGACGCTTCTACTGTTAATAAACAGCAGGAAGCGTCCTGAAACGAATGGCGATCGTTCACCTTATTTATTCATTAGAGTATCCAGTTTTACCTTCCGAACCGCCCGTTTACGGGAACCTTACGGGTACTGGCCTCCATTGTGCCTGAACATAGCGGACAAGCCGGAGGACCAGACGCTGCCTTTTTGGATGCCTTGGCTGAAGGACCATCCGGTTTCTGGCGCAGCCATGCTTTGCAGGTGGAGGAACTGCACTTCCAGATCGCTACGGTCTCTGTGCGTTCCGCACCTGAAGAATGGGAACCCGAACTGTTGGAGGACGGAGCTGTCTGATTTACACCCGCGGTGCTGAACGCCTTGTGATTGCGGATTTCTCCGCTGCCACGCCGTTCACTGAGCCGATCATCGTCACGTTCGTTGTGAACATCGAAATCACGGTCACTGTTGCTGATTGTCCGTCTGTGCATCACGTCCCTACTTTCAGAACGGGCACCAGAGCGGGAGCTCTGACCGTTGCCATTACCTTTGCTATATGACGCGTGATTGCCAGTCCGGCCTTCCTCGCGGTTCTTGCGTTTGTCCGGTACCTCCATGCCGAAGGCTTCCAGCAGAAAGCGAGAAACGTCCGCCGGTTTTCCGTGATGACTGGCGGGAGAAGTGACGTATAAGTACTGTTTGGCCCGTGTGATTGCCACATAGGCAAGCCGTCGCTCCTCTTCCAGAGCCATGTCCAGTTCGGCATCAGTCTGCTGCACCGTAAGGGCAGCCTTCTGGTCTTCGGGGATATCCTGCCGTAGTGCCGTGCTGTGAGGCACGATTCCTTCGCTGGCCCCGATCCAGTACACACATGGGAATTCAAGCCCCTTGGCCCGGTGAATCGTCATCAGCTGGACTGCATCGCTGTCCTGTGCACGACGCAGTGATTCCATCTCGCGGTGTCTGCGGGAGAGTTCATCGGCGAATTGGATGAACTCCTCAACGGTTTCGAATTTTTTGGCCGCAGCTTCGAATTCGTCCAGTGTCTCCAGCATCGTTTCCTTGTAATGGGTAAAGATACTGGGATCACCGCTTTCCATATACTTGTCGTAAAACTGGCGGCGCATCTCCTGGATCGCGATCACCGGTTTTAGCTTCGTCAGTGATTTGATCAGCTTGATACGTTCCTTGACCTGTTCCTGCTGAAAAGGCTTCAGCTTGTCCCATTTGGCAAGATGGATGAGCGGATATTTCTTCGCTTGCTGCTCTTCACTGCGCTGAATCCACTCCAGTCCGGCATCGCGGGATACATAGAGAGGCCCAAGCGCACTCGGCAGAGCATCTACAGCACGTGGATTCAAGGACAAGCGCATATGATCCATCAGCGGTCGAATCAGTGACTGGTCATAGAAGACCGGAGAAGCGCCGTGTTGTACAAACGGCACATCTTTCAACACAAGCTGCTCGAATATAGCCCGACTGCTGCTGGCTGTCCGGTGCAGTATCGCGATATCCCGATACGTATGCAGACCTTCCTCGACTTGCTGACACAACTGATTAACAACCCAAGCTGCTTCCTCCTCGGTATTGGAGGGGGTTGCGAACCGGGGCGCATCTCCACGATGTCCGGCTGCGCGCAGCCGTTTGTCACGTCTTCGTTTGTTCCGGGCGACCAATTCACTGCCCAGTCCCAGGATACGCGCATCGCTGCGGTAGTTGATATCCAGCGTCACGATGCGTGCACCGGGGTAAACTTTATCGAATTCCAAAATGGATTCCTGCCGTGCCCCATTAAACGTATAAATCGTCTGATCATCGTCTCCCACAACCATCAGATTGCGGTGGGCGGCAGCCAGCTTTTGTACAATTTCATATTGCAGACTGTTGGTATCCTGGAACTCATCGACCATGATGTACTGAAAACGCTGCTGAAGCGGTCCCAGTACAGCAGGATCACGAAGCAGAGCGGCAGCTCGCAGCAAAATATCATCAAAATCCATTTTGTTGCGATCCCGTTTCCAGGCTTCATAACCCAGGAGAACACGTTTGGCATCCCGTTCCTCCTGTGATTTCTCGGGAAGGTCGCTCGTCTCTGAGCCTTGCATTTTCCAAGCGGACAGCATAGCCAGCAGACTCTCAGGCTGAAAAGCCTCACTCATGCCATTCTGACGCAGAAGCATCTTGAGCACGGTATGCTGCGCACGAGACTCGCCAAAAATCTCCTCCTGCACGCCGTAATGACGCAGCAGCGTCAGCGCGAAGGAGTGGAATGTACGGGCCTGCACCGCTCGTGCGGCCGCGGGGCGAATGCCAGGCAGCGATGCGATGCGGTCTTTCATCTCAGTGGCAGCTTTGTTCGTGAACGTCACCAGCAGGATGCTTCCCGCGTGAGCACCACTAACCTCCATCAGGTAGCCGGCTCGTGCAGCCAGTACGGTTGTTTTGCCGCAGCCAGCTCCTGCGAGAGTCAGCAGGGGCCCTTTACCGTGGCGAACCGCTGAGATCTGGGGTCCGTTCAGACGGATGCCTACCTCTTCCAGAGAGCGGAAATAAGGTGCATCCCGTTCATCGCTGGCAACGAGCTGCCTGCTGGTCTCCAGTGGCGCTGAAGGGGACTGGGGCAAGGATGCCGCCGGGGTAACCCCGAGCGGACGGGGGTAAAACGTTGAGTTCGGACTTAACATCATTCATCCACCTCTATATGCATTCAGGGATAGGACTATCCCGGCTTAAAAGTAATTCATTTGCCCTTTTCACAATCGCATTGTAAATTGGTATGATAGGGATAACCGCCCAATTAGGCGGATCAGCAGGGCCAAAGCTTCATTATACCCGAACGTATGGTCCTGACGAAAGCCCCCGAATTCATCCAGCATCGGCAGAAAACGGGCATTCACGCGCGATTTCGCAACTTTTTGGCATGATATCGTATAAGTTATATACTATAAAAAAATCAAATGAAAATGAGTTTTGGAACAAATGGGTGTTGAATCAATAGGTTCAACTTCTGACGGGACAGAGGAGGAGAAGTCATGAAACTGCTTCAACGGATTAAGAACGGAGCAAACAAAGCAACAGAGCGTGCCCAGCACGCCGTTGAAATCGGAAAAATAAATAATCAGATTGTGGGCTTGCAACAGGAACAGGAAGTCCATTTTACAGATATGGGTCGTATCTTTTATGAAGGTTATCGCGCACAGGACATGACGCGTGCCGAAAAAGAGATGGTGGATTTATCCGGGCTGTGCGATGAATTGCAGGACGAGATCGATGGACTGCGCAACAAGATTGCACAACTCAAAAATGAGCGCTTATGCGAGTGTGGACACGTCGCTTCACTGGATGCCAACTTCTGTCCGAAATGCGGACGTAAGCTGGGTGAATTCAAACCCGCAGCAGCATCTGTAGGGGCGACAAACCCTGCGAGACAGGAAGCAGCCGTGGCCCAAAGCCCGGAGCGACCAATCTATGATGCACCAGTTGAAGAGGAACTGGAGGAAGCTGAACCGTATCACACGGTAATTCCGTCCATTGCGGACCTGGAGACCGAATCCGAGTATAACAGTACGGAGTTTACTCAAGAGGAAAAGGAAGCATTCGATGCCGAGTGGGAACGCCGTCGGGATGAAGAAATGCAACGGGAGCGTGAGCGCCAGCAGGAGCTGGATGAGCGCATTCGGTACTGGAAAGAAAATAATCCGATCGTGAACACGGTGGACGTACAGACCGAAGTGCCACGCGAAATGGTGAATTGTCAGATTTGCGCAGCAGAGCTGCCCAAAGGTTCCAAATGGTGCCCACGCTGCGGAGCAGAACAGATCTGATGCAGTAGAAGCGCTGCCGAATCAATGTGTGGCTGCGCTGGTTGCTTACAGCATGGGGGGACGGGAATATGGACCAACTGCTGCATCATTTGCGACATCTGGGGTTTACCGAGATGGAATCTAAAATTATGGTGGAACTCGCCCGCCAAGGTTCGGCCTCGGGATATGAGGTTGCAAAAAGGCTGGGTGTGTCCCGTTCCAATGTATATGCCACCTTGCAACGGCTGGAACAGAGAGGATTCCTGCGCTGCAGCGCAGGCGAACCTGCGAAATACAGTGTGTTGAAGCCTGAGGAGATGACAAGCATGATCTCTGGTCAGATGCGTGCATCTCTTGAATATGTGCAGAGCAGTATGCCGCAGCATGAGCCGGAGAAGCCTGTCTTTTACAACATTGAAGGCGACAAAAATGTATTTGAAAATCTAAGCCGTGAACTGGCTGAGGCCAAACATGAGATTGTGGTGGACGTGTGGCGTGAGGAAGCGGAGTTGTTGCGTGCCGACTTGCAGCGTGCCGAAGACCGCGGCGTGCGCCTGTTATGGTCATGTGATGGTGGAGAGGGAATTATGGATCATCCAGCTCCGTGGCCTGGTTTGCCTTCATACGGAGCAGGTAATGGCCGAAAGTTCTCATTAGTGGTAGATCGTCGTTGGTGCATGTTAGGGATGCGCGGAGAATCTGGTGCCACTCAGGCGATGGTGACAGAACATCCGGTCATGACCGGACTGCTGCTGAATCATTTTGCTCAGGAATTGGTGTTGTATGAGCTGGAGCAGGATATGGGGGAGGAACTGGAGTCTCGTTACGGGCATCGATATCAAAACCTCTCAGCACGTTATTGGTCCGTACCTTCAGAGGGCATTAAGCCTGATTGAAGGCCTGAAGGTCCCGCAAGTACGGCTTCAATGTGAATAGAGCAGACATCCTATGAACTCCAAAATACATGCTTAAAGGAAGCAGGCGTTGCCATAAGGCAGACGCCTCTTCATGCTAGTTAACAGAAGCAGTGATGTTCATCACAGCAAATGTTCCCTGTTGAGCTAATGTAGTAGGGTATGAATTCATGCTATTTTTGAGAAAATGAAGCTATGAACGTAACTTCATCATAGGCAAAATTGGTTAGTTTTTGGGCACGTGATATAACGCTTCAAGTACATCGATATAATATTCCGTACCGTGTGGCACGAACTCGGCTGCTCTAATTTCGCGCTTGTGACGTGCTTGAAAAGGAAGAGGAACAGAGTTACGATTTGCCTGATTCACCTGATCGGACGCTGACTGCACGGCTTGCACTCCTGCGGCTTGAATCACATGGGTTTCACCACGGAACAAGGCAATCAGGTCATTCAAAGGCACTTCGTACAGGCTGTCGACTTCGCTTGCCTGCAAGGTAAAGGCTTCGAGAGGCTGGTTCAAGCACAGTCCATAGACGGAGCTGAATTCCCGATCGATGAAAGGTACACCACGTACCTGCCCTTCAAGTTGCTGTCTTGCAGTCAATAGATAGGTCAGCGTTTCAAAAGGCGCTTGCACGCCCAGTTCTTCCTCAAGCTCACGACTGGCTTCATGCAGCTGTTCGCCGGCAGTGAGATGCCCTGCTGCTGTAATGTCGTAACATCCGGGGAAGGTATCCTTGATATCCCGTCTTCGCTGAAATAGAACCAACCGCTGTGAGCCTTCATCCCGCACGATCCAGCAGTGGAATGAACAGTGCCAGAATCCTTTGGCATGGACCACGCTGCGCAGCTCTGTACCTATCCAATTTTGCTGATCGTCGTAAATATCGAAACGTTCTGGGGTCATGATACGTATCTCCTTATATAGCAAGTTTTAAAGTTCAAAATTTCACAAAGTATGTTTTAAACGAAAGGGGAACCATCTTATGGAATGCATTGTACACTTTCAGGTCATTTATCCGCAACCTCAGGAACGTAAAAGTCTGAGAGGTCTAATATTTGTTGGACAGGGTCAGGAACCGGCAAACAATCAGTTAACAACGATGTTTAAGGATATGGGATTCAACGTACGTTTGGAAGACGAGAGCCAATTGTTGTTTAAACCTGTGGATGCGTCGATGAATTTTGATTATATCCGGGTAACAGAGCTCGATACCGGGAAAGAGGTTTATAAGGAAGATCGGGATTTGAAGTCGATTTTGGAACACTTGTTGCCGCGTCGATTCTAGTTTGTAGGACCCTGCTTGTGAGATAAAGAAAGGCCCCACCTTTACGGTGAGACCTTTCATGTGGGAGCCGATTTGATTCCACCCGCCCTGTGCGGGTTTGCAACAATACGGATGAAGAAGAATGACGGACAGATCAAGCAGGAATTTTTTTACATAAACCTTATTATATTTAGAATTGTCCTCTATATAGAGTTTAGGTCAGAATTTGAATTCGGATGCACTCCAAGCATGGAAACGATTAAGCTGTTGCACCGTTTCCTTCTGCTTCCAGCTCTGAAGTGCAGTGCGAACAGCGAGTAGCCGCTGCCGGAATTTCGGACAGACAGTATTTGCAAGCCTTGGTCGTTTTTTGCGGCTCGGGCTTTTTGTGTTCTTTGCTTTTGAGGTAATTGATACCCTTCACCAGCATGAAAATACAGAAAGCGACGATGAGAAAATCAATCATCACGTTGATGAACTGCCCATAGGCAATCACCGTAGCGCCAGCCTCATTGGCTTGAGCAAGAGTTGTGATTTCCTGTCCACTGGCTGTTTTCATATCCTGATCCAGATTAATGATTTTCTGACTGAAATCAATGCCTCCAAGCAGTTTACCTACCGGTGGCATGATAATGTCATTCACGAGGGACGTGACAATTTTACCAAAAGCAGCCCCGATAATGACACCGACCGCCAGATCGATGACGTTGCCACGTACAGCAAATTCTTTAAATTCCTTCAGTACGCCTTTCATGTCTGCAAATCTCCTTTACCAAATAAATTCATAATACAGGCGGCGTTTCCATCGATTCTCCGTTCGGACACGCGCTTCCGTTCTCATATTGTACATAAAAACGCCGCAGCAAGCATCCCTTTAATGCAAATTAAGACAAGTTTCCGCAACTTCCATGAAAATACTTCTTTATTTCACGCCGCCGATTCGGTATACTTCTAACATTATCAGTTCCGTTCACACTTTTACATTCAGGTTCGCGATCATACATTGTAACGAATCATGGAGCTAAAAAATTAAATATGCCGACTCGTATATGTGCAGGAATAGGCCTGCATGTTTCTACCCGATCACCGGAATGATCGGACTACGGGAAAGATCTGCAACGTTTGTAAGGTATGTGGAGAAAGGATTCTTGGGCAGTGTGTCTGAAAAAGAATGTTCAGGCAGCTTCATATTCCTATTTCGATAGGGAGTTTTGAGAGAGGTTTGCTCTGAGTCATCCTGTTATCATGCTTTTCCATTCCATTACACTCGCAGTATCCATGCGGCTTGTCCACATACGTACAAGTCCGTCTTTTCCCGTCTCCGGTTCTTCCGCAGCGTGTAAAAAGGCGGGCTTTTTGTTTTTTTTACAGAGCGGATCGGTGGTCATGCAGGTTTCTGTATTAGAGGGCGCACAGGGGGAAGAATTACGATGCAATTGTTAAAAGACAAGGTAATACAGGAAGGCATTGTTCTGTCCGAGCAGGTACTCAAAGTGGATTCATTCCTGAACCACCAGATGGACCCGGTTCTGATGAAGGAAGTGGGAAAGGAGTTCATCCGCCGTTTTGAAGGGGAGAACATTACACGTGTACTGACCATTGAATCATCAGGGATCGCACCAGGTATCATGACTGCGCTGGAACTCAACGTGCCGCTTATTTTTGCACGGAAGCAGAAGTCACTTACGCTCACCGAAGACATTCTGGTGGAGAAGGTGTACTCCTTTACCAAGCAGGAGACGAATGAAATTACAGTTGCGAAGAAGTTCATGCAGCCAGGAGACCGTGTACTGATCATTGATGACTTTCTGGCGAATGGCGAGGCAGCATTTGGTCTGGCCCGCATTGTAGAGCAAGTAGGCGCTGAAGTAGTTGGGATTGGCATCGTTATTGAAAAGGCGTTCCAACCGGGAGGCCGCTTGCTGAAAGAAGCAGGATACCGTGTGGAATCGCTGGTTCGCATCGGGGCGTTGTCAGACGGACAAGTTACGTTTGCGGACGAGGAGGTCACGATCTAATATGGCACGCGAACGTATTTTTCAGCGGCATCGGCATCCGATCAAAACGTTCTCATTGGGTCTCCAGCATGTGCTGGCGATGTATGCAGGAGCTGTCGTTGTACCGATTATTGTCAGCAAGGCCCTTGGTTTTACAACAGAGCAGTTAACCTATCTGATTGCGATTGACCTGCTCGCCTGTGGTGTGGCAACTCTGCTTCAGGTATGGGGCAATCGTTTCTTCGGAGTTGGGCTGCCCGTCATGCTTGGCTGTGCATTCCAGGCCGTATCACCGATGATTTTAATCGGGATGAAGAGCGGTGTGTCTGCCATTTATGGTGCGATCATTGCGTCTGGGATATTCGTTGTGCTGTTTTCGGGCATCTTCGGTAAGTTGATTCGGCTCTTTCCGCCAGTCGTGACTGGATCGGTCGTGACGATAATTGGTCTGACTCTGATTCCGGTTGCGTTTAACGATCTCGGCGGCGGTCAGGGCGCAGAGGATTTTGGCAGTGGTGTTCATCTTCTGCTTGGCTTCGGCGTATTGTTGTTTATCATTCTGATGACAAGGTTTACTACAGGTTTCATTCGTTCCATCTCAGTGCTGATCGGCCTTCTCGTGGGTACAATGGCTGCAGGGCTTATGGGTGAAGTTAACTTTGCGCCAATTCGTGAAGCGAGCTGGTTCCACGTCGTGCAGCCGTTCTACTTTGGTACGCCGACGTTTGAGGTGGTACCGATTCTGACCATGATTCTGGTGGCGATTGTCAGCGTGGCTGAATCCACGGGTGTATTTATGGCTCTCGGCAAAATTTTGGATAAGGACCTGTCCTCCAAAGATCTGGCCCGTGGCTATCGTGCAGAAGGTTTGGCGATTGTGCTAGGCGGTATTTTTAATTCATTCCCTTACACGACCTATTCACAAAACGTAGGGCTTGTGCAGATGACTCGTGTCAAAACGCGCGATGTTATCGTTGTAGCAGGTGGGCTGCTTGTGGTCATCGGCTTTGTGCCGAAGATTGCTGCGTTGGCACAGCTTGTTCCAGGTTCTGTTCTTGGCGGGGCCATGGTCGCATTGTTCGGTATGGTAGTATCGTCTGGTATTCGTATTCTGGGCAGCCAGGTCGATCTGAACCGTCATGAGAACCTGTTCATCATCGCCTGCTCTGTAGGCATGGGGCTGGGTGTAACGGTTGTGCCTCAATTGTTCGCAGGTGCACCGGACTGGGCACAGATTATGCTTGGTAACGGAATCATTGCCGGTAGCTTTACGGCCATTTTCATGAATTTGCTCTTTAATGGACTGGGTACTCAAGCAACAGCTGCCAAAATGGCTGAACGTCAAGCGGATGTAATCCTCGGAGATAACGGCAAGTCGGCGTAAAAAGTAAAGAGATGAAATGGTCATTGTCCTTGCCCCAACGAAACGCCTTCAACATGGATATTATGTTAACTATAAATTCCTCATGGAATGAATAATAAATGCAGTGAATATTAAAGTTAAACGGCTTGAACTATTCAGGGGATGAATCATCTATCCTGTGAATCGTTAATGAAGGCATAACAAACGAAACACCGGAGACCTTGCTCGTTAGAGAGCAGGAGATCCGGTGTTTTTTCTTTTTTGAACCGATCACAAGATGGATTATTATGTAGACTCAAGGGATGAATTACTTTGGGATGAAGCCGATAGACACGTCGTTACATATTACAGATGCCGCATCTGTTTCTCTGCAAAATCTCCGACCCATGGCAGCTTCAGCCATTTGCCTTGCAGACTGGTGACCACCATGAGAAGCCAGACCACTACGCCAAGCAGGGACAACAGCGATGCCAGCAGCGGCCCAAACAGTGGGAGGAATGCACACAACACATGACCGACCATAATGAGGCCAAATACCGTGACGGATTGAAGTGCATGAAACAGAACGAATCGGCTTCGTTTCTCTACAGCCAGAAAGACGATCCCGCCTATAAAAGTGAACAGATAACAAAGCATGCCGGCAATATTTTCATCCAGACCGCTCGATGATTTCATGGGGGACATCCGGTCCAGCCTCCTTTGTCCTTTTTATATAAGGTATGAGGGAGGTGGACAGATCTGAACCGGTTTGACCAAGGAATGTTCCAGATGGACAAAAGAGGTGGCACTCCAATAGGTAAACAAAACGTGAGACTAAGGATTCATTTGAAAATTGAAGTGCGTATATACACATCCAATTTGAGACTTTCTACATATTCAAAATATTCCATAAAATTCCGAATTATATAAATACAATTATAAAGGGTAAACCATTAATTAATTTGAGATGCAAGGAGGCCTATTCATGAATATATCCGCAACAACATACGGTCAGGTTCGGGTAACACCTTACGAAATCGTTCGCCTTCAGACTCTTGAAGTGAATAAAACGATGAACGGCCATGCGCGAATGAGAATGACGGCAGTGATACCGGAAGCCCGAAAAGACAGCTATGTCCAGGCAACAACATCCCAAACCGATATTAAAGTGAAAATTACCGATGACGATGGACATGAGAAGGTGTTTTTCTCCGGCGTGGTACTACATGTGAAAGTGAACGTCATTAACGATGTACATACACTTATGGTTGACGCTGTATCCCATACCTACTTGCTGGATGTAAAACTGCACAAGCGTTCCTTCCAAAACCCCAATCTGTCCTACAAGAATTTGGTGCGCAAGATTATTTCTCCCTATGAAGGTTCAGATGTCATTGACTTTGCTACAGACGGCCGTAAGATCGGAGATTTTGTGATGCAGTATGAGGAAACAGATTGGCAATTTATCAAAAGGATGGCTTCCCATTTCTACACTGGAGTTGTACCGGATACAGCGTCAGGCAAACCCAAGTTTTATTTTGGCTTACCCGAAGGCCAGTATAAGGGTGAATTGCAAGCATCCCATTACACAGCAACCAAACGAATTGCCGACTATCGATCTGCCAAGGAAAATAAAGTACCGGGTGCCAAAGATCCGGATTATATCGTATACGAAGCGGACAGCAGGCAATGGTTCGAAGTGGGGAATGAAGTAGAGTTTAAATCCAAAAAGTGGATTGTAGGTGAGGCGAAGACCCGATTCATCGATAGTTTGCTAAATCATTCATATTCCTTATTTCCAGTGGAGGGGCTTCGTTATAAGAAGAGCTACAATACTTCCATTATTGGCGCTTCCATACAAGCCTCGGTTCTTCAAGTCAAGGGGGACAAAGTTCGTGCCAAGCTGGATATGGATGAGCAGCAGGATGAGAGCACGGCCTATTTCTTCCCCTATTCAACGATTTATGCTTCCGAGAACAATACGGGCTGGTATTGCATGCCTGAAGTGAATGATAGCATCCGTATTTATTTTCCAAGCAAAAAAGAGGAAGACGGCATTGCCATAAGCTCTGTAAAAAGGCAAGATCCTGAGAACGTGCCGGCTGTACCGAAGCAGGTTTCGACCGCATCACCAGCAGCTGGAAAGGGTAGCGCTTCGGGACAGTCTGGTGGGAGTCCAAGTGGGAGCAATCGTAATAGTTCAGGCGCAAGTGCAGGCGGAGGAACATCAAGTGCGGCCAGCAGAGTAGCCCCACCCCCGGTGCCCGAAGATCGAATGGGCAATCCGGACATCAAGACATTCCGAACCAAGTATGGGAAAGAGATCATGCTGGCTCCAGACAAAATCGTGATCTCGGCAGGTGGAATGTATATCACCGTCAGTGACGAGAATGGCATCGAGATTGTAAGCGATCAGAATGTCAGCATTACTGCGGGTCAGGATGTCGTCATGTCCGGACAAACCATTCGGATCGCAGGCGAGAAGGTTGAGTTAACCGGAAAGGGCAATACCATCACTTTGGAAGAAGAGCTGAAGATGCACGGAGCAGAGATCAAGATGAATTAGCAGGGGGGGGGGAAAGGAAGAGATATGAACAAAGCGGAAGCGATCGCACATTTGCAGCAGGAAATATTGGAACCCGTACTTCAGGATCATCTCTCAAGCCTCCGGGTGTACATTATGGAACATCAAAACTCGTTAATCCAATCATTCGTAGAGTCTATGCGGCAACTCTGTTTAAAAGCAGAGTTGGCACAACAGGAACTCGGGAAAGAACCAATCTCAATTCTTCATTGTTCCATGTTGAGAACATCAATATTGGAAGGGAGTTACACCTGCTTATTGGAAGCGTACTCCGATCAATGGTATTGGGATGAGGTAGAGTGTTTGCATACATATGATGCGACGTGGGCATTCCAGTCGTTGTCTTCGTTAGAAGAGCTTCTTCATATCGAAATGAGACGTTATGGAGGTGTACTTAATGCTTCTGACGCGGAACGGATGATGTTGCAGTCTGCGGGTCGTTTCAATGCCTATGTCACTGCGATTGCACGTTTGGCTGTTCCTCATATGTTGAACTTGAAAGAGATGGAACGCCTCCACCGTGGGGATCAGTTTCAGATCAGGGTAGGTGAATACAAGGACTGGAGTGAGCCTGTGTATGTCAGGGACTATCGGTATAGGGATATTCAGAACATTCGCAAGAAATTGACGTTAGCAGAAGGGCTGGAATGTGCCTATGCAGACTATACGTCACTATCCTTGACAGAGGGACTATTTGATCACGTTGATATCAGGTATTCTGATTTCAGTCTTGCTGATCTGAGCAAGAGTGACTTAAGAGGTGCTGTAATGATTGGAACAAGATGGGTACAAAGTGACCTGAGTGGAGCTGACCTCAGAGGGGCGCTACTCATGGATGCTGTGTTCCGGGAATGCAGTCTGAGTGGAGCTGACCTGTGTGATGTCAGTGACGGAGCGAGTATGGAATTCCATGAAGGTGCTCTTGGTCTTCAGGGAATCTGTTTTGCAGGAGCCAATCTGGAAGGCGCCAATCTTAAGGGAGCGCAATTATTCCATGCTGATTTCCAGGGGGCTAAGCTGAGTCAGGCACAGATATGGCTTCATGACCGTGAACAGTATACGCATGTTTTGAGTGAAGAGCAGATTGAATCAATACGCTGGGTTGTCTCCCATGAGAAAGAGGAGGAGTTATGATCCCACGATTTTATGAACTGACCGAGGAGCATCGGATATTGAATCCGTTTAGGCCCCCTGCACTACAAACCAGTTTTGATGAGTTGCCCATTTCATCCGTCATGATGATTGAACGCAAACCGAATGAAGAGCCGACCGATTGGATAAGTAGGCCTTCATATTTTGTCAGTGATCGCATGAAGCGGCTGATGGAGATGGTCGATGAAGCACTTTTATTCAAATCGGTCACCTTCATCGATCAAGGTAGCGGGGAACAGCTGAGCTACTGGGCGTGTCATATCCCTGCTGTGTTGGCTTTGTCTGATAATAGTCTGTTATATCCAAATGGTTCAATACAGCAACTGTTATTACAGAGCGAGAGAGTAAGAGATCAACGCATATTTACATTGGAGGGTGTAAGAGGGAGTGGTGTAATCGTTCGTCTTGATGTAGCGGAAAGTATGCTTCGCAGAGGTTTGAGCGGCTTTGTTTTGCGAAAGGTGGATCTGGAATGAACCGATATGGTGATGAGATGCTGCTGAAAATGGATCGGGATTTCCGTTTGGCGAAGCGCATTCAGGAAGCTGAGGCATCAAGTGGAGATCTGATGACGCAGGAAGAGGTTACATACGGAGTACGCCAGGGTCTGATCGAGATGGAAGAAGAAAGCATCACGTTGAACAACCACCGGATCTGGGAGGGTGAATTGATCATTCCTCTACCGGATGATCTGGTCCAGGTTCCCCGAGGCAAACTAAAGGAGGGCAGAAACAGCCATGAACGAGATGAGGCCATGTGGATCGATGAGCAAAAGGGTATCAGCTTAGGGCTATCTAGATCTTCTCATCCATTGCACGTGAGCCAGATTGAGAGAATGGGCAGTGTCATCACAGATCAGATACGAATGCTCAAAAAGGATACGCAATGGTTACATGAGGAGACGGTACAAGGAGATAGCCTAATTGTCTTCTATGGAGAATCCATTCAACCCTCAACCTTGGGAATGGCGTACGACATTGTGTTCGTTACATCGGTAAAAGGAAGAGCGGTCACAGGAAATGTTCGTTTTCCGGTTGAGCGGCTTCATCTATGGCGACTTCTAACAAGGGCGATATTCACATGCTCCCAGATGAGTGGAAACGGAAATGAACCAATCGATTTATTAACATAGGAGGGGATTAGAATGCTGCTACCCATGCTGTTCAAAGCTTTGATGTCAGGAGGTTTCGGTGGTGAATTCACCTATGTGGTCAGAGGTGCCGAGATTTCCTGTAGTCAGGGGTCAGATCCGGGTGTACTGAACCTGCCTCTTTCCCACGGCATCTATATCAAGGAACAGCCTGTATTAAACGTTGCTGACGTGATTCCACTGGCTAACGTTGGACGATGCGGGTTTTGCAAAATGGATGGCGCCCTCTGCGAACCAGATACGTTCTTCAATAAATGGAGTCAGGGCAAGGAGGACGTGCTGGTGGAAGGTGAGGCTGCTCTGCTTAGTCGATCTGAACTGATATGCCGAAAAGGCGGGATTATCAAGATTGAGGTCGATGGTCAGTTGTAAGATGCAGACGGATAAGAAAGGGGGAACACTGTGCAGACATTGGAAAAATCAACTCTAACTTATGGGGATATCCATGTCCATTGGCCGTATGGCAAGATACGCCTGGATAAGGTGGAATTGATCCAGCAAGCAGGGGCACATGCCCGGTTATCCTTCAGTGGATGGGTCGATGAAGAATGGGAAGAGACCATTATCCAGAAAGCTGGAAGTCACGATCGAGTCGGATTCATCCAGATGGATGAATTCGGAAGGGAGTTGCCCCTGTTCAAGGGACAGCTCCATGAGATCAAAGTCGAAGCCACTAGAGGGATCGTATATGTGATGGCTGTAGTCATCTCACATACCTATGAACTGGATGCCTTACAGAGAACGAAATCCTATCAGAATGATAAGCTGCGTTATTTGGACATTGTTAATCGTGTTATGAAGGGTTATCCTGAAGGAGACTATATTGATTTTGCCTTTGATGAGACAAAGACGGGCGCTTTTATTATGCAGTATCAGGAGACCGACTGGAGCTTTCTGAAACGGCTCGCTTCTCATCTGGGAGCAGACCTGGTGCCGGATGTGACTGCACACAAGCCCAGGTTCTGGATTGGATATCCTGAGGGCAGAGGGGCATTTGAGCTGAAAGTCATCCCTTTTGAGAAGAGTCGTAATATTGAGCGTTTTTTACATACCGAAGCCCAGGGAAAACATGCGGTAACCGAGGAGGAGTATACAACGTATACCTTCCATCTGGGGCAGGAGCTTCAATTGGGGGATGAAGTATCCTCTGATGGCCATACCTACAACATAACCTCTCGCCAGGCGATGCTGGAACGGGGCTTGCTACAGTGGAAATATACATGTGCATTGCCAGCATCGCATCCACTGCCCAGACAGCTTCAAACGATGATCACGGGTGCTGCTATCGAAGGGAAAATCATTGATGTGAAACGTAACCAGGTGAAGGTTCATCTGGATATGGATGAGGGTCAGCAGGCCGGAGAGGCACGCTGGTTCCCGTATGCCGCGGAAGGCAGTCAAGTATGGTACATGATGCCCGAACCCGGCGCGAAGGTGAAACTGTATTTCCCAAGTGCAGAAGAAGACGAAGCCATGGTGATGCAGTCGGTTCGGCAGGAACCAACGGAAGCCGGACATGTGGAGAAGAGCGGCCAAGTGATGCAAGATCCCGGTGTAAAGTCCTTCGGTAACCCGCAGGGGAAATCGTTCACCCTTGGCGACAGCGAACTTGTCATGAACGCCCAAGAGGGCGCCTTGTATATCTCGATGGCTGCAGCTAACGGGGTTACCTTGAATAGCACAACCCACGTGCAGATCCAATGCATGGGTGACCTGAACATTAGCGGAGCTAGCATCAGTCTTGAGGGTACAGAAGGTCTGTATATTCAGACGATGACAGATCATGTGGAACTTGTAGAAGAGGTTAATGGAAAGAGTGAGAATGTAGTACTGGAAGCCGAGATCCATCGTTCCTTTGACATGATTCAGTCTGCGTTCGACCAGAGTCTGGCCAGTATGGGAGAGAGCGCGCTGAAGGAAGCGCGGCTGAAACGAAACTGGGATGCACGTGAAAAGGGAAAACGAGATGGAGTAATCGAAGAGGGCAAAGGCCTGCTCAGTATGGTAGGCGATGTGGCTGACCTCGCATTTACAGGCATTGTCGGGGGTGACAATGCCCAAGGATTGTACAGCTGGGTGAAGGGAGAACAGGTCGGATCGTTAACGGAGCGGAATGCTACGGTGCAAGGAACGATCACGGGCGTGAATAACGTCATCGAGTATACGGGAGACATGGTCACGGGTCAGAAATCAGGGAAAGAGATCTGGCAGGATGTATCCAGTGCGGGAAAGGCGTATACCAAACCGTTCATGGACCTGAAAGGCGAAGATTACCGAACCATGCTGACCCTGACGGAACAGGAGAGCCACGACGCTGGTCGGAACGATGTCAACGCTGCGGTAAGGGTTGTTGATACGGTAACGGCTGTAGCTGGTGGAGCATCACTGGTCAAAAATGGGGTCAAGGTGCTCAAGGGCGGTGGCAAGAAGTCTGGCCATGCAGATGGAGATGGAGCCAAGGGCGGTGTTCCGCATGGTCATGGAGATGGGCCAGATGGAACCTCAGGTGGTGCCATGAAGGATGGCAAGCTCAAGACCAATGCCGCATTAATGCCTTCCTCTCTCGCAGAGCTGGGAGAACGAATCAGCCAGGCCTTGGGCAACATGACCGCAGGCGCAGCAGCCAGCGTTCCATGGCGAGTTCAGCGAGTGAGGCTTAGTAACGGCCAGACCGTGCCAGTGATTGTGAAGAATGACCATCATATGTTCTCGGATACAGGTGGGAATCGTGGGAAAGGCAATGATTCTGGAAGTTCGAAGGGATCGCCGAACACTTCTCATGTGGATTCGAGAGAAAGTAGTGTGCCGAAAGGAATCGTATCTAAAGAGTCGTCTGCGACGTCTTCAAACGTTACTCCAGCGAAGCCGAAGGATGCCCCTAACCCTAAAGAAGTTCCATCATCAAAAGATGGAACTAAGGTTAGTGATGGGAATACTGAGGGGACGGGTAAAGATACATTAGATGTTAACAAAAAATTCCCTACCAGATCCATAGACATGGATACTGAGGGATATATTATTGATAGGGTTGCCGATTTAAAACAAAGACTTTCAAATGGAGCATTAAATAAAGGCGGGGCAAATTTTGGATATATGGAAGTTGATATTCCAAATATAAAAACTGAATTTTATGCACATAGTCAAGTGAATGGTCCACCGCCGGCTCATCAACCCAATATGAATTATGATGGTTTTTCATTCAAACCGGAAACAATAAGGTATCCTGCAAAAGATGCTCCAAATAAACAAGGTGATATGATTCCAAGGGAGGGAGATACGGAATATAAAATGATTAATGACTTAGCTAATAAGCTTGGTCCACCTAATGCGGATATAAAGGGAAGAATAAAACTGTTTACCGAAAACGATACTTGTATGAGTTGCAATGATATTATATATAATTTCACAAAAGATTATCCTGGAATAAAAGTAGAAGTAATTCATAATAACGATGTTAAGATACCTAAAAAATCATAATAAGGGAGAAAAAATATGCCTTGGAATTATAATGAATTAATAGAGTCCTTTGTTGAAGAGTATGAAGAGTACAAGTTAGAGTATCAGAGTCCAAATGAAGCGGTAGCTCGAGCTTTTGACGAGCACTACAGTGAGAAAAATTCAGATGATATGGAGAAGGCTATTTTGAGGGTTATTTCTGCGGAATTAAAAGTGAAACAGCCACGGATATATAAGAATACAAAAGAAAATTACATTAGAGACCTTGGACTAATAGATTTTCACGAACTAAAGGAATTTATTCAAAAAGGTCAATTAAATGAAAAAGAGTATGAAGAACTTTATTTGAGGAGAAACAGAGTATTGCAAGAACTCGAAAAAATGCCAGTAGATCTTTGTCCAAAAGCAAGATGGTTTTACGATGAGATCGTAGATATAGTCGATCGTTACTATTCGGAGAAAGAAAATGATAATAATACAATTGACAACATTTTAAAAAGATTCGAAAGGGAATTTAGGTACAGAGTGTGTGCAAAGAAGATTGTGTACACCACAATTGCAGAAAACTTAATACGACTTGATGAAACAATACCACCATACATTATTAATGAACTTGAAGATAGATATTTTGATAATTCCCAGTATGAATTAACCGAGGAAGAAGAGCGGGAGTTGTTAAGACGAATAGATAAGGTATTGGAGGAAGTTAATAATAAATAAGGCTCTAAAAATTATCGGTTGAAGTTTTCAACTCGTTAAATAGCGTCGATTGCATTCAACTAAAATACTTGCATTATAGCACTCGGGTCTGATAAGAAGAGCGTACAATACAACCAACAACGCCACAATGCGAGATAGCCGTCCGTATTGTGGTCTCTTTTGTCTTTGTCTACTCCCACCCAGTACCGGATGAGTCGGGCGGCTGATTTCAAGTAGACTTAACCCATAAAAATTCTGCCGTTTTGTTTGTACACATAACTGATTGAGATTTATAACTTAAATAGTGCCATTCCGATACATCAAACAGGCTGAATATCTAGATGAAGCCGGCGTTGATGGAGTAGAATATAAGAATGCAATGGCTGATGAAATACTAGCTAAGGAATGGTCGACTCCTGAGAAAAAGTGGACTGAGGGCGATATTGCAGATTGGCGAGAGGACAATAATTATACTTGGCATGAACTAAACGACCTTGAGAGTATGCAAATTAATGCTACATATAATCATTTAGGTGGAGTTGGAGAACATAAAATTAAAGAGAAGTTAGGAGAGTGATGGCATGGCTAACCTCAACCATGAACTATTCGGTGAAATTTCTTACGATTTATATTGGAGCGGACAACAGAAAATAAAAATATTTGGAAAAGAGAAGTTCATAATTTTAAGTATTGATGGAAATGAAGAAGGCGAATTTCACGATGTTCAAAAAGAAGCATATACCAATCTTGTTGAAAATATGGACGATATTATAACTGAAGTAGAAGAGGCTATCTTTGACTATTATCGAGAAGTTTACATGGATTATAGAGAAATGGTGGGAGAGGATGAATCTGACAAGATTGCACCAATCATTGAAAATAAAGAAGAGTTAGGTCACTTAGTTGAACCAACTCAATTGATTATCAGAAGGGTACGGAAAAATGGAGTTAGAAGAATTGGTTTTCTTTTTAATTGTACTTGGGAAATAGAAAATGGGCTTGCTGTGAAAATTGAGGATGAAGAAATAGTTGAGGTAGGCTTCCAAGATATGGTTCTATAATAGTCTGAAATGCATACCCAGTGTCGAATGATTGAACTTTTCAACTCGTTAAATAGCGTCGATTGCGTTCAACTAAAATACTTGCTTTATAGCACTCCGGGTCTGACAAGAGAGCGTACGATACAACCAACAACACCACAATGCGAGCTAGCCGCCCGTGTTGTGGATTTTTTTGAGATGGACCAGATGGAACCTCAGGCGGTGCCATGAAGGATGGCAAGCTCAAGACCAATGCAGCATTAATGCCTTCATCTCTTGCAGAGCTGGGAGAACGAATCAACCAGGCTATGGGTAAAATGACCGCAGGCGCAGCAGCCAGTGTTCCATGGCGAGTTCAGCGAGTGAGGCTGAGCAATGGCCAGACCGTGCCTGTGATTGTGAAGAAGGAAAATCACATGTTTCTCGGATGCAGCTGGGAATCGTGGGAAAGGCAGCGATTCTGGAAGTTCGAAGGGATCCCCGAACACTTCTCATATGGATTCGAGAGAGAGTAGTATGCCATCGAAAGGAACCGTTTCTAAAGAATCGTCTAAGACGTCTTCAAACGTTACGCCGGTTAAGCCGAAGGATGCATCTAAACCTAAAGAAGCCCCATCATCGAAAGATGGAACTAAGGTTAGAGATGGGGATACTGAGGGGACGGGGAAAATTGGTGAGGTTGGTAGCCAGGCTGATGATATTTTACGAGATGGAAGCCATATAGTAGATGGGGAGCTAAAGCCAAATGTAACATATAAAACAGGTGAATATGAATATATCTACAAAACTGATAGTAAGGGAAGGCTTGAAAAATTTACTGCTGACGATTTAAAATTAACTGAGAGGGATAGCAGATTACCTCATGATCCAGATACTCCAGGCAAAGAGCCGGGCGACCATGCAGGGCATTTGGCAGGGGATAGATTTGGTGGTTCACCAGAAATTGACAACCTTGTTTCACAACTAAGCAATGTGAATTTAAGCCAATATAAGAAAATTGAGAATCAATGGGCTAATGCGATTAAAGAAGGGAAAAAAGTAAAAGTAAATGTTGAAGTGAAATATGACGGAGACAGTATACGCCCATCTAAATTTAATGTACAGTATGAAATTGATGGAGAAGCTTTCTCAAAGAGTATATTAAATTAAGAAAGGCAGGTTACTATGAGCAAAGTATTTGAAGATATTTTTAGTGAACTTCAAGCTGACATGGTCTCCATTTGTTTAGAGTATGTTCACAAAAGAGCCGAAAAAATATATATTTATTGTTCATTTGAAGAAAGAGTTATTTCTAGTGATTTTTTCTATTTTATTAATGGTAGGCTTGTAAAGAAACACAAACTTAACGATGCATTAGATGATAGTTATGGTCTTCTATATGACATATCAGTCGAAAGACAAAAAGGCGCTCTGAATATTATTAACGATGATATTGAAAAGATATATAGATTATGCGACGAACACAAAAGAGAAATGCCAACCGAAATAAAATTGGTATATGATGTTACAAAAAATAGCCTTAAAGCAGAATATAAATATGAGTTGGTTTATTCAAATGACCCTGTAAAAACCGCAGACGACATTGCGAAGGAATGGTTCGAGCAAATTAAAGAGGAACATAGCGAGTAAGGTGATTTTTCATCCACTGTAAATGATGCAAAACTATGAGCATCTTTTGAAATAGTGAGAATGGTGGGCCTATAGAGATCTCTCCATTTCGGTTGTACGCACATCAAATACTTTAATTTTAAAACCTAAATATCGCTATTCCGATACATCAAACAGGTTGATTATGGTAAGATACCACCGTAATTGATCTGTTTTTTGTTGTAAACGATGACAGATCTTTTATGATACAAGGTAAAGTATTTGACTGTTATGCTCCTCAAGGGGAGTTTTCAAAAAAATAAGATTAAAGAAATACAAGGTAAAACGAAAAAACAAGCAACAAGAATTATTTTGAACCTTGATGACTTTAATCCTAGTGACTTAGATATTTTAAAACAAGAGATATTGAGAAAGGCTAACCCTAATGGTGATTTGAAATACTTACAAGAGTTGCTTGTTGTAAAAGACGGTAAAATCACTAGATGGTTTTGGAAAGGTGATTAGCATGGAAATGACATATTATTTCTTCAATAACTTTCATGGAAGTGAAGAGGTTGAAGATTTTCTTCTGCATCATGTAGAAAATCTTATTGGAAATAAAAGTGCTCTTAGGTTTGCAAAACAAGAAGAAAGTGAGGAAGGTGAAGGAGATACATTATATGTTAAATGCGATTTTTTCAGCTTCACCACTACATTATTCGATGTAAAGAATATATCCAGGGACTATGATGTCAATGTGAATTATGGATTGGAGTTTAATATATACGAAAATGGTAATAGGAAATTCATTGAGTTTTTAGGTAATCTACTAAAAAGCAATGACGGAGGGGCGTTACTTTTAAAAGATTCTGAATATAAAATATTAGAGAGAAGAAAAAACAATATACTCGTAGATAGTCACTTTTTTAATGCTGATTATGAAGCATTAAATCTTCCTTACATTCAGGGGACATACAAAAAAATTTGTCTACGGATTGAAGGTAACTTTACTACAAACGAAATCAAACTTGAAGGCGTGAAAATAGTTGAGGACCATGAGAATCAATATAAGGTTAAAGTGGTGGAAGACCCCGACTACTCTTCAGAATTTACTATCAACTGGGGGGATTTACAGCTTCATATTAGTAATGTTGGAACAGCAATAAATTTAATCTGTAATCAAATTTTTGGCCCTAATGATACTTCAAGATTGAAGAGGTTATTGTGTTTCTTTGAGCAATTCACAATTAAATTTACTGGCGACTATCAATTAATGATGATACAAGGGTATTGGGAGCAAAGAAAAAGCGTTTTATTAGCAAGAAAAAATGGAAGAGTAACAGTTAATAACCAGGCTGAGGAGGCATGCCTACTATCCGAGATCAATTTTAAAGATGGATAGTTTGATAATTCTCAATTTGAACGAGAATTAAGTTTTGTCAGAGCGAATTTCCAATTATCAAAACCGATGTATCAAATTCAAAAACTGTATTGAACGATGATCCACATCGGATAATACCCAGTGCCGAACGAACTCAATATTGAACTAATAACACGTTTAACCCATGTAATACCCGTCTAAAGGTTTCTCGATTTGGGTTGTACGCACATCAAATGCTTTTTATAACTTAAATAGTGCTATTCCGATACATCAAACAGGTTGATTATGGTCAGATACCACCATGATTGACCTGTTTTTTTGTTTTGCCCGAACCCGGAGCGAAAGTGAAACTGTATTTCCCAAGTGCGGAAGAAGACGAAGCCATGGTGATGCAGTCGGTTCGTCAGGAACCAACGGAAGCGGGACATGTGGAGAAGAGCGGCAAAGTGATGCAAGATCCCGGTGTAAAGTCCTTCGGTAACCCGCAGGGGAAATCGTTCACCCTTGGCGACAGCGAACTTGTCATGAACGCCCAAGAGGGCGCCTTGTATATCTCGATGGCTGCAGCTAACGGGGTTACCTTGAATAGCACAACCCACGTGCAGATCCAATGCATGGGTGACTTGAACATCAGCGGAGCTAGCGTCAGTCTTGAGGGTACAGAAGGTCTGTATATTCAGACGATGACAGATCATGTGGAACTCGTGGAAGAGGTCAATGGAAAGAGTGAGAATGTAGTACTGGAAGCTGAGATCCATCGTTCCTTTGACATGATTCAGTCAGCGTTCGACCAGAGTCTGGCCAGTATGGGGGAGAGCGCGCTGAAGGAAGCGCGGC
The DNA here is from genome assembly GCF_042796655.1 of Paenibacillus sp. NPDC057886. Lineage (NCBI taxonomy): Bacteria > Bacillati > Bacillota > Bacilli > Caryophanales > Paenibacillaceae > Paenibacillus > Paenibacillus sp. NPDC057886. The sequence continues at coordinate 181,092 of NZ_JBHVMZ010000007.1, read as the reverse complement.
TGAAGCGAAACTGGGATGCACGTGAAAAGGGAAAACGAGATGGAGTAATCGAAGAGGGCAAAGGCCTGCTCAGTATGGTAGGCGATGTGGCTGACCTCGCATTTACAGGGATTGTCGGGGGTGACAATGCCCAGGGATTATACAGCTGGGTGAAGGGAGAACAAGTTGGGTCATTAACGGAGCGGAATGCCACGGTACAAGGAACGATTACGGGCGTAAATAACGTCATTGATTATACGGAAGACCTGGTCACGGGTCAGAAATCAGGAGAAGAGATCTGGCAGAATGTAACCAGTGCGGGAGAAGCGTATGCCAAACCGTTCGTGGACCTGAAAGGCGAAGACAATCGCACCATGCTAACCTGACGAAACAGGAGAGCTACGACGCTGGGTTAAATGACGTTGGTGCTACGATGCGGATCATCGATACGGTGACCGCTGTAGCTGCGGAGCATCATTAGTTAAAAATAGCGTCAAAATGTTCAATGGTAGTGGCAAGAAGTCAGGTCATGGAGATGGAGACGGGCCAGATGGAACCTCAGGCGGTGCCATGAAGGATGGCAAGCTTAAGACCAATGCGGCATTAATGCCTTCATCTCTTGCCGAGCTGGGAGAACGAATCAACCAGGCTATGGTTAAAATGACCGCAGGCGCAGCAGCCAGTGTTCCATGGCGAGTTCAGCGCATGAGGCTGAGCAACGGCCAGACCGTGCCTGTGATTGTGAAGAATGACAGTCATATGTTCTCGGATGCAGGTGGAAATCGTGGGAAAGGCAGTGATTCTGGAAGTTCGAAGGGATCGCCGAGCACATCTCATGTGGATTCGAGAGGAAGTAGTGCGCCATCGAAAGGAACCATTTCTAAAGAATCGTCTAATTCTTCAAGCGTTACGCCGGTTAAGCCGAAGGATGCATCAATACCTAAAGAGGCTCCATCATCGAAAGATGGAACTAAGGCCAGGGATGGGAAAACTGAGGGGACGGGTGAAATTCCAAAGATTAAACTTACCGAACCTTCTTTACCAAAGGATAGCAAACCTAAAGGGAATTACGGAGAAGGAGATTCTCATGGAATAAAGAAATAAAATGAAACAGCCGATGTATTGGCTGATAATGGCTATGATATTAAGATGTTAGATGAAATTGATGGTGGAAATGGTCATGGAATTGCAGAAGGTTCGAATCCAGATTTTCTAATCGAAGGAAATGTATTTGATTGTTATGCACCAAAACCAGATGGAAAAGTACAAAGTATAATTAAAGAAGTAGCAGGAAAGACGAAGAAACAGTCTGAAAGAATTGTTTTGAACTTAGACAACTTTCCAAATGAAAAAGTTATTGAAATTATCGAAACAATTTTAAGAAAAGCAAATCCGAATGGAGATTTAAAAAGACTAGAAGAATTAATTCTAGTGAAGGATGGAAAGATTACAAGAGTATTTGGAGGTTAGAAGTGAGATGGACTGTACGTTATTCTTAGTCTCAAATTTGGATGAGGAAGCACTTAAAAGAACAATTTATGACATAGTATGCGATACAGTTGAAGATAAAGTAACTAACTACGAAGATTTTTCTCGTCTTAGTTGTAAATACTTCACACTTGATATTGAAGATATTATTAGTATTGATTTTTTAAGAGAAGAATATGCGATGGGAATTAATGTGGAAATTGGAATTCAATTATTTGGGAAATTATTTGAAGAAGGATTAGAAGTGTTGTTTAAAATTTTCGGTAATATTTTAATGTCTTTCAATCCTGACATGGTGTTTGTGGAAAATGGTACAGATCAAATATTCAGAAAAGAGAATACTACTGTAATCATAAATACCAAGCTAGATCAATACCAGAAAAAGTATCTATCAAATAAGATAATTACTTTACTACGATTTCCTTATATTTTTCAGGAGATATAATCATTTAGGTGGAGTTGGAGAACATAAAATCAAAGAGAAGCTATTAGGAGAGTGATGGCATGGCTAACCTTAACCATGAATTATTCGGTGGAATTTCTTACGATTTATATTGGAGCGGACAACAGAAAATAAAATATTTGGAAAAGAGAAAGTCATAATTTTAAGTATTGATGGAAATGAAGAAGGCGAATTTCACGATGTTCAAAAAGAAGCATATACCAATCTTGTTGAAAATATGGACGATGGTATAACTAAAGTAGAAGAGGCTATCTTTGACTATTATCAAGAAGTTTACATGGATTATAGTGAAATTGTGGGAGAGCATGAATCTGACAAGTTTGCACCAATCATTGAAAATAAAGAAGAGTTAGGTCACTTAGTTGAACCAACTCAATTGATTATCAGAAGAGTAAGGAGAAATGAAGTTAGAAGAATTGGTTTGCTTTTTAATTGTACTTGGAAAATAGAACATGGGCTTGCTGTGGAAATTGAGCATGAAGAAATAGTTGAGGTAGGCTTCCAAGATATAGTTCTATAGTAGTCTGAAATGCATACCCAGTGCCGAATGAACCTATCAATCAACCAATAACACATATAACTCATGTAATACCTGTATGAGATTTCGTTATTTGTTTGTACGCACAACAATGCTTTAATTTCATCCCTAAATCACGTAATAGCGTTACATTAAACAGGTTGATTATGGTCACAGTTGATCCACAAGATAGCGGCCTGTTATATTGGGTGGTGTTTCCACTTATAATACTACGCTTATCGTTATTTGCTGTTATAGGCGGTATCTATGTATTGTTAATCAAAAGCATGCGGAATGAGATGCAGCGAGTATTCTACATCGCAGATAATGAAGCATCGGAGACAGCTGGCAGTGAGGCAGTGTTATCTCTATTATTGAAGTCAGAGATGGAAGGTCTTTTTGCACAAACAGCTAAACAGGTTGCGGAATATCAATATAACAAAGAGCTGTATGAGGAGTTTAGAAAACGGATTTCTACCGTTCCAACTCAGGAAATTCTTCGTATTCAGCGGATACAGGAAATGAATGATATTCAAAGCCGTAGCTACCATCCTCCAATGAAGAATCGCATCGAATTGATACGGGAGCATTGGGCGATGATTCCTGCGTATCGACCGGATACTGCTAAGGAGCGAAGAATTAATGAGGAGTTTCGACAGCTGGAACAGCGTTCCCAGAAAATTCTTCTTAACGATCTAAGGGATGCAAGCTAACCCTTTGTATTCTCAATTGCATATAGTATAGAAAACAGGGCAGCACCATCCAATGATTGGTATGATGCGCCCTTGTTTTAAAGTGATTTATTGCGTTTATACCCTAACGGTCACCCCGCTGAAAATGTTTGCGTGGATGTGTGGTCTTGCCAATCTTATCGGTGTCATTCTCTTTAGGAACCAAACGCTCGTCAGTACGACCATCGTGATGGTTGTCAAAAGCAAATTCCGTCAGTTCCCATTCCGTCTTGCCGAGAACGGGATCGGCCGGGAAGTGTTGTCCGCGATGCAGATGTTCTTCTTGTCCAGCTTCGTTGGTGTATATTCCGTCTACTTCCACCTTTTCATGCGAAAGGGGCAGCATTTCTTTATCTTTCTGATCCATAAAACAACGCCTCCTTAGATCCCAGTATTTTAACTGTATGGGTTGTCCGTGATAATATCCCCCGAATAGTTCAGTATTATGCTGGATATATTAATTCCGTATAGAAGCAACGTATTTATAACATATGATTCGGAATTAAACTTTTTGGGCATAAAAACCGTTATAAATATTAGGTAAAATCGTCAAGTCGTAAGATACTTCCGAATATGCTACAATAAGATTATGATTCAAACTGAATCATATCGGGTATTTATAGTGTCAGGTACTTGCTTAAGCAAGGGTTCCCGACCTAAAGCTTGCTTTGAGCCGCGCACACAACTTCATGAATGGCATTTAAGACTTATTCGGCATTCTCTAAACGGAGCATTCACTTTCAACGTTTTGGGAGGGAATTACAATGGCAACGAAAGGTCACAATGAGGTCAAAGAAAGTTTGAGGGAAATGACTCGGATTTTCCGTCCTAAAGATCCAAAAAAATTCGTGAAGGAGTACGTGAGAAAATACCGGATTACGGGTGGATACGAGGAAGAATTGACTTCTGTGGTTGAGCATGAGCTTGTCAAGATGGATTCTTCCGTGTCCTGAAACACACACAACTCTGATAATACTGTTCCGATATGAATAGAACCGTCTCCCGGGCGTTAAGCTCCGGCAGACGGTTTTTTTTGTGTGGAGAATGATATGTATATATTTCCAATGTGTACCCAGCTCACCAAAAGTAAACAGAATAAGCTGTAGAGCTTTACTCCACTTTTTGGGGTTTTGTTCTGTTCCTGCTGCATATACATGGAAGTACACATATGGCAGGAAGGATGAATGCATGTGGACCCTATTTTGAAAACCAAAGAAGAGATTGGCTACATGCGGGAAGCGGGACGAATCCTGCGAAGCTGTCACGAGCATATTGAAAAGTGGCTCGCCCCCGGTGTAACGACAGGAGATATTGACGAACGGGTGGAGGCTTTTCTGGCTGGAAGAGGAGCTACACCTGAGCAAAAGGGGTACAAAGGTTATCCTTACGCTACATGCGCTTCAGTTAATGAAGTGGTTTGCCATGGCTTCCCTAATGACCGGAAACTGGCCGAAGAGGATGTGGTGACTATTGATATGGTGGTGAACAAAGACGGCTGGCTTGCCGATTCTGCATGGACGTATGGGATCGGTGAACAACGCAGGTCCATACGCAAACTAATGAATCGAACAGAAAGGGCGCTTCACAAGGCGATAGCACAGGCAGTCCCAGGTAATACGCTGGGGGATATCGGTAACGCGATTGAACGGACAGCAAGGCTGTATCGTTACGGGATTGTGAAGCCTCTTATTGGTCATGGAATCGGTCAATATATTCATGAACCCCCCAACGTCCTCCCTTATGGAAAACGCAGGACGGGCATGATGCTGACAGAGGGCATGGTCATTACGATTGAGCCCATATTTACAAGAGGCAGCTCTGGAGCAGTTGTATGGGATGAGGATGGCTGGACGGTGAGAACAGTGGATGGAAGCTGGGGCGTCCAGTATGAGCATACGGTAGCCATTACAAGTGACGGTCCTCTTATACTAACTGATGGGACTTAAACGCTTATTTATGGCAAGCTGGTAAGGGTGCTGCATAATGGTGTCCGGGATCTACAATAGGTTCAGGCTCCATGCCGTTTAGTTCTAAAAGGGAGCGGTATGGAGCTTTACTGCTGCTTCCAGTAGTTGTAAGAGAGGCAACCTGATGCATGCTTTTCTTTTTTGCATAATACTGCATGTTTTCAATGTGAGAAATATCGGCAAAAAAATCAATTTCATCACCGAAATTTGGCAAAAATTTTCAAAAGTAGATAGTAATATTTTTAACTGAAATCGGTTACAAATCAAGTTGTGGTGCGGTTTTTTACATATAGTGAACAATTTGTGAACATGTGTCCAAAGATTGACAAAATCATACCCTCAACTTATATTTAATAAGTGATTGAACCATATAGAATGAATTGGAAGAATGCGCAGACATGCCCTTAGCAGGAAATGACGGGAGTGGTGGAAGCGTTATTTTTGTAAGCATTCTGTATGTCGGACAGGATTACGTGTATCGTGCTGAAATGGATTGAATTGGGTTTATTTCGGGCGACAACGGCAATCTACGAAAATGTTAAAAAAAGTGGGGTAGATCAATGATGAAACAGTGGCAGGTTGCAAAGCGAATTCTCCCCTTGCTGGCGGTGTTCTCTTTGCTGCTATCCGCATGCGGGCGGGAAGACTTGTCGGTAATGAAACCTCAGGGTCCTGTGGCGCAAGGCCAATATGATCTGATGAAGCTGTCCATTACGATTATGATCGTGGTGCTCATCATTGTATTTGCTATTGCTGCGTATGTGTTGATCCGGTTTCGCAGACGAGCCGGGCAGAATGAAATGCCCGAACAGGTTGAAGGCAATTTTAAGCTGGAAGTAATATGGACAGCCATTCCGTTGTTGCTCGTTATCGTTCTGGCAGTACCGACGGTACAAACGATTTTTGCCCAAGGCGAAGATCTGTCCAACGACAAAAATGCAATTCAGGTCAAAGTCACCTCGCATCAGTACTGGTGGGAATTCACTTATCCTCAATATGACGTAACCACCGCTCAAGACCTCATCATCCCGACCGGAAAGAAAATCGCATTCGAATTGAAAACCGCTGACGTGCTTCATTCCTTCTGGGTGCCGTCACTTGCGGGTAAAATGGACACAAACCCGGATGGAACGCTTAACAAGTTCAGCTTCTCGGCGCCAAATGAAGGCGTTTACCGAGGTAAATGTGCTGAATTATGCGGCAGATCGCATGCCTTCATGGAATTTAAGGTAAAAGCGGTCAGCCAGGAATCCTTTGACAAATGGGTCAATGAAATGAAAGCTCCGGCGGTACTTCCGGAAGATACCCAATTGGCTGAGAAGTTCAAAACGAACTGCCTTTCTTGCCATGCAGTTGGGGATCAGGGCGGGCCAGTTGCGCCTAACCTTACAGGTATCGGCGGCAAACAATCCGTGGCAGGTATTCTGCTGAATCAGGGCGAAGGCCAGGAAGACGGTAATCCGGTGCTGGACAACATGAAAGAATGGCTCCATGATCCACAATCCGTGAAGCCGGGCAATACGATGCCTAATCCGAAAGACCTTGGACTCACAGATGAAGAAATCGACGGAATTGCCGAATATCTGGCCAACTACAAATTGGACTATGAATAGAACAGCAAGGACGAAGAAGGGGGTACACAACCTTGGCTCATGCTCATAGCGTCAAGCGGTATAGGGGCTTGATGGATTGGATTACCACCGTCGATCACAAAAAAATCGCCGTGCTCTACTTAATTGCGGGTGGATTTTTCTTTGGAATCGGCGGCATTGAAGCCATTTTGATTCGGATTCAGCTCATGAAACCGATGAATGATTTTGTGTCGGCGCAGGTCTTCAACGAATTGATTACGATGCACGGAACAACGATGATTTTCCTTGGTGTCATGCCTATTATTTTTGCCGTTATGAATGCCGTTGTGCCTTTGCAGATTGGGGCGCGGGACGTTGCTTTCCCTTTTGTTAACGCGCTGGGTTTCTGGACGTTCCTGTTTGGCGGACTGCTCTTGAACCTGAGCTGGTTGATGGGAGGGGCACCGGATGCCGGCTGGACTTCGTATACGCCACTCTCTGGCAGCGAGTACAGTGGGACGCACGGTGTGGATTTCTACACGATAGGTCTCCAGATCGCTGGTCTAGGGACACTCATCGGGGGCATTAACTTTCTCGCCACCATCATTACGATGCGTGCGCCGGGAATGTCCTATATGCGGATGCCGATGTTTACCTGGACCACATTTATTACATCAGCCATCATCCTTTTTGCATTCCCTGCCATTACGGTAGGACTTGTATTGTTAACGTTTGACCGTATACTGGGGGCCAATTTCTTCGATGTTGCAGGTGGCGGTAACCCGGTACTCTGGCAGCATATCTTCTGGATCTTCGGGCACCCGGAAGTATACATTCTCATATTGCCAGCGTTTGGTATTATCTCTGAGGTTATTCCAACCTTTGCACGTAAAAGATTGTTCGGTTACAGCTCCATGGTGTTTGCAACCATCCTGATTGCCTTCTTAGGATTCATGGTATGGGCGCATCACATGTTTACGACAGGTTTAGGAACAGTCGCCAATGCATTGTTCTCGATCTCAACCATGCTGATTGCTGTACCAACAGGGATCAAAATATTTAACTGGCTCTTTACGATGTGGGGCGGACAGATTCGTTTTACGGCAGCAAACCTGTTTGCTGTTGGGTTCGTTCCAACCTTCGTTATGGGCGGGGTTACTGGTGTCATGCTGGCCTCTGCGCCTGCGGATTTCCAGTTCCATGATACGTACTTTGTTGTGGCTCACTTCCATTACGTTATCGTAGGTGGATTGGTGCTAGGTTTGTTCTCGGGACTACATTACTGGTGGCCGAAGATGTTCGGTCGTGTCCTGAGCGAAACGCTCGGGAAATGGACGTTCTGGACGTTCATGATCGGTTTCCAACTAACGTTCTTTGTACAGCATTTCCTTGGTCTGATGGGGATGCAGCGTCGGATCGTTACATACTTGCCGAATCAGGATTTTGATCTGCTTAACCTGGTGAGTTCCGTTGGTGCATTCCTGATGGGTGTTGGGGTTATCATGTTCCTCGTGAACATCGTAATTACAACGAGAAAACCAGCAGATGCACCGAATGATCCGTGGGAAGATGGCCGTACGTTGGAATGGTCGATTCCATCTCCACCGCCGGAATACAACTTTAAGCAGACTCCTCTGGTACGCGGAATTGATGCGTATTGGAAGGAAAAGATGGCAGGACATACGGAGATGACACCGGCTGAGCCTGTAGGTTCAATTCATATGCCGTCAGCGACTCCACTGCCGTTTGTTATGTCCGTCGGTATATTCATTGCCGGACTTGGTCTCATGTTCAGCAAGGATGATTTTGGCAATGCGTTTATGAACGGATTGTTCAACAATTATATTGTGGTCATTATTGGCCTTCTGATTACATTTGGTGCGATGGCGCTGCGTTCACTCTACGATGATCATGGCTGGCATATTGAACCGGAGGATCAGGATGAGAAGGGGGTTAGAACATGACAACTTCACATGCCGAACCGGTAAACGGCGAGTTGCCGCATGAGCCAGAGAAAGCAACGCTCGAAGGACGCAACAAGCTTGTTGGCTTCTGGTTGTTCCTTGGCGGCGAGACGGTGTTGTTCGGAACCCTCTTCGCAACCTTTTTGGCCCTCCGTGGCCAAACGAATGACGGACCGACGGCGAATGAATTGTTTCATCTGCCACTCGTGGCTGCCGCAACCTTTATTCTCCTAGTCAGCAGTTTGACAAGTGTATTTGCCATCCAGGCTATGCACAAGGGAAAGCGCAATGCTCTTGCTCTCTGGCTTGGCATTACCGTTGTACTGGGTCTCGGATTCCTCGGTCTGGAAATTTACGAGTTCTATGAATATGTGAAACATAAAGAGTTCGGCATGACGACAAGTGCATTCAGTTCAGCGTTCTATACGCTGGTTGGGTTCCACGGAGCTCACGTTGCATTCGGTATTATGTGGATCGGGCTCATTATCGGTCAACTGTTCAGAAAAGGATTAACGGTCGTAACTGCACCTAAAGTATACGTCTCCGCAATGTACTGGCACTTTATTGACGTGGTCTGGGTGTTTATCTTTACGGTCGTGTACCTGCTCGGAAAGGTGGGGTAACACATGTCGGTACAGGATAAGAGTGATCAGCAGCCTGTGAAGCATCGTCACCGGGCGGAAGGGCCACAGAAACACGTCGTTGTTTTTATCTTCTCGATTGTCCTGACGCTAATTGCGTTCGCGGCTGCTGCCGCGGGAGGAGTTAATACGACCTTTACCATTATTATATTGGTGGTTATGGCGATCCTTCAGGTGTTTGTACAGCTCGGTTACTGGATGCACTTGAAGGATAAAGGGCATTTGATGCCGATCCTGTTCATGTGCTTCGGATTTTTCGTAGCTTTTACGTGCATCATTATGGCACTCTATTGGGTTTGGTGGTAAAAGAGATGGCGGCGGCGCAGTGTCGCCGTCTTTTCCCCTTTTAGGCGAATCAATCCCGTATTGGATTCAGGCAACAACCAAATCAGGTCACGGGGAGGTTTCCCGTATGCTCGGGTTGCAATATTTTAGTTTCAACGATTTATGGAGTCCACTTATTCTGGCATTATTTCTGCTCATTGCCGCAGCTTATCTAGTGCTCGTTGGTCCGTTCAGTGAGCGGATCAAGGGGGCAGATCAGGCCACGGTTGCGCAGAAAATTATGTTTATTACTGGGCTTACTGTGCTATATCTTGCACAAGCGGGGCCATTCAATCTGCTGGGTCATGTGATGTTCAGCTTCCATATGGTGAGTATGGCTCTGTCCTATCTGGTAGCGCCACCGCTACTGATGAAGGGATTGCCCCTTTGGGTATGGCGCGGAGTCATCCGGTGGCTGCCAACACGGCAGTTATCTTTTTTGGCCCATCCGATCGTAGCGGCTGTGCTGTTCAACGGATTGTTCTCGTTATATCATCTACCCGTGGTACATGATTACGTGATGTTAAATTTTACGGTTCACCGTTTGTATTACATTGTACTTTTCATTACTTCCATGCTGATGTGGTGGACGCTGCTCAATCCGTTGCCGGAAGGGAGACAAGCGTCGGGGCTGTCCAAGATTGGATTTATTTTTCTGAACATGGTGCTTCTGACACCAGCTTGTGGACTGATTATTTTTGCTTCCGAACCGTTGTATGCGACCTACAGCAATCCTGCCGTATGGGCTGAGGCAATGCGGTATTGTGTATCTGGCGATTCCACGGCATTACTGCGATCATTCGGTGGACCGGCGTTCTTCAACTTCCTGTCCTCTGCCAAGGAGGATCAGCAGGTGGGCGGTATTTTGATGAAATTCATACAGGAAGGCATCTTCGTCTCCATGCTGGCGTATGTCTTTTTCCAATGGTACCGCAAGGAAAAACAGGAAGATGATGATGATCCGTACCCTGTAGAGAATTCGGGAGGACCGCTTAATCCTGCAGCGAAATAACACAAGTCTTGTTTGGACAAGAGGGGGAAACACACGATGGATATGTATTTTCTGCTACCCACGATCAGTACTTCTTTCATTGTGATTAGCGCGGTGCTGGTAGGAATTGGCTGGGTGCTAATTATCCGTGGCAAACGGGAGGCGCACCAAACCGCGATGATTGCAGGGGCCATTGCTGCCCTTCTGTTCTTTGTCATTTATATGTCTCGTACCATCTTTGTCGGGAATACGGCTTGGGGTGGGGACCCGGAGATGGAGATCTTCTATCGAATATTTCTGATCTTTCATATTGTCCTCGCCACGGTGGCAGCGGTCTTTGGCATTTCCACTTTGGTGCTTGGGTTCAAAAAGAAATTCAAGACGCATCGCCGCTGGGGGAGATTCACATCCATGATCTGGTTTAGCAGTGCTATCACAGGCGTTATTGTATACGTCCTGTTGTACCTGCTTTATCCTGGTGGGCACACACGCCCGGTATGGGAAGTCATTCTGGGTGTTTAATGTGATGAATTGAATTCTTTGAAAATATGAAAACGGATGAATCCATCTGTTGATTGGTCCAAGCTTCCTCTCGCATTCATTCCATAGAATGAGATCGAGAGGGGGAAACAAATGAAAAAAACAGTCCATGTAAGTCAAACGTATCCACGTCTCACGGTGTATTCAGAAGAGGATTATCGTGGAGAAAGCAGGGTATACCGTGGTAACACAGGTCTCCGTAATCTTGATAACATCCTGGGTGGGGTAGAGTGCCTGCGTTTCTTCTCGACAAGTTCGAATGCAACGTTGGTTGTGTTTACGAGACCTAACTTTCATGGCGGATTCCGCGTCTATCGTGGGAACACCAATTTGAGAGATTTGGATGATCTGATTCGTGGCAATGATGTAGAATCCCTGATTTCCTGAGATTCGCGCGATTCGCAGTAATCGGGCTCTGCCGAGTGGCTACGACCTCGTTTAAGGATTAGACCTCTTCTGTATTCAGGTGCCGGGAAACAGGAAAGAGCTGTTCCGAATTGTGTTCGCACAATATCGGATACAGCTCTTTTTTTGGTTTTAGGAGTTATCTTAATCTCCACCACCACCGCTATCTCCACCACTGTCGTTGCTGCTTCCGCTATCGCTGCTGTGATGGTGATTAGATCCTGAAAAAGAATCACTATCATGATGCTTGTGATCGTGAGTGTGTTTGGAATGATGAGTATAGGAGTCATCATTGGTGGTAATGACCGGGTACGCCGTAGATGAGTCGGTGTAGCCGTTATTACGATTTACACGATGCCTGCCTTTTTTGGCAGAATGCCGTTTGGGTTCGTCGCGAACAATGAGCCAGATGACCACAATTAGAAAAAGGAACACAAACCCGATTTCAACCAGCCAATCCATAAAAGAATCAATCCTTTCTATGTATCTATAAAAGCTGAACGAATGATTTTACAATGAAGCACTCAGAATCAAGTTTTATTTTATCGTAACTCTGATTCTAATCCCATTCATTCTTCCTGATTCAGGAAAATAAGGGGTTGACGGGAATAGGAGCGGTCTATATACTGTGCATATTGATATATACAGTAGACACAGTGAGTAAGGTGTTCCAATGACAGATGGAAAGGCAGGCAATGATATGAGCGCATGGAAGCAGGCGTGGTGGTTGACCCGTAGTGAGATGAACAAGGATAAGCTCCAATGGCTGTGGACTGCAATTTTTATGATATACACTGGCGGCATGAGTGGTGTGATGTTATTAGGACAACAGAAGACAAATTTCATTAATCCTGTTGTAGATACTTTCTTTTTAATCATGGTGCCATTTCAGGGATTCGTGTTCGGCAGACGATCTTTCCGTTACATACAGGAGGATTCCTATACACAGATGTTGGCCTACTATCGCAGACTTCCCATACCAAACGAGACAGTGATGTGGTCGAGACTTCAGCAGTCTCTGATGGCGTTTGCGTACAATGGAATCTTTTTCTATGGATCACTGTATGTGGTCGGGTTGCACGAGGAAGGGTTCCGGTGGGATCAGTACCTGGCCTTTGGTATAACTTGTACGGGATACGGACTTCTCATGACAGGCTTATATATTTACGGAGAGTTGCTGCACAGTGGTAAAAAATATTTGCTAATCAGTGCGCTGTTCTTGCCGCTTACGATCATCATATCCTTGCTGATCCGAATGTCGGGCAGTTACGGATTTTCGATTGTAATTGATATGAGTAAATCATGGGGGCTGCTTTCCCCGATTATGTGGGTTGCTTTGGTGGCTGGCATAGCGGGATTATGGCTTTTCAGTCGATTGACGCTGAAGAAACTTTCCACTCGGGATTTGAGTTAACGGTATGAGGGATGAACGCAAGAATGAATACAGGATGAAACCGGCACGGACAGGTAACAGACTGGAGTGTACCGGAGGGCGAGGTGCAAGATGTGAAAATACCCATTCAAATTAATGAAAATAGCGCTGAACCTTTATATCACCAAATTGAAAATCAGTTAAGATCGTTAATTGTTACAGGTCAGTTGGGGGAGGGAACACATTTGCCGTCCATTCGCGAATTCGCCGGAGCGCTGAATTGCAGTGTTATAACGGTTAGACGGGTCTATCAGGATCTGGAGAATGAAGGCCTGCTTCGTACGAAGCAGGGGACAGGTACATTTGTGGCCCAAGTAGAAGCCGGCGACAGAGAAAATTATAGATTGAAGGCCGCGCAGGAAGCGATGCAGGCAGCGGTACAGTCCGGAAAATCGGTAGGATGTACGGAAGAAGAACTGGAGACTCTTTTCCGGGAAGTCCTGAAGGCTGTTTACTCGAAGTGAGGGAGTGATTCATACATGGAACCCATAGCAGTTCAGTTGAACGGCGTATCCAAAATGCGAAAACGCAGAGTTATTGGCCCGATCGATCTGACCATCCCGGAAGGGTATGTAGTTGCTATTCTCGGTCATAACGGTTCAGGCAAAAGCACACTTCTTAACATGCTACAACAAGTGGTACTGCCAGATGCCGGACAGATTATATGGTTTGGGAAGGAACATGAGGGGCCTCTTCCCATTGAACTGAGACAACAGATCGGTTTTGTGGCTGACAACGCTGGACTCGAAGAGAACCGGATTACTGCACAGGAAGCAGCTGATTTTCGGGCCTATTGGTACCCGCGTTGGGATATGAAGTTGTTCAACCAACTGGTTCACGATATGGAAGTACCTGTTGATGTGAAGCTGAACAAGATGTCCAAGGGAGAACGGCGGAAATTCGAGATCGCTGCTGCAATCGCAGCTCGCCCAAGATTATTGCTTTTGGATGAGCCTTCATCAGGTCTGGACCCCTTTGCCTGGAAAGTGATGGTCGAGCAGTTCCGTACCTTCATGGCTGAGGGAGACACCACGATTCTGATTGCCACACATATTGCAGATGAAGTTAAAAGGCTTGCAGATTACATCGTATTGATGCACCGTGGTCAGTCCCTGGGGATGGCCGAGAAAGATATGGTGCTCGATCAGTGGAAAGAAGTCTGGTATGAAGGAGACTTGCGACCAGAGAGTATCCCTGGTGTTGTGGAATCTTCTTCTGAAGAGAGAGGGCTGGTTCGCATCATTACAACCCGTGTAAGTGAAGCGCAGGAAAGGCTGGAGCTGGCAAATAACCGGGTATTGAAAATCCGTAACTTGGAACTGGATGAAGTCTTGGCTTTCTGGATTGCCGGGTATGCACCCGTACAGTGGAAATAACCGAAGGGAGACGATAAATGATGAACCGATTGGAATTGAAGCAGGTAGTCAAGCAATACGCAGACAAAACGGCAGTTAATGGTGTGACGCTTAATGTAAAAGAAGGGGAGATTTACGGTCTGCTCGGAGCCAACGGTGCTGGTAAAACAACAACGATGCGTATGGTGCTTGGGCTGATCCACCCGGACGGCGGAAATATCCAGTACAACGGCAAACCCTATAGCACAGAATTGCAGCAGATTATGGGATATCTTCCGGAAGAGCGCGGTTTGTATCCAAAGGTAAAGGTCAGTGAACAGATCAACTATCTGGCCCGTCTGCGCGGCATGAATGGAAAGGATGCGGATCAGAGCCTGAAGTATTGGTTGGACCGATTCGAAGTGCCGGAGTATTACGACAAAAAGATTGAGGAACTATCCAAAGGGAATCAGCAAAAGATGGGCTTTATTGCCGCAGTGGTTCACAGACCGCAAATTCTCATTCTGGATGAAGCCTTTAGCGGACTCGATCCAGTGAACGTGGAATTGCTGAAATCCACGGTGAAGGAGTTGCGTGACGAAGGCACAGCCATTCTGTTCTCGACACACCGTATGGAGCACGTTGAAGAATTATGTCGTCAGATCACAATTCTGCATCGCTCCAACACTGTTGTGCAGGGAGAGATCAAGGAGATCAAGAGTCGTTATCCACGTGAGCAGGTATTCCTGAGCACAACGGGAAATGTCAA
This sequence comes from Paenibacillus sp. NPDC057886, assembly GCF_042796655.1. NCBI lineage: Bacteria > Bacillati > Bacillota > Bacilli > Caryophanales > Paenibacillaceae > Paenibacillus > Paenibacillus sp. NPDC057886. The sequence continues at coordinate 165,976 of NZ_JBHVMZ010000007.1, read as the reverse complement.
CGGGCTGGAACAGTTACCGGGTGTGAAAAAGGTAGAGCAAAATGAGCGTGGATACCTGATCCATATTGGTCAGATGGAAGCAGCTCAGGAAATTCTGAGAGCAGCCATGGCTCAGACGACCGTTGAACATTTTGAAATCAAGGAACCAACGCTTAACCAAATCTTTATTCGTGAGGTAGGTGAGTCGAATGAATAAAATGGGGACGATTATCGGATTTACGTTCAAAAATAAAGTGAAAACAAAGTCTTTCATGGTGACGACTATTGTACTTGCACTTTTAATTACGATTGGACTCAATATTCCATATTTCATTACTTTATTTAATGGTGGTCCCATCGGTGGAGGCTCAAGCACGAATCCGGTGAATATCGGTCTGCTGAGCACGGGACAAACGGAGGTAGCCGAGAAGCTGGAGACATACTCCTCCGCACAAGGCAACCAGACGTATCGTTTTGTTAACGACGCGAGTAAAGATGAAGCGGCACTCAAAGCCGATGTGGAGTCGGAGCTTCTGGATGGGTACCTGAAGTTTGAACCTGTTGCTGGGCAAGATTTCCCACAGCCGGTCTTGTACTCAAGCGAAGATATTTCCCCGCAGGTTATAGCACCCATTGAAGCTGCCCTGCAAATTGTGAAGCTGGATGTGGTGGTGAAGGACACACTAACGGCGGAACAAAAACAGCTCATCAGTACGCCGGTAAAACTGACAGAGCAAAACCTTGATTCTGACCAAAGTGGAGCTGCTGCGGAGTCGGAAGGTACCATGAGTGGCATCAACTACATTGTTGTATACCTGCTGATTATCCTGTTGTTCACATCAACGATGATGACAGGTAATATGATTGCTTCCGAGATTACAGCCGAGAAGAGCTCGCGTATTATGGAGATTTTGATTACGAGTGTATCTCCGCTCAGTCAGATGTTTGGTAAAATCATTGGTATTTTCATGGTAGGGTTGCTGCAAATCGGTATTTTCGGTGCGGTAGTTGCCGGCAATATGCTGTTACCACATAACCGTGATGTATTGAGCGATTTCAATATGAATCTGAGTGATGTGAACGTCGCAGTCATTGTATATGGGCTCATCTTCTACATTCTGGGTTACTTCCTGTATGCGGTGATGTTCGCGGCCATTGGTTCGATGGTGAGTCGGACAGAAGAACTGGGTCAGGCCGTATTGCCGATTACGATGTTGTCCCTGGTTTCCTTCTATATCGCGATCTTCAGTATTGCTACACCGAACATCCTGTTGTTGAAAGTAGCAAGCTTCATTCCGTTCACATCGCCAACGGCAATTCTGGTACGGATTGGTGCAGGCGTTGCGCCAACCTGGCAGATCTGGACGTCTCTGGCCATTCTTGTGGTATCGATTATGATCTTCGGCTGGCTCGCTGCGAAAATCTACCGTACAGGTGTGCTGATGTATGGTAAACGCCCAACGTTCAAGGAATTGTTCAAAGCGATGAAGGCGTATAAAATCTGATCCAAGTTTACGGAAACGGGTGTGCGTTGTCATAATTAGTGATAATATTTTCATAATTTATGAGAAAACTTTTTCATAATTAGTGATAAATGTATATTTATTCAATATAATGCAATTTAAAATTTTTAAATTGCTTCGAGTGTCTGTAGTAGGTGGTATTCTTATAATTGGAATAATAATATTAATAATAGGGATTTAATGATAAATGATGGGACTGCTTTTAGTAGTCCCTATTTTACCAAAAAAAATAAATAAAAGTGAATGTAACTAAGATACATGTATATTGGGTTTTCTTTGGTAAATATAGTTTTATAGAAACGAGGAGTTACTATAGATATATTAGATAAGGGATTAGAAGGTTGTATCAAATGAATTATATATTGGAATTTTTAAGTAATATAGGCTGATTAAGATAGTGCAAGTGATCCAATATTCAATGGATTTAGTACCATACACTCATTGGAGTTCGATCACGTCGAAAATGATAAACAAGGCCAACCAGACAACCTTTACTTTCGCCACAAATGAGCTGCTTCGATATATGATTAAACGCGCGTATTTCTTCAAGGCTAGGCGGAAATTCCAGCATACCAACATACTTACCGTTTACTGATAGACCCCACCCAAAGCTCCCCTTGATCCGCATAGATTCTATCTGGCAGGTAATGTATTGATACGCTTTTGCCTTAACGACGTGACGTTCTGAACGCCCATCTAAAATCATTGGAGCATCCCCATTATACTGACACAAACCCTCAAGACCGAGTTCTTTAGCCTTCTGAAACAGTTCGTGCCCGTTATCATATAAAGGGGTTACTGATAATGTCTCTGATTGTTTTACAACCGAGTTAGGACCACCGGCAGTCTCTTTTTACCTGCAGCAGTCCGTTCCCAAAAACGTACATCGACATACACACAAAGGCTTCACATACGAGAACTGGTCAGATTGTGTAGTGATATTACTTTTCAGTACAGGATACACCTTCTTGCGCAGATCCGGAGTGAGTCCAAACTTCACCATACCTGCAGGAATAATTTCGCCGGCACGTTCGACTCCGAGTAACCAGGCTGCTTTCAAATCAGCCTCAGCTATACCTGGGAAAACTATTGGAATACGCAGCGGCTCAGATTTATGTAAATAAAGAAATACACCATTCTCCTACGACCTTGTACCCATATACATAAATGGAATTAAATAGTATTATAAACCTGTTTTATACTATATTATCACAGAGAAGGGATGTAAAGTTAAAATGGTAAAGAAAAAAAGGTTTACAACCGTACTAGTAATTTTGAGCTTATTTGCAAGTGTTTTAGCTGGATCTGCAGCCGCAGAGGATCAAGTTATTGAACTGAAAGGAGCAAACGAGCAAGAGATCAATACCTATTTGAAAAACGCAGGATACACACAAGAAGTAATCGATACACTGGAACTGTATCAAAAGAATTATCTTTATGAAGAAGAAGCAACCTTTACAGCTCACAAAAATGCTCTTGGTCAACTAACTGAGACTCAAGAAGGGATTTCCGAGGATTTTAGACTTATGGCATTACCTAACTGGAACCATAGCTTGGTAGTAAGTCAAGTCAAAGCTAAAACAGGATATGTTGATTTCATCTTTTCATATAACTGGGATTGGAGTTACGACCCCGTTTTCACATCTGAAGAAAAATTCGGGATTGCTTGGACCGATGGTTTCCACCCAGATCCTTCTACAGCAAAGTATTCTTATCAGGCAAGAGGAAAACAAGACCGACCAACTGCATACCCAGGTTGCCCAGCTACAAGAACTAACGGCGGTACTGTTTGGTCGGGATACAGCACATACAATCCTGGAGCTGGGATTGGTTGGGCTATTAACCTAATTGGTAGCTGGTGGACCCAAGACTGCGGCTATTACACGGTTAACGGACATAAAGGTTCCGGACAAGTAAAAGCTGGTAAGGCACATAACAATAACAACGGCCCTGCTCGAAGCTCTGCTGTAGGTAAATATTACCACAAAACTTTTGCTGCAAATGGTGAGCTTGGTTTCTCGGGAGTCCCTACAATTTCGATATCTCCTTCATCAAACTACGATCCGTCCGATGAAGTTGGTACTCGTTGGGATTGGGTACACAAAAACTACTAATGGATATATTCACTAAATAAAAACAAAAAAAAGGCCCTTTGCTTTAATGGAGCAAAGGGCCTTATTCAGTGTTCATTCGGTTACTGGAATGTCCTCAACATTTTCTCCCCATATTACCTTTACACTTTTTATATCTTTCCAATCATCCACAGTGCTCCTTGTAGGTAGCCCAATGACTTCATTAGGTGAAATTGATGTATCAACTGTGTTTTTAGTTCCACTGTTGTTTGGATGTATAATTTTCACTTCAACCCCTTCATCAACAGTGCCTTCACCAATATATTGTATGGAAGGGATTTCTTCGTACTTATCTTCTGTTAAAACAAGATCAATGGTAACTACCCAATTATCCGACTTTGCAACTAAACGCTTTTCATTTATGGATTTGTTCGTGCAACCATACAAAAACAATAGTGAAGTTAACAAAACAAGAATAATTATCCGCTTAGAGATACAATACAACTCCTTTAGATTTTTTGTCCATATTATAGCATAAAAGTAACCAAAAGGTTTTATCAAGATTTCTAATCTAGCCACCGTTGACCTGGATACCCACTCACTCTTGTTTAACGATATTCTTCTAACTCGTTTTCATCCTCGTGACTGCGGCCAGCACTAATTGTCCGCAAAGAGAGCGTGTACATCAACTGGGTTGTGACTGTTCAATCAGGCAATACCATTTCTGGCCAGATAAAAACGTACTTTCCGCTAACTTTTCATAAAATTCGAAGCCTGTTGACAAATTGAAAATTACTAAAATAGCTTTGCAGAATTGAGCGTCGTTATGCAAAACCCCAGAACGCTGAATGTCAGCATGGAAATGATGTCTAGAGTCTATTCACTAGGCAGCTATTCAGTTTTTTTGATGCAAAGTCACAGCCAGAGAGGAAGAGCACTCATCATGAATTATGACCAGTTGGCCAAGGAGATTTTGTCACGAATTGGCGGTGTTGAAAACGTTAACAGCGTTGTTCATTGTATAACAAGATTGCGCTTCCAATTAAGGGACGAAAGATTGGCCCAAACAGAGGAATTAAAAAAACTGTCTGGGGTCATTACGGTTATGCAAAGTGGGGGTCAATACCAAGTTGTGATTGGAAACGAGGTTCCGGATGTATATAAGGAAATTGCAAAAATTGGAAATTGGTCTGCAGATGATGAAGAGACATTAAGTTCCAATGACAAAAAAACAACCAAAGAAAATATCTTCAACCGTTTTATTGATATGATATCAGGTGTTTTTCAGCCATTACTTGGTTTGTTGGCTGCGACAGGTATGATTAAAGGATTCAACGAATTGTTTTTGTCTTTCGGGTGGATTACAGAAACATCTGGGACGTATCAATTACTAAAAGCAACTGGAGATTGTCTGTTTTACTTCTTCCCTATATTTTTAGGATACACTGCAATGAAAAAATTCGGTGGGTCACCCTTTATAGGAATGACTATTGGAGCCTCTCTCGTTTACCCAACGTTGTCTAGTTTAAGTGAAGGAGATCCTCAATGCGTTTTGTTTGGGGGAACTATTTTTGAATCTCCAATTCATATCACGTTTCTGGGTCTTCCTGTAATTTTAATGACGTATTCTTCCTCGGTCATACCCATCATTTTGGCTTCATTTTCTGCTTCAAAATTAGAAAAGGGTCTAAAAAGAGTTATACCACAAGTGGTACGAACGTTCTTGGTTCCCTTTTTTACGATGCTTATAATCGTCCCTGCTACTTTTTTGGTAATAGGGCCAATCTCTACATGGGCAGGAAATTTGATTAGCGCAGGCGCTACTGAAATTTACGGATTTAGCCCTATTTTAACAGGTATAATTATAGGCTCCATGTGGCAGGTTTTGGTTCTTTTTGGACTTCATTGGGGAATCATTCCCATTGCGCTGCTGAATATTGGAACACTAGGATCAGATCCAATTATGGCGCTTTCTTTTGGAGCTTCATTTGCACAAATCGGTGCGGTTCTAGCGGTTCTGATCAAAACAAAAAATCGAAAAACAAAAGCATTGAGTGTACCAGCGTTCATTTCTGGGATTTTTGGTGTCACAGAGCCTACAATATATGGTCTGACCTTGCCTTTAAAAAGACCATTCATTATGAGTTGTATTGCCGGAGGGATCGGTGGAGGTCTTTTGGGATATGTAGGATCAAAATTTTACATTCTTGGAGGCCTCGGCGTGTTCGGCTATCCCAACTTTGTAAATGAGGTAGCCGGTATTGATTTCAGTTTTTATATGTCACTCATTGCAACTGCCGTCGCCTTTATTTTTGGGTTTGTGTTGACCTACTTCATTGGTTTTAAAGATCCAACAGAAACGATATCAACCAATATTGCTGAAAAACAAGAAGTCGTTCCCAATACAAGTCAATTAAATGACCAACCTTTTGAAATCGTTAGTCCGATGACCGGTGCTGTAGTTAGACTCCAAGAAATAAGGACGAAACTTTCGCAGGAGAGTATATGGGCAAAGGGATAGCCATCCACCCTACAACTGGACGTGTTGTATCTCCAGTAAACGGTATTGTACAAACGATTTACCGTACGAAACATGCCATTGGTATTATCAGTGATGACGGAGTAGAATTACTCATTCATATTGGACAAGATACCGTTCAGTTAAAAGGCCAGTATTTCAATGCATTCGTGACGGATGGGGATCGGGTTCAGGTCGGAGATGTCATTGTAGTGTTTGATTTGCAGGCGATCCAGGATGCCGGTTATGAAACGGTAACCCCCATTGTTATTACTAATACGTCCATGTATTACGACATTGTAGGAATTGAAAATGACAGGGTAAATGAAAAAGAACCGTTACTCAAAGTATACGCGCAAAAATAGGGAGGTAATTGGATATGTTTAATAAAATCACTCATTTTCCGGATGGTTTTCTGTGGGGTGGTGCTACTGCTGCCAATCAAATTGAGGGGGTATACCTAGCTGATGGTAAGGGACTAACGACCATTGATCTGATGCCGAAAGGGCCTAAGCGTAATGAGGTTTCGATGGGTAATTTAAATTCATTTTTACCCGAGGAAGGCGAAATTTATCCTTCACACGAAGCTATCGATTTTTATCATCGTTATAAAGAGGACATCGCTCTTTTTGCTGAAATGGGCTTCAAATCATTTCGGATGTCGATTTCATGGGCCCGCATCTTTCCTAATGGTGACGATGTAAGTCCGAATGAAGCTGGACTGCAATTCTATGATGACGTATTTGATGAACTTCTGAAGTATAATATTGAGCCTGTCGTTACGATTTGTCATTTTGATTTACCCGTGAACTTGGCAAAAACGTATGACGGTTGGAAAAACCGAATCATGATTGAGCTATTTGTAAAATACTCCAAAACACTGTTTGAACACTATAAAACAAAAGTGAAATATTGGATGACATTTAACGAGATTAATATGTTATTTCATCTTCCTTATACAGGTGCGGGCATTATTTTTGAAGATGGTGAGAAAAAACAACAGGTTCTGTATCAGGCATCGCATCATGAACTCGTTGCAAGTGCTCTGGCGGTTAAGGCTTGTCATGAAATCATTCCTAACGCCATGATCGGATGTATGTTGGCAGCTGGAAATGTGTATCCATACAGCAGTAATCCTGAAGATTACTGGGAAGTAATGGAAATTGAACGAGAGTCCTACCTCTTGATTGATGTGCAATCCAAAGGGGAATATCCCGGATATGCAAAACGCTATTTCATCGAGAATGGAATTCATCTGCAATTTGAACCTGAAGACTTGGAGATTTTAAAGAAATATACAGTGGACTACATTGGTTTTAGCTATTACTCGAGTCGTTGTACCAGTGCTGATCCCGAAATATTAAAGAATTTCACGGATGGGAATGTATTTGGTTCTGTAATCAATCCTTTTTTGGAAACCTCGGAGTGGGGCTGGACAATTGATCCAAAAGGCATGCGGATTACTTGTAACCAGTTGCATGAAAGATACAATAAACCATTATTTATCGTAGAGAACGGACTTGGTGCTCAAGACACTCTTTTGGATAACGATATCGTTGAAGATGATTACCGTATTGAGTATTTAGATCTTCACTTTGCAGAGATTGCTGAAGCAATAAAAGATGGGGTTGATATTATCGGATATACAAGTTGGGGGCCAATCGATCTTGTGAGTAATGGTACCGGAGAGATGAAAAAACGGTATGGGTTCATTTATGTAGACAAAAACAATGATGGATCTGGCACGCTTCGGAGAATCAAAAAGAAAAGTTTTCATTGGTACAAAGAGATTATCGCTAATAATGGAGCAAAGTATTTTCATGAATAATTGATTGATCGGTATTGGTACTTATTTTTCTATAACCACTAAAACCAATTAATCGTTCCCCCTTAAAGTGACTATGTTGTAAAGAACACATAGCACTTAAAGGGGATTTTTACCATTGGCAATCTACACGAGTTGGAGAAATCAAATGGCTTGGAGTGCAGTTTTACCAATACTGAAGTCAAGCAAGTTAATGGTTATTCCCGGAAGTTGGATCATCACAAATTTCATTTTTTTTGCGTCAGGGCCCTTCATTTTGAAGGGCTATTTGGTATTTGAATTTGGTTATTTGGCGATCCGATACCTGATTACAAAAATACGTCCCAATGTACCATAAAAATTGCATTGTTTTTATTATCCTAAGAGAGTCACCACGATCCTTCTCAATTAGTAGAAGCATACAGCGGGGTGAACTTGAGGGGGGATTATACGTGCTTGAGGTCAGATCACTAAGAACGGAATATTTGGAGAATCCTATGGGTCTGGATGCTACCCTGCCACGATTAGGTTGGAAGCTGTACAGTTCCAGGACGAACGTTATGCAAACGGCATACCATATACAGGCATCCGGAACGAAAGACTTTAATGATTTGCTTTGGGATACAGGCAAGGTAGAGTCGGACCAGTCCCAAGCTATCTTGTATGCGGGTCCGCCGTTGAAAACGCTACAACGCGTTTATTGGAGAGTTAAGGTTTGGGACAATTACGATGAAGTGTCGTTATTTAGTGAATGCGTTTTCTTCGAAATGGGGCTACTGCATACCAGTGATTGGCATGCCTTCTGGATAGAACCGGAAAAGGAAGTGCACATCGATGTATATAAACCTTCCCCCTATGTTCGTAAAGAATTCACTGTAAGAAAGGGTCTTGTCCAGGCCAGAGCTTGTTTTACGGCCAAAGGAATATATCACTTTTATTTGAACGGAATGGAAGGAACGGACCATCTATTTACTCCTGGATTTACGTCATATCATGACCGTTTACAATATCAAGTCTATGACGTGACTCATTTTTTACAAGAAGGATCCAATGCGCTTGGCATTGTTCTCGGTGACGGCTGGTGGAGAGGGTCTACTGGCGGTGCAAATCTGAAAAACAATTTCGGATATAAGCTGGCCTTTTTGGGGCAATTGATGCTGCAATATGAGGACGGAACCATGGAGTGGGTTTGCAGTGACGGCTCATTCAAGACATCATACGGACCATTGCTGAAATCCGACATGAAGGCTGGGGATCTCTATGATGCCAGAATAGACATTGAAGGCTGGAACCAACCCGGATATGATGATTCTGCCTGGGAGCAAGTACAGGCCGTCCATAATAGACTCTCTGGCTTGATTGCGACCCGAAGCGTACCAGTAAGGCAAAAGGAAACTTTTCCTCCAACGGTATTACACACGCCGAATGGAGAGATCGTACTCGACTTTGGGCAAAACATTGCAGGTTGGGTGAACATGAGCGTTCAAGGTGAGGCTGGTACCGAAGTTGTACTTATTCATGGAGAAACGCTGGATAAAGAGGGGAATTTCACGTTACAGAACCTGGCCCATCACGGGCCATTGGAGGATTTCCAGGAAGTCCGATACATTTTGAAGGGAGAGGGTCGTGAACATTACCGGCCATGGTTCTCAATTTTCGGTTTCCGTTACGTACTAGTCAAAAAGCATCCAGGTGAGGTAAAAGCAGAAGATTTTACAGCAGTTGCCATCTATTCGGACATGGAGGAAACAGGGGATTTCACGTGTTCCAATCCCTTGATCAACCAACTGGTATCAAACTCACGCTGGAGCCAAAAGAGCAATTTCATGGAGGTGCCGACGGATTGCCCGACTCGGGAGAGAGCAGGATGGACGGGAGATGCGCAGGTATTTTGCAAAACGGCAACGAATTTCATGAACGTAAACTCGTTTTATGAAAAATGGATGGCTGACCTTGCGGCAGAACAATTCTCGAACGGATCTGTGGGGAGTACGGTTCCTACGGTGATTGGTTACCACAACAAAGAGGAGTGGGAAAGGTTCTCCAACCAGAATAAAGATTCCATGATGGCCATACGCAGACCAGAGCCGGGAACGCCAAGCATGCTCGACGGTTCTTCCGGTTGGGGAGATGCAGCGGTTATTATTCCGTGGACGTTGTATTTGTGTTACGGAGATAAAACCAATCTGGAGAGGCAGTTTGATTCGGCTAAAGCGTGGGTAGATTACATGGCCATCAGCGCCAAGAAAGCCAATGAACGGTTTCAAGATTCTCCCTCCTACCGGAATGTTACCGATGGTGAGCTGGATGCGGATTATATTTGGGATACTGCATTCCACTGGGGTGAGTGGCTTGAGACCGATTCCGATTTCAATGATCTGGTAGCGGCGATGAGCAAATCCCAAGGCTGCCATCCGGATGTTGCGACAGCTTATTTAGCCTATTCCACACGCCTCTTGGCAGAAATGGCTTCTGTACTTGGAAAGGCGGAGCTAGCACAGGAATACAACCTTCGATATGAAAAGATTAGAAAGGTCTACAACACATACTTTATTAAAGATAACGGGACCATTTTGGAGAATCGACAAGCTCCCAATGTCCGGACTCTGGCGTTTGGGCTGGCAGAAACACAGAAAGAACAAGCGGTTGCGGATCGCCTTGCCGAGATGGTCGTCGAGCAGAACTATCATTTGAACACCGGATTTTTATCTACACCGTTTATCCTTCATGTTCTTGCGGATCATGGATATTCCGAAATCGCCTTCCGGTTGTTGGAGCAAACCTCCGATCCATCTTGGTTATATGCCGTAAGCCATGGTGCAACAACGATATGGGAAAGCTGGAGAGGAATCAAGCCGGATGGCGAGCTTACGGGTTCATTGAATCATTATTCTTATGGCGCGGTATGTGACTTCTTATTTTCTAGCATTGCAGGTATTCGTCCACTGTGGGAAACCCCAGGGTTCAAACATGTATTGATCAAACCAATGGTTGGGGGAACGCTAACGCATGCATCGGCAACGTTTGAATCTCCTTATGGAATGATCAAATCCGGATGGCTGAAGTCGGAAGGTGGTGTAACCTACGATTTCGGAATTCCTGCGAATTCTAAGGCAACCGTTATACTTCCAGGCAAGCCAATGAATATTACGAGCTTGTCTAATGAATTTCCTGATGTCCGCTATGAAGACGGGCATATCATATTTACTGCAGGTAGCGGAGAATATACGATCGCGATATGAACCTTTAAGGTCAAAACGAGCCCAATCGACAGGGCTCGTTTTGCATTTGATCACTTTTTTTCGATCAAATGATATTTATCACGATATTGCTTAGGGGTAGCCCCCACGATCTTTTTAAATACCTTGGTTAGGTAGCTCTGATCATTAAAATGAAATAGCGAACCTAATTCGGATATCGAGATGGTGCTGTATGCCAATAAACGTTTGATTTCTTCGATCTTAGTCTGTTGAATATATTCGCTTACGGAAATGCCAACCTCTTTTTTGAATAGAGCCGACAAATATTTAGGGCTAATTCCAATTTCCATAGCTATGTCGTTGTGATGTATTTCTTCATAGATATGTTTATTAATGTACTCTTTACAGCTCATAATTTTTTTTGAGTACTTATCATGTCTGGCTTGTTTCACCTTCTCAGCGAATGTATGAAGGACCTCGCGTGTCAAACTTCTGATTTCATCCAGTCGATCTAATTCCTCAAGCCGTTGTATAAACCTATCGTGTAATGCGAAGGCGGTAACCTCGTTCACCCCCCCGTCCATTGAAGCCCTCGTTACCAAAGCAATCAGCGTGATCAGATGGTTTTTGTTCGATCGAAGATAGCTGGATTTGGACAAGACGGATGCGGATTCTTCTTCCTTAATAAACGAAAGTTCATCGATATCCTCGACCCTGCCTTCTTTGATCATGAACAAAAGTTTCTTTTCGAACAATCGAGCTTGATTGTGGTCCGAGGATTGCAAATACTGGGTAAACTCTAGATTCACTAATCCCTTTGCCTTCTCATAATCATCGAACTGAAAGTCTTCGTATAAGACGGATTGGGGAGAAAGTAGCACCTGGTTGAACAAATGATAAATAAAAACGCTGATATGATTGAGCTTCTCATTGCTCAAAATCGGCAAGCATTCATAATAATTGGCCACTTGATCACGATAAAAAAAGGCATCCCTGTCGTTGATAATTCCACTCAACACTTCCTTAGGAATAGGGTGGGAAAGAGTGGGGCCGGTAATCAGCGTGCCTTCAAATAGATCCCCAATAAAATAGCTGATTAATATGAATTTTTCGGAGAAGACCGATTTCGTAATAACAGGATATCGGTATGTTCGGCTGGGGTTGAAATACAACGGATTCAAATAACTTCCCGTGCGGTGTTCTATCAAAGGATTAATCGGTCGATCGCCCAAGTTGTCATAGATGACTTTCCCTTTCGGACTAATAAAGAAAACAGGCAATTCAAAGGTATTAGAAACGAGATTGCACATTGCCTCAATGGTATTGTATGTAGTAGTCATTCAGGATCAACTCCCTGCTGAAGATTTCGCGCTCTATTCAGGACAATAATACTAAAAAACATACGAAATCACCATATCAAATCTAAGGTGAATGCTACTATGGTCATAGCGTTAAGTCAGGTATTTGGAAACGCTTCCTTGGATGGCTAATTCGATATGGAGAGGTAGAGAACGATGACAAGACTATTTAGGAGCGATTTTATGTTGGGTGCGGCTACAGCCGCGCATCAGGTGGAAGGAAACAATATCTATAGTGACTTCTGGGCGATGGAGCATATGCCGCATTCATTGTACAAGGAACCTTCTTTGCAGGCGGTAGACCACTATCATCGTTACCAAGAAGACATTCAACTGTTGGTGGATGCGGGGTTGAATACGTACCGCTTTTCCATTGAATGGGCAAGAATTGAACCGGTTAAAGGACAGTTTGATGCAGATGAGATTGAACATTACAGGAAAGTTCTTGAATACTGCCATCAAAACAAGGTCAATCCTGTCGTAACGTTACATCATTTTTCGTCTCCCAAATGGCTGATTACCGAAGGGGGATGGGAGAGTGAAACAACGATTGGACACTTCGAGAACTATTGCCTTCATGTCGTTTCAGAACTGAGACATCTGATCCCTTACATCTGCACCATTAATGAAGCGAATATGGGGAAACAGATCACCAAAATCATGAAACGTATGTCAGCCGAAGCAACATCTCAATCTGCAACAACTGATTCCGCAGATGTGCAAGTTGGTTTAAATGTCGATATTCAAAGCAACATGGAGAAATACTTTGCCGGTTTGGGTCAGGTGTTTGGCATTGATCCAAGAAAAGTCCAACCTTTTCTCTCCCCCCGAACAGAACAAGGCGAACAGATCATCATGAGATGTCATCAGGCAGCTAGAAATATAATCAAGGAGTTGAATCCGTCGATCAAGGTTGGCATAACGCTATCCCTGTACGATCATCAGGCGTTACCTGGTGGGGAACATCTAGCAAAACAAGAACAGCATGAAGACTTTTTAAACTACTTGCCGTACTTACAAGGCGATGATTTCATCGGTGTTCAAAATTACTCCAGAAAGATTCATGGGCCTAATGGGGTAGTAAAGCCGCCAGAAGTCGTGAAGTTAACTAAGATGGGATATGAAAACTATCCGGCAGCATTGGGTAACGTAGTGCAATTTGTCGCCAAACATTGGGATGGACCGATCATGATAACAGAGAATGGCCTATCTACGGATCAAGACGAAGAGCGCATGGAGTTCATCCAACAAGCCACAGCCGGCATACAGAAGTGTATCGAAGATGGTATTGATGTAATCGGATACATGTACTGGTCCTTGCTGGACAATTTTGAGTGGCAACTCGGCTATACGCAAACCTTTGGATTGATCGCTGTGGATCGGTCCTCTCAAATCAGATATCCGAAAGAAAGTCTATCGTTTCTTGGTTCATTGAGAATTCAGTAAGCGCATACAATCAAGGGGGCATTATTATGGGGGTAGTCAACGTCACTCAGAATCAGCCAGTCACAAACATTCCGGAAGCAGATCGTAAACTTACATTCCGGGAAAAAGTGGCCGCCACGCTCGGCAATATGACGGGAACCATGCATAATCAAATCATCGCTACATTTTTGCTTTTCTTTTATACAGACATTCTCGAAATAAGTCCCGCATACGTGGCAGGTTTATTTCTGGTCGCCAGGATTATTGACGCCATTTTGGTTCCCGTGTTTGGTGTGTTTGTTGATAAAGTGAGTACACCATGGGGGAAATACGTACCATATTTCGCGATTTTGGGAGTACCGATCGCCATTTTTGGATGGCTGACCTTTACTAACTTTGGGTTGGGGGCAAACGGAAACGTCATCTACGTAACGGCAACTTATCTGGTATACAGCATTTTGATCTCGATAAAGTATGCGCCCAGCAACGCCGTAGGTCCTGCGATTACCAAAAGAATCGATGACAGGATCTCTATGGGACAGATCGGTTATATCGCCATTATGCTTGGTGCATTGTTCGCATCTCTGGCCTTCCAACCACTTTATAAAGCATTGGGAAACGGTAATGATGCCTTGGGCTTCTCTATGATCATGGGCTTGGTTGGGATCGTGGGCATATTGGTATCCATTTTCCAAGTTGTGTCATTGAAAGAAAGATACATCAACCCAAATAATAGCCAAAAGACATCACTGAAAGAAATGATGTCAGCTGTGTTTACCAACAAGTCGGCTGTTGTTCTATACATCTATGTGCTGGCTTTAAATTTGTCCAACGGGATCCGAACGGCTATCATGATTCATTACTTCAAATATTTCTTTAATAACGAAGGGCTTTTGGTTATATACGGTGCGGTAAGCATACTGCCAACTTTTCTCGGTGTCATGGTTAGTGGCCCTATTACAAGACGATTTGGAATTAAAATCAATGTGCTTACCGCTTCCGTCGTAAACGTGATTTGTATGCTGGCTGTGATGGTCATTCCTGATAACAATACAGGGATCATCATCTTTATGGCCTTGAATGCAATAACGGCCTTTTTCCTGGGCGCGTCGACCCCGGCACAAGGTTCAATGATGCCTGCTGCCATGGATTATACGGAATGGAAGACTGGAAAAAATGTAAATGGTTTGATGGGTTCCATCCAAGGTTTTGTGCAAACGTTGGCTATGGCCTTGGCAGGATCTATTGCCGCTTGGGCATTACATGTTGTGGGATATGTACCCGGAGTTGAACAAAGCAGTGAGACCATTTTTGGATTGAAATTGCTTATGGGAGTTCTGCCAGCATTTGCTCTTTTATTTACCGCGTCTATTATATGGTTTGATATTTCAGAAGAGAAACAGAAGCAAATTACGAAAGAACTCGCAGAACGCAGACAACAATACAGCTAACCCTTGCTATAACGAAACCATTTTGTCCAGAAGGGCATATTATTTTTAGAAGAATCAGACAGTAGCTTATCCTCTTATGAATAGTCTCGTGCCTTGTTACGGGTAATACAGGCAAAACCACAATAGAAGTGAAAGTATTAATATTTTTGTTTTGATTTTGCCTTTTTTTAACCCTCAATATAAAAAGGTCAGTCCAAAAGATAATGAATCTATTATCCACTCGTATGAATTCGGTACTTAGAATCCAATGAGTTTAAAACCATTTTTGGTTCAAAGAAGGACAATAGGAGGTATCAGCTTATGAAAACACAGGCTTTCAACCCTTATTTGCCAAGTTACGAGTATATTCCGGATGCAGAGCCATATGTATTTGGAGACCGAATCTATATTTATGGTAGCCATGACCGATTTAATGGGGAGAGTTACTGCTTGAACGATTATGTATGCTGGTCGGCTCCCTTGGATGATCTTGGAAATTGGGATTGCGAAGGCACGATTTACAAGCCGACCCAAGATCCTTTGAATACAGATGGCACACAACAAGGATTTGCCCCTGATTTGCAACAAGGTAATGATGGAAGATATTATCTATACTACGCTTTGAACCGATCTCCAATCATATCGGTGGCTGTTTGTGATACGCCAGCAGGGCAATACGAATTTTATGGACATGTTCGCTACTCTGATGGCACTGTTTTTGGACAAAAGTCCGGTGACGTTTTTAATTTTGATCCTGGTGTGTTGGTGGACGATGACGGAAGGGTCTATCTTTATACAGGGTTCTCTCCAAAACCTGGATACCTGAGAGACATGTTGGAACAGAGTGGGCTTATGATCGATGGAGCTTATTGTGTAGAACTGGGACCGGACATGCTCACGCTAAAAAGTTCACCCATCGTGTCCGCTCCTGGTGCATGCACGGCCAAAGCGACCAGTTTTGAAGAGCACGCATTTTACGAAGCCAGTAGCCCGCGTAAAATAGGAAACATATATTATCTAATATATTCCTCTGAAAAAAGTCATGAGCTGTGTTATGCCGTCAGCGACAGGCCAGATAGCGGATATGTATTCGGAGGTACCATTGTGAGCAATGGCGATGTGGGTACACACTCAGCGGGGGAAGCGTTAAACTACACCGGTAATACACATGGTGGTATTGTGCAAATCAATGGAGAATGGTACGTATTTTATCATCGACAAACGAATGGACATCATTTTTCACGTCAGGGTTGTGCCGAAAGGATAGAGATCATGACGGACGGTAGCATAGCACAGGTGGAAATGACTAGTTGCGGTCTTAATGGAGGGCCGTTGACTGGGGTAGGAGAATATGAGGCGCGGATAGCCTGCAATCTTTCTGGACCTGAAGGAACCTATGAATACGGTAAAGAAAAAGACACTACTGGCAACCATCCTTACTTTACCCAAAGAGGAACGGATAGAGAAGAGGAGGGCGATCAGTATATTGCCAACATACGAGATGGTGCATGGGCAGGATACAAATATTTTGTATTCCAAAGTGAAAAAGCAATTTCGGTGCGGGTACGTGGAACAGCAAGTGGGATTTTTAAAGTATCTACGATGTTTGGAGGAGAGCAGGTGGCACATATTAAAATTCACCCCACTGAAAATTGGAGAGAGTATTCGGCACCGCTGCACATTCTACCTGGGGAACATGCACTGTATTTTCGTTATGAAGGCAACGGTTCGTTCGATTTTATATCCTTTAGGATAGAATGAAAACATAAAGTACTTACTAGAGGCCAGTATTATTCCCTCATGGTAGACAGTGAAATAAGAGGTAATAAAAATTGGAGGTTGAAAACATAAAACGAGTTCACATAGACGATATGTGAACTCGTTCAATTTTATCATCATTTTCTGAAAATGGTTCGGTATTATTATCTTACTGTTTCATATTCTTTTAATTGTCTTTATCACCAAAACTATCCTGCATGTATTCTGAACTAACCTGGAGACTTTTTATTGGATCGTTATTAACCCAATTTTTATGAGTTTCTAATATAACACCTTCTACTCCGTTTTTTATAGCAATTGCTGAGAGTGTATCCAGATCCATATTTCCAGATCCTAATTCAGTCGCATTTTCTTTCAGTATTGGTGTCATATATGGACCTGATTTGGTATAACCGCGGTCATTGATATGCCATAATTTCATTCGATTCCCCAATTTCTCCATCAAAGCCGGAACATTAGCACCACCATCGGCCATCCAGTAACTATCAAACTCAAAATTGACATATGCAGGATCTGTTTGTTCAATTATAATGTCGTATGCTGTTTTTTCAGAGGTTACCTTTTGCAGTTCAACATTATGATTATGATACAAAAGACGTATTCCTTCTTCCGAAAGAGCTTTTCCAGCCTGATTCAGACGTTTCGCAAGTTCTTCCACGTTATCTAAACTGCTATAATCAAATTTGTACATACCAGTAATAACTATAGTATCTGTCCCAAATTTTTTCGCTTCATCGGCAATCGCTTTCGCATCGTTCTCAATGCTTCCCAGATTACTGTGTATGCTTATGACGTTGAGTCCACTTTCTTCAATGAGCTTCGGCCAATCAAGCTTGCCACCATTGCCAATAGACATTCCTGAGAACTTTGTCATTAGTTTTACAAGCATAGAAGACTTGTGAATCATAAAATCATTTAATTCGATAGAGTCATAACCTGCGTTTTTGATATTAAGTAATGTCTGTAAAGCATTATCATAATTATTACTCATTGTTCCTATCATAATCTGTTGGACTGCTGTCGAAATATGTTTAGAACCATTCTCATCATTGCTTCTTACAACATCGTTTTGTTTTGCGTTTTGCTCCGTTTTGTGTGATTCCACAATTTTACCAATTCGGACATTTTCTTTGATTTCATAACCAGCAATAAGTATGATCACGAGACTAATGCACACAATGATTACTGTAAATATTTTTTTTTTGTTTTTTTTCATTTTCACATCTCCGTTTCATTGACTTAGTTCATTTGTACTTTACAATAATATCAACATCTGTCTACTTTACAACCGACAGATTCGTTGGAAATGTCGAATACATTGGAGGCTCTATGTCAGAAAAAAATAATGTCAACCAGAGGGTAATGTTAACAAAACGCTTGATTTGTGAGGCTTTATTGAAAATGTTAAAGACACGTAATATTAATAAAATATCCATACGGGAATTATGCCAAATTGCAGGAATTAATCGTACTACATTCTATAATCACTATGGAAGTCAATATGACGTACTAAATGAAATTGCTGAGACGTATATACAAAGCACTTCATTTACCATTATTAATGATCTTGCAGCAGGCAAAAATATCGATGAATGTCTGACTCGGATCCTACAATATATAAAAGACAATGTTGAATTTGCAAAACTTGTATTAGATCTAGATAATTATGACCTAATCTCCCACATCACAATCTCTCTACCGCAGTTTGATCATATGGTCATTAAACATTTATCAGAAAACCTGGAATTGGAGGAAAAGAAGGCGATTGCTTCGTATGTTCAGTATGGAACAGTAAGACTTCTTAAAGAATGGATTCTCTCAGATTGCTTGAAGTCACCGGAAGAAGAAGCGAAATTAATTTTAAATATTGCTGGGAGAACAATTGGTAATTGATAATCGCACATATGCTTTCCGTATTATCCGGTTAGCCAGTAATATAAAATGTACCCTCTGTAAAGGACATTAAAAAAAAGGTTAGGCAACTTCTAATCTGGACCCCATGTCAAGGACACTTAAAAAAAGAGTGGCAATGGTCATTTAAGAAGCGGACAAAAGATGATTCCTGTATTGAACAGGGTTTAATCCCCATTGATAACCAAGGGAATTCCGTTTGGCTGGAAGCGACATATTTACCTGTGTTTGATGAAAGCAACGAGCATATCCTAGGTGTAGCCAAAATTGCTACAGACATTACTCAGCGACAGAACAATATCTCTACTGTTGTCGAGGATTTAAAAACGATGTCCGAGAATTTAAACAAACAAGCCGAGAAAGGAAAGAGCCGAAGTGGAGAGATACTTTCCAGCATTTCATTAATATCCGAGGTATCCTTAAATAATCGCTCTATACTTGTCGATCTGCAACAGCAGGCAGGAGCCGTTCAGGGAATAGTCCAAACAATCCGTGAGATTGCATCACAAACCCAACTTTTGGCGTTGAATGCTGCAATTGAGGCTGCTCATGCTGTTGAATATGGAAGAGGCTTCGATGTCGTTGCACAAGAAGTGAAAAAGCTATCGACGATGGTAGAAAATTCAATCAATGAAATTAGGGATAGCGTTCACGGTATTGCTAAAGAGATCAGCAATATCACTAGCGGGACACGGCAGGCTGAGGAATACATTGAAAAAAGCCAAGAGCGCATCGAAGTTATGTTGGGGGAATTTACAAATATGGCTGAATCAGCTAATTTGCTCGATGCAAAGGCGCGGCATGTATCCAAAATTATTTAAGGGAAAAACAGTTTCTTTAGCAAACTATGTGTTCTGAACGTGTTCGCTTGACGTCTTACAAATGGAATCAAACTATTAAATAGCGGGTCCTCAAGTATGACAGTCAGCAACCGGAACTTGGTAATGGTCATTCTATGCCCGCTTTCGGCACTTGAATAGAGCGGGTTGGGGATTGCCCTCAAATGACCAAATGTAAGCCAATTTAATCGCGTTCCAACGGGAACGTCCGTTTGCAGGGATGAACCTTCAAAGAGTAGGGAAATGGCACTGAGTGAGTGTACTCATACATATGATGGTCACCCAAACACGGGAATCAGCTCAATACAAAAGTGTAGATTGATTGTTTAAATATTTTGGTTATAAATATCCTAAAAGCTTAAAAGGGGCGATTTATCTGGAGGCTTTCTTTACAAAGGTGGTTGACTTCTTAAAGTTAGGAACTAAACATCTGTTAACGATATTCTTGATTACAGGCTTAGCCTTGTTTTTGCCGAAAGAGATTACAAATTCAGTTCAGTTAACTTCAATAATTGAAGAATACAGATCTTGGATCGGGGGAGTATTCTTAGTCTCAGGCTCAATTTCTGTTATCAATGAAGCTAAGAAAAGAGAAGTTGCACAGACTCACTCCTAAGGAAAAGCTTATATTGGTACGATATTTTGTTTTAAATACGAAGGATGGAACTGGTAGACATCAAAAAACTAAGACAATATGAAAGCGCATACATTCGCTGATTTCCATAAAATGATCAGAGGTATTTAAATGAACATCAGAATCGTTCCGATCGATCAGATTATTGCAGCAGCTTAAAAAGGGGAAGAGAAGTAGGGAAATCAGTGTGCCCTCTCCTGTAAAGAAATTATTAGAAAATGTGTTTTATTTGAGTTATAGAGTAGGGGTAAATTTGGATAAATAAATGAAGAAGAGTGCTCTAAATAATCAAATCCAAACGAAAATTTCTTCATGAATATCATAATTGTGATATTTCCAATCAATATATAGGAAGATCCCATAAATTAATATCAATATTATTATATTTGTGATTACACACCAAGTAAGATTTAGATAAAAAATTGTGAAGCGAGGTAAATAACACAATGAAAAGGAGAAATATATTCAAATAGATAGGAAAAAACACGAAATTAAGGAGAAACTCAAAATGGTTACATTTTTACTAATGATTATTTATCTCGCTTTTATAGCGCTTGGCTTACCAGACGCTTTACTTGGCAGCGCTTGGCCTATTATGAAAATCGATATGGGTGCCACAACAGAAATGGCAGGTTACATATCATTAATCATCTCATTCTTTACGGTAATGTCTAGTTTATTGGCGAGTAGGTTGTTGCATAAATATGGGACGGGGAAAGTAACATTATTCAGCATACTGTCTACCACGATTGCTTTACTTGGAATCTCCATATCAGAAGATTTTATATTCTTACTAATTCTTGCTATCCCTTTAGGCTTAGGTGCAGGTTCAGTGGATGCAGCATTAAGTAACTATGTTGCTCTGCATTTCAAAGCAAGGCATATGAGTTGGTTGCATTGTTTCTGGGGGATTGGAGCAGTGACAGGTCCACTCATTATGTCATTTTGGTTGAATCATAACAACAACTGGCGTGCTGGATACGTTATGGTGGGGTTAATTCTCCTTACTATAGCGGCGATATTATTGGCATCATTGTCTTTATGGAAGATCTTTGAGAAGGGGAGAGTAGAAGGAGGAAGCGACGATAAGAAACTAATCAGCAATCGAGAGGCTTTAAGAATCCCAGGCGTGAAAATGTCCATGCTAACCATGCTATGTTACAATGGTTCCGAAACAGCCGCCGGTCTATGGATGGCATCTTTTTTTATAGGAAGTAAGGGGGTCTCTCCTGGCGCAGCAGCAGCTTTATCTTCTTTATTCTTTATTGGAATCATTATAGGGCGAATCTTATCAGGTTTTCTTTCCTCCAACGTATCTAGTAAAAACTTAATAAGATATGGTTCAATCGTTGGCTGTTTTGGACTTGTAATTCTTGTAATGCCAGTCCCTTATTGGATTGCGACAGGGGCTCTATTTCTTGTAGGATTGGGCGGAGCACCAATCTATCCAAGTATTGTACATGCAACACCGGAACGTTTTGGAGAAAAGGCTTCCCCAAGTGTAATTGGACTTGAAATGGCGAGCGCGTATACAGGTTCAGCGTTGATCCCGTTAGTCATGGGAATGATTGCAGGTCAAATTGGAATGTTAATGGTACCAATTATTCTGCTTGTCTTATTCAGCATCATGTTGTTAGCTTCTGAAATGGTTAACGTAGTTTACAGACGTAAGGGGGCCAACATTGATAAAAGGAAGGGAAGTTAGAGTTCATCTATAATATCTCTATATCATAATTCCCTAATATATTCCAGATCCTTGAATTTGTCGAAGGACTTGATAGTTTATCAGCTGATAGGCTATGCTACGTTCTGCAGCTGTAGCAATAACACGAAGACTTCCGTATTGGCGGAATAGCAACCAAATCGGTTCTATTTGTGTGGAGATTTGATCAGCTTCCGCACTATAACCTTTCAGAGAGACCTGAGTTATTCTTAAACACAGCTTTGGAAATAAGCCACCCAGAACGGAGTACCATAGTTCACATCCTGCATTCAGGCCAGTAGCTGCAAATGGATCACCGCTTACCCCGATCGTAACATGTGAGGGAACTAGCTCACGAAGATTGTTAATCCTCACGTTGGCTGCTTCAAGGTTAGAAGGCACACCAGGAATATTAATGGAACGCACATGGGGAAGGGAAGCAATTCGACCATGCAGTTCATCGGTAAAATGAAAGTTCGTAGTTCCAGGATTATCATACACACAAAGTGGAATAGAGAGCGACTTTGTACATTGTTCATACAATAGGTAAACTTCTTCATCCGTCAATGTTTGATAAGAAACAGGAGCAAGTAGTACCGCACTAGCTCCTGCTCTTTGGGCATCTTCCGCTAAATGAAGTACATCAAGTGTGCGTAATGCACTGATACTTGTCATTACAGGGGTGTTTTCAGCTGCACTAACAGCAAGCTGCAAGACACTCCTCTAATAATTAGGTAAAGAATTACATCAACGAATTATATATCAAATTGGATGATTCAATAGGTCCAATTTACATAAAGTTTAATATGCCAATTTACCGAAGGAGTATATAGTAGCCAGTTATTCGTAACCTGCATGAACATGGACCTAACTCATTAAAAGAAAAGAAGAAATGAATGATGAATGAGGAAAGGACAAGAACTTGTACCGATTGCCGGAACGGACAAGAACATAGTCCGATAACCGAAATGGACAAGAATATGTTCCTATTACCGATTAGGCGTATATCTAATCACTATTTTGTCGTTAATTCATTAAACTAACGGGCAGGATAGTTACAATTCATGGTAAACTACCAGTGGAGTCTATGATTGTAGTGAGATGAATGCGGAAAATGTTGTTTATCTAGAGGATGTTTGGTTACATGCAGGATGCTGGGATGGTGTCCCTTTCTGTGGACTTTATTGTAAAAATACAAGTAGGGTAGATGAAAGAGGTAATTTTTGCATGAGTGATTTTAAATATTCGAAAATCAAACCGTATCAAGGACTCCGATCTGATACCCGAAATGTTCTGCGAGCATCTCGTCTACCCGTTTTTATATGGGTTATTTTTATTTATTTCACTGTATTGTTCACCCAGATCCCCGTGATCCCTAGATTGTTAGATTATATTTTTTTTACAGTTCTCATGTTGATCCACATCTTGCTGCATTGGTATGCTGGATCTATCGTTTATAGAAGTCACTGGATATATTTTATAGTACAAGGACTTGTTGTTTGGGGTTGTGCATTACTCATGCCTGAGGTTTATTCTGTCATCTTTGTCAGTTTATTGACGGTCGTGATTGGGCAGAGCATTGGGGTATATTCCCAGAGACTCAAGGTACTCTGGGTCTGTACGCTCTATAGTGCTATTTTTGTCTTTTCGTTGGTTTGGTTGGAGACAACCGAGGATTTGCAATCAACATTAACATCCCTCTTCTTCATGATGTTTTTCGTAATCAGCTATGCTACTTTGTTCTATAAACAAGTTCATATTAAATTGCGGACACAGTCATTTTTACGTGAATTGGAACGAGCGCATAGAAAAGTGGAGGATCTGACAATCGCCAACGAACGACAAAGGATGGCCCGTGATTTACATGATACCTTGGCACAAGGGTTGGCAGGTCTCATCATGCAGCTTGACGCCGTGGATGCCCATTTAGAGAACGATAATAACCAACGTGCCCACGAGATTGTTCAGCTGTCGAAAGCCCAAGCAAAACGCACGCTTTCGGAGGCGAGAAGTGCAATTGACGACTTGCGACAGTATTCGGTAGAAACTATAGATATCTCGAAAGCGGTGCAGGATGAGGCTGAACATTTTTCACATATGACAGGCATTCAAATTTCCACAAGTCTATCGATACACCATCCGATGGTACCTAAGTTGGTCTTAGAACATAGCTTACATATCATTCGTGAATGCTTGGCAAATACAGCTAAACATGCTAATTCTACAAATGTAGAAGTCTTGGTTGCATCAAATGAAAACGTAATCGAGTTAAGAATTACGGATGATGGAATAGGCTTTGATACCAAGCTGATCGAAAAACAATCTGGCAGTTATGGTTTAATCGGCATATATGAAAGAGCTAGAATAATTGGCGGGGATATCGAAATTGAAAGCGGAAAGCAAGGAACCAAAGTTTCTGTTCGCATTCCATTACAACTGGAGGACACTAATTTATGACAGTTAGAATTCTTATCGTGGATGACCACCTAGTCGTTCGTGAGGGGCTTAAGCTGATCCTGGAAACTAATCAAAGGTACGCGGTAATTGCAGAAGCATCCAACGGTATGGAAGCGGTCCGACAGGTGGACGCTTTCAAACCAGACATTATCCTATTGGATTTAAACATGCCTGAAATGGGCGGCTTAGACACCATGATAGCACTCAAAGCTAAAGGACTCGATATTCCTGTCATTATTTTGACTACCTATAACGAGGATGAAATGATGATCCGCGGACTGGCGTTAGGTGCCAAAGGGTATTTGCTTAAGGATACGGGAAGGGAGATGATATTTCGCTCGATTGATGCAGCGCTTAGGGGGGAAACGTTGCTACTTCCGGAGATCACCGAGAAAGTATTCGCTAACAAGACGTCAGGAAGGGCGAAAGAGTCATCTTCGGCGAAGACATCTCTTACAGACAAAGAGATGATCGTGCTTCAAGCGATTGCGCGCGGATCTCGAAGTAAAGAGATCGGCATCGATATGGGAATAGCCGAACGGACAGTAAAGACTCATTTAACTAGTATCTACAATAAATTGGGTGTGGATTCGAGACCGCAGGCAGTCGCTGTCGCGGCGGTGCGTGGAATCCTGCACTTATGATCGAACATTTTATAGATTTGCCCGATCGTACCTTTGGGGCTTGCCCTTTTGTACGATTTTTTATTTTTCTCCTCCATATATGATGAGAGTAGGGATAAAAGAGGAGTGTTAACACTATTCCATAACCTATATTGGAGGAATAATTATGAGGAAACTACTGACAGCGATTTTGGCAACTGTTCTCACACTGACCATGCTCCCAGCCCACGGACCCAAAAGCGTCATTTCCGCACAAGGGCAATTTTCGGAACAGGGGAATAACGTCATTACTGCAAATGATCGCTTTCCGAGACCGGTTGGAAATTACACGGTCGGGCGGACACAAATGGACTTTACGTACAGAGCATCAGACAATTCAACAAGGGATCTGACCGCAATTATTTTCTATCCGTCCGACAGCAGTGAAGGCAAGTCAACGGCAGAATATGCATTTCCGGAGTTTCAGTCGCTAAGGGATGAGCTTGCGGTTAGGCTAGGGGGTACAGCGGGTGGAGAACAACTTTTTGCCCCTAATTTTAAAACGTGGTCCTACGACGATCTCGCCTTGTCTGAAAAGGAAAAACAATATCCTGTTTTATTCTTTTCTCATGGAGCAGGTGCTTACCCGCAGCAAGGCACTTTGTTCTCTCAAGATCTGGCAAGCGCCGGCTATATTGTGGTATCAATCGGGCATCCGGGGAGCGGTGTGTCCAAACTTAAGGATGGACGAACAAAGGGGATGACAAATGAATTTTTGGACGACATCGTAAAGTATACCATGGAATTTGCCGGCTTAATCACGCCTCAAATATCGATACTGACAGAGAAGCTTGGGGAAGAACAAGCAATCGAGGTTTCTCGCCAGTTGACTTCCGCGCCTGAAGCCGTCAATTTTGCGAAATATGCCGTTTTACAGAGCGAGGATATTAGCTATGTCGCAGATCGTTTATACGAAATGAACTCAGGTGACATTGATTCCATATTTAAAGGTAGATTGCAGCTTGAAAACGGTATGGGTGTGTTTGGGCATTCTTTCGGAGGAACGACAGCGGCACTCGTTAGCCGTGACGATGACCGATTTGTCGGAGCTGTAAATCTTGACGGCAATATGTTAGGCGCGCTGGATAGCGATTTTAAGAAACCGTTCATGCAGCTAGGTACAGTACTTGCCTATAATACGAATGCGTTCCTTCTTGAATCGAACAGCATGGATACGTACTTTGCCATTATTGATAATGTGGTTCATAGTGACTTCTCCGATTCCTTGTATACTGGGGGAGAGGCTCCCAGAGGAACCCGGGACGCTATGGAACAACGCACCATTATTTCCTCTTATACAAAGGCGTTTTTTGATAGATATTTGTTAAAAAAGGAAGCGGAAATTGAAAACCTGACCTTTGACGGCGTAGAAATGATTAAGAGGTCTCAAACATTTGTGGACATCCAAAATTATGGTTGGGCACAGGAGGCTATAGAGACTTTGTCTGCGCGCGGTGTCATCACTGGTGTAATGGAGAATCGCTTTAGCCCATCGGCTTCGGTTACTCGCGCGGATTTTATCCTGATGTTGGTCAGGGCACTTGGCCTTAATGAGTCAGGAAACGGTTGGGCTACGGATACCGGTATCCGCTTCTCGGATGTGGATTCCGGTTCTTACTATGCCGATGCACTGCACATTGCAAAGAGCATGGGAATAGCAAAAGGCCAGGATAATAATCACTTCCGCCCCGAGTCCGAAATATCCAGACAAGATATGATGGTGCTTATGGAGCGAGCACTTAAGCTTGTCGGGAAGGATATGGATAAGGGAAGCGAGAATCTGTTGGAACGTTTCTTGGACTGGTCTAGCGTAGCCGAATATGCACAGACAAGCATCGCCACACTGGTTATTAATGATATTATTACCGGAGATGGGACAAAATTGAAACCTTTAGCATCATCGTCCCGGGCGGAAGCAGCGGTGATGATTTACAGAGCCATTCACTAACTTGCTGCAGTCCTATTGTTATTAGAAAAGCCGAGAGTGTGGTCATCACTGGTTAAGGTACAGCTTCTCTGTTTTGAGATGCGAAAAGAAAGATTCGATGCATGCGTTATCCAGGCAGGTTGCTTTGCGAGAGTGGCTGCCTTTGACGCCGAATGCTTCTAATCGTGAGTTGTACGCCTGTGACGTGTACTGGAAGCCCTGATTGAATGGAGCACTGCCAAGCTACAATCTCGTTGTTGAACAAGTCTTGAATTACAGACAGGTAAACGAATGCGCTCCCATCCGAAATATAGGTAATATCCGTCACCATTTTTTGCTGGGGTGCTGTGGCATGAAATTCGCGCTTCAGGCGATTCGGATAGATAACAGATGGCGAATAGCTGGACTTCTTTCGCTTCTTGCGAATCACCGATTGGATCGATAGTTCCCGCATGATTCGCCATACTTTCTTGTGATTGACGTTCAGACCGGCCTCCCACAACGCCGTGGTCATGCGAGGATAACCAAACTCTCGGTTTGCAAAATGAATAGCCATCATGTGTTCTTTGATCTCACGATCACGGTCTTGTCTTGCGCCTCGCTGCGGCTGGGTTGCTCGCCATTTGTAGTAACTGGATCGGGATATTCCTGCAACTGTTAATAGGCGTGTAATGCCATGTGAGCAGCGCAATTCATCGATGATATCGTAGTTCTCCCGTTGGCTCAGTGCTTCTCCTTTACTAGATTTGGATACCGCTTTTTTAAATAATCTACCTGTGCTTGAAGATAGTCTCGTTCTTCTTCTACACTGCTAAAGGCAGTACGGGGATGCCTCTTCAGTGGATTCGGGACATTGTTTTTTCGCTCATCGAACGCTTCCCCGTTTTTCCACTTTTTCACCCAGACCTTCAGTTGTGAACAGTTTCGAATTCCTTCGCGTTCAGCGACCACCTTGTAACTAGAGGAACTTTCGACATATGATCTAACTGCATTCAATTTGAATTCTTCGGTATACGTCTGAAATGTTTGTCCTTTTTTCGTCATAAAAATATCCCCTCCAAGTGTCACTTGAACCCTCATGATAACATGAAGGTTTTTTTAAGTGTCTACTTAAAGGGGATAATACCAGAGTTGGTCTTTTTTTTAAGCTAACGGGCAGGTTAGTTGAATTTCGTGAACATACTACAGGTATGAGAACGATAAAAAAAGTATGATTTTCAAGATTTAAGACATGCTACAGTTTCTTTTGTTTACTAAACCTAGCATCATTTAATATGGATAAAAACTAGAATTTCAGCGTTCGCAGAATTCGTTGAATCAATTACGACCAAAGAAAAAGAGGTCGAACCAGTAAGTTCTGGTGACCTCAAATACGATCGATTAGGTTGTTAATTCAGGAGAGAAATAACCGGGCTAAAGAACAGGGAATCTTGCTATGCCTGATAGATAGCCAATGCAAGTTACGATCTATTTTTTTGTGCTAAGTGACAACAACTTCTTTAGATTGTCATCAATAAATTGATTATCGGTACTGTTGATTCCACGACCGGCAAAATGACCCCAGAGCGATTGTATTGGGTTAAAGGTAGCATTAGGAATACGCTCCGCTTCATATTCATTATCTTCCGCTGTGCAGAAGAGGTCCGTGCTCCCTGGCATGATGCAGGCAAGAGCCTTTATGCTCTTAAGCGCTTTATCAAAATCTCTGTTATAGGAGGGGTTGTCACTAATATCTGCATGCTGGCCTGTCCATAGCATGGACAGAACATTATGCGGATCCATATTCATAAAGCTATTTTCCCAGACACCAGCTACAAAATCCTCCAATGATTCAAAACCCATCTCATGATAAAGTTCCTCTCTATAAAACGCATGAGATAATCCCCATCCCGCATAGACCCGGCCAACGGCGCGCATATCTGCAGAAGTTAATTGATTTAGTTTACTTGAGTCGAAACCGACTGCAGATAGCAGTGAAGCTTTTACACCTTCCAGCACCACATAGGTGTGAGGCCATGGTTTGGCGATTCCTCCAAAAGGTGCAATTCGTTCGACCATCTCTGGGTAACTTGCACCCCATTGAAATGCTTGAATGCCGCCCATGGACCACCCTACGACGAGAGCAATCTTTTGGATACCGAATTTCTCGGTCAGCAGTTGGTGCTGTAATTGAACATTGTCATAGATGGTTACCTGTGGAAAGTTAGCTCGATCGAATGGATGAGGCGTGTTACTGGGAGAGGAAGAGAGTCCATTGCCCAGCAAATTTGGAACGATAATAAAGTATTTCTCTGGGTCCAGCGCCATCCCGTCGCCAATTAACCATTCATTTTGAACATGCTGATCTCCAAAAGCCGTAGGATAGACAATAACATTATCTTTCTGTTCATTTAATTTTCCGTAAGTTTTATAAGCGATAAAAGCGTTTGGTAACGTCACTCCTGATTGTAAAATGACATCACCCAATTTAAAAATTTCATAATCCATCGTATGGTCGCTCCCTTCAAAATGAAAAACCACATGTTCAGTGTGATCTCTTGTGCTTAGTATAAAGCCGTGGTACTCTCAATAAAAGTGAATATAATTCAAGATAGCATTCAATAAAATTGAAAGATTAAAGGAGAGCATCGGATGGAATTGCGCCAACTGAATACATTTTGCACGGTTGCAGCAACATTAAATTTCACGAGGGCAGCAGAAGTGCTGAGCTACGTTCCTTCCAACGTCACGATGCAAATTAAAGCATTGGAAGATGAGTTGGGTGTTCGCCTCTTTGATCGGTTGGGCAAGCAACTCGCTCTTACAACTGCGGGCAAACGCTTTTTAACGCATGCCCAAGGCGTACTCGAAAAATTGGACGAAGCTCGTAGTGTTGTCCATGACAATGAAAAACTAAGTGGTACCCTAACGATAAGTGCGAATGAGGTTATCTGCTCCTATCGGCTTCCTCCTGTCTTCCAACGGTTTCGTTCGCAACATCCGGGAGTTCGCCTAATCTTTCGCTCAGTTCCTAATCAAGTGCTCAAGCAAACGTTATTTGAGGGAACCACGGATATCGTTTATATGCTAGACGAACCTATTCGCTCAAGCGGACTTGTCGTGGAATCACTTGCAGAAGAAAATTTCCGTTTGTTAGCAGCTCCAGATCACCCACTTGCTAAGCGAAATATGCTGCAGTTGGAAGATTTTCATGAAGAAGTGTTCCTGACCAATGAAAAGGGTTGTCCATATCGAACGATGTTTGATCGGTCATTTGAGAAAGAGGGCATTGATAGCATCACGTATCTAGAGTTTCAAAGTGCTGAAGCCATTAAACAATGTGCGATCTCGGGAATCGGTATCGGTTTTCTTCCTGAAATTGTTGTACAATCCGAAGTTGAACGCGGAGAACTCGTTGTTCTTCCATGGCTAATTCCGGACTTACAGGTTTATACACAGATGTTGTGGCACAAAGACAAGTGGCTTTCACCCATCATGTTATCTTTCATAGAATCAACAAGGGACGTTTTTCGTTTACAGAATGAGAATAAAACCGTATAGCTTATGTACAAAAGGGGATAAGCTAAATGCAATCAAAACAGGAAAAAATATAAAGACGAAGACCTGA
Source organism: Paenibacillus sp. NPDC057886 (assembly GCF_042796655.1). Lineage (NCBI taxonomy): Bacteria > Bacillati > Bacillota > Bacilli > Caryophanales > Paenibacillaceae > Paenibacillus > Paenibacillus sp. NPDC057886. The sequence goes on along the minus strand of NZ_JBHVMZ010000007.1, from coordinate 135,149 downwards.
GTTGAACATAAAATAAAAGCAAGTAAACGTCTCCTATAGATAAGTTACGAGTTTCAGGTATGCTCAGTAATTTAATGTTTCTTTGTTTGTCAGATCTACTCAGATGGAATTAATTTATTGTTAGAGGAAATACTTCGTAATTGAAATATTAAACTCCTTAAAATTGATATCAGGTATTGCTAGAAAAAAGTTACTTATAAAGAAGTATTGTTGGAGTTGTTCCAATATCTATCACATAAGAGTAAAGTATTTTGTTGGAGTAGTAGACTCTAATATAGAAATGCGAATAGTGATTCAATCTAATAATATTAGATCTTAACTGAGGCTGTTATCTAATATTAGATAACAGCCTTTTTACTGTGTTATATTTAAGATGAAGATATCCCCGAGACAGCATACAATAACATGCATAAAGATACAAAATGAGTAATGTATTTTTTCTCATTTAATATGACAACGCACAGGTAGTAGTGTGTAGTGTTTTGTGATGTAGCAGTACAACAATTGAATGGGAGCAGGTGCTGCACTCAAGAAAGTCGGTGTGGCACCCACCTCTAATTTCTTTACTAGAGAACATATTTTTTAATTATTTCATTTTTAAAGGAGAATACATAATATGAAAAACTGGAAACGCATGCTCTTGTCTCTAACCATTTCGGTCGGTTTACTCGCATCTGCAGTACCGGCGATGGCAGCTCCGCAAGAGACATCGATAAAGGTGAATGACGAAACGGTTGAATACACGGCGGGTGCACCGATTAACGATAAAGGAACAACACTTGTGCCGCTTCGTTCCACGCTGGATGCGATGGATGTGAAGCTGACGACAGCAACAGATGATACGATTACAGCCGTAGTTAACGGCAAAACGATTACTTTGAAAAGCAAGCTTACACGCATTAATGGCGTAACGTACGCGCCGATCCGTATTGTCGGGGATGCCGCTGGTTATGAAGTTCACTGGGATGCTGCTACGCGCACAGTGCTGCTGGTTTCCAAAGGTGGCGAAACAGAAACTGTTCAAACCGGTGGACGTGGCTTCATGTGGGAAGTCGAAAGTAACGGCAACACTGTATATCTGGTAGGCTCAATGCATATTGCGGATGAAAGCTTTTATCCATTGCGCAAGGAGTTTGAAGAAGCTTTTGCCGAGGCTGATTATCTGGGCGTAGAGATCGATATCAGCAAAGCGGCTGACGAAGCGCAGCAGAAGATTGTTCTGGATCTGGGCTCGTATCAGGATGGCACAACACTGAAAGATCACATCTCCAACGAGACGTATGCCCAGGTGGGAGACATTTTGAAACAAAATGGATTGGAGTCGAATGCACTGGATACCTTTAAGCCTTGGGTAGTGGAGAGTACGTTGGCTAGCCTGAAATCCATGAAAGCCGGTTATGAAGCATCTGCGGGGGTTGACCTTTACTTTATCCAGAAAGCAATCGAGCGCAAACTTCCGGTGATCGAATTGGAATCCTACGAATCCCAATTGGGAATGTTCAATAACTTCTCGAAAGAGTTGCAAGAGAAAACGTTGAAAGCGACATTGGACAATTTTGACGTTCTGGATGATGGCGTGAATCAAATGGCCGAAATGTGGAAAACAGGAAATGACGAGCAACTGCTGAAGCTGACGAACAGCTTCTCTGATGATGAGGAATACAACAAAGCAATGCTTACCGATCGTAACATTGGCATGGCCGACAAGATCGACGGATACCTGAAAAACGGCAAAGGCGAGGAGTATTTCATTGTAGTCGGCGCGGCGCACTACCTGGGCGACCATGGGATTGTGAAGCTGCTGGAGGGTAAAGGGTACAAATTGGAGCGGAAATAATCGTGAAATAATAATTGATTTATTTATCTATCTATTTTGCTTATATATAATAAGAGGAAGCACCGCGCGTCGAGAAAGGTCGAGATAGAAATCTCGACCTTTTTGTTTAGGCTTTAGCCGGTTGAGTGCGTGAAACAAGCGAAACAAAAAAAACACCCGCTATGGACTGCACCCCAATAATTAGACACCATCTAACTATTGGGGTGCAGTTCATTGGACGGGTGGTCATGATTTATGAGGTTAGCCAGTAATGTCCCGAGCCACGGTGTCCAATGACACCAAAATTGATCACATTCTAGGATTTTGACACAAATGTGCCTACATTGTGGAGAGCATATCAAGAAAGACCGTAATTAAATCTGGTTATAACAAATGTCGCTATCCTGTGCTGGAAAATATCCAGTGGGATGAAGATCTGGCTCTTGACAGCGTTGACGTTTGTTGTAATTGTGTCAGGTAGCACCAAGAGAATGACAAATCCAAAGCCTTCCAAGGCATTCCAGTACAGCCGCTGGAATAACGAGTAAAACGCCAAGGTGGTGCGGGGCGGTTACTTCATTGCAAAGCAAGAGTAAAGGCAAACCGATAAAAGGAGCTCCAGATGTTATCATCCGTCAACCTCCTTATATAGTTGAAGTAACCGAGAACCTACGTCATTAATGGAAAATTGCCGCTTAACTGTTCTCATTCCATCTTCCCCAAATTTCCTGGCTCTGTCTGGATTACTTAACAGACTGGTTATATCGGATGAAAGCCTTTTGTTTATGATAGGCGCATTTGCTCCATGATCGCCGAAGTGATATTGAATCAACTGATTTATATTTTTCTTCTGTACAATACCACAATATCCTGCAACGCCTGCAGAAATAACGGGTGTTGCACAAGCCATAGCTTCTAGTGCAACACGACCCGTTCCTATTACGACATCTGCGGCATAGTAAGCGTGTTGGATTCTAGTCATGGGGGGATAAATGATGACAGCTTTTCGACCAAGACGATGATTGACTTTAGCTGCAAGCTGATTCAAGTTAGTACGACGGCGGCCAGGACCGACTAGAACAGCTATAAATTGATGATTATTTTTAGCGATACGTTCTGCTGCTTGGATCACATTTCTAGCTATTGGATATTTATCAGATGAGAATCTTCCAGCGTATACAAGAATTTGAGCAGATGATGGCAAATGAAGGGCCTTTCTCCAGTGATTTTTATTCAACGTAGGACGAAATGTTGTTGTATCAATCCCATTAGGGATCAGCCGGATCTTGTTCATAGGGATTTTATGACTCGCCAGCCATTTGGAGAGCTTGGGTGATACCGCAATTATACGTTTTGATACTCTGGCCGCCGCTAGTAAGGCATCCTCACGATGATAAGTGCCATGTACGGTAACGATCAAAGGAATGTTGTGTTGTTGGGATAAGGCCGCTGCCAGTTCAAATGATTTGGAATCATGGGCGTGAATTAGATTGTATTTTCCATTAGCTATGATCGAAGACAACAAGGATACCTGTTTGGAACTTTTCCCAGTTGGCAGTATATGAAGCGAAACCCTAGCTTTTTTAAATGATTCAGTTAGAGGTCCTCCCTTAGCTGCAACGGCAACCCGAATCCCATGAGTCACTAAATAGCGGGATAAAGAAAGAATATGTTTTTCTGTTCCCCCAATATTCAGCCGCGACACCAACATTAAAATTTTCATTTTCACTCCCCCTAACTACCGAATCTTATCCTTTTCCTGAGTTATAATTATTCATAGAATATGTCTCTAGAGTGATTAAGGCTTCGGACAACTGTCCACAATCAGAACCTAAGCTGGGAGCGTTCTGTAATAAATCAGGGTGGTCATTGCAATTTCCATTTAGAAGATCACGATTTTTTACGGAGGGAAAATTCGAACCTCATTAAACATCATCCAAGTTAAATAAAAAAGCGGGACCTCGATGAAGTACCGCTTCGTTCAATCAGATTCTAATGGCCAAAAACGATTCCGTTCCGTAAACCTACCCTTCTATATGATTTTCGTAACAAACCTAGTTATGCTTAGCCAATGAATATCTCCCATTAGAGCATAGGGATAGTACTACCCAATTCATTATGAAATTAGTGAAAGGCACAATCAAAGCAACTGAACTTACATATAGTAATATCACTTCCTTCCTAAGGGAGGTGATTAGAATGACAATAGCTCAAATCCGTAGATTTGCAAGAAGCAGAGCTCAGATCAGAAAGAGATGTTGAAGGTGTTATTGTTTTTGCAGGGACGCTCTCTCTTATTCTCCGCATCAGAGTTAGGGGAGGGTTTGTACACTGGAGAATCTTTTACAGAAATATGTTCAGCATAGAATTGTGATTAAAGCTAAAAATTCAAATAGTCCTTAATTCATATATCCCCAAAAATTCGTGTTTAGGGGGGACTATTTTAATGAAAATCATAATAAGTTCATTGGACAAATTATTATCCTCACACCTCTTTTGAAAAGCTGCCAATCCAATGAGCATCCTATTATGACCTTTGAAATTTCAAACTTTTTTTAGGACATGTTTTTGTGGTATAACTAGGAACTTTATACGTAGTAGGATGGTGAGAAGTTTACCGAGGATCGATATATTTGCTGTAACCGGCTCAAGCCTGTACTTCTCCAGTCAATCTTGAGATATTGCAATAGGGGGGGTGAATCATATGCTGACAGAAAGACAAAAGCTCGCCAAAGGCACACCATTTGAAACGTGGCTTCACTTGTTCTATGGCGAACTCCCCGGTCCGACAGTTATGATCGTGGCCGGCATCCACGGAAAGGAAGTGGGTAGTATTCGTGCGGCTCAGCAATTGGTTACGCAGCTGAGAAACCAGGAGTTTACAATCAACCGTGGGACTTTGATTATAGTTCCTGTCGCAAACCAACCTGCCTTCAAGAAAAGAGTCCGGGGCAAGCCGGATCTGAATCGTACATTTCCACGCGGCCAGAGCCGAAAAGCTACCCAGGTGATGTCCCGGTCTTTGTTTAGTATCATGCAAAGCTATAAACCAGCCTGGTATCTGGATCTTCATGAAGCAAACGGTTTATCATCGAAAAGCAAATATGTACTCGGTCAAACGTTAATCACGAACCCAGGAAACGCTTCTGTTCCCATAGTCCGGAAGATTATCAAACAAATGAATGAAATTGTTAATCGCCCTTCACATCGGTTTCATATTCGGCTGCGCAAACTTAAAGGCTCTTCCCGTACCGCAGCGGCCGAGCGTATTCACGCCAATGCGGTAACTGTCGAAACAAGCTGGAGCCTGAAAATGAATACAAGGATTGAATATCACATGCAAGTTGTACAACACTTCATAAGGGAAGCTGGTCTGATGTAAATCTTGAATGATGGAATAAATAGAAGAAACAATGAAGCCTATCGGTGAATCGATCATTACCACACTGAGGCTTCTAGGGATGTTTAAGCCGCTAATATCGTGGCTTTTTTTATTTAAGGATAATAAAGCGGCAATATCAGTTCATCCGTACTAAGGTACTAAGGAATTACAACATTACAGCGTAGGGCTTTGATCTTGGAGCAATGATTATGTAACGAAGCCGTTCAAGATCGAACAGCCCCTTTTTCGTATTTATACGACACACTACTTAGCCGCAGGTCAACACAAGAACTTAATCCTGATGAGTGGCTGACTGCAGGGGATTTGAATCTAAATATCATACAAGAGAAGTCACACGAGGCTAGCAAGATGTGAATCTTCAGGATTTTATCATCAAATTCTAATGTTGCTGTAATTCAGCTCTCAGAATAAAAAGCTACATTACATATTGTCAAGCTAAGAAAACATCGAACACTAGGAGGAAAAGCGATTATGAACAAAAAAAGCTGGATCGTGACATTAACTGTTGTTGCAACGCTAGGCAGTGCAAGTGCAGCAGTAGCAGCAGGTGCTTCAAATCAAAGTAAGGCCTATATTGGGACATCAAAAGCAGAGGTCATTGCGCTTCAAAAAGTTTCAGGGGTTAAGGAAGGAATTGAACTTGAACTTAAAAATGAGCATGGGAAGGCATATTACGAGGTAGACATACGTAAAACAAGTTCCCAAAAAGAAGTAGATGTTAAAGTTGACGCGATGACAGGCAAGATCATAACGGTTGAAGAAGATGATAACGAAACAGAGCATCAAGTTATTAATAAAAATAACACCACCAAATCTGGAACAATCATTGCGAAAACTTCTAATCCTTCAGCAGTATCCAAGCAGAGAGCAAGCATTAATGAGGAACAAGCCTCGAAGCTAGCTGTACAAGCTATAAATGGTCAAGTTATTCGCATCAAAAAAGATCTTGATGACGGAGTAAAAAAATATGAAGTGAACATGAAGACAAAAGATGGCATTGCGGAAGTGGAAATTGGAGCTACTAATGGAAAAGTACTCTCCATCGATTATGATGATGAGCATGAAAATCATCATGATAAGGATAACCATGATAAGGATCATCATGATGAAGATGACCATGATGAAGATTGATCTGGAAAAATCGATAAATTCGCTTGATTAAAAAAAGCTGCAACAAATTACAACTGATAATCATTCTACACGCTGAAGAATTAGTACAAAGTTGTGATATCACAAAAATACAAATTTAATAATCACGTTTTATTCACATTTCAGCAATATTGAATGGGCGAAACTAAAGCTGTTGCAAACCACTTGGGTTTAAAGAAGTATGCTTAACCCATTCAAGTATTGCTCGTGAGTAGAAAAGCATTTGTTGGTTACAACAACAATCTCCAATGAATCGTTAACCGGTTTATTTAAAAAAAATTCCCGAAAAAACTTCTATTTTTATAGCTCATTCACGCCCCCCATCAAATACATAGCCAGTAACAACACCGGACTAAGTGACAGGACTCCCAACGATAGTTCTATTCTACTTTTTGATTGAGCCCATAAGGAAGTATGGTCCTTCAACCTAATAAGACAACCTAAATTTGTGTTTAAGGTTGTGCAAGCGAATAATAAATCAAGTTGAAATAATGAAAATGATCATTGCAACCATTATTAACTAACCAAAATGATCGGTCCAACATAATATGTATTTAGATCTCATCACTAAGGAGGGGGAAAATGGGGGACGAGAGTAAACTAAACATATGGGTCATGACAAATGAGTTTGAACCTAGAATTGTTGGAGGACTCGGAATTGTCGCAACCCAGCTCACGATAATGTTGAGCAAACTTGGCGCAAAAGTAACGGTTCTGTGCACCGGGAATTCGGATCGATTAACGATATCTAATACGAATAGCAATTTGCGCATTCTCAGATTCCCAAAAAATTCGAAGTACTTTAATCGAGCCCAGCAATCATTCAAGGCGGAAGCCATCATAAAGACCGCATCCGCTAAGGGGGGAGTCAAGCCTGATATTATTCATGTGCATAGTACGGAATTTGCGGATACTGCCAAGGTAGCAGGTAACCGTTTAAATCTTCCTATCGTCTACACCTGTCATTCATTGGCTTCACAAGGCATTTCTTCGCTTCATGGTAAACAACAGACCACACTGTTAAACATCGCAAATCGAATTATCGTACCGAGCCGATGGCAGGCCAAAGTAACAAAAGGGCTTTATCCTCGAATGGATGGAAAGAAAATGACTATCATCCCTCACGGCGTTGCCCCAGTCCTGAAGGGTTCAAAAATAGGCGCTTCGCACAAATTGCTTTATGTTGGAAGATTGATTCCATCAAAAGGAGTTGAACCCTTAATTAAGGCTGTTGGCCTTTTAGCTCAGGAGAAAAGTAAAGTGCATTTAACTATTGTCGGAAGCGGCAAAGCGAGTTATAGGAACAAACTTCGCACTTTGGCAAAACAAGCTGGGGTCACGAAGCGAATTCGTTGGGCCGAAAAAACCTCACACAAGTCAGTTCAACGGGTGTACCGTTCTTATGGAGCCGTAATTAATCCTAGCAAAAAGGAATCATTCTGCTTGGTAGCACTGGAAGCTATGGCAAACGGCGTTCCGCTTATTTCGACAACATCTGGAGGTATGAAGGAATTTGTGACCCCCCAAAACGCCAAGATTATTCATTCCATTGATAGCATCCATATTGCCCGAGCCATCAAGGAATTTTGGAATAACCCAGAACAATCGAGAAAGCGAACAATCAATGCCCGTACTACTTCAGTCCAGTACAAATGGCCTGGAATAGCCAGAAAATACCTTTCATTATTTTCCGGCCTGAAGCAGGGGAGGCCATAGCATGAGTGAATACTCTTCTACCCATGTTAAAAAGATCGCGAAACAGTTCGGGATCAAAGTAAGTGCACAAAATCGTATTCGTGGAGGAATATATCGAGTTGTAACTCCAGACGGGCGAAAATTCAGCTTGAAGCGCATGACTAAACAGACTGCACGGTTACGCTGGATTGATCGAATGTTAATGCACGTCCAGCGCAATGGTCCACTCCTCGCTTGGCGCAATCCACAAACCCCGGAAGGTCGAAAACCTCATGTAATTTCGCGAAAGGGAGAGATCTTCGTACTGACGCCTTGGATTTCTGGGAGAGAACCTTCTCCACTTTCACTAACGGATATGCGGGCATGTGGTATTGCTTTAGCCAAGTTTCATAAAGCAGGAAAAACCGCGCTTAAGGGGGGGATTTTCCACAGCCAGATTGGGACATGGTATTCCACACTGCATACACGGCAACAATATATTCAAAAAAAGATTGCAAAAGCAAGAGCAAATAGCTTTAGTCGGCCTATTAGTCGATTTATCCAACGGAATGGACCAGAGATTCTGCGTTATGCAAACCAAGCTAAAGCATTGCTACGTAGCAGTGAATATGAGTCTTACCGACAAAGTCCCCGACAAAACGGTGTCTTGTGTCATGGGGATGGGGGGCCGAGTAATTTTATTCTGAATGACAAGGGGACGTACCTTATTGATTTCGAAACTGTACATGTCGATCTACGCGCTTATGATTTATATCGGGTTATTTATAATTCCTGCAAAGATTACCGATGGGATTTTTCGATCGCAAAAGCAATTTTGGATGGTTACCGCGAGGTAACGAACCTGAAAAAAACGGATTATAAGCTTATTCGTGTCTGGTTGCGCTTTCCGTTTACGACGTATTTAGTGCTTTGCCCCTTCAAGAGATTTCCGTTTACAGAAAGTCGGCTAAAGTGGGCACTTGATAGTGAGCGGAGAATCAGCTCATTTCTGCAAAAATTAGAGGAATATGAAACGAGGCATTGATCTACACAACGACAATAAAGAGGCCCGGAACGATCTTAGCTAAACAAATACTTGCCAAGTCAAAACAGGGAATAAGGACAAAGCATAATGATGGTGAATATATCCAATAATCTTTATTTGTAAACAAGTACAGTACACATTTATGCTACCGGCTCTAAGGCAGCAAAAAACGCTACCTAAGAGCTGGTAACACACGGGTGCTGGAGCTAGTCAGTGGGATACTAAAGGGAATATATAATGTGATGAAAATGCTCCTTGGCCAAGTTTCCTGAGTTATTCATGGAAGCGGTTGATGCGATTCACTCTGAAGCAGTAAGAATGAAAGAGATGACAGAACAGCTTTTACTTCTTGCAAAACCCGATCGGCATTGGGAAATATCGCCGGTCAAGATTGACTTGTGTCCTTGGATGGAGCAAATTGTAGCTGGATTTCACCGAGCCTATAACAGGGAAATTCAAATCGAAGTCTCTTCGTATGAACCGATTCAGATATATACTGATGCTGATAAACTGCGTGTTTGACCGATTCTATCGTGTTGATAAGGCGCGGAGCAGAGGGGAAGAGCCTGTCGGTGGGGCGGGTCTAGGTCTCTCATTGGCCAAGGAAATATCGGAGGCCATGGGCGTTAAGATCGCTCTCACTAGTAAAGAGGGAGTGGGCACAACGGTCACCATTGAATTTCCTGTTACGAAAGAAATAGCGAGTTTGAACTCCTAATGCAGTCCGAATATAATTTTCGCAAGAGAAACGAGGTGAGACTATGGGGATTTTAAAAAGGCGAAGGGGTTGCATTTTGGTCGGTATAACCCTGCTTGTATTGTGCATATTTGCCTTCGTGCTGCTGTCGCATGTGAATAATAAACCCCCTATTATCGTTAGAAGCAGCTAAACAAGATGTATTGAAACAATACGATGGCAAAATAATGGATGCAACGCTGAATGGGGATAATTATGTCATTTTGCTCAAATCAAAAACAGGTCTCTATGAACTCACTGTAGCGTCTGATGGTTCCGGCATTACCTCTATTCACAGCATTGAACATTATGATTGAAATATCTATTTACAAATATTAGAAGAACAATTAAAATAAATGTAAGCGTTTTTAAAGTTAAAGCGCTTTAACTTTAAGGTGGAGGTGGTTGTGTCTCGCGAGTATCGAATCATTGTTTCTCCATCAAGATGCTGCACTGAATTTTCGGCTTAAAGGTTATGTCATGGATCAAGACCCATTTGGACCTAAAAAGGAGCGTAATTTTATGAGGAAAAATAGGAGATTTTCGTTTAGCAGCAAGGCTGTTATGATGTGTTGCCTCGCTTTTCTTCTGATTCCGACGGGCTTTGCTTTCGCCTCTCCAAACAAGCCGTTTCCGCAGCACACGACATATGCCAGCGGTTCGATCAAGCCTAACCATGTTACGCAAAGTGCGATGGACAGCTCCGTTAAAGCGAAATGGGACAGCTGGAAATCAGCTTATCTGAAGACGGCGGGCACAGGCAAGTATTATGTGAAGTATCAGTCCAACGGGGATACCGTATCTGAGGCACATGGGTACGGAATGCTGGCAACGGTCCTAATGGCTGGTTATGACAGCAATGCGCAGACCTATTTCGACGGACTTTATCAATATTATAAGGCTCATCCGAGTACCAACAATTCGAAACTGATGGCATGGAAACAAAATAGCAGCTTCCAGAACATTGAAGGCGCCGACTCGGCCACGGATGGAGACATGGACATTGCTTATTCGCTCCTGCTTGCGGACAAGCAGTGGGGTAGCAGCGGCAGTATCAACTACCTTCAGGCCGGCAAGGACATCATCAATGCCATTATGCAAAGTGACGTAAATCAGTCCCAATGGACGCTGCGTCTTGGCGACTGGGCAACGGACAACACCTTCAAAAATGCTACTCGTCCATCGGACTTTATGCTGAATCACTTGAAGGCGTTCCAGGCAGCAACGGGTGATGCCAGATGGGCGAACGTGATCGACAAAACCTATACCATTATCAATTCCTTATACAACGGGTACAGCTCATCAACCGGATTGCTTCCAGACTTCGTCGTTCTGTCTGGCTCGACGTACAAGCCAGCTTCAGCCAATTTTCTGGAAGGGGCGAACGACGGCAGCTACGATTACAACTCATGCCGTACGCCTTGGCGGATCGCAACGGATTATCTGATGACTGGTGACAGCCGGGCGCTCAATCAGCTCAATCAAATGAATAGCTGGATCTCAACCAAAGTAAGCGGCAACCCTAGCAACGTAAAAGATGGTTATAAACTCAACGGCACGGTTACAGGTTCCGGCGGCAGCGGCGCGTTCTATGCACCGTTTGGTGTCAGCGCTATGACCTCGTCCGCGAACCAAAACTGGCTGAATTCCGTCTGGACCAAAACGGCCGGCAGCTCAAATGAAGGCTACTATGAAGACAGCATCAAGCTGTTCTCCATGATCGTGATGTCGGGCAACTGGTGGACATACTAAACGACTTATGATCCATTGATTGCTCAAATTTCCAGCAGGCGGGGAGATTAGCTCCCTGCCTGCTTTTTTTATGGAAGGAGAGTGAGGAGAATGTATTTAATGATTGATTTGAGCAAAGCGATAAAGATGGGTATTGCCTATACAACGAAAAACCGCCATATCTCAGGAAATCCTGGGACATGGCAGTTTCGTATAAGATTATAGAATCCATCAATATCAGCGATGCTGAACCATTCTATCATTGTAGGAAAAACAATATTTTAATTCGGTCTGCTTCTGTAAAAATACGTCGATAGACGTTTTTCTTATGGCATCAGGAAGATTGGATCATAGCCGAATTATTATGCATTCGCTGTAGTTTCAGTAAAAAACTGCGGCAAATATTCCTTGTTGGCTTCAAGCATTTCATCCAGCATCTGAATCGCCACTTCGACCGAAGGGATCAGAGGATGATGGGCCAATGCCTGTATGGCCAATCCACGATCGCCGGTCACGGCTGCATCGATGGCGAGGCGCTCATAGGTTTTAACCGCATGGATCAGTCCGACGGCCATAGGAGGAACCTTGGTTAGCGGCAGGGGCAGCGGGCCGGTTTTGGTGACGACGCAGTTGACTTCTATGCTGGCATCATCCGGCAGGAAATCAATAATGCCTTGATTGGCTACATTTAACGTCTGAATATCATTCGTTCCGTTGTAGAGTGAGCGCATCAGGTTCACGGCTGCTTCGGAATAGAAGGCGCCGCCCCGCTGTTCCAGCTGTTTCGGTTTATCTTTCAGGTCCGGGTCATTATAAAGCTCGAACAGTTCTTCTTCGACGCGTTTAACCATTTCCGCACGGTTGCCGCCTTTTTGTAAGGATTCCAGCTGCTCTTCGAGCATGGCATCGGTCATATAAAAGTATTTCAGATAGTAAGAAGGCAGGGCATGCAGGGATTGCAAGAATTCCGGATTCCATTCCCGTGCAGGCACGTTCTTCGCGCTGTAACCGGCCGTATCGGCCAGCATGTCATCCAGTTTGTCTTCTCCGTTCACATCAATACGCGTAATCCAGTGGAGATGGTTCAAGCCGACAAACTCGGCATAGATGCGGTCCGCCTTTACGCCGTACCTGGCCGAAGTCTGCTTGATCAGGCCGATCGGTGCATTACAGAGACCAATGCTTTTAACGTTGGAATACTTCAGAATGGCTTCCGTGACCATACCCGCCGGATTCGTAAAGTTCAGCAACCAGGCATTAGGAGCGAGTTCTTCGATATCACGGCAGATATCAAGCAGGACCGGAATTGTCCGCAGCGCCTTCATCATGCCTCCCGGACCGGTGGTTTCCTGACCGATGACGCCATATTTCAGGGGGATGGATTCATCGCGGCCACGGGCGTCAAGCATGCCGACACGCATTTGAGTGCTGACGAAGTCCGCACCCTTGATGGCTTCGCGGCGGTCGAACGTCAAATGTACCTCAATGGGGAGACCGGATTTCTCCACCATGCGTTTGGCCAGGTTGCCGACAATATTCAGTTTGCGCTGTCCCGGCTCAATATCGACCAACCACAGCTCGCGTACCGGAAGCTCGGCATGGTGAAGGATGAACCCTTCAATGAGCTCCGGAGTATAGGAAGATCCACCGCCGATTACCGCTATTTTCAGTCCTTGTTCATATGCCATTTTTGCACACTCCAGTCTTTTAAGAATTTTTTATGATGACAGTGTTTATAGACGTTTATCTTGTGGTTTGCTTAATATGTTCGAAGTCGCGGAAGGCCCGCATTTTGTCATATACATCCTGGCTTATCGCATGTCTGTCCGCATCCATAGCCGACCATAAGGCACCGACAACAGGCTCGGTGGCCAACGTTACGATGGTCGCATTCGGGGCAATGGTTGCGACAGCCTGTTCAACCTTGCTGCGAATCCAGCCGCGATCTCCCCTTGTTAGCAGACTTCCTGCCAGTACCACGTCAAAGGTGTCCTTTTCCATTCCAAGTTTGTGGATAACCGCAGCCGCTGATTTGCCAAGCTCGACGCCCTGGCGGTTCAGAATTTCCAGAGCAACAGCATCGTCCGCTGCGGCAGCTTCAAACAGCAGCTTCGCTGCATGAACAGGCACATGCTTGCCGTGATCTTGAAAGTCATCGAACATGTCGCTGACACTGTCATACCCAAGGAAGTTCAGAAGCAGGGGAGTCAGGAGCGTTGTCTGCTCACGGCCGTCCCAAGAACGGATGACAGAGCGGAACACCTCAATATTGAGGGAACCGCCACCGCCGAAATCACCGTACATATAATCAAAACCGCCGACCTGAATATGTTCTCCTGCCGGATTACGGCCTGCGGAGTTGGTGCCTGTGCCGCAGATCAACGCGACACCGTAAGGCCGGTTCGTGCCTGCGCGCAGGCCGATCATGGTGTCACAGTTAATCGAGTAATTCTGGGTAAATCCGATTTCCTGAACCAGAGGGTGCAGAATTCGGTAATCAGCCTCCCGATCTGCGCCTGCAAGCCCGAAGTAGGTGTGCGAGATTTCATGAATCCGCAGTCCTGCCTCGTTTAGGGCTCCTTCTGCAGCTTCCCGTATGCTTTGCGCGGCCAAGGCGCGGTCAATCTGGTGATTGCCGTTGCCGCCTACGCCTTTACCAAGCACATTGCCGCAGTCATCGGTCAGCAGGGCGTATGTTTTTGTTCCTCCCCCATCGATTCCCAAGTAGTAACTCAATGGTCGTCACTCCTATATATAAGGTTATATTTTTTATCCGGTCGTGTCTTCTTTTGGTGATCCAGTAGATTCTCTCACGATGAGTTCAGGGTCGATCCTTACATTAGCCCCGCGTTTCATCGTACCGTCCATGCGTTTCAGCAGCATATCCGCTGCAGCAATCCCAATGCGGTCGGCAGGCTGACGGACCGTTGTCAGATGGGGATGCAGTTTGGATGAAATATACTGATCGTCATAGCCAACGATAGCTACCTGTTCAGGCACCTTGATGCCTTCTTCCATGAGGGCGTTCACGACCCCAAGTGCGATATGGTCATCGCCTGCGAACACCGCGGAAGGGAGGCGTCCCTCACGCAGCCATTTGCGGCAGATGTCATAACCAAAATCGATTTCGAAATCACCCGTGATCATGTCAAACGGAGCCAGATCTTTTTCCTTAAGTGCCTGCAGAAAACCGCTGCGGCGTTCCCTCGTACTGCGGAACATGTTTTGTCCGCTTAAGTGCGCGATGGAGGTATGACCGAGATCAAGCAGATGCTTCGCAGCGGCATAGCCGCCTTTGTAGTTATCGATCGTTACCGAAAAGGTATCATTCTCCGGCTTCTGATTGTCGATGAGGACATAAGGAATATTGCGCCGCTTCAGTTCCACAATGTAGTTATCTTCTTCCATCGGCGAGAGCAGAATAAGACCGTCCACTCGGTCCTCCTGGATCAGGTAATGGGTTTCATCGGAGCCAATGCCGGTAGAGACCGAAACGGCAAGAAAATAGCCGTGAAGTGCAAGCACTTCGTTCAGCTCTTTAACGACGGTGTCGAAGAAGGAATCCTGAAGAGTGGTCATGATCAAACCGACGATTCCTGTCTTACCGCGGGCTAGACTCCGCGCAGCAGCGTTGGGGTGGTAGTCGAGCTCCTTTATAGCCTCCAGAACCTTTTGCCTATTTTTCTCTCGCACGGATTCGGCACCGTTTAAGACGCGAGAGACCGTTACGACGGACAGCCCTGATTTCTTTGCAACATCAAATATACTAACCTTCATTTGTTTATTCTCCTTGCGGCAGATTTTCCGTACTTTATATTGACTTAACATTAGTATACATGTACGGAGGCTTAGCCGCGAAGCAAATTTAATAGATGCACCGCCCCTTGTGGGACGGCACAATGTCTAGCGTTAACGGTTGATAATTTCCATGACTTTTTTCTGAATCGTAGGCATTACTTCTTCAACGGTACTGTGTCCGGTATCGATCGGCTGCATCTCGTTGATGAACATGTCGTTGATCTGAGAATAGTGGGTGATCAGGTGGTTATAGGACTCAAATCCGTATTCCACAGCGCCTTCGTAAACCTTCTTCACATCTGCCGCATCGATGCCATCAAAATGTTTGTAGTAGGTTTCGGCTGCTTTCGTATTTACAGGAGGATTGCCACCGCTCAGGTCGATGGATTTTTCCTGAATCTCGTCGCTGACGAGATACTTAATCCATTCAAAAGCTTCCTTCGGATGTTTGGAGCCCTTCAGAATCAAGAGTGGATCGACGAACAGCACACTGCGGACCTTGTCATTGCCGCCGGCAGGCACTGCAGCCACGCCAACCTTGAAAGGGAAGTCATTGGAGCCCGCAAGGCTCCATGAGCCGCTGACGGTCATACCCACCTTGCCGGTTACGAATGCATCGCCATTTTGCCCTGCTACGCTTTTGCTCCATTCCGTTGTCGGAGACACTTTATCTTTTAAGATCAAGTTGAACAGCTTGTTATAGGCTGCGATGACTTCGGGCGAATCGAAATGAGTCTCGGATGGTACGCCGCCGTTGGTCCAGGTATCCTGGGAGTAGGGTTCAGCTCCGAAATAGAGCGGGCGCATATCGCGCTCGGACCATGTGAAGTCAACGCCATATTGGGTTTTGGCAATATCATTGGATACATGCGTCATTTTCTTCGCGTCTTCGACCATTTTGTCAAACGTCCAGCTCTTGTCCTCGTAATCGCTTGGAGGATAAGGAACGTTGGCAGCGTCGAACATGTCTTTGTTGTAGAGCATCAGAGAGACGTACATGTTGACCGGGATACCGTAGACATGGTCTTTGACGGTGTAGATTTTCATCAGATCATCCGGGATGTTGTAGTCGGATGCTTTAAATCCGTCTTCCTTTATCATGTCGTTCATGTCGAGCAGCATGTCTTTGTTGTAATACTCCGCAAAACCGCCGTAGCCATAGTGGCTTGTGACGTCAGGAGATTTGCCTCCGGCAATCAGCGTTTGGAGTTTACTGTCGAACTGCTCGTAAGGAGCTTTCTCGATTTTCACCTTAATATTCGGATGTTGGGCTTCAAAATCCGGAACCAGCTTTTCAATAAAGGTGCGATCCTCGGAATCGATGGTGTAGTGCGTTATAGTGACTTGCCCCCCTGAGGAGCCGGATTTAGCGCTATCGCCATCGTTACCGGGTACAACATCTCCCGCTGATTTGCCGCCGCTACAGCCGGACAATGCCAATACGACGAGCATGCTGGTCGCAAGCAAAAGTGTAAAAGACTTTTTGATCCTTATCGTTTTCATGAACTACAGTCCCCCATATATTCAAGTTTTTTGCCGCCCCTGCGGCGGAGCTTTTACTTGATGCCTGTAAGTACAATTCCTTCCACAAACCGCTTCTGGGCTATCGCAAACAGAGTCACGATCGGCAGCATGGCGAGCACAGAGGCAACCATGAGCAGATGCCACGGCGGAATTCGGAAACGCGAAGATGTGAAGGAAGACATACCGACCGGAAGCGTAAACTTATCCGATGAGCTTAAATAGAGCACAGGTGTCAGAAGATCGTTCCAGCTGTAGATGAAGGCAAAGATCGCAACGGTTGCAAGTGCCGGACCGGACAGCGGCAAAGCGATTTGTCTCCACATCCGGAACTCGCTGCAGCCATCGATTCGTCCGGCGTCAAACAGCTCATCCGGCAGCGTGGAAAAGAACTGTCGCAGCAAAAAGATGTTGTATGCCGAACCAAAAAACGCAGGGACAATCAGCGGCAGGAAGGTATCGATCCAGTTCAGCTTGGAAAAGAGAATGAACTGTGGGATCATAATTGCCGGATATGGAAGCATCATGGTGCTGAGCATGAGCATGAACCACAGGTTGCTGCCCTTGCCCCGATATCTGGCGAAGCCATAGCCTGCAAGCGCCGACGAAAACAGGGTGCCAACAACGGTCAAAATGCCGATTATGAGACTGTTCATATACATTTGACCGAAGTTCAGCGTGTCGAAAATTTCTCTGTAGTTACTCCACTGCCAGGACTCCGGCAGAAAGGTCGGAGGAAACGTCAGCAGTTCCTTCTTCGATTTCAGGGAGGTCGAGACCATGAAAAACAAAGGGAGGAGCATGAGAAAGGTGGTGACCACCAGGGCAATGAAGCTGGCAATGCTAACCGCATCGATTTTGCGCCGGCGTTTATTCACAGAAGGTGAAGCCCCTGGTCCGGCAGTCGGAATCGTACTCATTTGCGTCCGCCTCCTTCATAGTGAACATAACGGTTTGAGAGTTTAATAATGAGCGCCGTAAACGCCATGACGACGATCAGTAGCACCCACGCGAGTGCCGAGGAGTAGCCCGCTCTGTATTCCTTGAAGGCGCTGGTGTACAGGTTGTAAACGTAGAACCAGGTCGAGTAGTTTGGACCCCCTTGGGTCATTACATATGCCTGTGTGAATACCTGGAAGGAATCAATGACGCCCATAATCAGCTGGAACAAAAGTACCGGTGAAATCATGGGCAGCGTCACATTCAGGAAAATTCGGAAGCGTCCCGCGCCGTCAAGCCTGGCGGCTTCCACGAGACTTGAAGGAACGCCCTGAAGACCCGCAAGGAACAGAATCATGCCTGAGCCCACCGTCCAGAAGGACATAATCATCAGAGCGTAAAGCGCATAATCGGGGCTCATGAGCCAGGCTGGGCCGCTAATGCCGAACCAGGACAGCACGTAATTGAACAGACCGATCGATGGGTTGAAAATCCAGTACCACAGCAAGGACATGGCGACGCCGGATACCATGCTCGGAAAATACATGGCCGTGCGAAAAAACCCGCGAAACGGTATTTTCGCATTGAGCAGGAGAGCAAATCCAAGTGCCAGCAGCAGCTGGATCGGTACACTGATAAATGTGTAGCGCACCGTTACGACAACAGATTTCCAGAACAGGTCATTTTGAAACATTTCTTTGTAATTCGCGAGTCCGACATATTTCGGCGGGTGGATAATGTCATAGTCCGTGAAGCTGTAATAAAGGGATGACAGAATCGGATACAAGGCAAACACCAAGAAACCGATAAGCCATGGAGAGATGAAGAGGTACATGTAAAATGTCTGCCGCCGGCTTTCGCGATGGGTCACATAAACACCAACCTTTCTATTTGATATAAAGTTATAACGCTTTAACTTTCGGAATTGAATTTCTCCAAAATAAAAAGGTTTCATATGATGTTATGTAATCGAAAGTTAAAGTGCTTTAACTTTATTATCCGGACTGATGAGATTATCATAGTGGATGGTTTCTCAATTATCAACCCTTTTTTTGGATGTTTGTAAGCGCTGCCTTTATTGACGCTTCGGAAGTTCTCTCAAAACGCCTGACAAAGGCTGATATAGAAAGGTTTGGGGCGGATTTTAAAGTGTTCAGAAATTACGAAATTTCTTGAGAGAATTTTTCGCGAAAGGACTTGATAGCCTCGTTTGAAAAACTAGAAATGGGCAGCCAATCATTCAGCAACCTTTCAGTTGAATTTAACGTTCCTTCCGTCTGGATGGGATATAGTGGAACCAAGAAAGATGAGGAGATCAACGATGAATATTTCTTCAGCAGCAAGTTCCACCACATCCTACATATCGACGTCTTCATCCAGTTCGAACAGCACAAGTGAGTTGGAAAAACAAAAGACGAAGCTTGAGGCCGAATTGGAGAAAGTACAATCCAGCAAGGACGATGAGAAAACCAAGGAGACCAAAACGAAGCAGCTGCAGCAGCAAATCAAGCAAACCGAAGCTCAAATCTCGCAGCAAAGTTCCCAGAGCAGCGGGACAACCGCAACCAAAGAAGCACCGCCAGCCAAACCACCAACCAATGGCATGCAAGCAGCCTCCCATCAAGAAATTGCAAATGCAACGACGGACAGCAATGGCCGATTTGATATTCGGGTATAGGATGTAATATAAAACTTAATAAAAACATATTAAAAGAACAAGCTAATCGGTAAGTTATAGCTGATTAGTTCAACTAAAAAGACCTGCCTGATCTCTATAGATCAAGCAGGTCTTTTGGTTGTTCACATGCTTTATTCAATCGTTAAACCGTTTATCCGTTCAGAGATGGATCTTTTTTTATAGTACATGCCGATAGTCACCAGAACCAGCATTTCGGATAGCGGGACGGCAAGCCATACGCCAGTGACACCAAAGAATGAAGGGAGGATAGCAATCAATGCAACCATAATAATCATCTCGCGTGCAGCTGTAATCCAGATAGCCATTTTGGCATTTCCGACAGATTGGAAGTACGTGCTCATGACAAAGTTAATACCCATGAACAAGTATGCAAAAGTAAATATTCGTAAACCGTACACGGCGTTATCCGTCACACTGTCACTGAAGTTCCCAAAGATTTGCACAAAATAAGGTGCGCCCAGTTGTACAACGAGTAACAGCAGGACCCCACATGCCAGAGCTGTTTTGGAAGCCAAGCGAATGGTCTGTTTTTCCCGTTCCATCTGTTTGGCTCCGTGATAATAACTGACCAGAGGTTGGGCAGCGGAGGCGAGACCGAGAAATGCCAGCAGTACAACGCCGTGAATATAGTTCAAGACTGTAAAAGATGCCACGCCATCCGTGCCCGCAATCCGGCCCAGTGAGATGTTGTGAGAGATGGAGAAGACAGACATACCTAATTCAGCCAGGAAGCTGGGAAAACCAATGAGTACAATAGAAGCCAGTAGTTTGGTATTCCATTTGAAACGAGTGAATTTGAGATTATTATTTTTCCTGAAAAAATGAGTCAGCAACACAAGAAGCGCCAGAGATGCCGATACAATTGTACCAATCGCGACGCCACGAACGCCCCATTCCAGTACGTATAACGTTATATAGTTAAGCACAATATTGGCTACCGCAAATGTAATCTGAGCATACATGGATGTATTGGGATTTCCGTCGTTACGAACAAAAATAGTGAGTGCATTCTCAATGGTGAAGACAAAACCGAACAACAGCATAATATTCATATAGTCCGCAGCAAACGGGAAAGTTTCGGTATTGGCACCAAGGGCCAAGACAAGCTTATCTCTGAAAGTATATGCCGTATATCCGATAACCATTGTAATCAGCAAAATAATCGTAATGGATTTGGTGAAGATTTGCTTCGCTGTCGTGAGATCTTTCTTACCCATATAGGTGGAATACAAGGTTGCCCCGCCCATTCCAATCCATAGCGACATAGCTACAAAAAGCGTATAGACAGGAGAAGCAATCCCAATTCCGGCTAGCGCTGTAGAACCTAGTTTGTGTCCAACCATAATGCCGTCGATAATAAAGTTGAAAGCGATAACTAGCATCCCTAATATGGAAGGCACGAGGTAGCTTACAAATGCCTTACCTACAGATTGCCTTTCTAATGGATGCGTCCAATTTGTGTTCATGTTGACCTCCGTTAGTATACTGAATGTTCGTTCTATATTATATTATACTGAACGTTCGTTCTGTATAATAACATGCCGAGAATTTGGTTGGCAACTTTTCCAAAAGATGACCGTTTATATGGTAGAGTTAATGGATCGTCTTTTATGACACGGGAGGGAATCTCTTTATGAAGCAAAACAAATACGATGAAGCCGAGTTTTTCGGCAATTACAGTCAGATGGCTCGATCAACCCAAGGGCTGGAGGCTGCTGGCGAGTGGCATGAACTGCAAACGATGCTGCCTGAATTAAAGGGCAAGAACATACTGGATCTGGGTTGCGGCTTTGGTTGGCACTGTCGATATGCACGTGAGCAACAGGCTAGTTCTGTGGTTGGCGTGGATTTGTCTGAAAATATGTTGCAACGTGCACGCGAGATGACGGATGATCCTCAGATCGAGTACCAGCGCATGGCGATGGAGGACATTGATTTTGCACCCGCACAATTTGATGTAGTGATCAGCTCCCTGGCTTTGCATTATATTGAGCGTCTAGATCAGGTATACGCCAAAATAAATAAATGTCTTGTCCAAGGAGGGACGTTTGTCTTGTCTGCGGAACATCCCATCTTCACGGCGCGGGCGGAGCAGGACTGGCATTATGGACCTCAGGGTGAAATACTGCACTGGCCCGTGGATCATTACCATGAAGAAGGGCAGCGGGTAGCGAACTTTCTGAATCAGGACGTGGTGAAATACCATCGGACAATGGCGACTCATCTGAATGAATTGATTCAGGCCGGATTTGTCATCCAACAGGTAGCCGAGTCCAAGCCATCCCCTGAGATGATGGAGCAGGTTCCCAGTATGCGAGACGAGAATCGCCGACCGATGTTTCTGATGATTGCTGCGGTTAAGGCTTGAGCAGCTTCCGCATCGGAGTGAAGTTTATTGGTTTTATCATAGATTGACCAGCGCGTTCAGCACATGTGGACCTTGCTGGTTTATTTTATTTTGCAGGAGAGGGGGAAGAAATAAACCGTTTGGGAACCAAAACCGATTGGATGCAGTCTTATTAAGTGAGGTGAACATCAGTTGGACTATCAATATCTGGCACATGCTCAGACGATCGACAATTACACGCTTAGCAGCATGATGGATGACTACGGAAACGACGTATGGAACTACGCGTACTTTCTGACCAAAAGTACCGAGCAGGCGGATGAATTGTCGCAGGAAGTGTTTATCCGGGCATATTCCGGGATTGCCCATTTTCGAGGAGAATGCTCATTGAAGACATGGCTGCTGACCATTACTAGGAACACGACATTTACATACCAGAAATCCAGATTTTTTCGCAGCAGTTTATGGGGAGAGACACTGCCAATCCACACGGAACAGGTGAATACGAGCCAGGGTGAGATGAAGCTTGAAAAATTGGTTCATCCCTCTGCCGAAGCCGAGGCGATTAGCAGGGAGCATGTTCATGAAATCTGGGACATCATCATGGCTCTGCCGGACAAATTCCGGGAATTGCTTTTGCTGCATCTGAAGTATGAGCTTACGACGGGTGAAATTGCAGAAATGCTGGGCATCAGCGCGGGAACGGTCAAATCGCGACTGTCCAGGGCGAAGGCCAAAGTACGGAAACAGTGGGAGGAGCGAAGCGAATGAAACATATGGATGAAGAATGGGAAAAAGTAGTCAGAGAGGAGCCGTTTGCGGCGTTTCCTTTTACCGAGGAGCATAAGCAGAACGTACTTCGCCAGGTAGCCTCGCTCAAATCGGGATCTGCACAGAAAATGAGTGATGCTGGGGATAAGTCCTCCGAGCAAAAAAAACTGCCCAATCAACACAGACGCCGTTTTCGCTCCCGTAAAGCCGTTATGGCGTGCGCGACGATTGCAGCCGTGGCAGCGGCGGTCATTCTCTGGAACGGACAGATTGTGGAGCCTGTAATAGAAAAAGTATATCCCACAGCAGCGCTGCAATTTACGGATGATGCCGGCATGAGCCTGCTCACAGACAAGATGAAAAAGAATGTAGCCGTCACAATGCGAGACTATCTTGGCAAACAATTACGTATAACCAAAGTGCAGGACCTGCCTGTCTCTGGAAGAGTGTCTGTCGAGGCTGGAAAAGAAGGCGATGCAGAATATGCGTTGATCTGGCTTGATGCGGCAACAGGCAATCTACGAGAGATGGAAATGAGACGGGAGATGGCAGCTAATGAGCTGGAGCATCGTTATTTGCGTCAAGTTCCGTCACTGCTTCAAGATATTGGTGGGGACCCTGCGCTCAAACCAGTATCAGCCAAGCGATATGTGGGAATGAAGCAGGGCGAATTGGAACCAAAATCGTATACTACTCTAATGTTAGAGAATGAAAAAAGCTATGGAGAGATTATTTGGGTGCAGGATGAAGCTATCTCTGTTTCCGGTGATCTCGATCCTGAACAAGTTTCTCAAACTGCTTTGGCGAATGCAAAGGATTCCATTGAGGCGTTTACTGGCAACGCTGATCTTGATCTGATTAGCATACACCGGACAAAAGATGATGAGAATGGTAGAGATATCATTACTTTTAGCTTTGAAAATAACTATTTTGTTCAGAAGACTGAAGGTGCTTTGGGTCTTAATTATGCCGTTATAGATGCGAATTCTTATCAACAAGACTATACTACCTGGGAAGAAGTGGAGGCTTATCATGAGAAGCTTCTTCAAGTAAAAGAATCGACCCTCAGGGCAAAGGTAGAACCTTTAATCAAAAAAATATTCAAAGTTGATCTTCAAGCATATAAACTTCATCGAAATACCGAAGCCCCGGGAATCGTTACATTTGAACTGGAATCGACTAAGGATGTTTTTCAGGTTCGATATAATGAGGATGCTCGTATTACGATGATTACAAGGGATGCCAACCTCTAGGCCTGACCCATCTCTAGGCCTGACCCATATGGTACAATCAATTGAATAGATGGATGAATGGAGCATAAGGAGCATAACGATGAAATATTTGGTGAGTTCATGTCTTGCTGGCGTAGCCTGCCGTTACAACGGAACAGCGAGTCTGGATGCAAAGATTCAGGAGCTTGTGGAGCAGGAGCAGGCGAAGATGGTCTGCCCGGAGCTGCTTGGAGGATTTTTCACCCCGCGGGAGCCAGCTGAAATTATCGGCGGTACGGGTAAGGATGTGCTGGCAGGTACAGCCAAGGTAATTGAGAAGAGTGGCAATGACGTCACGGATATGTACATTAAAGGAGCCTATCAGACACTTGAATGGGCGCAAAAACTGGATGTCACCTGTGTGGTGCTCAAAGAATTCAGTCCTTCTTCCTGCGGTACACTGATGATCTATGATGGCAACTTTGCCAACCACAAAGTCGTGGGCGAAGGGGTTACTTCTGCTTTGCTCCGGCAAAAGGGATTTACGGTTATCTCAGAAAATGAGTTCATGGAACAGTTGTAATTGTTGGAGCATGCACTTGACCGTTGAAAACCTTGTTAGAAAACAATAGTTACTTTTATAAACTAAGAAACATTATTGTGCGTACTTTTATATTTGGGTTATAAACTCTAAAATAATACTTAGGTATTCAGGTTAAGACCATAGCCATGAACATAAACAAGAAAAGGATGTGCAGATCATATGGAATCCTCGGCAAACGCCATTACGAAAGAAAACGTCTTGAACGCTTACCATTTTCGGCATGCGACCAAACAGTTTGATGCTTCACGTATCATTTCGGCAGAAGATTTTGAGTTTATTCTGGAAACGGGACGATTGTCGCCAAGCTCAATTGGTTTGGAACCATGGAAATTTCTGATTGTGCAGAACCCGGACTTGCGAAAGCGTCTGTCCGAAGTTTCTTCCGGGGCACAGAAACAATTGGCGAAGGCCAGCCATTTTATTGTTATACTGGCGCGGTCTGATGCGAGTTATAACTCACCTTACGCGGAATATATGCTGAAAGAAATCAAGGGCATGCCGGATGACGTATTTGAGTTGACCCGTGAAGCTTATGGCAAGTTCCAAAAGAACCAACGAATGCTTGAGAACCCGCGTAGTTTATTTGACTGGGCATCCAAACAGACTTATATCGCTCTCGGCAATATGATGACTGCTGCAGCGCTGATAGGTATCGATTCCTGCCCGATTGAAGGGTTTAGCTATGAAGACGTACATCGTATTCTGGAAGAGGAAGGCCTGCTGGAGGATGGACTATGGGATGTTTCCGTCATGGCAGCCTTTGGTTATCGGTCGGAGGATCCCCCACGCGAGAAATCCCGTCAGCCTTTGGATAAAATCACGCAGTGGATTGATTAAAGCTTCACGTGATCTGCTGTTTATATATCAATATCACAAGCCCCGTTTCTTCCTTTTTGGAAGGTCCAGGGCTTGTGTTATAAAAAAGCTTGAAAATATATAGATGTCTATGTATAATGAACTCATGCCAAAATACAACGCAATTGCACTGATCGCAAGAATAAGAGATCACATTAATAAACAGATTGTTCAGGAGCTGGAGAAGCATGATGTTACAGGAATCGTCCCGTCCCACGGTGACATCCTGATGTTCCTCTACCGTGAAAATGCACTGTCCATCAAGATGCTGGCGGAGCGAGTCCATCGGACCCAACCAACCGTCACAGTACTGGTGAACAAGCTGGAGAAGTTGGGATATGTAGAACGCAGTAAGAGTGCCGAAGACAGCCGAGTAACGATGATTCGTTTGACAGAGCAGGGGCGGCAGCTGGAACCTGTATTTCATCAGGTATCACAACAGATTAATGGGTTGGTGTATGATCATTTGATGGACGATCAGGCGGATCAGCTGGAGAGTTTGTTAACCGGTATCGTTCGCAAGTTATAATCATAAACCCATAAGCATTTTGCATAAATCAACAAACCGAGACGATCGGACGATCAAAATTGCAAAATGCTTCAACTCCCTTTTTTGCCCATATATATAGATGTCTATGTATGCGGGGGTATTATTCACGATTTTGGCACCAAAATTTAATATAAACCTGGAGGGATTATTTCTTATGAAACATCTAATCGTATATGCACACCCGTACACAGATAGCTTGAACCATGCCATTTTGAACACAACAGTGGAAACACTTGAGGCTCAAGGACACGAAGTTGTTGTACGGGATCTGTACGCACTTGGATTCCAGCCCGTACTGAGCGCGGCGGATACAGCGTCCATGCGTGCAGGACAGACGCCGCAGGATATCGCAACCGAGCAGCAATTTGTTGCTGACGCAGAGGCCATTACCTTTATTTATCCAATCTGGTGGACAGGTCTTCCTGCAATCATGAAAGGGTATGTCGATCGTGTATTCGCATACGGTTTCGCTTATGCTTCCGGTGAAGCCGGCATCGAGAAATTGCTGACAGGCAAAAAAGGTCTGATCATTAACACACACGGCACGCCAAGTGAAATTTACAACCAAATCGGCATGACTGCCAGCATAAAAATGACTTCCGATATCGGTATCTTCGATTTTGTAGGTATTGAAGCGGTAGATCACTTGCTCTTTGGCAGTATCGGATATTTGGAAGCTACGGCTTATCAGTCCATGCTGGAACAAGTAAAAGAAACGGTCAGCACCAAGTTCTAAACGTATACACATGTATTTATTGGCAGGCCGGTTCGTTCGTCGAATCGGTCTGTTTGGTTTGCAAAATGAAAGAAAGGCGGTATAATCTTACCCATGGAACCTATACTCATATTCAAAGCATTATCCAACGAGACACGTCGACAGATTCTGTTGTGGCTCAAAAACCCGGAGCAGCACTTTCCACCGCTGGAGTTATCCCAGCATCCGGATGCGGGAAAGAACGGCATATGTGTTGGAACGATTCAGGTAAAGGCCGGACTGGCTCAATCTGTCATATCCAGCTATCTGTTGACCATGCTCAAAGCCGGGTTGCTGATCTCCGAGCGCAGGGGACAGTGGACGTATTATCGCCGCAACGAAGAAACCATTCGTCAGTTTGCCGAGTACGTACAGCACGAGCTATAAGCCGGACGCCGAGACGGAAGCAAGAATGCAGGTGCAGGCGGGTATTCCGTCCGGATGTAAACGGCTTGAGGAGCAGCTCTGCCATATCATTTTTTTGTGCTTTTACATCTATATATCTGGATATACAAAAATAAAAATATAATCACAGAGGAGAACTTTCTACTATGTCTACCGAAAACACAGCTTCATCCCATAAAAAACATATTAACGACGTTAAATTGTCCATTCTGGATTTGGCTCCTGTCGTTGTAGGTGCCACGCCTGCGGATGCGCTTCGCAACAGTCTGGATCTTGCTCAGCACGCAGAGCGTTGGGGATATCACCGTTATTGGGTGGCGGAGCATCACAACATGCCGGGCATTGCTTCTTCCGCGACCTCGGTTGTCATTGGTTACCTTGCAAGTGGAACGAAGACCATTCGTCTCGGATCAGGTGGCATCATGCTGCCTAACCATGCGCCGCTTGTCATTGCCGAGCAGTTTGGCACGTTGGAGTCCCTGTATCCAGGCCGTATTGATCTGGGACTTGGCCGTGCACCGGGAAGTGACCGACGTACGTCTCTTGCTTTGCGAAAAGACCTCAACAGCGGTGAAGATTTCCCTGAATTGCTGGCTGAGCTTAGAGCATACTTCGATGCTTCTGCTACATCGTATCATGCACCCGTTCGCGCAGTTCCTGGTGAAGGATTGAATATCCCGATTTACCTGCTCGGCTCCAGTGATTTCAGTGCTCGTCTCGCCGGACAGCTGGGATTGCCGTTTGCTTTTGCCAGCCACTTCTCACCGGATTACACCCGGATTGCACTTGAAACGTATCGGAGCAGTTTCCAGCCATCCGATCATTTGAAGGAGCCCCATGTGATTGTGGGTGTAAATGCAGTCGTTGCGGATACCGACGAAGAAGCCGCATGGCTTGGTACAACAATGCAGCAGCAGTTCCTGAACATTATTCGCGGTACAACCGGATTGGTGCAGCCACCAGCCGATATGGAAGGCAAATGGACGGATCGTGAGAAAGCCGGCGTAGAACAGACACTGAAAGCAGCTGTGAATGGTTCTCCGGAGACTGTACGTGGTCAACTGGAATCATTTATCGCTCAGACCCAAGCGGATGAGCTCATTATTACGTCAATGATCTATGATCATCAGGCACGTCTGCACTCCTATGAGCTGATCGCTCAACTGGCGGGAAAAGCATAAACGTAAGTATAAGTAAAAGCTAAAGCGCAACATTCGACGTAATCATAGATGCGGATGCCGCTGACATATTAACGGTTTGTCTCTTTGGAGGCGAGCCGTTTTTTGGTAGGGAAATTTTTTCAAAGGAATCGTATGGGGCAGAAGGTTCTTTTTAGGGTAAAATAATCTTACCGGTCTAATTTGAAACGGTTAAACAGCGCCATACGTATAAATTCAGTGTGTTATACATATGTTGGCTTGTACAAGCAACTTTATGCGCAGTCAAGAAACATACAGGTTTACAGCTTATGCTTGGATCAAGGATACATAAGAGAGGAAGACACGCCTATGGAGCAACCCGAGCAACCCCGCATCTGGCCGGATCGGTTTAAGCGATTTTTTTTGAATAACAAATTTGTCCTTTTTCTGTTAATTCTACTCCTGGTAGGACTGAACGTAATGGTTCTCACCAAGGTGTCCTTTGTTTTGCACCCGCTCGCAGTGCTGATCAAGACGATTGTGCTGCCGATTATTCTGTCGGGTATTCTCTATTACTTGCTGAATCCGATTGTGGATGTCATGGAAAAGTGGAAGATCAAGCGTGGCTGGTCCATTCTGATTTTATATCTCGCTATCGGAGGTATTTTGACAGTTGTCGTGCTGGCGGTCATTCCGGTTGTGCGTAACCAGATTATGGGGCTGATCGAAAATTTCCCAACATACAGTGAGACGGTGAAGCATCAGTTTGAGGAACTTACGGGCAGCCAGCTGTTCAGTCAGTTCCAGGAAACGGTGAATCTGAATTCTCAGGACTGGTGGGGTACAATCTCCCAGAAAGCCACTGAAATTCTGAACTCGACCTGGACCAAATTGGGCGGATTCCTCGGAGCGTTCACCGAGACGGTGCTGTCCATTGTAACGGTTCCGTTTATTCTGTTCTATCTGCTGAAAGACGGCAAGAAGCTTCCGTCCAAAATTTTGTCTTTCCTGCCAATCAAGAGCCGTACAGGTGCAATGCATGTGCTGGAGGATATCAATCACCAGATCAGTTCGTTCATTCGTGGACAGATTATCGTCAGCTTCTGCATCGGTATTCTGCTCTACATCGGTTATATGATTATTGGTCTGGACTATGCGCTGATTCTTGCGATTATCGCATCGTTCACGAGTGTTGTACCGTACCTCGGACCTGCAATCGCGATTACGCCTGCGTTGATCGTGGCTCTGGTGACTTCTCCAGTGATGCTGCTGAAGATGGTAGCGGTGTGGACGATTGTGCAATTAATTGAGGGTAAATTC
Organism: Paenibacillus sp. NPDC057886; assembly: GCF_042796655.1. Classification (NCBI taxonomy): domain Bacteria; kingdom Bacillati; phylum Bacillota; class Bacilli; order Caryophanales; family Paenibacillaceae; genus Paenibacillus; species Paenibacillus sp. NPDC057886. Next base: position 105,682 of record NZ_JBHVMZ010000007.1, on the reverse strand, counting down.
ATCTCACCTCAGATTATGGGCAAAACGCTCAAGATTCACCCCATTACGATTATCTTTGTCATTCTGACTTCAGGTAATCTGTTCGGTGTGGTAGGTATTCTGCTGGCCGTTCCGGGATACGCCGTGCTGAAGGTATGTGTGTCGCATATCTTCAACTGGTTCAAGGAAAGATCCGGCCTGTATGATCCGAAGAATAACAATCTACTGTAACTATAGCGGGTATATCCGTAGCTAGATCCCTGATAAACCTCTTTTTCAGCAAAACGGTGCCCTTATTCAACAGAACCCCCGTCCATCGGCTAATAACCGAGAGGCGGGGGTTCTGTTGTATGAACAGGCAGGCTAATGCCTAGCTATGTTTAATATGCTGGAGCGTCTGCAGGAAGATCTGCTCAATGTGTGCATCATCCAGAGAATAATACACGGTCTTGCCTTCTTTGCGCCGCTTGACAATCCGCATGTTGCGGAGTGACCGCAGCTGGTGCGAAATGGCCGACTGTCCCATATCGAGCAGCACCGTCAGATCGTGCACACATAATTCCTTCTGCAACAGCGCATCAATAATACGAAGCCGTGTCGGGTCGCTGAAAGCCTTGAACCAATCAGCCATCTCGGAAGAGGTTTCGCGATCCATGAGAGAAGCACGAATAGTCTGCACGTCAGCCTCTGTTCCAGAGCAGGCCGCGTCGCATTCGGCTGGAGCTTTAACCGGTTGTTCCATTTCCTATCACCACCTATATTAACTCAACCTTTGATTTGATCAAATGTTCTTCGATAAGCCTATTATATCCAAAAAACGTCTAAAGCGAAATGATTACTATTAGCATATTCTGTATAAAAAATCAACCGGAATTGTTGACACTCGTGTTTAGGCGTGCATATAATAGGGTTAACAAAACATATGAATGATTGCTCATATATTGATTGTAACATCAAAATGACGAATAATAATTTTGTTTAACGTACTGCAAAGGGGAGAGTTCACATGGGAACCGGACAGGAACAGGTGAAAAGGGAACTGCTGCTGGATGGATTGGATTGCGCGAACTGCGCATTGAAGATTGAGAATGGCGTCAAAAAAATTAAAGGTATTACCGATTGTTCAGTTAATTTTGTGACCAAAACCTTATCCATGCACACCACATCCGATATGGATGAGCAGGTCGTGGAAGAAGCGAAGCGCAAAGTGCTGCGGCTGGAGCCGCATATTCGTATTTCGGAAAAAGGTAAATCATCGCAAGGCAGTCGTGGTGCTGCTGATTCAATAAACCACGCCAACGGCAATGTGCACGCACATACAGGTAGCGGGGCTCACACGCATGGGCATACGCCGAGTGGGCACGATCATGCTGGTCACTCCCATGACCATGATCATGCACATGACCACGGTCATCATCACGGAGCCCAAGACCACACGCATGATCATGGAAGTCATGCTGGACATGATCACGGTCATGCAGATGGGCACGATCATGACGCGCATGCCGGACACTCGCATGAACATGGCGCTGGGCAGACGAAGGTGCTGCTGGCACGTCTGGCGGCAGGCTCTATTTTGCTGGCAGCCGCGATCTGGTCTCCGCTGGAAGGATGGGCACAGCTTGCACTCTATGTTGTCGCTTATCTGATTGCAGGGGGAGATATCGTTCTCCAGGCGTTCAAAAATATGATTCGCGGTCAGGTATTCGATGAATACTTCCTGATGTCCGTAGCTACCATCGGTGCTTTTGCCATTGGTCAGTACCCCGAAGGTGTTGCGGTCATGCTCTTCTATCAGCTCGGTGAGCTGTTTCAGGGGATGGCGGTTAATCGGTCAAGGAAGTCCATCCAGTCGCTTATGGATATTCGCCCGGACTATGCCAATATGTTGATTGGCACGGGAGAAGAGACCAAGCGGGTTTCTCCGGAAGAAGTGCGTATTGGGGATCGTATCATGGTTAAAGCGGGTGAGCGGGTACCCCTGGACGGGATCGTTAAGGCTGGTCGTTCCATGGTGGATACATCCGCTCTGACAGGTGAGTCAGTTCCGCGGGAACTGGAACCCGGCAGTGATGTGCTTAGTGGATTCGTGAACAAAAACGGGATGTTAACCGTTGAAGTAACGAAGACCTTTGGTGAATCCACGGTATCCAAAATTCTGGACCTGGTGCAGAATGCAAGCAGCCGTAAAGCCAAAACGGAGCACTTTATTAGCAAATTCGCCCGGTATTACACGCCGGTTGTTGTCATCCTGGCTGCATTGATTGCGCTCGTTCCTCCGTTGGTGCTCAGTGGTGCAACGTTCGCCGATTGGATCTATCGTGCACTGGTCTTCCTCGTAATCTCTTGTCCATGTGCGCTGGTCGTTTCCATCCCGCTTGGTTTCTTTGGCGGCATCGGTGCTGCATCGCGTAACGGGATTCTCGTCAAAGGAAGCAACTATCTTGAAGCATTGAACGATGTCAAAGTCGTTGTTTTTGATAAAACGGGTACACTAACCAAAGGTGTTTTCAAAGTAACAGCTATTCGCCCTGAAGGAGGGCGTACGGAAGATGAATTGATGGAGCTTGCTGCCATTGCCGAAGCCCATTCCAATCATCCGATTGCTGAATCCATTCGCGCAGCTTGGGCAAAAGATATCCCGACCCAGGGTGTGGGCGATTACGATGAGGTTGCCGGACATGGCATCAAAGTCAGTGTGGATGGACGTGAAGTGCTTGCTGGTAACGCCAAATTAATGGAGCAGGCAGGTATATCCTACACGACTCCACAAACCGTGGGTACGGTGGTGCATGTTGCCGAATCGGGTTCGTATGTCGGTCACCTGATCATTGCCGATGAGGTGAAGGATGATGCAGCGGCAGCCATTCAGGCACTCAAGAAGCTTGGTATCCGCAAAACAGTGATGCTGACCGGGGATGCCAAGGCCGTTGGTGAAGCTGTAGGGCGTGAGCTGGGTGTCGATGAAGTATATGCTGAGCTGTTGCCACAGCATAAAGTCGAACAGCTGGAGCGCCTCGAAGCTGCTAAATCACTGAAGGAAAAAATGGTATTTGTCGGTGATGGCATTAACGATACACCGGTGCTGGCGCGTGCCGATGTAGGTGTAGCGATGGGTGGACTCGGTTCGGATGCCGCAATTGAGGCGGCAGATGTCGTCATCATGACGGATGAACCATCCAGACTGGCAAGTGCCATCCGTATTGCAAAACGGACACGAACCATTGTCTGGCAAAATATCGGTTTTGCATTGGGTGTCAAAGCGATCTTCCTGCTGCTGGGTGTGTTCGGCATTGCAACCATGTGGGAAGCGGTATTCTCTGATGTAGGGGTGACCGTGCTGGCTGTCCTGAACGCCATGCGTGTACTGCGGGTGAAGGACATCTAAGTTTTACGAAACGATCCGGGCGGCTCTTCGTATATACGTAGAGCCGTTTTTTTGTTTTAGTAACTGTGGTGTATTTTGAATGGAGTTAGGGGAGAACATTGTGGCAGGAGCAATTGTTGGTTTGATATGCGGTGTATGTTATTTCGTATTGGGGTTAATGGTTTACAAAAAACCGCCGAAAAAAATTAATGGCATATATGGTTACCGCACCCCGCGCGCGATGAGTAACCCGGAATTGTGGGAAGAAGCACAACGATATAGTGCCAATCTGATGATGCAGTTTGGTGTGATTATTACGGTGTTTGGCATTCTCGGTTTCTGGTTTACCGATGTACAAGCATTGGTTCTGAGTCTCTTCGCTGTTGTGTTCTATACGGTACGACTGTTTACCAAGGTTGAAGGCCGCTTGAAGGAGATGCAGCGTGTTCAGCAACAGGGACAGAAGGAGCAAGGTGCATAAAGGTACGCTGTGAATTCACCTGAACGAAGGTCCGCGAGAGCGGATCTTTTTTTGCATCTAATAGAGGTGGAGGATAACAGAAAACGACTTTTAACAGCGAATTGTAAAAATTACCACGGAGATAATCTGACCATGTTTGAGACATAATACATATTCAAGTCCGAAATCTAACGTTGACGTTAACGTTAATAATATATATAATTATGTACATAACATTATAGACATATGAAAGTGAGGTGAAGGAAATGAGTTTATATAAAATCGATGACGTAGCCAAGGAATGTGGTTTGACCAAGCGTACCATTCGGTATTACGAAGAGATCGGTGTGATGCCTTCACCTCAGCGGACGGACGGTGGCACACGATTATACACCAGAGAAGATATCGATTATCTCAAAAAGGTCGTTCGGGCGAAGGAAGTGCTTGGTTTCTCGCTTCAGGAGCTACATACCTATGTGGCAACGGCGGATGCGCTGAACGAACAGCGTTTTGACTACCAGCAGACCACTGAAGTGAGAGAGCGGATCGAGAAGCTCACCAAGATGGAAACGACGCTGGATGACCAGCTGCAACTGATCGAGCAGAAACTTCAGAGCATTCACGCCGTTCAGGCGGAACTTGAGGAATTGCGTGAACGAGTTCAGAACGGCATTCGACGATTAGAAGGGCACGAGAACGACACATAATTAAGCATTCACAACAAGCACCGGGCGATCCGGTGTCATTTGTGCCGTTTTCTTTCCTATATTTCTGAAAATAAAGATGAGAATTTCATTGTTTTTCACAATTTGTTTCACAACACATAAATCATGAACCAGGAGGAATTACGTATGAAAAGAGAACCCTCATTACCTGACGAATTGCCGTCATCCCGTGGAGGTCTGTTATCCCAGCCCAGAGCGGTATGGGCAGTAGCCTTCGCCTGTATCATCTCCTTTATGGGACTAGGATTGGTTGACCCGATTCTACCTGCGATTGCAGATCAGCTGCATGCTTCCAAAAGTCAGGTATCTTTATTGTTTACAAGTTATAACGCGGTTACCGGGGTAGCCATGCTAATTACAGGTGTTGTATCCAGCCGGATTGGTGTGAAGTGGACACTGCTCAGCGGGATTTTGCTGATCATTGTTTTCTCTTTCCTCGGCGGGACCTCTGACACTGTAGGTGCACTGGTCGGTTACCGTGGTGGTTGGGGACTGGGGAATGCCCTGTTCATTGCAACTGCATTATCCGCTATTGTAGGACTGTCCACTTCGGGGACAGCCAAAGCGATTATTTTGTACGAAGCAGCGCTTGGTTTGGGGATTGCCGTTGGTCCATTGCTCGGTGGTGAACTGGGTTCCATCTCATGGCGTGGCCCGTTCTATGGTGTAGCTGTTCTGATGGCGATTGCTTTTATCAGTATTACGTTTATGCTGCCTAAGATGGCCAAACCCAAAACACGCAGCTCCTTGTCCGATCCGTTTAAGGCTCTGGGTTACCCTTCACTGAAAACATTGGCAATTACGGCCTTTCTGTATAACTTTGGTTTCTTTACCTTAATGGCTTATTCACCTTATGTCATGAATCTGGATGAGCACGGACTCGGTTATGTATTCTTCGGTTGGGGTTTGATGCTGGCAATTACGTCTGTATTTGTCGCACCAAGATTGCAACGTCGATTCGGATCCGTTCCTTCCATGAGCGTTATGCTGACTCTGTTCGCCATTGATTTGCTGGTGATGGCTGTGGGGACGGTGATGGGATCATCCACAACGGTTATTGTGGCCGTTATCGTTGCCGGGATTTTCCTCGGGATCAACAACACATTAATTACGACGGCAGTTATGGAAGCTGCTCCAGTGGAACGTTCTGTGGCATCGGCTGCATACAGCTTTGTCCGGTTCCTTGGAGGTGCGCTGGCACCTTGGCTTGCTGGTAAATTGTCCGAGTGGTTCCTGCCGGAGACACCGTTTTATTTTGGCGCATTGATGGTTCTGATCGGGGTCGTTGTGCTTCTGGTACGCCGCAGACATCTGCGTGATATCGATGCTGCCATTACGCATCATTAATGAACAGGAGGAATATAAAATGCTGAAACGAATATTGGTTGCTGTCGATGGGTCGGATCATGCACACAAAGCTCTGGAGCAAGCTGTTGTTCTGGCAGAAAGTTTGAAACAACAGGCTTCCTTGATGATCGTACATGTTAATCCTTCGATCTCGCTGAATGAGCCTGCACTAGGTGTGGATTTGGAAGCACGGATCGCTGAAGAAGGACAGCATATCATACAACCTGTTAATGAATTGTTAGCCGCTCGTTCTGTTCATTATGAAACTTTGCTGATTGCTGGTGATCCCGTGAGTGAGATCTGCCGTGTAGCGAAGGATAGAGACTGTGATCTCATTGTAATGGGGACGGCCGGGAAAAGCATGATCGCTGAAATCGTGGTGGGTAGTGTTAGCCACGGCGTCTTGAAACATGCAGGATGTCCGGTGATGACAGTCAAATAGAGGTCTGACTTTCTTGTGTTGATGATGCTAAAGTGGTGTATAAATAGGTATGGGATAACGCTGCGTTAAACATGAATGGAGGATACAACAATGAAAAAACAACATCTGTTCATCGGGGGCAAGCCCGCCGAATCAGTAGACTATATAACACTTCAGGCACCATACTCTGGAGAAACACTGGCAGAAGTATCCTCAGCGTCAGCTGAAGAAGTCGAAGCAGCGATTGCCGCCGCAGTTCAGGCAGGCAAAGAGATGCGCAGAATGCCTGCCCATCAGCGTGCAGACATCCTTTACAAGTTGTCCGCCCTGCTGGAAGAGCGCAAGGAAGAAGCGGCACGGATTATTGCGCTGGAGGTAGCGAAGCCGATCACCGCAGCACTCGCCGAGGTTGATCGTACGGTGGAAACGTATCGTTTCGCCGCAGAGGAAGCGAAGCGGCTCACCGGAGAAACAGTTCCCATGGACGCAGCCAAAGGCGGAGAAGGACGTATAGGCTACACGATGCGGCAGCCTTTGGGCGTTATTGGAGCCATTACGCCGTTTAATTTCCCGATGAACCTGGTGGCTCACAAAGTAGGACCAGCGCTGGCAGCAGGCAATACGATTGTGTTGAAACCTGCGGAGCAGACGCCGCTGTCGTCGTATTATATCGCCAATCTGCTTCAGGAAGTCGGATTACCGGATGGCGTATTGAATGTGGTGAGCGGTGACGGCAAAACGATTGGTGATGTGCTTGTAGAGCATCCGGACGTGGCCCATATTACGTTTACAGGCAGCCCCGCTGTAGGTACCAGCATTCGCAGCAAAGCCGGACTGAAACGCGTAACATTGGAGCTGGGGTCAAATGCAGCCGTCATTATAGACGCGGATGCCAATTTGGACAACGTAGTGCCGAGATGTGTGACCGGAGCTTTTACTTACCAAGGTCAGGTATGTATCTCGCTGCAGCGGATTTATGTGCACAGCGCGATCGCGGATGAGTTCATTCGTCGTTTTGCTGAAGCAGCAAAACAAGTCGTGGTGGGAGACCCGTTGAATCCGGATACCGTTGTCTCTGCGCTCATCACTTCCAAAGATGTACAGCGTACGCTGGATTGGATCGATGAAGCGAAGCAGGCAGGCGCTGAGGTGGCAGCAGGCGGCGAAGCTGAGGGAGGCGTATTGCGTCCAACTGTGCTTGTTAACGTTCCGCGGGATGCCAAGGTGTCTTGTCAGGAGGTCTTTGCTCCAATCGTTGTCATTAATACGGTGGATTCGGTTGAAGAAGGCATTGAGCATGTGAATGATTCCATCTATGGGCTTCAGGCGGGTGTGTTCACCAATGATATTCATACTGCATTGCATGCAGCGGACCACATCGAAGCAGGTGGCGTGATGATTAACGATATTCCTACATTTCGTGTGGATCATATGCCTTATGGCGGTGTGAAGCAGAGCGGGATGGGACGTGAAGGTGTCAAATATGCCGTAGAGGAAATGACGGAATTGAAGTTTGTCATGTTTAACAAGAATTAAGATCCATCCGTAAGACGACGGATTTTCAAGATAAAATAGAACAAGGTGATCCTGTGCCCAAGTTAGCGGGTGCAGGTTTTTTCTCTTTTCTACATTCAGTCCTTACCGTAAAAAAATACATAGCCTTTCTTTATTAACCCCGGGTTCACATCTGATGAGAAGGGTATAAATACTTATCATACCGCAAATCTACCAATTACATGCCGTTCATATCACCGAAGCGTTGTGTATCCATCCAGAGAAATGAACGGATTACTGGGGTACAGAATTGTTGGAAGTCTTATAATATCTCACTTGAATTTAAATAAAATGCAGTATGAACAAGCCTGAACCTAGGCGTTACAGGCCAGACAGGAGGTGTATTCGAATGGCATATTCCATGGTTGATGTATCCGGCATGTCCGGTGTAAGTCTAAGTGAATTGGGACAGTACGCAGAGACAGGTCTGCTGAATCCTGCCTTCGTGGGTCAAGATGAGGATATCTACTATGAGAAGCTGGAGTTGCTGAGACTACAGCAGATTCTGTTCTGTAAAGAAGTAGGCATGGAGGAGGAAGAGATCGGTCCGATGCTCAGGGATACTCCCCGGGACATGATCCGTATTATGCAGCAGCATCGAATCGAGATGCTGGAGAAGGCACTTCATTTGCACGGAATGATTCGGACGCTGGACAAAACCATCTCCTACTTACGTGGCGAACAGGAACTGGATGAGTACGAACTGTACGCTGGATTTTCCAATAAGGGGCGTCACCCGCTTTTGAATGAAACGACCTCTGACCATGCGGCAAAGAATGATTATTCTGAACGGATGCAGACAGTGGCCAGTCAGAGACACAGCGCGAATTCTCCGGAGCAATCCACAATGCCTGATGGCCAGGAGATGAAGTCGAAGGGAGATTTTCTCGATTCACAGGCGAAGATTGACCGGATTCACTTGGACTTGCAGAGCGCTATTGAGGATGGCTTAGAACCCGGCAGCTCGGAAGTACAGCAGATTATTGGCAGACATCTCGAATGGATCAAGGATTATTACACACCAACAGCAGAGATTTACCGCGATCTGGGCAATCTGTACGTCGAGCACAAAAATTTTCGCCAGATGTATGATGGGTACCACCCCAAATTGGCCGAGTTCTTGCGAGACGGGATGACGATTAAGGCGGAACAGGATTTATCCTAGCTGCATAAAGTATCTTGGGCGAGCAGAACATGGGTGTGAAGAAAAAATAATCATAACAAAGAGCGCAGATATCCTCTAAGAGGAGTGCGCTCTTTGTTATTGCATATCATCGTAAGGCCGATGAACTCTCCATCGGCTTAATGATCGTACTTCAGGCAGTTAGGATAATTCCAGCTGCTCTGTAATCAGGCTTACCGCCTTTTCCAGGAAGACGCGGTCTTCATCGTCAAAACGGTTTTTGAGCGGGCTATCGATGTCGAGCACCCCGTACAATTCGCCGTTTTTAATAATCGGTACAACGATTTCACTGTTCGATGCGGCATCACAGGCGATATGGCCTGGGAAGGCATGAACATCTTCAACGACCATCGTACGTCGTTCCGCAGCAGAAGTGCCGCATACACCGCGTCCAAGTGGAATACGGATGCAAGCAGGCAGTCCCTGGAATGGACCGAGTACAAGTTCTTTTCCATCGTACAGATAGAATCCGACCCAATTGGTATCGGTCATAAATACATTGAGCAGCGCCGCAGCGTTTGCCAGATTGGCAATGGCGCTAGGTTCATCGCGGATCAGAGCGCTTAACTGTCCCAGGACGGCGGTTTGCTGCTCGCTTCGTGTTCCTTCATAAGAAACAGCTTGAAACATGATGAATCACCCTCCCGAGCAAAAATGGTACTTATTTTCAAGATAGTGCAGAGCATGCGGTTAGTCAAGCGGAGGATTTCGGAAAGGGCAGGTCATGCATGAATATTCCTCCTGTTTCTCAGCTTCCTGCGTGGGGTAATTACTTAGCAACCACGGCGGGCTACAACCCGGGAAGGAGCTTGGCTTATGCATGCAGAGGTACAGAATCTTTTTGTACGAATTCATCTTCTATATTTGGCCCAAAATCAGGATTTAACCGTTAGCGACGCATTGCCTTTATTGGAAGAACGGGGATATCGCGTTGGAGAACGGGAGATCAAGCAGGAGCTTGAGCATCTGACACAGGAGAACTTCCTGACCGCTCATGGAGATCAATGGAGCCTCACCGGGACTGGCATTGAGGAGTTTAAGGAAATCATAGCCGTGTTCGGCCGGGTTAGTGAGGAATTGCTGGCGACGGGCAAGAAGACGTCTACAGCTTGAACTTAAATTCGGATAAGATGTCCCGAAATAGGATGCAAACTTAAGTTGACCCATACGTACAACAAGACCGGGAGCGGAAGTGACCCGGTTTTTTGACGTGATAATGATGACTGAACAGTTGCCATTCGGTACAGGTTATGGTTAGATGGCTATTGAATATGAGGTCTGTGGGATAGATCGGATCGGAGTGTCTTTTCATGTATAAATGTAAAGGGAGAATTCCCGAACTAGAGACAGGACGGCTACGTCTGCGCAAGATGCGCTGCCGGGATGCGGCCCAGATGTTTGCTTGCTGGTCCGACCGGGAGGTGACCCGTTATATGAATCTGGCGCCCATGATCGGGACAAGTGAGGCCGCGGATATGATTGGGCTGCTGAACCATATGGCAGGAGAAGAGGAGGCGATTCGCTGGGGTATTGAACTCAAGGAAACGGGCCGGCTCATCGGAAGTTGCGGATATAACACTTGGCAACTTGAAGGCGCATTCCGTGGGGAGATCGGTTATGAACTGGGGCGCGACTACTGGCGTCACGGTTATATGAAGGAAGCATTTTCGGTTATGCTGCCGTTTGGGTATGAGACGATGGGTCTCAATCGGATTGAAGCACTGGTTGATCCGCGTAATCTCGCTTCGGGAGAGTTTCTGACGAACTGCGGTTTTACGCGGGAAGGCCTGCTGCGTCAGGTGCAGCATACGTCTACCGGATATAAGGATATGGTGATGTATTCCCTGTTGTACGATGAGTTTTTGCGTAAGAGAGATAAATAAAAGATGAAAAAATCTGAGGATAACAGCGATTGAAAGGTTGTTCTGGCCCGAAGTGGGCTGTGTAAATCATTGTTCCAATTATATAGAGAATTGAAGAGAGAAGGGTTTGTGTGAATACAACCGGAGGTTTGAACCGCAGTTTCATCCTGGCGGGATTGCTGTTGGCGACTTTTTTGTCTGCAATTGAAGGTACGGTCATTGGTCCGGCAGGGCCAACCATTGTTAGTGAGCTGGGAAGTGTACAGCTGTTGAGCTGGATTTTCACTGCTTATCTGTTAACGATGGCTGTGAGCACGCCGATTTTCGGCAAAATCAGTGATCTATACGGACGAAAGCCAGTATTCCTGATTGGCTGTGCCTTATTCTTATTAGGCTCGCTTCTATGCTGTCTTTCGCAGAACATGGAGCAACTGATTATTTTTCGTGCGATTCAAGGGATTGGCGCAGGTGCGGTTGTGCCTGTTACGTTTACAATTATTGGTGACATCTACCGCATTGAGGAACGAGGTAAAATACAGGGCTGGATCAGCTCCGTGTGGGGCATTTCATCTCTGGCCGGACCGCTGCTGGGCGGGTATTTCGTAGACAATCTGGGATGGCAGTGGATCTTTGGGTTCAATTTGCCGTTCGGACTGCTGGCGATGTGGTTTGTGTTTCGTTATTTGAAGGAAGAAATGTCTCCGCGTACCGCGAAAATTGACTATATGGGTGCATTGACCTTTACCGTCGGTATCACAGCATTGCTCTTTGTATTGTCCGCCGGTGGACAGTATTATGCCTGGAGTTCTCCTGTTATTGTGGGACTGAGTATCGTAGCTATCTTGTTTATGATTTTATTTTTTGTGGTGGAAAAAAGAGCCCAGGCCCCGATGGTACCTCTTCATCTATTCCGTATTCGGGACATCCGGGTGGCGAATATCGCCGGATTACTGACCAGTACCTTGATGATTGGCCTAACCAGTTATTTGCCACTATGGGTGCAGGGAGTTCGGGGCGGTAATGCGACTGAGTCGGGGTTATTGCTTGCACCGATGTCTGTGGGTTGGCTGATCGGTAGTGTACTTGCGGGTCGTCTGTTAATGAAGATTGGATCACGCTTAACAGCGGTGATTGGATTAACCGGGATTGCCATTGGCTCGGGAGGACTCTTTCTGGTCGGTGGAACATCACCCCAAGCCGTACTGTTTATTTTGACCTTTATTTACGGACTCGGCTTCGGATTTGCTTTTACAATATTTACGATCATTTCACAGTCTTCTGTTGGGTATAAAGAGCGTGGATCTTCCACGGCGTTACATACCTTTATGCGTACGCTTGGACAAACCATTGGTGCAGCAGCCTTCGGCACATGGTTGAATTACCGGATATCAACGTTGTCGAGCGAACAGCATCTGGCAGAGGCGGGGATCTCGGATGGGGACTTGAATCAACTGCTTGCTCCGCATACGGAAGCCGCTCTGTCGGATGACAAATGGGCGCTTTTGCGTAACGTCTTAGAAGGAAGTCTGCATTCCTTGTTTGTCATCATGTTTGTCATTGCCATTATCTCATGGGTAACGACACTGGCCTTGCGCAAACGGCTAATCGTTCCCGAAGATGCAGATACTCCCTCACAAGCACAAGCTTCAGGGAAGTAAACGAATTAAAAAGAATAATCATTGGATCAAGGCAGCTGTTTCTCGGCTGCTTTTTTGTTTATTATTTTCCAGAAGGGATTTTCTATAGTTTACAATTATTTTATGTTCCCTTGGTGGAACGAGTGGAACATACATATTACTATCCCTTCTGGTATACATTGATTGTAAGCATTCTTATCAACTTGGCTGTTGTTCTCCATCTTTTTGTACAAAATGGATGCTTTTCAGTATGCTGGCCCTTATCAATACGTTGTAATAACAACCTTTGTTTTTTTGCTGTGGCAATCAGGTCTGGGATGGATCTGGAATAGATTCCGTAAGCAGGAGCAGACCAACACAGGATAATATAGATATCTCATTTGGAGTAGGGGTGAGGATGATGTTTCCCAATAATCTGAATTCGTCCAAGGAAGATGAAGCCAAAAGCAAGTACGAAGAGACTCAAAGGGAGATTGAGGGTCACAGCCGCTCAGGTCTGTCCAGTTACATTGTCGATTTGCTGATTGCAGGTGGATTGGTTGTCGCTGCTCTCACGGTGTTGATGTGGATTCTGTACCTTTGATTAGATTAATAAACAAATACAAATAACCGGTACCGCCTATTTAGGCGAACCGGTTATTTTTAATTTGGATCAGGTGATACGGGACTGGCCTTAACCGTTTGCGGATAAACGATCCGCACCGAGTGCAAGCCTTTCCAACAGCTCAGAGAGCAACGTCTTATCATCTTCGCTCAGACCGCTGACAGCACGATCTATTTTGTGTGCGTAGCCTGGATAAATGTCATCCATCGTACGCTGGCCCTTCTCAGTCAATTCTACGAAAATAATGCGTCTGTCCTGCGGACAGTGTTTTCGATGTAAAAGTCCCTTTTGCTCCAGCTTGTCAATGACATAAGTGACATTCCCGCTTTGCAGCAGAAGCTGTGCACCAACTTGTTGAATGGGCTGTGCTCCTTTCATATATAACACTTCGAGCACCCCGTAAGCGGTGGGGTTGAAGCCATGCACTTTGCTTCCGGATACAGCGTGTTCATTCACGCTCTTAAATGTCTGGGCCAAGGTGCGGTACAGATGAAGAGAACGTTCGGTTCCGATTTCCTGTAATTCCAGCATACTGATCCCGCCTTTTCAGATTATTGGAGTTAATGTTTTACATTTGACGATTCAGAGGTTCGCCATATTTCTATTGTAAGCATCTGTTTATACGAAAAACATGCGATATGTCACAAGATTTGCATTTTTAGCAATTAAAATTTAATCATTTTCCTAACTTGTCAGTGTACATAGAAAGTCCAAAAAAAGTTTTTCATTATAAAATAAGTTCTGGGAAAATCCTCCTGAAGGCGCCGCTTCTTCTACGTCTCTGGCAGGAGGTGGGAGCACTGCCTGCTCTCTATAATAAATTCATATCATGAATGGGTTGAGGGCGGAGGAGAAGAAAGATGACAAGTGGATTAATGATGCAGGAACGAAGACCCCTGAAGCACAATCGATCTTTCATAACCTTGATGGCTGCACAGGCTATCTCCAATCTGGGAGACTGGCTGCATCTGTTGGCAATCCTTACTTTGGTGGGCATTCGCTGGAATGCCACGCCGTGGGAGATTACCTTCACCACGTTGTGTGCAGCACTGCCTGTATTGCTTACTGGGCCATTTGCAGGGGCGCTGGCGGACCGGGTCAATCGGAAGTGGCTGATGATCGTTGCCGACGGTGCACGAATTGTGATTGTTGGAGGGCTTATTTTTGCCGATCAAATGTGGCATGTATATGTATTGCTTATTCTCAAGTCGTTATTCGATGTGGTGTTCTCACCGGCCAAGAACGGCAAGCTTAAGGAGATTGTGCCGCAGGAGCAATTAGGGCAGGCGGTATCCATCAGCTCGGTGATCGAACAGATGTCCAAAATTATCGGTCCGGCCCTTGGCGGGCTGTTGGTTGCCGCTTTTGGGATCACCTGGTGTTTCGTGTTGGATTCCGCATCCTTTCTGATCTCAGGTATTATTTTGCTATGGATTCCTGGAGCTCGGGTGATCCAATCTGCGAATCAGAACGTAGAACAAGTAAGGGAAGAGACAGCAGGTGTTGCTCAATCAGGTAAAAAAGCTACGTTTTTGAAAGATACAATGGAGGGCATCCGCATGCTCGCATCTCTTCCTCATGTGGGTACTTCTCTAGTCCTGCTTGCTTCAGCACTTTTGTTTCTGCAATTTGCGGATTCCCAGACCGTAGTCCTGTTCAGACAGCTTCCCGGTATTTCAAGTGATCTGCTCGGATGGTGCGTCGCGGCGAGCGGTGTTGGAACGTTAATTGCAGCGATGAGTGTTCAGAAGTGGAAAAAGGCAGGGCATGTCATCAAGATGGGGCTTGGAACATCATTGATGGGTCTCGTCATTGGTGGAGTAGGAATGATCGTAGGCGTATGGCCGCATGCCGGGCTTGGCGCCAATTTGCTGCTGATATCATTATTTGCCTTGGCAGGTGTGGGTGTTGGGTTTGCCATTGTTCCGTTCCAAATTCTACTTCAGGAACAAACACCTGAATCCATGACGGGGCGTGTGTTTGGAACGGTTGGCAGCATCATGACGGCCAGTAACATCATGGGTCCGGTGGTAGGTGGATTTTTGGTGACTTCATTCGGAGTTATTCCGGCTTTTATCAGTTCAGGCATTTTGCTGACGTTGCTTGGCGTGATTTATGTAGTGATTCGCAGGCAAAAAAAGAACGATATGGACGGGAGTCTTCCAGCAAAATCAGTGATTACAGGTGAGTGAAATGGGTTCGCAAACACCTCAGTTTCAAAGGATGAGATTTTCACTGTAATATAAAGAAGCAAGGGGATCCGGATCCCCTGCTTTTTTTTCGGTTTATTATAAAATTATGTTACCGCACGACTGAATGGTACTTTAATATATTTGCTATGCTTTCAAATGAGTGCTTGCCCTCTGCAATATTGACCATGAACTCTACTGCAAATTGACGTTCCATTTGGAGATGGTAACCATTCACCATCAAAAACGATTTGGTTACGAGATAAGCTGTCCGTTTGTTCCCGTTATGAAAGCAGTGATTTTTAACTAAGGACTCTAATAAAGCACTAGCCTTATCGAATATAGAAGGATAGGCGTCTTCTCCAAACAAAGTTTGTTGGGGGCTATTTACAGCAGAGTCCAACAAAGAATAGTTCTTCACTCCAGCTTGTGCTGTGTCATTCATTCTCTTCATCATAAAATAATGAGCGGCTACCACTTCTTCTATTGAAAGGAATATGATCATGATTAACGATCTCTTAAATCTTGGAGGATGCCCTCATCCTCTTCAAAAACATCAAAAAAAGCTTCAAGTACTTCAGGTCTTACATTTTCAGGTATTTTCAACTGTCTAACTTTTTTGAGTATAATCTCACCTTGACTGTTCTCAATAAATTCAATCTCATCACCTTGTGACACATCGAGCTTATCGATCAAAACCTTTGGCAAGCTAACGCCTAAGCTATTACCCATTTTACCTATCTTACGAGATAAAATTTTCTTCTTAAAATTGTCCTCTTTCATTTGGGCCCCACCATTCATAGTATGTTCCTCCTATAGTATGATCCAACTTAAGAAATGAATACGTAAGTAAGTATAAATGTTAGTACGTTATAACATTATAACACGAATTGCAAATGTAAAATCATTATACAAAAGCTCAAAATGATCAAACAATTCCTCACGAACTCGATTACAATATCAATAAAGAACCGAACAAGCACCTGACAGGACAGGGAGTGAATGATATGGAGATCGAAAACGAAGATATAGCTGCACAGGAGTCCATATTGGACGTACATATTACGGAAGCAGGATATGAGGCGGGACAATCCACGATAAGGAACATCCGATTACACGTGGCGCCAGGGGAACTGGTGGGTATTATCGGACCGAATGGGGCTGGCAAAAGCACTACCATCAAAACATTGCTTGGCCTGCTAGAGCATGCGAAATATGAAGTAACCATTGGGGGAGACGGACGCTATGCCTATATCCCGGAACAACCTGTGTTTTATGAATATATGACCCTGTGGGAACATCTTGATCTGGCTGCGGCCGCTTATGAGATGGAGGAAGAGGTCTTCGTCACTAGGGCGGAGGAGATGTTGGTTCGTTTCGGCATGGACCACGTTCGCAATGATCTTCCGGCCAGTTTCTCCAAGGGGATGCGGCAGAAAATGATGCTGATGATCGGCTTCCTGTCCTCGCCGGATGTATATATTGTGGACGAGCCTTTCATCGGGCTGGACCCGCGCGCAACCAAGGATTTTCTGAAATTGCTGGACGATGAGCGCCGCCGTGGTGCGGGTGTTCTTATGTCAACGCATGTACTGGATACTGCTGAGCGAATCTGTGATCGTTTTATTCTCATCCATTCCGGGCATTCTGCTGCCGAAGGAACACTGGACGAAATCCGTGCAGCCGCAGATTTGCCGGATGCCTCGTTGTTTGATTGTTTTGACACTCTGACATCCTAATCGGGAAGGCGGGAGAAAGATGGAGACCTCTCGAGCATACACGCCAATTGGTTTATATAGACGCAGACGCAAGGAGCACTTCAATGAACAGTTAAAAAACCTGAAACTAGTAGTAGATTGGACGGTATGGGTGTACCTGCTTATTCCGGGTCTGTTGTATCTCAGCGGATGGTACATGAGTTTATGGTCCAAACCGCTGCCCTCCTGGGCAACCGGATTAACGCTGCCTACACTGACCGGGCTGATCGACATCGTTATGCTTACAGGTGGAATTCTTATATTTGTAGAGGAAGCGGATGTGTTATTCCTGAAATCGCGGTCGCTGTGGATGCGTACATTGATGAAACAGGGGATCTTTCGGGCTTGCTTGCAGCATCTGGGCAAAATGATTGCAATTACGGCGTTGACCTCACCACTATGGTCCCGTGTGTATGACATGTCATTTATCCATATCGTGCTAACAGCGATTTGGTTTGGCACAGTAGCTTCATTCCAGGTCATTGTACTCCATATGACGAAAGTACGTTATACCGGATGGAGACGCTGGCTTCGCATGATCCCTTTAGCTGTTGCAATGGGCATTATTACGATTGGGGTAACATCCTGGACGCATGGACACATCTGGACACAGCTTGCAGGCATTGTGGCCGCATTCCTTCTTCTAATTATGGTTGGCCGAATGAGGCTGGAGATGAAGGGAACCTTTGAGGGCGATGTGCGTGAAGATTTACGAGAAAGGCTAAAGCTTACAGCCCTTTTACTGAGCCGATCTGTGACCAAGCCGAAAGCGCCGCGCACCCGGACGATCATATTCCGCAAGCAGCGCAAGTTGCTGCGTCATCGAACGATCTCTAATCGGACAGCCGAGACGGCATTCAAAGCATTTTTTCGTAACTCATCCACGATGAAATTGTACTTGCAGCTTGGTGGTCTTTCGATCGCTGCCGTTGCTTTGCCGCCTTTCCCGGTCAATGTAATCGTGTGCGGCTTATTGGTCATCATGTTGAGCGTACTTTTTTATCGCTCCTGGGAGGTATTTGCAACCTCGGAGTATGTTCAGCTCGTATCCTACGATTCGGAGGCGTTAAATCGTGCAGGTCTGACCATGGTACGGATGTTGTTCGTCCCGCTGGGGATTTTAATGGGATTTTCACTGGGAGCAGCCTGGCTAGGCTGGCTTGAAGGTATCGTTACGGCTGCGGCTGTCGTAGCATTCGGGCTGTTCGTCCTGTCTATAACAGGCTGGATTCGGTACATCCGATCCGCTTAGTTGATATTCTTCCTTGTACAGTAGCATATCAGATGAAGTAACTGACCATGCTATAGGAGACAGATCTTACGATTTTGAAAGTAAGGGATCAGCTCTCGCAAGGAGGAAAAAAATCATGATGGATGATAGTGAACTTCAGGTGCATTTTGCAGACAGTGCAGCGTTACTCTCTGCGCAGGCAACTTTGGAGGAACTGGGGTATAAGCCATACCAGTCAGGACCGCTTGAATTGTATATTCCTACAGATCGCCAGGATACGCAATCTGCTGTGGAAATCGTACAGTCACATGGTGGAAGTGCGGTGTTTCTCTCCGAAACAGATGGATTGGATCAGTTTCAGAATATATCCATTCCGGCTCATCTCGTGAATGAAGATTGGAATGAAGGTTATGCGAGCGGAATCCAGGGGAGCAATTCCGATCAGGAGATGCATAACCGGGATGAAGATCCGACATTCGATGACTCAGTCGATGGTTTCTCGGGCAGTGTGAAAGCGTAAATACAACATGAGCAACGATGCTGTGTGCCTTGTTGATCACAGTGATTCTGGATTGCTTGCATCTAAAAAAACCTCGAAACCCCACCGATAGCGGGATTTCGAGGTTTTTTCATCTCTTATTGTTCAAGTCATGAGCGAGCGTTTTTATACTCTGCAGCATGCATGCCAGCCGTGTACCCCGTAGAGAAGGCAGCGGTAATATTATAGCCTCCCGTGTAGCCATGAATGTCCAAAACTTCACCGCAAAAGAATAGTCCCGGCAGCAGCTTGGATTCCATAGTTTTTGGGTATATCTCCTTTAAGTGGATTCCCCCGCCAGTAACAAAGGCTTCTTTGAGAGAACGAGTTCCGTCTGCGCGGAAGGTAAAATCTTTCATTAGCCCCACTAATGTACTTAACATACCTTTGGGAAAATGGTGGAACGTGAGGTCTTCGCTGATTTCCGCACGCTTCATCATCAATGGAATCATGCGCTCAGGAACCCATGTTTTGAGTATGTTTTTGACGGCCTTTCGGGATTCTTGCTCCAGCACCTGCTGAACCTGGGCTTCCAGAGCACCGGCAGACAGATCCGGGAACAGATCAATACTCATCGTGACCTGGGGGTTCCCAGATTTCATTTGCACCTTGCGAATGAACTGGCTGCAACGAAGCGCGATCGGTCCTGATACGCCAAAATGGGTAAAGATCATATCTCCGCGATGGGAGATAACCGATTTGCCTTTGGCATCTAGAACAGATAACCCGACATCCCGCAAGGATAAACCTTGCAGTTCTTTGGATTGAATCCAGCTCTCGCCAGACACAATTGGTACTTCCGTCGGATATAGCTCTGTAATCGTATGTCCAGCCGCTTCAGCCCAAGGATAGCCGTCCCCGGTTGATCCGGTTTGGGGGACTGATTTGCCCCCGGTAGCAATAATAACAGAGCGTGCAAGTACCGTTGCGCCAGAAGCCAGCTTTACGCCCTGCACGTGTTGACCGTTCTGAATTAATTCCTTAACCGGCTGTTTGGTGCGAATCTCTACCCCAAGAGAAACGATTTTGCCTACCAACGCATCAACGACCGTTTTGGCTTTATCGGTTACCGGGAACATTCTCCCGTTATCCTCCTCTTTCAGGGCAATACCGAGATTTTCAAAAAAACGCATAATTCCCTGATTGTCCAGATTCTGAAATGAACTATATAAAAAGCGTCCATTGCCCGGAATGTGCCGGATCAGTTCATCCGTCTCCTTGGCATTGGTCACATTGCAGCGACCGCCGCCAGAGATCCCGAGTTTGCGGCCGAGTTGATCTCCTTTATCCAGCAAAAGCACCGAGGCTCCATGCTCGGCAGCGGCAACACAGGCCATGAGGCCCGCAGATCCACCGCCAATTACAATGACATCATACATGCTTTATTACCCTCTTTTTTCATTGATTTTGTCTGTTTTCCGAAAACTCTGTCTACTCCTGCCTGTTTATGAAACAATACAAATGTATTAGCAGTTCTATTATGCAGTCTTAAGGGATATATTGTAATATACTGTCGCCTATGTTTTAATCAGAAATACATGAGGGAATGTGCAGGCAGAGGAGGGAGATGGCATTGTGGTTGCGTTGAAGGACATTCTTTTACAAATACTGCTTGCAGGAGCTGCGGTATTCCTGATTCCATTATTGCACTTGGGGCTCTCCAAGCAGGCGGTCGCCAAGGCAGGATATCATAGGATGGTACAACACAGTTTTGCCGCAACCAGTGTGGTAAGCATGTTGCTGTGTCTGCTTTTTGCCCACTATGGGAGTCCGGTGTCAGTTCCCATCTCCTTGGGTATTGTGCCCCTGACGCTCGTCATATTGTATTGCAGGCCTCGAATAGGCCTAACGCTGTCTCTTCTCCAGATACTCTTCTATTTTCTCTTTGCGCATCCCTATAATCTGTACGGATTTCTACTTCAAACGGGCATTCTTCTCTATCCTATTGTATGGTTGTCTGCCAAACGATTCAAGCATTATACACGTTCACGCAAAATGGGAACAGTTATCGCTCTGATAACGGCAGAGCTGGTTGTGGCCAGTATACTGTATATCCCGTCCATAGAAAGTCAGCCGACATTCTCAATAGTACAGTGGGTGTTGCTAGCTCTGGGATATACGATCGGCGCAATCATTGCCGGAAGTCTTAGTATGCTCTGGATTGAACAGATGCAACATCACCGGGGGCTTGAGCAACATTTGTCCGAAGTTCATCACAGATACATAGCCGAAACGGAAAAGCTTAACCAAATTTTGAATGCCGTTCCTTTATCCATAGCGACCGTAGATAAGGAGGGGACCGTGCAGTTCGTCAACGATACCATGGAGCAAACAGCGCGGGATCAACTGCCTTGCACAACAACACCGGATTTGATTGGGCAACCTGCGAGTCAGTTTGTTGAACAAGCCCAAGCAGATAAGATGGAGAGCAGTATTCGTAAAGCCATTGTTCATGGAGAAGTGAGTGGGCTGACGATGCGTTACGGTTCAAACGTGTTCCAGTCCCGGACCGTTCCTATCTACGCGTATTCAGCAGAACTGCCAAGAGAGGCTATTGGAGCCATGTTGATCATTCAGGATATCACTGAACTTGAAATGCTGCGAAGCGAGCTTGATAATGTGGATCGCCTTAGTCTTGTAGGCCAAATGGCCGCAAGTATTACCCATGAGGTACGAAATCCGATGGCGGTTGTGCGTGGTTTTCTTCAATTAATGCAGGAAAAGAGCCCAGAGTCCCTGGATCACTATTACCGGATTGTTCTGGAGGAGCTTGATCGGGCGAACAGCATTATTAATGATTTTCTGTCATTGGCTCAGAATCGAATTGCTGAGAAAGAAGAATCCCAGCTGCATGATATCATCCATGAACTAAGTCCTTTGTTATGGGCGGATGCAAATTTGCGAGGTCAGAGTATTGAATTCATGCTGGCTCATAATGTGCCGAAGCTGCATCTGAATTCAAAGGAAATCAAACAAGTGGTACTTAATCTGGCTCGTAACGGGATGGAAGCCATGAATGAAAAAGGGGTACTTACACTTGAGACTCGGTTGGTGGATGACACTGTGGAGCTATGTGTGCGAGATACAGGCCCAGGTATTCCTAGAGTGAAGCAGGAGAAGCTGTTCGAACCTTTTTTTACGACCAAGGCCAAAGGGACCGGACTGGGATTATCCATGTGTCTGAGCATTGTCGAACGGCATAACGGAACCATTACCATCGAATCGGAGGAAGGTCAGGGTACAACGTTCAAGGTTGCATTTCAACGCTGAACTCCAAGCATGTTTTGCCAAGGAATGAGACATAATATTGAAGGAGAAGCCTTTCCGCAGGCGGTGTTTGAACCTTGCTTTCATTGATTAGGGATGTATAATAGGAATAGCACAAAAGCATTTAATCTTTTAAATAATAGAACTCACATGTTTAAGGAGTGAAACCGAATGTCTATGTCATTTGATCAATACATGAAAGATATGGTTCAACCGATGCGGGATGATCTGACTCGTTTGGGAATTCAGGAGCTGCGTACTCCAGAAGAAGTTGAAGCAAGTTTGCCGGATGCCAAAGGTACCGCTCTGGTTGTTATTAACTCGGTCTGCGGATGTGCTGCAGGTCAGTGCCGCCCAGGTGTATCCCAAGCACTTCAGCATGATATTACACCAGATCACCTGTACACAGTATTTGCCGGTCAGGACAAGGAAGCTACAGCAAAAGCACGTGAATACTTTGCACCGTATCCTCCATCTTCACCTTCCATCGCTCTGATGAAAGACGGAGAACTCGTTCACTTTATTGAGCGTCATCAAGTGGAAGACCGTTCTGCGGAGGAAATTGCGGCTGAGCTCACAAGTGTGTTTGACCGTTACTGCCGTTAATTAGCTCAAGAAACGCCCCGCCTTTCGGATGACCGATGCCGGGGCGTTTCATTTTGAGCAAATAGGGTTATTGAACCATTCGGACCTTTCAAAATGGACATCAAATTTCATTAATTTAGAAACGGGGTGTGTGAACGATGAGTTTGCAACAACAGATCATCGCTGAATTGAAGGTTAAACCAAGCATTAATGAAGAAGAGGAAGTGCGCAAGCGCGTTGACTTTCTCAAAACCTATGTGAAAAATGCCAATTCCAAAGGGTTGCTAATCGCAATCAGTGGCGGGATTGACAGTGCTGTAGCTACGGCGCTTTGCAAAAAAGCAACGGACGAGCTTACAGCAGAAGAGAATAAGGAATACAAAACGCTGGGTGTTTTCCAGCCTTACGGTGAGCAATCGGACATCGACCATAGCTATGCTGTGGCAAAAGCCTATGACCTGAAGCATGTCGTAGAAACCAACATCGAAGATGCAGTTAACGAGATTGCACTGGAAGTGGAGCAAGGTTTCAAATCCATGGGCAGCCCGCGTCATATGACTCACCAAGGCAAAGGGAACGTGAAAGCGAGAACCCGTATGGTGATGCAATATGCTCTGTCCTTTGAGGAAAACCTGCTGGTTGTCGGAACAGACCATGCCTCTGAAGCCATCACGGGCTTTTACACCAAATGGGGTGACGGCGCCGTGGATATTACACCACTGAGCAGCCTGAACAAACGTCAAGTGCGTCAGCTGGCTGCGTATTTGAACGTGCCACAGGCCATTTTGGACAAGGCTCCATCAGCAGGACTCTGGGAAGGCCAGACCGATGAAGATGAACTGGGCATTTCGTATGAAGCGAACAGTGACTATCTGGAAGGCAAACAGATTGATCCGGCTGCACAGGAACGTCTTGAAGCATTCTACACGCGTACCCATCACAAACGTAATGCCATTCCTGGCATCTAATATGGATTGCAAGCATGCCATGATATGGACAAAGCAAGCATCTGAACAGAAAAGAGTCACTGCACAAGGCAGCGACTCTTTTTGTTATGCAGGACTAGTGAATCCAGGTTGCGATCTGGCGAAGGGTTTCGGCGATTGCCTGCTCAAGCTGCGGCGTCGATTCCTTGAATGGATGCACAGTATTAAAGGTATGATTTCCGCCGGGAATCTGATGCCACGGGATATCAGGGCGAGCCTGAACCAGTGCAGCCGAGCCGTCACGAAGCCGTGTGCCATCCTCTGTTCCCTGAATAAGTGCCACACGCAGTGGGGATGAAGCCAAGCGATCAATAATGGCGTAACGCTCCTTATGCGCGTCCAGGTCTTCCAGAATGGACATGTCCAGAGGCATCTGCTGGCCGGTTCGCCCGTTCGTGACATGGCTGCGGCCATGTGTTCGCATTTCTTCTTTTTGCTCAGAGGTAAAGAGATCCAGGTTGGTTACGCCGTTCCAGGAAATTACGCCTGCAATCTGCTCGGGATGATCAAGCGCGTACACGAGGCTTACACCTGCACCGCGGCTATGTCCAAGTAGAAATACCGGCAGTCCGTTAAGTTCAGGCTGTGTGGACACATAATCAAGCAGCGTTGCCAAATCGGTAAGCTCCCGGCTGTACGTATTGACTGCAAACTTTTCAAGTTCAGAAAATTGCTCCAGATCTTCTCCAACACCGTTGTGAGAGAAATTAAAGGTCAGGACGTGATAGTCCTCGCTTAGTTGCGATGCAGCGTAGGGGAACATGCCCCAGTCTTTGAAGCCTTTGTAACCGTGAGCCAGGATAATGATTCCTTGAGCGGGTTGCCGTGCAGTGAATATATTTCCGCGAATGACGGTATCTCCGCCAGCAGGCAGTTCAAATGCTGTGGACATATCTTATTCCTCCTAAAGTTTCATCTATTGCTGATTCATATTTTAACATAAATGGTAATGTGGACGAAGGTACTCGCATCCGTGTGCGCCTCCTGCTACAATAGAATACGTGTTCGGATAAGTTACGGATCAGATGACCGAATGGAGATCGTTTACAGCATAAAAGGTTAAGCGGGTGAAGCGTTGATGATATATGGCATTGGAAACGACGTGCTGGAGATTGGACGTATGCGCAAGCTGTTGTCAGGTCGCCACGCGGAAGCGTTTATGAAGCGAGTTTTAACGCCTGCAGAGCGGGAGATTGCGGATTATCGGGGAAAACGGATGGTAGAGTTTGTATCCGGCCGATTCGCAGCAAAGGAAGCGGTGTCCAAGGCGTTTGGGTGCGGTATTGGAAGCATGATGAGTTTTACCGAC
This sequence comes from Paenibacillus sp. NPDC057886, assembly GCF_042796655.1. Taxonomy (NCBI): domain Bacteria; kingdom Bacillati; phylum Bacillota; class Bacilli; order Caryophanales; family Paenibacillaceae; genus Paenibacillus; species Paenibacillus sp. NPDC057886. The sequence continues at coordinate 80,681 of NZ_JBHVMZ010000007.1, read as the reverse complement.
ATTAAAGTGCTGCCTGATGCGAAAGGACGTCCCGTTGCCACGCTGTCTGATGAAGCATGGGAACGACTGCAACTGCCATACGGCAAACAGTATGATATTCATTTGAGCATTACGCACCAGACGGAGCTGGCGGCGGCCTTTGCTATTGTGGAGCAAATGGAGAAGACGTTGCCCGGATCTGAACAGTAATAATGTGGGAAACGTGTGAAGAACGTAAGCATGGTAACAGGAGAGGACGGGAATATGGGGTTATTGGAACAGAAACGACATTTCAGCGTGAATTTGCTGGATTGGTATATGGTCAACAGACGGGATTTGCCGTGGCGTCGCCACAACAATCCTTATTTTACGTGGGTATCGGAAATTATGTTGCAACAGACTCGGGTGGATACGGTGATCCCGTATTTCAACCGTTTTATCGGGAATTTTCCAACCGTACAGGCTCTTGCTGAAGCACCAGAAGAAGAGGTTTTGAAAAATTGGGAGGGACTCGGATATTATTCGCGTGCCCGCAATCTTCAGGCAGCTGCCAGACAAGTCATGGAGCTGCACGGTGGGGAGATGCCGCAGGACAAGCAGGCAGTCTTTGCGTTAAAAGGGGTGGGCCCGTATACAGCCGGGGCCATTCTCAGCATTGCCTTCAACCAGCCGCAGCCAGCGGTGGATGGCAATGTGATGCGGGTCCTGTCCCGATACTTCCTCATTGATGAGGACATTATGAAGGGCAGCACCCGGGTTTTGATGGAAGAGCTCGCGGGAGAGCTCATTCCGGAAGGGCGTGCGCGTGATTTCAATCAGGCGCTGATGGAACTTGGCGCGCTGGTGTGCACGCCCAAAGCGCCGCACTGCCTGACTTGCCCGGTCATGGAGCAATGTTCCGGCCGCATTGCCGGACGGGAGCTCACGCTGCCGGTCAAGACCAAGGCAAAGCCGCCGCGCCCTGAGCAGCGGCTGGTCGCCATTGTGGAGGGCCGCGGTGCTCATCGCGGCCGTGTGCTTGTGCGCCAGCGCCCAGCGACGGGCCTATTGGCCCGCATGTGGGAGCTGCCGCATGTGCTGGCGGCGCCCGCCGCAGCCGGCAAGGCGGCGGGGCCGCTGGCAGATGAGCCGGCCATGGCTTTGCTGGCCGGCAGTATGTGGGCGGAAGGCTTCGCTGCCCGCCCGGAAGGGCTGGCTACCCATGCGGAGCATGTGTTCAGCCACATTGTCTGGAGCCTGCAGGTGTACAAGTGCACCGAGCAGGACCAGAGTAACGAGCTTCCGCTGATCGCCGCGGAAGCCAGAGCCGCCTACGACACACAGGCGGCAGCCAAGGAAACCACTGCGCCAGCCCAAGCATCGGAGCCAGGCATCACCGATGCAGCCAACATCTTTGGCTCGCTTGATGAGCAGGGCGAGCCGTTGTCAGCATTGGCCACAAGTAGCCCGGCGCATGATGTAATGACAGGCAAAGGCGATGGCCTGACCTATCGCTGGATTGGTCCGGAAGATATGGACAAGATGGCATTTCCGAACATATTCCTGAAGCTGATCAGCAGTTATTTTGCAGGGGCATATGACGATGTTAGTGAGTAATGGGCGCTTGCCATACAAATATTAAATCAACCAACGTGCAGCAAACAAAAGCACACAAAAAAAGCCTGATTCGGTCGCGTTGACCAAATCAGGCTCTTCTATTATGCTGGCAGTCTTATTTAGCTGCAGCGTAACGTTTGTTTACTTCGTCCCAGTTGATTACATTCCAGAAAGCACCGATGTAGTCAGGGCGTTTGTTTTGATATTTCAGGTAGTACGCGTGCTCCCATACATCCAGACCCAGAACCGGAGTCAGACCTTCGAAGAGAGGGCTATCTTGGTTAGGTGTGCTAGTGATGGACAATTTGCCATCTTTACCAACTACGAGCCAAGCCCAACCGGAACCGAAACGAGTTGTAGCTGCTTTTGCAAAATCTTCTTTGAATTTGTCAAAGCCACCCAGTTCGCTATCGATTGCTGCTGCGATGTCGCCAGTAGGAGCGCCGCCGCCGTTAGGTCCGATGATTTCCCAGAACAAGCTGTGGTTAGCATGTCCGCCACCATTGTTGCGAACCGCTGTGCGGATACCTTCAGGTACGCTGTCAAGGTTAGCAATCAGATCTTCCAAGCTTTTACCTTGCAGTTCAGGAGCGCTTTCCAGAGCTGCGTTCAAGTTCGTTACGTAAGTATTGTGATGGCGATCGTGGTGAATTTCCATCGTTTGCGCATCAATATGTGGTTCCAGTGCGTCGTTAGCGTAAGGAAGTGCTGGTAATTGAAAAGTCATAGTGAAATACCTCCTGAGATTTTTGAATTTTTGTTAAGGTCAGCCTTTTGCATAATTCAGTTTGAATCGCTTCCGGGACAAGTTCTAGACGAATAGGTTCACTTCGATCTATATCTTGCTGAGTGAAAGTCGCTCATAGGATTTATGCAAATTGCCCAGGTACCTATGTAATAATACCCTTGTCACTAATATTAAACCGCATTCGGGCTAATTAAGCAACATTTTTGTTTATTAAGTCCCCCCCCCAGACGTTAATCCATTCATGGGTCAGAGATAACAAACATATTTTACCCATTATGAAACTATTTATGTGATTTTAGGCGTTTAAATAGAGAAAAAGTTTAATATTCGGATGTAAACGGTTACAATTAAGCGCTTTCAAAAGAAAATGCGTGTTTTATGGCGTAAAGTATGGTTTAATTGACGAAGAAGCGGTATTTTCTCGTTTTTTGTCATTATATGAACATTGGGTTTTTGGTAAAAAGGGGAGCCCCTTTTTGTAAAACCTCATCTAAGCTAACGAAAAGGGAGATTTAAGACATGCACGTTCGTTCCTTTCAGTTGAGTGATGCAAGCCAGATGACAGAGCTTCTCCAGGTTGCACTATCGGAAGAGTGTTATGAGAACACGATGGGCCCGTTTGCCCGTCAATTGTCATGGGATTCTGACCTGATCATGGTTGCGGAAGAAGAGGGAGACCTCGTTGGCGCTTTGATCGGTACGATTGACCACAACCAGGGATGCATCTATCGTATTGCGGTCCATCCAGACTATCGTCGCCGCGGAGTCGGCAAAAAACTTGTCGAGGCCATGGAACAAAGGTTCCAGCAGCGTAAAGTCAGTCAAATATGGGTGGCGGGTGATGAGCACAACAAAGTAGCCATGCCTCTATATGAAGCAATGGGTTACGGTGCCAATCAGATTATGAGCGCTTTCCAGAAACTTAGTATCTTGTCAAAAGCTTAGTTTGCATGGTTAAAAAAGAAATATAACAGATTTTCATTTCATATTAGGCGTATCTTTCAACGTGTAACAACGTGAGGGATATGCCTTTCTATTTATATGGGTGCTATTCACCGATTATTCCCCTTTTTTCGCTACTTCTGAACGCCATTCCATTTAACTTCATCCCTAGTTTAATTGTCTTAATCGCGGTGTTATTCACCCTTCAAGTTGTGCTGGTGCTCATAACCAATTGTTTCAGCCTTGTAAATGAAGTAGAATTAAAAGGATTATGATCACTCGATTTTGGTAATATCAGAACATATAAACACGGAGCGTCAGCTTCCTGATATATCAAGAAAAGCTTTCACTATACGGAATCTGTCTCCTTGAAAGTACGTCGATCGACGTTTTTCTTCACAAAATGGATAAACGAGGTGTCTCTTTGAATTCCAACAATCTTTCAACGGAGCATGTGGCCTCCAAGGAACGAAACGGTCCGGGAGTGCCCGAACAACCGGGGAAATCCTGGGGTGCAGAGCTTTGGGACTGGGTGAAAACCATAGTGATTGCTTTTGTAATTATGATGCTGTTGAACCTGTTTGTATTCAATCTTTCAATGGTCAAAGGTCAATCTATGCAGCCTACGCTGGTTGAGCGGGATCGTCTGTTTGTAAATAAAATTGTATATGATTTTGGAACGCCGTCCCGATCAGATGTCATTGTGCTTCGTGATCCAAGCGAAGGTGTGGAGAAAAAAGATTTTCTGGTCAAACGGATTGTCGGGCTTCCCGGTGATACGGTTGAAGTAAGGGATCACCATCTGTTCGTGAATGGAGAGCAGCAAGCGGAAACGTACACGGATACGGAGGTTCAGGACCCTGATTTTGGACCAATTACGCTGGAAGCGGATCATTACTTTGTGATGGGAGATAACCGTCATGAAGGCAAGAGCAAGGATAGCCGTGTGTTTGGCAGCATTACATCCAGTGAAATTGTAGGCAGGGCGGAGTTTATTTTTTGGCCGTTCTCGGAAATTAAAAAATTGTAAAATGTTAGCAGGACAAGGACAACAACTTCACGCTGCATTTTGCGTTAAACGATATAGACTCGGTTTCTTTTTAGCTCCGGTATGTCCGACTTGTATATCGAAATCAGCGCCTGTCCTCCCAATTGAGGCGGGCGTTCACTATTTACGGAATTAGCGTGGAAGAAGAGAGGGAAGAGATATGACGAGTGTACAGACCGGAGCAGCAAAAGCAGCAGCTGTATGGGAGAAGTTAAAACAAGAGATTAAGGCAGCTGCTCCCGAGATGGGTATTGATGATATAGGGTTTGCTTCGGCGGAGCCATTCGTGACATTGAAATCCATTCTGGAGCAACATCGGGCGAAAGGATTCGAGTCCGGATTTGAGGAGCCTGATATTGAGAAAAGGATACGTCCAGAGTTGAAAGATGGCGAGCCTGCTTCGCTCATTGCGATTGCTGTGGCTTATCCTTCGAAGATGGTCAATCCTCCGAAGTCGGAGCCGGGTGCATACCGCGGTATTCTGGCTCGTTCCGCCTGGGGGCAGGATTATCACCAAGTCCTGCGTGCCGCGATGGACAAGCTGGTTCATTTTATACGTGAACGCGTACCTGAAGCCATGATCGAAAGTATGGTAGACACGGGGGCGTTGGTGGACCGTGCCGTTTCCCAGCGTGCGGGGATTGGATTCAGTGCCAAGAACTGTGCCATTATATCGCCCAAATTCGGTTCATGGATCTTTCTCGGCGAACTGGTCACGAATATCCCATTTCAGCCAGATAACCCGGTGACCGAGGATTGTGGTGAATGTACGAAGTGTATTGATGCCTGTCCAACAGGAGCACTGGTAGGGCCGGGACAACTGAATGCACAGCGCTGCATTTCGTTTGTGACCCAGACGAAAGGCTTTGTGGATGAAGAGTTTATGCTCAAAATTGGCAACCGTCTGTACGGTTGTGATACCTGTCAGATTGTCTGTCCGAAGAATCGGGGTAAAAACTGGGACCACCATCCTGAGTTTCATCCCGATCCGGAGATTGTAAAACCTTTGCTGATACCGCTGCTTGACATCGGTAACCGTGAATTCAAAGAGCGCTTCGGCCAAAGTTCCGCCGCTTGGCGGGGCAAGAAGCCAATCCAGCGTAACGCCGTAATTGCCCTAGGCAATTTCAAAGACAAAACCGCTGTACCCAAACTAACGGAGGTACTGAAGCGCGATCCGCGTCCCGAGCTGCGGGGAACTGCAGCTTGGGCGCTGAGCAGAATTGGAGGAGAAGACGCAATGAGAGCCATTGGGGAAGCTGCCGCTAACGAACAAGATGGGAACGTGCTAAGCATGCTGCAGAAGGCCAAGGAACGACTGAGTTCGTCCCAGACCTTACCCGATAAGTCTCAGGTAGAGCCAAAGAGCAACGATAAGCCTGAGGATCAGAAGGAACAGAACGAGACATCCGAACAGGAAAACGGGCAGACGACAGAGCCTGTAAAACCAGAAGCTGCAGCATGGAAACCGTCAGCTGTAACAGGCCTGCATGGTACGCCGGTATATTACGATGAGGTGCTGACACCGATCGGTACACTTACGCTCTGTGCTACGGATAAGGGCCTGTGTCATATTGATTTTGGTGCATTCCATGTGCGCGAGGCGCATCTGCAACAATGGGCCCGTACATGGATCGGCGAATATCGATATGAGAAAAATGAAGAGAAGCTGAGCGAAGCTGCACAGCAGTTGAAGCAGTATTTTGCTGGAGAACGAAAAGCATTTGAACTGAAGCTCGATTTGTTTGGAACACCATTCCAGCTACAAGTATGGCAAGTCCTGTCCGATATATCTTATGGAGAGGCCTCAACACACCAACAGGTTGCGGAAATCATCGGTAGGCCCAAAGCTGTTCGAGCAGTTCTGGATGCCATTAGTAAAAATCCGATACCGATTATTATTCCCTGTCACCGCATCAGCGGTAAAGACGGAACCCTGGTGGGTTATGTAGGCGGGCTGCAAACCAAAGAGCAATTGCTCACATTGGAGCAGCAATCGTAAGAGCGGGGGACGTTCATGAAGTATGTTAACGTGGAGAGCGTGGAGGCGGGGGAGCTTCTGGGCAAAACCATATATTCCGGCAACGGCACAGTATTGCTGTCTGCCGGAGTCCAGCTCACCGTATTTATGGTTAATACGCTGAAGCGTATTGGCGTGACCATGCTGTACATCCAGGATGAAGCGTATAAAGATGTGGATACAGAAGACATTCTGGATGAAGCCACGAAAAAGGCAGTAATTAATGAAATGAGTGTTACACTCGATTCTATCCGTTCCGGAAAGGACTGGAGCCCGAAGAAGGTCGCCATCAGCATAGATAAATTGTTGAATGATGTTCTGAACGGGCGTGAACTGCTTGTTCAGCTCACAGATATTCGGACCAAAGATAACGCACAGTATGTTCACGCCATGAATGTATGTTTGCTGTCTTCTGTCATAGGTCTGAATCTGGGGCTTAACTATGTGCAGCTCAAGGATCTGGCCGTCGGAGCTCTATTGCATGACATCGGCAAAGTGGGGGAGCCACCCGGCAGCGGTTCAGCAGCGAATTCTTCCCTGCATCACACGTGGAAAGGATTCGAGTTGATCAAATCCAAACGGGAGTTCAATCTGCTTGTGGCACATACGGCTCTACAGCATCATGAGCATGTGGATGGTACGGGACTACCGAGGGGGATCAAGGGAAAAGACATTCATCTTTTCGCTAAAATCGTCAGTGCAGCTAACACGTATGATAATCTGATCAATGGCCTTTCGGATAGAAGGTTGCTGCCACATGAAGCCTGTGAAGAGATGATGGCGATGTCGGGCACGAAGCTGGATCGTGACATTTTGATCGAATTCAACCGGAGTGTGTCCGTGTATCCGAATGGAACAGCAGTTCGATTATCTACCAAAGAGACCGGAGTCATTGTACGTCAGCACCGGGGGTTGCCCGGCAGGCCGGTCATTCGGGTGGCACGTGGCAGTACACGTTATGATCTGGATGTGATTGAAGTCGATCTGGCTCAGCATACAACCGTTTTCATAGAGGCGGTACTGATGTAACTTATAAGGATGTTCCTGAGAGATTTACTGAATGTTTTCGATCTGTTTTCTGGATGTTAAATTCAGCACTTAGCTGGAAAATCCGTTTGCTCAAGGCGTGCGGAAATGCTATGATAACTTTCAGGAAATCCGGTGCGTGTCATGTTTGCATCGTGAGCGTATAACATCATGTGCTGACACGGATCATCAGGCTTTTTAGATTGCATACAGAGGTGTCTAAGAGATGGAAATAGCAATACCGATTATTACATTGATTGTTGGTCTGGTCGGAGGATTTTTCATTGGGGTATACTACTTGCGGAAACAGCTTGAGAAAATGCAAAGTGATCCCGACATGCTCCAGAAGATGGCGAAGCAAATGGGGTATAACCTGAATGGCAAGCAAATGCAGCGCGCCCAGCAGATGATGAAGAACCAGCAGCCTGGCGCTAAGATGCCTCAGCCGCAACAACATCCTGCGCGTAAAAACTCGGGCCGCCGAAAATAATAGCTGTGAGCGAGCATTTTGCATAAATCAAAAGAGCGACTTCCAATCATTAATGTATAGATCGAAATGGTTTTATTCGTCTATATATTATACCCGGGAGCGGTTAGAATCGAATTATGCATAATGCTGAAGTGAATAGTTGCTTACAGCATGTGGTTCGAAAGGAGGCGTTCGGCAGTGGCTGGCGTTAAAGATTATTTGAATTCAAAAGTATCCGACAATCGGGAGAAGATCGAGTATCACATTGAGCAGATCTTGCAATTGATCGGTGAGGATAGCACGCGGGAAGGGCTGCTAGAAACGCCTGCACGCGTAACCCGGATGTATGAAGAGATTTTTGGCGGGTATGAAGTGGACCCGCGCGATGTACTTGGTGTGACTTTTGACGAGAATCATGAAGAACTGGTCATTGTGAAGGACATTGTCTATTACAGCCAATGTGAACACCATATGGCACCTTTCTTCGGCAAGGTGCACATTGGATATGTACCGAGTGGCAAAATTGTGGGATTGAGCAAAATGGCCCGTCTGGTGGAGGCAGTTACCCGCCGCCTGCAGGTTCAGGAGCGTATTACCTCACAGATTGCCGATATTCTGACTGAAGCGGTAGAGCCGAACGGTGTCATGGTCGTTGTGGAAGGCGAGCACTTGTGCATGTGTTCCCGCGGCGTGAAGAAGCCGGGTAGCAAGACGGTAACGTCTGCTGTGCGTGGTTCTTTCCGTGAAAATCCGGCACAGCGTGCCGAGTTCCTGTCGCTGATGAAAGATTAAGATCGGGCTCATTCCACACGTTGGACAAGCCAGAAGCATGGAATCCTTTGGCACTATTATAGTAATTGCATTCGTATTCGGCAAATTGCCGGAATCTGAAATGGCAGAATAGCGCTTGTGCCAATGGAAGCTTTCATAAATAAGCCGTGTTCCCTGGGGAACCGGCTTATTTATATATTACTTTTGCATTCACACAATTCATCCAGATTAGTTTAGTCGGAGGCTATCTTATATGAGTGTACCGTCCAATTCAGATCAACCCGGATCGCCGGGAGCAGAGCAGCAGATGCAGCTGGATCATTCCTTGCGTCTACAGATTTGGGAGACACCGCTGCTGCGCCACGGGAGCAGTGTACTTGAAGCATTTGCTTGGGAAGAGGTCATGTGCCGCCGGGTGGGAGAAGGTCAGTTGCCCGTTGCTCATATTTGGCGGCATCCAGATGCCTTTGTAGCGGGGCTGCGGGATCGGAGGCTGCCTCAGGCGGTTGAAGCGATGGAACGCATTAGAAGCCAGGGAACGGCGGTCTGCGTTCGTCCATCGGGTGGTGCAGCAGTTCCCCTGAATCCAGGGGTGGTTAACGTGTCTTTGATTTTGCCCAACCCGGGACGTGTTATCAATATTCATGATGATTTTCGGGAGATGGCCTCACTGATTGCTGAATCGCTAACACCATGGTCGAGTCAGGCACGCACGGGGGAGATCGAAGGCGCCTTCTGTCCTGGCGATTATGATGTCAGTGTGGATGGACTGAAATTCTGTGGTATTGCCCAGCGCAGACAGGCCAAGGCTTATATCATTACTGCCTTTATCATCGTGGAAGGACAAGGGGACCAACTGGCAGCAGACGTGCGTAATTTCTATCAGGATGCAGCAGACGGTGCCGGCGAAGGTTATCCGGATGTTCGGCCCGGAACGATGGCAAGTTTGCAGGAACTGGCAGGTGTCCCTTCTGCTGCGGCGTATACTGCCTCGCTTGTACGTACACTGCGTCAGCGTTTTCCCCTGGCGGAGACGAGCCGAGTGTTGACCGTGGACCGAGAAGTGGTCAGGCTGACGGCTGAGCAGATGAAACTGCGTTACGATTAGGTTCAGAAGCTTGGACTTGGAATTGGGTAATAGAGATGATATGATGTGATTTCGGAAGGAGAGTGTCTACATGGAAACTTTAAGATATACGTACTTATATGAGGTCATTTCCACAGGCGAAAAGTCTGAATTCAGCCAAATGGCTACAAGCAAGGAAGAAGCAGCTGCCCTGATCGTTGCACGTATCGCTGATCTTGAATTTACAGGTGAAGAAGATATCAAGCTGGGCGATCTGATCGCGATTAGCAAACAGGTTGGCGACAACTATGTGGCCTGTGAGGGTTGCGCCTCTTAATGGTGGTTGTACTCATAGAGTATCTCAGTACAAGCAAGTCTTCTTGAATCAAGAGGCTTGCTTTTTTGTAGTTCAAATGAAAGAGATATCTTCCAATCATCATAACATTGAACGATTCTATTTGATTCTTGTGTACGATTGACAATAATAGATTGCATATGTAGCATTTGCATAGTAACAACCAAACAGGTTATAACTGACGGAGGGATTTTCCATGGCTAAAGTAAACGTAGGCGAAGAGAATGCACAACCAATTGAACTGTATTACGAAGATCATGGTGAGGGGAAACCCATTATCCTTATTCATGGCTGGCCATTGAGTGGACGATCCTGGGAGAAGCAAGTACCTGCCCTGATTGAAGCGGGCTACCGCGTCATCACGTATGACCGTCGTGGTTTTGGTCAGTCTTCCCAACCTTGGGATGGTTATGACTATGATACATTTGCTTCTGATTTACATAAATTGATTTTACATCTCGATTTGCGCGATGCCACACTGGTCGGTTTCTCCATGGGAGGCGGCGAAGTGGCTCGCTATGTCGGAATATATGGAACAGAACGGGTTTCCAAAGCTGTATTTGCTGGTGCTGTGCCTCCTTACCTGTATAAGTCCGAGGACAACCCACAGGGAGGATTGGATGATGCAACGATTGCAGAATTCCAAAATGGGGTTAAGGGAGATCGTATAGCCTTTTTGGATGGGTTTACGAATAACTTTTTCGCAGCAGGAGATCGTACAGATCTGGTGAGCGAACCGTTCCGTCAATATAACCGGGATATCGCTGTTCTGGCATCACCAAAGGGCACTCTGGATTGCATTGCTGCCTTTGCTCTTACCGATTTCCGTCAGGAGCTGGAGAAATTCGATATTCCGACGCTGGTTATTCATGGTGATTCCGATGCTGTTGTGCCGCTTGAAGTCAGTGGACAACGTACACATGAATCCATCCCTAGCAGTCGGCTTGTTGTTGTAGAGGGGGGACCGCATGGCTTTAATGCGACACATCCTGAAGCATTTAATGCAGCGCTGATCGAGTTTTTGCAGGACTAAGCATTACTTAAATTGCTTATAAACCCAAATGAAACGCAAAAAAAGCAGGACACCCTTTCTGAAGTAGGGTGTCCTGCTTTTTCAACTGTTAAAGAACTTCGACTGCCCAGGCAAGATAATCGGCTTCTCGTTTACCTTGAGAGGCAGGCCTTTGCGAACAGCAGGTTCGCTGAGAGATATCTCTTTTTTGGCTTATATCGTTCAATTCTTAATAAGGCGGCCACAACAGCTTGCGTGCGGTCTCGTAACGTTCGGCCACAGCGGGCCAGTACACCACATTCCACCAGTCCTCAATATATTTTTTTCGTTCATTCTGGTGTTTCAGGTAATAGGCATGCTCCCATACATCGAGCGGTAAGAGTGGAACGATATCGGATTGGGACAAGTTCTGATGTTTCTCTGCCTGCAAAATCTCCAGTCTGTGCGCCCGCGGGCTCCAGACCAGCATAGCCCAGCCGCTGCCTTCCACTTTGTTAGCGGCTTCGGTGAATTGATTTTTGAACGCTTCATAACTGCCGAAATCCCGTTTGATCTGCTCTGCGAGCATACCGGAGGGTTTGCCTCCACCCTTGGGATTCATGACCGTCCAGAAAATCGTATGAAGGTAGTGGCCTGCCCCATTAAAGGCGAGTTCACGTTCCCAATGTTTGATGAGTTCAAAATTATTCTTTTTCCGCGATTCTGCCAGCTTTTTCTCTGCGGTGTTCAGTCCGTCCACGTAAGATTGATGGTGCTTGTCATGGTGAATGCGCATCGTCATCTCATCAATATGGGGCTCAAGGGCGTTATAGGCATAGGGCAGGGGAGGGAGCGTGTGTCCACCGATGGGAACGGGCTTCTCCTTGACCGGCGCTGCGGTAGAGTTGGTAGTGCCCTCTGCATTTGCATTGGGAGACTGAACAGTCGATGTAGACTGTGGCTGTACTGATGGAGTAGAATTGTTAACTTTTCCCTCAGCAGTAGACGACTCCTCTACAGCTTCACGATTGGACTGTCCAGACACGGACGTAGAAGCAACTTGTGCGTTGGAATCAGCCGTTTGTCCCGAGGTTTGAAGAATATGTTCCAGTGAAAAAGGTGAATCAGATACCAAATCTCGCAAAGCTCCAGATTGTTTCAGCGTTTCAAGTACCCCCAGGAAATACTCGGATTCGCGAATGAAATGCAGAATAACCACTTTGGCAATCGGCACATGCTGAACAGCATTACTTTGCTCCAGCAGGACGTACAGCTGTCTAATGAACTCTCGCGATTGTGTGCAGGCAGCAGCTACGAGCTGTTCAATACAGCGGATGATGTAGGGAGCAGGCGGCTGGGTTCCTGGCAGTATTTGCTTCAACAGCTGATTGGCGACCCTTTCGCTGTTCTCAAAGATCGCTTCCCATTCCGCAAGCCATTTGACATATGAGGCTTCAAGATCAGGAACCAAAGCACGGATGACAAGGGTATGTTCTTTCTCTTGCTCTTTCCAGAAACGGACTTCTTCGAGTACCCGCAGAGGCAGCAGATGCCCATATCCATACCAATTCATAAGCGGTAAACCTCCGTTCAGATGAGTTCAAATTCAGTTCCAGCAGCAGAAATAAAATTCGATGCCCGGTTCGCTCAAATTGCAATGTACAAGCCAGAGCTGTCTTTAATTACGTCCCAAAAGTATATTCTCCAGGCATGTTGTCCTATGTGTACACAAAAAAAAGAGCCCATAAGGGCTCTTGAATTACCGGATCTTCACGATTCTCCGGTATTGGTATTTTCCACATCATCGCTGCTCGTCTTGGTCACATGACTCAGGAATGTGGAGACACGGCGCAGATATTCCTTTGGATGCTCCCGGAAGATCAGCTCATGGTGCGCACCATCTACAATCCATTCATCGGAATACGGATTGGTCTGGTTGGCAGCGAGCAGCTCCGCAATGGGGTAAGGAGCTTTCTCATCTTCGGTACCATGGATGAAGAAAATCGGGAAAGGATAATCTTCTTTTTTTACTTCCTGATACGGAATTTGCTGCAATCCGGTCCCGTTCAGAATCGGGAACAGCAGGTTCATAATCTCCAGCGTAGGCTGACGCGGAAGATCTATCTGATTATGGATGTTGTGATACAGCGTATCCGGCTCAAGCAGGAATGTGCTGTCCAGAATCATGGCATCCACATCTTTGGTAATAAGCCCAGTCTGCAAGGCTGTGCCTGCACCCATGGAGAACCCCCACACGACAAGCTCCTGAGCTCCGCGCTGCTTCGCAAACTGGATTGCACCGAGCAGCTGCTGGGACTCGGCTTTGCCGCCTGTGGCGACAGCTTTGTTCACCTGTGAAGCGAAACCGTAATCGAACATCACCACATTGAAGCCGAGTTGGTGAGCATAATGGGCCAGGTCATACATTGGTACCCAGGTCTCTTCACGATTCGCACCATATCCATGGCTGAATATGATGGTTTTGTTAGCATTATCGTCAGCCGGAATATACCAACCCTGCATCGTTCGACTGCCGTCTGCTGCCGGGAACGTGATGTCTTGATACTTCATGTTCTTCGCCTGCATGGGATTGGAGAATACAGGCGCTACAGTTGGATTGGATAATACCCAAGCAATATAACCGTGTAGTGCAATGAAACAAAAGAGCAGAAAAAAAACAACGGAGAGCAACAACGCCACGACAATATGTTTGAACCGGATCAGCCTCGGTGATAACGAAGAAGGCAGATCTGACACTTTCGTTTGCAGCGGGGCTTCGCTCTGGGATGTCGGATACATGATTGCCCCTCCTTTAAAAATCAAATGAAGATAACAACGAATCGAACAGAGCGGATAAATAATTTTTCTGACTACTTATGAAGCAAAATCTTAATTTAATATATCTTTATCGTATGTTCCAATATAGTCAAAGTCAATTGATTGGAGGCATTTGTTACGCAATTGTTATATAGTTCTGAAGATATCTGGTTAACATTTCCTTAGGGTGCAAATAGCAGGGGATTTTAATTTATAAAAAGAAAATATTTACAAATATCCCTATTCCAAATGGCGCTTTTTGGTTTACAGATGAGACCGTTTCTCATATAATTTATGTAACCAAGTTTCATGTGATGAAACATGAGGAGGGCAACTTGCCATGGAAGACCGAAAGTTAACCGTCCGGGCTGTAGAACGGGCGCTGGATATATTATTGTGTTTTACAACCCGCAGTGATCTGGGGCTCACAGAAATTGCCAGCCAGATCGGCCTGCACAAAAGTACAGTCCATCGTCTGATGGCTACTTTGGAGGACAAGGGGTTCGTGATTCGGGATGCAGCCACCGAGAAGTATCGACTTGGCATACGCATCTGGGAACTGTCTGCCCATATGTCTCGCAGCGATGATCCTGCTATTCTGCTACTGCCTGCAATGGAGCGGCTCAGAGATCGACTGGGCGAAACCGTGAGCTTATATCTGCGTGATGGCAGTGAGCGGATTCGAATTCAAGCCGTACAGAGTGATCAGGCGATTCGTCGTGTAGCTCCGGTGGGCGTCAGACTTCCGTTATCCGTGGGAGCATCCAGCAAAGTGCTGATGGCTTTTGCTACCGAAGAGGACCGCGAAGATCTGATGAATGGGCCGGAGTGGCCGGTATTTATCGATCCCAAAGTATATTTGGCACAGATGAAAGACATTCTGGAATATGGCTACGCAACAAGTTATGAGGAACGTGAACCGGGAGCCGCGGCAGTATCTGTACCGATCATGGATCGGAAAGGCAACATTGCTGCTGCCCTGTCCGTATCCGGGCCTGTTAGTCGCCTCTCGCAGGAGACGTTGCATGAATACGCTCCTGTGCTGAAGGAAGCTGCTACACAGATGGGACTTATGTTATCCTGATTTTATGTTCTGGAATATAAAGGTTGTTTTTATGATTCGGTTGCGCTACTCTGTAATGGACGGCCCAACGGGGTCAGCATAATTGAATATGAATCTGCGGCTTAGATGCTGCAACTTGTTAACGTTACTGGGGGAGTCCGAATTGTCCGGACTGAGACGGAATCGCATGAGATTCCGGACCCTTTGCACCTGATCTGGATCATACCAGCGTAGGGAAGTAATCGGCGATACGACCACGAACACCATATGATGTGACCTATGGATGGACTCCGTTAAGGCGTCTGTATTAGGGGCGTTATTGGTGATGGACATAAGCCGGTTCCCTTGGGAACCGGCTTTTTTTATACAGTAAACAGGCGGAAGCTGGTGTCAGAGCTGCTTTTGGATAAAGAGCTGGGAGCCATTGGCGAGCATTGGGGTGGATATCTTTTGCCTCGACTGTCTGTATTACTTGAAGTGTATGTCCCTATTTTGTGTTGTATGGTCGCTCTTTCTTTTTCTATGCTGTGGATGATTTTGGACCCGTGCGCAAGCATTTCAATCCAGGCGATCACCAATGAGGAGGAGACAAGAGCGATGAGCACAGGAAAACAAACGGGACAAGAAGCGATGGGACAGGACAAGCAGGATCAGCAGTTGGCAAAGGAAAAAGGTACGGTGGGGCGGGTTCAGCCCTTCCCGGGCAGCCGCAAAGTGTACATTCATGGCTCACGACCGGACATTGCTGTACCGGAGCGTGAAATTGCCCTTCATGACACCAATACTCCCCAAGGGGTGGAGCATAACGAACCGCTGCGTGTCTACGATACGAGCGGGCCAATGACCGATCCCGAATTTCATGCCGATATCCGGGCAGGTCTGCCGGCGCTGCGTACCCGCTGGATTACGGAGCGTGAAGATGTTGAAGCCTACCAGGGACGAACGGTAAGACCGGAGGATAACGGACTGAAACCGGGAGGGAAGCGAACTGGAGCCGAGAAGTATCCAGGCTTGCGTGGTAAACCATTACGGGGACAGGCAGGGCGCAGCGTGACCCAAATGCATTATGCACGGCAGGGAATGATCACGCCGGAGATGGAGTTCGCCGCTATTCGTGAAGGGGTGGAGCCGGAGTTTGTACGGCAGGAGCTGGCGAGTGGCAGAGCCATCCTGCCGTCGAACATCAATCACCCGGAGAGTGAGCCGATGCTGATCGGGCGTCATTTTCATGTGAAGATCAATGCGAACATCGGAAACTCTGCGGTATCTTCTTCCATCGAGGAAGAGGTGGAGAAGATGACTTGGGCGGTACGTTGGGGTTCGGATACGGTGATGGATCTTTCCACAGGCAAGGACATTCATACAACCCGCGAATGGATCATCCGCAATTCACCTGTACCAATTGGAACAGTACCGCTCTATCAGGCGCTGGAGAAGGTCAATGGGGAAGCCGAAGCACTGACCTGGGACTTGTATCGTGACACGCTCATAGAGCAGGCAGAGCAGGGTGTGGACTACTTTACGATCCATGCAGGCGTGCTGCTGCGATATATTCCGATGACCGCCAAGCGCATGACGGGCATTGTGTCACGGGGCGGGTCCATCATGGCAGCATGGTGCCTTGCGCATCATCAGGAGAATTTTTTGTATACCCATTTTGAAGAAATCTGCGAGATTATGAAAAGGTATGATGTAGCCTTCTCTCTCGGAGATGGACTCCGCCCAGGCAGCATCTATGATGCCAATGATGAAGCCCAGATGGCGGAACTGGCTACGCTCGGCGAACTGACACAGATTGCATGGAAGCATGATGTGCAGGTGATGATTGAAGGTCCGGGACATGTGCCGATGCACAAGATTAAGGAGAATGTCGATCTCCAGATGGAGATTTGCAAAGAGGCGCCTTTCTATACGCTGGGACCGCTGACGACCGATATTGCACCAGGCTATGACCATATTACCTCAGCCATTGGAGCGGCGATGATCGGTTGGTTCGGAACGTCGATGCTCTGTTATGTTACGCCAAAAGAGCATCTGGGCCTGCCCAATAAGGAGGATGTGCGGGAAGGGGTTATCGCCTACAAGATCGCTGCTCATGCCGCTGATCTGGCGAAAGGTCACCCTCGTGCCCAGCGGCGGGACGATGCGCTGTCCAAAGCACGGTTCGAGTTCCGCTGGCGCGATCAGTTCAACCTGTCACTCGACCCGGAACGTGCGCTATCCTACCACGATGAGACGTTGCCGGCCGAAGGGGCTAAGGAAGCCCATTTCTGCTCCATGTGCGGGCCGAAATTTTGCAGCATGCGCATTACGCAGGATATTCGTGCCTTTGCCGCGGACAAAGGTTTGTCCGAAAATGAGGCTGTGGCAGCGGGCATGTTGGAAAAGGCTGAGGAATACCGGACCCGCCCTTAGGCGTCGTTACAGCGCAATCTGGGCGGCCTGACATAGTGAAAAGCCGTTCCTCTCCGTGATTGCGGAGACGAGCGGCTCTTACTTGGTATGTGGTACGTACACTTCATTTCGAAGGACAAGGATTACGACACAACATATTTTATCAGTTATAGGTTGATTGTCTCACAGGTGTTTAATAAAATGAATATAAGTAAAAACAAATAAGAGTAGCCAGGCCAATGGCTACTCCTGCACAGCATTTGCGGTAGGTATTCCTCCAAGTGCAGCATAATTCAGACGAAGTGACCCGTCAGGCCGTCAACCTGTGGCGGGTCACTTCTTTTTACGGTCGATGTATGTCAGGAGCGCAATAATTAACATTGCGAACACGATTACGTCGTTGAAAGAGAAGTTCATAGGATCACCTCCCACCGGAGGCAACCTATTTCCCACCACAAATTGGCTGTACAAAATAATTATGCCATTCGAAAGTCTCTCATTCGAGAGTCTTTTTATTTTGCTTCATGAGCTCAACACTTAACGCTGGGCCAAGCTCAAATTCTTCTCCAAGTACGCCGCAAGTGATGCTAGCGGACTATAAATCGCAATGCCTGTGTTTGCTGTGACCCGGGCTGCTGCGGGAGCCATGGACAGTTGAGCGGCGACTACCGTGCTATCCGGGTACTGCTCACCAAGTTGCAGTAATCCGGTGCTCACCGCAGCAAGATAGCCTTCCTTATCACCTCGCATAATTAACTCGAATGTCCCCGGAATCAGTGCAGCTTCAGTCTCAACTGCTTCGATCCCATTTCGCTGCCCATCCCCATCTTTTTGCTGCAAAGCCTGATTCACCCGCGCCATCGTTCCCTCAATCGTTGCGGGGTTGGTAAACGCTAGGATGTATTCACCAGGATTCTGCTGCATTTCCACAAGTAATGGATCATCAATGCCAACCACGGGCACGGGAACATACTGTGCCACCTGCTCAAGTACGACCGCAAACAGGGTACAGGTGACGAGGATGGCATCTGCATGGCAGTGCGCGATCCATTGCAGCGTTTGTGAGACTTTCTCATGCGTAACTGCCTCGGTGAAATCAGCATCATGTTTGAGGCGATCCAGACCCGGATCGACATAATGTACAAGTTCAACCTCATAAGGAGCGAGAGCTTCTTCAATCAGTGCAATATTGGAATAGTGAGCGTGAAAACAGCCAATGGTCATCATCATACTTGCCCCCTGAAATGGATTATGTCTCATATAAGTTTCGCAGATATTTAACCCATTATAGGGATGTGACAATAAACTGTACATATTTAAATTACTGTGGTAACTACATTTATCGTGAAAACGCGAATAACCGTTCATCCACAACTTCGCAGAGGAACGGTGCAACCACGTTAGCGATTCTCAATTCGCTCATCATTTCATTCTATCTCAAGGATGGGGCAGCATTCTTTTTCGCCATTTTTTGTTGCAAAATTTCATGAAAGGATAGACCTTGAGTGTTCTCATTCTCCTTTTTGGGAGCAGTGGTCGCCGTGTTGCGCGGATATTGGTGGTGGTACGGGATCATTTGCTGAATAGGCATGCGGATCATCTTGGTTCCTCCTTTAATGCATTTTCGAATATGCATAAGTGATTATTAATAGGTTATGTATTCCGACGGGTTATCGTCTCTGTTACGCAAATAGGTATATGTGACTTGTTAGACGAAACAGGCAACTTTAAGGTGTAATTCCAATTGGATTGTAGTGATTTTACCCCGTATTCAGGAGATGTAAACGTTTTTAAGTAAATTCAGGAGGAAAGGACCGCATATGTGAGGTCTCGTATGGGAGGATAGAAGCGGTTGTTAAGTGAATAGACCCAGTTTTGGGAATGCCAATTGTGTCGAAATTAAGACATATTGTCTGGTTGTATAGGTACGACGCAAGCTTGCTAACTTGGTACCATGGTCGGTTGTCGGGTGCATATTAGGGCATTTTTCGACGGATAGACAAAGGTGAAACGCCAAAAAGCCGTCAGGAAAACCTGACAGCCTAACAGCATTTTGCATAAATCCGTGAGCGGTATTCCATTGCTGAGATATAGATCGAAACGGTCCAATTGGAATTAAGAAATGACCATAATTACTATTTTTCTTATTTTTCTTGCCGAACAGCGATATACAGGTCCACTTGTACGTTCTCAGGATCGAGACTGCGCTCATCATACAATTCGAAATCTCCGGTAAACGTGCGCTCCCCCTGATTGTTCCAAGCCCACACTGCACCCCAGGCCTCACCTACGACCTCGGTCATCGGGCCTTTTCTGGAGGTGAACACCGCATATGTTGCAGGTGGCAGCTCAACGGAACTGACTCCCTCAGGCAACGATTCACCCGGACCCACCTCATGACCCACCAGTATGGTGTATTCTCCATTTATGCCATCCGTATAGTCAGCGTAACAGCCATAGCGGGCCGCTTCAGGGGCAGGCTGATAATCTGAGGCGAAGTAGCTGTTCCAGAGGCCCTGAATACAGCCTTTGCCACTAATCTCAATGGCATTGGTTGTTCTGGCGGACACACCTGCAAGGCGCTTTCCTGGCAGCGTGACATATCGAACGGGCTCTGTGGAGAGCGTATTGTCGCGAGTTCCTTGATTAAGGTCAGCGGACTCAACTGAATTTTCTGTTGAAAACGCCACGTTCCGACCTGAGCCGTTAGCATTCCATCTTTTCAAAAAAGGAAGCTGGTTGCGCAGCATCGCCCTTGCTGATTCCTCGTCCATCCCTTCCTGATTTAGGATAGCGGTGCACATTTCAATCATGCCCTCCAGCGTAATATCGGGCTGCTCGAACTTGCCTTCTTTATAACAATAGATACAGTATTCGCGGGTTGTATTGCCATCCGTTTCTGTTCCGAATTGAGCAGGGGTCGTAAGTGGCATTCCGCAGCTTTGGCATACTGTGACGTTCATCATCAATTCCTCCTCGTTATGTACAGCTTGAATATAGTAAAAGTATAACGGGAGGAACTGGACACCTGTCTGTCAGGTTAGGGGCGGAGCTTTATAATTTTGCACAATTTGTTCAGCAATTCTACGAATCTCTTCCCGAATGTGCAGAGGCTCCAGCACTTC
This sequence comes from Paenibacillus sp. NPDC057886, assembly GCF_042796655.1. Lineage (NCBI taxonomy): Bacteria > Bacillati > Bacillota > Bacilli > Caryophanales > Paenibacillaceae > Paenibacillus > Paenibacillus sp. NPDC057886. Next base: position 60,271 of record NZ_JBHVMZ010000007.1, on the reverse strand, counting down.
GACATCTGCGCCAAATCCAAGAATGAACCCATACAGCCAGTTGTCCTCCGGAAATGCGACCTGGCTTATATAATACCCCTCACCATCCGAAACGACGTTCTCTATGCCAAACCATTCCTCTGCGATGTGACGGATACGAGCATGAAATCTCAGGCTCAAGGCCACTTTATTATCTGGAGTTGCCCACCCTTGCTGCCAGGGCCTGTCCTGCAGGTTGATTGGCTTACGTTCGAAGCTTCCTTGGGCAAGGACGACGTCTCGCATGCGAACCAGCTTGAACATGCGGAACTCGTTGCGTTCGTGACAAAACGCATAGAGGTACCAGGAATGCTTTTTGAGCACAAGGGTATGCGGGTCGGTCGTTCTATGAGTTTGAGTACCTTCGGCACTACAATAGGTAAATGTAATGGGTCGCAGTTGATCCATACCCTGTTCAATGAGCTGAAGTTTGATTTGCAGCGCTTCGGGATGTGTCCACATCGAATAATCCACAATGAAGCGGCTGGTATTGGCCTGGAAATCCTCATTTTTGGCTTCAGGCACGATACTGCTGAGTTTCTCCATCAACAGATCCCGCGCCACATTCGTATGGGAGGTGGAGACACTGCGCAGCGCAGTGACTATCGAGGCCAAATCCTTGTCGGTTAATACATTTCGGTCAAGCCGATAGCCCTCTGCAAGGCCAATACCACCGCTTGCGCCCTGATAGGTGACGACAGGAATACCCGCCTGACCCAGTGTGTCTATATCCCGGTAGATGGTGCGAATAGATACTTCAAACGTATCGGCCAGATCCTTGGCCTGCACCCGGCCACGATTGATCAGCAGCACAACGATGGCTAATAAACGGTCCAGTTTCATATATTGGATTCCCTTCAATCATTTATAAGTTGGATTCAGATATGTTATATTGTTGAGCATCACATATAGGAGTGGAATAAGCAATGAAGCGTATTACGATTTTGATCGCAGATGATGAAGTTGAGATCGCTGATCTGGTTGCATTGCACTTGCAAAAAGAAGGATATCACATCATCAAGGCATTTGATGGGAAAGCGGCGGTTCAAGCCGTTCAGACACAAACGATAGATTTGGCCATTTTGGATATTATGATGCCTGGTATGGATGGATATGAGGTGACCCGCAAAATTCGGGAGCAGTATCACCTGCCTATCATTTTTCTGAGTGCCAAAACCTCGGATATGGATAAAATCACCGGGCTCGTGATGGGCGCAGACGATTATATGACTAAACCATTTAACCCGATGGAACTGGTTGCACGGGTCAATTCCCAGCTGCGCCGTTCCCTTCAATTCAGCCAGTCTGTACCGATCCAGCGCTCCATTCTGGAGAAAGGCGGGCTCATTATTTCGCCAGATCAACATAGCGTCACCCTATACGGCAAGCCAGTAGAGTTAACACCGAAGGAGTTTGACATCCTGTATCTGCTCGCAAGTCATCCCAAACAGGTGTTCAGTGCGGAGAGCATCTTTGAACAAGTGTGGGGAGAGGCTTATTATGAGAACGGCAATACCGTGATGGTTCATATTCGGACCCTGCGCAAGAAGCTGGGAGAAGATGTGGACAAGAACAAGTTTATCAAAACGATCTGGGGTGTGGGGTACACGTTCAATGAATAAACGCAGAAGTTTTCGAACGACTATGATTCTGTTGCTTGGTTTGAGCATGCTGGCATCTGGTGCGATTACCTTTGGGGTATATAAACTGATGCAATACTATTATACCGGTGTGCGTGCGGAGGATCAGTTAGCGGAATATCGTCACTTTATGAGAAGCATAGGGGATATTTACTTTTTCCTCATCTTGTTCATACCACTTGCGATCCTGTTCTTCTTCTGGTTTACTAAGCCGTATGTTACCTACTTCAAAAATATCTCCACAGGTATCCGGCAACTCGCGAGTGGTGATTTCCAGCACCGTGTACAGATTTCGACGAAGGACGAGCTGGGCGCGATTGCAGAGGATATCAATCTGGCGAGTCTAAAACTGAGGGAAGCGGTAGAACGGGGAGATTTTGCGGAGAGCAGCAAGGACCAACTGGTTGTAAACCTGGCGCATGATTTGCGTACCCCTCTAACATCAGTATTGGGTTATCTGGATCTGTTGATGAAGGATGATCAGCTGACAGAGGAGCAGGTCAGGCACTTTACAGCGATTGCTTTTACCAAATCTCAGCGTCTCGAGAAACTGATCGATGATTTGTTTGAGATTACACGAATGAATTATGGCATGTTGCCGATTGAGAAAAAGAGACTTGATCTTAGTGAGCTGCTAAGGCAGATGAACGAAGAGCTGTACCCTGTTTTTGAAAAGAACCGCCTGGTCACCCGACTGCATATCGATTCCGAGTTAACCATTTCCGGTGATGGTGAAGTGCTTGCACGCGTGTTTGAGAACTTGTTGATCAATGCAGCGCGTCACGGTACGGATGGTCTTTATGTGGATATCCATGGGCATCGTGATGCAGGACAGGTGATCATTCAGATCATGAACTATGGGGGACATATTCATCCGGATGATCTGCCTCATATTTTCGATATGTACTATACCGGAGATCGTGCGCGGACACCTCAGGAAGGTGGAACAGGTCTGGGGCTGTTTATTGCCAAAAATATTGTGGAGCAGCATGATGGGTCCATTTCGGCCCAAAGTGATATCGTACGGACCGTATTTGAAGTGCGGTTGCCTGCGTTAGAATGAAGTCCTGTGCTATATAAAATGAACTAAACATTTACACGAGAACGGAGAGGACAGAAATAACCTGAAGAAGCGGAGCGTTCGCCTTTATCCCCGGATTTTCCCCTTTGAATAAGGGAATCCAAAAAAAATCTGGGGATAAGAGTGATCGGAAGGTTGTTCTGTCATCGGAGTGGTAAGTGTAAATATTCTTTAGTTCAATTTATATAGTTTAAGAAAAACTTTAGAATTGCCCTGCTTTTTTTTAACTAGTTTTCTCTATCCTTGAATATACGAGGTAAAGGAGGAACAAGGGATGAAGAAGTGGGGATTTTTGATATGTATCATTGTACTGGGATATTTTTTTTCCAAGTCACCTGCATTGTTTGAGCAGAAGGAAGAAGCGAATCTGCAAATTCAGGATACGACTAAAAGTCGGGCGGGATATACCAAAAGCATTAACGTGGAGAATCAAGTACATAAAGGGAATTTACTGCTCGTCAATTCGGAGTATCCCGTTCATGCGGAGGGTATTAGAACAGACATTGTCAAACTGGCTGAACAACATGATCTGGTCCGGGGATACGGATTGCTGGATCAGAATATCATGTTGTCAAAGTACGTAGCGCAAGCGTTCCAGAAGATGATTGAAGCTGCTGCGAAAGATGACGTGCGATATTTCATTATCAGCAGTGGTTATCGGGACTTTACAAAACAGGAGCAGCTATATAAGGAAAAGGGCTCGGACTATGCGCTTCCTGCGGGTCACAGTGAACATAATCTGGGCTTGTCGATGGATATCGGCTCTACCCTGGCTGCCATGAGTGAAGCGCCAGAAGGAGCTTGGCTGGAGAAGAATGCATGGAAATACGGATTCATTTTACGTTACCCGAAGGATAAAGTGGACATTACCGGCATTCAATACGAACCCTGGCATTTTCGGTATGTAGGACTGCCGCATAGCGCCATCATGTATCATAATCACCTGGTGCTGGAGCAGTATTTGGAGCTGCTGCAACAGAAAAAGAGCATTTCCGCTGAGGTTGGGGACGAGCACTATCTTGTACACTATTACGATGCATCCAAAGATGAGAGCATTAACGTACCTGAGCACGGTCAATATGAGATATCGGGAGACAACATGAACGGAGTTGTCGTGACGGTGGAGGAATAAACAACAAGAAATACACGGAGGTTCATTATGAAACCTAGAGAGTTCAATATGAAGATCGTATGGGTCGCGACATTGATCGTCTATCTGTATCTGCTAACCAAACTGATCCTGTTCAAGGGACATACGATGGATTGGGACGTCGTGAGGGTTCAACTTATGGCGATCGCGCAGCAACCGGATCTGATTCATACGCGAACCGTTAACCTGACGCCATTTCAGGAGATTTCAAGAGACTGGCATAGCCTGTCTTTACATCGTCCGGGTACCGCGATCCATCTAATGGGCAATGTCATGGCTTTTATCCCACTGGGCATTTTCATTCCAGTGCTGTTGGGTAACAAGCTTTTGTCAGGGGCCAAGGTACTCGTACTTTCCTTGCTCTTAAGTTTTGCTTTTGAAGCGACACAGCTATTAACGGGCATGGGCATATTCGACGTGGATGATCTTATGCTGAACACCTTTGGTGGAATGGTCGGTTATGTTCTATATACCATGCTTATCAGCATGAAACGAATGATTATGGGAGGAACAGCTCGCACCGCGAAAAAAGAGTATAATTCCAATCAGAGTCGCGTGTAAGGAGGGGGAGCATTTGATGATTTTCTTGGCTGCTTTAATGATTGGGATAGGAATTTTATTTATCGTTCGTCCACGTTATGTTACTCATTCTTCGTCGGAGGATGGAACCAAGAACAATCAAATTACCTCCAGATGGATTGGGTACTCACTGATCATAATGTCCTGTCTGTTTGTGGTCATGGCCACACTGCAATCACTGGATCAAGCATCACATTACATTGGACATTGAAGAGAAGTCTAGTAGTGCAATACAGCCTTTGTCATATTAATCAAAAAAAGCTCTCCGTCACCGTGCAGAGTGCACGTGGCGGGGAGCTTTTCTGTATAACTTAATTGCATTAAATATAAAGGCAATTAAGATTTTTTCATCATTTGACGCAATACGGTTTGCAGGATACCACCGTTATGGTAGTAGTCCACGTCCACCATGCTGTCCAGACGAGCAATGACAGGGAAGTCGAACTTGGTGCCGTCCTCACGAGTTACGGTAACCGTCAGTTCTTGTCCTGGTTTCACATCATTGCTCAGACCTGTGATGTCATACGTTTCACGACCGTTCAGACCGAGGCTGGACCAGCCGTGACCTTCCTGGAATTGCAATGGCATTACGCCCATGCCCACCAGGTTACTGCGGTGAATACGCTCGAAGCTTTCTGCGATAACGGCTTTGACGCCAAGCAGGAATGTTCCTTTTGCCGCCCAGTCACGCGAGCTTCCTGTACCATACTCTTTACCTGCGATAACGATCAGGTTCTGTCCTTCGTCCTGATACTTCATGGAAGCGTCGTAGATGGACATCTCTTCATCTGTTGGCAGGTATTTCGTAATACCACCCTCAGTTCCTGGAGCCACTTGGTTACGGATACGAATGTTTGCAAACGTACCACGCATCATAACTTCATGGTTACCACGACGGGAGCCGTAGGAGTTGAAGTCTTTGCGTTCTACGCCATGTTCTTTCAGGTACAGCCCAGCCGGACTGGATGGTGCGATATTACCCGCTGGCGAGATGTGATCCGTTGTTACGGAATCAGCAAGCAATGCCATGACACGTGCGGAACGAATATCTGCGATATCAGTCAACTTGTCGCCAAGCTCCTGGAAGAATGGTGGATTCTGAATATACGTGGAGTTTGGATCCCACTCATACAATTCGCCTTCCGGTACAGGGATCGTATTCCAACGTTCGTTAGCTGTAAATACGTTCTCGTATTTGTTACGGAACATCTGTGCGTTCAGCGAGCTAGCGATGGTATCCTTGATTTCCTCGGAGCTAGGCCAGAGGTCTTTCAGGAATACAGGCTCGTTGTTGGTATCATAACCGATTGGATCGGTTGCAAAATCAATATTAACGGTACCCGCGAGAGCATACGCCACAACGAGTGGCGGAGAAGCCAGATAGTTGGCTTTGACCTGCGCGTGCACACGACCTTCAAAGTTACGGTTACCGGACAATACAGCCGCTACCGTCATATCGTTCTCTGCGATTGCTTCACTTACTTCGTCTGGCAGTGGGCCAGAGTTACCGATGCAAGTTGCGCAACCATAGCCGGCAACGTTGAATCCGAGTTTGTCGAGATATTCGATCAGTCCTGCTTTTTCCAGGTACTCGGTAACAACGAGGGAACCTGGAGTCAAGCTGCTTTTCACGTAGCCAGGCTTAGTCAGACCACGTTCAACGGCTTTTTTCGCAAGCAGACCCGCTCCGACCATAACGCTAGGGTTTGATGTGTTGGTGCAGCTTGTGATTGCCGCGATAACGACAGCACCAGCAGTCAGTTCGCTAGTGGAACCGTCAGGGTGTTTCACAGGCACTTTCTCAGCGATTTTCTCGTCGCTCAGACCATAGCCGCCTTTGTCGATCGGCGTGCGAATAATGCTATTGAAGCCTTCTTTCATTTGAGTCAGCTCGATGCGATCCTGTGGACGTTTTGGTCCGGCAAGACTTGGAACAACGGATGCCAGATCCAGTTCAATCACGTCTGTAAACTCAGGATCAACCGTATCAGCAGTACGGAACATGTTCTGAGCTTTGTAATAAGCTTCAACCAGATCTACCTGTTCGTCGGTACGGCCAGTATTACGCATATAGTTCAGTGTTTCGCTATCAACAGGGAAGAAACCAATTGTTGCGCCGTACTCTGGTGCCATGTTGGCTACCGTTGCACGGTCAGCCAGGCTGATGTTGCCAAGGCCCGGTCCGTAGAACTCGACAAATTTACCGACAACGCCTTTTTTACGCAGCATTTGAGTAACTGTGAGTGCCAGATCCGTTGCCGTTGAGCCTTCGCTCAGGCTGCCTGTCAATTTGAAACCGATAACGTCCGGTGTTACAAAATAAAGCGGTTGGCCCAGCATACCTGCTTCAGCCTCGATCCCGCCAACACCCCAACCAACAACGCCGAGTCCGTTGATCATGGTGGTGTGGGAGTCGGTTCCTACGAGGGAATCCGGGAATACAACAGTTTCGCCATCAATGGTTTTGGTTGCAGCCACGGAAGCCAAGTACTCCAGGTTAACCTGGTGAACGATCCCTGTGGATGGTGGAACTGCACGGAAGTTGTTGAATGCCGTTTGCGCCCAGCGCAAGAAGCGGTAACGCTCTTCGTTACGCTCGAATTCAACCTTGATGTTGTAGTCGAGTGCATCGTTCGTTCCGAACGCATCAACCATAACGGAGTGGTCGATAACGAGATCGACGGGTACGAGTGGGTTGATCTGTTTTGGATCACCGCCTGCTTTTTTCACAGTATCACGCATTGCTGCAAGGTCAACGACAACGGGTACACCGGTGAAATCCTGCAGAACGATACGTGCAGGGATAAATGGAATTTCTTTGTTATTGTCACGGCCTTCTGCCCAGCCGGTCAGTTGTTTTACATGTTCTTCGGTAATAGCACGTCCGTCGAATTGACGAATAGCTGCTTCGAGCAGCACTTTAATGGAGAAAGGAAGCTTGGAAAGGTCGCCGTAGCCGCCTTCCTGAAGAGCATCTAAACTGTAGTAGCGATAAGACTTGCCTCCGACCTCAAGACTGCGGGCCGCGGAGAAATGATTCTTGGCTGACATACATGTACCTCCTTAAAATGTGTCGGTGAGATGAAGAAAACGTTCATTTAGGTGAAGAACAGGCCTTCATCGTTCCGTGTCCTTGTTCGTTAGTTTCATTAGGTGAAACGCAATTTCATAATCGTAACTTTAGTTTTAAGTATACCGTTTTCAACTCCGTACGTAAAGGGCTTTTTGCCTGTCCAGCCAAGCCATTGAGAGATTGAATGCGTTCTCAAGTAAAGGGAATGGATGCGATCTCTTCCGTACGCATTATCCCCGATAATAAGGCTTCAAAACAGAACCGGACACATACAACCGAAATTCTCTCATATAAATAAAAGGAGTTTTCATGCAATGGATCATTCCGGATAGAACTCATGCCAAAGGGGGACACAGGCTTGGAACGCGAATGGAAGAGTGCCTTATATACCTACGTGAACCAGTATAATCGCTGTGAGATCGACTACCGTCCACAGACAAGCGAACGGATTGTCACCGATCCGGAATTTGTGCTGGAACGGGGGGAGCGGATGGCCAGACTGGACCAATGGTACCGCAAGCGGCGGGCCGTGCCTCTTCGCAGTGAGACCAGCGCCAAGCTTGTGCGGACACTTATGGATGGGGCAGATGAATCGGTGGTCGATGTGCAATTGTACAGCAGGCTGTTCTATGAGAAGAACGGTTTGACCCATCGGGAAGACCGGATTGAACGGGAACGCCTGACCTTTCTTAGGCAAGGTGGAGTTTGGACCATTGCACGTGTGGAACGTGAAGTGCCGGAGCGTCGTCCGGTAGGAGAGGGTCGCCCCTTTCAACAAGCCGATTTTGTACAGGCGATGAACCGGCCGCTGCTTAACCGAGAAGTACTGGGACAGGGTAGAAGATCGAGGCAGCAGCTGTATCGCAGGGATCTGGCTGTCGCCTACGCGGACCGGTGGTGGAATGCGGGAAACCCGGCATTTGAGGAATTCGAAGTAGATTGCACCAATTATGTGTCCCAATGTCTCTTTGCAGGGGGAGCACCCATCCACTATACTGGTAAAAGAGAAGCAGGATGGTGGTACAAAGGCTATGTAAATGGCTCTGAAATGTGGAGTTACAGCTGGGCCGTGTCCAATAGTCTGGAGCGTTATTTATCCGGCAGCAGCTGGGGATTGTCAGCGACCGAAGTGGATCGTCCAGAGCAGTTAATGCTCGGAGATGTAATTCTCTATGACTGGGACGGGGACGGCAGGTTTCAGCACAGCACCGTTGTGACCGCTTTTGATGCGGGGGGCATGCCGCTTGTGAATGCACATACGGTCAGCAGCCGCCACCGTTTTTGGGATTACCGGGATTCTTACGCTTGGAACGAGCAGACGGTGTACCGGCTTTTTCACATTGCAGATGAGTTTTGATGGTCAAAGATTTTACGGGATTCGGTGACGTGGACATCCGGTTCCGTGTAAAATAAGTCTAGATAACAGAATAAAAGTGGTGCTGAACATGCAGACATGGCAGCATCATTGCACAGATAATCGGAGGTTACGCATGAGTATGGATAAATTAACAGTAGGCGTCGTTTACGGCGGAAAGTCAGGCGAGCATGAGGTGTCGCTGCAAACGGCGTTTGCTGTAACGAACGCATTTGATTATGAGAAGTATGAACTGGTTCCTTTTTATATCTCCAAGCAGGGTACGTGGAAAAAAGGATCTGTCATGCACGCGCCATTCGCGCAGTTTGAAGATTTGAAGCTGGAGCAGGCGGCGGGCGGAACCCAGGAAGCGCTGAACGCGCTGTTTGGCCGTTTATATGGTGGAGAAGAAGCAATGGACGTCATGTTCCCGCTGCTGCACGGTACGTTTGGTGAGGATGGTACGATTCAAGGGATGTTCGAGATGGCCGATATGCCTTATGTTGGCGCAGGCGTACTGGCTTCGGCAGGTGGCATGGACAAAGTGGTCATGAAGAAACTGTTCGCGCAGGCCGGGATCGACCAATGTGCCTTTACGTATTTTAACGCTACTCAATGGAAGCAGACCGAACATGAAATGATCTTGCAGGTGGAGGATCAACTGGGCTATCCGTGTTTCATTAAGCCGGCCAATCTCGGTTCCAGCGTAGGGATCTCGAAGGCGCGTAACCGGGATGAACTGAAGAAAGCAGTGGAGTTCGCTCTTCGTTATGATACCAAGGTAGTCATTGAGGAGTTTGTAGAGGCACGAGAAGTTGAAGTCAGTGTGCTCGGTAATGACGAGCCGATGGCTTCCGTACCAGGAGAAATCGTATCTTCCGGTGAATATTATGACTATGCAGCCAAATACATCGATGGACAATCTCAGATGCTGATCCCTGCTCCGCTAGACCCGGAAGCCGCAGATCGCATCCGCGAGGCCGCATTGCAGGCATTCCGCGCGATTGAAGGCAATGGCATTTCCCGTGCAGATTTCTTCATTCGCAAATCGGATGGGGCATTGCTTATTAATGAAGTAAACACTATGCCTGGTTTTACACCATACAGCATGTATCCTCTATTGTGGCGTGAGACCGGCGTATCGTATGCCGAACTGCTGGATCGCATGATTGATCTGGCTTTGGAACGCTACAACCGCAAGCAGGCGTTAAACTACGAGAACGGCGTACAGGCATAGCTTTGGGACGACAATATAAGGAGGGGTATGAATGGGATTTCAGACCGAATTCAATTCCGTGTGCAAATTCAAGAATGAACAAGAGCTGTTCGAATTGCTTGAATACGGCCGTGGCAAAATGGTCAAACAAGGCTTTCGCGTATTTCCTACCGGACAGAAAGTCATTGCTTACACACCGGATAACGTGGCCGTAGCCATCGTGAAAATCGTAGTATCCATTGCGGAGATTAACTTCCAGGGTCAGGAAGTGACCGAAGTGGAGATGCAATTGATCCGTAAACTGAACGAGGAAGAATCACGCATTCAGACTGCTCTCGCGGACGAGATGTTCTTTGGTGAACAGGCACAGGGGTAGTTTGCTACATGTGGACCGGAACGAATGGACGGATTTGTCCAAATCACGATTATGGTCACTCTTTTAGGGTAAAACTTTGTTATATAAAGTGATGGGAAGACTGCCGGCTTCATATGCCGGGAAGGAATCCCGCCCTAATAGAGAGGAAGAAATTCATGCTCGTACGTTTTGGCTATGTGGCGATGTCCGTGCTTGTGGAGAATGCTTCACCTTCCCGGACGATGACCATGTCCAGCTTTAAGAAAATTGATGATAGGGAAGGGGCAATTCGCAAGCTGGAACGGATTGCGGCCGAGAATTTGCATAATACATTACGTTTGCTCAGACACAACAAAGGAAGCCATATTCATGTATATCGTTTCTCTTCCAAATTAATTCCGCTGGCAACTCATGAGGATCTCAGTGATTGGGACCCGTTTCCCGCGCTTAAGCAGGATTTTGCCGCGATTGGCGATTTTGTGAAGGAGAACGAGATGCGTGTGTCTTTCCACCCGGATCATTTTACGGTACTCAGCACGCCTCGGGAGGAAGTGCTGCGCAACTCCATGCGCGACCTTCGTCATCATGTACGCATGCTGGATGCCATGGGGCTGAATGCCACTGCCAAGAACAATATACATATTGGTGGTGCATACGGGGATAAGCCTAGTGCAGCGCTGCGTTTTGAAGAAAATTTTCTGAAGCTGGATCGGGATATTCAGGAACGGATGACGCTCGAAAATGATGACAAAACGTTCAATGCTCCCGAGACACTTTCGGTATGTCAACGTATGGGGCTGCCCATGGTGCTGGATATCCACCATCAATGGGTGAACCATGAAGGTGAACAGCCGTGGGATCTTTGGCCGGATATATTGAAGACGTGGGAATCCCCGCTTGCTCAAGCGGATTCACCGGCAGACAAGCCGTTGCCGCCCAAAATTCACGTCTCCAGTCCCAAGAGTGAGAAGGACCCGCGTGGTCATGCTGACGGTGTTGAGGTGGAGCCTTTACTCGATTTTTTACGTCATATTGCAGCAGATACGCCCTCCCTTGATGTGATGATTGAGGCCAAGCGCAAGGATGAAGCTCTGGTGCAGTTGATGCAGAAACTAGCATTCTATCACGAAGAGGGTGTGGAGTGGGTGGACGAGTCGACGGTCATCATTCATCCGTAGCGCCAAAAGGGGCCTGGGCAACGAGAAACTTTACGACCCTTGGGGCGTATACTTTTAACAAGTATTTTAATTTTTCGTAGATTGATATAGAAAGTAGAGTGAACGCTTTGAATGAGAAGGAAAAAACACCTTATGTCGTGACAAGCAAAAGCTATACTGCCGTCGCCATTAATGCAGCTTCCAAAGCTGGAGAGTGGATCAAGAGCCGTCTCGGAACTGTGGGGGAGCCCGGAACCAAGTATTCACCGCAGGATCTCGTTACTGAAGTTGATAAAGGTGCGGAACAGATGATCCGTCGCCTGATTCTGACGCATTTTCCCCATCATGCCATTCTGGGTGAAGAAGGCGTCGAGCCGGGACCGGAAGCATCAGCGAAGGCACTGAAAGAAGCTGAGGAAGAAGAGTTTCTCTGGATTGTTGACCCGGTGGACGGAACGACGAACTTTGTACACGGTTTTCCGTTCTACTCTGTATCCATCGCTTTGGCTCATAACGGTGAGGTGATTGTAGGGGTAATCTACGACCCTTCCCGTGACGAGATGTTTGTTGCGGAAAAAGGAAAAGGCGCTTATGTGCACGGAAACCGGATGCTTGTATCTGGTGAACAGGAACTGGCTCAGAGCCTGATCGCGGTTGGCTTCCCAGCGGATACATCCTACGCGTTGCCGATCAATATGGCCGCTGTTCAGGCGCTTGCACCGCAAGTACGCAGTCTGCGTGCAGGTGGTTCTGCTGCCCTGCATTTGGCGTATGTTGCAGCGGGTCGTCTGAGCGCTTATACCGAAGTTGGTTTGAAGCCTTGGGATATTGCCGCAGGTGCTCTGTTGGTTGAGGAATCCGGCGGCAAGGTTACCGATACTGTAGGAACGCCTTACCTACTGTCGGTGAGTCATGTGGTTGCCAGCAATGGCAAGATTCATGATGCACTGACGGGTGTGCTGAAGGAAGTAAACGCAACAGGCTTGGAGTGAGTGAGTTTACTCAATTCATCAATGCTTGAAAAATCTGGAATTGTACATTAAACGGAGGGGACTGAACAAATCTGAAGAAGCATAGCTACAAGCTTTCTGAAAGAAAGCTGCTTCGTAAGCATATGCTTCGCCTTTATCACCGGATTTCTCCCTTGGAGAAGGGAATCAAAGAAATCTGGGGATAACAGCGATCGGAAGATTGTTCTGTCCACGAAGTGAAAGTGCAATAGTAAGATTAGTGCATATGTGACTTTAATTTAAGGAGCGAACAACAATGGATGAATCCAAAGAACTGGAACGACGTTTGAGTGATATGCTGACTGAAGGGGACATGGAGGAGTCCGGCGAAGCTGACAAGCGTGAACGCCAACTCATTCCTCCCAAGTACGAGGTGCGCATCCAGACAGAACGAGACCCAATTGTGGAAGAAACGATGAAGTACCGGGATATGGCACGTGAGGTGGACGATCGCTACGATCGATATCTGGAGCGTTCTGCTGGGAACAAACCGGATACCAACCCGATTGATTCAGATCCAGGAGAGTCGGAGAAACAGAGGTCTTGACAGGTTAGCATTTTATTTGTGTTAAACGAAGGGCTTCCAATAGTCATGAAAAATGACGGGAAGCCCCTTTTGTTCGTCAGCGTGAGGACCAGGGACGACTGGAGGGGAGGCGACTCCCGGAGTAGCCTATTTCATGTGTACAGTGGGGGCGTCTACTTTTTCGTACAGACGACAGCACCCCATTAATAATGTTAGAATAGAGTTACACGAACTTCTGTCATCAGAGTGAGCAGTGTAATATGTAATTATATTTTATTTTATAGATACGAGAAAAAGGAGTTGTTCTAAGAATGAAGCGTAAACGCATATGGAGAAGTACCGCCGCGGGATTAACGGCAAGTATGCTGGCAGGCATGCTGATTTTGGCATCATCCGCACAGTCCGCTCTTGCTGCGGATAGCAATACGTTACCTGCGGGAACTACAACAGCATCTTTGCCTGCGAACAAGGATGCCACAGCAGTAACCAAGGAATTCCGCATCGTCACATTGGGGGACTCCATCACCGTAGGTTATGAGCCGAACCTGAAAGAACTGCCATATGGTTATGTGGAACGGTTACAGGAACAAGGTCTGCTTCATGGACGTACTCAGGTGGACAACTATGGTATTGCCGGATTGAAGAGCAGTGGTCTGAAAAACTTTGCAGATGCGATTAAAGAAGGGAAAGCGCTCACTTCCGAAGCCATTCAACCGAGTCTTCCTGATCCAAGAGCAGGACAAGTTGGAGCCAATATTGCTACCATCCGGGAGAGTGTAGCTGGAGCCAATCTCGTTGCCATCACAATTGGAGGGAACGATGTATCTGAGCTGCTCAGTTCAGCAGATAAGCTGAGTGATGCGGAACTGGAAGCAAAAGTGAAAGAATTGCTATCTTCCTATACAGCTAATGTTAGCGCAGTTATCAATGATATTCATGAGATTAATCCTAATGCCAAAATCGTAATCGCAGACCAGTACCAACCTATGCCAGAAGTAGCTGGTAAAGCACTCTATGCGAAACTGATGGAAGCTTCCCAAGGGTTTACGAAGACCATTGATGGAATTGCGGCTGAATTTTCTGCTAAAGGGATTGATGTAAAAGTGGCTCATGTCGCCAAGGAGTTTATTGGCGGAGAAGGCACGATGACGCACATGATTAAGGACCGCGACTTCCATCCGAATCAGTTCGGATATGAAGCGATTGCCAAAGTATTCGCAGAAACGATCTGGGGCGATTACACCAAGCTGACGGCTCCTACTGCAGGTCAACCGATGAATATCATCGTCAGTGGTAAAACGCTGGATACGCCGTATAAACCAATCATCCGCAATGGCAAAAACTTTGTGGCGATCCAGGATATCGTGAACGCTGTTGGTGCAACCACGGTATGGGATAACAAAACTTCAACCGCAACGATTACATATGGAGACCGGAAGGTTGCCGTGAAGATTGGTGCAGCGGCCGTTCAGGTAAATGGGGCATCCCTTTCCGTGGACACACCTGCATTCCTGAACAAGGTGGGCAACGAGTCCAAAACGTATGTACCTCTCGCCATGGTAGCCGAGGGTCTTGGCTTTGATGTGCAGTATGTAGCCAAGTTAAAAACCGTTTTTGTGAATCCGTAAAACGTATATAAGAATTTATTAAATAAAGTTTGTGAACTTAAAATGATTTAAGTAAAAATGCTAAAGCCTTCCTACTAATTAGGAAGGCTTTAGCATTTTTACTTGGGAGACTAAATGAAATTATAAAGTCATATTATTTTTCCTCTTTTTGTAAAGATGGTGAATCCAAGTGAATAACCATTCTATAATATGATATAAAACTGAAATGGATAGAGCCGACCAGAAATCTTGGATATATACTCCTTCAAAGATGGAGCCCAAAAAATAAATAATGATACCATCGATTATTATTGTGACAGAGTTTCTGGTATAAACTGAAACCCGTCTTTGTACACCATAGTTCAGGGCAGCAATGATAATAGGATGGATAAGTGTTTCAAACAATATAAATCCAATTAAAATAAATACAGAAAATATAATCCCATCACCAATCTGTTCAAAATATAACGAATTACTCATTCCACCAAAAGTATAAAAAAACAAACTATATAATATTGTGAAAAAAGCAACAGGAACAATGATCAATAGAGATAACAAAGGAATAAGCCAAAGTCTTACGTTTATTGGTGGGGGCGATTCTTTATCTTTGCGAGCTATAAACTTAATGATTTCATTTAGTGATAGGAAAAGAAAAAGTAGCAAAATAAAGAGAATAAGAATATGGGTAGAATTCATATTTCCTCCTTTGGAATTATTTTAATTTAAATTACTTTAATTCCCATAAAAATAAAATATACTTTACTTCTTAAGAAGTAAAGTATATTTTTTAAACTACCTCAAGTCCATGCTGAAAAAAATAATTTTTTGTAAATTACAAGTATGAAGTCTGATTGAGGTATAAGTATTTTTTTTAGAGACCTGCTAACCAAACAATGTATGTTGCAATTTCATAAGCTTCTGCTGGTGGGATTCCGATACTAACAAGCCCAGTAGCAATAATATTTTCTTGCCAATTCGTAATAGAATCGAGTACATCGGCAATTTTGCTTGAATATTTGATTACAAAATTACCTGCACTAGGACTTAGTTTTGAGAGTAATTTACCTAGGTAATCTCCACCGTAGCGAAGGGCAGAAGTGATAGCCTTTTTAATAACATTTGAAATAAGATTCTGAGTTCCTACATCGCCATTATTTATAGCGGTTGGAGTTACAGTAACTGTATTAGACGAAACAATAGGGAAAGATCTTGTAGTTAAATTGTTAGAAACGATTGTTGAACTAGCAGATACAACCGTTTTTGTGGGAGCGGGGCTTGCAAAAATAGTAGCTGGCCCAGATAAAGCGCCTACAAGCATAGCTGCGGCTAAGGTAGAAGTAATTGTTTTTTGAATTTCAAGATAATACCATCCATTTTATTTAAAACTTGGATGATCATCCTTTTATTTCAGCGCTATATCTATTTATAGTACAAGATAAAACAAAAGTCTACACTTTTGACAAATAAAGTCATTTAAATACATTATAATACATTTTTTTATTTTGTTGATAGTTTAAGTGAGATTGAAAAGTTGCTATTACCTAATTTATCCTCTTAAAATTTTGTTTGATTGGGAACTAAATATTGTTTAAGACCTTCGATAACGACCTAAAATGTTGCATAAATATGACTTGTCATCTGACCATGGATGTGTAAATATGAAAATAACTTACAGTAGATCGAAAACAGTTTCGAATGACAGCACCCTTCGCGAGCCAAAGGAGCGCTTTGGATGAGTAGAATTAAAAACGCTTTCACGAAATTACCAATTCATCACAAAACCATTCTTCTCATCGGATTATTGATGATGATCAGCTTTACATTTTATGTATCTGTCCTGGGATATGTGTTCGGCATTTATGACCGACAAATTTATGAGAAATCCTCACAGGTGCTTAATATGTCTTCGGTGGGCATCGAGAACCAACTGCGTGAGATTTCGAATCTATCCTTCAAGGTCATGTCCGACGAGCCTCTTCAGCAATATCTTCTTCAGTTGGACAAGGCTGAATCAGGCTATGAGAAAAATGGCCTGCGCAAAAAAATTACCAACAGACTGGTGGCATATGCAGGTTCAGAGAAATACGTCTATTCCATGATCTTTATCGATAATGATAATAATGTTATGGCGGCTGGAAACCGTGAGGGAATCTCGGAAGCAAAGCAGCGTGAGCTGGTTGCTTTGGGACAGCAATATTCGGGCTCCAATGCCTGGTATACGGGCGGGGACCAACAAGCCAGATTACTGTCGGTTAGACAGGTGAAGTCTTTTACTGGTGGAGCATTCACGCTGGAGAAGCTGGGCACTTTGGTTATTCGTGTACGGCTGGATCGAATTGTTCAGGACCAGATGCAGCATCCGGCAGAGGATTCACAGCTATTAATTACAGATGGCCGGGAAGTGATCTATCCGACAGAGTCGACTGTCAGCAAATCTGAAATTGAGTCTGAACTGAAGCGGACTCAGCCTTATGGGATCGCCATGTTTGAGCAGGGTAGGAATTTTGTCGCCCGTGCGCATTCTTCCTATACGGATTGGGTGTATCTGTACATGACGCCCTTTGACCAAATGTTTAAACAGATCCAGTTTGTCAAACAGCTGGTGACTGTCATTTTTATCATGATATTTCTGGCGGCGCTTATATTCGGAGCTAAGTTTTCCCGCAGTATTACTCAGCCCATCGCCCAGCTGATCAAGAAAATGCGCAATATCGAAAAAGGCGATCTGGATAAGCTGGAGGAAGCAGCGCTCGGCAATGTCCCGGTATCTTCACAAAATGAGGTCGGATTGCTGCATCGCACGTTCAAGATGATGGTACAGCGTATACGCGAACTCATTGACGAGAATTATGCGAAGCAGCTCGTAATCCGAGAGACTGAATTGAAAGCGCTTCAGGCTCAGATTAATCCACATTTTCTATATAACACACTGGAATCAATCAACTGGCTTGCCAAAGTGCAGAAGCAGCATCAAATCTCCGAAATGGTTGAGGCCCTCGGATTTCTGCTGCGAAGCTCAGTGAACATGTCCGAGAAGTGGATTACTTTGGAAAGGGAACTGGAAATCGTCCGCAGTTATGTGACGATCCAGCACACGCGATTTGAGGAAAGACTTGATTTTGACATGGATATTGCTCCCGAAGTGGGAACTGCACGTATTCCGAAGTTAACCCTGCAGCCATTGGTGGAGAACGCCATTCATTATGCATTGGAGCCAAGCATTGAACCTTGCCGTATTCGGATTCGGGCGAGAGCGGATGGAGACAACGTTGTAATTGAGGTGGAGGACGACGGTCCAGGCATGACTCCCGAATTTTTGGAGCAATTGCAGGAGGGACGCGTACAGACGAGGGGACAGGGGATCGGACTATCGAACATCAAGGAGCGGATCAGATTGACCTTCGGTGACGAAGGCGAAATGATCATGAGCAGCAATCCCGGATCAGGGACCGTAGTATCGATCAGAATACCTTGGATCAGAGAGGACGATGACGATGTACAAAGTGATGCTCGTAGATGATGAACGTGTCATTCTGGAGGGGATTTCGCAAGTCGTGGATTGGGCTGCAGCGGGAACAGAACTGGTGGATACCGCGAGAAACGGAATTGAAGCGCTGGATAAGATCGGTCATTCCAAACCGGATATTATCATTACGGATATTTCGATGCCGGGTCTGGATGGTCTTGGGCTTATTGAAAAAGCATCCGAAGCATACCCTGGACTCCGCTTTATCATGTTGTCTGGCTACAAAGAGTTCGAATACGCCCGCCGGGCCATGCAATATGGAGTGAAGCATTATCTGCTTAAACCGTGTAACGAGAACCAGATTCATGATGCCTTGTCCGAGTTGCTTCAGGAACATCAGGATGCCCAGGTGAAGGAACATGTGGCCGGAGAGATGAAACAGCGGCTGCAGCGGGTGCTGCCCCATGTGAAGGAGCAGTTCCTGCTGGAGTTTATGACGAACCAAACCTATGGTCCGGTCGATTTGGAGTATTATCAGGAGCTGTTTGATCTGGAGCTGGAGGATAACGAAGTTCGGCTATTGCTGTTCCGGATTGCAGATGAACATGATTATAGTCATTTATTTGCGATCAAAAATATTGCCAGCGATCTGCTGCCCCATGTTCTGTTAAGCACGACCATTGAAGGCAAACTGTTAATTCTGCTGCGGGACTCTGCCGATTCGGTCGGTCTGAAGGAGAGCATCGAGGAAGTGCGCGCTGCTTTCACCAGACTATATAAACTGGAAGTTACGGCTGCCCTCAGTGAAGCAGATCGAATGATCCAATCCCGGCGTCTGTTTCGTGAGGCACTGCAATGCCTGAACCACCGCTTTTTTATCGGTGAAGGCAAACTGATTACCAAAAGTGATCTGGAACTGGCCGGAGAATGTGACGGGGTACATGTTGAACAAGATGCAGAGCAGCTCTGCCAGTTGATTAAGTCAGGCAATACCGAAGAAGCTGCAGCTGAAGTGGATCGCCTGTTTGATCTTCTGTCTGGCCAGCAGCTTGAAATCGAGATTACTCGTTCGTATGTGGTGCAGTTGTACTCTGCAATGATTCATGTCTGTCCTCCCGAGGAGGCGACGGAATTCACCCAGCGGATGGCAGAGTTGCCCCACATCGACACATTGTCTGGCTTGAAATCCTTTGTCGCCAGCAGCGCAGCCCGGTTAACCTCCGGTTATTACAAAAACCATATTAGCCGCCAGTCTTCTGCCGTGGAGAAGATGATGGATATTGTGGATCGCCACTATGGCGAAGCTGATCTGTCGCTTAACGGGGTCGCCCATCAGATGTTATATATGAATCCGGATTATCTCGGCAAAATTTTCAAAAAAGTGACGGGAGAAAACTTCTCCAATTATGTGAATCGTTTGCGCATTGAGCGTGCCTGTGACCATATTCGCAGAGGTGGAGATGTGAAGGTTTTTGAACTTGCCGAATTGTTTGGCTTCGGAGGGAACTCGCAATATTTCAGTCAGGTGTTCAAAAAGTGGACCGGCATGACACCTACCGAATTCCGCAGAACTGGCTTATAACAATTGACTGACGATCATGTATTTGATATATGAGGGGGACGAACAGCGCCGATAGAGGTGCAGTTGTCCTCCTCTGTTTTTTGAACCAACAAGACGGTTTTGTGTATTCAACTATGGTCCCACATTTGCGAAAATGACAATATAAAGTTTGTGAAAGCGTTATCAGAAAGTGAAAGGTAACTCGTTCACACAACCATTTCAACATAAAAGGGGAGATTGGTATGGTGAAAAAGGCGATATTCCTGATGATGGCGGCATTGCTGGTATTAACAACGGCATGCAGCAGCAGCGGAGGATCGGGCGAAACATCTGGAGATGGTTCGGTAACACTTCGTATCGCGTGGTGGGGATCGGATGCACGTCACGAATATACACAGAAGGTCATTGATTTGTACAAAGAGAAAAACCCGAACGTCAAAATTGACGTGGAATACGCTTCGTTCGATGACTACTGGAAAAAGCTCGCTCCACAAGCTGCGGCGAATCAACTGCCGGATATTGTTCAGATGGATATTTCCTACATCAGCCAATATGCACAGAACGGACAGCTGGAAGATCTGTCCCCATACCTCGGAAACCAGATCAAAGTGGACGATGTATCCGAGAACGTAATCAGCACAGGCATTATCAACAGCAAACAATATGGCGTACCTGCTGGTGTTAACGTACTGGGTTTCCAGTATGATCCGGCTTTGCTCAAAAAAGCGGGCGTGGACGCCATTCCTGAAAATATGACTTGGGAATCGTATGAAGAGCTTGGCAAGCAAACGGCTGCCAAAGGACTCTTTTTGGACGGGGGCGTAGCACCGGATATCTTCTTCCACTATTTCCTACGAACCAAAGGATTATCCCTCTACAATGCTGAAGGAACGGGTCTTGGCTATGATGACGACAAGCTTTTCGTTGAGTTCTTCGGACTCATGCGCCGGATGATCGAACAGGGTGCAGCACCTTCACCTGATCTGGCTAACCAGACGAAAGGCATTATTGAGGAATCCGATCTGGTCAAGGAAAAAGGAATTGGCGTATGGCAGTGGTCCAACCAATTTGTAGCCTTGCAGCAGGTAGCCAACCGTCCATTGGAAATTGCACCAATGCCTGGACCGGATATGGAAAAAGGACTCTATATGCAGCCAAGTATGTACTGGGCTGTAACATCGAACTCAAAAGTGAAGGAAGAAGCGGCCAAATTCATCGATTTCTGGGTGAACGATGTAGAAGCTAACAAACTGATCAAAGGCGAGCGTGGTGTACCGATCTCGGGCAAAATTAAAGAAGCTATTGCTCCTGAGCTGAGTGATGCAACGAAACAGGTATTTGACTTCGTAGCGTCCATGGAGCCTAAGGCTTCGCCAATGAGCCCGCCACCGCCGGTAGGTTCGCCGGAAGTTATTGCTTCTCTGGCGGATGTTGTAGAGGAACTCAACTTTGGTAAGGTTACACCGGAACAAGCAGCAGCAACATTCCGCAAAAATGCCGAAGCGGTTCTTGCCAACAATAAATAACAGTTGAATGATCGCTTGCTCATCCCATGACCGGGATGGACGGGAACAGGGCTACTCGCATAACGCGAGGGCCTTTCCCCGTCCAGCAGCTCGAAGCAAGGCTGCGGGAAACAAGCAGATCAATAAAGGAGGTTCGTTCCGTTGAGGCAATATTCGTCGTTGCGCAGAAACCTGACCGGGTATGCTTTTATTAGTCCTTTTATCATCGGTTTTCTGGGATTTACGCTTATTCCGATGTTTGTATCCCTGTACATGTCGTTTACGAGTTATAACCTGTTCACCTCCCCACGGTGGATCGGGATGGACAACTACACCAAAATGTTCTTTGATGATCCGAAGTACTGGAATTCGGTTAAAGTAACGTTTCTGTATGTGTTTATTGGTGTCCCTCTAAGGCTGGTGTTCGCGCTTTTCGTAGCCATGATCCTGAATACGGGATCCCGTATGGTTGGAACGTATCGTACCTTGTACTACCTGCCATCCATTATCGGTGGTAGTGTGGCTGTATCGATTATGTGGCGTAACCTTTTCAGTAATGAAGGTGTCATCAACAGTGCATTAACAGCAATCGGCATCGGGCCTATCAGCTGGTTTGGTGATCCGAATGCGTCTCTGGTTATGCTGATCTCGCTGTCTGTTTGGCAGTTTGGATCGTCCATGCTCATCTTCCTCGCCGGTCTGAAAAATATCTCTCCCGAGATGTACGAAGCAGCAGGTGTAGATGGTGCCAACCCGGTACGTAAATTTTTTGGTATCACTTTACCGCTACTCAGTCCAATCATTCTGTTCAACCTGATTATGCAAACCATCGGTGCATTTATGACCTTTGTACCTGCATATATCATCTCTAAAGGCGAGGGCGGTCCAATGGACGGTACGATGCTTTACTCGCTGTATCTGTTCCGTCAGGCGTTTATGTTTAACAACATGAGTTATGCTTCGGCCATGGCCTGGATCATGCTTATTATGATCGGTATACTCACAGTCGCGGTGTTTCTGACATCCAAGTTCTGGGTGTTTTATGAATCCGAAGGAGGGAAGTAACGATGGTTTGGAGAAATGTGAAATGGCCCATCTATCACCTGTTCGTTGCAGCTTTGGCCCTCCTGATGCTCTATCCCGTTCTATGGATGTTGTTCAGCTCATTCAAAGAAAGTCGTACCATTTTCGTAACTGCCGAGTCCCTGTTCCCTACAGAATGGATCTGGAGTAACTACGCGGATGGTTGGAAAGGCGCAGGCGGAAGACCGTTTATGGATTACATCACCAACTCGCTCGTTATTGTGGTCATCTCCACGATTGGTGCAGTGTTATCCTCGTCGCTGATTGCCTTTGGTTTTGCCAGACTCAACTTTAAAGGACGTAACTTTTGGTTCTCCCTGATGATGTTGACTCTGATGTTGCCGCATGACGTTGTACTCGTACCCCAATATATTATCTTCACGAAGCTTGGCTGGTTGAACACCATTCTGCCGATTGTTGTACCTACGTTCTTCGGGATGCCTTTCTTCATCTTCCTGATGGTTCAGTTCATTCGTACGATTCCGAAAGAGCTGGATGAAGCGGCTACTATTGATGGTTGTAACAAGTTCAGACTGTATGTGCAGATTATTATGCCGCTCATCAAGTCATCACTCGCAACGGCTGCAATCTTCTCCTTCTACTGGAGATGGGAGGATCTGCTCGGTCCAGTACTGTATCTGAACTCCCCGGATAAATATACGGTCTCCATGGCACTGAAAATGTTCCTGGACAGTGAGTCTGCCTCCAACTGGGGAGCAATGTTCGCGATGTCTATTGTGAGTCTCGTACCTGTTGTAGCCGTGTTCTTTATTTTCCAGAAACAAATTGTACAGGGCATGAGCACCAGCGGACTGAAAGGATAAGCGATATTCACTGGATTCAAACCTGGATAAGCATGTTGAACAAGGAGGTTGTTCCTATTGAATAAGGGCCAGGGTAGTCAGGCTGTTGCCACAGAGGTAACGGCAGATGGCGGTAAAGAGGCCGTTACCCAGTGGAAGTTCAATTTTGGACCGAACTCAGGCAGTACAGGTGAGATTGAGGGTTATTTGAAAGTCTCTGCCAGCACCGCCTATGAAGAACAGGGAGAATACGGTTTTGAATCCGGCTCCCTTGTGTACGAGAAACAACGGATAAGTGAAGACGAAGTATCGGATAAGAGTAGAGCAAACGATGGCAAAAAAGGGCAGTCCAATGTGTCTGCCCAATTGCGTTCAAGCTTTTGTATTCCGCTCAAGGCATCTTTCATCGTGGCTGTACCCGATGGGACCTATCAGGTCTTGTTAATTGCAGGGGATGAATTGGCGGAGACGATCACCCATGTCAAAGCTGGAGAGGGCAGACTGATGCTGCCAACCATTCGTACACTTCCTGGGCAATGTGCAGAGGTACGATTCTCAGTTGTGGTTCGTGGCGGAAAGCTCCGACTATCTTTCTCCGGTCCCGCGCCACGGATTAATGCATTGGAGATCACGCTTGCCAATCAGACGATGACTGTATTTCTCGCTGGTGATTCTACCGTGACGGATCAGCCGGAGAGTGGATATCCATACTGTGGCTGGGGACAGCTGTTACCCGCTCAGTTCAAACATGATGTTGCTGTAGATAATCATGCCCAATCTGGGCGCAGCTCCCGAAGCTTCATTAATGAAGGCAGATTGGATGCCATTCTGGAGAAGATGAAGCCGGAAGATTTTCTATTTATTCAATTTGGACATAACGATGAGAAGCCGGGCCCTGATCGGGGAACGGAGCCTTTCACAACATATAAGGAATATCTGAAAAAGTATATCGATGCCGCCCGTGATGCCAAGGCTCGTCCGGTGCTCGTGACACCGGTGCATCGGCGCTACTTCGCTGATGACGGCACATTGACCGACACCCATGGCGATTATATCATCGCCGTACGGGAGCTGGCGGAAGAGGAAGGGGTGCCGCTGATCGATCTGGCTGAGCGAAGCCGCATTCTTTTCGAGCAAGCGGGTATTGAAGGCAGCAAGGAGGATTTCATGTGGGTGCTGCCGGGTGAGTACGTGAACTTCCCAGCAGGCGTGGAGGATAACACGCATTTTCAGGAGCGCGGTGCCCGTCGCCTCGCCATGCAGGTGGCGGAAGCCATCCGCGAGCTGCGACTTCAGCCGCTGCAAATGTATTTGAGGTAAGTGGCGAAGGAGGGCGGAATTGGAGCAGTAGGAGCGAAGCGTCCGCCTTTGGAGCGGGATTTCCCCTGCTGAGGGGGAATGAAAGAAATCCCGAGCCAACAGCGCCGACAGCCCGATCCGCCCGCCGAAGCGCCCGCCCCGCGAGTAGCCTTGCTTTTATTCAGCGAGTTAACGAAGTAACGAGCATCCCGAAAAGTTGCCCAGCGAATATAGCGAAGGCAATAAGCCTTTAAAAAGCCAAGGCGAGCGTTGCAGCGAAGGAGGGCGGAATCGGAGCAGAGGGAGCGAAGCGTCCGCCTTTGGAGCGGGATTTCCCCTGCTGAGGGGGAATGAAAGAAATCCCGAGCCAACAGCGGCCGACAGCCCGATCCGTCCGCCGAAGCGCCCGCCCCGCGAGCAGCCTTGCTTTTATTCAGCGAGTTAACGAAGTAACGAGCATCCCGAAAAGTTGCCCAGCGAATATAGCGAAGGCAATAAGCCTTTAAAAAGCCAAG
>NZ_JBHVMZ010000007.1:0-35175 GCF_042796655.1 Paenibacillus sp. NPDC057886 | reverse complement strand
GGGCGAGCGTTGCAGCGAAGGAGGGCGGAATCGGAGCAGAGGGAGCGAAGCGCCCGCCTTTGGAGCGGGATTTCCCCTGCTGAGGGGGAATGAGGAAGAAATCCCGAGCCAACAGCGGCCCCCAGCCCGATCCGCCCGCCGAAGCGCCCGCACCGCGAGCCTCCCGCGTGTTTAACTAATTATTGCATTAGCAAAGGAGGACTTATTAAATGGCACAGAATCAGCTGAACACTTCAGCACATAAAATATCTTCCACTGCGACAGGTCACACTTACTGGGTGATTCCCGATGGTTACATTCCACCGGACAGCTCGGGCTCACTGGAGAGTCATGAGAGTATCTGTGTATTAAATACAGGCATAGTTGATGCACAGCTGCAAATAACGATCTACTTCGAAGATAGGGAACCGCTTGAAGACATCGTGGCTGAGGTACCTGCGCGGAGAACAAAACATATCCGGACAGCGTCGTTGAAATTGGGTGAACAACTTATCCCACCGGGAGTACCCTACGCCATTACCGTTTCCAGCAATGTTCCTGTTATCGTTCAATACAGTCGTCTGGATGCAACTCAGCCTGAACTGGCACTCATGAGTGTTATGGCGTTTCCATTGGGATAACACGGATAACAGCTGAATCATGAAAAGCAAAGACGACCCGTAACCTTGCATGAACTGCAGGCTGCTGATCGTCTTTTTGCGCTACTCATCGTATTTATACGTACTGGCATTGAGGATTTTCACATGAACCTCCACCTTTCCGAGTTTAAACCGCTCAAGTGGATTAGCCCGTTTATATACCTCCTGTCTCCATAGGGGGAGGTCATGACGATAGAGATGTTCCACAAAACCGTAGGAATCAATCTTGCGTGATTTGGTTTTCTCAAACGTATTGCGGATTTCGGACTCAATCTGTTTCTCCGCCTCCTTTTCCATGACATGGGGAGAACGGTGAGATTCATGATCCTCGATGATGGCACTTTTAACCGAAGTAACCAGGTCAAAGGTAACACCATTTCCTTCTTTCTTCGCCTTAATCGTGGTTTTTGGGTTATTAAGCCTAAGCGTCAGGTTAGGTGTTTTACTCTCGTTCCTGTATACGTACAACGGATATTGATAGACGTGCTCATAATTTACGAATCGTGTACCATCAGCGTCCTTGCCCGTCACCCTGCCTTGACTTTTACCGTTTGAAATGACATAAAACCCATCCATTCTAATAAGCGGGGGGGCTTTATCCCCGTTAAACCAGGTCTGATTCTGATTGGTAATAGAAGGCAAGAGAATAACTGAAGCAGGCTCCCGAAATCCGTCAAGGAGCTGGTGAAGCCGGATCGGTTCATAACCGGAATGTTGCTTATACAGCTTCATCGGTTCAAACAACTCGATGGTCTGGGCAGATTGGTTCAGCAGGGCAGAGGGAGAGAGTACATCGGTAATGTTATGATCTGTACCGTAGAGCCAGGGGGTATATCTCAGTTGGCCTGAATGCAACAGTGTATTGAAGACATCCTCTAGCCGTCCATTCAATATATTTTTGGATAAGACAATCGCTTTTACATGGGTCCACAGCGTTTGTTGCTGAGAAGTTTGATATAGGTCATCAATAGCCATACTCAGCGTAGAACCCTCACCCCGTCCGATCCAGATATCACTTGCTTCCCTTGAAGTTGGTCCTTCCTGCTTGGCAATACTGGAGAAATCAATGAGTTGAGCGTAAGCAATGTATTGGTTGTCCACATAGTCTATCCCTACAGCCGTGATAAAGTTAATGCTCTGCACCTCTTTGGAATCCCAGCACCCGGTCAGCAGGATGAAGCAGCTTATAAACAAGCTAACCTTAGCCATCCATCTTGTCACGAGCGTTTCCTCCGGCGAGAGGGGTCCTGTGTACGGAGTACGGCTGGGCGCTTGGTCCGTTTCATGGAAGGGGGCATGGATACGGCTTGGGTGAAGTCGCCGGGAATATAAGGAGAGACGGGTGACAGATACGAGACGCCATAACACTCCAAGGATACGAGGTGCACCAGCAGACCAAATAATCCAAGCATGAAACCGAATAATCCAAGGATGGAAGAAATGATAAGCATCCCAATCCGGACTTGAGCAGTAGCCCCACTGAGTACGGTATTTACCAAAATATAGCTAGAGATAACCGAGATAGCCACAGTGACAATGATTGTGGGGGAAGTAATTCCTGCTCGAATCGCTGCATCTCCGATAATAAGCCCACCTACCACGCTGACGGTCTGTCCCAAGGCGCGTGGGAGTCGACGGCCAGCTTCATTAAATAGCTCGAACATAAATATCATTAAAAATGCTTCCAGCGTTACTGGCATAGGTAGACCCATCCGGGTACCTGAAATGGTTGCGAGCAGAGGCAAGGGAATCTGCTCCACATTGAAACTGGTTAGGCCGATATAGAAGGCAGGAAAGAAGCAGGCGATCAGTAATCCGGAAATGCGCAAAATTCGCTCAAAAGTAACAATGAAAAAAGGGGTACTCTCGTCTTCCGGCGATTTCAATTGATTGAATAGCGTGGTTGGAGCGATGATGGCTACCGGTGAACCTTCAATTAGAACAACAAATCGCCCATTTAAAAGAGAGTTCACGACATAATCGGGTCGCTCCGTATTGTCCGTGAGCGGGAAAATGCTGCGAATTCCACCCATAATCGCACGTTCCATAATGGAGGTACCGAGAATGCCATCGATTTCAATTTGGTCGAGATTTTGGCGTGCTTCTTTCAGAATATCCGGGTTAATGATGTCTTTGACATACAACAGACCAATAGAGGTCTGGGTACGACCGCCTTTAACATATTTTTCATAACACATGGAAGAGGTTTTCATTCGTTTGCGAACGAGGCCGATATTCACGGACAGCTCCTCAGTAAACCCATCCCGAGGGCCTTTAATCGATGACTCGATTGCCGATTCCTCAGGGTTTCTTCCTGGTATATTCGCGATATCCAGACTGCAGGACTGATCACCATTTCCGAAAATGAGCAGTAATTGTCCGCTAAAAATCAACAGGTTTAGATTCTCTATATCTGTGAGATCTTTCACCGGATTCAATGTTAATCCCAATTCTTTGGGGTGTGCTTCTTCTATGAACAGGGAATGCTGTTCCAGCCGTGGGATAATAAACTGGTTGATTTGTTTGCCGTCGACCAAACCGTCGCAATAGATCATAATCACCGACATATCGGTTTCATCTTTGGCTGGAAAGGTCTGAATAACAACATCTGCGCAGGGATTGAACTGCTTTTCGAAAGAGGCAAGCAGTGTTTCATGGGACGTGGTGTCAATCGTTTGGTGCTCCATGATGTTTCCTCCTCTGATGGCGTGAACTGATGTATGCAACGGCTGTTGCAACCACCGCTAGTCCGCTCAGATACATGAGATTGAACGGGAATATGTATTGGACAAGCAGCTTTTCGAATGTCATATCATCCAGAGGATACAGCATGGAAAGAATAAATAAGACGCCAAGAGTGGCACAACATAGGATCCTTCTGGAGGCGCTCTTAATATTCCAAATTTCTACCACAATATACATGGCCAGACTAATTCGGGTAAACGAACCGGCGAGCCATTGATAAATAGAAAAGAAATCAGTCTGGGCAATATATTTGCCCAAGGAGGCAATTCGCCATTCTTCAAAGGCGGGATATCGCATTTTGGCAGCTTCAAAAGGGTCGAATTCCACGATTGCCCCAATAAGTGGGCCAAGTGTCAGCCCCAGAATAATGAACGCGAGCATCAGGTACTGCCATACACGTATGCGCTTGGAGAGATGGGGCTGTATGTACCAGATGAACAGCAGCTCAAACATGCCTGCAAGGCTGTAGACCGTACCATGAAGCACGGGATTCCAGCCATGTTCAAGCACAGGCAGCAGACGACTATAATCCTTGTATTGTGTATTAACAATAGCGACATAGAAGCCAAGCAGCACAACCAGGGGCAGGATCAATCCTGCTGTAAATGCCAGAGAGCGTATTCCTTTATAGGCCGCATACGCACAGAGAGACATCAGGGCAATGCTTGTAACCAATACGGGTGTCTCCGTCAGATAATTGGTTTTGGCCCAAGTGGTGGTATCATGCAGAGTGAAGTAGATCACGGACAGAAAAAAGAGGCTGTTTCCCACTCGAAACAGCAGGCCAAGAGGCTTGCCAAGACGGGAAGTCAGCCATTCATGCAGGGTCTGGTGCTGGAGAGAACGAGAGACATAGGCAAGCATTAAAGTGAATATAAGATAAGGCCCGGCAGACAACAGAACGGATATCCATGCATCTCTTTTGGCAGAAGACAAAAGGGCAGGGATGATCAGGACGTGGCTGATCAGGCCGACAGATAACATTATTAACATCATGGCTTGCAAAAAAGAAGGCTGTGTTGGTTTCATGCTGAGGGGACCTCTTTTCCCAATAGACTGTTCTCAGCAGTGTTAACGTGATCAAGCCTTCTCATACCGTCAGTCGAAATAACGTATCCCCATCGCTTCACGAACCTCAAGCATCGTCTCACGTGCAGCCTGACGGGCCTGACGTGTACCTTCCACGAGGATTTCCTTCACTTCATGCCCACGTTGTTCATAGTAATTTCGCCGTTCACGGAAAGGAGAGAGCAGTTCGTTAATTGCAGTGCCTGCAATCTTCTTGCAATCCTTGCAACCGATGGTGCCATTACTACAGTTCGCATGAATCTCAGCGGCTCCATCCTTTCGAAACAGCTGGTGATAGGCAAATACAGGACAAATATCCGGGTGTCCCGGGTCAGAACGATGAATGCGGGCAGGATCGGTTTTCGCTCGAGACAGCTTGGCATGCACATCATCAGGACGAGCATTCAACGAGATGGCATTGCCCATACTTTTGCTCATTTTGCCAACGCCATCGAGTCCGCCCAGCCGTTCCCCGGTGAGAATACGTGGTTCAGGCAGAACTGGCGCATATAATTCATTGAACCGCCGTACCAGTTTCCGCGCTGTTTCGATATGTGGGATCTGGTCTTCGCCTGCCGGAACAAGGGTTGCTTTACAGAACGCAATATCCGCAGCTTGACTGACGGGATAACCGAGAAATCCATAATAGAGATCCTTATAGCCACGGTCACGCGCTTCGTTTTTAATCGTGGGATTATGCCGAAGACTGTTCACCGTGATAAACATGGAGAATATGACAGTCATCTCGGCAATTTCCGGAATCATCGACTGGATGAACAGCGTGGCTTTATTGGGATCGATACCTACGGCAAGATAATCGAGTGTCACTTGATGCACGCTGTCTGCAATCAGCCCCGGTTGATCATAGTGGGTCGTGAGCGCCTGTACATCAGCCAGTAAAATATACGTTTTGTACTCATCCTGCAATTGCACCCGACTGCGCAGGCTGCCCACGTAATGGCCGAGATGAAGCTGTCCGGTCGTCCGGTCTCCGGTTAAAATAATATCCTTGTTCATAGTTCATTCTCCTTTGATTTTGTGATTTTACGATCCTTAATTGCTGACGCCACCAGCCGTCTTCCACGACCATCACCTCCTTTCAGCCTGCAACAGTCTTGGGTACATCCATAAATAAAAAAACCTCGTCCTTCATCCTGTTTCCCGGACGGGAACAGAATAGAAGGACGAAGCTTATGCTTCGCGGTGCCACCTTAATTGGCCGCTGGTTGCGGCCCACTTGAGGGATACGGATGAAATATATGCGGGAATCCCACATATGTCTTATCGATATCCTGTCCATGGATAACGGCTGAACATGCCGCCTTGCCTACTGACGATCCGCGCTCCTGAGTTAGGTGGCAGAACGGGTTCAACTCGGAACTCCGAAGCCCATTTCCACATGACCGATACACCTGCTCACACCATCCGCCGGCTCTCTGAGGTATCCTGTCCTGTGTACTTCTCTTCATCATTGTTGATAACGTCCGTTTACAATTTTTCACATTGTATCACGCTTTATCTGGATTGACCAGTCTGCGTTTTCTTCCGCTCATATTGGTGCCAAGTACACCTGCGATGATCAGCAGAGCTCCAACAAAGTGGTATCCATGAACGGGTTCATGCAATATCCAGGCTCCACCAGCAATCGAAATGAGCGTGGACAAATTACTGAATACACTCATTTTGGAAGCTTCCAGATGAGTCAGGGCATAACTCGCCAGCAGCGTGGAGAACATGGTGGAGAGGACGGCCAGATAGGCCAGTGCTCCTAGGTAAGATACATCTCCGAGTGGCTTCACATAATCCATCATGGTTCCGCTGGACGCATGACGAATCAGGGAAGCGGCGTTGAACACTATAAATCCAACCATCAGGGTCACCCAGGTCAATTCCATCGGTTTATATTTCTGCGCCAAGGGTCTTGCCAATACACCATAACCTGCAAAACACACCGTGGAGAGCAGCAGTAAAGCAATACCTTTAAAATTGCCTGCCGACATCCCGCTTCCTTTCATCAAGAAAATAAAGATTACACCCGCCACGGACAACAGCAGGAACAGTTTTTGTAAAATGGATGTACGTTCCTTTAGAAAGATAGAGGCTAGAACTAGTGTGAATACAGGGGCCATCGCCTGGATAATCCCTGCTTCCGATGAGTTGGACGAGACAAGCCCGAATGCCTGAAAGGCAAAGAACAAAACAGGAGAGAGCAGTCCTAGCGGAATGATACGCCACAGATCATGAAGGGTTAGCTTGATCTTGATCCATCCGAAAATGACAGGCATGCTGACTACGAGTAATGACAAAGCAAAACGATGTGCAAGTACATCAATTGGATGTGCAACACTCACCGTCATTTTAACAAATAAAAAGGATAAACCAATAATGGCTGCATATAAAACAGCTGCTACATATGCGTATGTTCTAGTTTGGCTATTGTTCATAGGGTTTCCTCCAAATAATACGGTTTTTCTTGTCTACTGCAACGGCGCATATATTGCTGCGTGGGCTGTCTGGTCTTATTCAATATACTGCCAGACCAATAGTGGTACAATAGACAAAAACGTTTACTGTACCGGTACACTTAAGGTAATGCAGAAGTAGGAGGAGAGGCAGAATCCAATGAGAAAATATGAAATTATCGCTGAATCACTTAAGCAATGGATTCAGGACCAATTGCGGCAGCAGAACAGTGGACAGTGGCAGGACAAAGGAATCAAACTGCCGGCTGTGCGTGTTCTGGCTGAGCAATATCAATGTAGTGTGAGTACAGCCATACGCGCGTACGAGTGGCTGGAAGAGCGGCATCTGGTCTACGCGGTACCTCAGTCCGGGTATTATGCGGTTCAGAATGGGGCCGAAGTGGAGGATGGGGAGTGGCAGGGGCCGCTGGATTTTGCCTCCGCAGCTCCTGATCCGAGAGTATTCCCTTATTCCGATTTTCGCCATTGTGTGGACCAGGCGATGGAGAAGAAACAGGCGGACCTGTTTTTGTACGGAACCGAGAGAGGTTTGCCTTCCTTGATTGAATTGTTGCAGAAGCAATTCGCCGATTATCAGGTGTTTGCCCGGAAGGAGCAGTTCTTTATTACGTCAGGCGTACAGCAGGCCCTAGCTGTGCTGGCGCTAATGCCTTTTCCCAATGGGAAAAAGCAGGTGATGCTCGAACTGCCGGGTTATCATAATATGCCTTCGCTTCTACAAGGGCTGAATGTACCGATTGCTGGTGTCAGACGCTCTCTGGATGGCCTGGATTGGGACGCGCTCGAACGACAGTTCCGCGAAGGAGACATCAAATTTTTTTATGTCATGCCGCGTTTCCACAACCCAATTGGCACTTCCCTGAAGGCAGCTGAGAAGAAAAGATTGATCCGCCTGGCACAGCGTTACGATGTCTATCTGGTAGAGGATGATTTCTTGGCTGATCTGGAAGAGAATACGAAGCAGGACCCGTTATGGTCGTATGATACGGAAGGGCGAGTCATTTATCTGAAAAGTTACTCCAAAATCCTGTTTCCCGGCTTGCGGATTGGTGTGGCTATTCTGCCTGAAAGTCTTACTGCATCGTTTAGTAAATACAAAAAAATGCTCGACATTGACACTGCGGTACTGTCCCAGGCTGCACTTGAGGTCTACATTCGTAACGGGATGTTTGCTCACCATGGCAAAGTCATCCGTAGCCGCTATGCTGCCCGGATGAACAAGTTGTATCAACAGCTTTATGCCTTCCCGGACTTCATTCCATTTGCGAATGCACCGCGTACAGGCGGGGAGCATACGGTTCTGCCACTGCCTAAGGATATGCCGCTGAGGGTCTTGCTGTCCCGGTTGGATCAACGGGGAGTTATTGCCGATACAACAGAACGATATTATCCGGAAGGTGCACAGGAGATACTTCAGGATAAAATGCTGCGGTTAAACATATCCAATGTACCCAAGCAACGGATTAAGGAAGGGCTGCGGATTATCCGGGAGGAAATAGCGAAACTGCAAAAGGCGTCCACACAAGCGGATTAATCGCTTGGGGGACGCCTTTATTTCATGTGATTAATTTCAATGACATGCTATGCTGCGACGTGTGAATTGTTAGATGACTGATTACGCCTGAGCCATAGCTTTGAAGGAATCTTCTGCGGCTTCCAATGTTTCTTGAACATCCTTGTCCGTATGTGCAGTGGTCAGGAACCAGGCTTCATATTTGGAAGGAGCCAGATTAATGCCACGATTCAGCATATGACGGAAGAAGGAAGCGAACTGTTCCCCATCGGTATCCTGGGCTTGATCGTAGTTCGTAACCGGGTGGTCACAGAAGTGGGTGGAAAAGGCACCACGAATTCGGTTAATAGTTAAAGCAATGCCATGACGATCCGCAGAAGCCTGAAGGCCTGTAGTCAGTTCGATGGCAAGACGTTCCATCTCCGCATATACACCTTCGCCTTGCAGAACTTCCAGACAAGCGATACCCGCAGAGATGGACGCAGGGTTACCAGCCATCGTTCCGGCTTGATAGGCCGGGCCGAGTGGAGCAACCTGCTCCATAACCTGTTTACGACCGCCGTAAGCACCGATTGGCAGACCGCCACCGATGATTTTGCCAAGTGCGGTCAAATCCGGTTCGATCTCTGCATGACTGTCCAGTCCCGCGTAAGTCTGTGTGGAGCCATAGTGGAAACGGAAGGCTGTAATGACCTCGTCGTAAATGACAAGCGAGCCATTGTCCCGTGTCATGGCACAGAGTCCTTCCAGGAAGCCAGGTTCCGGCATAACCATACCGAAGTTGCCGACAATCGGTTCAACCATGACTGCGGCGACATCATCGCCCCAACGCTCCAGAGCTGCTTTCAGGCTGTCCAGATCGTTGAAAGGTACCGTGATGACTTCATGCGCAATGCTCGTTGGAATGCCTGCACTATCCGGGATACCCAGCGTGGAAGGCCCCGAACCTGCTGCCACAAGGACCAGGTCGGAGTGACCGTGATAACATCCGGCAAATTTCACGATTTTATTACGTTTGGTGTAGGCGCGGGCAACCCGGATGGTGGTCATGACCGCTTCTGTACCGGAGTTTACAAAACGAACCTTGTCCATCGAAGGAATGGCTTCTTTCAGCATTTTGGCAAGCTTGATTTCAAGTTCTGTTGGTGTGCCGTACAGCACACCATTTGCTGCTGCCTCGGTAATCGCCTGGGTAATATGGGGGTGAGCATGTCCTGTAACAATCGGGCCGTACGCCGCGAGGTAGTCGATATAACGGTTGTCGTCTACATCCCAGAAGTGTGCACCTTGCGCCTTTTTCATAAATACAGGTGCACCGCCACCCACCGCTTTGAATGAGCGGGAGGGACTGTTCACACCTCCTACAATATGTTGAAGTGCTTCTTCGTATAAAAGCTCTGAACGGGAACGTGATGGATTCATAAGATAACTTCCTTTCGTATTAGAGAAACAAAACACAGCGAGAGGGCAGCATATGTGCTGCCCTCTGCGTGTTGCACTTCATTACTGTGCGGGTTGCTTGGAGTCTTGTTCGTCACCACTTGCCGTTTTGTCTTCGGCTCCAGTAGTACTGCCTTCCTCTTGAGCAGGAGGATGAATGATATCTTGAATATATTGCTTAAGCTTTTCTTCATTGGTTACGGTCAGCACCTCAGCTCCGCCCGGTGTCCGCTCTTCCTTGAGCATTTTCATTGGCGGGATTTGCTCGCTGCCGTTCATGCTGCTCTGATATCCAAGTCCGCCCAGCTTCCACATGTCGGAGAGGGTCAGATTGGTATCTACATAAGGATTTACTTCTTCCAGAATGGAAGGCAGTTTGGCAATCGTTGTCGTTGACTGCATTTTCGCTGCTACAGCTTTCAGGAATTCGCGCTGCCGCTCGGAGCGGGCATAATCCGACATGGCATCATGACGGAAGCGAACATACATGAGAGCCGTATCGCCATCCAAATGCTGGTAGCCTTTTTTTAGATCAATATCGTATTCATTTTTGTCCGCTTTACTTGTATAGTGCATGTCCTTCTCTACGTCAAAATCCACACCGCCAACGGCATCCACCAATTTGATGAATCCTTGGAAATCGGTATACACATAATACTGGACAGGGATACCCAGCAGATCTCCGGCAGCTTTCATTGCCACGTTGGGACCATGGGTAATCGCAGTATTGATGCGTTCCTTACCATACCCGTCAATGTTGACGTATGTGTCGCGAAGAATGGAGAATAGATTAATTTTTTTGGTGAGTGGGTCAAGCGAAACGACCATCATGCTGTCAGAACGAGGAACTTCCCCCTTCTCCAGCCCGCGGGCATCAACACCCATAACGAGAATATTTACCGTTTCGGTGCCTTCCCATTTCGGAGGATCCGGTGTACTTACTTTTTCAACATTTTCGATACCGGCAAACGGCGAATCATCGCCTTCCTTTTGCAAGCCATTCAACTGATTGAGAATAGAACCGAAATAAAATGCCGCAGCGCCTCCAACAATCAGCACGAAGGCGGCAAGAGAAATCCAAATGGTTCTCTTCGTCTTTCTGGTCATGCTAGCTCTCCTTTGTATTCAAAATAAATGAAGATGAGTCCAATTTGATCTAGCCCGGGCTTTCCGTACACGACATATCTGTGAGATGCAACAGAGGACGCGGCCTCAGACTATTTTTTAAAGCTTGCTGAATTTTGACTGATACTATTATAATTTCTTTTTGGGCTACAAGCAATTTCAACAAAATCCAAGTGAGGTATAATCATGCTGGCGATTGATGTCAAAGATTTACGCAAGTCGTTTAGCGTCCAGAAAAGTCGAGGAGGGCTTAAGGGCGCATTCCAGGATCTGTTTGCACGTCAATACCAGGAGGTATTGGCTGTAAATGATATTTCATTTCAAATTCCGCAAGGCGAAATATGCGGATATATTGGGGAGAACGGTGCCGGTAAATCAACAACGATTAAGATGTTGACCGGCATTTTGGTGCCTACTTCAGGGCAAATATCGGT
This sequence comes from Paenibacillus sp. NPDC057886, assembly GCF_042796655.1. Lineage (NCBI taxonomy): Bacteria > Bacillati > Bacillota > Bacilli > Caryophanales > Paenibacillaceae > Paenibacillus > Paenibacillus sp. NPDC057886. The sequence continues at coordinate 23,729 of NZ_JBHVMZ010000007.1, read as the reverse complement.
TGGTGGATATGTTCCGTATCAGGAACGTGAGAAATTTGTGCAGAATATTGGTGTCGTATTTGGTCAACGCAGCCAATTATGGTGGGATATCGGTGTCATTGAGTCCTTCCATCTGCTGCGCAAGGTGTATCGAGTAGGTGAGGTCGATTTCCGTAAACGTCTGGATGAACTGGTTGAGCGGTTACAGCTTCAGGATCTGCTGAATCGTCCGGTTCGTAAGCTAAGTCTTGGACAGCGTATGCGTTGTGAGCTGGTCGCTGCGCTGCTGCATAATCCGGATATTGTGTTCCTGGATGAGCCAACCATTGGTCTGGATATTGTTGTGAAATCGGAAATTCGTGAATTCCTGAAAGACATGAATAAGGAACACGGAACAACCATTTTGCTGACAACCCACGATCTGCAGGACATCGAAGCTTTATGCTCAAGAGTTATTATGCTCGATGCGGGCAATATCATCTATGATGGCGGGTTGGATCATCTGAAGTCCCAATGGGGCAAGGAACGGGAAATCCGGTTCAAGTTTGGCACGGCTCACCCCATGGAACAAATGCTGGAATGGACTGCTGCGCTCCCTGTTCGCTGGACGGTGGAGAACGAATTGTCCGCATCGGTCTGGATTCCGCTTGAACTCAACGTGTCGGATGTGCTGGGACGGGTCGTTGGACAGGCAGATATTACCGATATTCAGATTATAGAGATTAACACGGATGAGATTGTGCGCAGTATTTACCAATCTGGTTCCGCCGAGCGTCCCGAGATTGTGGGCGCAAAGAACGAAGCGGTGGGTGTATCCTAAGATGAATAGTGCATTTTTTGATTTTATGCGCATCCGGTTCCTGACGATGCTTGCATACCGGGTGAATTATTATTCCGGCATTTTGATATATACGCTGAATATCGGCGTGTATTACTTTACGTGGCAAGCCATTTACGGCAGTAGTGGTGAACTAGGCGGTTTTACGGCAGCTCAGATGACGACATATGTGGCGGTATCGTGGATGGCGCGTGCGTTTTATTTTAACAACCTGGACCGGGAAATAGCCGCGGACATTCGGGATGGCTCCATTGCCATTCAATTCATAAGGCCGATCAACTATGTCATGGTCAAAATGATGCAGGGTCTGGGCGAAGGTATTTTCCGTTTCCTGCTGCTCATGATTCCTGGAATGCTCATTGCCATTCTGTTGTTCCCGGTTGAACTGCCTACGGCGCCGTCCGCGTGGATTGGCTTTCTTGTCATGCTGTTCTTCAGTTTCCTCATTAACTCCCAGATTAATGTCATTACAGGACTGGCCGCATTTTTTGTGGAAAACAATGAAGGCATGATGCGTATGAAACGCGTTGTGGTTGATCTGTTCTCCGGTCTGATTATTCCAATCAGCCTCTATCCGGGCTGGATGTCCGCGGTGATGAAGGTATTGCCTTTTCAGGCCATTACGTATCTGCCCGGCTCGGTTTTCACCGGAAGAGTGGAAGGCACAGGCATCTGGAGCGTACTTGGCATTCAGGTGTTCTGGTTTGTCATACTGCTCATTCCGATGATGCTGATCTGGCGTCAGGCGCGTAAGCGTCTGTTCGTGCAAGGAGGATAACAGAGTGTACTATATGGGTCTGATCTGGGAATATTTAAAAAATTACATGAAAACACGTCTCACGTACCGCGCCGACTTTTGGGTCGAAATCCTTTCGGATTTGTTATTCCAGGCAACCAATCTTATTTTTATCTTTGTGGTTTTCAGACATACGGATAATCTGGGCGGATGGAGTGAGAGTGAAGTTCTTTTTGTTTATGGATATTTTATGGTGCCTTACGGTATCTTCAGTTGCTTTATCAATTTGTGGGGGTTCAGTGAACGGTATATTGTCAAAGGCGAGATGGATCGCATATTAACACGGCCTGCGCATAACCTGTTCCAGATTTTACTCGAAAATGTGGACCCGCCTGCACTCGTTGGTTCGTTTATCGGTCTGATCATTATGGTCATCGGCGGTGCGGAGATGGGGCTTGTGCTGGAGTGGTGGCATATTCCGGCCCTCATTATTCTTGCTCTTAGTTCAGTGTTAATCTATGCAGGAATCTATATCACCCTGACGTCGTTATCTTTTTATTCGGATGCACCTACAGGCATCCTGCCATTAATGTACAACATTCAGGGATATGGACGTTATCCGGTAACCATCTATAACCGTGCGATTCAGGTTCTGTTAACGTGGGTCATTCCGTTTGCCTTCGTGGGCATCTACCCGGCAGCCCTGTTCCTGGAAAGATCCGAAATGCATCGTATGGCGATGCTGACACCTGTGATGGGATTGGTGTTTGGCTCCATCGGCCTTCTGCTATGGAATTATGGCGTGAAGAAGTATCGCGGAGCAGGATCTTAACAGAAGCCCTTTGTGAAAGGTTAGACGAGATAAAGGAGGTAATGAGATGACATTAACCGAAGGCAAGCCGGCACCAGACTTTGAACTTCCGTCCAGTACGGGAGAGACGGTGAAGCTCTCGGATTATCGCGGACAGCGGGTGCTGATATATTTTTACCCGAAGGATATGACTTCTTCCTGCACACAGCAGGCATGTGATTTCCGTGATCGTCATGAGGAGTTTAAGGGGTTAAATACAGTTATTCTGGGGATTAGTATTGATCCGATGAAGCAGCACGACAAATTCATTGCCAAATACGGCTTGCCATTCATCCTGTTATCAGACGAGGAACATCAGGTTGCCGAACAATACGGCGTATGGCAGCTCAAAAAGATGTATGGCAAGGAATATATGGGGATGGTACGCTCCACGTTTCTCATTGATGAAGAGGGTGTCCTGCTGAAGTCGTGGTTGAAGGTGCGAGTCAAAGGCCATATTGAGGCAGCGTTGGAGGCTTTGCAGGTTTTGTAACTCATTCGTTCTGGTTGGATTAAACCATTTGAATAACATCAAAGGCTGTGCTCGCGGAATTTGCCGTGAACACAGCCTTTTTATGTGGGAATGCGATCAGATGTTATCTGGTTGTTCTTACGGGAACGGATTCGATGAACGAATAACAACAACAGAGGAATAATAAAACTTACGGTCATATCCCATTCCACCCAGGCAGGCATAATGGTGTTGGTATAGAAGATGACATTGGGAGAAATCAGGATGGCCAATGCAAACACGAGCAAGGCTGAAGGGAGAATGAGTGGTTTGTATGCTTTTAACTGAAACAGCTGAGCCAAACCGATAACAAAAGCAAACATATACAGGAGGCATTTGAAATAGGTTGCGATTAACCATGCGGTAGCCATGAAGGCTTCAATACGCTCAAAAAAATTACCGATATTAATCTTCTGAGACAGGGTATAGGAGATATAGATATTATGCTGGGTTAGGAATGGCCCCACAACGAGTAGTGAGAACAGTAACAGAACACTCAGGAGCAGACCTCCGCAAAACGTGGCAAGCAGCATGTCACGTTTAAGGTTGGGACCAGACTTCACATAAGGAAGAATCATGGTAAGCACGATTAACTCTCCGAATGAGGTAAATGCGCCCCGAACAATTGCTTCAATTAGGTGGATCCAACTGATGCTCAAGAATGGTTGTAAATGTGAACTGTTTATTTTGGGAAGCAACCCCATGAAGAGGAGAATCATGAAGGCGACAACAACAGGAGTCAGCATTTCTATACTTGCCCCCATGGGTTGTAAACCTTTTATAAGGCCCAAAATAAGCGAACATATGAGCATAATCAAAATGACACGGATGGGGGTCTGAAGGTAGATTTGGGTGGTCAAAAAATCTCCAACCTCACGGATGCAGATGGCGGCACCGATGGCGAAATAGAACAGGTAACCAATAGATAAGACTGATCCTGCCCATGGACCAAGCAATTTTTTGCAAATTTCTATTAAAGATAGTTCCGGGTAGGTTTGATGAAGTCTGTACAAAATCCAAATGAGGAATAGGCCGATTGGCTGACCGAGGATAGAGCATAACCATGCATCATGTTTGCCCAAAGCTGTGACCAGTGAAGGATAGATCAGAATCATATCCCCTACCATGACAAGAAAGGTAAGTAAAGAAAATTGACGAATAGTGATTTTTTCTTTAATTATCATGGTCTCTTCCTCCTTCCTTATCGACTTAATTAATGCTCTAGCATTCTGTTATCCGGATGACTTGGTTTCCCGGCGCTTTTTAAACATATGCACCAACAGTAACAACCCAGGCAAAATAATACTTAATGTGGTATCCCAATCCACCCAATATGGAACGACAGTAATGACGATGAAGGACAAATTGGGCGAAACCAGATTGGCAAGGCCAAATATAAGCAATGATGCAGGCAGGATGAGTATCCGATACTGCTTGAGCTTAAATAGTTCGGCGCACCCGACGATAAATGCGTACATATACACCATCGCTTTAACATACGTGGAGATGAGCCAGGAAGAAGCCATGATGGCTTCAATACGCTCAAAGAAACCACCGATGTTAATCTTCTGAGATAAAATAAAGGAAGCATAGATGTTATGCTGTGTAAGGAACGCACCTAGAACAAGCAGAGAGATAGTAACCAATATAGCCAGCAACAAGTTGCCAAGTCCTGCCGCAACAAGAACATCCCGAGTTCGGTGAGCCTGTTTTAGCGTGTAGGGAACAATCATCATAATGGGGACCAGTTCACCTACCGGATATATGATACTGATGAGAATACCCTGAAGGATGTGAACGACGCTGGTATCCGTTGCAGGCTTCAAATTGCTGGGATCAACCTGAGGTAATAGACAGAATGCAAGCACGAGAATAAATACGATAAGGATAGGCATTAGCAATTCACTGCTTCTCCCCATCGTTTCCAGACCATGATATAACCCCCAACCAACCGTAATAACAAACATCAGAATGATGACGCGAATCGGGGTGTACTGAAAGATTTGGGAGGTGAGGAAATCTCCGACCTCTCGGGTGTGTGTTGAGGCACCTATTACAAAAAAGAAAAGGTAAAATCCGGATACAAGACTGCCTGGCCAAAATCCCAGAATGCTTCGTGAAATCTGTATCAGATTTTCCTCCGGATACAGACTGGACAGCTTTAAAAACATGAGCATGAGAGCCATTCCCAATGGAACCCCGATAAGAGCACATATCCAGGCATCTTGTTTGGCATAGGATGTGATGACCGAGGGATAGATGAGCATCATATCCCCGACCACCATCATGAAAATGAGAGTGGACAATTGTCTTGTTCCGATGCGGCCCTGCTCAAGCATAATGTCCCCTCCTTTTTTCCTAAGTTCCAGTCAAGTGTGCCAGAAATTGATTTACAGGTTCATAGATCCATATGATGAGATAAAGTGGACTGGGGAATTCCCACAAGTTTGCCGCAATGACGCTGAAAAAGGTAGCCAAGAGCAGCAAGACACTGTAAACGGCTGTTTCTTTCCATTCCTTGCGACGTATGAGCCCAGGCAGATCGAACCATCCAATGAGTCCTGCGGTCACTATGACACTAAGTGTAAGTAACACCCTGTCTCACTCCCTAATTTGATCTTTGAACGAATCATCCAGTGTGCCTACACGTTTGATTTGTACATTGACATCGTAATGAACATCCAGATTTTCCAAATAACTATCCCAATCCTTCTCCACCTTTTTAAAGAACTTGGGATCAGCATGATAGACCTCTTGCCCGAATCCGAAAATATCAACGTGGAATTTGCGCTGTACCGATTTGACGGATTTTTGCATTAGATCTACAAGACGTTCCTCACTATCCCGTTCCAATTCTTTGAGTACTTTCATTGAGCCAATTTTTATTTCACATTCCACTGCACCGATGGAGGATACATTTTTCATTTTGATGTTGACTACAGGATGTCCGGCAACAACTTTGGCATGTCGTTTGGTCGTTGTGCGAAGTGCTTTGAAGGTCACATATCCTTCTTTGCGGCAAGGCAGATGACTGATGGTGGATACCACATTATTACGAATATAGTTATATCCCTTGGATTCATCCTCCGTTAGCCAACCAATCAGCTTATCTCCCTTAAATACGGACAATCCAGTGGAATTTAGGCGAGCAGGAGACCTGATCGTCGCAATATTGGATTGATTTCCACTTTTCGCAGGTTGACCAATAACCTCTATACCTGTAATGACAGGCTGTATGCCCGGAGACAATATATATTCCATTAATTGATCCCCGGTAACGGTTGTCGTAGGGGACCAGATTTTGGAGGAGACATCCAGCGAATTAAACATTTTTTCCGCAGGAATGTTTTCAAGAGGTGTTAGCACGTCAAGCACTTTAGAAGCCGTTGTATTTCGTGCCACCATGACGTAATAGTCAGGCCGAACCGTTGGCTCCCTCATTAAGGCTTCGGTCACATCATAGATGCCGTTTTTACGAGCGTACTCCTCGCCAAAAACCAACACCCGTATATGTGCCATGAAGATACGACGTGGACTAGATTCCGTTAACTTTTGAATGGCTTCAAACAAGGTAGGCGCAGAAGCCTGGTACTGAGTCACAGGGGTCCCCTTGCCTCCCCCGGACTTGGACTTGGAGGATACTTCATTAGGGACAACCACTTGAGCACTCACTTTAATCATATCGCCATCCTTGTCCACACCAAGACCCAGCATGATGCCAAGCTCATTGAGTTCCTGACGATCCCAGCATCCGGTAAGGAGAGGGAGCAGAACGGCAAAAGATAGAATCAATTGTAGGCATTTGTTCATTCACATTCTCCTTACCGATTATCGCTTCGTTTTTTTGTTTGCTTGTCTGGTTTCATTAGGAGTTCCGGTAGAAAGCGGACGGGTTTTCATTCGGGGCCAAGGTACACGGAAAATGGTATCTTTGAGATCTTTCCCGATGTAAGGCGCGAACGGGGACATGTAAGACACACCAAAGGACCTTAGACTGCATAGATGGGTTACCGTAATCAGCAGAACCATCAGAATTCCGTAGAAACCAAAGGCAGCAGCCAGGATCATCAGCACAAAACGCAGAATCCGCACAGAGATGGACAATCCATTTTCCGGAATAACATAACTGGATATCGCTGTAATGGATACGATAATAACCATGGCAGCCGATACAACGCCTGCATCTACTGCGGCCTGACCAATAACAAGAGTACCTACGATGGAAACGGCCTGACCGACCGTTTTCGGTATACGTATGCCGGCCTCCCGCAGAATCTCATAGGTCAGCTCCATTAAGATGGCTTCAATAAATGCCGGAAATGGAACACCTTCACGCTGTGCTGCCAAACTAATAAGCAGGTTGGTAGGAAGCATCTCCTGGTGAAAGGTAGTAATGGCAATATAGAAGGATGGAGCGAGCAGCGCGATAAAAAAGGCCAGATAACGAATCAGTCGAATCAACGAACTGATGTCGGCCCGTTGGTAGTAATCTTCGGGAGACTGAAAGAAATGAACAAACAAGGCTGGGACAAGCAGTACGAAAGGAGTTCCATCTATAATGATCGCTACCCGACCTTCAAGCAGTGCAGCACATACGGTGTCTGGTCGCTCACTGTTATAGACCGTAGGGAAGATCGTACCTGTTTTGTCCTGCACAAGTTCTTCGATGTATCCACTTTCTAGAATGGCGTCGATATCAATTCCATCAAGTCTGCGCCGCAGTTCTTTTACAACCTCCTGATCGACGATATGCTCCAGATATACCACGGCTACCCTGGTGTTGGTGACTCGGCCAATCACCCTTTCCTCAATCCAGAGATGGGGGTCTCGAATTCGTTTGCGGATTAACCCTGTATTTGTACGCAAATTTTCATTAAAGCCTTCCATGGGTCCTCGAACAACCGTCTGGGAGATCGGTTCACCGACGGCGCGATCTTCCCAGCCTGCTGCTGCAATTTTCAAGCCCTGATTGGAACCTTCCAGGAGCACAACGGCAAAGCCTGCCAGAAGGGCATCAAGAACTTCTTTCATCTCATCGATCAATATCACGTTGCTGGCCGCCAGCACGTCATTCTGGAGATAGATCAGATGCTCATTATCTTCCGAAAATTCAGGTAATTCTCGGGTTTGTAACAAGGATTCCAGGATGGAATGATTAATAATCTGCACATCCACCATTCCATCGATGTACAACATGAAAGAAGGCCATTTGTGCAAACATTGCAGTGGACGAACCATCAAGTCTTTGCTATTCCCCATCACTTGGTTGAAGTAATCTATATTTTCCGTAAGATTCGGAGATATTCTCTGATCCTGACTGCTCTGCGCTGCTGTATTCATTCCTTCACCCCTTATACACCCTATATTTGCAAATTAGTATGACCTGGATGAATCAGGATTATCACAAAAGTGTTATTGAATATCCCACAAAATAAAAAAGAACATTGTCAATCCTTATATATTAGAATACTATCTAATTAGATTTACATCTAATTTAAGAGGAGAGGATTTGTCATGTTGTTTAGATCTTCCATTCTGCTTTTGCTACAAAAAGAATCGGAGTACCGCAAGTTCTTTGTCGCGGGATTAGTGAACGGCATAGGTGACCGTTTCTGTCAGGTCGCCATGCTTTCGCTCATTCTCAGCACAACAGGATCTGGACTTGCCGTAGGACTAGCCCTTGGTCTGCGTGTGCTTCCATTTCTGCTGCTTGCCCCGTTAGGAGGCATGTTAACCATGCGTTTCTCACGGCAAAAGATTATGCTGTTTACCAATCTGACAAGGGTGCCATTTGCTCTGAGTTATTTGCTCGTAAACAGTGCGGATGATTTATGGATTCTATATACAGCGAGTACTTTACTAGCCTGTGCTGAGGCTCTCTATGCGCCGGTGCGCAAATCAGGCATACCACTGCTTGTACAGCCGGAACATTTGCTCAAAATTAACGGACTTGAACAGGTGATGAACGGTACGGTGCTGATTGTAGGTGCCTTTCTTGGGGGAATCACCTCATCAGTGATGGGGCCGCAGGCTGCGTTTATAACCAATGCACTGTGTTTCCTTGTGTCAGCTGTTATGATCCGTAAAGTCTCGTTTCCATCGGGAATGGGTACTGAATCAAGTGAGAGATCACTTGAAAATGTGGAGAGATCAGCCGCTGCAGCTTCTGGTAAACCTTCAGTGGTTACTAGTAGCAATGGTGCAGTTCATGTTCCTTCGGTGATGTGGCGGCTGGTTCGATCCTCTGTAGCATTACAGATCATCATCCTGTTCGAGTTATGGGTACCGGTCATAAACGGGATCGATAATGTATTGATCAGCGTTTATGCAATTGAAGTGTTTGCCCTTGGGGATTGGGGTGTAGGTCTGTTCTATGCGGCGCTTGGGACAGGGCTGGTATTAAGTAGCTGGTGTTCTCGTTATTTTCAGCATTTCCTGCTCCCTGGAGTAGTCATGTGTCTGCTCGTGGAAGGGGGATTGCTTATGCTACTTAGTATGGCGACTCTACCAGTGATCGCCGTGTTGATCTATATTCTGCTGGCCCTTATGTCAGGTGTAGGCAATGCTTGTCTGGATACATTGCTGATGCGTGAAACACCTGAGAAATACAGAGGGCTCATCTATGGTTTGGCGACGGCTTGCAGTAGCAGCATGCTGGGGTTGTCCATGTTTGGTGCGGGTTTGTTATTAGAAGTGGTGGAACCCCGTACGCTTGGTTTCGCAGGCGGCTTGGGTTTCGCGGCAATTGCTGCTTTGCTTACAGCCTATGGATGGTTAAGAGCACGAGAGGCTTTTAAGATTAGACGTACAACCACAAGAACATGAAAAAAAGGAGCCGCGATATGCAGCTCCTTGCTAATAACAGAGAGTAACCCTGAGGTTCCACATCTAATAGGGCAGAAAAACCTTTTGCGCTCAAATGTGATGTATTTATTCATTGATATCATCCATAAATATGTGTAATATAGAGTGATTAAACGTTGTTAAGTGAAAGTTTTAGGAATGATTAAATACTCAGATCCGCAATGCTTTCACCAATACGAGCTGCCGCCTGCCCTTGCATACCACTACCATTTGTAAAACCTACTTTGTAGGTACCAGTACTCCAAGCTTTATCACTCCAAATATTCCACGTCTCGCCTCCTGGAATGCTGTGAGGACCGTTTTTGTCACCAGCAATACTTACAGTAATAGCCGAAGAACCCGTATTTTTGATCCAAATTTTCCAGTAAACATATGTACTGGACAATACGATAGACTTGTCTAAACTTGTATTACCACCAAAGTTACTAACAACAAATCCTTCAGTTGAAGCCATAGGAGATGGTCCTTCAGGGACTATTTGAGTATTATCTGGAAGTCTCTCATAGTAGTAAGTGCCATCAAAGAGGATATCACCTACTTCTCCATGGATAGCATTGTCATTGACGGAAGTATCCACCGTAATAACATGGCCAGGAATATCTTTTTTAGGTGAAACTTTTGCTGCAGCGCTTGATTGCAATGCTGGATCTGCAAAAGCAGAAGAAGTTGTTGCGACTGCGGCGCCTAATGCAAGCGTCCCTAGTACCTTTGTAACCTTGCTCACTTGGTTCTCTCTTTTCTAAATATTGTATTTTAATTAAATATATTTACAGTTAAAGTGTATCAATCGTTGTATATATATGTAAACATATTATTTTAATAGACTTGACTTGTCTTTTGTAGTCCCGAGAAATAAAGAACAGGAGGGTAAGTAGGGTGAATAAAGCTAATAATACGGGGATGGTACGCATGATGGATGTGCTTGGCTTTCCGCTTGAATATTTTGTTGATGATTCTAATCAACGTCTGACTTTAAGGAAATATAGAACAGCTGAATTGTTTGTTTTGTTCCTCTATGGGGTGCCTTGCCTACTTTAAAAAGTTGTTACTTCCATCGAAGCACCACAACAGAGTTTATTTTGAAAAGAAGCAAACTCGCAGTAAGGATAAGCGCTGCGGTTTGCTAAGATCATGGCAGAGTACCCCGCTGCATCACAAAAGAAATGGGCCGAGCTGCTTGGTGTATCTCAGGGCCGAGTGAGTCAGTTAGTACAAAAATTGAATGAGTCAGCTCAGAAGTCTTCCGGATCAGAAGAGATATAAACCACTCGGTTATAACTGAAAATGAAGTTCTGAAGCAAGGGCGTTCCTGGATTATATCGTTTACTTTTGTCTTTGACGAACAGGAGCTGGCTTGCGCAGAGATCTCGCTGTCCAGGCTTTTCGATAACGGTACAATACCGCTGCAATCAGCAGCAGTCCAATACCCGCCCCGATGTACGCTGCATATTGATGTGCCAGGTGGAACACGGCGTTCCACTGGGGTCCGAATATTTTGCCAATACCCAGAAATAACAATACCCAGAACAGCGCGCCTGAATAGGCATATAGTGCGAATTTTCGAAAGGGAACAGCAGCTATTCCTGCGAAATATCCGGTGAAATGCCTTACACCAGGAATGAAATAACCAATGAAAATCAGAGCATTGCCATACTTGGCAAACCACTTTTGCGTCTTATCGAGCTTGTCCTGTTTCATCAGAAACCATTTTCCATACCGTGTAATGAACGGCAGACCTGCTTTGGCTCCAATAAAATAGGTGATGGTCATGCCAATCGTTGTTCCCATAAAAGCCAAGATGGCGAGGATGCCAAAGTCCAAGTGTCCTTTGTAAGACAGGAATCCTGCGTAAGCCATAGTTGTTTCTCCCGGAAAGGGAAGGGCGATGAACTCCAGTAACAAGCCAAAAAACAAAACGCTGTATCCGTAGGACCCAAACAGATGCTGGACCTTCTCAAGCAATTCCAATAGTTTCACTCTCCTGAATAGGGTGGGAGCATAACTTCTCTCCATGGTGTTTTGTTCACGATCCTACCTGTCCATTATGCTACCTAATCCGAAGCGAAGAATCAATCACGAGCCATCCCAAATTGTGAAAATTATAAAACAAAATCGCGTCTTTTTTCACCGCGTCCTCCATATAATTCTAACAAATCTGCTGAAGTCTATCAGCAAATTCACTAGAGACGTTGGAGGTTGATTCGTACATGGTAACACCAATACATACATTTTTATCTGGAAAATGGTCTGTGCTTATACTTCGCATTGTGGTACTGCTGTGTATATTCGCTGCATCGGCAGGCACAACTTACGCATCTTCTGTATCGAGCACTGATGCGCCCGCCTCCAAAGAAGAGAATCCCCAAGACAAGGTAGTCTATTTGAGTTTTGACGATGGACCGGGTAACCATACCCGTGAAGTATTGGATATTTTGCGCAAAGAGCAGGTTTTGGCTACATTTTTTGTGCTTGGTGAGCAGGCAGAACGTTATCCTGAGATGATCCGTGCGGTTGTGGAAGATGGACATGCTTTGGGCAATCATACGTTTAATCATAATTATGAACAGCTGTACAGTGATTTCAAAGTGTTTTGGAAGCAGATCAAACAGACAGAGGCAGTAGTGGAGCGGATTACCGGATTTCGGCCGAATCTGGTTCGTGCACCGGGCGGTACCTACGGACATTTTGACCAGAGTTATTTTGATCTGATGAAATTGGGCGGCTACACCGTGATGGACTGGAACGTAGACAGTGGTGATTCCAAAAGGAAGGGTGTTCCGGCCAAAGAAATCTTACGCAATGCTACCAAGGTGCCTGCCGGAGCGCGGTCGGTCATTGTATTGATGCATGATGGAGGAGCACATGCCGAGACGGTAAAAGCATTACCTGGCATTATCAAGTATTACCACGATCAGGGTTTTCGTTTTGACACGATGAAGGCCTCGGATCAGCCTGTTCAATTCCGTATTGATTCGAATGGTAAATACAAGTCACGGAAGGCTCCGGGTACGCAGTGGATCGCAGAAAATGTACAGGAGAACAGCAACCTGTGGTTGGCTGGCAAGGAACTGAAGGTTGAAATCTGCTTGGCAGCAGCTACGTTGAAGCAAGGAGAATTTCGCGTGGAAGATCAGCGGATCATGGTGCCTTTGCGGACCTTTATGAAAAAGTTCGGTGGTAGCACTCGCTGGGATGCAGAGACTCGGACAGCTACAGCCATATGGAAAGACCGAACCATCCAAGCAGACATTATCAGCAGAGAACTGACAACGAAACGTGCAGGTCAGATGAAGGATAGGACGACAGAGGGAGTCGTGCAGAGCCAGGGAGGAACGATCTGGGTTCCGCTACGGGAATTGATGGGGCATATGGGAGTAACCGTTGATTCACTAAAGGCGAATGAAAAGGAATGGATTGTGAGAGCCAGCGTTCCTCTGGCAGCAGCGAGCAGCATGTATTTGGATAAATTGATCTGAATAAAGTCGTTCGTGCAGGACTATTCTCTCTACTTCCGGGCAACACTGAATCATAGATTAGTATGGTTCAGGAATGCCGATGGATGGAAGGAGATCAGGAGAAATGTCTTATACCCGAATGGAACATGAGCACGCCGTAGAATTGCTGAATAGAGTTATGAAGCGAGTTGAAAGTGTGATCATTGGCAAAAAACAAGAGATTCATTATGTGTTAACTGCAATGCTTAGTGGAGGTCATGTACTTCTGGAAGATGTACCGGGTACAGGCAAAACGATGCTGGTTCGCGCCGTCGCTTCTGCGCTGGATTGCTCCATGGGACGAATTCAGTTCACGTCGGACGTGATGCCCGCAGATGTAACGGGCACGTCGATGTATCATCCGCATACGGGAGAATTCAAGTTTCGGCCAGGACCCGTCATGTCCAATATTGTTCTGGCTGATGAAATCAATCGCGCTTCCCCTCGTACCCAGTCGGCACTTCTGGAAGCGATGGAGGAACGACGCATTACGGTGGATGGCACAACCTATGCTTTGCCGCGCCCATTCTTTTTGCTGGCGACGCAGAATCCGTTGCAGTTTGAGGGCACCTATCGTCTGCCTGAAGCGCAGCTGGATCGTTTTATCATGAAGATTGGACTGGGGTACCCTGATCCGGAGCAGGAAGTCGAACTGTTAACCCGGATGCAAGGCAGAGAATTGCTTGATGAACTTCGCCCTGTCATGCTTGCTGAAGAAGTCGTAGCCATGCAGCGTGAAGTAAAACATGTACATGTTGACCCTGTTGTTAAACAGTATCTGGTTGCCGTTGCCGTGGCTTCCAGAAGTCACCCGGCGGTAAGACTGGGAATCAGCCCGCGCGGAACATTGGCCTGGATGGCTGCTGCACAATCGTTTGCTTACCTCCAAGGACGCAGTTATGTCATTCCCGACGATGTGAAAGAGATGGCTGTACCAGTCCTTTCTCATCGCATTCAATTGAAAGCCCAGAACAGAGCGGAAATCTGGGCACAGGCGCAAGTGATTCAGGAAGCTCTGTCATCGGTCCCTGTACCTGTACAGATGGCGGCACAGAGAAGGGGACGGCGTCAATGACTGCGCTGGGTCAACGGATGTTGGGTGCTGTCCTGGTCGTGGCGTTTACCTCTCTATATGTATGGCATGGCGGGAAAGCAGCGCTTTTTCTGTCTATAATCGCCGCCTTGATGCTCGCAAGCGCGCTGATTCTCCACTTTTTCGGTCCGCGCAATATTAACATCCGGCGGCAAATGCATGCGAATCGAGTTGTGGCAGGCGAAAGAGCGCGGGTGGCGGTGGAACTGAAATTCGACTGCCCGATTCCACTGTTATGGATCATTCTGTGTGAGAATACACCTGCTGGCGTACACCGTAAATTACTATTTCCGGGAACCCGTCGCCAGTTTACGTATCAATATGAATTATCGGGTTTGCGCAGAGGTATATACAGATGGGAATCAGGCAGATTGTACTGGGGCGATGTTTTCGGATGGAATACGGCCTCTGCAGAGATCGTGAATCATACCCCGCTAATTGTTGTTCCTCAAGCAACGGAATGGGGCGAGAATGATCCCGGAGAATACTCGGCAATGGGTGAAGATGCGCTGTCTGAGCGAAGAAGCAGTCAGGGGAATCGCAGTCCTGAGTTTCGGGAATATCAGCAAGGGGACCCACTGGGGCGAGTTCATTGGAAAAGTACAGCTAAAACGGGGCGGCTTCAGACTTTTTTGCCTGAAACCTCCGATTCTGTCTCGTTGGGCATACTTGTGTATGAAGGTGCATCGGGTTATGAAGTAATGCAGTCAGAGAAGAGGGTTACGCCTTCTTTTGAACGTGCGGTCCGTGCAGCTGCCCGTTGGATTCATACCGCTGAGCGGGACAACATTCCTTATCATCTGTGGACGGAAGGCGGTGGGTCAGGATCTGCTCATCAGGAGAAATGGAAACAAGAACTCCTGCACTCCCCTGAAAACCATGCGCTGGACAAGCTGGCGCAGGCACGAATTTCCACGGCGCAAGCTGTATCTACGTCGCTTCGTACAGAGATGTTGGACAGGATGGCGATTGGGTCACGAATTGTGATTCTCACCGGCAGAATGGATGACGTTCTGGTGGAGTGGGTAATGTGTGCAATCGAGTTGGGGTACAGGATAGAGGTTCAGTTAACTGAGTTCATGGCTGGAGAAGATTCATCACATATATCATTAGCGGAATCGCCCGGCAGCAATTTGGCTCAGAAGCTAGGAAATCGCGGTGATGCGGTGGATACCACTGTAGATGATGAGAACACACAGTCCATTGCAACGGATCGAACCATTCATGATTTGAGCAATGAAAGTCTGGAACAGCTTCGTCAAAGAGGAGTACAGATTCATTGGATCACAGACGGTTCTTTACCTTCAATGAGAAAGGCGGAGGTAACGGATGTGGGAGCATAATGGAAACCCTCAGGCAGATTCCACTGTTGCTGACAGGGGGTATACCGCCAGTTTGGTAATAGAGTCTGTGCATTCCATATATAAAGCTGAAACAAGAACATCTGGAGTAGATTTGAAGAATCATGGCCAAAGTTCGGAGCCTCTCCTTTACAGAATCGGTCTTTCTGCCATTTTGCTTATATTGTCCCTGGAGTGGATTTATCCGGTTACGTCAACGGGTCAGCAGGGCAGTGAACGATTCTTGTCCGTGATGGCGGGATTAACGGGGGCCTTGCTGCTTGCAGGGTTGCTTCGTACCGGCTGGATCATGGGAATACTGATTAGACTTTTCATTGCTCTAGCCGCATTATGTTGCATGTATGGAGGTAATGACCCTGCCGGTTGGGCAGCTACGTATCCGGCCACTCTTCCTGCGGATATGGGCAGTTTCATGAATACCTGGCGTTTCCACTCGATTAGTGTGGAGACAAGAGGGCTGCTCATGATGTGCGGTTGGAGCATGCTGATGGCTTCTGTGCAATCGCTTGTACTGCTGCGAAGAAGTGTGATGCTTTTTGGCAGTGCAACATTGGTCTATTTGCTGCTGCTTGAATCCTTTGCCGGGCTGGATGTATATGCTTCGGTGATACGTTCTGTGCTGTGGATTCTACTCATTCAGGCCATGCTACAGTTGCTTCGCCTTAATGGCGGGGTCACCACCCCGATCTTTAAGCAAAGCCCTTATGGTCGTTGGTGTACGGTAACGCTTGCGGTGTCGGCAGGTATGGTACTTTTCTCAGCGATCCCTGGTCAGCTTGCTTCCATTCCTCCACCGGAACGTATATCCCTTGAGCAGATGGGTGAGCGGCTTGCCCGCTGGGCAGGCTATACACAGCAAGGAAGTATTCCTGCTGCAACCGCCGTCACAGGTTATAGTACAGCGGATGCACCGATGGGCGCTCCTTTGTTGCAGGGAGACACGATCTTTTTTACGGCGAAAAGCCCGGAAGCTACGTATTGGCGGGGCGAGACCCGTTCATATTATAACGGAAGCACCTGGAGTGATCCTGTGCAGAGCTTTGAGACGGCAAGTCCATCCGGATTGGTTCGTACCGATGGTTGGGAGTACCCAGCCTATTGGCAACGTATTCGTCAAACCGTGACGATGAAGCGAGATTGGAGAGGACCCACTCCCCTCTTCACAGGTGGAATGCCACTCAATCTTTCGTTTCAGGATAAGAACAGTGATAATCAGAAGAACAAACGTTTACTGCTATCGAATGAAGATTCCGCAACGTTATGGCTGGCGGGTACTTATGAAGATCAACCCGTCAAAAGTTATACGGCAGATGTCATGATTCCCGTGGCAACACCTGAGCAACTACGCCTTCTAGGGAAGACGTCCAGAATGAAAGATCCGGCGGCAATTCGCAGAACGTATCTGCAGCTACCAACTACGCTTCCCGGACGCGTGCAGGCTCTTGCCAAGGAAATCATTCAGGGAAGTGAGACCCGTTATGATGCTGTGCAGGCTGTAAAAACTTACCTTGCTGACCACGCAAAATATACGCTGGATACCCGTATGCCACCGCGTGGAACGGATTTTGTGGACGATTTTCTATTCGTTACGCGGCAGGGATATTGCAACCATTTCTCGACAGCTATGATTGTACTGCTGCGTGCAGAGGGCATTCCGGCACGCTGGGTTAAGGGGTTCGGACCCGGGGAAGCGGATGCGGACGTCTCCGGGCAATACATCATAACCCAGGGAGATGCACACTCCTGGGTAGAAGTGTATTTCCCAGGCGCGGGCTGGATGCCGTTTGAGGCTACGCCAGGCTTCACCATGACGCAGGGTGAAGGCCAAGACGCCGCTGCGCTCAGCGGGCAGCAGCCCGTTGCCGTAACCCCGCCGCAGACGGACGGCGGGGTGGCTCGCGCGGGCGCATGGCTGCTCGCCCGCGCACGGGCTATTGCCGCACAGCCATGGCTCGCGGCAGCCCTTGCGGCAGCGGCGCTGCTGTGCGCCGCCGGGGCCGTGCGCATGCGGCGGCTTCGCCCCGCGCTGCGGCTAAGGCTGCTGCTGGCGTGGCCGCGCAGCAGCTTTCCGGACCGCGAGCGGCTGCTCAGCGCCGCCGCTCCGGTCTGGGCCGCGCTCGCGCGCCGATACGGCCCGCGGCCGCCGGGAATGACGCTGCGCGAATATGCAGCGTCACCCGCCGTGGCCGCCGGCACGGACGGCGCGGACATCGCGCGGTTTGCAGCCGACTGGGAACGGCTGCTGTACGGGCCGGACCGTCCGCTGCGCGCGGACAGTCTGGACTTCCTGCGCCGGGCACTTCATCTGGCCCGGCGCATGCAGGCGCTGTAACACGAAGTACAGCGCAGCGCTAAACATAGACGCCTTTCGCCCTATAAAGCGAACGAGGCGTCTTTCCGCGATCATACACCGTGAGCTTCATGGGGAAGATCTCTTTTATGATGAAAATAGAACATTAACCTTTTTCTTATATTTCCGATCGGGAAATATATAGAATGGAGGCAAGAATATTCGACCAAATACCGTATTCTCTGGCGTTGAATATGCCATGTTTTGAGATGTCGGAAAAAGGAGTTTCGCCTTTCCTTGACGGTATGTTTTGTCGTTGCGTATAATTAGTTTCATTAATTGAGGGAGGCACGGTAATGAATAAGCAAAATGAAATAGTGGTTGTCCTTGACTTTGGGGGCCAATACAACCAGTTAATCGCCAGAAGAATCCGGGATCTCGGCGTATACAGCGAGCTTTTGCCGTATAACACACCGGCGGAGAAAATCGCAGAATTATCACCAAAGGGAATCGTGTTCTCGGGTGGACCATCTAGCGTTTACGCAGAAAATGCACCACACGTAGATCCGGCCGTTTATGATCTGGGATTGCCAATCTTCGGAATTTGTTACGGTATGCAGCTCATGGCGCAACAGCTGGATGGTAAAGTGGAGCGTTCTGAGAAGCGTGAGTACGGTAAAGCGGATATTGAGTTTGCACCAGGTGCTGCTCTTGCCCAAGGTATCGAAGGTGAACATACGGTATGGATGAGTCATGGTGACCACGTGGTTGCTCTTCCTGCAGGATTCAAACTGGATGCAGGCACGGAAAGTGCGCCAATCGCAGCGATGAGCAACGATGAGCGCAAATTGTATGCTGTTCAGTTTCATCCGGAAGTACGCCACTCTGTTCGCGGTAATGAAATGATCAAAAACTTCCTGTACGAAATCTGTGGTTGTGAAGGCAACTGGAGCATGGAGACGTTCATCGAAGATACGATCAAAGATATTCGTGAAAAAGTGGGCGACGGTAAAGTATTGTGCGCACTTAGCGGCGGTGTGGATTCTTCCGTGGTTGCTGCATTGCTTCACAAAGCCATCGGTGACCAACTGACATGTATGTTTATCGACCATGGTCTGCTGCGCAAAGGCGAAGCGGAGAGCGTAATGGAGACGTTCGTCGGCAAATTCGACATGAAAGTTGTCAAAATCGATGCACAAGAGCGTTTCCTGTCCAAACTGGCAGGCGTGGATGATCCGGAACAAAAACGTAAAATCATCGGTAACGAGTTTATTTACGTATTTGACGAAGAGTCCAAGCAGTTTGATGATTTTGAATTCCTGGCGCAAGGTACACTGTACACGGATATCGTGGAAAGTGGCACAGCGACAGCTCAAACCATCAAATCCCACCACAATGTGGGCGGATTGCCTGAGGACATGAACTTCAAGCTGATCGAACCACTGAGTGCCTTGTTCAAAGACGAAGTGCGTAAAGTCGGCGAAGAGTGCGGTCTGCCAGAAGCAATCGTATGGCGTCAGCCGTTCCCAGGTCCGGGTCTAGCCATCCGTGTACTGGGCGAAGTAACTGAGGACAAGCTCAAAATCGTTCGTGATTCGGATTACATCCTGCGTGAAGAAATTATCAAAGCGGGCCTTGATCGCGAGATCTGGCAATACTTCACGGCCCTGCCTAACATGAAGAGTGTTGGGGTTATGGGTGACGCGCGTACGTATTCCTACACTGTAGGTATCCGTGCCGTAACGTCCATTGACGGTATGACAGCTGACTGGGCACGTATCCCTTGGGACGTATTGGAGAAAATCTCCGTACGGATCGTTAACGAAGTGGATAACGTAAACCGTATCGTGTATGACGTAACTTCCAAACCACCAGCAACGATTGAGTGGGAATAGAAGTTATCTATCCAGATTTAATAACAAGAGATCGGAGTTTCCGTCAAAGGAGCTTCGGTCTCTTTTTTCTTTTCACTCCACAAGTAGAGCGGATGGTGGTATAACGATGAATCTCTGAATTTTTAATCCCTTTTTTAGGTTCGTTTCAGATTGTTTTCATGTCCGGCTTGTACACTGAGTACATAATACGGCTATATGGCAACTGAAAGGAGAATTGAATGTATGCGTAAAACCGACAATATGAGCAAATGGAAGATGGGCATTGGAAGTGCGTTTCTGATGGTGATGCTGGTAGGATGCGGCTCGGGTATGCAAGACTTGGCTCTTGGTGCGGGGGATTCTTCATTTGTGAACTTAGAGGCAGCAGATTCGTCTTCCGATCAAGCCCAGAGTCAGGAATTGTCTGAGGGATCAACCGATAATACAGGTCAGGAACAACAGCAGGCACAGGACGTGCTTCAGACAGAGATTTAGAATATATGGCATAGGACCTATCATGTAAAAAAATGAACTAGTAACCGTAGCAGCCGGCACTCTATACCTAATCTTTCGAATATCCAAATACATGATCCTCATCACATAACCATCTTCTCGGTAACCCATGAAGCTACCAATCAAAGTGTGCGTGCCGCCTTTGACTGCGGTAGCTTTTTGATTTGTGAAACCTCATTTTAATTTGGGTTGTAAACCGCTAAACTGGTTCATTTTGTTAAATAATACGAACGATTTATATGATAAGTGATAATAACATTCGTTTTTCTCATTGACAAACTAGAGGTAACCCTCCTAAAATAGTGATTGGAAACACACAAATAGCGCATACTACTTCGTATAATCCCGGGGATTGGCCTGGGAGTCTCTACGAGATCACCCTAATGATCTGGCTACGAAGAGGAGCAGGCTGAGCACATGAATTCTACATGATTGCGTCGGGCATGACATCACGCACATTAGAATTTTTTTTGTTCTCCGTAATTGGACAGTGCCACTCCTCATCAGCTAAAACCCTGGGTGATGCATTCATCTTCAGGGGTATTTGTCGTTTTTCAATAAGGCTTCAACATCTCTAAGGAGGAATTAGTGAATTATGGATCGTTTCTTTAAACTAAAAGAAAACGGAACAAACGTTAGAACGGAGATTGTTGCGGGTCTTACTACCTTTATGACAATGGCATACATTCTTTTCGTAAACACGTTGTTCTTGGGATCGGCCGGAGCCGGTATGTCGGACAATGCAGTATTTTTTGCAACAGCCGTAGGTGCTGGTTTGATGACCATCATTATGGGATTGTTTGTTAACATTCCGATCGCTCTTGCACCAGGTATGGGTTTGAATGCTTACTTCATGACCGTAGTTCTGAGTTCCAACGGTGCGATTTCCTGGCAGGCAGCTCTCGGAGCCGTATTTATCTCTGGTATCGTGTTTATTATTTTGACAGTGACCAAAATTCGTCAGATGCTGCTCGTTGCAGTTCCAGACTCATTAAAGATGGCAATCACAGTTGGTATTGGTCTCTTTATTACCATCGTTGGTTTCAAGCTGGCTAATCTGGTCGCTGTAACCGTCAATGTTGCACCTGATGCGGATCTGAGCCAACCGATTCCGGGCAGCAGTTTTAATCTCTCTTTGGGTAATTTCATTACGCATCATGATGCATTACTCGCACTGATTGGACTGCTCATTATTGCTGTACTGATGGTTATGCGCGTCAAAGGTGCACTGCTAATCGGTATCATTGCCACAACGTTGATTGGTATCCCCATGGGCGTTACGAATCTCAGCGGTTTGTCCGGTGCAAGCTGGCTGCCTAACTTCAGCGATCTGGCGGTTGGACAACTGGATTTGAAAGGTGCAATTAGTCTTGGATTGTTTGAAATCATCTTCATCTTCACCTTTGTAGAGCTGTTTGACACATTCGGAACGATGGTGGGTACAGCAACACGGATGGGGATTATGAAGGACAAGAAGAAAGGCGAGAAAACAATTGGTAAAGCAATGCTCGTCGATGCAGTGGGTGTAAGTGCAGGGGCTGCACTGGGTACAAGTACAATAACTGCTTTTGTTGAAAGTGCCTCTGGCGTCGAAGCTGGTGGACGTACAGGTCTGACCTCTGTAACGACAGGTATTCTGTTTATCCTGGCTTTGTTTATTGCTCCGCTGGCATTGGTTGTTCCGTCCGCTGCAACAGCTCCGGCATTGATCATCGTGGGTGTCTTGATGATGAGTCAGGTTCGCAGCATTGAGTGGGATGACTTCCTGCAAGCTTTCCCGGCGTTCCTTACAATCGTATTGATGCCTTTCACTGGAGGAATTGCAAACGGGATTTCCGCAGGGATTGTATCCTATGTAATCTTGGCTGTATTCAGTAACCTGGTTACGGAGCGCAAAGTGAAGATACACTGGCTTATGTGGATACTGGCTATCATTGTTATATGCCGGTATGTATTTATCGGTGGAGAATAGCAGTTTGACTGAATGAATTGGATCAGTTACTTATGAAGTTTTTCTTATTATACAAATGAAAGAAGCGGAAGCCTTGGTACACTAACGGGGCTTTCGCTTTTTTGTTTCTTCTATAATATGTAGCATGGACTTTAAAAGAAGGGACAGGAGACACTTTGAAATGTTCTACGTAGGGGATATTCTTGATCTGTGGGAGATCGAAATCGACTTTCTTCTATATATAAAGGAGGAACATGCATGAGTTATGATTTGATGGTTTTTGATCCAGCCAAAGCTCCAGTTGATAAAGCGTCGTTTATGAGATGGTATGGTGAGCAGACAAAGTGGTCGGAGGACCATTCCTATTCAGACATTAAGGTGAGCTCAGAGCAGCTGCAACGTTTTTACGAAGAGCTTGTTCTGACATTTCCTTCTATGAATGTTGACGACGATGTGTTTGAAGCGATGGAAGAAGCGGGAACAGATAATCGATTAACAGAATACTCGCTTGGAAAAGAAGTGATTTATGCTGCATTCGCGTGGTCTGTTGCGGAAGACGCCTATAAAGTGATGCGTGAGTTGGCGAGGAAACATAACGTTGGTTTCTTTGATGTAAGCGGCTCAGATGGTGAGATCATCAGACCCTGATGTGTATACTTAAATAGCAAACTTGAAAAGCGGCACGACGAGGATTAAATAGCAACATCTACATTTCATGAAAACGGGAGCGGAAACAACCGATCCTGTTTTTTTGGTTTTATAAATGATTATGAATTGGACAGTTAGGTGTATCTGAGCGGATTGAGGTGAGTTAACAGCAAGCTGGATATATCCAGCTTGAAAGACATTCTACTATATATAATAGATATTGGTGTAATGTGAGAGAGTTGCTATTCTCCCGAGTTTGAAAAGGTAGTTGCTGCTGCGGGATGAGTATCGTATAAGGGATAATAGGGATAGGGAGAAAGAAGAGAACTGATCAATAATATTTTGAAAATAAAGCTTGCATTCGAAATCTGTACATGGTATATTCTAATTCCGGACAAGAAAACACGAGAAACACGGTGCGGCAAGCGAAACAACTAAGCTTCGAAAGAAACTTAAAAAAAAGAGTTTGCAAAGTTGGTTCGGATGTGATAAGATATAAAAGTTGCTGAGGTAAACAACACCCGGCGGTGAAACAAGTTTGATCTTTGAAAACTGAACAACGAGTGAGTAACGATCTTGCTTGCAAGATCGACGCTGGAAAATCGGTACAAGCCTTCAGGCTGTATGATTTCGAAGCAAAATAAATGAGATTTTTAATCTCGTCAGTTTCAAAATGAGCTTATCGCTCTTTTCAATACTTTATTGGAGAGTTTGATCCTGGCTCAGG